>NZ_VWWV01000011.1 GCF_011752815.1 Enterobacter sp. Cy-643
CTTCAGAACGGCGATGATCTGGTGTTCGGTGAATCGGGCTTTGCGCATGGCGATCTCCTCCGGGGACATAATCAGTATGCCGGAAGATCTCTAAATGTGAATGGTCCGGTTTGCCGGGATGCTTACACTGGCAACAGCGCCATTCCTGATGTTCCTGATAACTACTACACCTATGCAGGTGAGATGTCATTCCCATCAATACCTGGGCTACCACTCACTGGCGAGCAAGAAGATGGCTATGAAAATATGGTTTCCGCTGACAGATGGTCAGGCAGTGGTGTTGGGGTAGAGATCACAGTACAGAACTACAATTGGGAGAGCTACCATAGTACAGAGAACCAAAGCAGCGGGGCGAGCCTACCCTCAAAGCAACTTTGTGAGGCTTTGAATCTCAGGTACCGCGCAAATAAATGGGATTTGCATGATGCGGCAGGTGTGGCGTCACTCTACCGCAAAGTTGGCGAGTATGGTTCGGACGTCAGTGGCTCAGTCAGTTATCTATGTCGTGATCTACTTGATCGCTACTTGATGCAATCCGGTAAGGTATTGGTATGGCTTATGTGGGGGGAGCGTGGTTTTCATTATCGGTCTAACAAGATGCGTAATTTGCACCGGTATTACGTGAATCACCAACATATTCACAAGCGTATTGATGTCCATCAGATTGGTTAGAGTACTAGCAACAATAATATTGCAAAGGGTGTCACTACATGAGTTATAACTTCAAAAATCGCTCATCTGCTAATTTTGACGATTTTGTTAAGGAACTTATTAGAAAAGAATAAGCCTTCGCTTCCAAGCGTTCGCTGTAAGTGTAAGCGCACCCATTTTAGCTTCAAGCATTTTTCTAAAGTACCGGTTTTTCAGCCATCAACCGGTACTCTTCCGGCATCAGGTTTTTCAGGGATTCATGAGGCCGCTCACTGTTATATTCCGTCAGTCAGCGCCACATGATTTCCCGCACTTCATTCAGGGTTATGAACAGGATTTCTGTCCGGTATGTTCGGTTAAATCTAGCTGACCTGTCCCCACAGATTAATATGTTCCGATGTTAGCAAAGCCCGCTGCTGGCATGAACGAAAAGTCTCGCTATACTCCGATTAGTTCCGTGGAATCATCTAACAATAGGGTAATAAATGCTGATATATAAAGTTGCAGATAAAGATTATTGTTCCATACTTGAATTGGACGCTTCACCATTAAGCTATTATGAGTCTGACAAGACTGTCATGATGCAATGGGAAGAAGCCAGAGCAAGGATACGTAATCTTCCTAATTATCAGGGAATGAACGCCATACTACCTTTTCACCATGATCCTTCAGTCTATAAGCATAAGGATGGTTATGTGTTCATTTTTACCAATGTTGATGGAACCCCCCTTTATCTGGCCTCTACTCAGCCGTTACATAATTATGGGACACCTATAAAATAATCTGCTTTATGTAAGCACCTCACCCAAGCGGACTATACACTTTTATATATCTAGCCTAGTGTGTCGTAGCATCAAGATGTCCGCTTCTAGCTGTGAGTTCAATAGATGAATGCAACACATTGGTTAAAACACTCTGCGGGTGATTGATCGTCTAGCGTTTTTCTTGGCCTCTCGTTGAGTTGCCTGGCACCGCTGTTCAGTCTTTGCTGGCTGTGAACTGATAATTCAGTTCCTTTTGGAAAATACTACCTGAGTAATTTGTTCGTATTTTAATTAGAGCAGCACTACCAACGGGTGTTGAGGATCGCAGAAATAAACCTAAATATCTATGGCTACAGTAAACCGGGTGTAGCTCGTCATTTCCACGCCCCGGTCCCATGTTAACATTTTATAAAGTTCAGAAGGTAATTCCCGGGCTTGTTTGATGAGTGCAGATATAACCGTTATAGTTTTGTTGTCCCTGATATTGAGCAGCATAACAAAACGAGAATGACGTTCTACTAAGGTGACTATGTAGGAGTTTTTAGAATCCTATCAGATATCCTTCCCTGTGACCTAGCATGACTCTGTCAGCGGCTTCAGATGACCTTTCGCTGAGAGAGATCGTATCAGGAATTGCCCCTAATTTATTTTATTTTTTGTTAAAAAAGTAAAATAAACCACTTGTTGAAATAAATACAAACACGCCAGCCACAAGATATTTAAACAATGGAAATATGTCAAAACCTTCTTTTGCGCTTGATACCATTGCTGCGGCAAAAGCAATTAAACTTAACAAGCCAAATACACTCGCACTACGGAAGTTTATTTTCAACAAGAATTCCTGAGAGACTTTGAAAATATCATTAGCTGTATTTTTTTCAGAAGTTAAATCATAACCCGTAACAGGCTTGAAAGTTATAAAATTTGAATGCTTGAATACTGAAGAAATTTTAACATTCAAAGGAATGAAAATATCATCAAATTCTACTGATGAGTCTATAGGGTTTTGATAGGAAATTACAATATCATCATAGTTGTAATCGATAGATAATTTTCTATCAACATCACCAAAATTCGCAAGGTGCATTGCAATTGTATATCTCTCGCCATGATATAAATCATATACCCGGGAATAGCTTTGTGTATTGTACGTCGAACTAACACTATTCCCCTTAGAATCAAAGATACCCTTAATGTTAAAAAATATAACATCACTGAAAGAAGAACGAAGTTCTTCCACACGACTTTTCCAGTTGTTTTTTTCTTGTTTTTCTTCTATATCTACTTCTTGAAAAAACTTATTTCTAATTGTATGGCCTTTTATTTGCGCATTAATAAATCTTCCAAGTTTCATTCTAATATGATACAACTCAGTTTCTGGAATCCAATCACATGAGAGAATATTTGCTTCCCTGGTGGACACATGAGTTAGCTCATCCACACCCTTGGGGTCATTTGCATCATTGCCTTGTGAAAGAAATATTACAACTTTCCTATCTTCAAGCATTTGCCAAATTTGCTTGTTGACTAATAAATCTTGAACATGCTTCTTTTTATATCGAAAGTGAATAACGTCCCCTTCAGACAAACACATAACTTTATAAATATCCGCTTTATACTGAGGGCGACTATCTGAGCTAAATGCAGCTATAACTTTCATAAATTGGCTCCTGCTAAATCTCGTTCCCATCGGTATTTTTTTAATGTGTAAATCTCAAGTTGTTCTCGCTGAATCCCATCTGTTTTAATCTTATTAGTCCAACGCTTATGAGGGTTGACTATTCCTGACAATTCCCAGCCAGCGCCTTTAAGAGATGCTCCTGATTCAGTAGAGAGAGTATATGTAATAATTTTTCGCCCTCCCATCATTCTCCAAATTGAGCAACAACGACTGAGCAGGAATGAACAAGTGCCCATGGGGGCTGAGGGTAAAACACATAATCTAGTAATTTCTAAAGTCACACCATCCATATATGTTGCGGATACCGGGTTACCTACTATAGCCACGCCAACATTTTCGTCAGAAACTCTATCATATGCAGCCAGAGCCCACCTACCAGTATTTCGTGACGTTGGTCTATGATGCCGATGATGATTAGCAACAAAAATATTAGCACTTTTAATTGTAATTGGTTTAATATAAATGCTTTTTGCCATCGTTATATTTCATTACCATTCTAAAAATCCCATTGTTATTCTTAATCATACCCTATCAATTAACATTTAACCATCCCTAAAGCAAACAATATAGTTTTGACAATCATTCAAATCCTAATAATAAAAACGGGAATCAATAGGCTCTCGTTCTCAAAAATACAGAATCTGGATTACATATTTCGATTATCGCATCACTAAACTCTTAATGTTTCAGCAGCTTCTCACCTTCTCTCAGACGTTCGAAGTCATAGGTCAGGGTCTTAGCGGTAATAGTACCTTTGGTGCATTTAACAATCGGGTCTGCGGCTTTGAACTCTATTTAACCCATCAGGTTTGCCTCTTCCGGATGATGCTCCGGATACCCATCCTACAGTCACCGAGTTGCGCGGGCTGATCCGATGATGTTACGGAATGGTGTGGAGTTCCCCAGACCTGCATGGGCAATGAGTGCTGCGATGAAAGCACAAATTGGTTGGGTCCCTTTAAGCAAAGGGGCCGTTCGCCCTTCCCAAGGAAAAACTCATGCGGAAATGCTGGTCTGCGGCTGTTCTCAGTCCTTCAACGCCGTGAACCAGATGCGTATTCTTAGGCGTTGGATGCGATGTACACGATGCTCAACCAGTCCCCAGTGGCTATGGCCTGGCAGGAATTCGATGAGAATGGGTGAATAAGACCTTCGTCCTAGTATGATCGTATCGCCAATGTGCCCGAAGAGTTTTTTAAAATCACGCCGCTGCTCAAGGTCGAAACCGGCTACCTTGCAGACTGTTACAGTGAACGAAAGGAAAGTCATAAAGAGCTTTAATCCCGCGTGAACCAGGACAAAATATAACATTCGTTTCTTCGTTAAATTAAAGACTCTCTTTTGGCACTAAGCAGACCTTCATACTCTATGGTATGCAAATATAACTTTTCTGAAGAAAGCGTAAAAAAATACCAGCATTGAGCCCCTCCATTTTGGAGGAGCTTAACTCAAACATTTTATTGGGAACTTATGAGGCGACGGAGAACTTAGATTGTCCTTTTTTTCCGATATAATCCGCATACCACTGCATCATCTCCCTCCGCCCTTCCAGATACAATGCATGGTTATACGTCCCACGAATCGCGTTCTTATCAACATGCGCAAGCTGGGTTTCAATCCATGCCGTATTGAACCCTTCCTCATGCAAGATCGTACTCATCGTGTGGCGGAAACCATGCCCCGTTACCTTCCCTGTATATCCAATCCGTTTGAACACCTGATTTATACTCGCTTCGCTCATCGTTTTGCGGGGATCATTCCTCCCAGGAAACACCAGTGGATATTGCCCTGACATCACTTTGATTTGCTGTACAATTTCCAGTGCCTGGGTAGAGAGGGGGACAAGGTGAGGCCGTTTCATCTTCATTCGGTCGGCAGGTATTTCCCACACCGCTTTTTCAAGATCAAATTCACTCCAGAAAGCACCTCGGAGCTCGCCTGTACGAACTCCCGTAAGTATCAGCAAACGTGCGGCAAGAACAACCAGAGGGCTGCCTGTATAGCCTGTGAGAGCTTTAAAGAAGTCTGGTAACTCCTCAACAGTAAGGAAGGGATAATGCTTCGATTCATGCCCTGACATCGCGCTGGTTAGATCCGCTGCAGGATTGTATTCCGCGCGACCGGTAACGATGGCGTAACGAAAAACTTCGCTGCAGCGCTGGCGAACCTTCTTAGCCTTCTCTGTCGCACCACGGCTTTCCATTCGACGCAGTACATTCAGCAGAACCAGCGGTTTGATTTCATTCACCGGCTGCTGACCGATATATGGGAAAATATCTTTATTAAAGGCCTCAAGAATGTCAGAAGCATACCCTTCTGACCATCTGCTCACCTTCGTACCGTGCCACTCAAGCGCCACAGACTGGAACGTATTATTGAGTTGCACATCGCGAACCAGCTTTTCTTCTTTCTTGGCAAACGATGGATCGATACCTTCGGCCAGTTTTTTCTTGGCTTCATCACGTAGTGCCCTCGCTTGTGCAAGGGACACTGCCGGATAAACACCAAAAGCCATACGCTTCTCTTTTCCATTGAAGCGATATTTCATTCGCCAGTATCGAGAACCAGAGGGAACAACTTCAAGATACAAACCAGCACCATCTGCCAGCTTATAGGCTTTCTCTCTGGGTTTAGCTGCATCTACCTGTCGCGCATTTAGCTTCATTGGGGGCATCTCCCTGGACCGAACACAGAATGCCCCCATTTATGCCCCCAACTGTAACTTGATTTCGGTTGAGTACAGTTGATAACAGGAGATAAGATACGGGCTATAAACCGCAGTATACGAGCTTTTAGTTGATTTCGGTAGACCTGGGAAGAGCTTGAAATGGTGCCGATAATAGGAGTCGAACCTACGACCTTCGCATTACGAATGCGCTGCTCTACCAACTGAGCTATATCGGCTTTCCGGACGCGCCACGAGCGTGGCTGCGGTGTAAAAGGTTAGGGAAGATTGGGTGATGCGTCAACCACTTATCAAACTGACTGCTGGTTTTTGCATCACCCTCTCTTCAATTACGCACGAATAGTGTCGTCGCCGAAGCCGATCCATTTGTAGGTGGTTAAGGCTTCAAGCCCCATCGGGCCGCGGGCGTGCAGCTTCTGGGTGCTGACCGCCACCTCCGCACCGAGGCCAAACTGGCCGCCGTCGGTGAAGCGGGTTGAGGCGTTGACGTACACCGCCGAGGAATCCACTTCGTTAATAAAGCGGTTCGCGTTGCGCAGCGTGCGGGTCAGGATAGCGTCCGAATGCTGGGTGCCGTGCTCGCGAATATGGGCGATGGCAGCATCGAGATCCGCCACTACTTTCACATTCAGGTGCAGCGACAGCCATTCGTCGTTGTAATCCGCCTCTTTCACCGCTTCCACCGCCGCCGGGCCGGTTTGCAGCACGGGCAGGGACTTCTCGTCAGCATGCAGCGTCACGCCTGACTCGGCCATTTGCTTGCTCAGGGCAGGTAAGAAGCGGTCGGCAATCGCCTGGTGCACCAGCAGCGTTTCCACCGTGTTGCAGGTGCTCGGGCGCTGGGTTTTGGCGTTCACGATAATTTTCAGCGCCGGTTCAATCTCGGCGGTGTCGTCCACTACGATGTGGCACACGCCGATGCCGCCGGTGATCACTGGGATCGTCGACTGTTCACGGCAAAGTTTATGCAGGCCCGCACCACCGCGCGGGATCAGCATGTCGATGTAGCGATCGAGGCGCAGCATTTCGGTGACCAGCGCGCGGTCCGGGTTTTCAATCGCCTGAACCGCCGCTTTCGGCAGGCCGCACTCTTCCAGCGCCTGCTGGATCACCGCCACCGTGGCGTTGTTGGTGCGCCAGGTTTCTTTCCCGCCGCGTAGAATTGCCGCGTTGCCGGTTTTCAGGCACAGAGAGGCGACGTCCACGGTCACGTTCGGGCGAGCTTCATAGATTACGCCCACCACGCCGAGCGGTACGCGGCGGCGCTCAATGCGCAGCCCGCTGTCCAGCAGCCCGCCGTCGATCACCTGCCCTACCGGGTCAGCGAGACTGCATACCTGGCGCACATCTTCAGCGATGCCTTTCAGGCGAGCCGGGGTGAGCTGCAGGCGGTCGAGCATGGCTTCGCTGAGGCCGTTTTTACGCGCCTCGTCCACATCCTGCTGGTTGGCGGTCAGGATTTGTTCCGAGCGAGCTTCCAGATAGTCGGCAATTTTTTCCAGCACGCGGTTCTTTTCGCGGCCGGAGAGCAGTGCCAGCTGGTAAGAGGCCTCTTTTGCCGCTTTGCCCATTTGTTCAAGCATTGATCTGCTCCTTAATTAACAATCATGTCGTCGCGATGCACGGCCACCGGGCCGTATTCATAGCCGAGGATATCGTCTATTTGCTGGGAGTGGTGCCCGGCAATGCGGCGCAGCGCGTCGCTGTTGTAGCGGCAAACGCCGTGGGCGATGTCGCGCCCTTCCAGGCTGCGAATGCGGATCACCTCCCCACGGGAGAAGTTGCCGCTCACGCTTTTGATGCCTTTAGGCAGTAGCGAGCTGCCGCGCTCCAGAATAGCGGACAGTGCGCCGTCATCCACGGTGATTTCGCCGGCAGGCGGAGCGCCAAAGATCCAGCGTTTGCGGTTCTCCAGCGGCGACTGCTGCGCGTGGAAGCGCGTCCCTACAGGATTGCCGGCCATGACGTCGCCGATAACGCCGGGCTTGCTGCCTGCGGCGATGATGACGTCAATACCCGCGCGGCAGGCGACGTCGGCCGCCTGGAGCTTGGTGCCCATGCCGCCCGTGCCGAGGCCGGAAACGCTGTCGCCCGCAATGGCGCGCAGCGCATCGTCAATGCCGTGCACTTCTTTAATCAGTTCCGCTGCCGGGTTGTTACGCGGGTCCGCGGTATAAAGACCCTGCTGGTCGGTGAGCAGCAGCAGTTTATCGGCCCCGGCCAGAATCGCGGCTAGCGCGGAAAGGTTGTCGTTGTCGCCGACTTTGATCTCAGCCGTCGCCACTGCGTCGTTTTCATTAATGACCGGCACGATGTTGTTATCTAACAGCGCTCTGAGCGTGTCGCGGGCATTAAGGAAACGCTCGCGGTCTTCCATATCGGCGCGGGTCAGCAGCATCTGCCCGACGTGAATGCCGTAAATAGAGAACAGCTGTTCCCAAAGCTGAATCAGGCGACTTTGCCCTACCGCGGCCAGCAGCTGCTTGGACGCGATGGTGGCGGGGAGTTCGGGGTAGCCGAGATGTTCACGCCCGGCGGCAATCGCCCCGGAAGTCACAATCACAATACGATGCCCCGCCGCGTGCAGCTGGGCACACTGGCGAACCAGTTCAACAATATGGGCGCGGTTCAGGCGGCGGGAGCCACCGGTTAATACGCTGGTGCCTAGTTTTACGACCAGCGTCTGGCTGTCACTCATGATTCTCTGCCGTTTCTACAAATAAGGGGAAATTAAAAAGCCAGATGACGTTGTAACAGGAGTCGCGCGGCTTGCCAACAGGCGGCGTGGGAAAAGGGCTAATAAGCCAGAAAGGATCGCTGAGGATAGCGGATATATTTTACATTTTTATGACATATAAACTTTATTACGTTTATTTAATCTTTCTCCTAAATTGTCATAAATCTTTAATCTGAGAACGATAAAACCCTTCCTGTTTTTAGCAGGAGCCCGACTCCTGGATCAATTTTGCAAGCGTTCATCATTCTTGGGATAACAAATGAAAAAGAGCACACTGGCATTAGTGGTAATGGGTATCGTGGCTGCTTCTGCTTCTCAGGCAGCCGAAGTTTATAACAAAAACGGCAACAAGGTTGACATCTATGGCCGCGTTAAAGCTGAACACTACTTCAGTGACAACACCGGTTCCGATGGCGACCAGACTTACGCTCGCCTGGGCTTTAAAGGTGAAACTCAGATTAACAGCCAGCTGACCGGTTACGGCCAGTGGGAATACCAGATTGCGGGTAACAAAGCAGAGAACGACTCTACCGGCACCAAAACTCGTCTGGCGTTCGCGGGCCTGAAAGCCGGTGACTACGGCTCATTCGATTACGGTCGTAACTACGGCGTGCTGTACAACATCGCCTCTTACACCGATATGATGCCAGAGTTCGGCGATGATGCTTTCGTCAGAACCGACACCTTCATGACCGGCCGTGCGACCGGCGTGGCAACTTACCGCAACAACAACTTCTTCGGCCTGGTTGACGGCCTGAAGCTGGCTCTGCAATACCAGGGCAAAAACGGGGCTGACAGCGCAAACACCCGTTCCGACACTTCTCGCCAGAACGGCGACGGCTTCGGTACCAGCCTGTCTTACGACATCGCTGACACCGGCCTGAGCGTTGGCGCAGCATACGCCAACTCTAACCGTACCAACGCGCAGAAAGCCTCCGTTTACGGTAAAGGCGATAAAGCTGAAGCCTGGACCACCGGCATCAAGTACGACAAAAACAACGTGTACCTGGCAACTATCTACGCTGAAACCCGTAACATGAACCCAATCAGCGTCCCGGGTTCCCTGGCGGGCACCAGCAGCAGCGTCTCTGGTTTTGCTAACAAAAACCAGGCGTTCGAAGCCATTGCTCAGTACCAGTTCGACTTCGGTCTGCGTCCATCCCTGGGCTACGTGCAGTCTAAAGCAAAAGACATCGAAGGCATTGGTGATGCGGATCTGGTGAAATACATCGACGTGGCCGCCACCTATTACTTCAACAAAAACATGTCTGCGTTTGTTGATTACAAAATCAACCAGCTGAGCGACAACAACAAACTGAAGCTGAACAACGACGACGTTGTTGCGGTAGGTATGGTGTACCAGTTCTAATTCGCGATACTGCGGATAAAAAAATCCCCGTCAGGTTGACGGGGATTTTTTATTTTCAGGCGGAGAGTTTAAGCGACTTTTCCGCAAAGTTCTCGGCAGGCACCAGCCCAAGCTCAAGGGTGGCGAGTAAATCTTTCAGGCGTCCGTGGAATCCGCGCAGCGTCTGCTCCAGTTTTTCATCCACTTCTTTATCTTTTGCCGGGATCGCCGTCCATTTGCCGTCTTTATCAAACAGGCCGAACTGCCAGGTGTAGGTAAACTGCTTTTCCTGGGCTTCCAGCACCATCCACCATCCCCAAAATTCGCGTTTCTCCGGCGCGGGCTTTACGTTAACGCACACCGCCAGGCAATCGAAGAAGAAACGGTTGTCTTCACACTGCTCTTCCCGGATATACGGGCCAAGCGAGGCGAACTTTCTGATCAGTCTACTTTTCGGGTGTCCACTCGGTAACGTCATTACGATCTCCTGTTGTGAAGCAACTGTTTTAGCAAACCGCCGTAATTTAGCAAATATTTAACGTAATCTTTGTTTCACCCAGCCGGTAATTTCCTGCAGCGCTTTGTCAAAATTTTGATACACCGGCTTAAACGGGATCTGGAGTAATTTGCCGTCGGCAGATGACGAAGTGATTAAACGGGATTCTTCTTCCGGGCTGAACGGATCGTTCTCCCAAAAGCCGGACAGCATCGGCGTTGGGCAGCGGCGGCCAAGCAGCCCCTGCGTTTTCAGGGAGTAGCGGTTCAGCTCCACGCTCAGCGCGCTGTCGGAGATGCTGGTCATGCCCAGCCGGCTCGCCAGCACGTCAATGTACATTTCCGGCACGCTGGCCTGGCGCTGTGGGTCGCTCAGCAGGGCGTGAACCACCGGCCCCAGGCAGGCGACGGCTTTCAGGCGCGGCGCTTCCAGGTAGGCCAGACGCACGGCAACGTTGGCGCCAAAGCGGAAGCCAAATGCCGCGACGCGGGTATGGTCAACCCACGGAATGTTGGGTAACGCTTTGAGCACGTGCTGATGCAGAATGCTGGAATCCTGGGTTAGCTTCCACTTTGAAGAGAAGCCCACCGACGGCATGTCGATGGTCAGCATCGCGATGCCCTGCGGAGCAAAATATTTCTCAAACAGGCTGTAATAATCGCTCTGTAAGGCATCGAGGCCGCCGCACATCAGCACGGTCGGGAATGGCCCTTCTGCCCCTTTAGGCATGTGCAGGAAGCCGCTGATGGTGCCGCCACCGGTCATCGGGAATTCAAGCTCGCGCAGCCCACCGGATAACCGGGGAGCCGCCTCTTCGTAAGCCCGATTAGCCAGCACCTGGGCCTGCTCCGCCAGCGCGTCCCCTTTCAGGTGCGGGTACGCCGCAATGCTGTAGAGGTTAGCCGCCTGCAGCCAGCATTTGCCGATTTTCTCTTCGTCCGTTTCCTGGCCAGCACGCTGCTGCCAGAGCATCGCCTGCTTCGACCATTCGTAGATCCAGTTGCCCCCGCGATAGCCCATCACGGTATCAAACAGGTCGTCGTTGGTACGTTCAGCCTCGGTGCAGGCAATCCGGGCCTGGACTTCGAGGATTTCACGCGGATCGACCCCGCGCCAGATCCACATCAGGCGGTTGATCATGCGGTACCAGTGGGGCACGTTTTTGCCGTCCAGCGCAGACTGAATCGCGGGCGTGGCGATATGCCGCGCGCGACGGACAAGCGTGGACGTTTCCGGGTGTTTGAATCTGGGCTTAAAGAGGGTTTCGCTGAGGTTGGCCTGCGACATCGTTTCACTGCCTCCATGAATACGAGAAACGTCGCTATTGTAGCCTGATACGGTCCAAATAACACAAACGCCCGGCTATGCCGGGCGCCAAATAAATGACAAAGCTCAAATCATGGAGGGATTAACGGCCAGCCAACGGCGGCACAAACACCACGCCCATATCCCACGGCTGCTCAATCCAGGTGTCCTGCGGAATATCAATCACGTAATCATCCACCAGCGGCTGGCCTGCTGGTTTGGCGAAGATAGTGACGAAGTGAGCTTTTGGATACATTTCGCGAATCGCCACCGCGGTACCGCCGGTGTCGACTAGGTCATCGATGACGATGAAGCCTTCGCCGTCGCCTTCCGCACGCTTCAGCACGGTCAGCTCACGCTGGTTGTCGTGGTCGTAGCTGGAGATACAAACGGTATCAACATGGCGAATACCCAGTTCACGAGCCAGCAGCGCGCCCGGCACCAGGCCACCACGGCTAACGGCAATAATGCCTTTCCACTGTTCGGCTGGCAGCAGACGCTGAGCCAGTTTGCGGGCGTGAATCTGCAACATGTCCCAGGTGACGACGTATTTTTCGCTCATGTGAAGTGTCCCGGCCTGTAAATAACGGCTTAAAAAGTATTCGAAGGAGTTTTGGTTGCGCGAGATTATAGAGATCTGGCGCACTAAAAACCAGTGCCGCAGGCCACTGGCAGCGGATTTTGCTCGTATTCAGCCTTCACGCAACAAAAGAAAGTGGTATTCTCAGGACATCGCGCAAGCCGTGCTTGTGGTGTATCTGAACCCGGCCAAAAACATAACCGGTCAGCCAAAAAAACGACTCCAGGGAGACTCAACGTGTCTGAATTGTCTCAATTATCACCACAGCCGCTGTGGGATATTTTTGCCAAAATCTGTTCTATTCCGCATCCGTCCTACCATGAAGAAGCGCTGGCGGAACACATCCTGTCCTGGGCAAAAGAAAAAGGCCTGCACGTCGAACGTGACCAGGTGGGGAATATCCTGATTCGCAAGCCTGCTACGCCGGGCATGGAAAACCGCAAACCTGTGGCGCTGCAGGCGCACCTCGACATGGTGCCGCAGAAAAACAACGACACCGTTCACGACTTCACTAAAGATCCTATCCAGCCGTACATCGACGGCGAGTGGGTAAAAGCGCGCGGCACCACTCTGGGTGCAGACAACGGTATCGGTATGGCATCCGCGCTGGCGGTGCTGGCTGACGACAGCGTGGCGCACGGCCCGCTGGAAGTGCTGCTGACTATGACCGAAGAAGCCGGGATGGACGGCGCGTTTGGCCTGCAGGCGGGCTGGATGCAGGCAGATATCCTGATCAACACTGACTCCGAAACGGAAGGTGAGATCTACATGGGCTGCGCGGGCGGCATCGACTTTATCACTACGCTGCCGCTGCAGCGTGAAGCCGTTCCGGCCGGTTTTGACACCTTCAAGCTGACCATTAAAGGGCTGAAAGGCGGCCACTCCGGCGCAGATATTCATCTGGGCCTGGGGAACGCCAACAAGCTGCTGGCCCGCTTCCTGCTGGCTCATGCTGCGGAACTGGACGCACGCCTGCTCGACCTGAACGGCGGTACCCTGCGTAACGCGATTCCGCGCGAAGCCTTTGCTACGCTGGCCGTGCCTGCGGCGAAAGCGGCCGAGCTGAAGTCTGCGGCTAACGACTACCTGGCCGTGCTGAAAAATGAACTGTCTGCGGTCGAGAAGAACATTACCGTGCTGGTAGAAGCCACAACGTCTGACAAACAGGCGCTGACCGCTAAAACTCGCGATACCTTCCTGCATCTGCTGAACGCGACGCCAAATGGTGTGATCCGTAATTCGGACGAGGTGAAAGGCGTGGTTGAGACTTCCCTGAACGCGGGCGTCGTGACCATGAGCGATGACAGCGCAGAAATTATCTGCCTGATTCGTTCCCTGATTGATTCCGGTAAAGACTACGTGGTTAGCGTGCTGGAGTCCCTCGGCGAACTGGCTGGGGCAAAAACCGTGGCGAAAGGCAGTTATCCTGGCTGGCAGCCGGACGCTAAGTCTCCGGTAATGGCTCTGGTGCGCGAGACTTACCAGAAGCTGTTCAACCAGACGCCAAACATCATGGTTATCCACGCGGGCCTGGAATGCGGTCTGTTCAAAAAACCGTACCCGGAGATGGACATGGTTTCCATCGGGCCAACCATTACCGGCCCACATTCCCCGGACGAGCAGGTGCATATTGAGAGCGTTGGCCAGTACTGGACGCTGCTGACCGAGCTGCTGAAGGCGATTCCGGCGAAGTAAGTTTTACCCTCACCCTAACCCTCTCCCTGTAAGGGAGAGGGGATTTTCTTTATCTGCCTTACTTTCATACGCACCTCTTTCTCCCTGACGCTTTCTCTCAAATAGAGAGGAGACCTTCTTTATCTGCCTTACTTCCAGCGAAAACGTGTTTTTCCCCTTCTCCCTTACAGGGAGAAGGCCGGGATGAGGGTTGCGTTTAAAACCTGAATAGCTGAAGGCGATTCCGGCGAAATAAGTTTTACCCTCACCCTAACCCTCTCCCTGGAAGGGAGAGGGGATTATTCTTGCCAGCCTTACTTCCAGCGATAACGTGTCTTTTCCCCTTCTCCCTTACAGGGAGAAGGCCGGGATGAGGGTCTTATTCACAACCCCAACAGCAGTTGCCTCTCCAGTTGCGGGTCGAGCAAAGTCACATGCAGCCCCACCAGTCGGACGCCACGCCCTCCCCGCCGCTCTTCCCATGTTTTACGGGCAGTGGCGATCAGGTCTTCTTTGTTCAGCTTCGGCCAGACGTGCTCCTGGGTCGTCAGCTGAAAGTCATTAAACTTCAGCTTGATACCTTGCCGGGCGATACGCAGGTCAGCCCGCTCTTTGGCCAGCCGTCGCTCAAGCTCCGGGTACAGGCGTTCAATAATCTCTTCGCATTCTGGCCATTCATGAATGTCTTCCGCGAGCGTCCGCTCAACCCCCACAGACTTTCTCTGACGATCGTTACTGATCTCACGCTCATCAATGCCCTGGCTGCGCTCCCACAGCACCCGGCCAAATTTCCCAAAGCGTTTTAACAACATGGCCAGGTCAGCATTTTGCACGTCAGCGCAGGTTCGCAGACCGAGCGTTTCCAGCTTTGCCGCCGTGACTTTACCCACGCCGGGAATTTTCCCGAGCGGCAGCGTCGCTAAAAAGTCCGGTACCTGTTCGGGCGTAATGACATACTGGCCGTTGGGTTTATTGAGATCGGAGGCAATCTTTGCCAGAAACTTTATCGGCGCAATGCCAGCTGAGGCGGTCAGGTTCAGTTCGTCGGCAATGGCCTGGCGAATTTCGCGTGCAATCAACGTGGCCGAGCCCTGGCAGTGTTCGCTGTCCGTAACGTCCAGATAAGCTTCATCCAGCGACAAAGGTTCGATCAGCGGGGTATAGCGGGAGAAGATTTCACGAATATGGTTGGAGGCTTCTTTATAGGCGTCGAACCGGCCTGGCAATAGCGTGAGATGCGGACAGAGTTTTAGCGCCATCGCGGTCGACATCGCGCTGCGCACGCCGTATTTTCTGGCGGGATAGTTCGCCGTGCTGATCACGCCTCGCCGCTGGGCGCTGCCGCCAATAGCGAGAGGAATATCGCGCAGGGCCGGATTATCACGCATCTCAACGGCGGCAAAAAAGCAGTCCATATCGACATGAATGATTTTGCGCATATCCACTCAACCAGAAAAATAACACTGGATAAGTATACAGCTAATTTTCAAAATGAGGAAATTGTCGCAGGCCACCAAATCTTTCCCTGCGAGTGGCATCACCTCGGGCATAAAGTGACACACCGCAAAAACTCCAATTGATTCCAATAAAATGTGTAAACGCCCGCGTCTGGCGCTTGCGAAAATTAGCCACGATGCTAATGTGGGCGCAATCCTGTACAGAATTTTCTGATTTCGGGTCCCTTTAGCCGTCCTGGCTGTTAGTTTCAGGTTTATCAAGGAATCAAGCAGTATGCGTAAGATCGCACTGATTATTGCGATGCTCTCTATGCCGTTTTTCTCTTTCGCCAGCCTGCTTAATAGCGGCGGTGTCGCCGCCCCTGTCGGCAAAGATAGCAGACAGCAGCTAATGGGCTCCCCGGTTTATATTCAAATCTTTAAAGAAGAGCGCACCCTGGAGCTGTGGGTGAAGATGGGCGAGCAGTATCAGCTCCTCAACAGTTACCGCATCTGTAACTATTCCGGCGGCCTGGGACCAAAACAGCGCCAGGGCGATTTTAAAAGCCCGGAAGGGTTTTATAGCGTTGATCGCAGTCAGTTAAAACCGGACAGCCGTTTCTATAAAGCCATTAATATCGGCTTCCCGAACGAATTTGACCGCGCTCACGGCTATGAAGGGAAATACCTGATGATTCACGGCGCCTGCGTGTCGATTGGCTGCTATGCCATGACCGACTCCGGCATCGACGAAATCTTCCAGTTTGTGACCGGGGCTTTGGTGTTTGGCCAGCCGCGCGTGCAGGTCAGTATCTTCCCGTTCCGCATGACCGACGCCAATATGGAACGCCACAAGTACTCCACCTACATCAACTTCTGGAAAGAGCTGAAACCGGGCTATGACTACTTCGCGGCTAACCATCAGCCACCGGGCGTGGCCGTGGTCAGCGGGAACTACGTCATCAGCAAACCTGCGGTGATGACGCCAGTTCAGCCCCAGCTGGCTTCAAACTATAAGCTCACCGAGGCAAAATAACGCCGACTTGCCTGGCTCAATTTTGTGCCAGGTTTCGTTGGCGGTCAGCGGCTGAGTCGCGATGACCGTGACCACATCGTTCGGTGTGGTCTCTTCCTGAAAATCAATTTCCACGTCCTGATCCAGCAGCTTAGCGACGCCGAACGGCGCTCTGCGGGTGATCCAGAACAGGTTCGTCGAGCAAAACGCCATCACGTAGCGCCCGTCCGACAGCAGCATGTTGAACACGCCCTTTTCTCTAAGCTCTGCACCCAGTTCAGTAATGTAGCGGAATACCGCTTCCATATTGCCCGGCGTGCGCGGATAACGCTGCGTGAGTTTGTGCAGCAGCCAGCAGAACGCCTGCTCGCTGTCCGTTTCGCCAATCGGGCGGAACGTCCCCGTCTCCAGCGTGCGATAGCCCTTGAGTTGCCCGTTATGGGCATAGGTCCAGTTGCGGCCCCACAGTTCGCGGGTGAACGGATGGGTGTTTTCCAGCGCAACCTTGCCGCGATTTGCCTGCCGAATGTGCGCGATAACCGAGCAGGATTTAATCGGGTAATCCTGAACGAGGCGAGCGATGGGCGAGTTAAAGCTCGGCTGCGGATCTTTAAACGTGCGGCAGCCTTTCCCTTCGTAGAAGGTAATCCCCCAGCCGTCTTTATGGGGGCCTGTTCCGCCTCCGCGCTGCACCAGTCCGGTAAAACTAAAACAGATATCCGTCGGTACGTTGGCACTCATCCCGAGCAGTTCGCACATCTCTTCTCTCCCACAACGAATGCCCCTGCTCCGGGAGGAGCTGGGGCATTACGGGCTAAGCTTTAACCATTTCTTTTTCGATTAACTGAATCAGGATGTGGATCACTTTGATGTGAATTTCCTGAATGCGGTCCGCATAGCCGAAGTGCGGCACGCGGATTTCGATGTCAGCCGTACCGGCCATTTTGCCGCCGTCTTTGCCGGTCAGGGTAATGACTTTCATGCCTTTCGCGCGGGCAGCTTCAATCGCTTTGATGACGTTGCCGGAGTTGCCGGACGTGGAGATCCCCAGCAGCACGTCGCCTTCGCGGCCAACGGCTTCAACGTAGCGAGAGAAGACATAGTCGTAGCCAAAATCGTTGCTGACGCAGGAGATATGGCTCACGTCAGAAATCGCGATTGCCGGGTAGCCCGGGCGGTTCTCACGATAGCGGCCCGTTAACTCTTCCGCAAAGTGCATAGCATCGCAGTGTGAGCCACCGTTCCCGCAGGACAGTACTTTGCCGCCCGCTTTGAAACTGTCTGCCAGCAGCACCGCTGCGCGCTGGATGGCATGAATGTTGGCTTCATCCTTAAGGAAGTTAGTCAGCGTTTCCGCCGCTTCATTGAGCTCACTACGAATAAGATCCTGGTACATGAGGAGGTCCTTGAGGTTTGAGTGAATTTCACATCCCGCAGTGTACCGGATAGCGCCGAAAGCGAGAAGCTTAACCCCGCGCCTTAAGCCGGGGTTTTCCCCGGAAGTGCGGCAACAATGTGAGCAAGGTTGTAATTATTTTGTAAACACATTGCTAAAGAAAGCAACATCCACTACAACCAATACATCACAAGTGGTCAGACCTCCTACAAGCAAGGGAGCTTTCTTTATGTTGATTTTAAGCATTGTCCTTACCGTTGTTCTGCTGGGTGTATTGTTCTATCACCAGGCAAATCTGCTGCTTAGCAGCGTCATTCTGCTCGCGTGGACCGCCGCGCTGGGTTTCGCTGGCATCTGGTCTTTCTGGGTGCTGGTTCCGCTGGCGGTGATTCTGGTGCCGCTGCTGGTCACGCCGCTGCGTAAATCGCTGATCTCCGCGCCGGTTTTCCGTGGCTTCCGTAAAGTGATGCCGCCGATGTCCCGCACCGAAAAAGAAGCCATCGACGCCGGGACGACCTGGTGGGAAGGCGATCTGTTCCGCGGCAAGCCGGACTGGCAAAAGTTGCATAATTACCCGCAGCCAAAGCTGACCGCAGAAGAACAGGCTTTTCTTGATGGCCCGGTGGAAGAAGCCTGCCGTATGGCGAACGACTTCCAGATCACCCATGAGCTGGCTGACCTGCCTCCAGAACTGTGGGCTTACCTGAAAGAACATCGCTTCTTCGCGATGATCATTAAGAAAGAGTACGGTGGCCTTGAGTTTTCTGCCTACGCTCAGGCTCGCGTCCTGCAAAAACTGTCCGGCGTTTCCGGGATCCTGGCGATTACCGTCGGCGTGCCTAACTCCTTAGGCCCGGGCGAACTGCTGCAGCACTACGGCACCGAAGAGCAAAAAGATCACTACCTGCCACGCCTGGCCCGCGGCCTGGAAATTCCTTGCTTCGCGCTGACCAGCCCGGAAGCCGGTTCCGATGCCGGCGCAATCCCGGACAGCGGCGTGGTTTGCATGGGTGAATGGCAGGGCGAACAGGTGCTTGGTATGCGCCTGACGTGGAACAAACGCTATATCACGCTCGCCCCTATCGCCACCGTGCTGGGCCTGGCGTTTAAACTGTCTGACCCGAAACGCCTGCTCGGCGGCGAAGAAGACCTCGGCATTACCTGTGCGCTGATCCCAACCCACACCCCTGGCGTGGAAATCGGCAAGCGTCACTTCCCGCTGAACGTACCGTTCCAGAACGGCCCAACCCGTGGGAACGACATCTTTGTGCCAATCGACTTTATCATCGGTGGCCCAAAAATGGCCGGTCAGGGCTGGCGTATGCTGGTTGAGTGCCTGTCCGTAGGCCGCGGTATCACCCTGCCCTCTAACGCCACCGGCGGCCTGAAATCCGTGGCGATGGCAACGGGTGCTTATGCGCATATCCGCCGTCAGTTCAAAATCTCTATCGGTAAAATGGAAGGGATTGAAGAGCCGCTGGCACGCATCGCCGGTAACGCCTATGTGATGGATGCTGCTGCCTCTTTAATTACCTACGGCATCGTGCTCGGTGAGAAACCGGCCGTGCTGTCAGCGATTGTTAAGTACCACTGTACCCACCGCGGCCAGCGCGCCATTCTTGATGCGATGGATATCGTCGGCGGGAAAGGCATCATGCTCGGTGACACTAACTTCGTGGCCCGTGCTTACCAGGGCGCACCGATCGCCATCACCGTTGAAGGCGCCAACATTTTGACCCGCAGCATGATCATCTTCGGCCAGGGCGCAATTCGCTGCCATCCGTACGTGCTGGAAGAGATGGCTGCGGCGCAGAATAACGATGTGAATGCCTTCGATAAGCTGCTGTTCAAGCACATCGGCCACGTGGGCAGCAACAAAATGCGCAGCCTGTGGCTGGGCCTGACCAACGGCCTCGGCAGCAGCACGCCGACCCGCGATGCCACTAAACGCTACTACCAGTACATCAACCGCCTGAGCGCCAACCTGGCGCTGCTGTCGGATGTCTCCATGGCCGTGCTGGGCGGGAGCCTGAAGCGCCGGGAGCGTATCTCTGCTCGCCTGGGTGATGTGCTGAGCCAGCTTTATCTGGCGACGGCGGTGCTGAAACGCTACGAAGATGAAGGCCGTAACGAAGCCGATCTGCCGCTGGTTCACTGGGGCGTGCAGGATGCGCTGTTCCAGGCCGAACAGGCAATTGATGACCTGCTGCGCAACTTCCCGAACCGCTTTGTGGCCGGTACGCTGCGCCTGGTTATCTTCCCGCTGGGCCGCCGTTATGATGCGCCGTCCGACGCGCTGGACCACAAACTGGCGAAAATCCTGCAGGTGCCGTCCGCAACCCGTTCACGCATCGGCCGCGGTCAGTATCTGACGCCAAGCGAGCATAACCCTGCTGGCCTACTGGAAGCCGCCCTGCTGGATATTATGGCCGCCGAGCCAATCCACCAGCGCGTATGCAAAGAGCTGAAGCGCAATCTGCCGTTCACTCGCCTGGATGAACTGGCGAAGCAGCTGCTGGGTGAAGGCAAGATCACTGCCGATGAAGCGGCGATTCTGACCAAAGCCGAAGCCAGCCGTCTGCGCAGCATCAACGTGGATGAGTTTGATCCGGAGGCGCTGGCAACACAGCCGGTGAAGGTGCCGGAAAAGCACAGAAAGGTTGAAGCCGCCTGACCATTAACCCCTCTTATGAGGGGTTTTTTATTGCCAACAAAAGCACGTTTTCTCGTGCTACAGTGGAAGAAATATTCTGCTAAGAGGCTGCCGATGGTGTCTGGTCTGAAAGTTTCCGTTCTGCAACAACCGCTCGTCTGGATGGACGGTGCCGCTAACCTGCGTCACTTTGATGTGCTGCTGGAAGGCGTGCGCGGGCGTGACCTGATTATTCTGCCGGAAATGTTCACCACCGGCTTTGCGATGGAAGCCGCCGTGCAGTCAATGCCGGAACAGGAAGTGATTGACTGGATGCAGTTCAAAGCCCAGCAAACCCAGGCGATGATCGCCGGCAGCGCCGCTCTGCAAACCGAACGCGGGCCGGTAAACCGTTTCCTGCTGGTGCAGCCGGACGGCAAAGTTCACTTCTACGATAAGCGCCACCTGTTCCGTATGGCCGATGAGCATCATCATTATCAGGCCGGGGAAGAGCGGGTGATTATTGAGTGGAAAGGCTGGCGTATTTTACCGCTGGTTTGCTACGACCTGCGTTTCCCGGTGTGGTCCCGTAACCGCAACGATTACGATCTGGCGCTGTACGTCGCCAACTGGCCAGCGCCGCGCTCGCTGCACTGGCAAAGCCTGCTGCAGGCGCGCGCCATTGAGAACCAGGCTTACGTGGCAGGCTGCAACCGCGTCGGCACCGACGGCAACGGCCACCATTACCGGGGCGACAGCCGGATCATCAGCCCGCAGGGCGAGATCCTGGCAAGCGTTGAACCTCACCAGGCAGCACGACTTGATGCCGATCTTTCGCTGATTGCGCTGCGGGAGTATCGGGAGAAATTCCCGGCCTGGCAGGATGCCGATCCTTTCAGTCTTTGAGCATGAAAGCATGGAGAAACCGGCCCATCCTGGCCGGTTTTTTTATTGTTCCGCCAATAGAGTGACGGCGCGAGTGAAAGCCTGGACGGCAAGAGCCACATCGCGTTCAGTGACGGATTCCGCCGGATGATGGCTGATGCCCTTCTCGCAGCGAACAAACAGCATGGCGCTCGGCCAACGCTCGGCGATGGCAATGGCGTCGTGCCCTGCGCCGCTTGGCAACGACAGGCTCCGCCCCTGAACTTCGCTCACCGCCTGCGTTAGCGTTGCCTGCAACGCCGCATCACACGGCGTGGCCGGAATAGCGTAGTAGGCTTCTGCGGTGAACTGCATGCCGCGACGGGCAGCAATGGCTTCCCCTTCGGCAAGAAGCTGGCCCAACAAACTTGCCAGGCTTTCGTCACGCGGGCTACGAATGTCCAGCGTAAGCTGCACATCGCCGGGGATGACGTTCACCGCGCCTGGCGCGCAGCTTAACGTTCCCACCGTGGCAACTTCGTCGGGACCGTGGCAGCGCGTGGCGGATTCAATAAAGGTCATCCACTCGGCGGCAGCGGCCAGCGCATCTTTGCGCAGCGCCATCGGCACGGTCCCGGCGTGGCCAGCATGGCCGGTAAAGCTGCAGTTCAGGCGACGGGCGCCGTTAATGGCCGTGACCACGCCCAGCGCAAGCCCCTGTTCTTCCAGTACCGGTCCCTGCTCGATGTGCAGTTCAAGGTAAGCGCTGAAATCGCTTTTTGGCCGCTCCGCGCAGGCCATTCGCGTGGGATCCAGACCGGCAATCGTCATGGCCTGCGCCACGCTGACGCCGCTGGCATCTTCGCAGCTCAGCCAATGCGCCGGCCAGCTGCCGGTGATGCCCCGGCTCCCCAGCAGGGTAACCCCGAAGCGGGTGCCCTCTTCATCGCCAAAGCCGACAATTTCAATGGCCTGTTCGAGCTGGATATTGTTTTGATACAGGTACGCGACAACTTCCAGGGCGCACAGCACGCCGAGCATCCCATCGTAGCGCCCCGCATTGCGCACCGTATCAAGATGAGATCCCAGCAGAATCGCCTGCGCACCTTCTTGCCTGCCTTCATAGCGCCCGCAAATATTGCCGACCGCATCCTGCCAGGTCGTCATGCCGAGTTGCTCCATCCAGCTGGCCACCAGCTGATTCGCCCGCAGATGTTGCACCGAAAGGTAAACGCGAGTCAGCTGGCCCGCGCTTTCGCTGATGGCGGCCAGCCGATCGGCCCTGTCCATGACGCGCTGGGCGGCAATCTCCGCATAATTCACATCCATAAACAGCGCGCCCATTAGCGGGCACCTTGCGCATAAACGTTCCACGCCGCCTGCATCGCTTCACCCTGCACGCTTTTAAAGCCGAGGCGGTTAAGCACCGCTTCCAGCGCGGTGAGCGTTTGCAGGACGCAGTCTTTGCGGGCGTTATAGCCCATAGTGCCGATGCGCCAGATTTTGCCCTGCAGCGGGCCGAAGGAGGTGCCGATCTCGATATGGAAATCTTCCAGCAGGAGTTTACGCACTTCTTCGCCGTGAACCTGCGCCGGGATAGTCACGCCGAGGACGTTGTTCATCTTGTGGTTAAGGTCGCCGAAGGTTTCCAGCCCCATGCCCTGGATCCCCGCCACCATCGCCCTGCCGTGCAGCTCATGACGGGCAATGCCGGCGTCCAGACCTTCTTCCAGGATAATGCGGGCACACTCGCGGGCAGCAAACAGCATACTCGTCGCTTCGGTGTGGTGATTCAGCCGTTCCGGCCCCCAGTAATCCATGATCATGCCCAGATCGAAATAGTTGGAGTAGATCATCTCTTCGTCCCCGTCCTGATGGGCGGCAGTGCGAATGCCTTCTTCCACGCATTTACGGCGGCGAATGGCCTCTTCCATTTTCGGGCTGAGCGTGACCGGTGAGCTGCCTGACGGGCCGCCCAGGCACTTCTGCAATCCGGCGGAAACGGCATCCAGTCCCCAGGCATCGGTGAGCAGTTCGTTCCCGCCAAACGATGCTGTAGCATCGGTGTAGAACAGCACGCCGTGGCGGCGGCAGATCTCACCCAGCTCGGCCAGCGGCTGCAGCATCGTGGTGGAAGTATCGCCCTGCACGGTCAGCAGCAGGCGAGGTTTTACCGCTTTGATGGCGTCTTCGATTTGCTGCGGGCTGAATACTTCGCCCCACGGCACTTCAATGGTGTGCACTTCGGCGCGGCAGCGGCGGGCAATCTCACACAGCAGGTGACCAAAACGGCCAAACACTGGCACAAGCACTTTATCGCCGGGGCGAATAGCCGACAGCAAAATGGCCTCGATCCCGGCGCGGGAAGTACCGTCCACCAGCATCGTCCACTTGTTTGTCGTGCGGAAGAGCTCGCGGTACAGCACCATCACCTCATTCATATACCCCGTCATCACCGGGTCATACTGGCCAATAAGCTGGCTCGCCATGGCACGCAGCACGCGCGGATCGGCATTGATCGGGCCTGGCCCCATAAGCAAACGGTGCGGCGGGTTGATCTGGGAAAACTGCTGAATATCAAACATGGCGATTCCTTGAGTCTGAGATTGAAACAAAAGATTCTTATAATCATCTTTTGCAACTAATGTGCCAGCCGCAGGCAAAATTTTTTCCGGCTGACAGGCTTAAGCCAGCGCGGAAAAACAGGTTCGGTAAAAACGATGAACTCTTTTGGCTCCCCCGGAGCGTGCAACTGCACCAGCGAGGAGCGTTAACGCTGTTCGAGCTCGTCCAGCTCTGTATACAATTCAGCGATATTATGGATACGCTGACGCCCGCTGGTCAATGATTCATGCAGCACCGCGTTAGCCAGTAAATTCACCAGGCTCATGGCGCTGCTGTAGCTGTCGAACGCCGAAACGCTATCGAGTGGCGCGCTCAAATGCCAGCCAGAATA
Organism: Enterobacter sp. Cy-643; assembly: GCF_011752815.1. Classification (GTDB taxonomy): domain Bacteria; phylum Pseudomonadota; class Gammaproteobacteria; order Enterobacterales; family Enterobacteriaceae; genus Cedecea. Next base: position 24,222 of record NZ_VWWV01000011.1, read on the forward strand.
AGCTGCCAGCCCGGTCGAAACGGGCTCGCTCAGCACCACCAGCGGGATACCGCGCTGCTGCAGGCTGGCGAGCAGCGGCTTGATAATGCGCGGCCTGCGGCGAAACGCCACGGCGACCACGCAATCTTCCGGGCCGATATCCACCAGCTCTTCCGCCAGCGTCTGCCCAGGCTGCGGGAGCAAATATACGCCGCTGCGCACCTGCAAAAGCTGCTGGCGTAAGTGCATCGCCACCGGCCAGGAGTTACGCATCCCAATGATAAATAAACGCTTCCCGGTCACAAGGGCATTAACCACTTCGGCAAACGGCCCCGCTTCCAGCTGATTCACCAGCTGAGTGAGGTTCGCCATTTCCTGTTTGTAATGCCGTGCCAGCAGCGTGTTGCCCTGCACAGCATCGCGGTTTTCCGTCAGCGGCATCCCGCTCTGGCGCAGGGTACGCAGCTCTTCGCGCATATCTTTGTAGCGCTCGTAGCCTAAGCGCTTAAACAGGCGGCTCACCGTGGCCTTGGACACGCCGGAAAGCCGCGCCAGCTCGGCGCTGTTGTAGCTGATTAAGTCATCAAAGTGGTCAACGATGAACGAGGCCACGCGCTGCTCCTGCGGGGAAAAAAGCGCCCATGATGCCCGCAACCGCTCGTCTAACTGTTTCATGCTGACTCCTGTAACTTTTGTTTCATCAAAGCCTGACACAGTGAAACGATCCTCGTCAACCTGGAACATCTCTTGCTTCTGACTCTCCTACCCGAGCGGATTTCCTGCAAGAGAAGAAAAATATGCAAAGCAATATGGCCCCCGGTGGCATGGCGGTGACGCCCCATCATCTGGCTTCTGAAAGTGCGCTGTCTGTGCTGCGCCAGGGCGGTGATGCCATTGAAGCGATGGTCGCCGCAGCCGCGAGTATTGCGGTCGTTTATCCCCATATGAACGGTATTGGCGGGGATGGATTTTGGCTGATTGTTCCGCCTGAGGGAGAACCCGTTGCCATCGACGCCAGCGGGGCTTCCGGATCGCTGGCGTCACTGGATTTCTACCGGGGAGAACGCGCCATTCCCCATCGAGGCACTCGCGCTGCGTTGACCGTGCCCGGCACGCTGAGCGGCTGGGCAGAAGCGCTGAAAGTGTCATCGGAGCTTGGCGGCGGGCAAATACCGCTTTCCCGCCTGATGGCCGATGCTATTCGCTATGCGGCGGACGGGATCCCGGTCACCGCCTCTCAGGCGAACGCGACGCAAAGCAAATACGCCGAGCTGGTTGATATTCCCGGATTTGCTGAAACATTCCTGCAGCATGGTGACGCACCCGCGACCGGGAGTCGTTTCACGCAGCCCCGACTGGCCGCGACCCTGACACGAATAACGGTAGAAGGCCTGGACAGTTTTTATCGTGGTCCGCTGGCCTCAATCATTGCCGAAGAGCTGGCCGGGCTGGGGATACCAGTCACAGCTGACGATCTGGCGGCGCACCGGGCTACTCGTACCAAACCGCTTCGGCTTGAGCACCAGGCCGGGGAAGTTTTTAATCTCGCCCCGCCGACGCAAGGGCTGGTCTCGCTGGCAATCCTCGGCATTACCGACCGTCTGTCGATGGCAAACGCCAGTGAAGTTCAGACCGTACACCGCATCGTGGAAGCCACCAAAAAAGCCTTTGCGCTGCGCGACACGCATATCACCGACCCACGCCTGATCGATACCTCAATACAAAACCTGCTGGATCCCGAAGAGTTGGATCTGCTGGCCGCAAAAATTGATGACCAAAACGCCGCCCCGTGGGGCAAAGGCAAAGGCCCCGGCGACACGGTCTGGATGGGCGTCATCGACGGTAACGGCCTGGCCGTGTCGTTTATTCAAAGTATTTATCACGAATTCGGCAGCGGGGTTGTGCTGCCCGAAAGCGGCGTGCTGTGGCAAAACCGCGGGGCGTCTTTCAGCCTCGATGCAGAGCACCTGCTGGCGCTGGCACCGGGCAAAAAACCGTTCCACACCCTGAATCCGGCAGCGGCCAGGCTTGCGGACGGCAGGACGCTGGTTTACGGCTCGATGGGCGGCGATGGGCAGCCGCAGACGCAGGCCACAATCTTTACCCGCTATGTACTTCAGGGCGCCGGTTTACAAGAGGCGATCTGCGCGCCTCGCTGGCTGCTGGGACGTACCTGGGGACAGGTTTCCGACAGCCTCAAGCTTGAAAACCGCTTCAGCCCAGACACCGTAAACGCGCTTGAAGCCCTGGGACACGAGGTAGAAACGCTCCCCGCCTTCAGCGAGATCGTCGGCCACGCCGGCGCCATCGTCAGACATACCAATGGCATGCTCGAAGGTGCGTGGGATCCGCGCAGCAACGGCAGCGCCGCAGGCTTTTGAGGAAAATACCAATGAACCAACCTTCTTTTGAGTGGCAGCACTACATTGCCCTGATGGAGCAACTGCTCGCCGTGCCGCTGACCGATGAGCGCCGTAGAGAGCTGGAGTTTCAGCTGGCGCGCATTGCGGCCATGGCTGAACCGCTGATGGCCTTCCCGCTTGCCGACCGCCAGGAAACCGCCGGAGTCTATACATTATGACCGTTCTTTCTATCCGCCAGATCCAGCAGGGACTGCGGGACAAGGCTTTTTCGGCCACCGAGCTGGCCCAACAAACGCTGGCAAAGATTGAACAGCGAAACCCGCAGCTTAATGCTTTTACCGACGTCACCCGGGATCGTTTGCTGGCAGAGGCCGCCTCGGTCGACCAGCTTATTGCCAGCGGCAGCCCTCTGCCTTCGCTCGCGGGTGTACCTTACGCGGTAAAAAATCTTTTCGATATTAAAGGCGTAACAACCCTTTCAGGCGCGGAGCTGTTTGCCGGACAACCCGCGGCATCCCAGGATGCCTTCGCTATTACGCAGCTGCAAAAAGCGGGTGGAATGCTCAGCGGCGCGTTGAATATGGATGCCTATGCCTACGGCTTCACCACGGAAAACAGTTATTACGGCGCCACCAAAAATCCGCACGATCTCTCGCGTATTGCGGGCGGATCGTCCGGCGGCTCGGCGGCAGCTGTCGCCGCGGGCATGGTGAATTTCTCTCTTGGTACCGACACCAACGGCTCCATTCGCGTTCCATCTTCGCTTTGCGGGCTGGTCGGCCTGAAGCCGACTTTTGGTCGCCTGTCGCGCGGCGGCAGCCATCCTTTTGTCGCCAGCCTCGACCATATCGGCCCGCTGGCTCGCAGCGTGGAGGATGTCACGGCGGTTTACGATGTGCTGCAAGGCTATGACGGCAGCGATCCTTTTCAGACTTCGCGCGCCATTGAGCCGGTTTATACGACACTGGATCGCGGTACGCCGCTTCGCGTGGCGATGCTTGATGGCTTCTTTGAAAGCTGGTGTGACGCGGATGCGAAAGAGGCCGTTAGCCGGGTAGCCAAAGCGCTCCAGGCCACGGAAAAAGTTTCTATGCCGGAAGCTGAACTCGCCCGCTCGGCGGCTTTTTTGCTGACCGCCGCCGAAGGGGGCAATCAGTATCTGCCCGCGCTGCGAACCCGCCCTGAATGCTTCGAGCCTAATTCTCGCGAACGCCTGCTGGCCGGGGCCATGACGCCGTCAGCCTGGTACACCCAGGCTCAGCGTTTCCGGGCCTGGTTCCGCGATCGTACGCTGCCGCTGTTTGACCATTTTGATCTGCTTATTGCGCCTGCCACGCCCTGCAGCGCCACGCTTATCGGGCAGCAAACCATGCATATCAACGGGCAGGAGATCCCGGTCAAAGCCAGTATGGGGATCCTGACGCAGCCGATCTCTTTCCTCGGGCTACCGGTTGTCAGCGCCCCGCTGATCGCGACCAGCGGTTTACCGATCGGCGTGCAATTAATTGCCGCACCGTGGCGAGAAGACATTTGCTTGCAGGCCGCTCGCCGCCTGGAAATTCAGGGTATTCTACAGACGAAGGTAAGTTAAATGATGCGAGATGATATCGACCGCCCGGCCGTTTTAAATGAAGTCACTGCGGCATTTTATCGCTATGAGCAGGCGCTGATCGCCAACGACGTCGCCGTTCTGGATGAGCTGTTTTGGGAGGATGCTCGCACCGTGCGTTTTGGTGCGACGGAAAACCTTTATGGCATTGAGCAGATCCGCACTTTCCGCAACGGGCGTTCGCCGAAGGGGCTGGATCGCCAGCTGAGAAACACCGTCATTACGACATTTAGCGACGATCTGGCGGTGGCAAGCACAGAATTTACCCGAGAAGGCAGCGATAAGATTGGCCGCCAGATGCAGACCTGGGTCCGGTTCGCGTCAGGCTGGAAGATTGTGGCGGCGCATGTAAGTTTAATGGGGTGATTTCCCCTCACCCTGGCCCTCTCCCTGGAAGGGAGAGGGGATAACACCATGATAAAAATGAGTATTACTCAACAAAAGGATGCGTCTTCACCCAATGTTCGGCAATGTCCTGCCTTCTGCAAATCCACACGCCCTCATGTTGCTGCACATAATCCAGAAAACGCTGCAGCGCCCGGAAGCGTCCTGGTCGCCCTAACAGGCGGCAATGCATGCCGATGGACATCATCTTCGGCGCCGTTTCGCCTTCTTCATACAGCACGTCGAAACTGTCTTTCAGGTAGGTGTAGAACTGCTCGGCGGTATTGAACCCCTGCGCGGTGGCGAAGCGCATATCATTGGTATCCAGCGTGTACGGCACGATCAGATGGGGTTTGGTACTGCCGTCTTCGCAGGTCACTTTGCTCCAGAAAGGCAGGTCGTCGCCGTAGTAATCGCTGTCGTACAGAATACCGCCGTGCTCAACCACCAGCCTTCGCGTATTGGGGCTGTCGCGCCCGGTGTACCAGCCCAGCGGGCGGGAGCCAAAGAGGTCTTCCAGGACTTCCATCGCCTGATGCAGGTGCTGGCGCTCGGTGGCAACGTCCATATTCTGATAATGGATCCAGCGCCAGCCGTGGCTGACCACGTCGTAATCGGCGGCTTTGATGGCAGCCACAATGTCCGGATTGCGGGCCAGCGCCATGGCGACGCCAAACACCGTCAACGGCAGGCCGCGCTTTTGGAATTCATTATGAATACGCCAGAACCCCACCCGGGAGCCGTATTCGTACAGGGAGTCCATCGACATATGGCGGTCCGGGAAGCTGGCCGCCCCGATGATGTCGGAGAGAAATTGTTCCGAGCCGCTGTCGCCGTGCAGGACGTTGTTTTCCGCCCCTTCTTCAAAGTTCAGGACAAACTGAACCGCAATGCGTGCGCCGTTCGGCCACTGCGCATGGGGAGGATTGCCGGCATAACCGGCGAGATCGCGCGGGTAGTTTTCAGTAAATGGGTAGCGATTACGCTTTTGCTCTTCCGTCATCATTAGCCTCTTCAACCTTAGCCCAGGCGAGCAAAAGCGCCGGAAAGCGGCTTTTTATTCGGATAAGCGAGGTCGCCAAATTTACTGGTGCCGATGCCCAGCGCAACCAGCGACTCCACCAGCTTCACCGCCGCGGTAACGCCGTCGATGACCGGGATGCCGATCTCTTCAGTCAGCTCTTTCGCCAGGTTTGCCATACCGCCGCAGCCCAGCACGATTGCCCCGCTGTTGTCTTCTTTTTTGGCCTGAATGCAGCGTTCACGCACCATGCGCTGGGCAAGCCCGGTGCCGTCTTCCAGCGCCAGCACAGGCAGATCGATGGCATGCAGCGCCGCGCAGTGATGCTCAAAGCCATATTGTTGCAGTAAATGGCGGGCGATGATCACCGTGCGCGGTAGCGTGGTCACAATAGAGAAGCGGGTAGCGACCATCGTGGCCATATGCATGGCCGCTTCGGCAATGCCAATCACCGGCCCGCTGGCTATCTCGCGCGCCGCCAGCAGCCCTGGGTCGCCGAAGCAGGCAATGACGTGCCCGTTCGCGCCCTGCGCTTTGCCCTGCTGGATTTGTTCCAGCACGCCGATGGCCGCAATGGCTTCGTCAAAATGCCCTTCTATTGACTCCACGCCCTGTTCCGGGCAGGTCGCGAGGATTTGCGTACCGGGAGCCGCAACGCTACGCGCGGCTTCAGCAATGGTGTGCGTCATAGCCTGGCTGGTATTGGGGTTGATCACTTGAATAATAGGCTGGGGCATGGTTATTCCTGTCGGGTGCCAAAGAGGCGGGCGAAGTCTGGGGTGGTTTCACCGCTGCGCTCAAAATGCAGGCTGGAAACAATGTGATCGAAGTGGTGCTGCATCGCCAGGGTCAGCGGTTCAATGTCTTTTTTACGCAGCAGATCGATTAGCTGTTCATGATCGTCACAGCGGCAGCCACGCTGCCACGGCGCGCCCCAGGCTGCGATCGCCAGCGAGGAGCGGTGCGTCAAACTGGTGACCATTTCCGTCAGCACAGCGTTGCCGGAAATAGCCTGCAGCTGGATATGAAACGCCGCTGACAGGCGGATTGCCGCCGGCCCGTCTCCGTCGCGGTGCGCCTTCTCTTCCTGCTGGATGATTTTACGCAGCGCGGCAAGGTGCGGCGCCTGAAGATGCTCGAGGACATGAGGCAGGTTGGCGCATTCAAGGACGGAGCGGGTCTGGAAGATCGCTTTTGATTCTTCGACGTCCGGCGTGGCCACAAATGCACCACGCCCGGGCAGCATGGTGATCATTTGCACCGTTGCGAGGCGCGTTAAGACTTTACGGATCCCGGTTCGGCTAATGCCAAAAACATCCGCCAGCGCTTCTTCCGGCAGTTTACTGCCCGGCGGCAGCTGGTGTTCGACCATCGCCGTCATCAGCGATTGCCAGATCACGGCTTCTTTATCATGCAGTTCTGCTGGGGCTGTCACCCCGAAATCACGCTTCATTCACCTCTCCTGTTAGCACCAGGCACTCTTTATTTGTATACAATATCACTGATAATTGAATACAAGAAATGCAAACCTGGCCTGGTTCCTGCAATACCTATGGCAGACGTAATCCATCTTCTGTTTTTATAGGAGCAGATCCCATGCCAGGTATAGAGAACAATGCAGCAGCCATGAAAGAGAGTGCCAACGCCGGCTACAGCCCGCGCCTGTGCAACGATGACCTGGCCCCAACCCGCCACCAGACTTGGTCCTGGTATAATATTTTTTCGTTTTGGATGTCTGATGTACACAGCATGGGCGGCTACGTGGTTGCAGCCAGCTTCTTTACGCTCGGGCTGGCCAGCTGGCAGGTGCTGATTTGCCTGCTGGCAGGGATTTGCATCGTGCAGTTTTGTGCCAACCTGGTCGCCAGACCCAGCCAGATGGCGGGCGTACCTTACGCGGTGATTTGCCGCCAGGCTTTCGGGGTCTTCGGCGCCAATATTCCGGCGGTGATCCGCGGGCTTATCGCCTTCGCCTGGTACGGGATACAAACTTACCTGGCCGCTAACGCATTGATGCTGGTGCTGTTGAAGTTCTGGCCAACGCTGGCGCCAATGACGGGCGTCAGCTTCCTCGGCCTGTCTCAGCTCGGCTGGATCTGCTTCGGTATTATGTGGGTACTGCAGGCGATGGTGTTCTGGCACGGGATGAACGCGATTAAGCGCTTTATTGATATCGCGGGCCCCGCCGTATACATCGTGATGATGGCGCTGGCAGGCTGGATCCTGTATCAAACCGGTTTCGATGGCATCTCCTTTACTTTAGCGAGTAAACAGCTTAGCTCCGGCGAGCAGGTGTGGCAGATGATCACCGCCACCGCGCTGGTGGTGTCGTACTTCTCCGGCCCGCTGCTGAACTTCGGCGATTTCTCTCGCTACGGTAAAAGCATGAATGAGATCCGCCGCGGCAACCGCTGGGGCCTGCCGTTTAACTTCCTGCTGTTCTCTATTGTCACCGTGGTGATTGTGTCCGGTACTCAGTCGCTGTTCGGCAAGATGATCACCGACCCGATCGAAACCGTGAGCCATATTGGTAACAGCCTCGCGATGGCGATTGGCCTACTGACGATGATCACCGCAACTATCGGAATCAATATCGTGGCGAACTTTGTTTCTCCGGCGTTCGACTTTTCTAACTGCTCCCCGCAGAAGATCAGCTTCCGTGCCGGCGGGATGATCGCCGCGGTGGGTTCTGTGCTGCTGACGCCGTGGAACCTGTTCCAGTCCCCGGAGCTGATTCACTACACGCTGGATGTGCTGGGCTCGTTCATTGGGCCGCTGTTCGGCATCCTGCTGGCGGACTTCTACCTGGTGAAAGGCGGTAAAATTCACGTCGACGATTTGTTTAACGACACGCCGAAAGGCCGCTACTGGTACAGCCACGGCTTTAACCCGAAAGCGATCATCGCCCTGGTGCCTTCGGTTGCCGTCTGCCTGACTATCAGCTTTATTCCTTCCCTGCATGAAGTCGCCAACTTCAGCTGGTTTATCGGCGTGTTCCTCGGCCTGAGCTGCTACCGCTGGCTGGCGCGTAGCGAAAGAGTCAGCGTTGCTGCCGGTTTTGCTGGCCGCGTCGCCACCTCCAAAGAGTAAACATTGAGGCCTGGGCCCGAAGGGGTTCAGGCTTTTTCATTTCCAGACATACTCTTTTTCTTCTCTGAGACGACGGCTGGCTCAGCGCGAGTGATATATTCTCCCTTCGCCCTTTCCAGCAAAATCCCGTGTCAAAGGAGAGTCCCTTGCTCAGCAGTAAGAAGTCGGCCACTGAGGCTGCCCCCCATAAGCCGTCGGCCTGGTATGTTTTGCTCTTGTTTACTGTTCCGCCGCTGCTTTGGGCGTGTAATTACATCGTCGGCAAAGCCGTTCGCAACGATATTCCTCCGGTAGGGCTCACCTTTATGCGCTGGCTGGTGGCGCTGATTGTGATCCTGCCGTTTGCGCTGCCTTATATAAAAAGAGACTTTCGTCGCTATCGGGAGTATCTGGGCTGGATTGTCGCCGTCTCGGTGACGGGGATCGTCTGTTTCAGTCTGCTGGTGTATATCGGCCTGCACCACACGTCGAGCACCAACGCGCTGTTGCTTAACTCCTGTATACCGGTGCTGATTATGCTATTTGGCGCGCTGTTTTTTGGGCACAAGCTCAGCGTTAAGCAGGTGGTGGGCCTGGCAATTTCCTGCTGCGGTGTGCTGTTTATTATCTTTAAGGGCGATATCCACGGGCTGCTGCAAATGGCGTTTTCATCGGGTGACCTGATGCTGCTGGCGGCCATGGCCTGTTTTGCGCTGTATACGCTGTGGATCCGTAAAATCCCCTCCGATATTAGCCGCATGGGGCTGCTGGGCGTTCAGGTAGCTATCGCGCTGGTGGTGACGCTGCCGCTGTGGCTGCATGAAATGAGCACCGGCGCTGTGCCGCACTGGAATACCATGACGATTTCAGCGGTGGTGTTCCTCGGCGCATTCCCCTCTTTTGTTTCCTATCTGCTCTACGGGCGCTGCGTGGAAGCTGTCGGCGCCGCACGCGCCGGACTTAGCATTCACCTGATCCCCGTCTTTGGCGTGGTGCTGTCGCTGGTGTTTCTCGGCGAAACGCTGCATCTTTTCCATATCATCGGCATTGCAACTATTTTGGTAGGCGTGGCGTTGGCAAGCAGGCACTAGAGGTGGTTTCAGGCAGTCCTCGCGCGATTACGCCGCGAGGACTGGCAAACTTTTAGGGAAGGCAAAAACGACGAAGGCCTGAATCATTGCTGACTCAGGCCTTCTGAATTGTGGCGGAACGGACGGGACTCGAACCCGCGACCCCCTGCGTGACAGGCAGGTATTCTAACCGACTGAACTACCGCTCCGCGTTTTGTTCCCCGTCGGGAACGAAGCGGATATTACGGATTACCCCGATAACCGTCAACGCTTTTTATCATAAAATTAACCGTTTGCCGCAAAAATCACCTGAGTGGCGATTTTTAACTCGTTTTGGCTTTTTTTAACTGCGCCAGAGGCAGCTGCCGCCCTTTTTTTGCACCAGATCAAGACGGGACTCATGGGCCACCAGCTCTTCATCACTGGCGTGGATCACCCGCATGCCTGATGCACGACGCACCACGCGCTGAATACCGCCGCTGCCCTGCTGCTGTTGCACATCACCTTCCATAGAAAATTTGAGTGACGTTTGCCCGCCGGTCATCATCAGATAAACGTCAGCCAGGATTTGGGCATCGAGCAATGCGCCGTGGAGCGTACGTTTGCTGTTGTCTATTTCATAGCGAGAGCAGAGCGCATCGAGGCTGTTTCGCTTGCCCGGGAACATCTTCCGGGCCATTGCCAGGCTATCGGTTACCTTGCAGAAGGTATCCGTTTTAGGAATGTCGCGCCGCAGCTTGCTGAACTCGTAGTCCATAAAGCCGATATCAAACGAGGCGTTATGAATGACCAGCTCGGCGCCGCGAATGTAGTCGAGGAACGAGTCAGCAACCTGATCGAAGGTCGGCTTATCCGCAAGAAATTCGTCCGCAATACCATGAACGCCAAAGGCTTCCGGATCCACCAGCCGGTCGGGCTTGAGGTAGACGTGGAAGTTGTTGCCCGTCAGGCGGCGGTTGATCACTTCAACCGCACCGATCTCGATAATACGATGCCCTTCATAATGAGCACCGATCTGGTTCATACCGGTGGTTTCGGTATCGAGGACTATTTGTCTGGTGGGGGTAGAAATCATATAGCTGTGCTCATCGCGCTCGTTTGTGTCAGACTTGACCTTTTCATCACAGGAAGTCTACCAGAGATGCGTAAACAGGTAGAAGTTTTCACCGATGGCTCGTGTCTGGGAAATCCAGGGCCGGGCGGCTTCGGGGCAATTTTGCGGTACAAACAGCACGAAAAAATCTTCAGCGAAGGGTTTCGCCTCACCACCAATAACCGCATGGAGATGATGGCCGCTATCGTCGCGCTTGAGGCGCTGATCGAACCCTGCGATGTGGTCCTCAGCACCGACAGCCAGTACGTCCGCCAGGGCATTACCCAGTGGATCCACAACTGGAAAAAACGCGGCTGGAAGACGGCAGATAAAAAGCCGGTGAAAAACGTCGACTTATGGAAACGCCTGGATGCCGCCCTCAGCCACCACGAGATTAAGTGGGAATGGGTCAAAGGGCATGCCGGCCACCCGGAAAACGAGCGCTGCGACGAACTGGCGCGCAACGCTGCCTCCCGCCCTACTCATGAGGATGTGGGTTATCAGCCGGACGCGGCGGCACCTTAGCAACGGCTTCGCGGTACTGCCGCGTGGCTCCTACCGCCGAGCGAATCTGATTTTTCGCTTTGCGGCTTTTCATTGGGTTCAGCGTCAGCGGCAACGTGCGTTTACGCGCCACGATAACGTGCATACAGCCCAGCGCCGGCAGATGAGTACTCAGCAAACGACCGCCCTGTTTATGCCAGGGCAATACCTGAAAACTACGCCGATACATCACTTCAAAATTCAGTAAAGACAGCCAGTCTTGTTGCCTCATGGGGGTAAACATTCGGCTATTATAAGGCGCACGCTTACGCATGAACGGGACCGTTTTGCCCAGTCCCAGCAAACTGATGGGATTGAAACTGCTGAGCACGATCCAGCCGTCGTCGATCAGGACACGATCCACTTCCCGCAGCAGGCGGTGGGGATCCGGGCACCAGGGCAAGGTGTGGGCCAACAGGCAGGCATCCACCGACTTCGCCGCAAACGGCAAGTGCAGAGGATCGGCATTAACCTGCAGATGCTCTCCCTGCAGGGCGACATTAACCTGATGAGAAATCGCGCAGGCTTCGGTGTTCACTTCCGCACTCAGGTTGCCGATCTTCAATAAGTGAAAGCCGAACATTTTCGCCAGCCACGGGCGGAGCTGCTCTTCGAGCGCATCCCGATAGTGTTCCCCCCATCGCAGCTGCGCCCAATGATGGGGGGAAGTGATAATCTCAGGTATCCTTGCCGGTTTCATCACTACCTTCTTAATGGCCATAGAGAGGTTGAACTATGAATCTTAACAGCATTCGCGCCTTCCAGGATAACTACATCTGGGTGCTTGATAATGAGCAGGGAAAATGTGCGATCGTCGACCCTGGCGACGCCGCGCCAGTCTTGAAAGCAATAGAGGAAAACGGCTGGCAACCTGAAGCCATTCTGCTGACCCATCATCATGCCGATCACGTGGGCGGCGTTCAGCAATTGAAGGACAAGTTTCCGAAGATTAAGGTCTACGGCCCGGAGGAAACCCGGCAGAAAGGCGCCACTCAGATCGTGGGCGAAGGGGATAAGTTTAGTCTGCTTGAGCGTGAATTTCGCGTGATAGCAACACCTGGTCACACTTTAGGACATATCTCCTTTTTTAGTTTTCCTTATCTATTTTGCGGCGACACAATGTTTTCAGGCGGCTGCGGAAGGCTTTTTGAAGGCACGGCAGATCAAATGTTTAATTCATTTCAAAAGCTTAATGAACTCCCCGCAGATACACTGATTTGTTGCGCACATGAGTACACGGAATCAAACATAAAGTTCGCCTTAAGTATTCTACCCCATGATGAGCATTTAACGGGATACTATCGAAAAGTTAAGGAGTTACGCGCAAAAAATCATTCAACATTGCCGTCTTCCCTGCAAACTGAACGTGAAATAAATATTTTTTTACGCACTGAAGATGCTGTTTTAAAAGAAGAAATAAAAAAAGAAACAAACTTGCAACAACCCCACGAGGTATTCGCCTGGTTAAGGACAAAGAAGGACAGCTTCTGAATATTCTGGTTGTGTTGTCGAAAAGGCGACGGTATCATCGCTCGTCTTTTAAGCAACCATTGACACACACATGAAGGCAAAAGCGATACTACTCGCCTCTGTCTTGCTTGTCGGATGCCAGGCGTCAAAGCATGATGCCAACATTCAACAGCACGCACAGAGTCTGTCTGCAGCTGGTCAAGGTGAAGCAGGAAAGTACACGGGTCGAGCGACCTCCGCGCGATGGATGGATGATGGAACCTTCCTCGCGCAAGATCAAAACCTGTGGAACTTCATCGGCAACGAGCTAAAGATGGGGATACCGGAAAACGTCCGTATCCGCGAACAGAAACAGAAGTACCTGAGTAATAAGAGCTATCTCCACGATGTAACATTACGGGCAGAGCCGTATATGTACTGGATTGCCGGGCAAGTTAAGAAACGCAACATGCCAATGGAACTAGTACTACTACCCATAGTGGAGAGCGCTTTTGACCCCCACGCGACGTCTGGTGCAAATGCCGCAGGCATTTGGCAGATTATCCCAAGTACGGGGCGCAATTACGGTCTGAAGCAGACCAAAGCGTACGATGCACGCCGTGATGTAGTGGCTTCCACCACTGCAGCACTGGATATGATGCAGCGTTTGAACAAGATGTTTGACGGCGACTGGTTGTTGACCGTGGCGGCGTACAACAGCGGTGAAGGCCGCGTGCTGAATGCTATTAAAGCGAACAAATCGCGGGGTAAACCTACCGATTTCTGGTCGCTGGCTTTGCCACGTGAAACAAAGATCTACGTACCGAAAATGCTGGCGTTGAGTGATATACTCAAAAACAGTCAGAAGTATGGCGTACGTCTGCCGACAACGGATGAAAGCCGCGCGCTGGCGCGTGTTGAAGTAAGCAGTCCGGTTGAGTTAACGCAAGTCGCCGAAATGGCAGGCATGTCGCTCACCAACCTGAAGACCTTCAACGCCGGCGTGAAAAGCACCACCGTTGGAAAAAATCAGCGCTATGTGATGGTGCCGAAAAAGCATGCCGAGCAACTGAAAGCCTCTCTGGCTTCAGGGGAAATCGATGCTTTACAGCCAACGCTGGTGGCGGATAACCGCCTCAACGCGGGCGGCAACAAATCCTATAAAGTGCGTTCAGGGGATACTCTGTCCAGCATTGCTTCACGCCTCGGTGTGAATGCTAAGGATTTGCAAAGCTGGAATAACCTGCGCGGTTCGCACCTCAAAGTTGGGCAGACGCTCAGCGTGAAAGGTGGCGCCACGCAGCTGGCCGATAACAGCAGCATCACTTATCAGGTGCGCAAAGGCGACTCGTTGTCGAGTATTGCTAAACGTCACGGCGTGAACATCAAAGATGTGATGCGCTGGAACAGCGGTACCGATGACCTGAGACCGGGTGACCGTTTGACGCTTTTTGTCAGCGGCAACAACTCTCCGGATACCTGATAGCCAGAACAAAAAAGGCACCTTACGGTGCCTTTTCTTTTTTTACGTCACGCCTTTCGCGCTTCCAGCATGATGATGTCGCTGGTGAACGAACCGTCCCGCTGTAATTCAAAGTATTGCTTCACCTCGTCCGAGGCGCTTTTTTGATAGGCACGGATCGCGTCTGATAAGACTATCGGCGTGCGCATTCTGGCTATCCAGCTGTTAAATTCCAGATTCAACCTGTCGCACAGCACGCTGTGCGTTACCAGACCTGCATCATTGAACAGGCTAAGCCATTCTCCGCTCGAATAATTACGCACATGCGAGGTGTCACGCAGCGCCTCAACCGTCTGCAGCCAGATATCCTTCACGGGATGGCCTGGCGAGGTCACATCCATAAAGATGGCAATACCACCGGGCTTAAGCACGCGCTTTACTTCACGCAGCGCCTGACCAACATCATGCCAGTGGTGTGCAGAGTAGCGGCTGATGACTACATCAAAAGTGCTATCGTCAAACGGCAGTGATTCCGCGTACCCCTGGCGTGTCGCGATGTTCGCTATTCCACGCGTTGTTGCCGCCTCGGCAACGACCGCCAGCATCTGATCGGACAGATCATAAGCCACCACCGATTTAACTTTAGCCGCGGCAATAAAGCTGGCGTGCCCTGCCCCGCATCCCATGTCCAGGAGCGTGGCATGAGGGAGGTCATTCAACCGTGCGCTGAGCCGCTCCAGATCGCGCCCGGAAGCATGAACCGTGCTGGTTAAATAGGCGCTGGCCTGAGATCCAAACTGCTGGCCAACTTTGTCGTGATGGGATTGCGTTGTCATCGTTATGTCCTTGCGGTTAAGTGAGAAAAAGGGCAGCGCACAGGTCTGCCCAACGGCAGACCTGACGAACCTTATTTCAGCTCAGGCTTGCCGGGACGGAATTCAACTAGTAGCGGATTATGGTCTGATGCACGGGTCACCAGCACCGAAGCTTCGGTGACGTTCAGGCCACGATAGAACACGAAATCAAGAGGGCGACCAAACGCCCGGCGGCGGTGATCGTCGGTAAAGCGGACTTCCCTGAGCGTCATCTCGCGGGCAAAGCGGAAGAGCGCGTTCATGCGTGGACGGCTCCAGGCATTGAAATCACCGGCCATGATCACCGGCCCGTTATGATGCCCGATCTGGTCTCCAATAGGCCCCAACTGCTTGCTGTAGACATCGACACCGAGGCTAAAATTGACGGCGTGGATATTAATCACCATCAACATGCGTCCGTCTGGCAGCGGATAGACCGTGACCAACGCTGATTTAGACAAGCGCAGGATCGGCTCGCGTTCACGCAGCGGGCAGCAATATACTGGATGGGCTGCAGACAACGTCATCACGCCAGAAGGATGCTGGGGTAAAACAAAGGCAGGAACCTGGTCGGCAGCCAGATAGTTGGTGGTCGCAAACCTGACCAGCTCAGGCGTCGTTTGCGCTTCCTGGAGCAACATCAGATGTGCGTCTTTGCCGAAGGTTTGTAGCACCGAAAGCCAGTCGGCTCGCTGCTGCTTAAAGATATTCCACACCAGAACGCGAATTGTGTCCTGACCGGGTAAAGGTTCACCGGGGGGTAATGCCTGGCCGATAGTCGCAAACGAGCCAGGAGGCAGAATGCGCTCTGCTGGCTGTCCGGCTACATATCGCATGGCATAGGTATTCTTGTGCACGTTTGGCTAACGACCTCAGTAACTCAACTTACCTGCAGCTCGCAGGCTATCTTTCAGTTATAGGGACTTTAGCGCAGACTTTCAACGACCATTACAAACCATTGCCTTTCCGGAACGTAAACCATCACGCTCCGGAAAGATAAAACTTAACCGATAGCAACCCGTGATTGCTTATCGAGTCGGCCACTTAAGCCTATTAACAGCAGTGCCACAACAACGATCACGGCGCCAATCCAAGGCGTTTGCGCCAGGCCGAAGTTCTGTACAGTCTGACCGCCAATAATGGAGCCCAGGGCAATCCCTACGTTAAAGGCCGCGATGTTGAGCCCAGAGGCAACATCTACCGCGTTGGGCGTGTATTGCTCAGCCTTTTGGACAACATAAACCTGTAATCCCGGTACATTACCGAAAGCAAACACGCCCATCACCAGAATCGTCAGTAAAGCAGCGACATGTGAATGTGCTGTGAACTGGAAGACCAGAAGTAACGCAGCCAGCGCGGCAAAGATAAATTTCAGGGCCGGGACAGCCCCGTGGCGATCCGCCAGTTTCCCACCCCAGATATTGCCGATGGCCACCGATACGCCATAACCGAGCAGGATCCAGCTGACTGCAGAAGGTGAGAAGCCGGCCAAATCCTGCATCATTGGGGCAAGGAAAGTGAAGGCGGTAAACACACCACCGTAGCCCAGAGCGGTAACCAGATAGATCAGCACCAGGCGTGGATGCGTCAGGACCTGTAATTGCTCTTTAATTCCCGCCATCGCACGGTTAGGAATATCTTTCGGGATAAGGATCATGCTGCTGATTAACGCGATCACACCAATAGCCGATACCGCGAGGAAGGTTTCACGCCAGCCAAAATGCTGCCCGATAAATGTTCCTAATGGCACACCAGTGACCAGCGCTACCGTCAGGCCACCAAACATAATGGCAATGGCGGAAGCCGCTTTCTCTTTAGGCACAAGGCTTGTCGCTATCGTTGAGCCAATAGAGAAAAACACGCCGTGTGCCAGACCGGTTAGCAGGCGTGCCACAACCAGAGTCTCGTAATTAGGTGATAGCCAGGCGATGACGTTACCCACGGTGAACAGCGCCATAAGCCCGATCAGCAGCTGTTTACGCGGCAGTTTGCCCGTTAAAGCGGTGAGAACAGGCGCGCCAATGGCTACGCCCAGAGCATAGATAGAAACCAGCAATCCTGCCGACGGCACAGAGATAGCGAGCTGTTCAGCGATGGTCGGTACAAGCCCGACAATCACAAATTCGGTGGTACCGATTGCGAAAGCACTGATTGTCAGTGCGAGAAGCGCCAGAGGCATAATTTACTCCATAACAGGTGTCTTTTGATGACACGCAGTATGGCGGGATGCTTAAATAACAAAAATATGTAAAATATCAATAGAATTTTGCTTGTGGAGCAATAATGAAGGCTACATCAGAAGAACTTGCGATTTTCGTTGCCGTAGTAGAAAGCGGGAGCTTCAGCCGCGCAGCAGAACAGCTGGGACAGGCTAACTCAGCGGTAAGCAGAACGGTTAAAAAGCTGGAGATGAAGCTGGGAGTGAGCCTGCTCAATCGCACGACGCGACAGCTGAGCCTGACGGAAGAAGGAGAACGCTATTTCCGTAATGTGCAGCAGATTCTGCAGGCGATGGCAGCCGCCGAAAATGAAGTGATGGAAAGCAAGCAAACGCCGCGGGGATTATTGCGTATCGATGCCGCAACGCCGGTAATGCTGCATTTACTGATGCCGCTGATAAAACCGTTTCGCGAACGCTACCCGGAAATGACGCTCTCGCTTGTCTCTTCAGAAACCTTCATTAACCTCATCGAGCGCAAAGTCGATGTGGCGATCCGCGTGGGTAATTTAACCGACTCAAGTTTACGTGCCCGCCCACTCTTTAGCAGTTATCGCAAAATTATTGCATCACCTGAGTATCTGGCGGCACACGGTACGCCGGAGACCGCCGACGATTTGATGAATCATGTCTGCCTGGGCTTTACCGAACCCTCATCGCTTAACCGCTGGCCGGTCTCACAGGCTGATGGACAGCTTTTTGAGATCGCACCAGGCATCTCATCGAATAGCGGAGAAACGCTTAAGCAGCTGTGCCTGACGGGGAATGGCATCGCCTGCCTGTCTGATTTTATGATTAACAGGGAGATTGAGAGCGGAGAGTTTGTTGAGCTACTTGCCGATAAGCTTTTACCGGTCAATATGCCTTTCAGCGCGGTGTACTACAGCGACCGTGCGGTGAGTACCCGCATCCGGGCCTTTATCGATTTTCTAAGCGAAGCGGTAAAACGGCCCTCTGAAGGGCCGTAATCTGGTTTAGTTATCCCACTCAGGAGCCAGGCCTTCCGGACTTACCAGGCGATCATTGCATTCCAGGGCAGCAATTGCCGCCATGTCTTCTGCATCCAGCTTCAGGTTCAGCGCCCGCAGGTTGCTTTCCAGATTCGCGCGTTTGGTGGAAGAAGGGATGACTGCGTAACCCAAAGCCATTGCCCACGCCAGAATCACCTGTGCAGGCGTAGCCTGATGTTTCTGTGCAATGCGGCCAATGGTTTCATCCGCCAGTGCTTTACCATACGCCAGCGTCATGTAAGACGTGATGTGGATGTTGTGCGCTTTAGCCCATTCAACAACGGTGCGATTTTGCAGGTATGGCGACAGTTCGATCTGGTTAGTCGCAATATTTTCAGCACCAACGGCGTCGATGGCCTGCTGCATCAGCTCAACGGTAAAGTTTGAAATCCCGATCTGACGAGTCAAACCAGCTTCTTTAGCCGCCAACAACGCCTGCATAAATTCAGCAACCGGTACGGCATCGTTTGGCGATGGCCAGTGGATCAGGGTCAGATCGACATAGCCAGTCCGCAGTTTCGCCAGACTCTCTTTCAGGCTAGGGATCAGCTTATCTTTGCTAAGATTTTCGATCCAGATTTTGGTGGTGATAAACAGTTCATCACGCGGAATAGCGCTTTCTTCCAGGGCCTGACCAACGGCCCCTTCATTATCATAGATTTGTGCAGTGTCTATCGCGCGATAGCCCAGCTCCAGCGCAGTTTTAACCGATGCGATGACGACGTCGTCTTTCAGGCGGAAAGTGCCCAGACCGAATGCAGGAATTGCCATTATTAACCTCATTATAGGGTGTGCGTTTGTATGAGGCAGAGTATGCCGGGGAGAACTTTGATGAAAAAGGCAGGTAAATGCAGAAGATTTTTGCTAAATCAGCAACAATGTCGCTGTGCGTGATGAAATTTAAAAACAAAAAAGCCCTGAGTCTAAGACTCAGGGCTTAAATAAGTGGCGGAACGGACGGGACTCGAACCCGCGACCCCCTGCGTGACAGGCAGGTATTCTAACCGACTGAACTACCGCTCCACCGAATTTCTTTACAACCACCGGTTTGTTGCCCCGGTTTACTGCTTAATTTGATGCCTGGCAGTTCCCTACTCTCGCATGGGGAGACCCCACACTACCATCGGCGCTACGGCGTTTCACTTCTGAGTTCGGCATGGGGTCAGGTG
>NZ_VWWV01000012.1 GCF_011752815.1 Enterobacter sp. Cy-643
TGCTGAGATATCAATCCTGCGAGTGCCCACACAGATTGTCTGATAAATTGTTAAAGAGCAGTGAGTCAGTCGCTTTCGCTTGCTAACTCGAGGTGGCGTATAATACGCTTTCCTCTTTCAGAGTCAACCCTTGATTTCAGGATTTTTCACTCTCATCGCCGCCGTTACTTTGTGATGTTGTTCACATGTTCCGTGTCGATGGAGGCGCATTATAGGGAGTTCTTTCGGCGCTGCAACACTAAAATGACAGAAAAATGACTGACTGCTGCATTCCACAGCAAAACCCCGCCTTATACCTTTTTGCACACAGACTTATCCACAATCCGGATTTGAACTTAAAATTCGCGAGCGTGACGCAAACGTTTTCGCTACAATGCACCGCGATAAAATGGACACCCCCGATGGGGGCGTTAGCTGAGTTTTCGTCTCTTCTTTTCCTTAATTTCCCTTTTCTGCGCCGCCAGAACTAAGGTGAAGACTAAAATTCAGCTAACGCTCTTCTATATGCGAACCAAAGCCAAGGGATAAAACCATGTCACAACGTCGTCCTGTACGCCGCGCACTGCTCAGTGTTTCTGACAAAGCCGGTATCGTCGAATTCGCTCAGGCCCTCTCCCAACGTGGAGTGGAGCTGCTGTCCACCGGCGGAACCGCCCGCCTGCTGGCAGAAGCAAACCTGCCGGTAACCGAAGTCTCCGACTACACCGGTTTCCCGGAGATGATGGATGGACGCGTCAAAACGCTGCACCCGAAAGTTCACGGCGGCATTCTGGGCCGCCGCGGCCAGGACGATGCCATCATGGCGGAGCACGCCATCTCTCCTATTGATATGGTCGTCGTTAACCTTTATCCGTTTGCCCAGACCGTTGCCCGCGAAGGCTGCTCTTTAGAAGATGCGGTTGAGAACATCGACATCGGCGGCCCAACCATGGTTCGCTCCGCAGCCAAGAACCATAAAGATGTGGCGATCGTAGTAAAAAGCAGCGACTACCAGGCGATCGTTGCCGAGCTGGACGCGAACGAAGGATCCCTGACGCTGGAAACCCGCTTCGATCTGGCCATTAAGGCTTTCGAACACACTGCCGCCTACGACAGCATGATCGCTAACTACTTCGGTAGCCTGGTCCCGGCTTACCACGGCGAAAGCAAAGATCCTGCCGGGCGCTTCCCACGCACGCTGAACCTGAACTTCATTAAGAAGCAGGATATGCGCTATGGCGAAAACAGCCACCAGCAGGCCGCCTTCTATATAGAAGAAGAAATCAAAGAAGCATCCGTGGCAACCGCGACCCAGGTTCAGGGCAAAGCACTCTCCTATAACAACATCGCGGATACCGATGCGGCGCTGGAATGCGTGAAAGAGTTCGACGAACCAGCCTGCGTTATCGTTAAACACGCCAACCCTTGCGGCGTAGCCGTCAGCGGTTCCGTGCTCGAAGCCTACAACCTGGCTTATAAAACCGATCCAACCTCGGCCTTCGGCGGCATTATTGCTTTCAACCGTGAGCTGGACGCAGAAACCGCACAGGCCATTATTACCCGCCAGTTCGTCGAGGTCATTATCGCCCCTTCCGCTAGCGAAGAAGCGCTGAAGATCACCGCGGCCAAACAGAACGTTCGCGTCCTGGTTTGCGGCCAGTGGCAAACACGCACGGCTGGCCTCGATTTTAAACGCGTGAATGGCGGACTGCTGGTTCAGGATCGCGATCTGGGTATGGTGACCGCAGGCGATCTGCGCGTAGTCACTAAACGTCAGCCGACCGAGCAAGAACTGCATGACGCGCTGTTCTGCTGGAAAGTGGCGAAGTTCGTTAAATCCAACGCCATCGTTTATGCCCGTGACAATATGACCATCGGCATAGGCGCAGGCCAGATGAGCCGCGTCTACTCCGCCAAAATTGCCGGTATCAAAGCCAGCGATGAAGGCCTGGAAGTAAAAGGTTCTGCTATGGCTTCTGATGCTTTCTTCCCGTTCCGCGATGGGATTGATGCCGCCGCCGAAGCTGGCGTGAGCTGTGTGATCCAGCCGGGCGGTTCTATTCGTGATGATGAAGTCATTGCCGCCGCCGACGAGCATGGGATCGCAATGATCTTCACCGATATGCGCCACTTCCGCCATTAATTACCGGAGCGTTTATAGATGAAAGTTTTAGTTATTGGTAACGGCGGGCGCGAGCACGCGCTGGCCTGGAAAGCGGCTCAGTCCCCTTTAGTACGTACTGTATTTGTTGCACCAGGTAACGCAGGCACCGCGCTGGAGCCAGCGCTGCAGAACGTTGCTATCAGCGCGACAGATATTCCAGCTTTGCTTAGCTTTGCGCAGAACGAAAACATTGACTTAACCATCGTCGGCCCGGAAGCGCCGCTGGTGATTGGCGTGGTGGATGCCTTCCGCGCCGCTGGCCTGAAAATCTTCGGGCCTACCGAAGGGGCTGCACAGCTGGAAGGCTCAAAGGCTTTTACCAAAGACTTCCTGGCTCGCCACAATATCCCGACGGCGGAATACCAGAACTTTACCGAAGTTGAGCCTGCGCTGGCTTACCTGCGCGAGAAAGGGGCGCCCATCGTAATTAAGGCCGACGGCCTGGCCGCAGGGAAAGGCGTTATTGTGGCGATGACGCTGGAAGAAGCGGAGGCCGCCGTCAATGACATGCTGGCGGGGAACGCGTTTGGCGATGCAGGCCACCGCATTGTTATTGAAGAGTTCCTCGATGGCGAAGAAGCCAGCTTTATTGTGATGGTAGATGGCGAGCATGTTCTGCCGATGGCCACCAGCCAGGATCATAAACGCGTTGGCGACGGCGATACTGGCCCAAACACCGGCGGTATGGGCGCTTACTCTCCCGCTCCGGTTGTGACTGACGAAGTGCATCAGCGCACCATGGAACGCGTGATTTGGCCAACCGTGCGCGGTATGGCTGCCGAAGGGAATACCTACACGGGCTTCCTGTATGCCGGGTTGATGATCGACAAGCAGGGTAACCCGAAGGTGATTGAGTTCAATTGCCGCTTCGGCGATCCAGAAACTCAGCCCATCATGCTGCGTATGCAGTCAGATCTGGTCGAGCTGTGCCTCGCTGCCTGTGATGGCAAGCTGGATGAGAAAGACTCTAAGTGGGACGAACGTCCGGCTCTGGGCATCGTGCTGGCGGCGGGCGGTTATCCGGCCGACTATCGTAACGGCGACGTTATCCACGGTTTACCGCTGGAAGAAGTGGCCGATGGCAAGGTGTTCCACGCCGGGACTAAGCTCAGCGAAGATGACCGCGTGCTCACCAACGGCGGGCGCGTATTATGCGTGACTGCGTTGGGCGAAACGGTAGCCAAAGCGCAACAGCGCGCGCTGGAGCTGAAAAAGGATATTCATTGGGAAGGCAGTTTCAGCCGCTCGGATATCGGTTATCGCGCCATTGCGCGTGAAAACGCGAAGTAATCCCGACAGTACACACTAAACCGCCCGCGTGGCGGTTTTTTTATACCTAGAAATCGCCAGGCTTAGGCTGCCAACTGCAGAAGTTCTGGTTCGCCACCAGCAGCAGCTGTGAACCTTCCGGGGCTTCAAGCCAGGCAATGCTGACGTCAAGGGAGGAGTTGCTCTGACGGCGCGCTATATGACTCAGGGAGGCGCTATCAAGCTTCGGCGATAACGTTTCGCCTTCGCAGGTCGTTACCGTGCCGTTCTGGTGCCAGCGCCCCTGGCGCAGCACAACGTGCCCAATACGCAGCGCTTCGCTGGTCTCACGAATGCGATTGGCGTTGAACTGGTACAAAGCCACCTGATCGTTAGAAAGCTGCTGCTTCTGGCTATTCACTTCCCGCTGCATAAAGCTCAGGTCGCCGTGGTCGTCAAAGCGGACTTTGACATGCTCCGGCTGCTTGCCCTGAATATTGAGCTCGATAAAGGTCAGTTTGTCGCCCTGCCAGCGGTATTCACCGGTGGTGGTGACGCCGTGCTGCCACGGACTAAACGCGGTAAGGATATGGGTAGATTCATCGGCGTTGTCTTTTCGCCAGATGCGCACCACGCCCTGGTCGGCAACATAGCCGGTCGCGGTAAAAGGAGGGAGTTTGTTACTGCTGCATGCCGTGAGCACCAGAACACCCGCCAGCGCCAGCAGCGGACGCCAGACGGACAAAAGGGGCGTAAACGCCCCTCTGTTAAAACTGTTCACTGACACGCGTTAACTTACTTAACCGCGTCTTTCAGTGCTTTACCAGAAACAAATGCCGGCACGTTAGCAGCAGCAATTTTGATTTCTTTACCGGTCTGCGGGTTGCGGCCAGTGCGCTCAGCACGGTGGTTCACTTTGAAGGTACCGAAACCAACCAGTTGTACAGCATCACCTTCTTTCAGAGACTCAGTAATTGCAGCCAGAGTGGATTCCAGAGCAGCTTTAGCCTGTGCTTTAGACAGGTCAGCCTTGTCAGCAATTACATCAATCAGTTGAGTCTTGTTCATAAGTTATCCTTACAATGTGTTTATCGCTTGCTAAGCATCGAGTGCGACGGAAATGCCTAAAAAGCACTCTCCTGCATACACGCACCGATAGCCACTTTTATTCGCCCCACAAATGTAGACCAGACGGGGGGTTAATTGGAAGCCTCCAGGGAGGACAAATCAGACTGTATGTCACGTTTTACTGTCTTACTGCTGCAAATTTATACCGATATTACTGATGCCGGCCTCACGGAGGTCAGCACGAAGCCCTTTAATGAGCTCAATATCGCGCTCTTCGCAGTCCGCCAGCAGCCGGAAAATCTCCCACTGAATGTCCCATTCTTCTTCTACCGCCGGGTTTGCTCTCAACTCCTCGTCGG
The DNA here is from genome assembly GCF_011752815.1 of Enterobacter sp. Cy-643. Taxonomy (GTDB): domain Bacteria; phylum Pseudomonadota; class Gammaproteobacteria; order Enterobacterales; family Enterobacteriaceae; genus Cedecea. The sequence goes on from NZ_VWWV01000012.1 coordinate 4,819, forward strand.
TCATTTCACGACCGGCCTGAGTCATTTCCAGCATTGCCACCGAAGTGATTGAACATTTACTGACTTCGATTGCGTGCTCCAGCGTTTCACCCGAGAGCCGCGAGTGAATAAGCTCACTCAACGCCACGCACGCGTCAATCGCCGGATAGACACCGTAAATATCATAGTCGTCAGCCGCAGGAATTGCCTCTTCAAGTTTCTCTAACTGACTATCAAAGTTCACTTTGGCGTCTTTCACTGTTTGGGTTTCCCAAACCAGGTCCAGGATCTTGCGATAAAGCTGAGGATCGCCAAAGCCGGTTTGCTGACAAAACATGGCGTAGTTTGGGTACATACGCTCGCACAAAGAGGCCATAAAGGTGACGTGCTGCCAGCTTTCCAGCTTCTCCAGGCGTAAATGAATTGGGTTCTGTAACATGACGGTGTCTCAAAGACGGAAAATTAGCGGCAGTTTACCTGAATCACCCGCCGATTGCTTGCAGGCGCTTAAAAGCCGGACGCCCGGAGGCAACGGCATCGGCCCAGCGGGTTGGCTCCGGCAGGCGATAACCAGCCATGCAGCGTTCCACCCACGTTAATGCGCCGTCGAGGCTGACGCGGTGCCCGGTAGAGACAAACAAGGGATTACAGCGCTTTTTACTGCGCCAGACCCAGGCAAGTTGCTCACCTTTATCCATTAACGCTGCACGGGCTCCGGGCTCGTCGCCCAGCGGCTCAAACTTTCCACACAACCGTTTTTTCGCCACGCCGATGGTTGGCACATCCACCAGCAGCCCAAAATGGCTGGCAACCCCTAATCGACGGGGATGCGAGATGCCGTGCCCGTCCACAAATACCAGGTCGGGCTTCTGCGAAAGCATACCCCACGCCTCAAGCAGCGCGGGATATTCTCGAAAGGATAAAAAGCCGGGGATATAGGGCATGGTGGTGGCAATTCTGGCCACCTGATATTCAACCAGCTCAAGAGAGGGATAACGCAACAAAACGATGGCCGCGCGCGTAACATCTCCGCCTTGTTCAAACCCCACATCGGCCCCGGCGATCAACCGCGGCGGATCCTGGTCAAGGCGATCCTGGCGGATCACCTTCGAGGCCAGATCCAGCTGCTGCTCCCGCAGTACGGTGAGATCCATCTCTTGCTACCCTAAGCCTGGTGGTATTGCGCGGACAGGCGATGTACAGCTTCCACAAAGACGCCCGCATGCTCTGGCGGAACGTCCTGGTGAATACCGTGCCCGAGGTTAAAGACGTGCCCTTCTCCCTGCCCGAAACCAGCCAGAATAGTGGCAACCTCTTCTTCGATGCGTGCCGGCTGAGCGTAAAGCATGGAGGGGTCCATGTTACCCTGCAGCGCGACTTTATGGCCTACGCGGCGACGTGCATCTGCGATATCCGTTGTCCAGTCGAGGCCCAGCGCGTCGCAGCCGGTTTCCGCCATCGCTTCAAGCCACTGCCCACCGCCTTTGGTAAACAGCGTCACCGGCACGCGACGACCATCGTTTTCACGCAGCAGGCCATCGACGATTTTGTGCATGTAATAGAGCGAGAACTCTTTGTAATCACGCCCGCTCAGCACGCCGCCCCAGGTATCGAAGATCATCACTGACTGCGCGCCCGCGCGGATTTGCGCGTTCAGGTACAGCGTCACGCTCTGCGCCAGCTTATCCAGCAGCAGGTGTAGCGCCTTCGGCTCGGCAAACATCATTTTCTTAATCACGGTGAAGGCTTTGCTGCTGCCGCCTTCCACCATATAGGTTGCCAGCGTCCACGGGCTGCCGGAGAAGCCAATCAGCGGCACTTCGCCCTTCAGTTCACGGCGAATAGTGCGCACCGCGTTCATCACGTATGCCAGCTCGCCTTCCGGATCGGGAATGGGCAGTTTTTGAACGTCAGCCAGGCTTTTAATCGGAGAGCTAAAGCGCGGACCTTCGCCCGCTTCAAAGTACAGCCCAAGCCCCATCGCATCCGGGATGGTCAGAATGTCCGAGAAGAGGATCGCTGCATCAAGCGCATAGCGGCGTAGCGGCTGCAGGGTGACTTCGCAGGCCAGCTCAGCGTTTTTGCACAGCGACATAAAATCGCCGGCCTGAGCGCGCGTTGCCTTATATTCCGGCAAATAACGTCCGGCCTGGCGCATCATCCACACCGGGGTGACATCTACCGGCAAGCGCTGCAGGGCGCGCAGGTAACGATCGTTCTTCAGTTCAGTCATTTTTACCCTTCCTTTAGCTATATCGTCGCAGTCTATCACTCATAGTCCGCGCGACACAGGGCGACGGTATCTTCAATTAAGCGGCGCGCCACAGTGCCCGGCGGCGGCAATAGCGGCAGCTGGTCATAACGATACCAGCCCGCATCCAGCAGCTCTTTCGGGTCAATCTTGATTTCACCGCTGTGGTAATCCGCCATAAATGCGGTCATCAGTGACTGCGGGAACGGCCAGGGTTGAGAAGTCACGTAACGCAGATTTTTTACCTGAATGCTGCTCTCTTCCATGACTTCCCGAGCCACCGCCTGCTCCAGCGTCTCGCCCACTTCAACAAATCCGGCAAGGACGGTATAAACGCCGTTGCGGTGGCGCGTGTGCTGAGCCAGCAGGATATGATCGTCCTTGCGGATAGCGACGATAATGCAGGGAGCGATTTGCGGGTAATAGCGTTCACGACAGTGCCCGCAGAGCATTGCCCATTCACTTTTGCTGAAGTGCATTTCATGGCCGCAGTAGCCACAGAATTTGTGTGAGCGGTAAAACTCGGTCAGCTGAACGCCGCGCCCGGCCAGCTGAAACAGGCCGACATCGCGATCGAGGAGCTGGCGCAGCGAGCCCATGTCCGAGCGGCGGTTTTCACGAATCAGCCAGACGGGTTCACCTTCCCACTCACCGATATCCAGGGCGCGGCTGCCTGTGAGCTGAAATTCTTCCGCGCTGCCGTGAGGTAAGTCACCCTGCGGCAACCATATTTTTTGCTCATGGCTGACTATCCACCAACCATGATCTAAGTTTTGAATAACACGTTCCATAACCTGGTGCACATCCCCGTGTTCACTGATATAAACAATTAGTTTTTACTTTTTTGGGTTAGTTTGCGTTCAATCTTTTAACTCACGGAGTCTCAATCATGCTGAACCAGTTAGCCAATCTGACTGAGCGCGTTGGTGGTAGTAATGAGTTAGTTGACCATTGGCTGCAGGCCCGTAAGCACCTGTTGGTCGCCTATTACAACATGGTCGGGATCAAGCCTAACAAGGAATCGCACACCGCGCTTGACGAAAAAGCGTTAGACAATTTTTGTCACGGCCTGGTGGATTACCTCTCTTCCGGTCATTTCAGTATTTACGAGCGAATCATCAGCAATCTGGAAGGCAGCAGCCCGCTGCTAAGCGCAGCCCAGCTCTACCCTCAACTGGAAGCCAACACCCAGCAAATCATGGATCTTTACGATTCCCACCTGGAAAACGCCATCGACCGCGACAGCTGGGTCGAGTTTCAGCAGGCGCTGTCAGAGATTGGCGAGTGCCTGGAGTCCCGCTTCACCCTTGAGGATAAACTAGTCCTCCTGGCTATTGATAACAACCTCGACGGTAGCGCCAGCGATCCTGCCGGGCTGGCAAGTCCAGCTTGAGTTGTTAGCTATTAACGAGTAATTTACAACTTTCCCACCGCAAGGTGGGATCAATTCTTGTCGGAGTGCCGAGTGCGTTATGCACCGGCTGAGACCGTTAATTCGGGATCCGCGGAACCTGATCAGGTTAGAACCTGCGAAGGGAACAAGAGTAATTCTGTCTTTGGGTACACCCGTTCTCGGGCGGCCCATATCCATTACTCCTTCCGTTGTCCTGACAAGCCATATCCTGACTAAACCTGGAATGAGCTATGTCTGCATCTGAAAAAAAACCAGGCCGCCGCGAACAGCGCGCCGCCTCCCAACACTTTATCAACACGCTTGAAGGCACCGCCTTCCCAAACTCCCGACGCATCTATCTCACCGGCTCACGTGAAGATATCCGCATCCCGATGCGTGAAATCCAGCTCAGCCCAACGCTCACCGGCGGAAGCAAAGATGCCCCGCAATATCAGCCGAACGACGCAGTCCCCGTTTACGATACCTCCGGCCCCTATGGCGATCCTGACATCGCGATAAACGTGTTAAACGGGCTATCTCCCCTCCGCAGCGCCTGGATTGCTGAGCGGCGCGACAGCGAAACGCTGGCTGAACGCAGCTCTGCTTATACAAAAGCACGCCTTGCCGACGACGGCCTGGACGAATTGCGCTTTGAAACACAGTCAGCACCTCGCCGCGCGATAACCGGACAATGTGTCACCCAGTTGCATTACGCCCGCAAAGGCCTTGTCACCCCGGAGATGGAATTCATCGCCATTCGCGAAAATATGGGGCGCGAGCGTATTCGCGATACCATCCTGCGCCACCAGCATCCCGGCGAAGGGTTTGGTGCCAACCTGCCGGAAAATATCACGCCGGAGTTTGTCCGCGATGAAGTCGCCGCTGGGCGAGCGATTATTCCCGCCAATATTAACCACCCTGAATCTGAGCCGATGATTATCGGCCGCAATTTCCTGGTGAAGGTGAACGCCAATATCGGTAACTCGGCGGTCACTTCCTCCATTGAAGAAGAGGTAGAAAAGCTGGTGTGGGCCACTCGCTGGGGGGCAGACACGGTGATGGACCTCTCAACCGGCCGCTACATTCACGAAACGCGGGAATGGATCCTGCGCAACAGCCCGGTGCCCATCGGCACGGTGCCAATCTACCAGGCGCTGGAGAAGGCGAACGGTATCGCCGAAGACCTGAGCTGGGAGATGTTCCGCGACACGCTGCTGGAGCAGGCAGAGCAAGGCGTGGATTACTTCACCATTCACGCCGGAGTGCTGCTTCGCTATGTCCCGATGACCGCGAAGCGCCTGACCGGGATCGTGTCGCGCGGTGGATCGATTATGGCGAAGTGGTGCCTGTCCCATCATCAGGAAAACTTCCTGTATCAGCACTTCCGTGAAATCTGCGAAATTTGCGCCGCCTATGACGTTTCCCTTTCCCTGGGCGATGGCTTACGCCCGGGCTCCATCCAGGATGCCAACGACGAAGCGCAGTTTGCCGAACTGCATACGCTGGGCGAGTTGACCCAAATTGCCTGGGAGTACGACGTCCAGGTGATGATTGAAGGCCCGGGGCATGTGCCGATGCAGATGATTCGCCGCAACATGACCGAAGAACTGGAGCATTGTCACGAAGCGCCTTTCTATACCCTTGGCCCGCTCACAACCGATATCGCACCGGGCTATGACCACTTCACCTCCGGCATTGGCGCCGCCATGATCGGCTGGTTTGGCTGCGCGATGCTTTGCTACGTCACGCCGAAGGAACATCTGGGTCTGCCGAACAAAGAAGACGTTAAGCAGGGGCTGATTACCTACAAAATTGCCGCGCACGCCGCGGACCTGGCCAAAGGACATCCCGGCGCACAAATACGCGACAACGCGATGTCCAAAGCACGCTTCGAATTCCGCTGGGAAGACCAGTTCAACCTGGCGCTAGATCCCTTCACCGCCCGCGCTTACCACGATGAAACCCTGCCGCAGGAATCCGGCAAAGTTGCCCACTTCTGTTCTATGTGCGGCCCTAAGTTTTGCTCCATGAAAATCACCCAGGAAGTGCGCGATTACGCCGCCAAACAGGCGAGGGATGCTGGCATGGAAGATATGTCCCAGCACTTTCGCGCCCGGGGCGGCGAAATTTATCTCAGACAAGAGGAAGCATAATGTCCAGACTCACTTTCCCAGCCACATCACGCAAACTGGGCCTTTATCCGGTTGTCGACAGCGTGGAATGGATCGAACGTCTCCTCGGGGCAGGCGTCAAGACCATCCAGCTCCGCATTAAAGACAAACGCGATGCAGACGTTGAAGCCGACGTCATCGCAGCCATTGCACTGGGCGAACGCTACAACGCTCGCCTGTTCATTAACGATTACTGGCGACTGGCCATCAAACACGGTGCCTACGGCGTACACCTCGGCCAGGAAGATATGGATGTCGCCAACCTGGCGGCGATAAGCGAAGCCGGGCTGCGTCTGGGGCTTTCCACCCACGACAACATGGAAATGGATCGCGCCTTAAGCGCAAACCCGTCCTACATCGCGCTGGGCCATGTCTTCCCTACCCAAACCAAGCAGATGCCCTCTTCCCCGCAGGGGCTGAATAAGCTGGCTGAGCATATTCAGACGCTGGGTGATTACTCCACCGTCGCCATCGGCGGAATAAGCATCGATCGCGTACCTGCCGTATTAGCCACCGGCGTGGGCAGCGTCGCCGTCGTCAGCGCCATTACGCAGGCTTCCGACTGGCGCATCGCCACGGCGAAGCTACTCGACCTGGCAGGAACTGGCGATGAATGACGCGGATTTTATGCGCTACAGCCGCCAGCTACTGCTGGAAGACGTGGCGATGGAAGGTCAGGAAAAACTGCTGTCCAGCACGGCGCTGATCGTCGGCCTGGGCGGCTTAGGTTCACCTGCCGCGCTGTATCTCGCTGCGGCTGGCGTAGGCAAACTTATCGTCGCGGACGATGACAGGGTGCATATCAGCAATCTCCAGCGCCAGATCCTGTTCACCTCAGAAGATATTGAGCGCCCGAAATCTTCCGCTGCCCACCAGCATCTGCAGCGCCTGAACCCAGGGGTGAAAATTGTTCCGCTGGCAGAAAGGCTAACGGGGACTTCGCTTGCTGAAGCCGTACGCGAGGCAGACGTAGTGCTGGACTGCAGCGACAATATGGCAACCCGCCAGGCGGTAAACGCCGCCTGCGTAGCCGCGAATACACCGCTTATCACCGCCAGCGCCGTCGGTTTTGGCGGCCAGATGATGGTCCTGACGCCGCCCTGGGAATATGGCTGTTACCGCTGCGTCTGGCCTGACGAGAGCGAACCCGACCGCAACTGCCGCACTTCCGGCGTCATCGGCCCGGTCGTGGGCGTGATGGGTACCCTTCAGGCGCTGGAGGCCATCAAGTTGCTGACCGGCATGGCACCGGCTACCGGCGAGCTGCGTCTGTTTGACGCCCGCCAGCACAGCTGGCGCACGCTAATGATGCAAAAATCAGCCGCATGCCCGGTCTGCGGAGGTCGCGATGCGCATTCAGTTTAACGATGAATATCTGGAATGTACGGCTGGCCTGACGCTCGCAGCCCTTCTGGCCCAGCTTGATCGGGGCAAAGCTGGGGCGGCAGCGGCCGTGAATCAGACCATTATCCCGCGCGAACAGTGGAGCGATTATCTGCTGCGTGAGGGCGATACCATTCTGCTGTTTCAGGCAATTGCCGGAGGCTGACATGTTACAGATTGCCGATAAAACCTTTTCCTCCCGCCTGTTCACCGGTACCGGAAAATTCTCCTCCAGTCAGATGATGATCGACGCGATTCGTACTTCTGGCTCACAGCTTGTCACCATGGCGATGAAGCGCGTGGATTTACGTGGCCAAAGCGATGACATTCTCCTGCCGCTGCAGCAGGCAGGCGTGCATTTGCTGCCTAATACTTCCGGGGCGAAAACGGCGGAAGAAGCCATTTTTGCCGCTCAGCTTGCCCGCGAAGCGCTGGGCACAAACTGGGTTAAGCTGGAAATTCATCCTGACGCCCGCTATTTACTTCCGGACCCGATTGAAACGCTGAAGGCCGCCGATGCCCTGGTCAAGCAGGGATTTGTGGTGCTGCCTTACTGTGGCGCCGATCCAGTGCTCTGCAAACGTCTTGAGGAAGCGGGTTGTGCGGCCGTGATGCCGCTTGGCGCGCCTATCGGTTCAAATCAGGGTTTGCAAACCCGTGCGCTGCTGGAAATCATCATTGAGCAATCCCGCGTGCCGGTTGTGGTCGATGCCGGGATCGGCGCCCCAAGCCATGCGGCTGAAGCGTTAGAAATGGGAGCTTCTGCCGTACTGGTCAATACCGCCATCGCGGTCGCCCGTGATCCCGTGCAAATGGCTCAGGCGTTTCGTCTGGCCGTGGAAGCCGGAAGCCTTGCGGCACAGGCCGGGTTGGGATCCCGCCACCAGCAGGCGCAGGCCTCCAGCCCGTTGACCAGTTTCCTGCAGTTTAGCGAGGAGAATGCCTGATGGCAGAAACCTTTACCGACCGCTGGCGGCAGCTGGACTGGGACGATCTCACCCTCAAAATTAACGGTAAAACGGCGGCAGATGTCGAACGAGCGATTAACGCACCTCGCCTGACGCGAGAGGACCTGATGGCTTTGCTCTCCCCCGCAGCCAGTCGTTACCTCGAGCCTCTTGCCCAACGGGCACAGCAGCTTACGCGCCAGCGCTTCGGCAACACGGTCAGTTTTTACGTGCCGCTCTATCTCTCTAACCTGTGCGCCAACGACTGTACTTACTGCGGTTTTTCCATGAGCAACAAGCTGAAACGCAAAACGCTGGATGAAGCGGAGATTGAGCGTGAATGTGCGGCTATTCGTGCGCTGGGGTTCGAACACCTTTTGCTGGTGACCGGCGAGCACCAGACCAAAGTTGGCATGGATTATTTCCGCCAGCATCTGCCGGCTATCCGCCGCCGCTTCAGTTCACTGCACATGGAAGTCCAGCCGCTGGACGAGCATGAGTATGCCGAACTCAAAACCCTCGGGCTTGATGGCGTGATGGTGTACCAGGAAACCTATCACCCGGCGACCTACGCCCAGCACCACCTGAAAGGCAACAAGCAGGATTTCTTCTGGCGGCTGGAAACACCCGACAGGCTGGGACGCGCGGGCATCGATAAAATTGGCCTTGGCGCGCTGATAGGGCTGTCGGACAGCTGGCGCACCGACTGTTTTATGGTGGCTGAACATCTGCTGTGGCTACAGCAGCGCTACTGGCAAAGCCGCTATTCTGTCTCCTTCCCGCGTCTGCGACCGTGCACCGGCGGCGTAGAACCAGCCTCAATCATGACTGAACAGCAGTTGGTGCAGACGATCTGTGCGTTCCGTCTGCTTGCGCCGGACGTGGAACTGTCGCTTTCTACCCGGGAATCACCCTGGTTCCGCGACCACGTGATCCCACTGGCGATTAATAACGTGAGCGCGTTTTCGAAAACCCAGCCCGGCGGCTATGCCGATAACCATCCGGAACTTGAGCAGTTTGCTCCGCACGATGGCCGGACGCCGCAGGAAGTTGCTGCCGCGCTCCGCCAGTCAGGTCTGCAGCCTGTCTGGAAAGACTGGGATCACTTTTTGGGCAGGCGCGCGCAACCCTGATGTAACGCACGACAAGGAGAAGGAAAATTTTCGGCGTTCACCGAAAGAACGTCGATCGGTCGTTGTCGCGTCCCTGCCGTTAAAATACTGTCCTCCGGTCAGCATAGATACCTGACCGGAGCGGCAGCCAACGCTTCCTCATGCCGCTCCGCCTTCGCAACTGCCGTCTTGATTCTTCGGGAAAAAGCAAAAATGTAACCGGTTTCAGTTTTCTGTGGTTTCTTTTGTGATACCTGACACACAATCGGGTTAAAGCGGTTGTTGCCGCCCCCCCTGACGGATAAATATCTCTGTATCCTTCGGACATTGAGAGCGAACTATGAAAAATATCGTGTTGTGTTGTGCTGCAGGTATGTCGACCAGCATTCTGGTTCAACGTATGGTTGATGCCGCACAAAAGAAAGGCATCGAGGTCTCAATCAAGGCTGTGCCCGTGGCAGAGTTTAAAGAGAACATCGAACGCGCCGACATCGTTCTGCTTGGTCCGCAGGTGAAATATGAGCAGGCCAAACTTCAGGCCCTTGCCGATCCTCTGGGTAAAAAAGTCGCCGTTATCGACATGATGGATTACGGTTTGATGAAAGGCGACGTGGTGCTTGATAAAGCCCTGAAAATGATGGAGTAAGATGTGGAAGATTTAGAATCAATTATTATGGAACTGCTGGTCAACGCCGGCAGCGCACGTAGCCAGGCCCTGACTGCTCTGCAGCTGGCACGTAAAGGTGACTTTGAGGGTGCCGAGAAGGCAATGGAAGAGTCACACGAATTCGTAAAACACGCCCATAAAATCCAGACCCAACTGATTGGCCTGGATGAAGGCTCCGGCAAGCTGCCGGTAAACCTGATTACCGTTCACTCTCAGGATCACCTGATGAACGCCATGGTGATTCAGGATCTGGCCACCGATATGATTGAGCTGTACCGCCGTCTGCCGCTGGTGAAGTAGCCGCTTGTCATGACAGGCGCCATCTGGCGCCTGTATTTTGAATTATATGAAGCCGTACATCGCGGCAAGCATCCAGCCAAAAACACAAGAAACGCTCACGCCAATTAACCCCGGCAGAATAAAGCTGTGGTTTATCACAAAACGACCTATTCGCGTGGTACCCGACCGATCAAACTGGATGGCCGCGAGATCGCTTGGGTAAGTGGGCAGAATATAATAGCCGTAACATGCCGGAGCAGAAGCAATGATATACGCAGGATCGACCCCAATAGCCAGTGCAATGGGGACGATTGCCGCCAGCGCCGCAGCCTGAGAATTGACAAATTTAGACACCAGCAGCAGAACGATAGCATATGCCCACGGGTGCTCCTTCACCATCTCCCCTAGTACACTTTTAATCTCCGACATATGTGCACCGAACATGGTCTCCGCCATCCATGCTATGCCATAAACCGCAACAATGGCGATCATCCCGGAGCGAAAGACTTCATTTCTGGAGATTGCGGCGGGATTTGTTTTAGTGATGATGATAATCAGCGCGCCCGACAGCAGCATAAACATCTGAATAACTAATACCATCGAGAGAGGTTTACCGTCGAACATCGGTCGAAGCTCTGAAAAAGCGCCTAACAAGGCAACAATCGCAATCGATGCAAGGAAAATCCACATCGCAATCCAGTTGTTCATTGGCAATTTTTTATCCAGCAGAGTCGCCGTGTCGCCATAAACATAGTGGTGGTTTTCCGGAACAGAGATAAATGCCTGGAATGTTTCGTCCTTATCTAAATCCTGACCGCGAAACCAGCTAAAAATACCGATGGCCAGAATACCAAATAGCGTTGATGGAATAGTGATGGCAAGGAGATCGAGAAATTCCAGATGATTACCGTTGAAGGTCACATTGCCGAGCATGGCGACCAGCGACACGACGGCGACGGAAACCGGGCTGGCAATAATCCCCATTTGGGCACCAATAGAACTTGCCGCCATAGGCCGCTCCGGTCGGATGTTATTCTTGATGGCAACGTCATAAATAATAGGCAGGATTGTGTACACCACGTGACCTGTACCGCAGAGTATCGTCAGGATGCAGGTGACAAAGGGGGCGACGATAGAGACATATTTGGGATTACGCCTCAGTAATTTTTCGGCAATCTGCAGCATGACGTCTAATCCACCAGAAGCCTGCAGCGTTGAAGACGCCGCAACTACGGCAATAATCACCAGCATCACATCAATAGGCGGTTTCCCCGGTTTAAGATGAAAAACAAAAACCAGGATCACCAGCCCAATTCCCCCCAGCAGCCCAAGTGCAATACCTCCTTTTTTTGCACCATAAAACAGGCAAATTAAAATAATAATCAGTTGCAGAGCAAATTCCATGTAACCCCCAGAAGCTATTCGTTAAATAAGATCCAATATCCCCATATGAAAATGTATTGCCGCTCCGATCGTCCGTTTAGAGGTAAAGCGATCCCCTCGGATACATGGCCCGAAACGCAATATGATTGATTAGCAATCAATTAGTTATTTTTGACTATATCGATTTTGAGTTGCCTGTTTTTTGATACACGTAGAGTTTTTATTCATCAATAACAGCTGATAAAAGAAAAAAGGATGTTGGAAATTGGAAGTTAATTAATTGATGAGAAATAAAAGGAATTTTGTTAATGCTATAAGTGATAGGGTGAGATAAAACGTTTCCGCGCACGTTTACAGTGTTGAAAACTACTGAGTCTGCCCAGGACAAAAAAGAGGGTTTATCCTTAGCGGTTTCAGGCATAAAAAAACCCGCCGAAGCGGGTTTTTTATTTCAGGCGTATCGCACGATTACTCGTCGTTACCGCCCAGGCCTGCGTTCAGCAGTTCTGCCAGGCTGGCAGAAGCGTCTTCAGCGGTCACCTGAGGTGCCGCAGGGATTTCACCCGCTGCACGGCGACGCATACGATCCTGGTGGTACGCATAACCGGTACCGGCCGGGATCAGACGACCCACGATAACGTTCTCTTTCAGGCCGCGCAGTTCGTCGCGTTTGCCCGCAACGGCTGCTTCGGTCAGCACTCGAGTGGTCTCCTGGAACGATGCCGCGGAGATGAAGGACTCGGTTGCCAGAGAGGCTTTGGTGATACCCAGCAGATCGCGCATGTAGGTCACGTTGATCTTGCCGTTCGCATCCAGTTCGCGGTTAGCGATCTTAATGCGGGAGTATTCAGCCTGCTCGCCTTCCAAGAAGTCGGAGCTACCAGCGTTAACGATGGTGGCTTTACGCAGCATCTGACGAACGATAACTTCGATGTGTTTATCGTTAATCTTAACGCCTTGCAGACGGTATACGTCCTGTACTTCGTTAGTGATGTAACGAGTTACAGCGTACACGCCACGCAGACGCAGGATGTCGTGCGGAGATTCTGGACCATCGGAAACAACGTCACCACGTTCTACGCGTTCACCTTCGAACACGTTCAGCTGACGCCATTTCGGAATCATCTCTTCGTAAGCATCGCTGCCGTCGATTGGGGAGATAACCAGGCGGCGTTTGCCTTTGGTTTCTTTACCAAACGAGATAATACCGCTGATTTCAGCCAGGATTGCCGGCTCTTTCGGACGACGGGCTTCGAACAGGTCAGCAACGCGTGGCAGACCACCGGTAATATCCTTGGTACCGCTGGATTCCTGTGGAATACGCGCCAGGGCGTCACCGGAGCTGATCTGAATACCATCTTCCAGCTGAACAATCGCTTTACCCGGCAGGAAGTACTGAGCCGGCATATCGGTGCCAGGGATCAGAACGTCATTGCCTTTAGCATCAACGATTTTCAGAGCAGGACGCAGATCTTTACCACCGGTAGTACGCTCAGCAGAATCCAGAACGACCAGAGAAGACAGACCGGTTAACTCGTCGGTCTGACGAGTAATGGTCTGGCCGTCGATCATGTCGGTAAAGCGGATGAAACCGCTCACTTCCGAGATAACCGGCATGGTGTGTGGATCCCAGTTTGCTACGGTTTCACCGCCGGCAACCTGCTCGCCATCACCCTTCGCCATCACAGCACCGTAAGGCACTTTATAGCTCTCTTTGGTACGACCGAATTCGTCGATCAGTTTCAGCTCGGTGTTACGAGAAGTGATAACCAGTTTACCGCTGGAATTCACAACCGACTTCGCGTTGCTGAGCTTGATGCTGCCTTTGTTCTTAACCTGAATGCTGGATTCAGCAGCAGAACGGGATGCCGCACCACCGATGTGGAACGTACGCATCGTCAGCTGTGTACCAGGTTCACCGATGGACTGTGCCGCGATAACCCCGATAGCTTCACCTTTGTTGATGATGTGACCACGTGCCAGGTCGCGACCGTAGCAGTGAGCACACACGCCGAAGTCAGTTTCGCAACCTACTACGGAACGGACTTTCACGCTGTCAACAGAGTTAGCTTCCAGCAGGTCACACCACTGTTCGTGCAGCAGGGTGTTGCGTGGAACCAGGATATCCGCAGTGCCAGGCTTCAGAATGTCTTCAGCAGTCACACGACCCAGTACGCGATCGCGCAGCGGCTCTTTAACGTCGCCACCTTCGATAACCGGCGTCATGGTGATGCCTTCCAGGGTGCCACAGTCGTCTTCAGTCACGACCAGGTCCTGGGCAACGTCTACCAGACGACGAGTCAGGTAACCGGAGTTCGCCGTTTTCAGTGCGGTATCCGCCAGACCCTTACGAGCACCGTGAGTAGAGATGAAGTACTGGAGTACGTTCAGACCTTCACGGAAGTTCGCGGTGATTGGCGTTTCGATGATGGAGCCATCTGGCTTAGCCATCAGACCACGCATACCGGCCAGCTGACGAATCTGCGCTGCAGAACCACGAGCACCGGAGTCGGCCATCATGTAGATGCTGTTGAAGGAAACCTGCTGCTCTTCGACGCCGTCACGGTTAATCACGGTTTCGGTTTGCAGGTTATCCATCATCGCTTTGGATACACGATCGTTCGCCGCAGCCCAGATATCGATAACTTTGTTATAACGTTCGCCAGCGGTAACCAGACCTGACTGGAACTGTTCCTGGATCTCAGCAACTTCAGCTTCCGCTTCAGAGATGATCTCGTATTTTTTCTCCGGGATGACCATGTCATCAATACCAACGGATGCACCTGAACGCGCTGCGTAAGCAAAGCCGGTGTACATCGTCTGGTCCGCAAAAATAACGGTCGGTTTCAGGCCCAGAATACGGTAACAGGTGTTCAGCATCTTGGAGATTGCCTTTTTACCCAGCGCCTGGTTGACGATGGAGAAAGGCAGACCTTTCGGTACGATCATCCACAGAATTGAACGGCCAATGGTCGTATCAATCAGGCTGGTTTTCGCAACGAATGTGCCCTGAGCATCTTTTTCGTATTCGGTGATACGCACTTTAACGCGCGCATGCAGAGAGGCCAGGCCAGCGCGATAAATACGCTCAGCTTCTTTAGGGCCAGTCAGCACCATGCCTTCGCCTTTGGCGTTAACACAGTCGCGGGTCATGTAGTACAGACCCAATACAACGTCCTGAGAAGGAACGATGATTGGCTCGCCGTTCGCTGGGGACAGGATGTTGTTGGTAGACATCATCAGCGCACGCGCTTCCAGCTGAGCTTCAAGCGTCAGCGGAACGTGTACTGCCATCTGGTCACCATCGAAGTCGGCGTTATATGCCGCACAAACCAGCGGGTGCAGCTGGATAGCTTTACCTTCGATCAGTACAGGTTCAAATGCCTGGATACCCAAACGGTGCAGGGTTGGTGCACGGTTCAGCAGTACTGGGTGTTCGCGGATAACTTCGTCCAGGATATCCCAAACGACAGCTTCTTCACGCTCAACCATTTTCTTAGCAGCTTTGATGGTGGTCGCGAGGCCACGCAGTTCCAGCTTGCCGTAGATGAACGGTTTGAACAGCTCCAGTGCCATTTTCTTCGGCAGACCGCACTGATGCAGACGCAGGTATGGACCTACGGTGATTACAGAACGACCAGAGTAGTCAACACGTTTACCCAGCAGGTTCTGACGGAAACGACCCTGTTTACCTTTGATCATATCGGCCAAAGATTTCAGAGGACGTTTGTTAGAGCCGGTGATGGCACGACCACGACGGCCGTTATCCAGCAGGGCATCTACCGCTTCCTGCAGCATACGTTTTTCGTTACGTACGATGATATCTGGCGCAGCCAGATCCAGCAGACGTTTCAGACGGTTGTTACGGTTGATAACGCGACGGTACAGATCGTTCAGATCTGACGTTGCGAAACGACCACCATCCAGCGGTACCAGCGGACGCAGATCTGGCGGCAGAACCGGCAGAACGGTCAGGATCATCCACTCTGGTTTGTTACCAGACTGAACGAACGCTTCCAGCAGCTTGATACGCTTAGTCAGCTTTTTACGTTTGGTTTCGGAGTTGGTTTCGTTCAGCTCTTCGCGCAGAGTTTCACACTCTTGCTCCAGATCCATGCTCTTCAGCAGAGCCTGAATAGCTTCCGCACCCATCTTCGCGTCGAATTCGTCACCGAACTCTTCCAGCGCATCCAGATACTGCTCTTCAGTCAGGATCTGACGACGCTCGAGGTTGGTCATCCCGCCTTCGATAACGACATAAGATTCAAAGTACAGCACGCGCTCGATATCGCGCAGCGGCATATCCAGCAGCAGGCCGATACGAGATGGCAGAGACTTCAGGAACCAAATGTGGGCAGTTGGAGAAGCCAGTTCGATGTGACCCATACGCTCACGACGAACTTTAGTCTGGGTAACTTCTACGCCACACTTCTCACAAATGACACCACGGTGCTTCAGACGCTTGTACTTACCGCACAGGCACTCGTAGTCTTTCACTGGCCCAAAAATACGGGCGCAGAACAGACCGTCACGCTCTGGTTTGAACGTACGGTAGTTGATGGTTTCCGGCTTTTTTACTTCACCGAAAGACCATGAACGGATCATGTCTGGCGATGCCAGAGCAATTTTGATCGCATCAAACTCTTCGGTTTTAGTTTGCGCTTTCAGAAACTTTAATAAGTCTTTCACGGATTTGCTCCCGTCGGAGTTAGCACTCTGTGATGCCCGGCGTTAGCCGGGCACCCTGGACCTTTTGAGCAACGATTACTCGTCTTCCAGCTCGATGTTGATACCCAGCGAACGGATCTCTTTCAACAGTACGTTGAAGGATTCCGGCATGCCCGGTTCCATCTGATGGTTGCCATCCACGATGTTCTTATACATCTTGGTACGGCCGTTCACGTCATCAGACTTAACGGTCAGCATTTCCTGCAGGGTATAGGCAGCGCCATATGCTTCCAGCGCCCACACTTCCATCTCACCGAAGCGCTGACCACCGAACTGAGCCTTACCACCCAGCGGCTGCTGAGTAACCAGGCTGTAAGAACCGGTAGAACGCGCGTGCATCTTGTCATCAACCAGGTGGTTCAGTTTCAGCATGTACATGTAACCTACGGTTACCTGACGCTCAAACTGCTCACCGGTACGGCCGTCGAACAGGGTGATCTGGCCAGAAGATGGCAGACCGCCGAGTTGCAGCAGCTCTTTGATTTCCGACTCTTTTGCACCGTCGAATACCGGAGTAGCAATCGGCATACCTTTTTTCAGGTTTTCAGCCAGGCGCAGAACTTCTTCGTCGGTGAAGGTATTCAGATCAACCTTCTGACGAACGTCTGTACCCAGGTCATACGCTTTCTGGATGAATTCGCGCAGTTTGGCGACTTCCTGCTGCTGTTTCAGCATGGCGTTGATCTTCTCGCCGATGCCTTTCGCAGCCATACCCAGGTGGGTTTCCAGAATCTGACCGATGTTCATACGAGACGGTACGCCCAGCGGGTTCAGTACGATGTCTACCGGCGTGCCGTTTTCATCGTAAGGCATATCTTCGATCGGGTTGATCTTGGAGATAACACCTTTGTTCCCGTGACGACCTGCCATCTTGTCACCAGGCTGGATCTGACGTTTAACGGCCAGATACACTTTCACGATTTTCAGCACGCCAGGTGCCAGGTCATCGCCCTGAGTGATTTTACGGCGCTTAGCGTCGAGTTTCTTCTCAAACTCGTGCTTCAGCTCGTCGTACTGCTCCGCCAGCTGCTCCAGCTGGTTTTGCTTCTCTTCGTCGGTCAGACCGAGTTCCAGCCAGCGGTCACGTGGCAGTTTGTCGAGCTTGTCAGCTTCAACGCCACCGGAAACCAGTACGGCATAGATACGGCTGAACAGGCCAGCTTCGAGGATCTGCAGTT
Source organism: Enterobacter sp. Cy-643 (assembly GCF_011752815.1). GTDB lineage: Bacteria > Pseudomonadota > Gammaproteobacteria > Enterobacterales > Enterobacteriaceae > Cedecea. The sequence goes on from NZ_VWWV01000012.1 coordinate 22,290, forward strand.
CTTCAGACAGGTCTTTCTTAGCCTGCTTCAGCTGCATCTCTTCGATTTCCAGCGCACGTTTGTCTTTTTCCACGCCATCGCGGGTAAAGACCTGAACGTCGATGACGGTACCGGAAACGCCGTTTGGTACGCGCAGGGAAGAGTCTTTAACGTCAGACGCTTTCTCACCGAAGATTGCGCGCAGCAGTTTTTCTTCTGGCGTCAGCTGGGTTTCACCTTTCGGCGTTACCTTACCAACCAGAATGTCACCGCCGGTCACTTCAGCACCGATGTACACAATACCGGACTCATCCAGTTTGGAGAGCGCAGCTTCACCCACGTTAGGGATGTCAGCGGTGATCTCTTCTGGCCCCAGTTTGGTGTCACGAGACACACAAGCCAGTTCCTGAATGTGGATGGTGGTGAAGCGATCTTCCTGAACAACACGCTCGGAAACGAGGATGGAGTCTTCGAAGTTGTAACCGTTCCAGGGCATGAACGCTACGCGCATGTTCTGGCCAAGCGCCAGTTCACCGAGGTCGGTAGACGGGCCGTCTGCCAGCACGTCGCCACGTTCGATTGGCTCACCCAGGGACACGCAAGGCATCTGGTTGATGCAGGTGTTCTGGTTAGAACGGGTGTACTTAGTCAGGTTGTAGATGTCGATACCCGCTTCGCCTGGGTACATCTCGTCTTCGTTAACTTTGATAACGATACGGGATGCATCAACGTACTGAACGGTACCGCCACGTTTCGCTACGGCAGTAACGCCGGAGTCAACGGCTACAGCACGTTCCATACCGGTACCAACCAGCGGCTTATCAGCACGCAGAGTTGGAACCGCCTGACGTTGCATGTTCGCACCCATCAAGGCACGGTTGGCGTCATCGTGTTCCAGGAACGGGATCAGGGACGCACCGACGGAAACCACCTGCTGGGTGGAAACGTCCATGTAGTCAACCTGGTCGTTACTGAACAAGCTGGACTCACCTTTGCTACGGCAGGTTACCAGGTCGTCTACGAAACGGCCTTCTTCGTTCAGGTTGGTGTTCGCCTGAGCGATGACGTAGTTACCTTCTTCGATAGCGGACAGGTAATGAATTTCGTCGGTCACAACGCCGTCAACAACGCGACGATACGGAGTCTCAAGGAAGCCGTATTCGTTAGTCTGTGCGTACACGGACAGGGAGTTGATCAGACCGATGTTTGGACCTTCTGGGGTTTCGATTGGACACACACGACCGTAGTGGGTTGGGTGTACGTCACGTACTTCGAAGCCCGCACGCTCACGGGTCAGACCGCCTGGGCCCAACGCGGAGATACGACGTTTATGCGTAATCTCGGACAGTGGGTTGTTCTGGTCCATGAACTGAGACAGCTGGCTGGAACCGAAGAACTCTTTCACTGCTGCAGAGATAGGCTTGGCGTTGATCATATCCTGAGGCATCAGGGTATCCAGATCGCCCAGGGACAGACGCTCTTTCACCGCACGCTCAACACGTACCAGGCCAACGCGGAACTGGTTTTCCGCCATTTCGCCTACGGAACGGATACGACGGTTGCCGAGGTGGTCGATATCATCCACTTCGCCCTGGCCGTTACGAATACCGATCAGCTTACGCATAACTTCGATGATGTCGTCTTTGCTCAGGATGCCCGAGCCTTCGATTTCATCACGCAGCAGAGAACGGTTGAACTTCATACGACCTACCGCGGACAGGTCATAGCGGTCTTCGGAGAAGAACAGATTCTCGAACAGGCTTTCAGCCGCTTCACGCGTTGGTGGCTCACCAGGACGCATCATACGGTAGATTTCAACCAGCGCGCTCAGGCGGTCATTGGTTGGATCGACGCGTACGGTCTCGGAGATGTAGGCACCGTGATCAAGATCGTTGGTGAACAGCGTTTCAATACGCTTGTGGCCTGACTGGCTCAGTTTGGCCAGCAGATCCAAAGACAGTTCCATGTTCGCCGGGCAAATCAGTTCGCCGGTAGAAGCATCAACGTAGTCTTTAGCCGCAACTTTACCGGCGATGTACTCAACAGGAACTTCGATATGTTTGATATCGTCTTTTTCCAGTTGGCGAATGTGGCGCGCGGTGATGCGGCGGCCTTTTTCAACGTACACTTTGCCGTCAGCTTCGATGTCGAAGGATGCGGTTTCGCCACGCAGGCGCTCCGGTACCAGCTCCATTTGCAGCTTGTTGTCACGGATTTCGAAATTAACTTTCTCAAAGAACAGGTCAAGGATCTGCTCAGTGGTGTAGTTCAGTGCACGCAGGATGATAGTCGCAGGCAGTTTGCGGCGACGGTCAATACGCACGAACAGGTTATCTTTCGGGTCGAATTCGAAGTCCAGCCAGGAACCACGGTAAGGGATGATACGTGCGTTATACAGCACCTTCCCTGAAGAGTGGGTCTTACCTTTGTCACTGTCGAAGAACACACCCGGGCTACGGTGAAGCTGAGAAACGATAACGCGCTCAGTACCGTTGATAACGAAAGTCCCGTTGTCGGTCATGAGCGGAATCTCGCCCATGTACACTTCTTGCTCTTTGATGTCTTTAACGGTGCCTTCCGGCGCTTCGCGCTCGTAGATCACCAGACGCAGTTTCACACGTAGCGGAGCAGAATACGTCACGCCACGGATTTGACATTCTTTAACGTCAAATACAGGTTCGCCCAGGCGATAGCTCACATACTGCAGCTCAGAGTTGCCGCTGTAGCTTGCGATCGGGAATACGGAGCGGAAAGCAGCTTCCAGGCCGTACTGTCCTTCGGGATCTTGCTCGATAAACTTCTGGAACGAGTCAAGCTGGATAGAAAGGAGATAAGGAATGTCCAGTACTTGTGGACGCTTTCCAAAATCCTTACGAATACGTTTTTTCTCGGTATAGGAGTAAACCATTAGGGTTCCTCAGCTCGCTGACAAGTCGACCCATCTGCCCGTCGAAAAGGGCAGTTTATGCAACACTATTTTGTGGACCGGAAAGTGGAACACTCCCCGCAATACCTGTTTCTATCACTCTTAAACCATTTCATTGCGCTTTACCCCGGAACTCCCGGCGTAGAAAGTCGCAGTATATTAAGGCGTCGATAGAGACATGCATTGAATGGAAACCAGCAGACAAACAGTGTGAAACACTACTGGTACCCTACAGCGCAAAAAGGCTGGTGACTAAAAAGTCACCAGCCATCAGCCTAATTACTTAGGCTGCAACCGGAAAGGTTGGCTTATTTAACTTCAACTTCAGCGCCAGCTTCTTCCAGAGATTTTTTCAGAGCTTCTGCGTCATCTTTGCTGATGCCTTCTTTCAGAACGGCATTCGGGGTTTCTGCCAGGTCTTTAGCTTCTTTCAGACCCAGGCCAGTTGCGCCACGAACTGCTTTGATTACGGCAACTTTGTTAGCGCCAGCAGATTTCAGAATAACGTCGAACTCAGTTTTTTCTTCAGCAGCTTCAGCTGGGCCAGCAGCAACAGCTACAGCAGCAGCAGCAGAAACACCGAATTTTTCTTCCATTGCAGAGATCAGTTCTACAACGTCCATTACGGACATAGCGGATACTGCTTCAATGATTTGATCTTTAGTGATAGACATTTAAATTGTTCCTGAATATCAGAATAAGTTTATACGTAAGCGAATACTTGATAAAGAAAACTGCGATTAAGCAGCTTCTTTCGCATCGCGTACAGCAGCCAGAGTACGAACCAGTTTGCCAGCCGAAGCTTCTTTCATGGTTGCCATCAGGCGTGCAATTGCTTCTTCGTAGGTCGGCAGAGTTGCCAGGCGGTCGATTTGCGACGCCGGGATCAGCTCACCTTCAAAGGCAGCGGCTTTGACCTCAAATTTTGCATTCGCTTTAGCGAACTCTTTGAACAGACGAGCGGCAGCGCCCGGGTGTTCCATAGAATATGCAATCAGGGTCGGACCAACGAACGCGTCTTTCAGGCACTCAAACTGAGTACCTTCAACAACACGGCGCAGCAGGGTGTTACGAACAACACGCATGTAAACGCCGGCTTCGCGACCTGCTTTACGCAGTTCGGTCATTTTGTCTACAGTAACGCCACGGGAATCCGCAACTACTGCAGACAGCGCGCCTTTGGCTACTTCGCTGACTTCAGCAACAATCGCTTGTTTGTCTTGAAGATTTAAAGCCATTAGCTTTTGCTCCTGGGTTTTAGCCGGGACGAAACGTCCCGAAACTCACTTCGCACTTAACCAAAATGGAAAAGTGCGTCTACATACGGTGAGCAGAAACAAGCTAAAGACTATCTAAAAATATTCTTCAGGTTCTGTCACCGTCTACGCAGGCAATTAAGTCTCTTGCGAAACACCTGCGGTCTTGGACGGAGGCCTGGATAAGGCCAGGCTCCAACCGAAAATTCTTTGTGTTCTGCCTAAACAGAACAACGGGCGTAAGATAATAGACTAATCTTTCGCCCGCGTAAAGGCGATTATTAGTTCGCCGCTGCGTTCAGACCAGCCTGGTCAACCGCAACACCTGCACCCATGGTGGTGGAGATGCTAACTTTCTTGATGTACACGCCTTTAGCCTGAGATGGTTTTGCTTTTTTCAGCGCAACCAGCAGAGATTCCAGGTTTTCTTTCAGTTTGTCAGCGTCAAAGTCCACTTTACCGATGGTGGTGTGGATGATGCCGTTTTTGTCGTTACGGTAACGAACCTGACCTGCTTTAGCATTTTTAACTGCTTCAGCAACGTTAGGAGTTACGGTACCCACTTTCGGGTTTGGCATCAGGCCGCGTGGACCCAGAACCTGACCCAGCTGGCCAACAACGCGCATTGCATCTGGAGATGCGATAACAACGTCGAAGTTCATTTCGCCTTTCTTGATCTGGTCAGCCAGATCTTCCATACCTACCAGCTCTGCGCCAGCAGCTTTAGCTGCTTCAGCGTTAGGGCCCTGAGCAAATACGGCTACGCGAACGGAACGGCCAGTACCGTGTGGCAGTACAGTTGCACCACGAACGTTCTGGTCAGATTTACGAGCATCGATGCCCAGGTTAACAGCAACGTCAACGCTTTCAACGAACTTAGCGGTAGCCAGTTCTTTCAGCAGAGCGATAGCTTCGTTGATGTCGTACTGTTTGGTAGCATCAACTTTGTCACGGATCACGGACATGCGCTTGGTCAGTTTAGCCATTTCTTAGTCCTCCACTACCAGGCCCATGGAACGTGCAGTACCTTCAATGGAGCGAGTCATCGCTTCAATGTCGGAACCAGTCATGTCGGCAGCTTTGGTCTGCGCGATTTCCTGCAGCTGAGCGCGGGAAACTTTACCCACTTTGTCTTTGTTCGGCTTACCGGAACCAGACTTGATACCAGCCGCTTTCTTCAGCAGAACTGCTGCTGGAGGGGTTTTGGTAACGAAAGTGAAAGAACGGTCAGCGTAAACGGTAATAACAACCGGAATTGGCAGACCTTTTTCCAGGGATTCAGTTTTTGCGTTGAACGCTTTACAGAATTCCATGATGTTCACACCCTGCTGACCCAGAGCTGGACCAACTGGTGGACTTGGGTTCGCCATACCAGCTGCAACCTGCAGCTTGACGTAGGCTTGTACTTTCTTAGCCATTCTAAAATCCTCTGATTGGGTAATAGCGCCTCAAGAAGGCTCCCCGTGAATAAACGTCTTACGTGTACTGGACACATAAAAACAAAAGGCGCGAAATTGTATGCCAATTTCGCGCCCTGTGCAATGAATAATCGCTGCTTAAACGATCAAATTATCAGGCTTTCTCAACCTGAGCAAAATCCAGCTCAACCGGCGTTGCGCGTCCAAAGATGGAGACGGAAACCTTCAGGCGGCTCTTCTCGTAATCCACTTCTTCAACCACACCGTTGAAGTCCGCAAACGGACCATCGCTAACGCGTACCATCTCACCCGGCTCAAACAGCGTTTTCGGACGCGGCTTATCACCCACCTGCTGCAGGCGGTTCATGATCGCATCAACTTCTTTATCGCTGATAGGGGCTGGACGATCGGAAGTCCCGCCGATGAAACCCATTACGCGCGGAACGCTACGCACCAGGTGCCAGCTTGCGTCGTTCATCACCATCTGGACCAGAACGTAGCCTGGGAAGAATTTACGTTCGCTCTTACGGCGTTGGCCACCGCGGATTTCAACAACCTCTTCGGTTGGAACCATCACTTCGCCAAACAGCTCTTCCATATTATGGAGTTTGATATGCTCGCGCAGCGACGTAGCTACACGACCTTCAAAACCGGAAAACGCCTGAACGACGTACCAACGCTTTTTAGGGGCTTCAGACATCTCAGAACCTCAGGCCAGTAATAAAAGATACCAGGCGGACCAGAATACCATCCAGCCCCCACAGAATCAGTGACATCACAGCGGTAACCGCCGCCACGATTAAAGTGGTGTGCAGAGTTTCCTGGCGAGTAGGCCAAATAACCTTACGTACTTCAGTTCTTGCTTCACGAGCAAACGCCACGGTTGCTTTGCCTTTTACCGTCAGCAGCGCAACACCACCCGCTGCTGCAATCAGGATGACCACAGCCAGTGCACGAAGCGGCAGAGTGATATCACGATAAATGTAGTTGCCCACGATTGCCACGAGCAGCAAAACGACTACTGCCAGCCACTTCATCGCTTCGAGGCCACGCCCGCTCCCTTGAGCTTCGGTATTCGCACTCATAAACCAACCTGTCACAATAAATCAGACAAACACTTTTGCCCCGCCACTGCGAGGCAAACCAAACCGAATGGTTCTTTTCAGACACTACCCGGCATAAACGCCATCTTCAGAGCCTGTCTCAGCAATGATTATCGGTAAAAAATCACTGATGAGCCAGGTTCTGGTTCGAAAGCGTACAAAAAGGGCATCAAATGATGCCCTCTTCTTGTGCATTGCGTCAAATGTTATCAGCGATTAAGCGATAACTTTAGCAACAACGCCTGCACCAACAGTACGGCCGCCTTCACGGATTGCGAAACGCAGACCGTCGTCCATCGCGATTGGGTGGATCAGGGTAACAACCATTTTGATGTTGTCGCCTGGCATTACCATCTCTACGCCTTCTGGCAGTTCGA
>NZ_VWWV01000013.1 GCF_011752815.1 Enterobacter sp. Cy-643
TCGAACTGCCAGAAGGCGTAGAGATGGTAATGCCAGGCGACAACATCAAAATGGTTGTTACCCTGATCCACCCAATCGCGATGGACGACGGTCTGCGTTTCGCAATCCGTGAAGGCGGCCGTACTGTAGGCGCTGGTGTTGTTGCTAAAGTTCTGAGCTAATCCTCTGATACTTTAATGCAATAGCGAAAAGGGCATCTTAGGATGCCCTTTTTTATGTCTGAAATTTGCGATTTGGGCGGGAAAGTCTTCTCTTACTGCCGTTAGCGTCGAATTTTGCATTTGATTACCATTCTCTGCATTCTGCCCCACTGCATCCCTTGTAAAGCCAATCATTCTCATTTACAATTTGCGCAGTTTTTGAGCGGGAGTGATCATGTACGTTTGCTTGTGTAACGGTGTAAGCGATAAGACAATTCGCCAGGCGGTGCGACAACATCACCCGCAGTCTTTTCAGCAACTTAGAAAGTTTATCCCGGTGGGGAATCAGTGCGGGAAGTGCGTTCGCCAGGCGCGTGAAATCATGCAAGACGAGCTGATGCAGCTCCCGGAATTTAAAGAGATCGCTTAAAACACGCTCATTTTTTTGACTTACACTCCGTGACATCTACGCTTCAATAAGTGGAAGCGGAGGATGTCAAAATGAAAGGTGATGTTAAGATAATAAATTATCTCAATAAATTATTGGGAAACGAGCTTGTCGCGATTAACCAGTACTTTCTGCATGCTCGCATGTTCAAAAACTGGGGATTAAAACGTCTGAACGACGTCGAGTATCACGAGTCAATTGATGAAATGAAGCACGCCGATAAGTACATCGAGCGTATTCTCTTCCTTGAAGGCATTCCAAATCTGCAGGATCTCGGCAAGCTGGGTATTGGCGAAGATGTCGAAGAAATGCTGCGTTCGGATCTGAAGCTGGAACTGGATGGGGCGAAGGATTTGCGCGAAGCCATCGCCTATGCCGATAAAGTGCATGATTACGTGAGTCGTGACCTGATGATCGAAATTCTTGCCGACGAAGAAGGCCATATCGACTGGCTCGAAACTGAACTGGATTTAATTCAGAAGCTGGGCATACAGAATTACCTACAGGCTCAGATACGCGAAGAGTAATGCCGCACGATCAGGACAGAGGGGCTCCCCTCTGTCTTCTTTGATACCTTAACCCAATACCTGCCAGCAAAAATTCCCCCAGCCTGAGAATGCAAGCCAGGGGCCAAAAGGCATTTCAGCGATGCCACGACGCCCGATCAGATAAAGCATTCCAGCATAAGCGATGCCCAGAGAAGAGGCGAGGGCAACGATGAGAGGCAAATGTTGCCAGCAGCTCCATGCGCCAATTGCAGCCAGCAGCTTGAAATCACCATATCCCAGCCCTTCTTTGCCGGTGGCGTAACGGAAGATTTGAAAAATAGCCCACAAGAAAAGGTAGCCGGCAACCGCACCGAATACGGCATGATAAACATGGTGTGGATTCACCAGACTGTGGAAAATCAGTCCCAGCCACAGTAAAGAGAGGGTAAGCCTGTCGGGCAGGAGCATGGTTTTGAAATCACTTAGGCTCAACTTCAGCGCCAGGCAAAAATAGAGTGCAGTGGCGATGGGGAGCAACCAGGCAACCTGTACATCGGTAAGCATCATCTTTTTATCCCGCTGAGTGTGAAGTCCTCCGATGCTACGCTTCTGCGCTGGCCAAACCTATTAACCTCTCAATTTGGCGAGTGAGACTGCGTGGTGGCTCGAAGATATTGGGGCGACAGGGCGTGAAACTAACTAAATGAAGGATGTCGGTGAAATTTCAACCCATATGGCTTGCAAGCTGGGCTGAAACCCGTATAATGCGCGGGCTGTCTTTATAGACAGCTGGTTCAATATGAACCCTGATGGCAGTCAGTCGAAGAAATTCAGTTGCTATCAAACAATGTCCCCAATTGGGGGACTATGTATGAACGATTACACTCCCCCATCAATCGTAATGGGTGTGAGTAGTAATTTTTTTCGTCTATAAAATAATTGGAGCTCTGGTCTCATGCAGAACCAAAGAATCCGTATCCGCCTTAAAGCGTTTGATCATCGTCTGATCGATCAATCAACTGCGGAAATCGTCGAGACTGCTAAGCGCACTGGTGCGCAAGTCCGTGGTCCGATCCCGCTGCCGACCCGCAAAGAGCGCTTTACCGTTCTGATCTCTCCGCACGTCAACAAAGACGCGCGCGATCAGTACGAGATCCGCACTCACAAGCGTCTGGTTGACATCGTTGAGCCAACTGAGAAAACCGTTGATGCTCTGATGCGTCTGGATCTGGCTGCCGGTGTAGACGTGCAGATCAGCCTGGGTTAATCAGGTCATTGACGATTGAGAGGTTGAAACAATGATTGGTTTAGTCGGTAAAAAAGTGGGTATGACCCGTATCTTCACTGAAGACGGCGTTTCTATCCCAGTAACCGTAATCGAAGTAGAAGCAAACCGTGTTACTCAGGTTAAAGACCTGGCTAACGACGGCTACCGTGCTGTTCAGGTGACCACTGGTGCTAAAAAAGCTAACCGTGTAACCAAGCCGGAAGCTGGTCACTTCGCTAAAGCTGGCGTTGAAGCTGGCCGTGGTCTGTGGGAATTCCGTCTTGCTGAAGGCGAAGAGTTCACCGTGGGTCAGGACATTAGCGTTGAACTGTTTGCTGATGTTAAAAAAGTTGACGTAACCGGTACCTCTAAAGGTAAAGGTTTCGCAGGTACCGTTAAGCGCTGGAACTTCCGTACCCAGGACGCTACCCACGGTAACTCCTTGTCTCACCGCGTTCCGGGTTCTATCGGTCAGAACCAGACTCCGGGCAAAGTGTTCAAAGGCAAGAAAATGGCAGGCCAGCTGGGTAACGAACGTGTCACTGTTCAGAGCCTGGACGTAGTACGTGTTGACGCTGAGCGCAACCTGCTGCTGGTGAAAGGTGCGGTCCCGGGTGCAACCGGTAGCGACCTGATCGTTAAACCAGCTGTGAAGGCGTAAGGGGATAGCAATGGAATTAGTATTGAAAGACGCGCAAAGCGCGCTGACTGTTTCCGAAACTACCTTCGGTCGTGACTTCAACGAAGCGCTGGTACACCAGGTTGTTGTTGCTTATGCAGCAGGCGCCCGTCAGGGTACTCGTGCTCAGAAGACCCGTGCTGAAGTAACTGGTTCCGGCAAAAAGCCGTGGCGCCAGAAAGGTACCGGCCGTGCGCGTTCAGGTTCTATCAAGAGCCCGATCTGGCGTTCCGGTGGCGTAACCTTCGCTGCTCGCCCGCAGGACCACAGTCAAAAAGTTAACAAAAAGATGTACCGCGGCGCGCTGAAAAGCATCCTGTCCGAGCTGGTACGTCAGGATCGTCTGATCGTTGTTGAGCAGTTCTCTGTTGAAGCACCGAAAACCAAGCTGCTTGCTCAGAAACTGAAAGATATGGCTCTGGAAGATGTGCTGATCGTGACCGGTGAACTGGATGAGAATCTGTTCCTGGCCGCTCGTAACCTGCATAAGGTTGACGTGCGCGATGTAGCTGCAATCGATCCAGTTAGCCTGATCGCCTTCGACAAAGTCGTTATGACTGCGGAAGCAGTTAAGCAAGTTGAGGAGATGCTGGCATGATCCGTGAAGAACGTCTGCTGAAAGTACTGCGCGCGCCGCACGTATCTGAAAAAGCGTCTACCGCGATGGAAAAAACCAACACCATCGTACTCAAAGTTGCGACTGACGCGACCAAAGCAGAGATCGTTGCTGCTGTACAGAAGCTGTTCGAAGTTGAAGTTAAAGACGTTAACACCCTGGTAGTTAAAGGGAAAACTAAACGTCACGGACAGCGTGTTGGTCGTCGTAGCGACTGGAAAAAAGCTTACGTCACCCTGAAGGAAGGCCAGAATCTGGACTTCGTCGGCGGCGCTGAGTAAGTCGGAGGAGAAAGACAATGGCAGTTGTTAAATGTAAACCGACATCTCCGGGTCGTCGCCACGTAGTTAAAGTGGTTAACCCTGAGCTGCACAAGGGCAAGCCTTTTGCTCCGTTGCTGGAAAAAAACAGCAAATCCGGTGGCCGTAACAACAATGGTCGTATCACTACCCGTCATATCGGTGGTGGTCACAAGCAGGCATACCGTATTGTTGACTTCAAACGCAACAAAGATGGTATCCCGGCAGTTGTTGAACGTCTTGAGTACGATCCGAACCGTTCCGCGAACATCGCGCTGGTTCTGTACAAAGATGGCGAGCGCCGTTACATCCTGGCCCCTAAAGGCCTGAAAGCTGGCGACCAGATTCAGTCTGGCGTTGATGCTGCAATCAAAGCGGGTAACACCCTGCCGATGCGCAATATCCCGGTTGGTTCTACCGTTCATAACGTAGAAATGAAACCAGGTAAAGGCGGTCAGCTGGCTCGTTCCGCTGGTACCTACGTGCAGATCGTTGCTCGTGATGGTGCTTACGTTACCCTGCGCCTGCGTTCCGGTGAAATGCGTAAAGTCGAAGCTGACTGCCGCGCTACCCTGGGCGAAGTTGGCAACGCTGAGCATATGCTGCGCGTTCTGGGTAAAGCAGGTGCTGCTCGCTGGCGTGGTGTTCGTCCTACCGTTCGCGGTACCGCGATGAACCCAGTCGATCACCCACATGGTGGTGGTGAAGGTCGTAACTTTGGTAAGCACCCGGTATCTCCGTGGGGCGTTCAGACCAAAGGTAAGAAGACCCGCAGCAACAAGCGTACTGATAAATTTATCGTACGTCGCCGTAGCAAATAATTTTAGAGGATAAGCCATGCCACGTTCTCTCAAGAAAGGTCCTTTTATTGACCTGCACTTGCTGAAGAAGGTAGAGAAAGCGGTGGAAAGCGGTGACAAGAAGCCCCTGCGCACTTGGTCCCGTCGTTCAACGATCTTTCCTAACATGATCGGTTTGACCATCGCTGTCCATAATGGTCGTCAGCACGTTCCAGTCTTTGTTTCCGACGAAATGGTCGGTCACAAACTGGGTGAATTCGCACCGACTCGTACTTATCGCGGCCACGCTGCTGATAAAAAAGCGAAGAAGAAATAAGGTAGGAGGAAGAGATGGAAACTTTAGCTCAACATCGCCATGCTCGTTCTTCTGCTCAGAAGGTTCGCCTTGTTGCTGACCTGATTCGCGGTAAGAAAGTGTCGCAGGCTCTGGATATTCTGACCTACACCAATAAGAAAGCGGCTGTATTGGTTAAGAAAGTACTGGAATCTGCCATTGCTAACGCTGAACACAACGATGGCGCTGACATTGACGATCTGAAAGTCGCGAAAATCTTCGTAGACGAAGGCCCTAGCATGAAGCGCATTATGCCTCGTGCAAAAGGTCGTGCAGATCGCATCCTGAAGCGCACCAGCCACATTACTGTGGTTGTGTCCGATCGCTGAGACTCTGGAGACTAGCAATGGGTCAGAAAGTACATCCTAATGGTATTCGCCTGGGTATTGTAAAACCATGGAACTCAACCTGGTTTGCGAACACCAAAGAATTCGCTGACAACCTGGACAGCGATTTTAAAGTACGTCAGTACCTGACTAAGGAACTGGCTAAGGCGTCTGTATCTCGTATCGTTATCGAGCGTCCTGCTAAGAGCATCCGTGTGACCATTCACACCGCTCGCCCAGGTATCGTTATCGGTAAGAAAGGTGAAGACGTAGAAAAACTGCGCAAGGTCGTAGCGGATATCGCTGGCGTTCCTGCACAGATCAATATCGCCGAAGTTCGTAAACCTGAACTGGACGCAAAATTGGTTGCTGACAGCATCACTTCTCAGCTGGAACGTCGTGTTATGTTCCGTCGTGCGATGAAGCGTGCTGTACAGAACGCGATGCGTCTGGGCGCTAAAGGTATCAAAGTTGAAGTTAGCGGCCGTCTGGGCGGCGCCGAGATCGCACGTACCGAATGGTACCGTGAAGGTCGCGTGCCGTTGCACACTCTGCGTGCTGACATCGACTACAACACCTCTGAAGCGCACACCACTTATGGTGTAATCGGCGTTAAGGTATGGATCTTCAAAGGTGAGATCCTGGGTGGTATGGCTGCTGTTGAACAACCGGAACCGGCTGCTCAACCTAAAAAGCAGCAGCGTAAAGGCCGTAAGTAAGGAGAGTCGCTGATGTTACAACCAAAGCGTACAAAATTCCGTAAAGTGCACAAAGGCCGCAACCGTGGTCTGGCGCAGGGTACGGATGTTAGCTTCGGCACTTTCGGTCTGAAAGCTGTTGGCCGTGGTCGTCTGACTGCCCGTCAGATCGAAGCAGCACGTCGTGCAATGACCCGTGCAGTTAAGCGTCAGGGTAAGATCTGGATCCGTGTATTCCCGGACAAACCGATCACCGAAAAGCCGCTTGAAGTGCGTATGGGTAAAGGTAAAGGTAACGTGGAGTATTGGGTTGCCTTGATCCAGCCAGGCAAAGTCCTGTATGAAATGGACGGCGTACCTGAAGAGCTGGCCCGTGAAGCCTTCAAGCTGGCAGCAGCAAAACTGCCTATCAAAACCACCTTTGTAACTAAGACGGTGATGTAATGAAAGCAAAAGAGCTGCGTGAAAAGAGCGTCGAAGAGCTGAACACCGAGCTGCTGAACCTGCTGCGTGAGCAGTTCAACCTGCGCATGCAGGCCGCAAGTGGCCAGCTGCAACAGACTCACCTGCTGAAGCAGGTTCGTCGTGATGTTGCACGTGTTAAGACTTTACTGACTCAGAAGGCGGGTGCGTAATGACCGATAAAATCCGTACTCTGCAAGGTCGCGTTGTCAGCGATAAAATGGAGAAATCCATTGTTGTTGCCATCGAACGTGTTGTGAAGCACCCGATCTACGGGAAATTCATCAAGCGTACGACCAAACTGCACGTACATGACGAGAACAACGAATGCGGTATCGGTGACGTGGTTGAAATCCGCGAATGCCGTCCGCTGTCCAAGACTAAGTCCTGGACGCTGGTTCGCGTTGTAGAGAAAGCGGTTCTGTAATACAGTAAGCCTTCTCAAACAAATAAACGGCTCAGCGATGAGCCGTTTATTTTTTCTACCCATATTCAGGAACCGGTGTTATAATGCCGCGCCCTCGTTTATGGGGCTTTTTAACGACCTGATTTCCAGGTCCCGAAGTAGTAGTTGACATTAGCGGAGCACTGAAATGATCCAAGAACAGACTATGCTGACCGTGGCCGACAACTCCGGCGCGCGTCGCGTAATGTGTATCAAGGTTCTGGGTGGCTCGCACCGTCGCTACGCAGGCGTCGGCGACATCATCAAAATTACCATCAAGGAAGCAATTCCTCGCGGTAAGGTGAAGAAAGGCGATGTGCTGAAAGCGGTAGTGGTGCGCACCAAGAAGGGTGTTCGTCGCCCGGACGGTTCTGTCATTCGCTTCGATGGCAATGCATGCGTTATTTTAAACAATAACAGCGAGCAGCCAATCGGCACGCGTATTTTTGGGCCGGTAACTCGTGAACTGCGTAATGAGAAGTTCATGAAAATTATCTCTCTGGCACCAGAAGTACTCTAAGGAGCGAATCATGGCAGCGAAAATCCGTCGTGATGACGAAGTTATCGTGTTAACCGGTAAAGATAAAGGTAAGCGCGGTAAAGTAAAAAATGTCCTGTCTTCCGGCAAGGTCATTGTTGAAGGTATCAACCTGGTTAAGAAACATCAGAAGCCGGTTCCGGCCCTGAACCAACCAGGCGGCATCGTTGAAAAAGAAGCTGCAATTCAGGTTTCTAACGTTGCTCTCTTCAACGCGGCAACCGGCAAGGCTGACCGTGTAGGCTTTAGATTCGAAGATGGCAAAAAAGTCCGTTTCTTCAAGTCTAACAGCGAAACTATCAAGTAATTTGGAGTAGTACGATGGCGAAACTGCATGATTACTACAAAGACGAAGTAGTTAAGAAACTCATGACTGAGTTTAACTACAATTCTGTCATGCAAGTCCCTCGGGTCGAGAAGATCACCCTGAACATGGGTGTTGGTGAAGCGATCGCTGACAAGAAACTGCTGGATAACGCAGCAGCCGATCTGACAGCAATCTCCGGTCAAAAGCCGTTGATCACCAAAGCACGCAAATCTGTTGCAGGCTTCAAAATCCGTCAGGGCTATCCGATCGGCTGTAAAGTAACTCTGCGTGGCGAGCGCATGTGGGAGTTCCTTGAGCGTCTGATCACTATTGCTGTACCTCGTATCCGTGACTTCCGTGGCCTGTCCGCTAAGTCTTTCGACGGTCGTGGTAACTACAGCATGGGTGTCCGTGAGCAGATCATCTTCCCAGAAATCGATTACGACAAAGTCGATCGCGTCCGTGGTTTGGATATTACCATTACCACTACTGCGAAATCTGATGATGAAGGCCGTGCTCTGCTGGCTGCCTTTGACTTCCCGTTCCGCAAGTAAGGTAGGGTTACTTCATGGCTAAGCAATCAATGAAAGCACGCGAAGTAAAGCGCGTTGCTTTGGCTGAAAAATTCTTCGCTAAACGCGCAGAACTGAAAGCTATCATTTCTGATGTGAACGCGACCGACGAAGACCGTTGGAACGCTGTTCTCAAGCTGCAAACTCTGCCGCGTGATTCCAGCCCGTCCCGTCAGCGTAAACGCTGCCGCCAGACTGGTCGTCCACATGGTTATGTGGGCAAGTTCGGGTTGAGCCGTATCAAGTTACGTGAAGCCGCCATGCGCGGTGAAGTACCTGGCTTGAAAAAGGCTAGCTGGTAATTGTCACCAATTGAATCACGGGAGTAGAGACAGATGAGCATGCAAGATCCGATCGCGGATATGCTGACCCGTATCCGTAACGGTCAGGCCGCGAACAAAGTTGCGGTCACCATGCCTTCCTCCAAGCTGAAAGTGGCAATCGCCAACGTGCTGAAGGAAGAAGGTTATATTGAAGAATTTAAAATTGAAGGCGACATCAAGCCTGAACTGGAACTGACTCTTAAGTATTTCCAGGGCAAGGCTGTGGTAGAGAGCATTCAGCGAGTCAGCCGCCCAGGCCTGCGCATCTATAAGAAAAAAGATGAGCTGCCTAAAGTTATGGCCGGCATGGGTATTGCTGTCGTTTCTACCTCTAAAGGTGTTATGACTGATCGTGCAGCGCGCCAGGCTGGTCTTGGTGGCGAAATTATCTGCTACGTAGCGTAATTGGAGGAATAAAATGTCTCGTGTTGCTAAAGCACCGGTCGTTGTTCCTGCAGGCGTAGAGGTAAAACTCAACGGTCAGGTTATTTCGATCAAAGGTAAAAACGGCGAGCTGACTCGTACTATCAACGATGCTGTTGAAGTTAAACACGCTGAAAATGCTCTGACTTTCGCTCCGCGCGAAGGCTTTGCAAACGCGTGGGCCCAAGCGGGTACCACTCGTGCGCTGTTGAACGCAATGGTTGTCGGTGTTACCGAAGGCTTCACTAAGAAGCTGCAGCTGGTTGGTGTAGGTTATCGTGCAGCCGTAAAAGGCGACGTGGTGAATTTAGCCCTGGGCTTCTCTCACCCTGTTGAGCATAAGCTGCCTGCGGGTATCACTGCTGAATGTCCGACTCAAACTGAAATCGTGCTGAAAGGCGCTGATAAGCAGGTGATCGGTCAGGTTGCAGCTGATCTGCGCGCCTACCGTCGTCCTGAGCCTTATAAAGGCAAGGGTGTTCGTTACGCCGACGAAGTCGTGCGTACCAAAGAGGCTAAGAAGAAGTAAGGTAACACTATGGATAAGAAATCTGCTCGTATCCGTCGTGCGACCCGCGCACGTCACAAGCTCAAAGAGCTGGGTGCAACTCGCCTGGTGGTACATCGTACCCCGCGTCATATTTACGCACAGGTAATTGCTCCAAACGGTTCTGAAGTTCTGGTAGCTGCATCTACTGTAGAAAAAGCTATCACTGAGCAACTGAAGTACACTGGAAATAAAGACGCCGCTGCAGCTGTAGGTAAAGCTGTTGCTGAGCGCGCTCTGGAAAAAGGCATCACCGTTGTTGCTTTTGACCGTGCTGGTTTCCAATATCATGGTCGTGTCCAGGCACTGGCAGATGCTGCCCGTGAAGCTGGCCTTCAGTTCTAAGGTAGAGGTGTAAGATGTCTCACATCGAAAAACAAGCTGGCGAACTGCAGGAAAAGCTGATCGCGGTAAATCGCGTATCTAAAACCGTTAAAGGCGGTCGTATTTTCTCCTTCACTGCTCTGACAGTGGTAGGCGACGGTAACGGTCGTATTGGTTTTGGTTACGGTAAAGCGCGTGAAGTTCCAGCAGCGATCCAGAAAGCGATGGAAAAAGCCCGTCGCAACATGATTAACGTCGCGCTGAACAGCGGCACCCTACAGCACCCTGTTAAAGGCGTGCACACAGGTTCCCGCGTGTTCATGCAGCCGGCTTCCGAAGGTACCGGTATCATCGCCGGTGGTGCAATGCGCGCCGTCCTGGAAGTCGCTGGTGTTCATAACGTCCTGGCTAAAGCGTATGGTTCCACCAACCCGATTAACGTGGTTCGTGCAACTATCGATGGCCTGGCGAATATGAAATCTCCAGAAATGGTCGCTGCCAAGCGTGGTAAATCCGTTGAAGAAATTCTGGGGTAATTGACCATGGCAAAGACTATTAAAATCACTCAAACCCGCAGTGCAATCGGTCGTCTGCCGAAACACAAGGCAACGCTGCTTGGCCTGGGTCTGCGTCGTATTGGCCACACCGTAGAGCGCGAGGATACTCCTGCTGTACGCGGTATGGTCAACGCGGTTTCCTACATGGTTAAAGTTGAGGAGTAAGAGATGCGTTTAAATACTCTGTCTCCGGCCGAAGGGTCTAAGCACGCTTCCAAGCGTCTGGGTCGTGGTATCGGTTCTGGCCTCGGTAAAACCGGCGGTCGTGGTCACAAAGGTCAGAACTCTCGTTCTGGTGGTGGCGTACGTCGTGGTTTCGAAGGTGGTCAGATGCCGTTGTACCGTCGTCTGCCGAAATTCGGTTTCACCTCTCGCAAAGCAATGATCACGGCAGAAGTTCGTCTGTCCGATCTGGCGAAAGTTGAAGGCGACGTAGTTGACCTGAACACGCTGAAAGCAGCAAACATTATCGGTATTCAGATCGAGTTCGCGAAAGTGATCCTGTCTGGTGAGGTAACTCGTCCGGTAACTGTTAGCGGCCTGCGTGTGACCAAAGGCGCTCGTGCTGCTATCGAAGCTGCTGGCGGTAAAATCGAGGAATAAGTAGCAGATGGCAAAACAACCGGGATTAGATTTTCAAAGTGCTAAAGGCGGCCTCGGCGAGCTGAAACGCAGACTGATGTTTGTTATCGGTGCGCTGATTGTGTTTCGTATTGGCTCTTTTATTCCGATCCCTGGTATTGATGCCGCTGTACTTGCCAAACTGCTTGAGCAACAGCGAGGCACCATCATTGAAATGTTCAACATGTTCTCTGGTGGTGCTCTCAGCCGTGCTTCTATCTTCGCGCTGGGTATCATGCCGTATATTTCGGCATCGATCATCATTCAGCTGCTTACCGTGGTTCATCCCGCGTTGGCAGAGCTGAAGAAAGAAGGGGAATCTGGTCGTCGTAAGATTAGCCAGTACACCCGTTACGGCACTCTGGTGCTGGCAATATTCCAGTCAATCGGTATTGCTACCGGTTTACCGAATATGCCTGGTATGCAGGGCCTGGTGTTAAACCCAGGCTTTGCATTCTATTTCACCGCTGTTGTAAGTCTTGTCACCGGGACAATGTTCCTGATGTGGCTGGGCGAACAGATTACTGAACGTGGTATCGGTAACGGTATCTCAATCATAATCTTCGCGGGTATCGTTGCGGGTCTTCCGCCGGCCATTGGCCATACCATCGAGCAAGCAAGGCAAGGCGACCTGCACTTCCTCCTGTTGCTGTTGGTTGCAGTATTAGTATTTGCAGTGACCTTCTTCGTTGTTTTTGTTGAGCGTGGCCAGCGCCGCATTGTGGTCAACTACGCTAAACGTCAACAGGGTCGTCGTGTCTATGCTGCGCAGAGCACACATTTACCGCTGAAAGTGAATATGGCCGGGGTTATCCCTGCGATCTTCGCCTCCAGTATTATTCTGTTCCCGGCGACCATCGCGTCATGGTTCGGGGGCGGTACCGGTTGGAACTGGCTGACAACAATTTCGCTGTATTTGCAGCCTGGGCAACCGCTTTATGTGTTACTCTATGCGTCTGCAATCATCTTCTTCTGTTTCTTCTACACGGCGTTGGTATTCAACCCGCGTGAAACAGCAGATAACCTGAAGAAGTCCGGTGCATTTGTACCAGGAATTCGTCCGGGAGAACAAACGGCGAAGTATATCGATAAAGTAATGACCCGCCTGACTCTGGTTGGTGCGTTGTATATTACCTTTATCTGCCTAATCCCGGAGTTCATGCGCGATGCAATGAAAGTGCCGTTCTACTTCGGTGGGACCTCACTGCTGATCGTTGTTGTCGTTATCATGGACTTTATGGCTCAAGTGCAAACTCTGATGATGTCAAGTCAGTACGAGTCTGCATTGAAGAAAGCGAACCTGAAAGGCTACGGCCGTTAATCGTCGCTTGAGAAGTTACGGAGAGTAAAAATGAAAGTTCGTGCTTCCGTCAAGAAATTATGTCGTAACTGCAAAATCGTTAAGCGTGACGGTGTTATTCGCGTGATTTGCAGCGTAGAGCCGAAGCATAAACAGCGTCAAGGCTGATTATCTCGCATATTTTTCTTGCAAAGTTGGGTTGAGCTGGCTAGATTAGCCAGCCAATCTTTTGTATGTCTATGCGTTTCCATTTGAGTATCCTGAAAACGGGCTTTTCGGCATGGGACGCATAATCTAAATAGTAGGAGTGCATAGTGGCCCGTATAGCAGGCATTAACATTCCTGATCAAAAACACGCTGTGATCGCGTTAACCTCGATCTACGGTGTCGGCAAGACTCGCTCCAAGGCCATTTGTGCTGCGGCGGGTATCGCTGAAGATGTTAAGATCAGTGAGCTGTCTGAAGAACAAATCGACACGCTGCGTGACGAAGTTGCCAAATTTGTCGTTGAAGGTGATCTGCGCCGTGAAGTGAGCATGAGCATCAAGCGTCTGATGGACCTTGGTTGCTATCGCGGTTTGCGTCATCGTCGTGGTCTGCCAGTGCGCGGTCAGCGTACTAAGACCAACGCACGTACCCGTAAGGGTCCGCGCAAACCGATCAAGAAATAATCGGGGTGATTGAATAATGGCAAAGGCACCAATTCGTGCACGTAAACGTGTAAGAAAAACAGTCTCTGACGGCGTGGCTCATGTCCATGCTTCTTTCAACAACACCATCGTTACTATTACCGATCGTCAGGGTAATGCGTTGGGTTGGGCAACTGCCGGTGGTTCCGGTTTCCGTGGTTCTCGCAAATCCACTCCGTTTGCAGCTCAGGTTGCAGCAGAGCGTTGCGCAGAAGCCGTGAAAGAATACGGTATCAAGAACCTGGAAGTTATGGTTAAGGGTCCTGGCCCAGGCCGCGAATCAACTATTCGTGCTCTGAACGCCGCTGGTTTCCGCATCACTAATATTACTGATGTGACTCCAATCCCTCATAACGGTTGTCGTCCGCCGAAAAAACGTCGCGTATAACGCGTCCGTTTTCTAGGATTGTTGGAGAAAGAAAATGGCAAGATATTTGGGTCCTAAGCTCAAGCTGAGCCGTCGTGAGGGCACCGACTTATTCCTTAAGTCTGGCGTTCGCGCGATCGATACCAAGTGTAAAATTGAACAAGCTCCTGGCCAGCACGGTGCGCGTAAACCGCGTCTGTCTGACTATGGTGTGCAGTTGCGTGAAAAGCAGAAAGTTCGCCGTATCTACGGTGTGCTGGAGCGTCAGTTCCGTAACTATTATAAAGAAGCAGCTCGTCTGAAAGGCAACACCGGTGAAAACCTGTTGGCTCTGCTGGAAGGTCGTCTGGACAACGTTGTTTACCGTATGGGCTTCGGCGCCACTCGTGCAGAAGCACGTCAGCTGGTTAGCCACAAAGCTATCATGGTAAATGGTCGCGTTGTTAACATCGCTTCTTATCAGGTAACTCCGAATGACGTAGTCAGCATCCGTGAGAAAGCCAAAAAGCAATCTCGCGTTAAGGCCGCTCTGGAGCTGGCTGAGCAGCGTGAAAAGCCAACCTGGCTGGAAGTTGATGCTGCCAAGATGGAAGGTGTGTTTAAGCGTAAGCCTGAGCGTACCGATCTGTCTGCGGACATTAACGAACACCTGATCGTCGAGCTTTACTCCAAGTAAAGCTTAGTACCAAAGAGAGGACACAATGCAGGGTTCTGTGACAGAGTTTCTAAAACCACGCCTGGTAGATATCGAGCAAGTGAGTTCGACGCACGCCAAGGTGACCCTTGAGCCGTTAGAGCGTGGCTTTGGCCATACTCTTGGTAACGCACTGCGCCGTATTCTGCTTTCATCGATGCCGGGTTGCGCGGTGACTGAGGTTGAGATTGATGGTGTACTGCACGAGTACAGCACCAAAGAAGGCGTTCAGGAAGATATCCTGGAAATCCTGCTCAACCTGAAAGGGCTGGCGGTAAGAGTTCAAGGTAAAGATGAAGTTATTCTTACCCTGAATAAATCTGGCATTGGCCCTGTGACCGCAGCCGATATCACCCATGATGGTGATGTCGAAATCGTCAAGCCGCAGCATGTGATCTGCCACCTGACCGATGAGAACGCCGCTATTAGCATGCGTATCAAAGTTCAGCGCGGTCGCGGTTATGTGCCGGCTTCTACCCGAATTCATTCGGAAGAAGATGAGCGCCCAATCGGCCGTCTGCTGGTCGACGCCTGCTACAGCCCTGTAGAGCGTATTGCCTACAATGTTGAAGCTGCGCGTGTAGAACAGCGTACCGACCTGGACAAGCTGGTCATCGAAATGGAAACCAACGGCACAATCGATCCTGAAGAGGCGATTCGTCGTGCGGCGACCATTCTGGCAGAACAACTTGAAGCTTTCGTTGACCTACGCGATGTGCGTCAGCCGGAAGTTAAAGAAGAGAAACCAGAATTCGATCCGATCTTGCTGCGCCCTGTTGACGATCTGGAATTGACTGTCCGCTCTGCTAACTGCCTCAAGGCAGAAGCTATCCACTATATCGGTGATCTGGTACAGCGTACCGAGGTTGAGCTGCTCAAAACGCCTAACCTGGGTAAAAAATCTCTTACCGAGATTAAAGACGTGCTGGCTTCTCGTGGTTTGTCTCTGGGCATGCGCCTGGAAAACTGGCCACCAGCAAGCATTGCTGACGAGTAACCGGATCACAGGTTAAGGTTTTACTGAGAAGGATAAGGTCATGCGCCATCGTAAGAGTGGTCGTCAACTGAACCGCAACAGCAGCCATCGCCAGGCTATGTTCCGCAACATGGCAGGTTCACTGGTTCGTCATGAGATCATCAAGACGACCCTGCCTAAAGCGAAAGAGCTGCGTCGCGTAGTTGAGCCGCTGATTACTCTTGCCAAGACTGACAGCGTTGCTAATCGTCGTCTGGCATTCGCCCGCACTCGTGATAACGAGATCGTGGCAAAACTGTTTAATGAACTGGGTCCGCGTTTTGCGAGCCGTGCAGGTGGTTACACTCGTATTCTGAAGTGTGGCTTCCGTGCTGGTGACAATGCTCCGATGGCTTACATCGAGCTGGTTGATCGCGCCGAGTCTCAAACAGAAGCTGCTGCAGAGTAATCTGTAGTAACGTAGAAAAACCGGGCTTGCCCGGTTTTTTTATATCCAAAATATCCCCTTCTCTCTTTTCCCCGTATCCTTGTTTTACACCTGAAACTCTGAGGTCACTATGTGGTTGCTTGATCAATGGGCAGAACGGCATATTCTTGATGCACAGCGAAATGGAGAATTCGAGAGTCTTGCCGGTAGCGGTGAACCGATATCACTCGACGATGATAGTCATGTTCCACCCGAGCTCCGTGCCGGATACCGTCTGCTAAAAAATGCAGGTTGTTTGCCGCCAGAAATGCAGCAGCGTAAGGATGCTATTGAGCTGGTTGATCTACTGAAAACGGTGCATATTCAGAGTGAGGAGTATCAGGCAATAAGTAAAAAGCTTGCACTGCTTGAGCTCAAACTCCAACAGGCGGGTATAAACACTGACTTCTTACGCGGTGAATATGCCGTAAAATTGATGCAGCATATCGATGAGGAAAAGTGATGTTTCGTATAGGTGAACTAGCAAAACTGGCGGATGTGACCCCGGACACTATTCGTTACTACGAAAAGCAAAACATGATGGATCACGAAGTACGGACTGAAGGTGGCTTTCGCCTGTACAGTGATAGTGACCTTCAGCGCCTTAAGTTTATTCGCTACGCTAAGCAGCTTGGTTTTACGCTTGAGGCCATCAGGGAACTGTTATCGATCCGCATCGACCCTGAACATCATACTTGCCAGGAATCTAAAGGAATTGTGCAGAGTCGGTTGAGTGAAGTTGAGTCAAAAATCAAAGAATTGCAGAATATGCGGCGTTCGCTGCAGCGTCTGAACGATGCTTGTTGCGGCAGCGCACACAGCAGCGTGTACTGTTCCATTCTGGAGACGCTGGAGCAAGGAGCAAGCAGTAAATAGCCGCTTGATCTTTAACAGTCTGAGGCATAGACTCGCGGCGATCGTTTAACCCATTTGGAGTGACTATGAGCACCAAATATCGCCATCAAAAAGGGCAAATTAAAGATAACGCCATTGAGGCACTATTACATGACCCACTGTTCAGGCAAAGAGTTGAGAAGAATAAGAAAGGGAAAGGCAGTTATCAGAGAAATGAGAAACATGGTAAGAAGGGTAACTGGGAGGCCAGTGGCAAACAAGCAATTCGCTTTTTTACCACTGGCCTTCTGCTTTTAATAACCAGTATTAATTCCGTTGGTTCTGCTCTTTCAGTAAGTCGCGAATCTCGCTCAGCAGAATTTCCTCTTTAGACGGTGCCGGAGGTGCGGCAGGCTCTTCCGCTTTCTTACGATTCAGTTTATTGATCACTTTGATGGCCATGAAGATAGCAAAGGCCACAATCACGAAGTCAAAAATATTCTGAATAAACACGCCGTAATGCATGACTACCGCAGGTACGTCGCCCTGGGCATCGCGCAATGTTAAAGCAAACTGTTTGAAGTCAACGCCACCAATTAGCAAACCCAGTGGCGGCATAATAATATCCGCTACGAGGGAGGAAACAATCTTCCCGAACGCTGCACCAATAATCACACCCACTGCCAAATCAACAACGTTCCCGCGCATCGCGAATTCGCGAAACTCTTTTAAAATACTCATTTATCTCTCCTTGTGCCGGCTGACAGTAATAATTCTAACAAAGGATGCCTTAATTTCCATTGCCACCGGAAATAAGATTTTTTGTTAAACCCATAATTTAAAAATGGTTTTCGTGTGAAGAAGCAGGGCAGAAATATTTCTGCCCTGTTGAGTTTAGAGGAAGAATGGGCTTGGCTGGAACAGGCGTTCGACATCGCTGACAAATTTCTTATCCGTTAAGAACATAATAACGTGATCGCCCTGTTCTATACGAAGATTGTCATTGGCAATCATCACATCATTGCCCCGTACAACGGCACCAATGATCGTGCCTGGCGGCAGTTTTATCTCGTCGATAACTCGGCCCACAACGCGAGAGGTGCTTTCATCGCCATGAGCTACGGCCTCAATGGCTTCTGCAACGCCGCGACGCAGAGATGAAACGCCAACAATATCGGCTTTACGCACATGTCCGAGTAGAGCAGAAATGGTTGCCTGCTGAGGTGAAATCGCAATATCAATCACGCTCCCCTGCACTAAATCGACATAGGCATTACGCTGTATGAGGACCATGACTTTTTTAGCCCCCATTCGCTTAGCCAGCATAGCTGACATGATGTTGGCTTCATCATCATTGGTGACCGCTATAAAGAGATCAACCTGGTCGATATGTTCCTCTGCCAGCAATTCCTGATCTGAGGCATCGCCGTAAAATACGATAGTGTTTTGCAGCATCTCCGCAAGTTCCGAAGCCCGCTGCTGATCGCGCTCGATCAGTTTTACGCTGTAATCTTTCTCGAGACGGTGCGCTAAACCTGCGCCGATGTTACCGCCGCCCACAAGCATTATGCGTTTGTAAGGTTTTTCGAGGCGCTGAAGCTCGCTCATTACCGCGCGGATGTTTTGCGAAGCGGCGATAAAGAAGACTTCATCCCCGGCTTCGACAATGGTTGAACCCTGTGGGCGAATAGGGCGGTCGTGACGGAAAATGGCTGCTACACGCGTATCGATGTGCGGCATATGTTCGCGCATGGTGGAGAGTGCATTACCCACCAGAGGACCGCCATAGTAGGCTTTTACTACGGCCAGGCTAACTTTCCCTTCGGCAAAATTAACGACCTGAAGTGCCCCTGGATACTCAATCAGGCGGTAAATATTGTCGATCACCAGTTGCTCAGGAGCAATCAGATGATCGATGGGAACTGCCTCTGCATTGAACAGTTTCTCTGCATCGCGAACATAGTCGGGAGCTCGAATACGGGCAATTCTATTGGGTGTATTAAACAGAGAATAAGCTACCTGACATGCGATCATGTTCGTTTCGTCAGAGCTGGTTACCGCCACTAACATATCCGCGTCATCGGCCCCTGCTTCACGTAGTACGCGGGGATGAGAGCCGTGGCCCTGCACTACGCGTAGGTCAAACTTATCCTGCAGGCTGCGCAGGCGTGCCTGGTTAGTGTCGACGACGGTAATATCGTTGTTCTCACCGACCAGATTCTCCGCCAGAGTGCCGCCGACCTGGCCCGCACCCAGAATGATTATTTTCATCGTTTATCGCTTCACGAGTGATGAAATTTATGACTCACCTTACAGGGAGTCAGCTCTTAATTAGCTTAGCGTAATAGAAGCCGTCGCCGTCGTCTGCCGCAGGCAGATTTTGAATGCCCGGCGTTTTCTCGTCACCGGTTTCCACCAGTTTTGCATCGGCATGGCGCGCCAAAAACGCGCTCACCTGATCTTTATTCTCTTCAGGGAGAATAGAACAAGTGGCGTAGACAAGCGTCCCGCCGGATTTAAGGTAAGGCCAGATAGCATCCAGAATCTCTTTTTGCAGGGCAACGAGCTCAGCGATATCCCTGTCGCGGCGCAGCCACTTGATATCCGGATGGCGACGAATAACGCCGGTTGCTGAGCATGGCGCATCAAGCAGAATGCGGTCAAACTTAGTTTCGCCACACCACTGAGCAGGGAAACGGCCATCTCCCTGTTTCACTTCGGCTTTCATGCTAAGGCGCTCAAGATTTTCATGCACGCGTTTCAGGCGCTGGGCGTCAACGTCGACGGCCATAACTTTTGCATTCGGAGCCGCTTCCAGAATATGCGTTGTCTTACCGCCCGGTGCGGCGCAAAGGTCCAGAATAGCCTCGCCATTTTGGGGATCCAAAAGATCGACGCTACCCTGAGCTGAAGCATCCTGTACGGTCACCCAGCCTTGTTCAAAACCAGGTAGTGCCTGAACGGGGGCGGGTGATTCAAGGCGAACAGCATCCTGATATTTGGGATGTATATGACCTTCCAGACCAGCCTCAGTCAGCAAAGTCATCCATGCTTCACGCGTATGGTGCTGGCGATTGACGCGCAGCCACATAGGAGGGCGCTGGTTATTAGCATCGACAATGGATTCCCAGCGGTCCGGGTAAGCTTTTTTCAAACGCTGCAGCAGCCAGGTCGGGTGTAGAAAGCGACTTTCATGCTTAGCAGCTTCTGCCATCAGGCTTTCCTGCTGGCGCTGGAACTGACGCAGTACGCCATTAATCAAGCCTTTAAAAGCCTGGCGTTTGATCGCGATGGCGCCCTCAACGGTTTCAGCCAGAGCAGCATGTGCAGGAATGCGGGTATACAGAAGTTGATAAATACCGACCATAATTAAGTAATGGATTGTGCGCTGCTTTCCGGTCATCGGGCGTGACATGAGTTTGCCAACCAGCCAGTCCAGCTGCGGAAGAGTACGCAGCACGCCAAAGCACAGCTCCTGCAGCAGGGCTCTGTCTTTATCAGACACTTTCTGCTGTACCCCAGGCAGTACATTACTTAATGATTGTCCTTGCTCGACAACGTGTTCAATTGTTTGGGCAGCCAGGCTGCGAAGATTCAGTGTTTTTTTCATTATCGTGCTCTGGTTTTTCCAGCGCTATAAACAAAAATGCCCAGGTTACCCTGGGCGTATAAATTCGGCTTCTTCAGGCGAGGACCGTACCAGGTTCAAACCATTCACGGCGTGAGTTCAGGAGATCCTGCGCTTTCATGGCTTTTTTACCCGCGGGCTGCAGCTCTTCAAGATTCAGAATGCCCTCGGCGGTCGCAACCTGGATGCCTTGTTTACTGGCGGCCAGAATGGTGCCCGGTGCTGAGTTTGTCTGCGTGTTAATGACTGACGCGCGCCAGACTTTTAGCGGCTGACCGTCGATTTCCAGCCAGCTCATTGGCCATGGGTTAAAAGCACGGATACAGCGTTCCAGTTGGTCGGCAGAAAGACTCCAGTTAATGCGGGCCTCTTCTTTGCTGAGTTTCTCAGCATAGGTCACCAGCGCTTCGTCCTGAACCTCCGGCGTAGCGGTGCCATTGGCTAGCTGTTCAAGTGTCTCCAGAAGGCCTTTGGGACCCAGCCCTGCTAGCTTATCGTAGAGGCTACCGCTGGTGTCTTCTGCCTCAATCGGGCAAGAGAGTTTATACAGCATGTCGCCGGTATCGAGACCGATATCCATTTGCATAATGGTGACGCCAGTTTCTGCATCCCCCGCCCACAAAGAACGCTGGATCGGTGCAGCGCCACGCCAGCGCGGCAGCAGTGAACCATGAACATTTACGCAGCCCAGACGAGGCATATCAAGCACCGGCTGAGGCAAAATCAGGCCATACGCAACTACCACCATAACATCGGCATTGAGGTCGGCAACCAGCTGCTGATTTTCTGCTTTACGCAGCGTAGCTGGCTGAAAGACAGGAATGCCTTTCTCTTCCGCCAGCACTTTAACCGGGCCTGGCATGAGTTTTTTACCGCGGCCTGCCGGACGATCCGGCTGGGTAAAGACTCCAACGACCTGGTGCTGAGAAGACAACAGCGCGTCAAGGTGACGCGCTGCGAAGTCTGGGGTTCCGGCGAAAATAATACGCAGAGAATCTGACACGTTGTTTGTTGTCCTTAAGCTTTCGCTTTCAAACGGTCGAGTTTTTCAACTTTCTGACGAATACGTTGCTGTTTTAGCGGCGACAAATAATCGATAAACAGTTTACCGACCAGGTGATCCATTTCGTGCTGGATGCAAATCGCCAGCAGGCCATCCGCTTCCAGTTCAAAGGCTTTACCGTCACGATCGAGCGCGCGAATTTTCACTTTTTCCGCACGAGGTACCAGCGCCCGCTGTTCAGGGATGGACAGGCAACCTTCTTCAATACCGGTCTCTCCGCTTTTTTCAAGCAGCTCCGGGTTAATCAGCACCAGCTGTTCGTCACGGTTCTCGGACACATCAATCACGATGATACGTTGGTGAATATCTACCTGCGTAGCCGCCAGGCCAATGCCTTCTTCGGCGTACATCGTATCGAACATATCATCAACGATACGCTGAATGTCCGCATTCACTTCTTCAACCGGTTTAGCGACTTTGCGAAGACGCTCGTCGGGAATATGTAATACTTGCAAAACTGCCATAAATTTCCAGAGCTGTGTTCAGTAGTAGAAAGGATTATTCCCTCTATTCTAGACATTTCCCCGGCTGATTGACAGCATCAGTGACCAATCGCAAGGATTGCTTTAATGGCCTGTGGCAGGGGGATTGAGTGCAGATAACGGAGATTTGGCTACGTCTTATGGCTGTTAAGGGGCTAAGCGGTGATAAGTTCCTAAAAATAGCTCACTTCCTTGAACGATGCCCGGTGGTAGAAAGGGAAAGCCTACTTGCGGCAGGATTAAACACTCGAGAATGTGCAGTGTTTAATGCATTTGATGAGCGCCAGCGTGAAGCAAGCCTACTCTGGCTCGATAAGCCAAATCACTATCTGCTGACGGCAGAAGACGCCCAATATCCTGAGCAGCTCAGAGCTATAAATGATTATCCGGGGGCTCTTTTTGTGGCCGGCGACCCTGAACTGCTAAGCCAGAACCAGCTTGCGGTTGTCGGTAGCCGCAACCTGTCAGATTACGGCGAGCGCTTTTGCCGGCAGTTCTGCGAAGCGCTTGCACAGTCTGGGCTGGTGATAACCAGCGGCCTGGCATTGGGCATTGATGGCGTGGCACATCGTGCGGCCCTGAGGGTCAAGAGTAAAACCATTGCTGTGCTGGGTAATGGATTAGGCAGCGTTCATCCTAAGCGCCATTTGATGCTGGCCCGGCAAATTCTCGAGCAAGAAGGGGCGGTGTTATCCGAGTTTCCTCTTGCCTGTACGCCCTGGCCCTCGAACTTTCCGTGGCGTAACCGTGTTATTAGTGGGCTGAGTAGAGCCGTTTTTGTCGTAGAGGCCGGTGAGCGGAGTGGATCCCTGGTGACTGCCCGCTATGCCGTTGAACAGGGTAGAGAGGTATTTGCTCTGCCCGGTACGGTAGGAAGTCCGGGCAGCGATGGCCCACATTGGCTTATCCAGCAAGGGGCAAATTTGGTACGAAGCCCGCAGGATATCCTCGATTATCTCGCCTCTGAACTCCACTGGCTTCCCGCTTCGCACAATGTGTCAATATATTCGCCAAATCAACAGGACGGCGCATTGCCATTTCCCCATCTGTTGGCTAACGTAGGAGATGAGGTTACACCTGTTGACGTCGTCGCTGAACGTGCCGGCCAACCTGTGCCAGAGACGGTAGCTCAGTTACTCGAACTGGAGTTAGCAGGATGGATCGCAGCTGTACCCGGCGGCTATGTCCGATTGAGGAGGGCATGCCATGTTCGACGTACTAATGTACTTATTTGAAACCTACATCCACAGCGAAGCAGAAATGCGCGTTGATCAGGATAAGCTGACGAGCGATCTCACCGACGCTGGTTTTGATCGTGAGGACATTTTTAACGCATTAGTGTGGCTTGAAAAGCTGGCCGACTACCAGGATGGTTTGACCGAACCGATGCAGCTTGCTGCCGATCCTCTCTCTATGCGTATTTTCACCGCAGAAGAGAGCCAGCGGCTTGATGCAGACTGTCGGGGCTTTTTACTGTTCCTTGAACAGATTCAGGTGCTAAATCTCGAAACCCGCGAAATGGTGATTGAGCGTGTGCTGGCGCTGGACACAGCAGAATTCGAACTGGAAGATCTGAAGTGGGTTGTGCTGATGGTGCTGTTCAACATTCCGGGGTGTGAAAACGCCTACCAGCAAATGGAAGAATTACTCTTCGAGGCAAATGAAGGTATGCTGCACTAAATTGAGTTGCAGCATGAGATGTTATGGCCAAGTCAGCACTGTTCTCGGTGCCAAAAAATGAACCCTGCCCCCAATGCGGGGCAGCGTTATCAATACGTTCCGGTAAACACGGCCCGTTTTTGGGTTGTTCTCATTACCCGGAATGCGATTATGTTCGCTCGCTAAAGAGCCAGGCCGATGGGCATATTGTTAAAGTGCTTGATGGCCAGCAATGCCCGGTTTGCCAGTCAACGCTTGTGTTACGTCAGGGGCGATTTGGCATGTTTATCGGCTGCAGCAATTACCCTGAATGTGAACACACGGAAATCATTGATAAACCGGATGAGACGGCCATAGCCTGCCCTCAGTGCCAGAAAGGGCAACTGGTTCAGCGTCGTTCGCGCTACGGGAAAACGTTCTGGTCCTGTAACAGCTACCCGGACTGTCAGTTTGTCATTAACTTTAAACCGGTAGCGGGCGTCTGTTCTGAATGTCAGTACCCGCTGCTTATTGAAAAGAAAACGGCTCAGGGCGTGAAACGCTTCTGCGCGAATAAACAATGTGGAAAGCCGGCAACGGCGGAACAAGCCAGTGAATAATAACCTGCCTGAAGGCCAGCTCGCGCAGATCGTAGCGGCCCTGAAAGAACAACAAGTCATTGCTTACCCAACCGAAGCCGTTTTTGGCGTGGGTTGCGATCCCGATAGTGAACTCGCGGTTACTCGCCTGCTTGAGCTTAAACAGCGTCCGGTAGAGAAGGGACTCATCCTCATCGCCGCCAATTTTGAGCAGTTGAAACCTTATATAGATGCCGCTGCGCTAAATGAAGAACAGCTTTCGGTGGTGTTTGCAAGCTGGCCTGGCCCGGTGACGTTTGTTTTCCCGGCTTTGCCTTCCACCCCAAAATGGTTGACCGGGCGTTTTGATTCTCTGGCGGTGCGTGTGACCAATCATCCGCAAGTGAAAGAGCTGTGCCTTGCCTACGGTAAACCTCTGGTATCTACCAGTGCGAACCTTACGGGCTTGCCTCCGTGCCGTACCTCGCAAGAGGTTCAGCAGCAGTTTGGCCTAAGTTTCCCCGTGCTGATGGGGGATACCGGTGGACGACTGAATCCTTCAGAAATCCGTGATGCCTTAACCGGCGAACTCTTCCGCCAGGGGTAATTATGGAAACTTTCGCCGTCTTTGGTAACCCTATCCAGCACAGCAAATCCCCTCTTATTCATCGCCTTTTTGCGGAACAATTGGGAATTGAACATCCTTATGGACGCGTGCTTGCTCCGTTAGACACCTTTGTTGAAACACTTGAGGCCTTTTTCAATAAAGGCGGAAGGGGCGCTAACGTCACCGTACCTTTTAAAGAGCAGGCTTTTGTTCGTGCAGACGAGCTTACAGAGCGGGCGGCGCTTGCAGGTGCAGTCAATACGCTCAAACGCCTGGAAGATGGACGTTTGCTTGGGGACAATACGGACGGTATCGGCTTGTTGAGCGATCTTGAACGTTTGAAATTGATCCAACCCGGCGATCGTATTCTGCTGGTGGGGGCCGGCGGCGCAGCGCGTGGTGTACTGCTACCCTTGTTATCATTAGATTGTGCGGTCACGATAACCAACCGTACGTTTGCCAAAGCGGCAGAACTGGCTGATTTATTCAGCCATACGGGCAGCGTTAACGCCGTGGCAATGGATCAGCTCGAGGGGCATGAATTCGATTTACTGATCAACGCCACGTCCAGTGGGATTGGCGGTGAGATCCCTGCGCTGCCGGTTTCTCTCCTTTCCCACCGCGTGAGCTGCTACGACATGTTTTACCAGAAAGGGCTGACGCCATTCTTGAACTGGGCCACGAGCCACGGTGTAGTGTCTTACGCGGATGGCCTTGGCATGCTGGTGGGTCAGGCTGCACACGCTTTTATGCTTTGGCACGGCGTTATGCCGGATGTTGCGCCAGTTATTGAGGCGTTGAAAAGAGAAATGGCAGCGTGAATCAGGCCATACAGTTTCCCGATCGTGAAGTCTGGGATGAAGAGCGGCAGGCGATCCGTTTTCCGGCGCTGGTGCAAGGGTTTCAGGTTGAGTGCGCGATAAGCGCATTGGCCATTGCCAGCCGCTTCGGCGGCAATGGCGCCGAAGCGTGGCTTTCGTTGTTTCGGGAACATCGTTGGGAGCTTGAAGAAGAAGCCGAAGGCCTGATCGAAAGTGAGCAGGAAGGCGATCAAGGGTGGTACTGGCTATCCTGAGCCAGATACTCATCTTTCCAGCGCACATAATTGTTAGCGGAGTAGGTTAATCCGGCCAGCTCCGCCTCAGTCAGGCGGCGAATCTGTTTCACCGGGCTGCCTAAATAGAGAAAGCCGCTTTCCAGGTGTTTGTTCTGGGGGACCAGGCTACCGGCACCAATCATCACATCATCTTCTACTACTACTCCATCCAATAGGATCGACCCCATTCCAACCAAGACGCGATTGCCGATCGTGCAGCCGTGCAGCATTACCTTATGGCCCACCGTCACATCTTCACCAACGATCAGAGGGTTCCCTTCAGGTTTGTAAGAGGACTTATGGGTAACATGAAGCACGCTGCCATCCTGGATGTTGGTGCGTGCTCCAATTGTCACGGTGTTTACGTCCCCTCGAATAGCAACTAACGGCCAGATACTGACATCATCCGCCAGTTTTACATCACCAATTACCACGCTGGTGGGATCAACCATGACTCGTTCACCGAATTGAGGGAACGTTTTTTGAAAAGCACGCAGAACCGCAGACATATACACCTCAGGGAAATTCATTACATGAATAGACTGTGGCCGCTTTCTTGAGCAATGGCAAGGGAGTAAAGGGCTGAAAAGGGGGCAGATCGAACAGGATCTCAGCGAAAAGTGTGAAAACTAAACATTCAGAAAAAAAGATCGAAAAAGTACTTGTGCTAAAAAGTGGGATCCCTATAATGCGCCTCCATCGAGACGGCACAGTGAATCACTTCACAAAATGGCCGATTCGATAAAGAGAAAAAATCCTGAAAATCGGGGTTGACTCTGAAAGAGGAAAGCGTAATATACGCCACCTCGAGTTAGCAAGCGAAAGCGCCTAACTCACTGCTCTTTAACAATTTATCAGACAATCTGTGTGGGCACTCGCAGGATTGATATCTCAGCATCTTCGGATGCAAACAAATATCAAGTCTTGAAGAGTGACTACTGATTTTATAAACAGTTTT
>NZ_VWWV01000014.1 GCF_011752815.1 Enterobacter sp. Cy-643
CCTGGCGGCCGTAGCGCGGTGGTCCCACCTGACCCCATGCCGAACTCAGAAGTGAAACGCCGTAGCGCCGATGGTAGTGTGGGGTCTCCCCATGCGAGAGTAGGGAACTGCCAGGCATCAAATAAAAGCGAAAGGCTCAGTCGAAAGACTGGGCCTTTTTGCTGTGCACGTTCTACTGAGACAGGCAAGCCAATCCCAACAGGATCGGGTAAACTAGTTGAGTTGATATTCCGGAAAATGGCTGACATGAACTCCTCTCTTAAACCCTTCAATACCTTCGGCATTCAGGCAACTGCGGCACATATTGTTATCGCTGAATCTGTACAACAGCTTACTGAAGCATGGGCAGAATCGACGCAGGCTCATCAGCCAGTCCTTATTCTGGGGGAAGGCAGTAACGTTCTTTTCCTCGAAAACTTCGAAGGCACGGTCATTATCAATCGTATTAAAGGGATTGAAATTGCTGAGACGGATGATGCCTGGTTGCTCCATGTCGGTGCTGGTGAAAACTGGCATCACCTCGTGGAATATACTCTCCAACAAGGCATGCCAGGTCTGGAAAACCTTGCTCTGATACCGGGCTGCGCCGGCTCATCACCTATTCAAAATATTGGCGCGTATGGCGTTGAAATTAAGAAGGTCTGTAGCTATGTCGACTGCGTTGAGCTAAGCAGTGGCCGGGCACTGCGTTTAACAAACGTAGAATGCCGCTTTGGCTATCGGGACAGCATATTCAAGCATGACTACCAGGATCGTTTTGCTATAGTGGCTGTTGGCTACCGTTTGCCTAAAATATGGAAGCCAGTTCTTAGCTACGGCGATCTGACGAAACTGGATCCAGCAACTGTAACGCCTCAGCAGGTTTTTGAAAGCGTCTGCAATATGAGGACCTCGAAGCTGCCCGATCCTAAAGTGAATGGAAATGCCGGCAGTTTTTTCAAAAATCCCGTAATTAGCGCGATACAGGCAGCAAAACTGATTTCCAACGTGGCAAACGTTCCCCATTATCCACAACCGGACGGCAGCGTTAAGCTGGCTGCAGGATGGCTGATCGATCAGTGTCAGCTTAAGGGATACCGCATCGGTGGAGCCGCAGTTCATCGGCAGCAGGCTTTGGTCATCATTAACGAAGAAAATGCCAGCAGCGCAGATGTTGTTGCTCTTGCACACTACGTACGCCAGCAGGTTGGTGAAAAGTTTGATGTCTGGCTTGAGCCTGAGGTGCGATTTATGGGTGGTAAAGGGGAAGTCAGCGCCGTGGAGGCTATCGCGTGAAAGATAATCGAGTCCCGTTAACGTTAATCAGTATCCTGGCCGACGGTGAGTTTCATTCCGGTGAGCAATTGGGCGAGCAGCTAGGCATGAGCCGGGCGGCCATTAATAAGCATGTTCAAACCCTGCGAGACTGGGGAATCGATGTCTTTACCGTTCCAGGCAAGGGGTATAGCTTGCCGGAGCCTATCCAGTTACTGGATGAAGATTTTATTAAATCACAGATAGAGAGCGGGACGGTTGCTGTCCTGCCGGTAATTGATTCTACCAACCAATACCTGCTTGACCGACTCAATTCCCTTCAGTCTGGCGATGCGTGTATAGCGGAATACCAGCAGGCTGGCCGCGGAAGACGGGGCCGTCAGTGGTTCTCTCCCTTTGGGGCAAACCTCTATTTGTCCATGTACTGGCGCCTGGAGCAGGGGCCTGCGGCGGCAATTGGACTAAGCCTGGTTATCGGTATCGTGATGGCAGAAGTATTGCAACGTCTTGGGGCAGAAGACGTCAGGGTTAAATGGCCAAACGATCTCTATCTCAACGACCGTAAGCTCGCCGGTATTCTGGTTGAACTCACAGGGAAAACAGGGGATGCCGCGCAAATAGTTATTGGTGCTGGGATCAATCTTGCGATGCGTAATGTTGCTACCGATGTGATTAATCAGGGATGGATCAACCTCCAGGAAGCCGGTATCCGCATTGACAGGAATACGCTGGCTGTCACCCTAATCCAGGAGTTACGTACGGCACTGCAGCTGTTTGAGCAGGAAAGTCTATTACCGTTCCTGCCCCGTTGGGAAAAATTAGATAACTTTATCAATCGGCCGGTAAAACTCATTATCGGAGAACGAGAGGTTCATGGAATATCTCGCGGCATTAATGAGCAGGGTGGATTATTGTTGGAGCAGGACGGAGTAATAAAAGCCTGGGTTGGCGGTGAGATTTCTCTGCGCGGAGCAAATTAAAAAGAGGGGGACTAACCCCCTCATCTCATTATTTTCTCAGTTTGACGCAATCAACGGCATGATTAGCACTTTTGGTCATGATTAAGCTCGCACGATCGCGGGTCGGTAATATATTTTGTTTTAAATTCAATAAATTAATCTCACTCCATAGCTGTGTTGCAATATTTATTGCCTCATCCTTAGAGAGTTTTGCATAGCTATGGAAATAAGAGTTTGGATCGGTGAAAGCCCCTTCACGGAATTTTAAGAACCTGTTTATATACCAATTCTGTAATAGCTCTTCCGGCGCATCTACATATATAGAAAAATCGACGAAGTCAGAAACAAATACATGATGTGGATCGTGTGGATAATCCATACCACTTTGAAGAACGTTGAGTCCTTCCAGAATCAAAATATCCGGCTGGGCCACCGTTTTGTCACCGTCAGGGATCACGTCATACACTAAATGCGAATAAACCGGTGCCGTAACGTTAGTTGCGCCAGATTTGATATCAGAGACAAATTTTACCAGACGATGCATATCGTAAGATTGCGGGAAGCCTTTCTTCTTCATCAAGTTGCGCTCTTTGAGCACCTTATTCGGATGAAGGAAGCCGTCAGTGGTAATCAGCTCAACCTTGCGATGCTCAGGCCAGCGGCTGAGTAACGCCTGCAGTACGCGCGCCGTAGTGCTTTTCCCGACAGCCACACTGCCCGCAATACTTATGATATACGGAATGCGCTGGCCATTTGTGCCAAGAAACTGCTCAAGTACGGCCTGGCGCCGCAGGTTTGAACTGATATAAAAATTGAGCAGGCGAGACAGCGGCAGGTAAATCTCAGCCACTTCTTCCAGGGAAAGGTCCTCGTTAATGCCTTTTAACCGGGCAATTTCCCCTTCGGTTAGCGTCATCGGGACAGAGTCGCGCAAAGCTGCCCATTGGCTCCGGTCAAATTCTAAGTAGGGGGTTGTTGCCAACATTTGCTCTTTATTACTCATAAGCATGCTTCTGCCTGTAATTCAGGACAAAATATACGCGCTACATTCTCGAACGCAGGAAACCAAGCGTTCTGTATCAAAAGTATGCAGCGTATTTAACTTTTCAATAGTGGGCAGGAGGGTAACACCGGAATGAAGAGAACGATAAGAAAAAATCAACGGCAGTGATGTATTACGGCGGATACATCACGTTGCGCTTAAGTAAAAGAAAGGTCTGCGAGTCATTTTAGGCACCCAATCTTATTTTTTATGCTTGTTGTTTGTCATTCTGACATCGCCAGGCAGCTGCTCGAGGAAAAACGAGTGCCTGGGATGATGGATATTTGCTCTCAATTGGTGCTTTAGCCACCAGATTTTCGAGATCTAGTGCAAAATGTGAGCGGTAGTGCATTTTATGCGATTTTTTTGTTGCATGAGCGGCGCTGTCTTCCTAGAATGCGCGCTACTTGATGCCGGCTTAGCTCAGTAGGTAGAGCAACTGACTTGTAATCAGTAGGTCACCAGTTCGATTCCGGTAGCCGGCACCATCAAGTACCCCAGGTGGGGTTCCCGAGCGGCCAAAGGGAGCAGACTGTAAATCTGCCGTCATCGACTTCGAAGGTTCGAATCCTTCCCCCACCACCATATTCGGCAACGCACTGCGGAGCCCGAGGCGATAAACAACAGTTTTTCGACTCGAATACTGAGAGGCCATCTCTCATATTCACTACAGAAAGATTCAGGTAGCCGAGTTCCAGGATGCGGGCATCGTATAATGGCTATTACCTCAGCCTTCCAAGCTGATGATGTGGGTTCGATTCCCACTGCCCGCTCCAACAAGATGTGCTGATATAGCTCAGTTGGTAGAGCGCACCCTTGGTAAGGGTGAGGTCGGCAGTTCGAATCTGCCTATCAGCACCACTTCTTTATCTCCTCCCTGTTTCTCTTCTGTTAATGCATTCAGCTAATTCAGGCATATGCCTGGTTGATGTGGTGATATCACCGATTTATCCGTGTCTTAGAGGGACAATCGATGTCTAAAGAAAAGTTTGAACGTACAAAACCGCACGTTAACGTCGGTACTATCGGCCACGTTGACCATGGTAAAACAACGCTGACCGCTGCAATCACTACCGTTCTGGCTAAAACCTACGGTGGTTCTGCTCGTGCATTCGACCAGATCGATAACGCACCAGAAGAAAAAGCTCGTGGTATCACCATCAACACCTCCCACGTTGAAT
>NZ_VWWV01000015.1 GCF_011752815.1 Enterobacter sp. Cy-643
ATTTGATGCCTGGCAGTTCCCTACTCTCGCATGGGGAGACCCCACACTACCATCGGCGCTACGGCGTTTCACTTCTGAGTTCGGCATGGGGTCAGGTGGGACCACCGCGCTACGGCCGCCAGGCAAATTCTGTTACTCACCGTCATTCTCATGACCATGAGCTTTAATCCTGAACTAAGCTGAAAATTTACTTTCTGTCTCTAAAAACACCTTCGGTGTTGTAAGGTTAAGCCTCACGGATCATTAGTACTGGTTAGCTCAACGTATCGCTACGCTTACACACCCAGCCTATCAACGTCGTCGTCTTCAACGTTCCTTCAGGACCCTTAAAGGGTCAGGGAGAACTCATCTCGGGGCAAGTTTCGCGCTTAGATGCTTTCAGCGCTTATCTTTTCCGCATTTAGCTACCGGGCAATGCCATTGGCATGACAACCCGAACACCAGTGATGCGTCCACTCCGGTCCTCTCGTACTAGGAGCAGCCCCCCTCAATTCTCCAGCGCCCACGGCAGATAGGGACCGAACTGTCTCACGACGTTCTAAACCCAGCTCGCGTACCACTTTAAATGGCGAACAGCCATACCCTTGGGACCTACTTCAGCCCCAGGATGTGATGAGCCGACATCGAGGTGCCAAACACCGCCGTCGATATGAACTCTTGGGCGGTATCAGCCTGTTATCCCCGGAGTACCTTTTATCCGTTGAGCGATGGCCCTTCCATTCAGAACCACCGGATCACTAAGACCTGCTTTCGCACCTGCTCGAGCCGTCACTCTCGCAGTCAAGCTAGCTTATGCCTTTGCACTAACCTCACGATGTCCGACCGTGATTAGCTAACCTTCGTGCTCCTCCGTTACGCTTTAGGAGGAGACCGCCCCAGTCAAACTACCCACCAGACACTGTCCGCAACCCGGATCACGGGTCTACGTTAGAACATCAAACATTAAAGGGTGGTATTTCAAGGTTGGCTCCACGCAGACTGGCGTCCACGCTTCAAAGCCTCCCACCTATCCTACACATCAAGGCTCAATGTTCAGTGTCAAGCTATAGTAAAGGTTCACGGGGTCTTTCCGTCTTGCCGCGGGTACACTGCATCTTCACAGCGATTTCAATTTCACTGAGTCTCGGGTGGAGACAGCCTGGCCATCATTACGCCATTCGTGCAGGTCGGAACTTACCCGACAAGGAATTTCGCTACCTTAGGACCGTTATAGTTACGGCCGCCGTTTACCGGGGCTTCGATCAAGAGCTTCTCCTTGCGGATAACCCCATCAATTAACCTTCCGGCACCGGGCAGGCGTCACACCGTATACGTCCACTTTCGTGTTTGCACAGTGCTGTGTTTTTAATAAACAGTTGCAGCCAGCTGGTATCTTCGACTGCCTTCAGCTCCACCCGCGAGGGGTTTCACTTACCGACAGCGTGCCTTCTCCCGAAGTTACGGCACCATTTTGCCTAGTTCCTTCACCCGAGTTCTCTCAAGCGCCTTGGTATTCTCTACCTGACCACCTGTGTCGGTTTGGGGTACGATTCAATGTTACCTGATGCTTAGAGGCTTTTCCTGGAAGCAGGGCATTTGTTACTTCAGCACCGTAGTGCCTCGTCATCACACCTCAGCGTTAAAAGAAGTCCGGATTTACCTAAACTTCCCGCCTACATGCTTAAACCGGGACAACCGTCGCCCGGCTAACATAGCCTTCTCCGTCCCCCCTTCGCAGTAACACCGAGTACAGGAATATTAACCTGTTTCCCATCGACTACGCCTTTCGGCCTCGCCTTAGGGGTCGACTCACCCTGCCCCGATTAACGTTGGACAGGAACCCTTGGTCTTCCGGCGAGCGGGCTTTTCACCCGCTTTATCGTTACTTATGTCAGCATTCGCACTTCTGATACCTCCAGCAAACCTCACAGTTCACCTTCGACGGCTTACAGAACGCTCCCCTACCCAACAACACATAGTGTCGCTGCCGCAGCTTCGGTGCATGGTTTAGCCCCGTTACATCTTCCGCGCAGGCCGACTCGACCAGTGAGCTATTACGCTTTCTTTAAATGATGGCTGCTTCTAAGCCAACATCCTGGCTGTCTGTGCCTTCCCACATCGTTTCCCACTTAACCATGACTTTGGGACCTTAGCTGGCGGTCTGGGTTGTTTCCCTCTTCACGACGGACGTTAGCACCCGCCGTGTGTCTCCCGTGATAACATTCTTCGGTATTCGTAGTTTGCATCGGGTTGGTAAGCCGGGATGGCCCCCTAGCCGAAACAGTGCTCTACCCCCGAAGATGAGTTCACGAGGCGCTACCTAAATAGCTTTCGGGGAGAACCAGCTATCTCCCGGTTTGATTGGCCTTTCACCCCCAGCCACAAGTCATCCGCTAATTTTTCAACATTAGTCGGTTCGGTCCTCCAGTTAGTGTTACCCAACCTTCAACCTGCCCATGGCTAGATCACCGGGTTTCGGGTCT
Organism: Enterobacter sp. Cy-643; assembly: GCF_011752815.1. Lineage (GTDB taxonomy): Bacteria > Pseudomonadota > Gammaproteobacteria > Enterobacterales > Enterobacteriaceae > Cedecea. The sequence goes on from NZ_VWWV01000015.1 coordinate 2,463, forward strand.
ATACCCTGCAACTTAACGCCCAGTTAAGACTCGGTTTCCCTGCGGCTCCCCTATACGGTTAACCTTGCTACAGAATATAAGTCGCTGACCCATTATACAAAAGGTACGCAGTCACCCCATAAAGAGGCTCCCACTGCTTGTACGTACACGGTTTCAGGTTCTTTTTCACTCCCCTCGCCGGGGTTCTTTTCGCCTTTCCCTCACGGTACTGGTTCACTATCGGTCAGTCAGGAGTATTTAGCCTTGGAGGATGGTCCCCCCATATTCAGACAGGATACCACGTGTCCCGCCCTACTCTTCGAACTCACAGAATGTGCATTTTAGTGTACGGGAGTATCACCCTGTACCCTGCGACTTTCCAGACGCTTCCACTAACACACAAACTGATTCAGGTTCTGGGCTGCTCCCCGTTCGCTCGCCGCTACTGGGGGAATCTCGGTTGATTTCTTTTCCTCGGGGTACTTAGATGTTTCAGTTCCCCCGGTTCGCTTCATTACGCTATGTATTCACGTAATGATAGTGTGACGAATCACACTGGGTTTCCCCATTCGGAAATCGCCGGCTATAACGGTTCATATCACCTTACCGACGCTTATCGCAGATTAGCACGTCCTTCATCGCCTCTGACTGCCAGGGCATCCACCGTGTACGCTTAGTCGCTTAACCTCACAACCCGAAG
>NZ_VWWV01000016.1 GCF_011752815.1 Enterobacter sp. Cy-643
TTAGGTAAGGAGGTGATCCAACCGCAGGTTCCCCTACGGTTACCTTGTTACGACTTCACCCCAGTCATGAATCACAAAGTGGTAAGCGCCCTCCCGAAGGTTAAGCTACCTACTTCTTTTGCAACCCACTCCCATGGTGTGACGGGCGGTGTGTACAAGGCCCGGGAACGTATTCACCGTAGCATTCTGATCTACGATTACTAGCGATTCCGACTTCATGGAGTCGAGTTGCAGACTCCAATCCGGACTACGACGCACTTTATGAGGTCCGCTTGCTCTCGCGAGGTCGCTTCTCTTTGTATGCGCCATTGTAGCACGTGTGTAGCCCTACTCGTAAGGGCCATGATGACTTGACGTCATCCCCACCTTCCTCCAGTTTATCACTGGCAGTCTCCTTTGAGTTCCCGGCCGAACCGCTGGCAACAAAGGATAAGGGTTGCGCTCGTTGCGGGACTTAACCCAACATTTCACAACACGAGCTGACGACAGCCATGCAGCACCTGTCTCAGAGTTCCCGAAGGCACCAATCCATCTCTGGAAAGTTCTCTGGATGTCAAGAGTAGGTAAGGTTCTTCGCGTTGCATCGAATTAAACCACATGCTCCACCGCTTGTGCGGGCCCCCGTCAATTCATTTGAGTTTTAACCTTGCGGCCGTACTCCCCAGGCGGTCGACTTAACGCGTTAGCTCCGGAAGCCACGCCTCAAGGGCACAACCTCCAAGTCGACATCGTTTACGGCGTGGACTACCAGGGTATCTAATCCTGTTTGCTCCCCACGCTTTCGCACCTGAGCGTCAGTCTTTGTCCAGGGGGCCGCCTTCGCCACCGGTATTCCTCCAGATCTCTACGCATTTCACCGCTACACCTGGAATTCTACCCCCCTCTACAAGACTCAAGCTTGCCAGTTTCGAATGCAGTTCCCAGGTTGAGCCCGGGGATTTCACATCCGACTTAACAAACCGCCTGCGTGCGCTTTACGCCCAGTAATTCCGATTAACGCTTGCACCCTCCGTATTACCGCGGCTGCTGGCACGGAGTTAGCCGGTGCTTCTTCTGCGAGTAACGTCAATCACCAAGGTTATTAACCTTAATGCCTTCCTCCTCGCTGAAAGTACTTTACAACCCGAAGGCCTTCTTCATACACGCGGCATGGCTGCATCAGGCTTGCGCCCATTGTGCAATATTCCCCACTGCTGCCTCCCGTAGGAGTCTGGACCGTGTCTCAGTTCCAGTGTGGCTGGTCATCCTCTCAGACCAGCTAGGGATCGTCGCCTAGGTGAGCCATTACCCCACCTACTAGCTAATCCCATCTGGGTTCATCTGATGGCAAGAGGCCCGAAGGTCCCCCTCTTTGGTCTTGCGACGTTATGCGGTATTAGCTACCGTTTCCAGTAGTTATCCCCCTCCATCAGGCAGATCCCCAGACATTACTCACCCGTCCGCCGCTCGTCACCCAGAGAGCAAGCTCTCCCGTGCTACCGCTCGACTTGCATGTGTTAGGCCTGCCGCCAGCGTTCAATCTGAGCCATGATCAAACTCTTCAATTTAAAAGTGTTTGATGCTCAAAGAATTAAAACTGTTTATAAAATCAGTAGTCACTCTTCAAGACTTGATATTTGTTTGCATCCG
>NZ_VWWV01000017.1 GCF_011752815.1 Enterobacter sp. Cy-643
TGTAAGCATCCCGGCAAACCGGACCATTCACATTTAGAGATCTTCCGGCATACTGATTATGTCCCCGGAGGAGATCGCCATGCGCAAAGCCCGATTCACCGAACACCAGATCATCGCCGTTCTGAAGTCCGTCGAAGCCGGACGCACCGTTAAGGATGTCTGCCGCGAGGCCGGGATCTCTGAAGCCTCGTACTACAACTGGAAAGCGAAGTTCGGCGGCATGGAAGCCTCTGATATCAAAAAGATGAAGGATCTTGAGGATGAAAACCGTCGACTGAAACAGATGTTTGCGGACCTGAGTCTCGAGTGCCGCGCCCTGAAAGACGTCATTGAAAAAAAGCTTTAAAACCAGCGATAAAGCGTGAGCTGGTCAGCTATCTGACCGCGCAGTTTGCCATGAGCTTACGTCAGGCATGCAGGACATTGTCGCTGAGCAGGACGGTATTTCGTTATCAGCCAGATACGCGACGTGATGAGCCGGTGATTATGGCGCTGACCGTGGCGGCTGAACGCTATCCACGATACGGATTTAAAAAGCTTTTTCAGGTGCTGCGCAGACAGGGCAATACATGGAACCATAAAAGGGTTCACCGTATTTACTGCCTGCTGAAACTGAATTTTCGCCGTAAGGGAAAACAGCGCCTGCCGGTGCGTAATCCGGCTCCGCTGGCGACGCCAGAGGCGATGAACCAAAGCTGGTCCATCGATTTTATGCACGATGCGCTGGTGTGCGGCAGGCGCTTCAGGACCTTCAACGTAGTGGATGATTTTAACCGAGAAGCACTGGCGATCGAGATTGACCTGAATATCCCGGCGCAGCGGGTCGTGAGAGTGCTGGACAGGATCGTGGCAAACCGCGGATATCCGCTGAAAATGCGGATGGATAACGGTCCGGAGCTGATCTCGCTGACGCTGGCACAATGGGCAGAAGAACATGGTGTGATGCTGGAATTTATAAAGCCCGGCAAGCCCACGCAGAATGCCTTTATCGAACGGTTCAACCGTACGTACAGGACAGAAATACTGGATTTTTATCTGTTCAGAACGCTTAATGAAGCACGGGAAATTACAGAGCGCTGGCTGGCTGAATATAACAACGAGCGCCCTCATGAATCCCTGAATAACCTGACGCCGGAAGAATACCGGCTGATAACTGAAAACCCGGAAATCTCAAAAAGTGCGTGGAACTAAAACGGGTGTACTTACA
>NZ_VWWV01000018.1 GCF_011752815.1 Enterobacter sp. Cy-643
CTGACCGCTGCAATCACTACCGTTCTGGCTAAAACCTACGGTGGTTCTGCTCGTGCATTCGACCAGATCGATAACGCACCAGAAGAAAAAGCTCGTGGTATCACCATCAACACCTCCCACGTTGAATACGACACCCCGACTCGCCACTACGCGCACGTTGACTGCCCAGGGCACGCCGACTACGTGAAAAACATGATCACCGGTGCTGCTCAGATGGACGGCGCTATCCTGGTTGTTGCTGCGACTGACGGCCCTATGCCTCAGACCCGTGAGCACATCCTGCTGGGTCGTCAGGTTGGCGTTCCTTACATCATCGTGTTCCTGAACAAATGCGACATGGTTGATGACGAAGAGCTGCTGGAACTGGTTGAAATGGAAGTTCGTGAACTTCTGTCTCAGTACGACTTCCCAGGCGATGACACCCCAATCATCCGTGGTTCTGCTCTGAAAGCGCTGGAAGGCGAAGCAGAGTGGGAAGCTAAAATCGTTGAACTGGCTGGCTTCCTGGATTCTTACATCCCAGAACCAGTACGTGCAATCGACCTGCCGTTCCTGCTGCCAATCGAAGACGTATTCTCCATCTCCGGTCGTGGTACCGTTGTTACCGGTCGTGTAGAGCGCGGTATCGTTAAAGTGGGTGAAGAAGTTGAAATCGTTGGTATCAAAGATACTGCGAAATCTACTTGTACCGGCGTTGAAATGTTCCGCAAACTGCTGGACGAAGGCCGTGCTGGTGAGAACGTAGGTGTTCTGCTGCGTGGTATCAAACGTGAAGAAATCGAACGTGGTCAGGTACTGGCTAAGCCAGGCTCTATCAAGCCGCACACCAAGTTCGAATCTGAAGTGTACATTCTGTCCAAAGACGAAGGCGGCCGTCATACTCCGTTCTTCAAAGGCTACCGTCCACAGTTCTACTTCCGTACAACTGACGTGACCGGTACCATCGAACTGCCAGAAGGCGTAGAGATGGTAATGCCAGGCGACAACATCAAAATGGTTGTTACCCTGATCCACCCAATCGCGATGGACGACGGTCTGCGTTTCGCAATCCGTGAAGGCGGCCGTACTGT
>NZ_VWWV01000019.1 GCF_011752815.1 Enterobacter sp. Cy-643
AGATACAACCCGCGTAGTGCTCACACAGATTGTCTGATAGAAAACGAGCAGTAAAACCTTATAGGCTTGTAGCTCAGGTGGTTAGAGCGCACCCCTGATAAGGGTGAGGTCGGTGGTTCAAGTCCACTCAGGCCTACCAAATTCTCCGCTATCCTGCGTTACAGCACCACTCGCATACTGAAGTATGTTTCGTGGCGCTGCGCCTTGACTAGCAAAGAATTCACGGTAATTAAGGTTTTACGAAATCGATGGGGCTATAGCTCAGCTGGGAGAGCGCCTGCCTTGCACGCAGGAGGTCAGCGGTTCGATCCCGCTTAGCTCCACCATCATTTCATGCACCAAAACTTACTTCAGAGTGTACCGGTGACGGTGTACTGCGAAGTATTTGCTCTTTAACAATCCGGAACAAGCTGAAAATTGAAACGACATGTCGTCTCATTCTTCCGTAATAAAGAATGAGGTTAAGACATGTTCGAGTCTCTCAAATTTTCACAACAGCGATTGTGTCTTACGAGACACCTTCGGGTTGTGAGGTTAAGCGACTAAGCGTACACGGTGGATGCCCTGGCAGTCAGAGGCGATGAAGGACGTGCTAATCTGCGATAAGCGTCGGTAAGGTGATATGAACCGTTATAGCCGGCGATTT
>NZ_VWWV01000020.1 GCF_011752815.1 Enterobacter sp. Cy-643
AAATCGCCGGCTATAACGGTTCATATCACCTTACCGACGCTTATCGCAGATTAGCACGTCCTTCATCGCCTCTGACTGCCAGGGCATCCACCGTGTACGCTTAGTCGCTTAACCTCACAACCCGAAGATGTCTCGTAAGACACAATCGCTGTTGTGAAAATTTGAGAGACTCGAACATGTCTTAACCTCATTCTTTATTACGGAAGAACGAGACGACATGTCGTTTCAATTTTCAGCTTGTTCCGGATTGTTAAAGAGCAAATATCTCAAACATGACTCTTTCAAGTCAGCTTTGAGATATAACGGCACGCAACTTTCACTTACATACCAGCAAGTGGCGTCCCCTAGGGGATTCGAACCCCTGTTACCGCCGTGAAAGGGCGGTGTCCTGGGCCTCTAGACGAAGGGGACACTGAAGTCTCAATCGCAAGACGCCTTGCTTCTCTACATCTATCAGACAATCTGTGTGAGCACTACGCGGGTTGTATCTTTTAGGTAAGGAGGTGATCCAACCGCAGGTTCCCCTACGGTTACCTTGTTACGACTTCACCCCAGTCATGAATCACAAAGTGGTAAGCGCCCTCCCGAAGGTTAAGCTACCTACTTCTTTTGCAACCC
>NZ_VWWV01000001.1 GCF_011752815.1 Enterobacter sp. Cy-643
TTTGCCTGGCGGCCGTAGCGCGGTGGTCCCACCTGACCCCATGCCGAACTCAGAAGTGAAACGCCGTAGCGCCGATGGTAGTGTGGGGTCTCCCCATGCGAGAGTAGGGAACTGCCAGGCATCAAATTAAGCATTAACCCCGACCGAAAGGACGGGGTTTTTTGCTTTTTAAACCATGCCTTTTCACAAAAATCTCCGTCTGCTCACAAAAGTTAATGTAACAACTCCGCAACAAGAAACTTCACATCGCAAAATTTCTTTCTCCTGCTTTACTGGATTCTGGGTTATTAGACCCATTCAGGAAGACAGGAGAAGAAAATAAAATGATTGAAACAACAAGCGAAGCAAATACTGTGCCGTCGGCGTCGGATACCCGCCGTCGCGTCTGGGCCATTGTTGGTGCTTCATCAGGGAATCTGGTTGAGTGGTTTGATTTTTATGTTTACTCGTTCTGCTCACTCTATTTTGCTCATATCTTTTTCCCAACGGGAAATACCACAACTCAGCTTCTGCAAACCGCCGGCGTTTTTGCCGCTGGCTTTTTGATGCGACCTATTGGAGGCTGGTTATTCGGGTACATTGCCGATAAACATGGACGTAAAAACTCCATGCTTATCTCCGTATGTATGATGTGTTTTGGATCGCTGGTCATTGCCTGCCTGCCAGGATACGGCACCATCGGCACATGGGCTCCGGCGTTATTACTTTTAGCTCGTCTGTTCCAGGGATTATCGGTGGGCGGAGAATACGGTACCAGCGCAACCTACATGAGTGAGGTGGCGGTAGAAGGTCGTAAAGGATTCTATGCCTCATTCCAGTACGTTACGCTCATTGGTGGGCAACTGGCCGCGTTGCTTGTTGTGGTTGTGCTTCAGCAAGTACTAAGCGATGAGGACTTACGTAGCTGGGGATGGAGAATTCCCTTTGCGATTGGGGCCGTGCTGGCGATTGTTGCTCTCTATCTTCGTCGCTCTCTGGATGAAACGTCGGATAAAGCGACCCGCGCGCACAAGGATGCCGGTACGCTCTCCGGGCTGTGGAAAAATAAAAAAGCCTTCATTATGGTGCTTGGCTTCACTGCCGGCGGCTCCCTGGCTTTCTATACATTCACCACCTATATGCAGAAATACCTGGTGAATACCGCAGGGATGCATGCGAATACGGCCAGCGCACTGATGACCTTTGCGCTGTTTATCTTTATGGTGCTGCAGCCGTTCTTCGGCGCACTGTCGGATAAAATTGGTCGTCGGAGTTCTATGCTCTGCTTTGGCGGCCTGGCTGCGGTGCTGACGGTTCCTATTTTGACGGCGCTGCAAAATGTTAGCTCACCTTATGCAGCCTTTGCTCTGGTGATGGCTGCGATGCTAATTGTCAGTTTTTACACTTCAATCAGCGGCATTCTTAAGGCAGAAATGTTTCCGCCTGAAGTCCGTGCCCTGGGCGTAGGCCTGTCGTATGCCGTTGCCAACGCCTTGTTTGGTGGCTCAGCAGAATATGTCGCCTTATCGCTGAAATCTATGGGCAGCGAAACAACCTTCTTCTGGTACGTCTCTGGGATGGGAGCCCTGGCATTTGCAGTTTCTCTGCTGCTGCACCGTAAAGGGAAAGGGATAAAGCTCTAGAAAGAAAAAGCCCTGCAGTGCAGGGCTTAAATATTTAGAGAATACGGCTTATTAAGCGGTCGATACGGATCCGGCGTAGGCGGCGAATCAGCTTGCGAACTTTCACCGGATATTCGGCGATGCTTTGCAGATCGCGATAATGCTTAACAACCGTTGTATGAGTGCGGATAAGCTCCAGCTCCCTGGTACGAATGCCCTCCAGCTCTCTTTTGGGATCGTGAATAAGCAGGGCATTTTCCAGATCCAGGCGCCACGCGCGCGGATTAAGGTTATTCCCGGTTAGCAGCATCCACTCGTGGTCCACCCACATGCCTTTCAGGTGGTAGCTGTTATCCCCATCCTTCCACAAACGTACAATCAACTGCCCGGTATTGACATAATATTGCAGGCGGCTGAGGAAGCGGCGCAGGTTAATTTCATAGAGATAAGGCAGCGCGCCAATAATCTTGAATGGCTGATCTTCCGGAATATAGAAATCATTCGCCGTCTTATCGCCAACGATAATCTCAACCTGTTTGCCGTCCCGCAGCAGCTGTATGATATTGCGGACCAGGACTGCTGGCAGGTTGAAGTATGGCGTGCAGATAGTGAGCTTTTGCTCTGCACAAGGCATGAGATGAAAAATCGTTTTATTCAGCAGACTGGATTTTCCCAGCCCAACCAGCGGCGTAACTGACAGCTGATCGTTATCTGCATCACCGTGGAAAATAAAGCTAGCGTCACGTAATTCCTGGCGGAAGAGGCGGATATCGTTTTTGATCTCAGGGCTTTTTACTCGCTCGGCAACATCCAGACGATTCACCGCCCGGCCGTTCACCAGATTCTGGTTAACCCAGCCATACATGATGTCAGCCAGAGAGCGGTTGCGAATGATTTGGTAGCGGTCATAGCGATATTTATCATGCTGATGCAGATAAACGTCATTGAGGCTGGCCCCACTGTATACGACGCTGTCATCGATAATAAAGCCTTTGAAATGCAACACGCCAAGGGCTTCGCGAGTATTGACGGGCACGCCGTAGACCGGAATATTCACATCGGGGAACTGCTCGGCCATGCGGTGATACCAGTCCGCATTGGTGTTGGCAGCGGCAGCACCAATACGCCCGCGTTGAGCTCGGTGCCAGTCAACCAGCACGGAAACATCTAAATCTGGCCGCTGCTGCTTGGCCTGATAGAGCGCGGACAGAATTCCTTTGCCGCCGTCATCCTGTTCAAGATACAACGCAATAATGCAAATACGCTGCGTTGCGCTGGCGATTTTTTTCAGCAGCGTTTCGCGGAAATCCGCTGGGGAGAACAGGGTTTCTACATCATCAACTGATTGAGAAAGCTTCGGTAACTGGGCAAGGTGTTGTTGATGTTTATTACGTTTAAATTTAGACAACATCACAGTGCTTATCTTCTCTTTTCATTGGATGGCCTTCTGCAAAATCCAGACGTCATAACTTGCTGATAATACCACTACTGCTACGCAAAGTGAGTATGTTTTCCAGTACCTTACTCACGAATCTACGCTTTTATCCAGCGGTAGCGTCAGACTGACAATGCCATCTTCAAGCTGAATATCAACGCTGAAACCCAGTTTGCGGGCCAGGGTAATCATGCCCTGGTTGTTCGGCATCGTTATGCCATTCAGCCGCTGGAGGCCATGTTGCCTGGTGTAATCGATGAGCTTAGTCAGCAAACGTCGGCCGAGCCCAAGCCCTTTTAAATCGGAACGAACCAGCACAGCGAACTCGGCATCAACGTTGTCAGGGTCTGAAATGGCTCGCGTGACGCCGAGGATCTCATCGTTGCCTTTTATTCTTCTGACTGCCACGAACGCCATTTCTCGATCGTAGTCGATCTGCGTCATATTGGCTAAATCTTCGTGGGTAAATTCATTGATCTCACTGAAATAGCGATAGTAGAGATCCTCTTTTGTTACCTGAGCAATAAAACGCTGCAGCTGAGGTTCATCCTCTGGAAGGATAGGGCGGAACAGGCAGCGGTCACCGTTCTTAAGCTGCACCAATTCCTCAAGCTGATGAGGATAAGGACGCACCGCCAGCCTGCCATCGGCATCCCCCGTAAATTCGGCCAATTCCAGAGTGACATCCAGCAGGGTGAACTCGTTGCCGGATGCCAGCAGCGGATGAATATCAAGTCTCACAATCTCCGGGCAATCAACGATCAGGTTAGAGACTTGAACCAGCACTTCGCTGATCCCGGCAATATCCAGCGGGCGTAGTGCGCTCCGGCTTCGAATCTTGCCGTTTTTGATCGCCTGAATAACAAGGTAGCGGGCCAGATTCATGTTTAGCGGGGGAAGGGCAACCGCCGCCTGCCGCTCGGGCCGCCATTCTACGCCACCTTCGCCCAGCATGATCAACGGCCCAAACACCGGATCGTGTTCAACGACGACTCGTAACTCCTGCGCGCCTGCGCGGTTTGCCATGCTTTGCACCAGAAGACCGTGAATGCGAGCCTGGGGCCAGGCCATTTTTACGCGGTCGATGATGGCTTCGGCGGCTTGCTGCACTTCACTGGCCGTTCGCAAATAGAGCATAACGCCCTGAACTTCCGACTTATGGGGAATATCCGGAGAACGAAGCTTTAATGCGACGGGATAACCAATTTGCTCGGCGATATGCACCGCTTCCGCACTGTCGCCAGCAATCCACGTTGGCAGGGTTGTTAGTCCATAAGCTTCAAGCACCGGCCTGACTTCATGGGTGTCGAGCGTTGTGGCTCCCTGATGCAAGGCCTGCTGGATAAGACGGTGAGCGTCGCTGGTGTTTGCAGTTAGGTTCGCCGGCAGAGCAGGGGTTTCACGCAATTGTTTCTGGTTACGGCGATACTCGACCATATGCATAAATGCCGTTACCGCGCCCTCTGGTGTTCTGTAAGTCGGAATACCGGCATCGCTAAACAGACGCCGGGCTTCCTGGGAGGAATACTCCCCGCACCAGTTGGTAATAATAGTGAGATATTTGCCACGAGGATGCCGCTGCAGCAAATCGATCAGGGCGAGGGCGCTTGCGGTTCCGGGCGCGGCGGCGCTGGGGGAATGAATAACCATTAAGGCATCAAAATCATGGCTATCCAGCAATTTTTCCACGGCCAGCAGGTAACGGCCGGGCGTGGCATCATCACGCAGGTCTATTGGGTTTCCTGCCTCAACGCCCGGAGGAAGTATTTCAACGAGAGTCTGCAGGGTTTCTTCACCCAACGTCGCCAGTTTGCCGTTACGTAGCCACAGCTCATCAAGCGCCAGCGCCGCCGGCGCCGCGCCGTTGCTGACAATCATCAGCCGTTCGCCGCGTAAAGGGCGCATATGGCTGAGGGTCTCTACGGCGGAGAAAAGTTCGTGCGTGTCCTGCACCCGAAGTAAACCTGCTCGCTGTATCGCCGCATCCCAGGCTGCATCCAGGCCTGGATGGGTTTTCAGTAGCGTTTGTGCTTTGCTGCTGCGCCCGCTTTTGATGACCAGAATCGGTTTGTTACGCGAAGCACTTCTTGCGGCGGAAACAAAGCGTCGCGCATCGCTCAGATGTTCGAGATACAGCAGGATAGCGCTGGTTTTCGTATCTCTGGCCAGATAATCAAGCAGTTCATCCACATCGATATCCAGGCTATCGCCAAGCGCGATAAACCAGGAAAAGCCCATCTCGCGCTGCTGTGCCCAGTCCAGAATGGTGTTGGACACCGCGGCCGACTGAGAAATAAACGCCAGTTTACCTTTTTGGATGGGGACTGGAGAAAAGCTGGCATTTAGCCCCTGCCAGGGCGCCAGCAGGCCAAGGCTATTCGGGCCAAGCAGGCGAATTTGCCAGCGAGCGGCGCAGGCCAGCAATTCGGATAATTGCTCAGGTGGGGCAGATAAGATAATGCAGGCCTTGCAGCCTTTATTGCCCAGAGCTTCAAGCAGAGTCAGGTTTCGTTGGGAATGCGTACAGATAATCGCCAAATCGGGTGCCAGCGGCAGGCTGGCAATATCCGGCCAGGCAAGCACTCCGCACACGGCTTTGTGAGTCGGCGTCACCGGCATTACCGGGCCATTGAAGCCGCCAGCAAGCAAGTTGCGCATCATTAAATAACCGGCGCGGTCGGCTTTTGCCGAAGCGCCGATAACGGCAATGGATTTTGGACGCAGCAGCGCTTCCAGGCCTCGTTGGCTCACGACGCTCTCCCCTGAGTGATGTTCAGGAGAGTCTAAACGTTTTCTTCCACTTCTGCTGTGACGCTGCCCTGATGATGGGGTTTCCCCGCCAGATAGCGCTCGCGGAAAAGAGTGAAATGCTGCGTTAATCCTTTGGAGGCTGCTGCATCCCCTGCCAGTTCAAGCAGGGCTGCGGCGACTTCTGCGGTGCAATATTGGCCGTCCGCATGGGCCTCACGCAGGCGATACGCTGAGGTCATACTTAAATCTACGGAAATGACCGGGAGCGCATCGAGATAAGGGCTTTTACGGAACATTTTGCGCGCCTCAGTCCAGGTGCCATCAAGCATGATAAACAGCGGCGGCTTGCCGATCATCGGCGGCGCAGTCAGTACTGCCCGAGCGCCGTCGGCGTAAGAGGCGGGAAAAACCACCATCGGCTGGTAATCCGGGCTGGCAACAAGATCCAGCAGCGCCTGAGGGGGCTCCGTGCGTGACCATTGAAATGCTTCGGTTTCCGGTAAGACATCGGCAATGAGCCGCCCGGTATTACTTGGCTTCATGGGTTCAGTATCAAACATCACAAGGCAAAAGCGGCTGCGGGCATGCTGCGGCTGAAGCGTCTCGCACAGGCAATTTTTCAAAGGTAGCAGGCAACGCTGGCAGCGGCGAACGCGATTGCCACGGGCGAGAAAGGGACGCGTCGCGCGGGCAAGGCGGGTGGCGCGAAGGCGAAGAACGGCGTTTTCGGTCATTAATGATGAATGTTCGGCTAAAAACGCCATTCTACCGTAGATAGGGAAAGGGGGCTTAAAAAATGCCCCCTCACAATCAGATATTTTCGTCCAGCCAGCTATCAAAAGGGGCTTTTGGCATCGCCCCATTCAGCATGTCCACGACCTGGCCATTTTTAAAAATCATAATGGTTGGGATGCTTCTGATGCGAAAACGGGCGCTCAGTTCCTGCTCGGCTTCGGTATTCACCTTCACAAAGCGAACCTTGCCGCTACGTTCTTCGGCAACATCTTCAAAAACAGGGGCGAAGTTCACGCACGGGCCGCACCACGGTGCCCAAAAATCAACCACAACTGGCAGATCATCTTTCAGGAGTTTATCCAGCGTTGCCGCCGTGGCGTTGACGATTTCACCGTCAAACAGTTCATGACCGCAGCGACCGCACTTTGCGCCGTCATCAATGCGGTCGTCAGGAATGCGATTAATGGCCTGGCAGTCGGCACAAACGGTATTCATAACACACCTCAAAGAGAATGATTGAAATCGGTGTCTGGCACCGTGGATGTTTCAAATATGTTACATATTATCGACGAATATGGGGAGGCCAACAAAGTGATTTATTCGATGAGTACAATAGTTTTTAGCTTTTAAGCAAAGTTAATGGCTAACCCATGGCACATCAGGTAATCTGCGCGCTTCGCGCTCAGCCCGGTGGAGGAAAAATGAACGACGAATTTAAAGGTAAAAGCGGCAAGGTCAAAGTGATGTATGTCCGCGGTGACGACGAAAGCGAAAATCGCGGCCAAAACCCGCGTACGGGCAAAGGTGGTGGGCGTCCTGCCGGTGCGTCACGTGGTGAAGGCGGCGGTCGCCGTCAGGCTCGTCACGATGATAAACCTCGCGGCGGGCGCGATCGTAATGAACGTAACGACAGAGGCGATCGCGGTGAAGCGGCTTCCCCATGGCGTACCGTTTCCCGTGCCCCGGTAGACGCTGCGCTGTCGACATCAGACAATGAAGGTACGACTAAACATATCGTTGACCCGGAAGTGATTCGTCGCCAGCGCGCCGAAGAAGCCCGTGTGTACGGTGAGAATGCTTGTCAGGCGCTGTTCCAGAGCCGCCCGGAAAGCATCGTGCGCGCCTGGTTTATCCAGAGCGTGACGCCTCGCTTTAAAGAAGCGCTGCGTTGGATGGCAGCAAATCGCAAGGCCTACCACGTGGTGGACGATGCCGAGCTGACAAAAGCCTCCGGCACTGAACATCATGGCGGCGTTTGCTTCATTATTAAAAAACGCAGCGGCATCAGCGTGCAGACCTGGCTGAACAAAGCCGGAGAAGAAGACTGCGTGCTGGCCCTGGAGGATGTGGGCAACCCGCACAACCTGGGTGGGATCATGCGCAGTTGCGCGCACTTCGGCGTGAAAGGTTTGTTGATTCAGGATGCTTCCCTGCTGGAGTCCGGGGCGGCGATTCGTACCGCAGAAGGCGGGGCCGAGCACGTGGTGGCGATCAGCGGCGAGACGTTTGGCGATGGGCTGGAAGCTTTCCGTAAAGCTGGCTACACCATCGTGACCACCTCAAGCCACCAGGGCACCCCGCTGTATAAAGCGGAGCTGCCGAAGAAAATGGTGCTGGTGCTGGGCCAGGAACGAGATGGCGTTTCCGACACGACTTTTGAAAGCGCAGATATGAGCGTCGCCATTGAAGGCACCGGTAACGTTGAGAGCCTCAACGTATCGGTAGCGACTGGCGTGCTGCTGGGCGAATGGTGGCGCCAGAACAAGGCGTAATACCTTCACCAGCGATAAAAAAACCAGCGTAATTGCTGGTTTTTTTTCGCCCGGGTTTTAGCCATTTGCCTGTGGCAGCTGTGGCACCCAGTCGATGGGCTGTTCTCCCCGCCCGGCCAGATACTCATTCGCCTTCACGAAATGCCCGCAGCCAAGAAAACCACGATGCGCAGAAAGCGGAGAAGGATGCGGGGCGGTCAGGACGTGGTGGCGCTGGCGATCGATAATGCTGCCTTTGCGCTGGGCATGGGCCCCCCACAGCAGGAACACCACGCCTTCACGGTGTTCATTAATGAGGGCGATAACTTTGTCGGTAAAAGTTTCCCAGCCAAAATTGGCGTGAGAATGCGCTTTGCTTGCTTCGACGGTAAGTACCGTATTGAGGAGCAACACGCCCTGCCGGGCCCAGCTTTCAAGATATCCGTGCGTAGGGCGGGTAAAGCCAGGGACTGAAGCCTCAAGCTCTTTATACATATTGACCAGCGAAGGCGGGGGCGCAATGCCCGGAAGCACGGAGAAAGAAAGTCCGTGCGCCTGGCCTGGGCCGTGATAGGGATCCTGCCCCAAAATCACCACTTTGACATCGCCTAGCTCGGTAAAGCGAAAAGCGTTGAAAACATCTTTTTGCGGAGGGTAAACGGTCACGCCTGCAGCGCGCTCTGCCGCGACGGCGCTAAGCGTATTAATAAAGTAAGGCTGCCGTTTCTCTTCTGCCAGCACGTCGTGCCAGGTGAGGTGGGTGGTCATCTCGCTCTCCCGCGAATCAGTATTGCCCGATAGCTTAACTGCTTCTTCCTCCCGAGCAAAATAGTGCGTGGCATCAATGGGCTACGGCACTAAATAAAGTTGAAAATTTACAAAAATTTTAGCATGCAGTGAATGGGCTAAGTTGATGTAAAACAAATAAAACCAGTTAAAGCCATTTTTAGTGTGTGGATTTAATTGATTTAAGTCAAAGAATCACGCCTGGCGGACTGATATAAGAACAACAAAGCAACAAAGGTTTTACCAATGAGCCAGAGCGCTGGCCCAAAGAATCAGCACATTACCCTGAGGGAGAAATAAAATGATTACTGGTATCCAAATTACAAAAGCGGCAAACGACGAACTTCTGAACTCTTTCTGGCTGCTCGACAGTGAAAAAGGCGAAGCTCGCTGCGTGTGTGCGAAAGCGGGTTTTGCGGAAGATGAAGTAGTAGCGGTCAGTAAACTGGGCCAGTTTGAATACCGTGAAATTCCAATGGAAGTGAAACCTGAAGTTCGCGTTGAAGGCGGACAGCACCTGAACGTTAACGTCCTGCGTCGTGAAACGCTGGAAGATGCGGTTAAGCATCCGGAAAAATATCCGCAGCTGACCATTCGTGTTTCCGGCTACGCGGTGCGCTTCAACTCTCTGACCCCGGAACAGCAGCGCGACGTGATTACCCGTACTTTCACTGAAAGCCTGTAATTCAGTTCCTGCCGTTGAGAATAAAGAGCGCCGCCTGGCGCTCTTTCACGCTAATAGAAAATCCGCACTGCACAGTAAACCCGCATCAGCACCCGGCACAGGTTCCCTAAATTTCCTGGGGCTGCCAGCACGACGCTCATTCCTTCGATGTCGCCATCTTCACCGTATACGATAGGGCAGGAATGCCGTAAAGAATAACTGTTTGCAGGAAAACGCCGGGTCAGGGCAATAAAAAACGCCGGGAAGGTCCCGGCGTGAATGTTATTCGTCGACTTTCGGCGACTCTGTTGTGGCTGCCGCAGTTGGCTTCCGGCGTTTACCGACGTTTTTCTTGTCGCGATGACGCACTTTAACGCGCGGCTTCTCTTTGTCTTTTTCTTTCTTCTTCTCTTCGCGCTTAGCCAGTACTTTTTTGGATGGCTTACCGGTCAGCTTCTCGCTTGGTGCTCGCGTCGTTGGGCGCAATTCGTCAATAACGCGAGATTTAAGCGGCTCTTTCATGTAGCGGGTAATTTTACCCAGCAACAGATGATCGTGTGCTTCAACCAGCGAAATCGCTGTGCCTTTCATGCCTGCGCGACCAGTGCGGCCGATACGGTGCAGGTAAATATCCGCGGTGCGCGGCAGGTCAAAGTTGAACACGTGGCTAACGTCAGGAATATCGATCCCACGCGCAGCTACATCGGTAGCGACCAGAACGTTTACGCGACCGTCGGTCAGGCGCTTGATCGCTTCGTTACGCTTGGCCTGTACCATTTCGCCTTCAAGATAGCAGGTGTTGATCCCCACTTCGCGCAGCCAGGCAACCAGCTCATGCACTCGCTCACGTTTACGCACGAAGACGATAGAGCGGGTGGTATCCGGCTGGTTCAGCAAATGAACGAGTAATTTTGTTTTGTGCTCAACGTCATCAGCGCGGTAGTACCACTGATGAATCTTCTTGCGCTCGCGCGTGGATGGCGTGGCGGAAACCTCAACCGGATCTTCCAGCAGACGCTCGGCAAAGTCTTTAACCGCGTTGCCTTCCAGGGTAGCCGAAAACAGCATGGTTTGCTTGCGCCAGCGGGTTTCTGCTGCGATGGTTTCAATGTCTTGTGCGAAGCCCATGTCCAGCATGCGATCTGCTTCATCAAGGATCAACGTTTCAACCGCACGGCAGTCGAAGTTCTCTTCCTTTATGTATTGCAGCAGTCGGCCGGTGGTGGCAACCACGATATCCTGGTTCTCGCTGAAAACTTCAGCGTGGTTCATATATGCTACGCCGCCGGTGATGGTGGCGATATCCAGATGAGTATGCTTTGCCAGTTCACGCGCATGGTCGGCGACCTGCATCGCGAGTTCACGGGTCGGCGTGACGATCAGAATACGCGGCGGGCCAGATTTCTTACGAGGAAAGTCGACCAGATGCTGTAGCGCTGGCAGCAGGTAAGCTGCGGTTTTACCGGTACCCGTCGGTGCTGAACCCAGCACGTCGCGTCCTTCAAGTGCAGGAGGAATGGCCGCTGCCTGGATGGCAGTCGGGCGAGTAAAGCCTTTCTCCTGGAGCGCGTCCAAAAGGCTTTCATCAAGTTCGAGTTCGGAAAAAGTGCTTACAGTCATGGTCTACCTCTGTTTGGGACGCCGATTATAGACATAATGACCGCGATCTTCATCTGTTTGTGTCTTTCCGTAGATGTCCGTTTCACTTATGCTACGGCGGTTTCTTTGCAAGGTAGATAAGATGTCGGATCAAAAAGCGGTATTACGTCGGGATGGTTTCACCTTCAAACAGTTCTTTGTGGCGCACGATCGCTGCGCCATGAAGGTGGGAACAGATGGGACGCTGCTCGGTGCATGGGTGCCGGTAGTTAATGTAAAAAGTGTCCTGGATATTGGCACCGGCAGCGGTTTGCTGGCGCTGATGCTCGCCCAGAGAACCGCTGATGATGTCACTATCGAAGCCGTGGAGCTGGATCCGGTTGCTGCAGAGCAGGCGGCAGAAAACGCCAAAGGCTGCCGCTGGGCTTCACGTATTCATGTTCACTGTGCGGACATTCGCGAGTGGGCTCAGCAGGCAACTCAGCGCTACTCTTTAATTGTCAGTAATCCGCCTTTCTTTGAGCAGGGCAGCAACTGTGCATCGCCAGAGCGAGCTCAGGCACGTTATACCACGACGCTGGATCATCAGGCCTTGCTCAGCAGCGCTGAACAGCTGATCACCGAAGACGGTTTCTTCTGTGTGATCATGCCGGAAACTGCCGGGACGGCATTCAGCGAGCTGGCAAAATCACAGGGTTGGCACGTGCGTTACCGTACTGATGTGGCCGACAATGAAACTCGCCTGCCGCATCGGGTGATGCTCGCGCTTTCTCCAACGGGCGGAGAATACTACAACGACCGCCTGGTGATTCGTGGGCCAGACCAAAGCTACTCTGAAGGCTATTGCAGCCTGACCCAGGACTTCTACCTGTTTATGTAGAGCGGGGAAAGTACGCTTGGGCCGGATTCATTGAGCTGCTCGGGATAATCCAGCGTGTAGTGCAGGCCCCGACTCTCTTTACGCTGCATAGCGCAGCGCACGATGAGTTCGGCAACCTGCACCAGGTTTCTTAGCTCAAGAAGATTGTTTGAAACGCGGAAATTAGCATAGTACTCATCAATCTCTTGCTGCAGCATGGTAATTCTTCGCAGCGCCCGCTCCAGTCGGCGAGTGGTACGAACGATCCCAACGTAGTCCCACATAAAGAGCCGCAGCTCATGCCAGTTATGCTGGATAACAACCTGTTCGTCTGGATTATCCACACGGCTGTCATCCCAGTCGGGCAACGTTTTACTTTCTCGCGCGTACGGCAGGCGTTTCAGAATATCTTCCGCAGCAGACCAGCCATAAACCAGGCATTCTAGCAGAGAGTTTGAGGCCATTCGGTTAGCGCCGTGCAGGCCGGTATACGTTACTTCGCCAATGGCGTACAGCCCGTCAACGTCGGTGCGCCCGTGCTCATCTACCATTACGCCACCGCAGGTATAATGCGCGGCAGGGACTACGGGAACCGGATCTTTGGTTAAATCAATGCCTAGCCCAAGCAGCTTCTCATAAATAGTGGGGAAGTGCTGGCGAACAAACGCCTCTGGCTTATGACTGATATCCAGATACATGCAGTCTGCGCCCAGGCGTTTCATTTCGTGATCGATAGCCCTGGCAACAATATCACGCGGGGCAAGCTCGGCCCGGTCATCAAACTCTGGCATAAAGCGTGAACCATCCGGACGCTTCAGGTAGGCACCTTCCCCACGTAGCGCCTCGGTCAGCAGGAAGTTTCGCGCCTGAGGATGGAACAGCGCCGTCGGATGAAACTGGTTGAATTCCAGGTTGGCGACCCGGCAGCCTGCGCGCCATGCCATCGCGATACCGTCTCCGGATGCGATATCAGGGTTTGTTGTATATTGATAGACCTTTGAAGCGCCACCAGTGGCTAAAACGACTGATTTCGCACGGCAGGTTTCAACTTTTTCAAGATTACGATTCCATATCCAGGCACCGACGACTCGCCTTGTACCCGGCAGGCCTATTTTGTCAGAGATAATCAGGTCGACGGCGTTGCTGCGTTCGATGATACGAATATTTGGGTGATTGAGGGCCTTGCCGACTAGCGTGGTTTCAACTTCCTTCCCGGTGGCATCTGCAGAATGAAGAATTCGCCGATGGCTGTGGCCACCTTCACGCGTCAAATGGTAGCTCTCTTCACCATTCGCCAGCGTGTGGGTGTCGAACATGACGCCCTGATCAATCAGCCACTGGACGCAGTGTTTTGCATTGCTTGCCACAAATTCTACGGCGTCAGGATCGCAAATTCCTGCCCCGGCTATTAGCGTATCGTCAATATGGGAAGCGATGCTGTCGGTTTCATCGAAAACGGCGGCAATCCCTCCCTGTGCATAAAAAGTTGAGCCTTCGTTAACCGGGCCTTTACTTAGCACAATGACCTTGCTGGTTTGAGCCAGGCGTAGCGCGAGAGAAAGACCGGCCGCGCCGCTACCAACAATTAATACATCACAGACCAGATCGCTATTTATGTTCATTATGTTTAATTTACTAAACAAGGATTGCCGGAGCATAGCATCGGATGGGATTTTGAACACACTTTTTTTGTTTTAGCGTTGTGCAGACTAAACAGGCCGGGCGGTAACGTGGTTGAGAGGAACTGAGCAAATTGCGTAAATAAATCTCATCCCGAAAGGATATACGGCAGATTAGGTGATGAAATACCTGGATTCATGCGATACTCTGCTCGCTAACTTTTTGAGCATTGATTCAGAAGAATCGGCGTTACCGTTTTGCGAAGCGGAACTTATAATGAAAATATGCAATCCGCTAAACATGACAGAAAAACAAAGGCGTAACGGAACTTTGCTGGCCTCGGGCACTCAAACTCAAAGCTTGCTCAAAAATGCAGGGTTCGAGTGGCATTTCGATTACGCGTGGAAATTGGGTTTGGGGAGACATTACCTCGGATGAGCGAGCAGTTAACGGATCAGGTCCTCGTCGAACGGGTCCAAAAGGGAGATCAGAAATCATTTAACCTACTGGTGATACGCTACCAGCATAAGGTTGCGAGCCTGGTTTCCCGCTATGTGCCTTCGGGAGATGTTCCCGATGTGGTGCAGGAATCTTTTATTAAAGCTTATCGCGCGCTGGATTCGTTCCGTGGCGATAGTGCGTTTTATACGTGGTTGTATCGTATAGCGGTCAACACGGCCAAAAATTATCTGGTTGCTCAGGGACGGCGTCCGCCATCAAGTGATGTGGACGCCATTGACGCTGAAAACTACGAAAGTGGCAGCGCATTGAAAGAAATTTCGAACCCTGAGAACTTAATGTTGTCTGAAGAACTGAGACAAATAGTTTTCCGTACTATTGAGTCACTCCCGGAAGATTTACGCATGGCAATTACGTTGCGGGAGTTGGATGGTCTGAGCTATGAAGAGATAGCCGACATCATGGATTGCCCGGTAGGTACTGTGCGTTCTCGTATTTTCCGCGCAAGGGAAGCTATTGATAATAAAGTTCAACCGCTTATCAGGCGTTGACGATAGCGGATTACTGGAAGGGTATTTAGGCATGCAGAAAGAACAACTTTCCGCTTTAATGGATGGCGAATCTCTCGATAGCGAGTTGCTCAATCGCCTGTCAAACGACAGTGAGTTGCAGCAAAGCTGGGAGAGTTACCACCTTATCCGCGACACAATGCGCGGAGATACCAGCGAAGTGCTCCATTTTGATATTTCTGCCAACGTGATGGCGGCTATCGCAAATGAACCTGCGCGTAACGTCGCGCCGCTCATTACCGAGTCTCAGCCGCAGCCTCAGCAGTGGCAGAAAATGCCGTTCTGGCATAAGGTGCGTCCGTGGGCAAGCCAGCTTACCCAAATGGGCGTTGCTGCGTGCGTATCGCTTGCGGTTATCGTAGGCGTGCAGCACTATAACGTTCAGTCTGACAGCACCGCACAGCCGGAAACGCCGGTGTTTAACACCTTGCCTATGATGGGTAAAGCTAGCCCGGTAAGCTTGGGTGTACCGTCTGACACGACCGCCAGCAACAGCAGTCAGCAAGTACAGGAACAGCGTCGCCGTATTAACGCTATGCTGCAGGATTACGAATTGCAGCGTCGTTTACACTCCGAGCAGCTCCAGTTTGAGCAGGCGCAAACCCAGCAGGCTGCTGTGCAAGTGCCAGGAAACCAAACTTTAGGAACGCAATCGCAGTAATGAAGCAACTTTGGTGTGCCCTGTCTCTCGTGGCAGGCAGCCTGTTGTTCACCTCCAGCGCCTCGGCGGACACTGTTTCGTCCGGGGCGCTGTTGCAGCAGATGAACCAGGCTAGTCAGTCACTCAATTATGAGCTGGCGTTTATCAATATCAGCAAACAAGGGATTGAGTCCCTTAGTTATCGCCACGCACGTCTTGATAACCGCCCGCTTGCGCAATTCCTGCAAATGGATGGCCCGCGCCGCGAAGTCGTTCAGCGCGGCAATGAAATCAGCTACTTTGAACCTGGGCTTGAGCCATTCACGCTCACCGGGGACTACATCGTCGATTCTCTGCCTTCCATCGTTTATACCGACTTTAAGCGTCTGACCCCGTACTACGACTTCATTTCTGTCGGGCGCACGCGTATTGCCGACAGATTATGCGAAGTGATTCGCATCGTCGCTCGGGATGGCACCCGCTATAACTACATTGTCTGGCTCGATACCGAAACCAAGCTGCCGCTTCGCGTTGATTTACTGGATCGCGATGGCGAAACGCTCGAACAGTTCCGGGTTGTTTCATTCTCTGTCGAAAATCAGGCGAGCGGGCTGCTGCAGAATTTAGCGAAGGCGACGCTGCCTCCGCTGCTGTCTGTTCCTGGTGCAGAAAAGGCCAGTTTTACATGGGCACCAACATGGCTGCCGCAAGGCTTCAGCGAAGTGTCGAGTAGCCGCCGGCCGCTGCCAACCGTGGGTGTTCCTATCGAATCTCGACTTTATTCTGATGGGTTGTTCAGTTTCTCGGTGAACATCAGCCAGGCTCCGTCTCAGGCAGTTAATGGCGAGCAGCTTGTGCGGACCGGTCGGCGGACAATTAGCACAGAAATTCGTGATAAAACCGAAATCACCGTTGTAGGTGAATTGCCTCCGCAAACGGCAAAACGCATTAGCGATAGCGTGAAGTTTAATGGTGCGACGCAATGATTAAAGAATGGGCGACGGTCGTCTCCTGGCAAAACGGTGAAGCGTTGCTGCACTGTGATGTAAAAGCCTCTTGTAACAGCTGCGCTTCGCGTTCGGGATGTGGCACGCGTGTTCTGAACAAACTGGGACCGCAAACCAGCCATCTGCTGTCTGTGCCAAGCGAACAGCCGCTGGTTGCAGGGCAAAAAGTGGAGCTGGGCATTGCGGAAAGTAGCCTGTTAGGGTCCGCGCTGTTAGTGTACATGCTGCCGCTGGTCGGGCTATTTTTGTGCTCAGGCCTTTTCCAGACGCTGTTTGGTACCAACCTGGCCGCCATGTGCGGGGCTTTGCTTGGCGGCGTGGGAGGCTTTCTGCTTGCTCGCGGTTTTTCCCTGCATTTCAGCCGCCGCGAGAGCTGGCAGCCGGTAATTCTAAGCGTTGCGCTTAGTCCGGATGCGCTGCGCGTCGATACGTCTGCGCCGCCGGCTGAAAATCAATAAATTCCCTTCAACTGACATCTCTTTGCACATCCTGCTTATGGCTTACCTAAGCTTGCAGGATGAGCAGTTTCCTCACTTTCTGGTTGTAGTGTAGAATGCGGCGTTTCAGGCAGAAGACAGTCTCTGACATCCTGCTCCGTACAGCGCGAAGCGCCGAGCTCACAGGCCATTTGTAAGGCATAAAACCTCTAACTATGAAGAATATACGTAACTTTTCTATTATTGCCCACATCGACCACGGTAAATCGACGCTGTCTGACCGTATCATCCAGATTTGCGGCGGCTTGTCCGACCGTGAAATGGCCGCGCAGGTTCTCGACTCAATGGACCTGGAACGCGAACGTGGTATCACCATCAAAGCGCAAAGCGTCACCCTCGACTACAAAGCCAGCGACGGTGAAACTTACCAGCTGAACTTCATTGATACCCCAGGGCACGTTGACTTCTCTTATGAAGTATCCCGCTCGCTTGCGGCATGTGAAGGGGCGCTGCTGGTGGTGGATGCCGGGCAGGGCGTTGAGGCTCAAACCCTGGCGAACTGCTACACGGCGATGGAAATGGATCTGGAAGTGGTGCCGGTTCTGAACAAAATTGACCTGCCGGCGGCCGATCCTGAGCGCGTAGCGGAAGAAATTGAAGACATCGTGGGCATCGACGCCACCGACGCGGTGCGCTGCTCGGCGAAAACTGGCGTGGGCGTACCGGATGTATTAGAGCGCCTGGTGCGTGATATTCCGGCGCCAGAAGGCGATCCAGATGCCCCGCTGCAGGCGCTGATCATCGACTCCTGGTTCGATAACTACCTGGGCGTTGTTTCCCTGATCCGCGTGAAAAACGGTACTCTGCGCAAAGGTGACAAAGTCAAAGTCATGAGCACAGGCCAGGTGTATAACGCCGATCGCCTGGGCATCTTTACGCCTAAGCAAATCGACCGTACCGAACTGAAATGCGGTGAAGTAGGCTGGCTGGTTTGTGCCATCAAAGACATCCTGGGCGCGCCGGTGGGCGATACCCTGACGCTGTCCCGTAATCCGGCGGATAAAGCGCTGCCGGGCTTTAAAAAAGTGAAGCCGCAAGTTTATGCCGGCCTGTTCCCTGTCAGCTCCGACGATTACGAAAACTTCCGCGATGCACTCGGCAAGCTCAGCCTGAACGACGCCTCCCTGTTCTACGAGCCAGAAAGCTCAACGGCGCTGGGCTTCGGCTTCCGCTGTGGCTTCCTGGGCCTGCTGCACATGGAGATTATCCAGGAGCGTCTGGAGCGTGAGTACGATCTCGATCTGATCACCACCGCGCCAACCGTAGTTTACGAAGTGCAAACGACGAGCAAAGAGATCGTCTACGTTGACAGCCCGTCTAAGCTACCTCCGCTCAACAACATCGAAGAGCTGCGCGAGCCGATTGCGGAATGTCACATGCTGCTGCCGCAGGAGTTCCTCGGCAACGTGATTACGCTGTGTATCGAAAAACGCGGCGTGCAAACCAACATGGTTTATCACGGCAACCAGGTTGCGCTGACCTATGAAATCCCAATGGCGGAAGTGGTGCTCGACTTCTTCGACCGCCTGAAGTCCACTTCTCGTGGCTATGCGTCGCTGGATTACAATTTCAAACGTTTCCAGGCTTCCAACATGGTACGCGTTGATGTACTGATAAATGGCGATCGCGTTGATGCGCTGGCGCTTATCACCCACAACGACAACGCGCCTTACCGTGGCCGTGAGCTGGTGGAAAAAATGAAGGATCTGATCCCTCGCCAACAGTTCGACATCGCGATTCAGGCTGCCATCGGCAACCATATTATTGCGCGTTCGACGGTGAAACAGCTGCGTAAAAACGTTCTGGCTAAGTGCTACGGCGGCGACGTTAGCCGTAAGAAAAAGCTGCTGCAGAAACAGAAAGACGGTAAGAAACGCATGAAGCAGGTCGGCAACGTCGAGCTGCCGCAGGAAGCGTTCCTGGCCATTCTGCACGTCGGCAAAGACAGCAAATAATCTAAGGAGTTGGCATGGCGAATATGTTTGCTTTGATCCTCGTGGTAGCCACGCTGGTGACGGGCATTTTATGGTGTCTGGATAAGTTTATCTTTGCACCAAAACGTCGTGAAAAACAGGCGGCAGCGCAAGCTGCCACCGGTGACGCACTGGACAAAAAGACGCTAAAAAAAGTTGGCCCTAAACCGGGCTGGCTGGAAACCGGTGCGTCGGTATTTCCGGTGCTGGCGATTGTGCTGGTGGTGCGTTCATTTATTTATGAGCCTTTCCAGATCCCTTCCGGTTCGATGATGCCAACGCTGTTAATCGGTGACTTTATTCTGGTGGAGAAATTTGCCTACGGCATTAAAGATCCGATTTATCAGAAAACCTTAATTGAAACCGGGCATCCAAAACGCGGCGATATTGCGGTATTTAAATATCCTGAAGATCCGCGTCTGGATTATATTAAGCGCGTTGTGGGGCTGCCGGGCGACCGGGTAAGCTACGACCCGCAGTCAAAAGAAGTTACCGTTCAGCCTAATTGCAGTTCCGGCCAGGCCTGCGATAACGCGCTGCCAATCACTTATTCCAACGTTGAAGCCAGTGATTTTGTGCAGACTTTTGCTCGTCGCAACGGCAGTGAAGCGACTTCCGGTTTCTTCCAGTTGCCTAAAGACCAGACCCGTGAAGACGGTGTTCGCCTGAGCGAGCGCAAAGAAACGCTGGGCAACGTCACCCATAACATTCTGACGGTGCCAATCGCGCAGGATCAGGTGGGGATGTACTACCAGCAGTCCGGCTTGCCGCTGGCGACATGGATTGTTCCGCCGGGTCATTATTTCATGATGGGTGATAACCGCGACAATAGCGCAGACAGCCGCTATTGGGGCTTTGTACCGGAGCAAAATCTGGTCGGTAAAGCGACAGCCATTTGGATGAGTTTCGAGAAACAAGAAGGTGAATGGCCAACGGGTGTTCGTTTAAGCCGAATTGGCGGCATTCATTAAATAATTAATCCCACAAACTAACGACATCCCCTGTCGTTGTGTATAGAATATTCCCGCCTTTAAAGATTGGCTCCCGAAAGGGAGCCACGGCACACGAAACAGCGTTGGTTTCCTTTTTTCAGGTCTGTTCCGTGTGCTGAATAGTTGACGCATTCATTAATTTTGGTATCGCATGAATCCCATCGTAATAAACAGGCTGCAGCGGAAGCTGGGCTACACTTTTCAACATCAGGATCTGTTGCAGCAGGCATTAACCCATCGTAGTGCCAGCAGCAAACACAACGAGCGTCTTGAGTTTTTGGGTGACTCCATTCTCAGTTATGTCATCGCGAATGCGCTGTATCACCGTTTTCCTCGCGTAGACGAGGGGGACATGAGCCGCATGCGCGCGACGCTGGTTCGTGGCAATACGCTGGCGGAAATCGCGCGGGAGTTCGAACTGGGCGAATGCCTGCGTCTTGGGCCGGGTGAACTGAAAAGTGGCGGTTTCCGCCGGGAGTCGATTCTTGCCGATACCGTGGAAGCGCTGATCGGTGGCGTCTTCCTCGACAGCGACATTCAGAACGTTGAGCGTCTGATTCTCTCCTGGTATCAGACCCGTCTCGACGAAATCAGTCCAGGCGACAAGCAAAAAGATCCGAAAACGCGTCTGCAGGAGTATCTGCAGGGTCGCCATCTGCCGCTGCCGTCGTATCTGGTGGTGCAGGTGCGTGGTGAAGCGCACGATCAAGAATTTACCATTCACTGTCAGGTGAGTGGCCTGCCTGAGCCTGTTGTAGGCACGGGTTCAAGCCGCCGTAAAGCAGAACAGGCTGCGGCTGAGCAGGCGCTGAAAAAGCTGGAGCTGGAATGAGCGAAGAAAAAACGTATTGCGGCTTCGCGGCCATTGTTGGTCGCCCGAACGTCGGCAAATCCACGCTGCTGAATCAGCTGCTTGGGCAAAAAGTTTCCATTACCTCGCGTAAGGCGCAAACCACGCGCCACCGCATCATGGGCATCCATACCGAAGGGCCATATCAGGCGATTTACGTCGATACCCCGGGGCTGCACATGGAAGAAAAACGCGCGATTAACCGCCTGATGAACCGCGCCGCGAGCAGCTCCATCGGCGACGTTGAGCTGGTTATCTTCGTGGTGGAAGGCACCCGCTGGACGCCGGATGACGAAATGGTGCTGAACAAGCTGCGCGACAGCCGCGCGCCGGTAATTCTGGCGGTCAACAAAGTTGATAACGTTCAGGATAAAACCGTCCTGCTGCCGCACCTGCAGTTCCTCGGCAGCCAGATGAATTTCCTCGATATCGTGCCTATCTCAGCAGAAACCGGGATGAACGTTGATACCATCGCGGAAATCGTCCGTAAGCACCTGCCGGAAGCGATCCACCACTTCCCGGAAGAGTATATTACCGACCGTTCCCAGCGCTTCATGGCGTCTGAGATCATTCGTGAAAAGCTGATGCGCTTCCTGGGCGCTGAACTGCCGTATTCCGTAACCGTAGAAATCGAGCAGTTTGTGACCAACGAACGCGGTGGCTACGACATCAACGGACTGATCCTCGTTGAGCGTGAAGGGCAGAAGAAGATGGTGATTGGCAACAAAGGGGCCAAAATCAAAACCATCGGCATCGAAGCCCGTAAAGACATGGAAGAGATGTTCGAAGCTAAAGTTCACCTCGAACTTTGGGTGAAGGTGAAATCCGGCTGGGCCGATGACGAGCGTGCATTACGCAGTCTCGGTTATACCGACGACCTGAGCTAAAACTAATGGAAGGCTGGCAACGGGCTTTTGTCCTGCATAGTCGCCCCTGGAGCGAAACCAGCCTTCTGCTCGACCTGTTTTCTGAAGAGTCCGGCCGCGTTCGTCTGATTGCCAAAGGCGCGCGCTCCAAACGCTCAAACCTGAAAGGCGCTCTGCAGCCTTTTACCCCTCTGCTGGTTCGCTGGGGCGGCCGTGGCGAAGTCAAAACGCTGCGCAGCGCCGAAGCGGTTTCTCTGGCACTTCCCTTAAGCGGTATCGCGCTCTATAGCGGCCTGTACGTCAACGAGCTGGTGGCTCGTGTCCTTGAGCAGGAAACCCGCTTCTCCGAACTGTTCTTTGATTACCTCCACTGTATTCAGGCCTTAGCTGGCGCTACGGGCACACCGGAGCCTGCGCTGCGCCGCTTTGAGCTGGCGTTATTGGGGCACCTTGGCTACGGCGTGGACTTCCTGCACTGCGCCGGCAGCGGGGCGGGCGTCGATGACACCATGACTTACACTTATCGTGAAGAGAAAGGCTTTATTGCCAGCGTGGTGATTGGCCACAGCAGTTTTACCGGACGCCAGCTCAGAGCGCTGGCCGAACGCGAGTTTCCGGACGCCGACACGCTCCGTGCCGCCAAGCGTTTCACGCGTATGGCCCTCAAACCGTATCTGCAGGGAAAACCCCTCAAAAGTCGCGAGCTGTTCCGCCAGTTTGTGCCTAAAAAAACACCACATGAACCTTCGGATAGCTCACAGTAATCACAGACCGTAGCCAGGATTTCCCCGGCAGGTGTACACTGCCCGGCATCTGTCTGCGAACTCTGAGGATTGTCATGGCTGAATTACTGTTAGGCGTCAACATCGATCACATCGCTACCCTGCGTAACGCGCGCGGTACGGCATATCCGGACCCGGTTCAGGCCGCGTTTATTGCGGAGCAGGCGGGTGCCGATGGTATTACCGTGCACCTGCGTGAAGATCGTCGCCACATCACCGACCGTGACGTTCGCGTTCTGCGTGAAACCCTCGACACCCGCATGAATCTTGAAATGGCCGTCACCGAAGAGATGATCGGTATTGCCTGCCAGACGAAACCGCATTTCTGCTGCCTGGTGCCGGAAAAACGTCAGGAAGTGACCACTGAAGGTGGCCTCGATGTTGCCGGTCAACTGGAGAAAATGCGCGATGCCTGTCGGCGCCTGGCTGACGCCGGTATTCTGGTTTCTCTGTTTATTGATGCCGACCACGCGCAGATTGACGCGGCGGTGGCCGTGGGTGCGCCTTACATTGAAATTCACACCGGCTGCTATGCGGATGCTGAAAACGAAGCTACCCAGGCCAAAGAACTGGCGCGTATTGCTGAAGCCGCGAGCTATGCCGCTGCTAAAGGGCTGAAGGTGAATGCTGGCCACGGGCTGACGTATCACAACGTTCAGGCTATCGCTCGGATCCCTGAAATGCATGAGCTGAACATTGGCCACGCTATTATCGGGCGTGCGGTCATGAGCGGTCTTAAAGAGGCCGTGGCTGAAATGAAACGCCTGATGCAGGAAGCGCGCCGCTAATGGCCATTCTCGGTCTCGGCACGGACATTGTGGAAATTGCGCGTATTGAAAGCGTCATTTCCCGTTCCGGTGACCGGCTGGCAAAGCGCGTGCTGAGTCAAAACGAATGGGTGCTGTATCAGGCACACCAGCAGCCGGTGCGTTTTCTGGCGAAGCGTTTTGCGGTGAAAGAGGCGGCAGCGAAAGCCTTTGGCACCGGGATCCGTAACGGACTGGCGTTTAACCAGTTTGAAGTGTTTAACGACGCGCTGGGCAAGCCTCAGCTGCGTTTTTGGGAAGAGGCGGAACGGCTGGCTGAAAAGATGGGGGTGCGATCGGTGCACGTTACCCTGGCGGATGAGCGCCATTACGCCTGCGCGACGGTGATCATCGAAAGCTAAAGTTTGTCCGCATGGTGGAGCAGCACGAACTTATCCCACAGCTGCTCTTCACTTTCAATGTGTGCCGGGTCGCTAATTATCGTGCTGGGGATAGGGCAAACTTTCTGGCAGGTCGGGGTTTCGTAATGGCCCACGCATTCCGTGCAGCGGTCGGTATCGATCTGATAGATAGCATCTCCCATGGAGATGGCCTGATTAGGGCACTCCGGCTCGCACATATCGCAGTTGATGCACTTCTTCGTAATTAATAACGCCATTTCAACCTGTTACCAGCCCCACCGTACTAAAAGATATATTCATATTTCGCGCTCAAAACATTGCAAAAGACTGTATATTTAACCAGTGTTAAATCTGATTAAAGATAACGGCTAAGGCAGGGACGTTTTGATGGCGCGCACTTTACCACAAAAGCAGATCATCCCCAATGATACTGCGCCTTTAAGTTTTGTGCTTTGTGTACTTTCAGTACGTGTTATCATTGAACTATTGGTCACGATAAACACGGTGGGATCGTACTTATGGTACAGAGAGAACAACTGCGCGAAGCTTTTTCCCGCAGGCTGGCGCAGGCCTGCAGCGAAGCAAACCTCGATGAGTTCGGGCGCGGTATGGCGATAGCGCGCGCGCTGGGCGTTTCCTCCAAGGCCGTCAGCAAGTGGCTTAACGCCGAAGCGATCCCCCGGCAGGATAAAATGTACGAACTGGCAACCTTTCTTCGGGCCGACGCGCTCTGGCTTCAGCACGGCAGTGAAACGGGCTATCAAAGTGAAGGGCGCGAGAGTTCAGCCGGTCATGAAGAGGCGGCCGTTTATCCTTTCCAGCCGCGCGAAGAGCCGGGTTTTCGTATCGATGTGCTGGACATTGAGGCCAGCGCGGGGCCCGGGCGACTGGTCTCCAGTGAAGTTACCGAAACCATTAACCACATTGTTTACGACAGCCAGGAAGCGCTGGAACTGTTCGGTCACCGTCCGGCTTCAACAATAAAAGTCATTACCGTCACCGGCGACAGCATGTCCGGCACCATTGAACTGGGCGACTATATCTTTGTGGATATCGGCAAAGATTATTTCGACGGGGACGGCATCTACGTGTTCCTCTATAAGGGGCAACTGCTGGTGAAGCGCCTGCAGATGACTCACGACTGCCTGCTGGTTCGCTCGGACAACCCGAAGTACGCCGACTGGCGGATCAGCGAAGAGAACGAACAGCACCTCAAAATCATTGGTCGGGTGATGTACAGCCATTCCATTCGCCGCCACGCCTGAGATAACTCATCCCTCAAGCTGCAGCCGTGTTGGCTGCACTCTCCTGCCGCCTTGCAGCAACTCGAATGCTAATTGATATAAAAATGATGTTATAAATCAATTGCTAATTGTCATTTAGGCTTTTTTTTTAAATATTTCGTACTTTTGGTTCTTGACGAAATCGTACTATTGGTTCAATATTAATTCATCGGCAGGACGCACCGACTCACAAGGCAAGTGAACGCTCCTTAACATCTGGCCCTGAAAAAGGGCACATACACCAAAGCAAGAAGCTTTGGGATATCAGAGAGATATCGCCAAAGTTGATTGACAGGAGGTTGTATGGACGCACAGGCACGTCGCCGCCAGCGCCGCGAAGCTAAACAGGCCGTCTGGAAAGCTGCCAACCCGCTGTTAGTCGGGATAAGAGCGAAACCTGACGCACGACCTGTTCTCTCGCTAGCCCGTAAACCCGGGCATCGTCCCGACAAGGCGCTGGAGGTGATTAACATCTATGGCCTGCAAATCATCCAGCAGGCAGAGCATTATCAGCGACTGCGCCAGAAGTTAGACGCCAGGCAAAAAAGCGTTTATCAGGCCGCGCCCCGCAACGAATCCGGCTTACCGGAAGCCGCGGGCAAGCAGATCCGACGCGGAAAACCGATTCCACTGATTTAACGCCAAATCGCTTCTTTACCCCCACGGCAGTTCGACTCCTCAACCGAAGGTTCTTCCATGCACGACCAACCCGCAAATCTGGTCACGCAGTCTTTTGCGTGGCTGGCGGCGCTTGCCGCCGGTCTGGGTATCACGACACAGGATATGGTCTACATGATATTCGGGCTGCTAAGCGTACTGATTTCACTGGCTTCCTGGCTGGGCGGCAGGCTGGATGCTCACCGCCAGCATCTCGAAGATCAAAAACGCACCCGTATCCTCCAGACGCTGGTGGATGACTTGCAAACCCTAAACCGAGCCGAGCAGATTGAGATTATCAGGGCAGTCAGCGAGGTACTGAAAAAGGCAGGTAACTGATGGCGCTTTCTCCCGGACTCAGAAAAACATTACTCGGATTGTCAGGGGCGGGCGCTCTGACGATTGCTGGCACGCTCCTGCCCGAACTGGAAGGCGTGAGCTACACCCCGTATTACGATGTCGCTGGCGTGCTGACCGTCTGCTACGGGCATACCGGTAAAGATATTATTCCCGATAAAACTTACACCCTGTCTGAGTGCAGACGCTGGCTTGACCAGGATCTCCGTCCCGCAGCTCAGGTAGTCTCCAGGGCCGTCACAGTCCCGGTGAGTGAGTACCAACGTGCAGCTTTGATCAGCTTTACCTACAACGTCGGCACAGCCGCTTTTCAGCACTCGGCCGTGCTCAGGATGTTAAACGCGGGCGATTATGAACAAGCCTGCGCTGGACTGAAAAAATGGATCCGGGCGGGGGGGAAGCAGTGGCAGGGGCTTATCAACCGTCGCGAAGTGGAGTACCAGCTTTGTACCTGGTCGGAGCCGGAAAAATGAAGCCTTTAACCTCATTTATGCTGGCAGCCTTTACGCTGCTCATCGCCATCAGCTGGTGGTTTCACCAACGCTACGCGGTACAAAAACAAAGGGCAGAGTCAGCCATACAGCAGCTGGCTCAGCAAAAAAATGCGCTGCAAAACCTTGTCCTGCGCCAGCAGGCGCTAGCCGAACTGGATACCCACTATAGCGAGGAGTTAACCCATGCCCGGCTCACCATTGAAAATCTGCAGCGTGATGTGGCTGCTGGTACTCAGCGGCTGCGCGTCAGCGCCACCTGCAAAACTGTGCCTGCCCCCACCGCCACCGCCAGGCTGGATGATGGCGCCGCCCCCGGACTTACTGACGCCGCTCAGCGGGATTATTTCCTTCTCCGGGAGCGAATAGAAACGAGCAACAAGCAGCTGGCGGGGCTGCAGGAGTACATCCGCAATCAGTGCCTGAACTAAGCCTCGAATTTTCGAGGCTTTTTTATTCCTACGTCAAAGAGGTCATTCCTATGTCTACATCCCTGAAGTACCCGATTGTTCTGGTCCACGGTCTGTTTGGTTTCGACAAAATTGGCGGGATCTACCCCTATTTCTACGGCATCAAAGAGGCGCTGGAGAAAGCCGGGGCGAAGGTCTACATCGCCACGATTTCCGCGCTGAACAGCAATGAAATGCGCGGCGAGCAGCTGCTGGAATTTGTACGTAAAGTCCTGGCTGAAACGGGGGCTGCAAAAGTTAACCTGATTGGCCACAGTCAGGGGCCCTTGGCCTGTCGCTACGCTGCGGCGACCCATCCTGAACTTATTGCCTCGGTCACCTCCGTGAACGGCGTTAACCATGGCTCAGAAGTGGCAGACCTTGTTCGACTGGCGCTGAAGCCTGGCCGCCTGCCTGAGTCTATCGCTAATGCGGCTTTGTCGGCCTTTGGGCAGTTGCTTTCCGCCCTGGCCGGGGCGCCTCGTCTGCCTCAATCCGGCGTGGATGCCCTGGATGCGTTGACCAGCGAAGGCGTGGCCGCCTTTAACAAGAAGTATCCGCAGGGGCTGCCTGCACAGTGGGGCGGCCAGGGCAAAGAGCTGGACAACGGCGTGTACTACTACTCCTGGAGCGGGATTATCGACTACAACCCGCTGAACCAGGGCGCGAATAACCTGGATCCACTGCACGTGGCCATGCTGGCGTTTTCCATCCTGTTTACCAACGAACGTTTCCAGAACGATGGCCTGGTCGGTCGCTACAGCAGTCATCTGGGCAAGGTGATTGGCTCCGACTATTCAATGGATCACGTCGATGCCATCAACCAGCTTGCCGGCGTGGTGGCCAGCAACAGCGACCCGGTCAAGCTGTACGTCGACCACGTGGCTCGTCTGCAGGCCAAAGGGCTGTAAGCCTTATCTGACCGCCTTCGGGCGGTTCAGACTGCTGACAAACCTCCGGTAATAGAAGATATGCCGGACGGCTCGTGAAAAAACTGGAAAATCAATTCATTGATTTTCGGCTGATAACCACAAAGAGGGAAAAACCACGCTTTTCCCTCTTTGTTAGCAACCTCAACCGCCTTTGGGCGGTTTTTCTTAGGAGAAATCAATGAATGACACCACGCGTCCGGGCTTTCTGACGCCGCTGGGGGCATCGCCACATTATGACGATGCGCTTGATGCGGATCTTACCGGCTGGATTGTCGGCGTATCGGGCCTGCCGCCGGAAATGGTGATGGCGAAGTGGAGCGATCCACCCCCCGCCACGCCTGCAGCCGGTATTACCTGGTGTGACTTTTTTACCCATGTGAAGCAGACGGAAACGCCTTTCTTCCACTCGCAGGACAGCGACCAAAGCGTACTTCAGAGCATCGAGTCCGTGGACGTGACCTGCGGCTTTTATGGCCCCGGCGCTCAGGCCGTTGCCGCGCTTTTTCGTGATGGCCTGAACGTGCCGCAAAACAATGCCGAGCTGAACCGGCTGGGCCTGACGTTTTTACGGTGCAGTGGCCTCACGCCGGATCCTGAATTTATCAACAACCAGTGGCTACGCCGCTACACCCTCACCGTGGCGCTCAAGCGCAGTATTGCCCGGCGCTACGGTATTCGTTCCATCCTTTCATCCGCAGTAAAAATCATTGGAGAGTAAGCTATGTCACAGGGTTTACCTGTATCTAACATTGTCAGCGTGACAGTGAATATGGCGCCACGAGCGGCGCAGTCCCGTAACTATGGTGCGCTTCTGGTCGTAGGGGCGAGCAACGTTATCGATGCGAAAGAGCGTATGCGCGCTTATTCCAGCCTGAGCGGCGTGGCCGCCGACTTTGGCCTGGACGCCCCGGAATACAAAGCCGCCAGCCTTTACTACCAGCAGTCCCCGCAGCCTGCCGACCTGTATATCGGGCGCTGGGTAAAAGAAGAGAGCGAGGGCAAAGCCGGAGAAACCATCGCCGAATGCGTCTCCGCGCTGAGTGCGCACTCGACCGACTGGTATGGTCTGGTGATTGCCGACGATACCCTTACCGATGAAGGCGTGCTGGCCGTGGCGGCGGTTATTGAAGGCGACGGCGTTTCCCGTATCTTTGGTCATACTTCCGCCAGCGCTAAAGTGTTGGACGCTAACGACAGCACCGATATCTTCAGCAAACTGAAAGCGGCTAAGTTCGCCCGCACTTTTGGTCAGTATTCCAGCGCCACGCCGTTTGCGGCAGCCTCCCTGTTTGGCCGTGCGTTCACCGTTAACTTCAACGGCAATAACACCACCATTACCCTGAAATTCAAGCAGGAACCGGGGATTACCGCAGAAACGCTGACCCAAACGCAAATCAATGCTCTTTCCGCGAAAAACGCCAACGTCTTTGTGAATTACAACAACGACACCGCCATTATTCAGGAAGGCGTAATGAGCAACGGCAGCTTTATTGATGAGCGCCACGGCCTGGACTGGCTGCAAAACTATGTGCAGACCAACCTCTACAACCTGCTTTACACCAGCACCACCAAAATCCCACAAACCGATGCCGGTGTAACCCGTCTGCTGAGCAACGTCGAGCATTCTATGGCGCAGGCGGTCACCAATGGCCTGGTGGCACCGGGTGTCTGGAATGGCGCCGATATTGGCCAACTGGCCTCCGGCGACACGCTGACCAAAGGCTACTACGTCTACGCTCCGGCTGTAGCGACTCAGGCGCAGTCAGACCGCGAGGCGCGTAAGGCGCCAGTGATTCAGGTGGCCTGCAAACTGGCGGGTGCCGTGCACTTCGCCGACGTCGAAATCAATGTTGTTCGTTAAGGAGATTTAAATGGGTACTTATTCTTTTATGGATGTT
This sequence comes from Enterobacter sp. Cy-643, assembly GCF_011752815.1. Taxonomy (GTDB): domain Bacteria; phylum Pseudomonadota; class Gammaproteobacteria; order Enterobacterales; family Enterobacteriaceae; genus Cedecea. The sequence continues at coordinate 29,672 of NZ_VWWV01000001.1, forward strand.
ACGGCCTCTCTCGTGGGGCCAACCGGCGTGATTGATTTGGGCGCGGGCAGCGCGAACGGCGACGCCGGGATCAAAGTGGAAATGGCTGGCCCAAAAAATACCATGACCGTGGGTATTGACGGTGAGGTAATGCATAACCTCTCTCCGGCGAAAAACGGCGCTATCACCGTGACGCTGATGAAAACCTCGCCGGTGAACAAAAAGCTGATGCAGGCCTACAACGCCCAAACCCTCTCTTCGGCCCTGTGGGGTAAGAATACGATCGTCGTGCGCAACACTTCCTCCGGCGATTTGGTGTCGGCCAGCAGCGTGGCGTTTTCCCAGCTGCCAGCGAACAGCAATGGCAAGGATGCAGGCACCATGGACTGGAAGTTTGACTGCGGCAAAATCGATCAGCAGCTCGGGGAGTTCTAAGCCATGGAAATTACCCTGAAAGCGGTGAACTACCGCATTGGCAAGCTCGGCGTTTTTGAGCAGCTTAGCGTTGCACGCAAGCTGCTGCCGGTTCTGGCGGGCGTTGTGGGTGATTTTCGCAGCTTACAGGGTAAGGAGGGCGGTAACGCCCTCGAAACCGTGCTGCCTAAAATTGCCCGGACACTGGCTGACCTCAGCGAGGAGGATTGCAACACCATTCTGTATCCATGCCTCTCGGTCGTGACGCGCGAGCATATGAAGGGTTGGGTGCCGGTCTTTAGTCAGGGCGCATTGTCCTTTGATGATATCGACCTGATGACGCTGCTGCAGCTGGTGGCCCGGGTGGTGGCCGACTCGTTGGGAAATTTTTTGCAAGAACTCCCCGGCAGCGAAAACCTGGCCCCGTCGGCGGCCTGATGCTGGAGACGCTGCCGGGCGGGGAAGATTACATTCTTCGCCCGGCGGAGGTCTTCGGCCTCAGCTGGCTGGATCTGAAAAGCGGCGCGGTGGATCTCTACGACATTGCGCTGATGAATGATTACCTTGAGATGCAGGCCGAGAATAAGGTCTGCGTCGCACGCTGGAGAGAGGAAAATGAGCGCTAGCGCACAGCTTGTTCCTTACGTCCCGATCCCAGATTTTTTTTATCAAGAAGACCTTAGCTCGCGAATCAACGCCGCTTTTGGGGAACTGGATAAAACGCTGAAAAAGGGAAAAGAAGAGGCGGCAAAAGTTGATTTTGAAAAACTGACCAAAAGTTTCGAAAACTTCAGTAATCAGGTGCTGTCTCCGCTAACTAAAGCGGGATCCTGGTTTGAAAAGCGGCTGTCTGGCATCGAGAAGGATGCACAGGCAGCTCAATCTCTGAACGCCGATTTAGAGGCTTACAAGGCACTGCAATACGGTGCCAGTCAGTCAGGGGCGGACATTGGTGCGCTGCAAAAGTCGATTAAAAACGTCAGTGAGTATGTGAACGGTGACTCTCTGCACGAGAGCCTGTTGAAAAGTCTCGGCGTAAAAACGCATGATAGCGCTGGCTTAAAGCGGGATAACGCCGATATTTTCACGCAGGTTGCCCGTTCTTTGGGCGCAGTGAACAGAGACAGCGCCGATTTCTATGCATTGAATCTGGGGATTGATGACGACACGCTGCATGCGATGCAGCGCGGATTAGGCCAGTTTGCCGAAGAGTATCAGGACTTGTCCCTCCGCATAGGCGGAAGCGCAGAGCAAAGCGCCGACCAGTCCGAAAAATTTATGCAGTCCTGGCGTAAAGCCGACTCCGTGTTTGATTTGTTAGTAGCAAAATCAGGCGGCGATCTGGCCGAAAAATTGGCTGAGCCCGTTGAGAGACTGGCCGAAAAAATGCTGGTTAAAGCGCCACAAATTGAACGCGTGTTGGACAAAATTGGCGCCGTCGTTGAACAGTTTGCTGACATTTTCGTTGATGCACTGAGCGGCACCATCGACTGGGTTACCGACGTGATGGCCTGGTGGGAGCGCCTTGACGAAGGTTCTCAGGGGCTAATCGGTGGTTTAGCGGGGCTTACCGCGGCCTGGCTGGTTCTGAACAGCGCATTTCTCGCTTCCCCTGTCGGGATTATCCTCTCGCTGGCTGCGGCCATTGGCCTGCTTTATAACGACTACCAGAAATGGAAAGCTGGGGAAGAGAGCTTTATTAACTGGGGAGAGTGGGGACCGGTTATTGAAATGGCTGCGGACACGATCGGTAGCCTCGCGAAAACCATAAAAGATCTTATTGTTGATATTGGCAGCCTACTGGGCATCGATTTTAGCAAGTGGTCTATCAGCACCATCTTTAAGGGGCTTCTGGACAACTTTAATCAGTTAGGCGCAACGCTAAGACTGATTGGGAGTCTGATCAATGCGCTAAAAGAGGGGAACTGGACAGAAGCAGCCAATATCGGAAAGTCATTGGTAGCAAACGGTCTGTTCCAGACGCCGGCGACCAAAATTGCGGATGGCGCAGCAGGAATTATTAAAGAGAAGCTCTCTAAAGGATGGCACACATTCCAGGGCTGGCTTGCTGGAGATGAAGAAAAAGGCTCTGGCGGAAAGTTATCCAATGCTGTCAATAATCTCATTCAGCCCGATCCTGTCTCAATGCTGCTTCCCGCTGGTGTTGCCAACAATGAACGCCTGGCGACTTCGGGAGATTTTACCACGGCGAACAACAGCACTACGCATTCACCCACGATTAACAGTAATACCCATATCGTCGTGAATGGCGTCTCTGAACCCCATCTGGCCGCGACCGAGACATCTGAGCGCTTGTTCAATGTTCATTCTCAGCTGGCGCAGCAGTATGACAGGAGGATGAGCTAATGGATATTTTTGGTGCTTACTTTCAGCCACGTACGAGCTTCTCCGGTTTTCTGGTGCCGGATGTGGTGGTCAGCGAGGTGCATACCGATAAATTAACCGTGGCTAAACACCCGGTCGAGTTTGGCCCGAATATCAGCGACCACGCCTGGGCCGAGCCCGGCGAGTTAACGATAGATTGCATCTTTAAGGCCGGTGGCTCACTGGTTGATTTTGCCAATACGACCGCGCTCGGCTCCTGGCTAAACGCGGGCCCCAGCCCGGCACAAATTTACCAGCAGCTGTTGGATCTCCAGACCAAAGCCGAACCCTTCAGGGTCATCACCCGTCGACGCTCTTACGACAATATGTTGATTACCTCGCTGACGGTAACGACGGGGGCTAAATCGGAAAATATTCTTGGCTGCAAGCTGGTGCTGACGGAAGTATTACTGACGGCCACAGAAGCGAGTGCCATGCCGCCGAAAACCGATATGGACGAAGGGGTTTCGACGACTTCTGTCGGCAATAAGGGAGAGAAAGTGGTTACCACCCCAATGGGCTCGGCCAAAATCACGCCGCTCCAGCCGAAAACAAAATGAGGAGAGACAATGTCAATTGCAGAAATTCCCCTCAGCGCGGATAACCAGGTCTTTACGATCCAACTTGCCGGACGGACTCTGCGCATGCGGCTGCTGTATCGGGATGCCGCTGGCTGGATCCTGGATATTCTCGATGCTGACAATCAGCCTGTTGTGAACGGGATCCCGCTGGTGGCCGGTGCCGATTTATTGGCGCCATATAACTGGCTTGGTTTTGGCGGAGGACTATGGGTTGGCTGTGATAATGAGGCTCAGGATTACCCGAGCAAAACCGATCTCGGGCACGGCAGCCATCTTTACTTCGTGACGGCAGATTAAGGAGGAGGAGATGAGTCAAAACTGGTCCCGCCACTTTGAGCTCCAGCTTCTGAAGGAAGACGGCAGCGGTATTGCGCTCTCTGGCTTTAAGGTGACGTTTAAAATCGACTGGCATGCCGGCAGCTCACCGAAAACGGCCGAGGTGAAGATCTATAATCTCGCGCCGGACAACGTGAATCGGATTGCTCAAAAGGAGTACAGCAAAATCCGGCTGATTGCGGGCTACAACGGATTAGAACCGGTTGTAGACAGCAGTGAAGTGGGAAAAATCCGGGTTGTCGAACCTGCCGAGTGGGGGCCGCGAGATGGCATGAATTTCGGGGTGCTTTTCAGCGGGGATATACGCATCTGGATGACCGGGCGAGAGGATACCCCTGACGACTGGATTTTAATTCAGGCTATTGATGGCCATGAGGCGCTGATGTCCGCGGTGCTGAGCGCCACGCTTGCTAAAGGCTACACGGTATATGACATGTACCAGCTTGCGGCAGGGGCGCTGAAACCTTTTGGCGTTCTGCCCGGCAGGCTGCCGCCTTTTCCTGAAACGAAGTTTCCCAGAGGGTATACCTTCCACGGCAAGGTCAGCAGCTATCTCGATCAAATCGGTAAGCTCTGCAACGCCACCTGGAAGCTGTCGAATGACAGGCTGGACTATTTCAACGCCGCTGAGAAAGCGCATCCGCCCGTGAACCTTAACAGCCAGAGTGGCCTGGTTGGGCGGCCGCAAACGTCAACCAATGCTGGCGTAACCCTGAAATGCCTGATTAATCCCACAATCCTGCTCCACGGCCAGGTGAAGTTAGATCAAAACACGCTCTATAAGCCTGCGCTACTTGCTAAGGATGACTATACCCGGCCTTCTCCGGACGGCGTGTACGATATTTATGGCATTACCTACAACGGGGATACCCGCGAAAATCAATGGTATATGACCATGATGTGCTTCCCGGCAGGCCAGTACGTCAAGGATGTAGAAGGGGCGTGGAAAAACCATTCCACCTCTAATAAATAAAAGCCAAACCCGCCTCTGCGGGTTTTTTTATCCCTGGAGGAATCATGGCTCTGACGACTTCGGTTCTCAGCGGTGAGCTGGCCGATACGCTTGCGGCCAGCCGGGCCGCATTAAGTAACGATCTTCGGGTCGCGTTACCCGGCATTATTCAATCTTTTGATCCGCTATCTGTTACCTGTGAAGTTGCGCCTGCTATCCGGGGCGCGAGGATGGAGAGTGACGGGACAATGGCTTCAGTCGCCTACCCGCTGCTGGTGGATGTGCCGGTTGTTTTCCCGCACGGCGGGGGCTGCTCGCTAACGTTTCCGCTTAAAAAGGGAGACGAATGTCTGGTCATTTTCGCCGATCGCGCCATCGATTTTTGGTGGCAAAGCGGGGGCATCCAGGAGCCGGTCGATGCCCGCCAGCACTCGTTGTCGGACGCTTTCGTGCTACCCGGCCCCCAATCACAGGCGAAAAAAATCAGCGGTATCAGTTCCACGGCAGTCCAACTGCGCAGCGAAGACGGCAAAGCCTTTGTTGAGCTGGATCCCGGCAGTCACGGCATCACGCTCGCTACGCCGGGAAAGCTCACCGCGACGGCGGCCAGCATTGAGTTGACCGGTGAGGTGAATATCAAAGGCAACCTGACAGTGAGCGGCGATGTTACTGCCAGCGGCATAAGCCTGACAAAGCACCGCCACGGCGGCGTGCAGTCCGGCGGCGCAAATACGGGAGGTCCGGTATGAAATATCGCAGAGAGAACAGCGACGGGGATTACACCTTTGGCCAGGGAGAAAACACTTTCCTGGAAAATTCGCCCGAGTGCGTAGCTCAGGCAGTGAGTACCCGGCTAAAACTGTGGCAGGGGGAGTGGTTTCTGGATAACCGCGCCGGCACGCCTTACCGCCAGTCCGTTCTTGGCAAGCAGCAGGATGATACCTGGGTATTAATGCTGATTGACCGCGTCAGCCAGACCATGGGCGTTAAGTCCGTGCTGGATGTCACCGCCGCACGTACTGAAAAACGCACCGTAACCTTCAACGCCACCATCGACACCGTTTACGGTCCCACCACTTTAAACAGCGAGGCATAAATGGCCCTCAATTCTGAAACGCTGGGGTTATCGGCAACGGTAACGGCCCAGGGGATAACCGCGCCTGATTATCAAAGCCTGCTAGGGACTTTGATGGATGCGTTCAGGCAAATCTACGGCACCGATGCGTACCTGGAGCCGGACAGCAAAGACGGGCAGCTCATCTCGCTGGTGGCGCTGGCCATTCATGACGCCAACAACGCGGCGATTGCCACCTACAACAGCTTTTCGCCTGCGACAGCGATGGGGCGGGCGTTATCGAGCAACGTTAAGATCAACGGTATTGTCAGGCGTGCGGCGACCTTCTCGACGGTCGATCTGCTTCTCACGGGCATTCCCGGCACGACTATCACCCGAGGTTCTGTCAGAGATGACAGCGGCGTGACGTGGTTTTTGCCTGAGGTGGTATCGCTCGGCGTTGATGGCTCGGTAACAGCCACCGCAACCTGCGCCAGCAGCGGCGTAATGGCTGCCCCCGCGGGGTCCATCACCATTATGGGCACCCCAACGCGCGGCTGGACTGCCGTCACGAACCCTCAGGCTGCCACGCCGGGTGTTGCAGCGGAAACCGATGCCGAATTACGCATCCGGCAGTCGCAGAGCGTTGCCTTACCTGCGCTCACGCCGTTTGAGGCGGTTGAGGGGGCGATTGCCAACATCGCAGGGGTAACCCGGCATAAGCTCTACGAAAATGATACCGGTGCCGTCAACGCCAATGGCCTGCCGCCGCATTCCATTGCCGCGATTGTGGACGGTGGGGATGTGACGGAAATTGCCCGGACGATCAGGGGCAAAAAGGGGCAGGGCGTAGCAACCTTCGGCGCGACGTCCATTGTGGTGCCCGATCTCTATGGCAATCCCCACTGTATTGCTTTCTCACGATCTGACAATGTGCCGATTTACGTCGACATCGTGCTGAAAGTGTTCACCGGCTATACGTCGCAAATCGGCGAACAGATGAAGCAGGCGATTGCCGACTATATCAACGGCCTGGGCATTGGCGACAGCGTGCTGCTGAGCCGCATTTACTCACCGGCTAACCTGGGCGTGGTCAGCGGCGGGCAAGCGCGATATTACGACATCACTGACCTGCTGATCGGCAAATCCTCTTCTGCGGTCGCGGCAGCAAACGTCAATATTGGCTACAGCGAAGCCGCCTCCTGCCGCGTGGATAACATCACTATCACGGTGAGCTCATGAGTAAATATACCGGGCGCATCACCAGTTACCACGCCAGCAAGCCCCTGTTTTTTGCCCACGTGGATCTGAGTACCCGTCCTTTCACTGAAACCGCCAACACCACCGAAAGTCTGGTCAATGCGTTTGATATCGACACTGCGGTTGGGGTTCAGCTTGACGCGCTGGGAAAGTGGATTGGGCGAAGCCGTATCGTTAGTCAGCCTATTTCCGGCGTCTATTTCAGTTGGGACACCGACGGGCTGGGTTACGACCAGGGCGTGTGGCAGGGGCCTTACGATCCTGATGCAGGCTACACCTCACTGAGCGATGAAACCTACCGCATCATCCTCAAGGCAAAAATCGCGATGAACAACTGGGACGGGCAGAACGACACGCTGCCCGCGATTCTGGACGCCGCCACGGCAGGGGCGGGTTTGCGCATGCAAATCGTCGACAACCAGGACATGACCATTTCCGTATGGGTGCTGCCGGAAACGGACATTGCAGACGTTTCTCTGGAGCTTATTGCGGCCATCAAACAGGGCTACCTGACGGTGAAAGCCGCGGGCGTTTGGGCCGGAGACATTCAGACGCCTTCGGTAGAAGCGCCGTCGCAGGGCGGCAAATTCTTTGGGTTTGATATCAACAATCACTATATCGCCGGTTTTGACGACGGCGCATGGGAGAGGAAACTTTAATGGCTACAAATCAGTTTAAACCTTTTGCGACCAGGCCTGACGCCAACGTCACGCCGCAAAATGAATGGGAAAATTTGCCCGCGCTGTTAAGCGGCTTTGCCGGCGGTAAAGCCAGCAGCGCTCAGGTGAACAAAGCGCTGCGCCAGACGTCATTTATTGCCGCCGCGCTGGCCCAGTTCGTGAGCGATAAAAGCGGGCAGGACGTGCTGGACGACGGCGACATCGCCGCCTTCCTGGCGAAGCTTACTTCAGGTTTTGGTAACCAATATCTCAGCCGCCAAAACCCCTTCGCGGATATTAAGGCCGACGGTGCCGGGGCTGTTTCTACGGCTCTCGCAAACCTTGGTTTGGGAAATGCGAAGTTTGTAACTAACCAAGGGAGCAACGTTAATGGCGATTGGACCATTTGGTCCGATGGTACTATTGAGTTGAATGGCTATAGGTCAACGATTGTTGATGGTCTCGCAACCGTCATTTTTCCAATAACCTTACCAAAACTGGCAGTGAATATATCTATTGCTGAGCATTTAAATACTGATCTAGGGTCATCTGTTGAACAACTACATGTTTCTATGGTTATAGATGACACAATAACAACCAGCGGATTTAAAGCTCGTTGTCAAACTATAAATGGTGGTCCATCAGGATACGGATTTTCATGGCGTGTTTATTGCTCATCTAATTAATAAAGAGGTTACCATGCGTTATTTTGATCCTACAACAATGACTGAGGTTTTGCCTGTCATACATAATACTGCTGGTACGATTGAGTTACCGGATGACAATTGGTTCTTTACGTTATCATATATGCCACAAGGAAAAAGACTCGCAGCCAATGAAAACGGCGAGCCAATATTAGTTGATATTACTGATTCGGAGCAGTAGGCCATTCAATATTTGGTGCGCTAGAGGTATCAACAGCCTCTAGTGCATCAAGGTAATCTAGCCATAAATTGTACTGCATCCGTTCGTCGTCTTTTAGACGGCCAATTACGGCTTTACCAGGCCATTGTTTATTGTTAATGAATTCGTTTGCTTTTAATATATAAAAGTTCTTATTCATTTCTTCCATATGAATAAGATTATCATGGGTGAGCGGTGGCTTTTCGAGTAGTACTGGCTCCCCGTTTTTATCACCTGAAATAAAAAGTCCTTTCTCTTGGCCCTTGAGCAACTCTGACCAGCGCTCAGCACTTATTTCAACCGAATCATCAGGTGCATATTCAGCATCAATAAAAAAGCCATTCTCTTTTTTAGAATAAAAATAATTTTTCATCTGTTAATCCCCTATAGCTATCCAGTAAGCAAATTGCTCAGATATCTGAGATGCTAGCGAACCCATCAAAGAAAATTGAGATGGTGTAACGGGCAAGGCCGAGAAACTATAAACGGCAGTGACCCCTGAACGAGCATTATCATAAGATGTTACAACTGAATAAGCTGTATTGCTGAACGATACAGGCAATGTAATATTTGATGGTGTTCCTAAATTACCAGCAACGGAAATTCCTGTCTGAATTATTGTTCCGTCTGGAAATTTTCTCCATCGACTAGTACCTGCACTTTTTTGCCAGAAAGACATATCAGGTATCTGGCTTGCTCCCGTCCCTACACCCCGTTTCGCCGCTTCCCCCAAACCAACCTTTAAGAAAATGCACATCCTGCCGCGCCGTGGCATGCTCTCAGCCTTTTGTGAGGCAAAACGTCATGCTGGTAGGCTATGTCAGGGTGTCAACAAATGACCAAAACACCGCGCTGCAGAAAAATGCGCTGGAGTGTGCAGGATGTGAGCTGATTTTTGAGGATAAAATCAGCGGTAAAACGGCGGACAGGCCGGGGTTAAAAAAAGTGCTCAGAACGCTCGGTGAAGGCGATACGCTTGTTGTCTGGAAGCTGGACCGGCTTGGGCGGAGTATGCGCCACCTTGTTTCGCTGATTGAGGAACTGCGCACGCGCGGGATTAACTTCCGTAGCCTGACGGACAGCATTGATACCTCTACGCCGATGGGGCGATTTTTCTTTCACGTGATGGGCGCTTTGGCCGAGATGGAACGCGAGCTTATCGTCGAAAGAACCCGGGCCGGACTGGCTGCGGCCAGAGTGGAAGGGCGAATTGGCGGGCGGCGGCCTAAACTGTCGGCCACGCAGTGGGCGCAGGCCGGGCGATTAATTGCTGCCGGAGAAACAAGGCAGCAGGTGGCGATTATTTACGATGTCGGCGTTTCCACGCTGTATAAAAAATTTCCGGCAAATGCGAAGCAGCCTTGAGCCCTAAACCAGCTTCTTCACCAGCGCCTCGCTCTGGCGGATCCGCTCCGGCGCATTTTCCAGGTCCTGCTGCACCAGCGCCATAAAGAGCAGATCGGTCAGCATCATTTGGGCACTGGTTGAGGAGATGGCTGCGCTGCGCGTGGCCTGTTCTTCCGCGATGGTATACAGGCACAGACTGGCTCGCTGCTGCAGAGCATTAGGCGTGAAGCCGGTAATTGCGAGGATTTTCGCCCCGGCGTTCAACGCTTCATCGGCCGCCAGATTGATCTCCCGCCGCTCGCCCGAGTAGGAAATAGCGAGCAGCACATCCTCCGGCGTCATCGCCTGCACGGTTGCCAGCAGGGCATGCATATCCTGCTCGGCGACGGCGTGAATACCAATCTTCATTAACTTCCACGAGAAATTCTTCGCTACCAGGCCGGATGCGCCTATTCCCACGAGCAGCACGCGCCGCGCATTGCGCAGCAGTGAAACGCTCGCCAGCAATTTATCTTCCGCATTAATATCCAGCGTGGCGTGCATTGCCGCGATATTCTCTTTAATCAACTTCTCCCCAACAAGCCTCAGCGGATCGTCACCCAAAATTTGGTTGTGAACCGGAACGGAGTTAGGGTTTTGGCCGCTCGCCAGCGCTTCGCTGATAGCCAGTTTCATCGCCGGGAAGCCCTTGAACCCCAGTTTCTGCGCAAATTTTACGACGCTGGACTGGCTGACACCGGCTTCTTCTGCCAGCTGCTGTGAACTGAGATGGCGTGCGCGATCGGGCTCCGCGAGCAAAAAGTCGGCCAGCTTGCGGTCACTCTGGGCCAGCATGGCGTAACGGCTTCGAATGCGCAGTAAACAGTTCATTTCACCTCCGGGGCGGCACTTCTGATAACGACTTGCTCTGGTAAGCATCTGAGCGAATTATAAATTCCATTATAGAGCAATGTTGCCGAATTAAATATTCTGTTGTGTTCAACCGGCCAGCCTGGAAGGCGCGCGGAAAATCACCGGGCTATCTGTTAGGCTTTACCCTGCGTCGTTTTGTGCACGCGAGTCTCAAAGGAGCCAGAATTGACAACTCATTATCCGCGCCGCATCGTCTTTTTTGACCTCGATGGCACCCTGCATCAGCAGGACATGTTCGGCAGTTTCCTGTTTTATCTTCTGCGTCGCCTGCCGCTGAACGTGCCGCTGGTTATTATGCTGCTGCCGCTGATTGGCGGCATGATGCTGATCAAAGGCAGCGCGGCCCGCCAGCCAATGAGCCTGCTGCTGTGGAGCATCACGTTTGGGCGCCGCGAGGCCCGGCTCCAGCGGCTGCAAAGTGAGTTTGTCGCCTGGTTCCGCCAGAAGGTGAGGGTATTTCCGGTTGTCCAGCAGCGCCTCACGGATTATTTGCACAGCCCGAACGCCGACGTCTGGCTGATTACCGGCTCGCCGCAGCCGCTGGTAGAGAAAGTCTATTTTGATACGCCGTGGCTGCCGGAGGTCAACGTTATTGCCAGCCAGATGGCGCGAGCTTACGGTGGATGGATCCTGACCCTGCGCTGTCTCGGCCATGAGAAAGTGGCTCAACTGGAGCAGCATCTCGGCGTGCCGCTGCGGCTTTATAGCGGCTACAGCGACAGCCATCAGGATAATCCTCTGCTGTATTTCTGTGAGCACCGCTGGCGCGTCACGCCTCAGGGGGAACTGCAGCAGCTTGAGTGAGGCGTTTTGAATCCGTTAAGCGGTGTGTATAATGCGCCGCCCACTTCTGCCGCGGAGAGCGTTGTGTCAGAGACAGAATTTACCCATGAACACTGGATGCGCCACGCCCTGACCCTCGCTCAGCGAGCCTGGGATGAAGGAGAAGTACCCGTTGGTGCGGTGCTGGTACACAATAATCAGGTCATCGGTGAAGGCTGGAATCGTCCGATAGGTCGCCACGATCCTACGGCTCATGCGGAGATCATGGCGCTGCGCCAGGGCGGACTGGTACTGCAAAATTACCGTCTGCTGGACACCACGCTCTACGTCACGCTCGAACCTTGCGTCATGTGCGCGGGGGCGATGGTGCATAGCCGCATTGGCCATTTAGTGTTTGGGGCGCGTGACGCTAAAACCGGGGCGATAGGCTCGCTGATGGACGTGCTCGGCCATCCGGGAATGAACCATCAGGTGCAGGTCAGTGAAGGGGTGCTCGCGACAGAGTGCTCAGCCATGCTGAGCGATTTTTTTCGCGCTCGTCGCCTTGAGAAAAAGGCCCTAAAGGAAAAGGCCCGTAAGACGGACTAGCCAGCTCAACCGGGGCAACCGCAGGGTAAGCCTCGGCAAACTTATCCGCCTGAGCTGCGATCTTCTGTTTCTCCTGCAAATACCCTTCCAGACTTAGCTGATACTTGCGAATGTTCTCCACATACGCGTAAGCCTCGTGTCCGCGAGCATAGCCATAGGTTGTTTTACTGTAATAAGGCTTCAGGCTCAGCAACGGCAGGCGCGTTTTCACATCGGCCCAGCTGTCCGGGTTGCCTTTTTGTCTGGCCGTCAGCTGACGGGCATCCAGCATGTGGGCATAGCCCATGTTATAGGCCGCCAGCGCGAACCAGATGCGCTCGTATTCCGGTACCGTGGCCGGGACCTTGCTCATCATATCTTTCAGATACCGGCTGCCGCCGCTGATGCTCTGTTCGGCGTCGAGCCTGTCTGTGATGCCGAGGCTTTGGGCCGTATTTTTTGTCAGCATCATTAACCCGCGCACGCCGGTCGGTGAAGTCGCGTGAGTATCCCAGTGGGATTCCTGATAGGAAATGGCCGCCAGCAGCGGCCAGTCAATGTCGTCAGAGTACTTTTCAAACAGCGGCTGGAGTTCCGGCAAAACGGCATCCACCGCGTTCAGGAAGGTTCGGGTATCGACGTAATCAAAATCACCAATATGGCCCAGGTATTTCTCCTCAACCCTCGCCAGCGTGCCGTCGCTGCTGATCTGATTATAGAAATCGAGCAGCGCGGCGCTCATGCTGTCGTCGCCATCGCGTTTAGAGAACCAGGTGACCGGTTGTTCATCCGTGACGTCCAGGGCAACGGCCAGTTGAGGATGCACGCGCTGGAAAAGGCTGATGGCGATGGAGTCTGAGATGGTAAACGCGATATTGCCGTCAATTACCTGCTGCAAGAGTTGGTTGCTGGTTTGTTTGGCGTCAATGCTCCAGCTCAGGTCGGGGTACTGAGCGTCTTTTAGCTTTTGCAAATCGCTCACCACCGCCTGGCCGGGAGAAAGCACCAGCTGCGACGGCTTGACGCCGCCGAGAGATTTGGGGCGCGGGCTGCCCACGCGGTAGACCATCTGCTGCGAAACGGAATAATAAGTTGGCCCCGCCTGGTAGTCACTGCTGCGGCGAGAGTTGTACACCAGGCCTGCGGCGAGCAGGTCGGCATTGTCATTGTCCAGGTCATCAAACAGCGCGTTGATGTTTGGCCGCACGACGACTAACAGCTTCACGCCCAGGTAGTCCGCAAACTGTTTCGCGAGCTCGTAATCCAGACCCGTTGCCTTGCCGTTAATCATCGTCCAGGTGAGCGGCGATGAAATGGTACTGACGCGCAAAACCCCCCGCGCTTTGATCGCGGCGATACGGTTTTCGGCCTGATTGAAACCTGGAATGGAGGGCCATAAAGCCACTGCCAGCAACAAGGTGACGATACCGATAAGCAGATAATTAATCTTTATTCTTTTCAAATAGATAACATTCTGCAGCAGGATGAGCCTTAGCCAACAATAACCATGATTTGTCTGAACCCCGTCAGTGAATGAGGCGCATTTTGCGTAAGAAAACGCCAGTAAGCAACTTTTAAGAATATATCGTTTACTTTTCGTGCAATAAAAACTTCTGCTGTTATTTCTACGCAAACGGTTTCGTCGCGACGGAGGATTCTCTATAATGACGCCCGTTTTCCCCCCTTCGCCCTGAAGACGAGAGATCTTTAATGATGGAAATTCTGCGTGGTTCGCCTGCTCTTTCGGCATTTCGTATTAACAAACTCCTGGCCCGTTTCAACGATGCTAACCTCCCGGTAAGCGATATTTATGCCGAGTATGTTCATTTTGCCGACCTCGAGGCGCCGCTAAACGCCGACGAGCTTGCCCGCCTGCAGCGGCTGTTGAAATATGGTCCAACCCTCGCAGAGCATGCGCCGGAAGGCACCCTGCTGTTGGTGACTCCGCGCCCTGGCACCATCTCCCCCTGGTCTTCTAAAGCTACCGATATCGCCCACAACTGTGACCTGCCGCAGATTAAGCGCCTTGAGCGCGGCGTGGCCTGGTATGTTACCGGCAGCACGCTGACCGCTGAGCAACTGCAGGACGTGGCGGCCCTGCTGCACGACCGCATGATGGAGAGCGTGTTTTCCTCTCTGAACGATGCGCAGCAGCTGTTTACCCAGCAGCAGCCGGCTCCGGTGCAGAGCGTTGACCTGCTCGGCAAAGGGCGCAATGCGCTGGTGGAAGCGAATATTCGCCTCGGCCTGGCGCTGGCGGAAGACGAAATCGACTACCTGCAGGATGCGTTCAACAAGCTTGGCCGCAACCCGAACGACATCGAACTGTACATGTTTGCTCAGGCGAACTCCGAGCACTGCCGCCATAAGATCTTTAACGCCGACTGGATTATCGACGGGCAGAAGCAGCCGAAATCGCTGTTCAAAATGATCAAAAATACCTTCGAGAAAACGCCGGATTATGTGCTGTCTGCTTATAAAGACAACGCGGCGGTGATGGAAGGTTCCGCCGTCGGTCGCTTCTTCGCTGACCGTGAAGCAGGGCGCTATGACTTCCATCAGGAAGACGCGCACATCCTGATGAAGGTTGAAACCCACAACCATCCGACCGCTATCTCTCCGTGGCCGGGGGCGGCAACCGGTTCCGGCGGTGAAATCCGTGACGAAGGTGCTACCGGGCGCGGCGCGAAGCCAAAAGCGGGCCTGGTGGGCTTCTCCGTGTCTAACCTGCGTATTCCGGGCTTCGAACAGCCGTGGGAGCAGGATTTCGGCAAGCCAGACCGCATCGTCACCGCGCTGGATATTATGACCGAAGGTCCTTTGGGCGGGGCGGCGTTTAACAACGAATTTGGTCGTCCGGCGCTGACCGGCTACTTCCGTACCTACGAAGAGCAGGTGAACAGCCACAACGGTCTGGAGCTGCGCGGTTACCACAAACCTATCATGCTGGCGGGCGGGATCGGCAACATCCGTGCCGACCACGTGCAGAAGGGCGAAATCACGCCGGGCGCGAAGCTGATTGTGCTGGGTGGCCCGGCAATGAACATCGGCCTGGGCGGCGGGGCGGCTTCGTCAATGGCTTCCGGCCAGTCCGATGCGGATTTAGATTTTGCTTCCGTGCAGCGCGACAACCCTGAAATGGAACGCCGCTGCCAGGAAGTGATCGACCGCTGCTGGCAGATGGGCGACGACAACCCAATCCTGTTTATCCACGACGTTGGGGCGGGTGGTCTGTCCAACGCCATGCCTGAGCTGGTCAGCGACGGCGGGCGCGGTGGCCGCTTCGAGCTGCGCGATATTCTTAACGACGAACCGGGGATGAGCCCGCTCGAAGTCTGGTGTAACGAATCTCAGGAGCGCTATGTGCTGGCCGTTGCGCCAGAGCAGCTGCCGCTGTTTGATGAACTTTGCCGCCGCGAGCGCGCGCCGTATGCGGTGATTGGTGAAGCCACCACCGAACAGCACCTGACGCTCAACGACAGCCACTTTGATAACCAGCCGATCGACATGCCTCTGGATGTGCTGCTGGGCAAAACGCCGAAGATGGAGCGCAACGTTGAGACGCTGAAAGCTAAAGGCGATGCCTTCGACAGCAGCGAAATTTCAATTGCCGATGCGGTGAAACGCGTTCTGCACCTGCCGACCGTGGCTGAAAAAACCTTCCTCGTGACAATCGGCGACCGCACGGTAACCGGTATGGTTTCGCGCGATCAGATGGTTGGCCCGTGGCAGATCCCGGTTGCCAACTGCGCGGTAACTACCGCCAGCCTGGACAGCTATTACGGTGAAGCGATGTCTATCGGCGAACGTGCGCCGGTAGCCCTGCTGGACTTCGCGGCATCCGGTCGCCTGGCCGTGGGTGAAGCCTTAACGAACATCGCCGCGACCCAAATTGGCTCCCTGAAGCGCATTAAACTCTCCGCAAACTGGATGGCCGCCGCCGGCCACCCTGGTGAAGACGCTGGCCTGTATGAAGCGGTGAAAGCCGTGGGGGAAGAGCTGTGCCCAGCGCTGGGGATCACTATCCCGGTCGGCAAAGACTCCATGTCGATGAAAACCCGCTGGCAGGAAGGTAACGAGCAGCGCGAGATGACTTCTCCGCTGTCGCTGGTGATCACCGCGTTTGCCCGCGTGGAAGACGTGCGCGGCACCGTGACGCCGCAGTTGAGCACCGAAGACAACGCCCTGCTGCTGATCGATTTAGGCAAAGGTCATAACGCGCTGGGTGCAACCGCGCTGTCCCAGGTTTATCGTCAACTGGGCGACAAGCCTGCTGACGTTCGCAGCGTTGAGCAACTGAAAGGCTTCTGGGATGCAATGCAGGCGCTGGTGGCGGATCGTAAACTGCTGGCCTGGCACGACCGTTCCGACGGTGGGCTGCTGGTGACCCTGGCGGAGATGGCCTTTACCGGCCACTGCGGCGTTGAGGTTGATATCGCCGGTCTCGGGAACGATCGCCTGGCCGCATTGTTTAACGAAGAGCTGGGTGGCGTGATCCAGGTTCGCGCTGAGGATCGCGCAGCCGTTGAGGCGCTGCTGGCTAAGCATGGCCTGGCTGACTGCGTGCATTACCTCGGTAAAGCTGTCGAAGGCGACCGCTTCACCATTAGCGCTGACGGGCGCGCGGTGTTCAGTGAAAGCCGTACCACGCTGCGTATGTGGTGGGCAGAAACCACCTGGCAGATGCAGCGTCTGCGTGATAACCCGGCCTGTGCGGATGAAGAGCACAACGCCAAGGCGAACGATAACGATCCAGGCTTGAGCGTGAAGCTGAGCTTCGATATCAAAGAAGATATTGCTGCGCCGTTCATCGCGACGGGCGCGCGTCCTAAAGTGGCCATCCTGCGTGAGCAGGGCGTTAACTCCCACGTTGAGATGGCGGCCGCCTTCCACCGTGCGGGCTTTGACGCCATCGACGTGCATATGAGCGACCTGCTTGCGGGCCGCACCGGGCTGGAAAACTTCCACACGCTGGTGGCGTGCGGCGGCTTCTCTTATGGTGACGTGCTGGGCGCGGGTGAAGGCTGGGCGAAGTCCATCCTGTTCAACGCTCGCGTGCGCGATGAGTTTGAAACCTTCTTCCATCGCCCGGAAACCCTGGCGCTTGGCGTTTGTAACGGCTGCCAAATGATGTCTAACCTGCGTGAGCTGATCCCAGGCAGTGATTTGTGGCCGCGCTTTGTGCGTAACCAGTCCGATCGCTTTGAAGCGCGCTTCAGCCTGGTTGAGGTGACCTCCAGCCCGTCGCTGCTGCTGCAGGGCATGGCCGGCTCTCATATGCCTATCGCGGTTTCTCACGGCGAAGGTCGTGTGGAAGTGCGTGATGCCGCTCATCTCGCCGCGCTTGAAAGCAAAGGGCTGGTGGCGCTGCGCTTCGTGGATAACTTCGCGAAAGTCACGGAAACCTACCCGGCTAACCCGAACGGTTCGCCAAATGGGATCACCGCGGTGAGCAACGAAAGCGGGCGCGTGACCATCATGATGCCGCATCCTGAGCGCGTGTTCCGTACCGTGAGTAATTCCTGGCATCCGGCAGAGTGGGGCGAAGACAGCCCGTGGATGCGTATTTTCCGCAACGCACGTAAGCAGCTGGGCTGATTACCCTCACCCCGACCCTCTCCCTAAAAGGGAGAGGGGGAAAACGGTCGGCAGGCTCCGATCCGGTGCCCTGCTTTTAGAGGGTGTGAAATAGCCAACAGGCTCCGATCCAGTCCCCTCTCCCCTTTGGGGAGAGGGCCAGGTGAGGGGCCTTTTTTGTCACTAAATCACGACATTTCCATTTATATGATGTCTCCAAAAGGAGACATTTAACGCATTGATTTTAAATGATGTAATTGGGTGGATTTTAGAGTGTTGTGAAATGGCGACACAAAGAACAAAAAATACGCACAATATATCTTCCTTCTGGCTCTTTTAATCATTTTTAAAACAATGAGTTGAATTGAAATAGATGAAGTTGGCATGATATCTGCTTAATAAAGCCCAGTGGCTCATTCAATCTCTTATGTCAGCGTCTTTTCAGACAGACTACATAAACCGCCGAATGACGCACAAAAAGGTGCCTGCCGTCCGATTTTTGATAAATGCCTTCTGGCTTATCATGCTCCGGGCGAAACGTTGAGTAAGGCGCCGCCTAATTCCTAAGCAAAGGCAGGGTTTTTAACCCTGCCTTTGTTGTTTCCGGGAATCGCACCTTTCCACCACGCGCAATCGCGGCTAGCATCGTGTCATACAGGTAATGTGAGATGAAGCTATTGAACCAGTGGCATTTTTTCCCTCGATCTTTGCGCCAGCTTGTCATGATGGCCTTTTTATTGGTGCTCGTACCGCTGCTGGTGCTTGCGTGGCAGGCGTGGCAAAGCCTTAACGCCCTGAGCGCTCAGGCCGCATTGACCAACCGCACCACGCTGACCGATGCCCGCCGC
This sequence comes from Enterobacter sp. Cy-643, assembly GCF_011752815.1. Taxonomy (GTDB): domain Bacteria; phylum Pseudomonadota; class Gammaproteobacteria; order Enterobacterales; family Enterobacteriaceae; genus Cedecea. The sequence continues at coordinate 48,229 of NZ_VWWV01000001.1, forward strand.
AGCGAAGCGATGACCAATGTCGCGCTGGAAATGGAGCGGAGCTACCGGCAGTATTGCGTGCTTGATGATTCACGCCTTGCCCAGCTGTATCAGGGGCAGCGCCAGCGTTATGCTCAAATGCTCGAAGCCCATGCCTCCGTATTACCCGATCCGAAACTCTACCAATCGCTCAGCCAGTCTTTGAACGATTTGGCAGAACTCAAATGTAAAAACAGCGGGCCGGAAGCGCCTGCGGCGAACCAGCTGGAGCAATTCGCCTCAACCAATGCTGAAATGGTGCAGGCCACGCGGGCGGTGGTATTCTCTCGCGGACAGCAGCTGCAGCAGGAAATTGCCGAACGAGGCCAGTTCTTCGGCTGGCAGGCTTTAGTGCTGTTTCTGCTCAGCCTGGGGCTGGTTATTATCTTCACCCGCATGATTATCGGCCCGGTGAAAGGCATCGAACGGATGATTAACCGGCTGGGGGAAGGGCGTTCTCTCGGCAACAGCGAGGTATTTAAAGGCCCGCGTGAGCTGCGCTCCGTTGGGCAGCGCATTGTCTGGCTAAGCGAGCGCTTGTCCTGGCTTGAGTCCCAGCGCCACGAGTTCCTCCGCCATCTTTCCCATGAATTAAAAACGCCGCTCGCCAGTATGCGAGAAGGAACTGAGCTGCTTGCTGACCAGGTTGCCGGGCCGCTCAATGCCGACCAGAAGGAGGTCGTTGCCATCCTGGACAACAGCAGCCGCCATCTGCAAAAGCTGATTGAACAGCTGCTGGACTATAACCGCAAGCTGGCAGACGGAACGGTCACGCTGGAAAGGGTCGAGCTGGCCCCGATTGTGGAGATGGTTATCTCTGCCCACAGTCTGCCGGCGAGGGCTAAAATGATGCATACGGACATTCAATTAAGCCCCAAAGCCTGTCTCGCAGAGGCTACGCTACTGATGAGCGTACTGGATAATCTCTACTCCAATGCGGTGCACTATGGCAGTGAATCCGGTACCATTTACCTCCGGAGTTTGCAGGTGGGCGCGATACTGTACATTGAGGTCGCGAATACCGGCGAGCCGATTCCGGCCACGGAACAAGAGATGATTTTTGAGCCTTTCTTCCAGGGCAGCCACCAGCGGAAGGGCTCCGTAAAGGGAAGTGGGCTGGGGTTAAGTATCGCCAGGGATTGCATTCGACGTATGCACGGAAAACTTAGCCTGATCAACGCTAACAGCGCGGAAGTGTGCTTCCGTATCGAATTACCGGTTTTCCCTGAGAATGATTAAAACGATGAAAGTACTTTTATTGCGTGAACCACGCCGCGGGTCTTTGACTCGCCTGATTTGCTGGATATCGGGGGCGCTGGCTGGCGCGGCGCTGTTGACAGGATGCTCCCCCGCAAGCGTGTCCAGCAGCCTGGATGAGGCCCACAAACCGCACATTCCGGAACAGCAAATTCCTGATTATTTGTCCACGGACTGTACCGAAATATGGGATCTCACGGGGCATGACGTTAGCAGTAACCCGCTTTACTGGCTGCGCGGTATGGATTGCGCACAGCGCCTGCCGCCCGCGGAAGCCCGGGCGGAAGCTCGCCAGTGGCCTGCGGATACCTGGCAGGACACGTTCAAGCGTGGCATTTTGCTGTCCACGGCTAAAATCACCCCGACCGAGCGTCGCCGCTACATGACCCAGCTCGACACCATGACCAGCGAAGTGCCTGTGCAGGTGCGTCCCCTGTTTGAGATCTGGCGCGACGGGCAACAGTCTCAGCTTAAGCTCTCGGATGAGCGCACGCGCTACAGTAAGCTACAGCAGTCGACCGACGGCGAACTGGATACGCTGCGGGAGCAGCAGCAGCGCCTTCGCGGCCAGCTCGATCTCACTACCCGCAAACTGGAAAATCTGACCGACATTGAGCGCCAGCTTTCCAGCCGCAAGCCGGGAAGTAATCTGGTGCCCGACACGCACAGCACGGATGAGAACGACGACGACGATAGCGGCGTTTCAAACAAATCGCAGCCGGAGGCAAAACCATGACGCAAAGGAAACCCGCGCGCTTATTATTAGTGGATGATGATCCCGGCCTGTTAAAGCTGCTGGGAATGCGTCTGTCGAGTGAGGGTTATACGGTTACCACGGCTGAAAGTGGGGCCGAGGGGCTGAAAGTCCTGGCGCGAGAAAAAATCGACCTGGTGATAAGCGATCTCAGAATGGACGAAATGGACGGCATGGCGCTGTTCGCGGAGATCCAAAAAGGCCAGCCGGGGATGCCGGTGATCATTCTGACCGCGCACGGATCTATTCCTGATGCTGTGGCGGCGACCCAGCAAGGTGTGTTCAGCTTCCTCACCAAGCCGGTGGACAGAGACGCGCTTTATCAGGCCATCGACAATGCGCTTGAGCACACGGTCATCGCTGGCGATGACATGTGGCGCGACACCATTGTGACCCGCAGCCCGATTATGCAGCGCTTGCTCGAGCAGGCGCGGATGGTGGCGCAGTCGGACGTTAGCGTGTTGATTAACGGTCAAAGCGGCACCGGGAAAGAGATTCTGGCCCAGGCGATACACAACGCCAGCCCGCGCAGCAAAAAAGCGTTTATCGCTATCAACTGTGGCGCGCTGCCTGAGCAGTTACTGGAGTCTGAGCTGTTCGGCCACGCTCGCGGGGCCTTTACCGGCGCGGTCAGCAGCCGTGAAGGGTTGTTCCAGGCGGCGGAAGGCGGGACGCTTTTCCTCGATGAAATCGGCGATATGCCTATTCCGCTGCAGGTGAAGCTGCTGCGCGTTTTGCAGGAGCGGAAAGTTCGTCCGCTGGGCAGCAACCGCGATCTGGACATTGACGTGCGGATTATCTCCGCCACGCACCGCGACTTACCGAAAGCGATGGAGCGCGGAGAGTTTCGCGAAGATCTCTTCTACCGCCTTAACGTTGTGAACCTGAAAATCCCTGCGCTGCACGAACGTGCCGAAGATATTCCACTGCTGGCGAATCATTTGTTACGCCAGTCCGCCGACAGGCATAAACCGTTCGTGCGGAGTTTCTCTACCGACGCGATGAAGCGGCTGATGACCGCAAGCTGGCCGGGCAACGTACGCCAGCTGGTGAACGTGATTGAGCAGTGCGTAGCCCTGACCTCAGCCCCGGTGATTGGCGAAGCGCTGGTGGAACAGGCGCTGGAAGGTGAAAACACCGCCTTGCCGACTTTTGTCGAAGCCCGTAACCAGTTCGAACTAAACTATCTGCGTAAGCTGCTGCAAATTACCAAAGGCAATGTCACCCATGCCGCACGCATGGCGGGGCGTAACCGAACCGAATTCTATAAATTACTGGCCAGGCATGAACTCGAGGCCAATGACTTTAAAGAGTAGGCTGTGGTAGTGTGAGCAACCGATTACTAACAGTACAAAACGCCGCGCGGGGACACCGGTAATACCATGAAAAAAATTGATGCGATTATTAAACCTTTCAAACTGGACGATGTGCGCGAAGCGCTGGCTGAAGTGGGCATTACCGGCATGACGGTGACGGAAGTCAAAGGCTTTGGCCGTCAGAAAGGGCATACCGAGCTGTACCGCGGTGCCGAGTACATGGTGGACTTTCTGCCAAAAGTAAAAATTGAAATTGTGGTGACCGACGATATCGTTGATACCTGCGTGGACACCATTATCCGCACCGCACAGACCGGCAAGATTGGTGACGGTAAAATTTTCGTGTTTGATGTGGCGCGCGTGGTGCGTATTCGTACCGGCGAAGAAGACGACGCGGCGATTTGATTTAGATTTTTACCCTCACCCAGGCGAACATTGCCTTTTACGCCCTTGCCCCTTTGGGGAGAGGGCTGGGGTGAGGGGCAGTCTTACTAAACTACATCACCTTGTGCGGACCAAAGCACTCATAGTGAATACTGTCTTTATTCACGCCAATCTTCACCAGCTGTTCCGCCGCAAAGCGCATAAAGTTGATCGGGCCGCAGAGATAGAACTGCATCGCCGGGTCGCTTAACTTCCCCTCGATTTCCAGCAGGTTCATCAGTCCTTCACGGTCAAAGCGTGCCAGGGCACGATCCTCTGCGGAAGGTTCACGGTACCAGACGTGACTTTCAAATTTCGGCAACCGAGCGCCAAGCCCTGCGACTTCTTCGCTAAACGCGTGCACATCCCCGTGCTCGGCGGCGTGCAGCCAGTTGACCTGTGCCTGATGGCCGCCGTTCGCCAGCGCGTCCAGCATCGAGAGCATCGGCGTCTGGCCCACGCCCGCGGAAATCAGCGTCACCGGCGTGTCGGATTTTACGTTCATAAAGAAGTCGCCTGCCGGTGAAGCCAGATGCACCCGATCCCCCGCCTGAGCATGATTGTGCAGCCAGTTTGAGACCATGCCTTTCTCTTCACGCTTCACGGCAATGCGGTAACTTTTCCCGTTCGGCTGGCGGGTCAAAGAGTACTGACGAATTTCCTGATGCGGGAAACCAACAGGCTTCAGCCAGACGCCGAGGTATTGCCCCGGCTGATAATCAGCCACCGGGCCGCCATCGAGCGGAACGAGTTCAAAGCTTGTAATCAGCGAGCTTTGCTCTTTTTTCTCTACAATGGTGAAGGGACGCGTACCTTCCCAGCCACCCTGCTTAGCGGCGTTATCCTGGTAAATTTCTGATTCACGGTTAATAAAGACCTGCGCCAGAACGCCGTAGGCTTTTCCCCAGGCGTCCAGCACTTCCTGCCCCGGGCTGAACAGCTCGTCTAACGTGGCCAGCAGATGGCCGCCCACAATGTTGTACTGCTCCGGCTTAATCTGGAAGGTAGTGTGTTTCTGGGCAATTTTCTCTACTGCGGGCAGCAGGGCGGCCAGATTTTCGATGTTGGAAGCATAGGCGCAAATGGCGTTGAACAGCGCTTCACGCTGGTCACCGTTGCGCTGGTTGCTCATGTTAAAGATCTCTTTCAGCTCCGGGTTGTAGCTGAACATACGCTCATAAAAGTGGGCGGTAAGTTTCGGCCCGGTCGCGGCCAGCAGAGGGATGGTCGACTTAACAACGGCGATGGTTTGTGCGTCTAGCATGGCGGTCTCCATAAACAGCGTAGTGTATAAATTGCATTTTAAATGCATCTTATAGAAATGGCCTTATGTTGTAAATGGGTTATCGTTGTTAACGACTGAGCTCACAGAACATGAAAAATGCACAGAGTATTGATGAAGAAATATCCTGCTAAGAGGAGCAGGTTTTATTGCCGGGAAGCCTTATTTCATGCCTGGGTAATCGTTTGCGTAAAAACCTCTGTCAAGCCCTATCACCCGAAAGGGTTTCGGTTTACACTGTTGCCCGTCGCCCAAATGGGCCCCCTCATTGCAGTAAAATTTTTACCGTTAGCTGAGTCAGGAGATGCGAATGTTAAAGCGTGAAATGAACATTGCCGATTATGATGCCGAACTGTGGCAGGCCATGGAGCAAGAGAAAGTACGTCAGGAAGAGCACATTGAACTGATCGCCTCCGAAAACTACACCAGTCCGCGCGTGATGCAGGCTCAGGGTTCTCAGCTGACAAACAAATATGCTGAAGGTTATCCGGGCAAGCGTTACTACGGCGGTTGCGAGTACGTGGACATCGTCGAGCAGCTGGCTATCGACCGTGCAAAAGAGCTGTTTGGCGCAGACTATGCGAACGTGCAGCCGCACTCCGGTTCCCAGGCTAACTTCGCGGTATACACCGCGCTGCTGCAGCCGGGCGATACCGTGCTGGGCATGAACCTGGCGCAGGGCGGCCACCTGACTCACGGCTCCCCGGTTAACTTCTCCGGTAAGCTGTACAACATCATTCCTTACGGTATTGATGAGTCCGGTAAAATTGACTACGAAGACATGGCGAAGCAGGCTAAAGAGCACAAGCCGAAGATGATCATCGGCGGCTTCTCCGCATACTCTGGCGTGGTTGACTGGGCTAAGATGCGCGAAATCGCAGACAGCATCGGCGCTTACCTGTTCGTTGACATGGCGCACGTTGCGGGCCTGATCGCCGCAGACGTTTACCCGAACCCGGTGCCACACGCTCACGTTGTGACCACCACCACCCACAAAACCCTGGCAGGCCCACGCGGTGGTCTGATCCTGGCGAAGGGCGGCGACGAAGATCTGTACAAGAAACTGAACTCTGCCGTATTCCCAAGCGCGCAGGGCGGCCCGCTGATGCACGTTATCGCGGCCAAGGCTGTGGCGCTGAAAGAAGCGATGGAGCCTGAGTTCAAGGTTTATCAGCAGCAGGTTGCGAAAAACGCCAAAGCGATGGTGGAAGTGTTCCTGAACCGTGGCTACAAAGTGGTTTCCGGCGGGACTGAAAACCACCTGTTCCTGCTGGATCTGGTGGATAAAAACCTGACCGGTAAAGAAGCTGATGCTGCCCTGGGCCGTGCCAACATCACCGTGAACAAAAACAGCGTACCGAACGATCCGAAGAGCCCGTTCGTGACTTCCGGTATCCGTATCGGTTCTCCGGCTGTCACTCGCCGCGGCTTTAAAGAAGCGGAAGTGAAAGAGCTGGCTGGCTGGATGTGTGACGTGCTGGACAACATCAATGACGAAGCGGTTATCGAGCGCGTCAAAGGTAAAGTGCTGGATATCTGCGCCCGCTTCCCGGTTTACGCATAACCGTTAAGCTGAAAAGCTTAAAGGCTCCCAATCGGGAGCCTGATACTGATGACAAACCTGATGCGGATAAAATTCTGCAATGTGTCGTCAGAAAAACAAACCGGAAAATCAATTCATTGATTTTCGGCTGATAACCACAAAGAGGGAAAAACCACGCTTTTTCCCTCTTTGTCAGCAAGCTTAAAGGCTCCCAATCGGGAGCCTTTTTTATTGCTTCTGGCTTAGCGTCAGCCCGACATCCCCGCCGGGATGAACGGCCAGCAGCGTCTCCTTCGAATACCCGCTCTCGCTCATCAGGCAGGCGCAGGCAGCATCAAAAATCGCCAGCGCCAGAATTATCGACGTGGTCGCCAGCATATTCAGCGGATCCATTTCCTGCTTCACGCCGGTAGAAATCACCAGCCTTGCTGCCTGGGCGATGGCCGAATCCGGGTTCTCAGTGACGCTAATGAGCGGCACGTTTCTGGCCGCCAGGCCCGGCAGCAGCCGCGTTAGCTCGTCGGAATTCCCGCCCCGGGAAAGCATGATCATCAGATCGTCCGCACGGAGAAAACCCAGATCGCCATGCGCTGCGTCCGTTGCGCTGAGATAAATGGCCGGGTGTTCGACGCAGGCCAGCATATGGGCAATTTTCCTCGCGGCGATGCCCGAAGTACCGACGCCTGTGACCACAATCTTGCCTTTACAGTTTCTCAGTTCGGCCAGCAAGGCGAGCCACTGCGGCTCGCTTAAATGCTGTTCCAGCGCGGCAAGCTCGCGGCTGCAGGTTGCCCACGCGCTGACGGCCTGCTGCCATGAATGACTCATGCTTCCTCCTGCATCAGCTGGCGGTATTTCATGTGGTCGAGGTACATCTCGTGGAACACTTTGTATTTGCGATCGTAGTACTGCTTGATGCGGTTGGTCTGCGGCGTGACCGTTTTGCCTATGCGGCTCATGACCGACATCGCTTCCGGGAAGGAGTCGAATACGCCCGCCGCCACCGTGCCCATCATCGCGCTGCCCAGCAGCATCGCCTCGCTCTCTTCCGGCAGCAACATTGCGCAGCCGGTGGCGTTGGCGTGTTCCTGAACGAAGATAGGATTTTTGGTACCGCCGCCGCTCGCCATGACGGTGTCGATGGTGTAACCGCTGTGGTTCATGGTTTCGATAATATGGCGAGTGCCAAGCGCAATGGCCTGAATCGTCGCCAGGTACTGCAGCGCCATATCTTCCGGCGTGCGGGAAAGCTTCAGTCCGCTGATAACGCCGGTTAGCGTCGGGTTGGCGCGCGGCGAACGGTTGCCGTGGAAGTAGGGCAGGATGTGCATATCCTTCGTTAAGAAGGCGATGTTTTCCGGCTCCCCGGCCATTTTACGCAGCAGGGCGTTCAGCAGTTCGTAAATGGTTTGCCCCTGAGTCTTCGCCTGGGCAAGCAGCGTCTCATAGCAAGGGTGAGACTGAATAATATGGTCGATCAGCGCTCCGGTGGCCGACTGGCCGCCTTCATTGAGCCAGTAGCCCGGCAGCACGGCGGAGTAGTATGGCCCCCAAACGCCGTTGATAAAGCGCGCCTCTTTTGAAATGGCCATATGCCCGGTAGAGGTGCCGCCGATGAGCGCCACGCGGCGGTCAAAGTCTGCCACTTCGCCCGAAACGCCGCAGGCGCCGAGCGTACCGAGCGTACCGGCATGGGCATCAATAATCGAGACGCTGACGGCGGTGCCGGCAATCAGCCCCATCTCGCTTGCGGCGCGCTGCGTCAGACCGTGGCCCAACGGCTCGCCCATGGTTTTCACATAGCGGCCAATTTTTTCCGCATCGTGCTCCAGCAGATCTTCCAGCCCAATCTGGCGGAAGTAGCTGCTGTCCCATTTGTCTTCGTGGCCCATGTAGGTCCATTTACAAACGGTGGAGCAGAGCGAGCGGGTATCATCCCCGGTAGCTCGCCAGGTCAGGAAGTCCGGTAAGTCAAAATAGTAGCCTGCGTTGGACCAGGTATTCGGCATGTGCTGCTTAAGCCACAGCAATTTTGGCGTTTGCATTTCCGGGGAAATAATCCCGCCCACGTAGTCCAGCACGCGGTGGTGCAGGGCATTAATTCTGTCGGCCTGGGTAATGGCGCGGTGATCCATCCACACAATGATGTTCTGTTCGCTGCGCCCTGAAGGGCTGATGGTCAGCGGCTTGCCTTCTTTATCCAGCACCACCAGGGAACAGGTGGCGTCGAATCCCAGCCCTTTTACCTGAATCGGATTAATGTCGGCCTGGTTAACCGCATCCCGCACCGCGTTGCAAACCGCCTGCCAGATATTGTCCGAGGATTGCTCGACGAAGTCCGCCTGCGGGCGGTAAATCTCAATCGCCCGGCTTGCCTCGCCAACCATTCTGCCATTCAGGTCAAAGACGCCCGCGCGGGCGCTTCCCGTCCCTACATCCACCCCAATGAAGTAACTCGCCATAATGATTCTCCTGAACTCAGGCTTTACGATTCTGTAATGCGATAAAGAGGATCAGCACCGCGCCCCAGAGCGCCATGGTCAGATAGCTGCTGATCCCCAGCAAATTAAAGCCGCTTTCCAGCATTTGTAGCACGATGAGCGCCAGCACCAGGCCGATAATACGGCCAAAGCCGCCGTCCGGGTTTATGCCGCCCAGCACCGAAGCAAGGATGGTGACCAGCAGGTAAGACTCACCGTACCCGGCTTTGGCCGAGTTGAATTTCGCCATCATAAGAATGGCGGCCACCCAGCCGAGCAGCGCGGAAATCACGTACACCGATATCTGCACCCGCACGGTGTTAACGCCGCTGTAGCGAGTGGCCTGTTCGTTGGAGCCGACCAGATAAAGGCTGCGCCCGAGCGTGGTGTGCTCCAGCAATACCCAGAGCAAAACGGCAACCAGCAGGAACAGCAGCAGCGCGACCGGAATGCCGAGCAGCGTGGCGTTGCCCAGATACTGAATTGCCGCCGGGAAGCCGGAAATCACCGTGCCGTTAGACAGCAAAATATTGAGGCCGGAAATCAGCGTCATGGTGCCGAGCGTGGCCAGAATAGGTGAAACCCCGACCCAGGCGACCAGCGCGCCGTTTAGCGTGCCAATAGCTACCGCGACGGCAATACCTGCCAGCAGCGCCAGCGCGAAGAACAGCGGGTTATCCGGATGGCTGACGATGATCCCCGCCATCACCAGCGAACAGGCGTTCGCCCCGGCAATAATCGACAGGTTGATCCCGCCGGTCAGCATCGTCATTCCCATGCCCAGCGCCAGCATGCCGAGAATAGGCAACTGCGAGCCGATGGACTGGAAGTTGGCGAGGCTAAAGAAACGCCCGCCCAGCAGCAGTGAAAACGCCACGGCGACCACCACAATAATCACGCACTGAAGCCGGATGATCGCGTCACCGGGTAAAAATCTGGCGAAGGTTTTCATCTCAAAGCTCCCTTGCGAGTTTGCGTTTTTCATTCCAGGCCGTGGCGCTGATGCTGACCAGGATAATTACGCCGCTGAACACGGCGTGCCAGTAAGAGGACACGCTCAGCAGCGTCAGGCCATTTTGTAAGAAAGCCAGCAGGATAACCCCGAGTAGGGTACCGGTGAGCGTGCCACGGCCGCCGCTCATGCTTGTCCCGCCGAGGACCACCGCCGCCAGAACCGTTAGCTCAAAGCCCAGCAGCGAGTTTGGTGCGACGGACTGGGTGATCTGCGCCTGAACGACGGCGGCAATACCGGCCAGAATCCCCATATAGCCGTAGACGTAGAAGTGCAGCTTAAGCAGGTTCATCCCCAGCCGGGATGCCGCCTCGCGGTTGCCGCCCATGGCATAAATCTGGCGGCCAAGGCGCGTGTAGTTCATCAGCACGGCGGTAAAGATAATCACTGCGGCCAGGCACAGCAGCGGCAGGGTTAACCCGTACTGGTAACCGTCTTTGGCGGTGAAAGAGAACCAGTTGATGCCGTTCATAAACCAGTCCGGGAAGCCGTACAGCCACGTGCCTTTGGTGAGGTAAACCAGCAGGCCGTAATAAACGTTGAGGGTGGCAATGGTAATGATGATCGCCGGGACCCGCAGCCAGTAGACCAGGAAGCCGTTGATAAGCCCGAGCAGCAGCCCCACGGCAATGGAAATCACCAGCGCCAGCGCAAAATTGCCGCCGTGGGTGATGACCCAACTTGCCATCACGTACTGGGCAATGGCGGTCATCGCCGGGAACGAAATATCAATCCCCCCGGAAATCAGCACCACGAAGAGCCCGCAGGCCAGAATGCCGAGAATGGCGTAGCTGGTGGCGACATCGGTCAGGTTACCGAGAGATAAAAACTCATCGGTACTGATACTCAGGCCAACGGCCAGCGCCACCACCAGAAGACCCAGCCAGAACTCATGTTGCCCGGCCAGGCGGGAAAAACGAGGGTTATTCATTGACCACCTCAGCAATGTCCTGCTCGCTACTGCGATGAGGATTAAACTCTGCGACCAGCTCGCCCCGGCGCATCACCAGCACGCGGTGGCTGTTGTAGTACGCTTCAGGGATTTCATCGCAAATCATCAGTACCGCCAGCCCCTGTTCCGCCAGGGAACGGGCGATTTGGTAAATACCTTCTTTGTTGGCGATATCCACGCCCACCGTGGGCGAGTCGAGGATCAATATTTGCGGATTAGTCGCCACCCATTTAGCGATGGCGATCCTTTGGGCGTTGCCGCCAGAAAGGGTTTTAACCGGCAGGCCGGGATCGGAGACTTTGATGTTTAGCTCACGAATGAGATCGGCCACCAGATGACGGGCTTTTGCGTGATCGAGCAGGCCGCTGCGGGTATGAAGCCTGTCGAAGACCGTCACAATCGTGTTGTCGTAGATCGACTGCTCCATGATCAGGCCTTGGGTAAGACGATCTTCGGACACGTAGCCGATGCCGTGTTTGATCGCATCGTGGTTATTGCGAAACGTCACCGGCACGCCGTCGATCAGCATTTCACCGCTTTGCGGCTGCGTCATGCCGAACAGGCTCATGCACAGTTCGGTGCGGCCCGACCCGAGCAGGCCAACGATGGAAACAATCTCGCCGCTGCGCAGCGCCAGATTGATGTTGTGGTATTTGCCTTTGCGGCTGAGGCCGCGCAGCTCCAGCATCGGCTGTTTTTCTACCGGCGGTTTTTCCGGCAACGGGCTGTAGTGGAAGCGCTGCCCGGTCATCAGGAACGCAAGCTCGTTGCTGTCCAGCTCGCTGGCCTGCCAGGTGCCGACCAGCTTCCCGTCACGCATCACGCTAATGCGGTCGGCGACTTCCATTACTTCGTCCAGGCGGTGGCTGACAAACACCACGCAAATTCCGTCCGCTTTGAGTTCATTCACCACCCGCAGCAGGCCGTTAACCTCCTGGCGGGTAAGCGACGCTGTGGGTTCGTCCATAATAACCAGCCGGGCATCGGCAGCAATGGCGCGGCAAATCGCCACCAGCTGACGATCGGCTATCGAGAGTTTTTCGACTTTTTTGTCCGGGTCGAGCGTGACGCCAATGCGCTGCATGGCCGCCAGCGCCTGGGCTTTCATCGCGCTGCGGTTAACCCACAGGCTGCCGCCGGGCTGATAGCGGTGCACGGCGATATTCTCGGCCACGCTGAAATTGGGGAACAGCGACAGATCCTGGTAGATCACCTGGATGCCGTAATGCGCGGAAAGCGTGGGCGTCAGGGTATGGAACAGTTTGCCGTCGAGGGCAATCTGTGCGCCTTTCTCCGGGTGATAGACGCCGGAAATCACTTTGATGATCGTGCTTTTACCGCAGCCGTTTTGCCCGGCCAGGCAATGAACTTCGCCTTTTCTGAGCGTCAGATTGACGTTATCCAGCGCCCGCACGCCCGGGAATTGCTTGCTGATATTCTCAAGAGTGATAAATGCGGATGTGTCGGTCATGGGTAATGCCCCTGCCGGCGCCCGATGTGGGCGCCACAAAATAATCTGGTTGGAGAATGCCGGTCGGCTGACCGGCATTCCGGTTTCCCTGGTGTTGGCGGAGTGCCTTAGAAACCGAGTGACTGAGCGTTATCTTTGGTGACTTCGAGGATCTTGTTAAAGCGGATCACTTTCTTATCCATGTCGACATCGGCTTTACCCAGACCGTCAATGGTCAGGTCTTTGGTCACGGCTTTTCCCTGCAGCAGCTGGTCAGCTACGGTAACCAGCGCGTAACCGGCATCTTTAGGATCCCAAAGCAGCGCTTTTTTAATGTCGCCGCGCATCAGATAAGGTGCCGCCTGGCCCGGCATGGCAATGCCGACAACCGCCAGTTTGTCCTTCGCGCGTTTTTTCTGTACCGCCTGGCCCGCGCCGATTGGGCCGAGGGAACCAAAGCCAATCACGCCTTTCATCTGCGGATACGTTTTCATCAGATCAAGCGTGGTGGAATAGGATTTGTCGATGCTCTCCGCCACCGGCAGGCGCGAAGTCACTTCAAACATATCCGGGTATTTTTCTTTCTGATATTTAATGGCGGAATCCGCCCAGGCGTTGTGCAGCGGCACGGTGAGCGACCCGACGTAAATCGCATAGCCGCCTTTGCCGCCCATGTCTTTCGCCAGCTCGTCCATGTTGGCCTGAGCGTATTTTTCGCTGTCGATGGTTTCGATATCCCACTGGCCGATCTGCTGGTCAGGGGATTCATGCGTCAGCACCACGATGCCCTGATCGCGCGCTTTTTTCAGCACTGGCTCCAGTACTTTGGCATCGTTAGGCACCACGATAATGGCGTTTACTTTCTTGGCGATCAGATCCTCAATCACCTTTACCTGCTGAGCCGGATCGGGCGTTGAGGCTCCGGTCTGGTAAGCGTTAACGTTGAGTTTTTTTGCAGCTTCGTTGACGCCGGTTTCCATCCGGTTAAACCATGGGATCCCGGTGACTTTTGCCACCACTGCGATTTCATACTTATCCGCCGCAACGGCCGTACCGGACAACATGCATGCAGAAATCAGGGTTGCACTGAGTAATGCGAGTTTGAATTTCATAGGTGTACCTTTTTTATTAGGGACTGAGGCATGTCACGGAGAGGAGACTAGCAACGAAGGGAAGAGGGAATGAATCGCAGTTTTTCTAAATGTGATGCACGCCCATTATTGTTTTTTTTTAGATCTAATTCAGTTAAAAAATGGTTAAATATATGATGTTTTTTTAAACTGGACGGACATGGTGGTGTTAATTAACAGTCGGAAATGAAACATATAGGCAACAATTAATAAACAATTTGCCGTTAAGGGGACGTTTTGGGCACCAAAGAGGCGGCAAGCCAGCAAAAGAATGTTACGAAATTGTGAGCTGAAGCGTATCAAGCAAAATGGGCGGGAAACACATGAAAAAGGCCGCAGAAGCGGCCTTTAAGTGAGGCAGAAATTTAGCGCTTATCGACGGAAATCGCGCCAGGGCCAGTGACCGCCAGCAGCAGGAATCCACCAGCTATGCTTATGTTTTTATAGAAGTTAATCATATTAGGCATCACTGCATCCCCGGTCATATTCCAGTAATGGTGACCGATAAGCGCCGTGCCGAGGGTATAAAACACAAACAAAATGGCCAGCGGGCGGGTAAAGAACCCGATGATGACCAGGATGGCGGCAACAACTTCCATCAACACCGCAATGGCGGCGGCAAGCGTAGGGAGTGGTGTCCCAAGATGCTCCATATAGGCCACGGTGCCGCTGAATCCGCTGATCTTCGGCAAGCCGAAAATAATGAACAGCAGAATCAACGCAATACGGGCAATAAGCAGGATCAGGGCACGGGATTGACCAAAATCGAAATAGCGGAGTGTGTTCATAGCGGGCTCGCCTGTAGTGGACTCAATTTAAAGTTAATACACAACATCCGAGCCTGCCATTACCGCTGCGCCTCTACCGTATTGTTTGTGTTAATGAATGTTTTTTATTTTACGCTGCTCTACTTGTTTGAGGTGGGCGGTGTAAAATTGCTGTTTAAGGACTCATCTGGGGCAACCATGAAGAATGAACAAGGCCAGCTGCGGGAAGCGGATAATCGCTCCGGGTCCGGCATAACTTGTGGCGCGGGACAAGGCGGAAAAATTGACGGCTGGCTGTATGTCGCCGCGCTCTGGCTGCTGGTGAACCTGGTCTGTGTGCCTTATGCGCTCTATCTTTTTGTCGCCACGGAACTGAGAAATTCACGTCTCGACGGAATTTATCATTTCTACCTGCTGATGGGGATCGTGGTCCTGGTCATCGGTTTGATGCTAACGCTGGCGACAAGCTGGTGTTTCTTCACCCGCAGAAAAGGCATTCGGGAAATTATCATCCCCCAATTTATCTACAACGTGGTTTACCTGTTTTGCCTGCTATGGATCCCTGCCGGGCTATTTGGCATCGACATTCCCGCTCGCGCGATTGTGGATATTGGTTACGCGGTGGCCGGCATTATTCTCGGAATTCCCTATTTCCTCTTCTCAAAACGCATTAATGTGGTGTTTTGCCGTTAAGAACTGCCGCCGAAAAGAGGGCTTTCAAAGACCTGGCATGAAGCCCCTCGCTTCCTCTCCTTACTCCATCAGCGCCTTCTCGGCATATAAATAGCCTATCCCCATCACTTGCCGGGCACGGGTGAGCTGCCCGAAGTTTATTTGCGTGGCGTGACTCTTCAGGCCATCACCGTGATCGAACGGATTAAAACCGATGCGCTGTTTAATGGCGTTCAGCCAGTTTTCGCCAAACTCGCAGCTGCGGCCATAGAACCAGATCTGGTTAATATTGAGAATATTAAGGAAGTTATACAGGCTAAGCCCAATCGCATTAGCCGAATCTTCTACCCAGCGGGCGACCCTTTCATCCCCAGCATGTAGCGCCTGAACCAGCTGCCGGGAAGTGAGCTTTTCCGGATCCTGAAGCTGCGCCCCAGGGTGCGTTTTGAGCCAGATGCGGGCCTGTTTTTTCAGCGCGCTGAGCGAAGCCACGGTCTCCAGGCAGCCATAGCGCCCGCAGTCGCACGCCATGCCGTCCGGGTTAACGATGGTGTGGCCAATTTGCCCGCTGCCGTACAGATTGCCGCGATAGATTTGCCCGTTGATCACAAACGAAGAGCCGATGCCGTAATCTATGTTAAGCACACAGAAATCTTCCCGGTTGCCGTTGTTTTGCCATTTTTCTGCCAGAGCCAGCATCACGCAGTCGTTATCCAGCCGGACTTTGACCTCCAGCTTCTCTTCCAGCAGGTATTTAATTTCCACCGCTTCCCGCCAGGGCGCCTGGGGCATGGTTTGCGACACGCCGGTGACGGGATCGACCTGTCCGTGTATGCCCAGCGCGAGATTAATCGTTTTTTTCGGCCAGCGTTTTCGCTGTTGCTGCCAGATTGCCTCAATGGCCGACAGCAGCGCCAGGGGAGAAGGGGCCACAATAGCGCGGCGTTCAAAGTCGGCTATCGGTGAAAGCTGGGCGTTGCACAGCTGGCTCTCAATGCTGGTGGGGGTGACGTTCATGCAGAGGATGTAATCCCCTTCCGGCGGAATCTGATAGCTGCCGCTGTTTAATCCCCGGCTGCTGAGATTTTCGCTGGAATGGCTAAGTTTGCCTTCATCGACCAGCTCCTCAAGGATGTTGCTCACGGCGGGAATGGACAGCCCGGTGTAGCGGGCAAACTGCGATTTACTCAGCTGCTTGTGCCGCCATACCAGCGCCATCAGCGTTTGCCGGTTGAACTGACGCACCCGCTGATTGTTGAGACCTGACTCCTGCATTTTTACTAAACCTCATTAACTGTATTGCGTGAGCATTGAGCGATTAAAACATGAACGGCTGCTTCAAACTGTCTGCAATCGCCCATTCACTGTTATTTGTTTACTGGAGAGTTGCTATGTACGGAGCCGTTAAAGTCTGGCAGGAAACGATCTCGCTCCCGACCTGGACCACCGGAGCAGAAGATCCAAACCCGATGTTCCTGGAAAACCGTGTCTATCAGGGATCTTCCGGCGCGGTTTATCCCTACGGCGTGATCGATACCCTGACCGGTAAACGTGAGATGCGTGAGTACCGGGCGGTTTGGCTGGAGAACGATTTCATCCGCGTTATGCTGCTGCCGGAGCTGGGCGGCCGTATTCACCGCGCCTGGGATAAAGTGATGGAGCGCGACTTCGTTTACTACAACGAAGTGGTCAAACCCGCGCTGGTGGGCCTGATCGGGCCGTGGATCTCCGGTGGGATTGAATTTAACTGGCCGCAGCACCACCGTCCGACCACCTTTCAGCCGGTGGACATGACCTTTCAGCAGCATGAAAGCGGGGCGCAAACCGTCTGGCTGGGTGAAGTGGAGCCGATGCGTGGCCTGCAGGTGATGACCGGCTTTACGCTTTATCCGGAAAAAGCGCTGATTGAAATTACCGGCAAAGTCTTTAACGGCAACGCCACGCCGCGTCATTTCCTCTGGTGGGCAAACCCGGCGGTGAAGGGGGGCGACGACCATCAGAGCGTATTCCCGCCGGACGTGACCGCGGTGTTTGACCACGGCAAACGTGATGTTTCCGCTTTTCCGATTGCCCACGGCACCTACTACAAGGTGGATTACTCCGCGGGCGTGGATATCTCGCGCTACAAAAATATCCCGGTGCCAACGTCCTACATGGCCGATAAGTCAGATTACGATTTTGTTGGGGCTTATCACCACGGCGAACAGGGTGGGCTGCTGCACATAGCCGATCACCATGTGTCACCGGGCAAAAAACAGTGGACCTGGGGCAACTGCGACTTTGGCCTGGCCTGGGATCGCAACCTGACCGACACCAACGGCCCGTACATCGAGCTGATGACCGGCGTGTTCACCGACAACCAGCCGGACTTTACCTGGCTGGCACCGTTTGAAGAAAAAGTGTTTGTGCAAAACTTCCTGCCGTACAGCAAGCTGGGGACGCTGCAAAACGCCAACACGGAAGCCGCCATTAAGCTTGAGCGCGCGCAGGGCAGGCTGGAGCTCGGCGTCTACGCTATTTCCCCGCTGGAAACGGTGACGCTGCGTCTGGAAAGCGACGGCGTAGTCCTGTGGCAAACGCCGCTCAGCCTGAAACCGGCGGAAGCCTGGCTGCATCAACTGACGGATGACTGGCCGCAGAGACTGACGCTGAGCTTACTCAGCGCGCAAGGCGAAGTGGTGCTCAGCTACCTGGAACACATCGCGGAAGCCTTGCCTCTGCCGCAGGCGGCGCAGGCTCCGGCTAAGCCTGAACAGATCGCTAACTGCGACGAACTTTATTTTATAGGCCAACATCTGGAGCAGTATCTGCACGCCAGCCGGTCGGCCTTCGACTACTACCGGCGAGCGCTGGACATTGATCCGCTCGACTTCCGCTGTAACGTTGCCCTGGGCACGCTGGAATTCAACCGGGGCAACTGGCAAAAAGCGAAAGAGCACGCTGATGCGGCGCTGCAGCGCGCCCATCGCCTGAACAAAAACCCGCAAAACGGCGATGCCAGCCAGCTTCTCGGCTCGGTGAAAGAGCGCCTGGGCGACTACGACGGCGCCTTCGATGATTACTACAAGGCTAGCTGGAGCGGCAACTGCCGGGATGCGGCATTTTATGCCCTGGCTCGCCTGGCGATGCGTAAAGGGGAAACCGCGCGCGCATTAACGCTGGTGTCCCAAAGCCTGCAGTTCAACGCCTCTAATAACCTGGCAATGGGGCTCAAAGCGCTGGCGTTGTCTCAATCAGGAGAAAAAGCCGCGGCGCTGGCGTGGGTTGAGCAGCAGCTTGCCGTCTGGCCGCTGAGTTATGCCCTGCATTATGCCCGCTGGGCGATTACGCAGAGCGAAGATGACAAGCAAAAACTGCGGCAGGTAACCGGCCAGCGTGGCACCAACGCCAGCGTTTTGGCCGGCTGGCTGATGAGCTTTGGGACAGAGCATGCCGCGCGTGAACTGCTCACCGTTCTGAATGCGCAGGAAGCGATGCCGTTGCTGTGGCAGGCCTCGCTGGAGTCCGAGTCGCAACGACAGCAGGATTATCTCGCGCAGGCTCGGGAGCAGTTTACCGCCCGGGTTCGCTTCCCTAACAGCCTGGATGAAGTGCAAATGCTGATGCGCCTCCCGCAGGATGGTTTTGCCCAGTATCTGCTGGGTTGCTTCTGGTATAGCAAACGTCGTTATGCACAAGCGCTGAGCTGCTGGGCATTCTGCGCTGAACAGATGCCGGAATTTGCCTCCGTACAGCGCGTGCTGGCGATTCATGCCTGGAACAAAGAGCAGAACGTTCAGCGAGCTGAAACGCTGCTGCAGCGTGCCGTGGATCTCGAACCTGATAATGCGCGCTTCTTGTTTGAACTCGACTTCCTGCTGAAGCTGAATGGCCGCTCGCCGGAGGAGCGTCTTACCCGACTGGAGGCGAAGCGTGACGTTGCGCTAAAACGTGACGATCTCACAGCCGAGCTGCTGAGCCTGTGGAACCAGCACGGCAAGCATGAAGCCGCCGCGAAGGTGCTGGCTGAACGCAAGTTCCATCCGTGGGAGGGCGGTGAAGGCAAAGTGACGGGGCAGTACATTATCAGCCAACAGCGGCGAGCCCTGACCTGCATGGCTGCTGGTCAGTACGGCCAGTCGGAGGAACTGCTGCAACAGGCGCTGAGCTACCCGGAAAACCTCGGCGAAGGCCGCCTGGTCGGGCAAACCGACAACGATATTTGGTATCTGCTTGGGCGCAGCGCGCAGCGCCTGCAGCGTCACGAACTGGCTAAAACCTACTTCCAGCAGGCGCTGAAGGGCGGGAGTTCTCTGGCGGCCGGGCGCTACTACAACGACCAGCCCGTGGACTACCTCTTCTATCAGGCTATGGCCCTCAAACAGTTGGGAGAGCTTGAGGCGGCCCATCAGCAATTCAAAGCCTTTGTTGAGTGGGCACAGGCGCACCGTGAAGACGGGGTTGAGGCCGATTTCTTCGCCGTTTCCCTGCCTGATCTGATTGCGCTTAATGGTGACGCGTTGAAACAACATCAGCAGCATTGCTTGTTCGTGGAAGCGCTTGGGTGGCTTGGTCTGGGGGATATTGCCGCCTTCAACCAGCGCCTTGAAGCCCTGTTGATCCTTAACCCGGCCCATGACAAAGCCCATCTGCTGCGTCAGGCCCTTAGCACCGGCGTACTTTAACAATAATCGGTGGGCGACGATGAGCGCCCGCTCCCTTACCCTACAAATACAAGATGAGGATCGACCATGGAAAGTATGCCATCGCAACTACGCATGGGTTACGTCTGGACCATCTGTCTGGTAGCCGCCTGTGGCGGGCTGTTGTTTGGTTATGACTGGGTGGTTATCGGCGGGGCGAAACCCTTCTACGAAGCCTATTTTTCTATTACCGACCCGGCGGTTTCCGGCTGGGCGATGAGTTCTGCCCTGGTGGGCTGTATCATCGGGGCGCTGCTCTCCGGCTGGTGTGCCGATAAGTTTGGCCGCAAAATTCCCCTTACTATTGCGGCACTGCTATTTACCGTATCGGCATGGGGCACGGCGGTGGCAAGCAACTTCGACCTGTTTGTTGTCTGGCGTATTGTCGGCGGGGTGGGGATCGGCCTCGCTTCGGCGCTTAGCCCGATGTATATCGCGGAAATCAGCCCGGCGGCACAGCGCGGACGCTTTGTCGCGGTCAACCAGCTCACTATTGTTATTGGCGTGCTGGCGGCACAGCTTATCAACCTGATGATTGCCGAACCGGTCGCCAGCCACGCGACAATGCAGGAAATCAGTGCGAGCTGGAATGGACAGGCGGGCTGGCGCTGGATGTTTGGCTCGGGCGCCGTTCCTGCCGCGGCGTTTTTGATCCTGATGTTCTTTGTGCCGGAGTCGCCGCGCTGGCTGGTACGTGCCGGGAAAAGCGACCGCGCTCACCAGATGCTGAGCCGCATCGGCAGTAAAAGCTATGCCGATGCAACGCTGAAAGATATTCAGGAAACGTTAAGCAAGGACAATCAAAAAGTGTCGTGGTCTGCGCTCTGGACACCGAAAGTTCGTCCGATCATCGTGATTGGTATGGTACTGGCCGTGTTTCAGCAGTGGTGCGGAATTAACGTTATCTTCAACTATGCGCAGGAGATTTTTGCCTCTGCCGGGTTCGATATTAACAGTACGCTGAAATCGATCGTGGCCACCGGCCTGATTAATCTGGTGTTCACCATCGCCGCGCTGCCGCTGGTAGACAAAATTGGCCGCCGAAAACTGATGTTGTTCGGGGCCGCCGGGCTGACGATTATCTATGCGCTGATTGGTGCCGCCTACGGCCTGGGCATTATGGGGCTGCCGGTACTGATTCTGGTGCTGGCCGCGATTGCGACCTATGCGCTTACGCTGGCGCCGGTAACGTGGGTGCTGCTGGCGGAAATATTCCCTAACCGCGTTCGCGGCCTGGCGATGTCGCTGGGAACATTAGCCCTGTGGATCGCCTGCTTCCTGCTGACTTACACTTTCCCGCTGCTGAATGCGGGCCTGGGTGCATCGGGGAGCTTCCTGCTGTACGGCGTTATCTGTGCCGCAGGCTTTATCTACGTGCGCCGCTTTGTGCCGGAAACCAAAGGCGTGAGCCTTGAAGCGCTGGAACAACAGCTGGCTGAAGGCCGCGTCAATGCTTCTCCCGCGCAGGCCGCGAAGGTGCTGCACTAATGGACACGCTACAGTTGCAAAATGCTTTGCTCAGTTTGACTGTTGCCCCGCAGGGGGCCTCAGTTCTCAACTTTGAATCACGGAAGCACGGGAAACCGATTTTTCATCCGGCGAACCCGGCGCTGTTTCCGATGCTGCCGCTGGCTAATCGGGTGGCCGGGAACGCTTTCTATCTGCATGGCGAGCGGATTCAGCTGCCAGAAAGCCCTGTCGATGAGCGCTTTTTCCTGCATGGAGATGGCTGGCAAAAGCTTTGGCACGTTGAGCAGCACGGGGCAGACTCCGTGACCTTGAGTCTGCGTAGCCGGCATGCCTGTGGTTTTAACTATCTGGCGAATCTGACTTACCGCCTGGCAGGCAACAGGCTGTTAACCCGGCTTGAGCTGACGCATACCGGCGAGAAGCCGATGATTTACGGGCTGGGTTTGCATCCTTATTTCGCGCTGGAGTCAGCCAGCCAGGTGCAGTTTTCCGCTAGCGGCTACTGGCCCGAAGGCGAGCAGCACCTGCCTTTGGCCTGGGAAGGGACGTTCACCCCGCAGGCAGATTTTTCCCGTGCAAAAACGCCGGAGAACAAGTGGCTTAACGTGGGATATTCCGGCTGGAGCGGCAGGGCGGTTATTGCGCACTCGGAGATGAACGTTTGCCTGCGCAGCCCGGCGACCAGTTTGATGGTGTTTCGCATGGAGAACCAGCCGTTTATCTGCCTTGAGCCGCAAACGCATCCGGTTAACGCGCATAATTTGCCGGGAATGCCGGGTTTAGTCATGCTGGAGAAGGGGCAGACCACGCATCTGGAGATGGAAATTGAGGTGAGCTAGCGTGCAATAACCATTATTTTGATGTGTGTTATTGCGCTGTTAATGTTTGCTTGCATGCCAGCCGGCTATCCCCGACACTATCGCCTCCAAAACGGGAGGGATCATGGTTTTGCATTCCACGCGCTGGCTGGCGCTCAGTTACTTTACCTACTTCTTTAGCTATGGCGTGTTTTTGCCGTTCTGGAGCGTCTGGCTCAAAGGCGTCGGGCTTCCCCCGGAAACAATCGGATTGCTGTTAGGCTCCGGGTTAATCGCCCGTTTCCTCGGCAGTTTATTATTAGCCCCCCGCGTGACCGATCCTTCCCGCCTTGTTTTTGCCCTTCGTCTGTTAGCCCTTGCCACCTTAATTTTTGCCGCCGGTTTCTGGCTGGGCCATGCTGCGCTCTGGCTGCTGCTAACGATGGTGGGCTTTAACCTGTTCTTCTCGCCGCTGGTGCCGCTGACCGATGCGCTGGCGGGCACCTGGCAGCGGCAGATGCCGCTGGATTATGGCCGGGTGCGGCTCTGGGGATCGCTGGCGTTTGTTATCGGCTCCGCCATTACCGGTAAGCTGGTGAGTGAGTATAGCTATCAGGCTATTCTGGTCCTGCTGACCATTGGCGCGGCGTCGATGCTGATTGGCATGATGCTGCGGCCTTCCATTATGCCGCAGGGCGAAACCCGGCATCAGGCTTCGGCAGGCTGGCCGGCCTGGAAAGGACTCATTATCAGCGCCTGGCGTTTTCTGGCCTGTGTTTCTCTGCTGCAGGGCGCACATGCGGCCTATTACGGTTTTAGCGCGATTTACTGGCAGAGCACAGGCTATTCCGCTTCTGTTGTGGGCTATTTATGGTCGCTGGGCGTGGTCGCGGAAATCGTTATCTTTGCCCTCAGCAACAAACTGTTCCGCCGCTGGAGCGCCAGAGATTTGCTGCTGCTGTCCACCGTGACCGGCATTATTCGCTGGAGCCTGATGGCAAGCACCACCGAACTGCCGTGGCTGATTGTGGCGCAAATCCTGCACTGCGGCAGCTTCACGGTTTGCCACCTGGCGACGATGCGCTATATCTCTGCCCGCAAAGGCGGCGAGGTGATCCGCCTGCAGGCCGTTTACTCCGCCGTAGCGATGGGCGGCGGTATCGCCGTGATGACGATTTTCTCGGGCTTCCTCTATCAGCATTTGCAGGGCGGGATGTTCTGGGTCATGGCGCTGGTGGCGGCTCCGGCGCTGTTCCTGCGGCCAAAAGTCGCCGCAGTCAGCCCGGTTGCGGAAAGCTAAGCCTCTAACAGCGCTTTGATACGCTGCTGCTGGTGCTCTCCCAGCGGCAGCGTGGCGTGAATGAGCGGGGGAGAAAACAGCGGCAGTGAGGTCGCGTAGGGCGTAATGACCAGCACCACTTCACGCGGCGCCCCCAGGCTCTGAAACTGCTGCACCGCCAGATGCTTAATGTTGAGCGGCAGGAGGGTCAGTTCGCGCAGCTGCTGCTCAATTTTCTGCTCCAGCTCCCGATCGTCGGCCGTCAGCAGCAACACCTGTTTTTCCTGAATGTCACTTTCCTGCATCAGCCAGGCACCAAAGATCACCGCGACCAGGCCCCTTTCCGCATCAGAAAACTGAATCCCGTAGTGCTGTTCAAAATCTGCAAGCGCCTCTCGCGAGGTTCGCATCAGCCTTGGGTAGAGGCGCGTTATCTCTTCGGGCAGGCTATGGTCGATGCCGATATTAAAGTGGCAGCGGTTCAGCGCCTGGGCGAGGTGAATATAAAGCTGATCGCTCAGCCCTTGTTCATCGCTAAAAGAGAGCCCGGCCTGCCGGCGGAAGCGTTCAATCATCCTCGCGATTTCGTTGTGTAAACGCGCATCCTGTTCGTGTTCGTCATTAATCGGATCGGGTATTCGGAGCAGTTGAAACAGCAGGGCCAGGAAATGCTGCTCATCGACATCCGCGGGCTGCATGACGCGGCGCTTCCAGTGGCGGGCTATTTCCTGGGCGACGGCGAACTCAGGCCGCATCTGGCTCCATTCGCGCTGCTGCGGCGAAAGGACTGGCGCGTTGCCGGAGTGATGTTGGTGGAGGCAATACTGCAAAAACAGCGTCAGGAACTGGCTGTCCCGGCTGTCGTACTGCCTTTTTAAACGGCGACCACACAGATTCACCAGCGCACGTAAATTAGTTTCGTCATACAGCGCCTTGATAAGCCCCAGATGCTTTAGCTGGGACTTTAGTGCCGGACTAAAGTGGTGTTGCACAAACTGCGGGCAAAGGCGCAGCGAGCGTCGCAGCCAGTGCAGCAGGCAAAGGCGGCGGTCAAGGACTGTGCCTTCAATCCGGTAGCTGCCGTCCTGCTGCTGCGTCAGGGAGAGACGGTGATAACTCTGGATCTCGTGGCCCGTGTCGGCTATATCTTGCAGGGTTTGCCTTTGGTCCACGCCGTTAAGGCTGGCAATGACCTCCGGCGTGACGCTCTGCTCCGGGAGATAGAGCATCAGAAGCAGGTGGCAGCGGCGCTGCGAACTGGAGAGCACAGACGGTGGCGGCGTCAGTAAAGTCATCATCTGGCTGTCCCAATGTGGTGTCAGAAGTTAAGAATAGCTAAAGGTTTCGGCCAATATATTGCCCTTTTTAGTTTTTCATCACGGAATTACGGCTGGCTCACAGAATTTAAATCTTGAGGGAAGCATGAGCGACAAAAGAATCAGCCTGAAAGGAGTAGCCTTGCTGCTGGCAGGGCTTTCAGCGGCGAGCGTGCAGGCGCATCCCCACAGTTTTATCTCCATCGTCACTACGCCGGTGGTTGAACAGGGGCAGCTGACGGGGCTAAAAATGCAGTGGACGATGGACGACATTACTTCAGCAGATCTGTTGTATGACGCGGGCGACGCAAAGCCGGAGTCGCCGGTGTGGAAAAAGCTGGCGGCAGAAGTGATGGCTAACGTGCTGGGCCAGCACTACTTTACCGAGTTCTGGCATGACAAAGAGAAGGTGAAATTTGGCAATTTGCCGCCGGAATATGGCCTGAGCCGCAGCAATCATCAGGCGGTGCTGACGTTTATTCTGCCGCTGGCGCATCCGCAGCCGCTGAAAGGGCAGACTTATCGTTTCTCGACCTTCGACCCGACCTATTTTGTCGACATGAGTTATGACCACGATGGAGACGTTCATCTGCCGCAGGCGTTGGCCTCAAGCTGTAAAGTTGCCGTGCACACGCCAAAGCCCAGCGAAGAGACGCTGCTGTTCGCGCAGTCGCTGGATAAAGCTGATGCCCCGCCGGAGGATATGGACTTAGGGAAACAGTTTGCTCAGGAGGTGACGCTGGCATGTCAATAATCACCGCCTCTTCTCCCGTCCGCCGCTGGGGCCATCTGTGGCCGCTGGCGCTGTTTATGCTGCTTGCCACCGCCGGGCTTTATGCCTTGTGGCTTTACTGGCCGCAAATTCTGCTGAGTTCGGCCGTCTGGCAGCGTTCAATCAATCAGGAATTAAGCGGGCTGCTGCGCCAGGTGGCGGACAACCCCGCTCGCGCAGGCTTATCGCTGCTCTCTTTCAGTTTTGTCTACGGCGTGCTCCATGCTTTGGGGCCGGGGCACGGCAAAATCGTCATCAGCACCTGGCTTGCAACCCATCCCTCAAAAATCAAAAGCAGCCTCGGTTTGACCTTCGCCGCCTCTTTGCTGCAGGGGCTGGTAGCCATTGTGCTGGTGGTCGTGGTACTGGGCGTGCTGGCCTTGCCTTCCCGGCAGCTTCATCTCAGCAGCTATTGGATGGAGAAGGGCAGCTACCTGCTTGTGGGGATCCTGGGCCTCTTGTTGAGCTGGCGGGCGCTGGGGCGTTTACGAACTCAGCTGCGCCGCAAACCCAAATTCACCTCGTTTACGCCGCATCATGTGCATGATGCTAACTGCGGCTGTGGGCATCAGCATGTCCCGGATGAGAAACAGCTGGCGGCAAGTAGCGACTGGCGAGCCAGGCTGATGATTGTTCTGTCGATGGGCATGCGCCCCTGTTCTGGTGCGATTATGGTGCTGCTGTTCAGCAAGGTGATTGGCGTCTTTAGCTGGGGAGTGCTGTCTGCGCTGGCGATGGCGGCAGGCACCTCGATCACCATTTCCGGCCTGGCGCTGCTGGTACACAGCTTCCGTGCGCTGGCGGTTCGCTTAAGCGGGAACCGGGCCCCGGTACTGTGGCGGCAGGTTGGCTGGTCAACGCTCGCGCTGGCGGGAGGGGTTATTCTGGTCGCGGCCGCGCTGATAATGTGGCTGAGCGCACAGCCGATGGCGAGAGGCATTCGGCCTTTCTGAACGGGGACTTAAACACAGGCATAAAAAAATCCCCTCGCCGTAAAGCTGAGGGGATTTTTGTTTTTGCCTCTATTTATTAAGAAGAGGCAAAAAAGCTTAGCGCTTCAGCGCTTCGCTCAGTTCATCACGCATGGTCGCCAGCATGGCTTTCACGACGCGTGGGTTACCGGCCACGATGTTACCGGTGGTCAGGTAGTTATGGCCGCCGGTGAAATCACACACGATGCTGCCGGATTCACGAGCCAGCAGTTCACCTGCGGCGAAATCCCATGGCTTCAGGCCAATTTCGAAGAAACCGTCCACGCGGCCAGCGGCAACGTAGGCCAGGTCCAGCGCAGCGGAACCGGTGCGGCGGAAGTCTGCGCACTGGGTGAACAGTTTGCCAACGATGTTGATGTAAGGGGTAGCGTGCTGTTTCACTTTGAATGGGAAACCGGTCGCCAGAACGGTGCCGTCCAGGTCGCGAGCGTTGCTGCCGCGCAGGCGGTAGCCGTTAAGCTGGGCGCCCTGGCCGCGAGTCGCGGTGAACAGTTCGTTACGCATTGGATCGTAAACAACGGCAACTTCAGTGCGGCCTTTGATACGAACAGCGATAGATACGGAGAAATGCGGCAGACGTTTGATGAAGTTGGTGGTGCCATCCAGCGGATCGATAACCCATTGCACATCCTGATCTTCGCCTGCATGTTCACCGCTTTCTTCGGTGATGATGGTGTGCTGCGGGTAAGATTTGCGGATTGTTTCGATAATAATCGCTTCTGCGGCTTTATCGACGTTGGTCACAAAGTCATTGCTGCCTTTCTGACTGCTTTCTACGGAGTCTGGAGTTTCGTAGTGTTTGGCAATTACATTACCCGCCTTGCGCGCAGCACGCACGGCGATGGTCAACATAGGATGTTGCATCGGTCTCTCTCGCTGGATGTTAAAGAACGGAAATCGCGGCGGAGTATAGCAGAGCGTTCGGAATATGTCTCAGGGATATGATAAGATATTGCGATATTCTTCCCAGGCTGTGAATGATAATGCTGCAAAACGTACGAATCGTGCTGGTCGAAACCTCGCATACCGGCAACATGGGCTCCGTGGCTCGTGCTATGAAAACCATGGGCTTAACTAACCTGTGGCTGGTCAATCCGCTGGTCAAACCGGACTCCCAGGCCATCGCCCTGGCGGCCGGTGCCAGCGATGTCATTGGCGATGCTCAGATCGTCGATACGCTTGATGAAGCGCTGGCAGGATGCAGCCTGGTGGTCGGCACCAGCGCGCGCTCCCGTACGCTGCCATGGCCGATGCTTGATCCGCGCGAATGCGGTTTAAAAAGCATTAGCGAAGCGCAGCACGCTCCGGTGGCAATTGTGTTTGGCCGCGAACGCGTAGGCTTAACCAACGAAGAGCTGCAAAAGTGCCATTATCACGTTGCCATTCAGGCGAACCCGGAATACAGCTCCCTTAACCTGGCCATGGCGGTGCAGATCCTCGCCTATGAAGTGCGTATTGCCTGGCTCGCCACGCAAGATCAGCCGGAAGCGCCCAAAGAAGAAGACGCGCCTTATCCGCTGGTGGATGACCTGGAGCGCTTCTACGTGCATCTCGAAAAAGCGCTGCAGGAAAGCGGCTTTATTCGCCCAACCCATCCGGGCCAGGTGATGAGCCGACTGCGCCGTCTATTTACCCGCGCACGCCCGGAAAGTCAGGAATTAAACATCCTGCGCGGCATGCTGGCATCGCTGGAAAACCCCAAAAAATCGGGCCAATAATACTTGAGTAAAATGGTAGGTTAAATAGTTGACCATTTTACTCAGGAATGTCAGACTTGCGTCCTGCTATGTGACAATCACACTTTTAAAAACCCCCGGCTCGAGGGGCTATTTGAGGTTAAGTAAGACATGAGACTGACATCAAAAGGGCGCTATGCCGTAACCGCGATGCTTGACGTTGCGCTGAACTCTGAATCGGGCCCGGTTCCGTTGGCTGATATTTCTGAACGTCAGGGAATTTCACTCTCCTATCTGGAGCAGCTGTTCTCCCGCCTGCGTAAAAATGGCCTGGTGGCCAGCGTGCGCGGTCCTGGCGGTGGTTATCTGTTAGGTAAAGACGCGAGCAGCATCGCCGTAGGTGAAGTGATCAGCGCCGTTGATGAGTCCGTAGACGCCACCCGTTGCCAGGGCAAAGGCGGCTGTCAGGGCGGCGATAAGTGCCTGACTCACGCGCTGTGGCGCGACCTGAGCGATCGCCTGACCGGCTTCCTGAACAACATCACCCTCGGTGAACTGGTAAACAACCAGGAAGTGCTGGACGTGTCCGATCGTCAACATAGTGAAAATCATCGCAGCACCCGTTCTCAAGACGCTATTGACGTCAAACTGCGCGCATAAGCAGAAGAACAAGAATTTTAGAATCAGGTTGAGGGAGCGGTGCTCCCTGTCTATAACGGCAACATATTTTAAGCCTGATTCTTCGCATTGAAGTGATGTACGGAGCTTAAGAGCAATGAAATTACCGATTTACCTCGACTACTCCGCAACCACGCCGGTAGACCCGCGTGTTGCTGAGAAGATGATGCAGTTTTTAACGATGGACGGCACCTTCGGTAACCCGGCCTCTCGTTCCCACCGTTTTGGCTGGCAGGCTGAAGAAGCCGTTGATATTGCCCGTAACCAAATCGCTGAACTGGTTGGCGCAGACCCGCGTGAGATCGTCTTCACCTCCGGCGCAACCGAGTCAGACAACCTGGCCATCAAAGGTGCGGCTAACTTCTATCAGAAGAAAGGCAAGCACATCATCACCGCCAAAACCGAACACAAAGCCGTGCTGGACACCTGTCGCCAGCTCGAGCGTGAAGGGTTTGAAGTGACTTATCTGGCGCCGCAGAGCAACGGTATCGTTGACCTGAAGCAGCTGGAAGCGGCTATGCGTGAAGACACGATTCTGGTGTCCATCATGCACGTTAACAACGAAATCGGCGTGGTGCAGGATATCGCGGCTATCGGCGAAATGTGCCGTTCCCGTGGCATTATCTTCCACGTTGATGCTACCCAGAGCGTGGGCAAATTGCCTATCGACCTGAGCCAGCTGAAAGTTGACCTGATGTCCTTCTCTGGCCACAAAATTTACGGGCCGAAAGGGATCGGTGCGCTATACGTACGTCGCAAACCGCGTATTCGCATCGAAGCTCAGGTTCACGGCGGTGGTCACGAGCGCGGCATGCGTTCCGGTACGCTGCCTGTGCATCAGATCGTCGGCATGGGCGAAGCTTACCGTATCGCAAAAGAAGAGATGGAGACCGAAATGGCCCGTCTGCGCACGCTGCGTAACCGTCTGTGGAACGGCGTGAAAGATATGGAAGAAGTTTACCTGAACGGTGACCTGGAGCACGGCGCGCCAAACATCCTCAACGTCAGCTTTAACTACGTTGAAGGCGAGTCGCTGATCATGGCGCTGAAAGACCTCGCGGTCTCTTCGGGCTCAGCCTGTACTTCCGCTAGCCTCGAGCCATCCTACGTGCTGCGCGCGCTGGGGATGAGCGATGAACTGGCACACAGCTCTATCCGTTTCTCTCTGGGTCGTTTTACCACTGAAGAAGAGATCGATTACACCATCGAGCTGGTACGTAAATCCATTGGCCGTCTGCGCGACCTTTCTCCGCTGTGGGAAATGTTCAAACAGGGCGTGGATCTTAATTCCATCGAATGGGCTCATCACTGATCGTTCGTCAGGACGTCGATTTCAGATTCTGGAGAAGTAAAAATGGCTTACAGCGAAAAAGTAATTGATCACTACGAAAACCCACGCAACGTTGGCTCTTTCGACAATAGCGACGACAGCGTAGGTTCCGGCATGGTGGGTGCACCGGCCTGTGGCGACGTGATGAAGTTGCAGATCAAAGTCAACAATGAAGGTATCATTGAAGACGCGCGTTTCAAAACCTACGGCTGCGGCTCGGCGATTGCGTCCAGCTCGCTGGTGACCGAGTGGGTGAAGGGCAAGTCCCTGGACGAAGCGCAGGCGATCAAAAACACCGACATTGCAGACGAACTCGAACTGCCGCCGGTGAAAATTCACTGCTCAATCCTGGCTGAAGACGCTATCAAAGCGGCTATCGCGGATTACAAAAGCAAACGTGAAACAAAATAACTCTAACGCATTCGAGCTTGCTGCCCGGCAGCGGCTCGAAGTATGACGAGTTAAAATTTTTATTGAGGTTGTTGTATGTCGATTACCCTTAGCGACAGCGCTGCTGCCCGTGTAAGTGCCTTCCTGACCAACCGCGGTAAAGGGTTTGGTCTGCGTCTGGGCGTACGCACTTCAGGCTGCTCTGGGATGGCTTATGTTCTCGAATTTGTTGATGAACCGATGGCGGATGACACCGTGTTCGAGGACAAAGGCGTGAAGGTGGTTGTCGATGGTAAAAGCCTGCAATTCTTAAACGGGACCGAGCTCGACTTCGTCAAAGAAGGCCTTAACGAAGGGTTTAAGTTCACTAACCCGAACGTGAAGGATGAGTGTGGCTGCGGCGAAAGCTTCCACGTCTGATCCCACGCAATTCCCCACTGACTCTGGTCCGTGGGGATTTTGCTTTACCACACAGCACTTACCTGACCTGAACCCGAGTCTGTTATGGATTATTTTACCCTGTTTGGGCTGACGCCAGGCTATACCCTGAACACCGAGCAACTGGCCAGCCGTTACCAGGAGCTGCAGCGCCAGTTCCACCCGGACAAATACGCCAGCCGCCCCCAGGCAGAACAGCTTCTGGCCGTGAGCCAATCCGCCACCATCAACCAGGCCTGGCAGACGTTGCGTCACCCGCTTGCCCGCGCCGAATACATCCTGTCCTTGAATGGTTTCGACCTCGCGAATGAACAGCACACCGTGCGCGACACTGCGTTCCTGATGGAACAGCTGGAGCTGCGCGAAGAGCTGGACGATATCGAACAGGCGAAAGACAGCGATAAGCTTGAAAGCTTTGCCTCGCGCGTAAAAACGATGGTGAAAAACCGCAGCGCGCAGATGGTAAAGCAGCTGGATGACCAGCAGTGGGAACAGGCCGCGGACACTGTGCGCAAGCTGCGTTTCCTCGACAAATTACAGAGCCAAATTGAACAACTAGAAGAAAAGCTGCTCGACTTTTAACGCCTGAACTCAGGCCCGATTTTTGGAAGCGATACATGGCCTTATTACAAATTAGTGAGCCTGGCATGATGGCAGCGCCGCACCAGCGCAGGCTGGCTGCGGGCATCGACCTTGGCACCACCAACTCGCTGGTGGCTACCGTTCGCAGCGGCCAGGCCGAAACTCTTGCCGACCATGAAGGTCGTCACCTGCTGCCTTCCGTGGTGCATTACCAGCCGCAGGGGCATCTGGTTGGCTTCGAGGCACGCGCGCTTGCCGCGCAGGATCCCGCGAATACCATTAGCTCGGTAAAACGTATGATGGGCCGCTCTCTGGCGGACATCCAGACGCGTTATCCTCATCTTCCGTATCGCCTTCAGGCCAGTGAAAATGGCCTGCCGATGATTGAAACGCCTGCCGGTTTACTTAACCCGGTGCGTATCTCTGCTGACATCCTGAAATCTCTCTCCGCGCGAGCCAGCGAAACTCTGGAAGGGGAACTGGATGGCGTGGTGATTACGGTGCCTGCTTATTTTGACGACGCGCAGCGCCAGGGCACCAAAGACGCTGCTCGCCTTGCCGGGCTGCACGTTCTTCGTTTGCTGAACGAACCCACTGCCGCGGCGATTGCCTACGGCCTGGATTCTGGTAAAGAAGGCGTTATTGCCGTTTATGATTTGGGCGGCGGGACGTTTGATATTTCCATCCTGCGCCTGAGCCGTGGTGTGTTTGAAGTGCTGGCCACCGGCGGTGATTCCGCGCTGGGAGGCGATGACTTCGACCATCTGCTGGCCGACTGGCTGCGTGAGCAGGCCGGGGTTGCCGACCGTAGCGATGACCGCGTACAGCGTCAGCTTCTGGACGCCGCCATCGCCGCCAAAATCGCACTGAGCGATGCTACTACCGCCAGTGTAGAAGTGGCCGGCTGGCAGGGCGAAGTCACCCGCGAGCAGTTCAACGAGCTTATCTCTTCCTTGGTGAAACGGACGCTGCTGTCCTGTCGTCGCGCGTTAAAAGACGCGGGCGTGGAAGCAGAAGACGTGCTGGAAGTGGTGATGGTCGGCGGCTCAACCCGCGTACCGTTGGTGCGTGAGCGCGTAGGTGAGTTCTTTGGCCGCACGCCGTTGACCTCTATCGATCCGGATAAAGTTGTTGCCATCGGCGCAGCCATTCAGGCCGATATTCTGGTGGGCAACAAGCCGGACAGCGAAATGCTGCTGCTGGATGTGATTCCGCTGTCCCTTGGCCTGGAAACGATGGGCGGCCTGGTCGAGAAGGTTATCCCGCGTAACACCACTATCCCGGTGGCGCGCGCACAGGAATTCACCACCTTCAAAGATGGCCAGACAGCGATGGCTATCCACGTGCTGCAGGGCGAGCGTGAGCTCGTCCAGGACTGCCGTTCATTGGCGCGTTTTACGCTGCGCGGGATCCCGGCAATGTCCGCGGGCGGGGCCCACATCCGCGTTACCTTCCAGGTGGATGCCGATGGCCTGCTGAGCGTGACGGCAATGGAAAAATCGACTGGCGTTGAGTCATCAATCCAGGTGAAACCGTCTTATGGCCTGAGCGATGGCGAAATTGCCAGTATGATTCAGGACTCCATGAGTTACGCCGAGCATGACGTGCAGGCACGCATGCTGGCCGAGCAAAAAGTCGAAGCTGCCCGCGTGCTGGAGAGTTTGACCAGCGCGTTGACGGCGGATGCCGCGCTGCTAAGCGCCGCAGAGCGTGCCGACATTGATGCCGCGATGGCCGCGTTAAGCGCTGCTGCCGCAGGCGAAGATGCCGACGCTATTCAAAATGAAATCAAAAACGTAGACAAGCAAACCCAGGAATTCGCCGCACGTCGTATGGATCAATCGATCCGTAAAGCGCTGACCGGCCATTCCGTGGACGAGGTTTAATATGCCAAAGATTGTTTTTCTGCCTCATCAGGACCTGTGTCCGGATGGCGCAGTTCTGGAAGCGAAGCAAGGTGAAACCATTCTCGACGTTGCGCTGCGCAACGGCATTGAGATTGAACACGCCTGTGAGAAGTCCTGCGCCTGCACCACCTGCCACTGCGTAGTGCGTGAAGGTTTTGATTCCCTCGCGGAAAGCACCGAAGACGAAGACGACATGCTGGATAAAGCATGGGGTCTGGAGCCGGAAAGCCGCCTGAGCTGCCAGGCTCGCGTCAGCGATGAAGACCTGGTGGTTGAGATGCCGCGGTACACCATTAACCACGCACGCGAACACTAACGGGAGCCGCCATGGGACTGAAGTGGACCGACAGCCGCGAAATCGGCGAGGCGCTGTACGACAGCCGTCCGGATCTCGATCCTAAGACGGTGCGCTTCACCGATATGCACCAGTGGATCTGCGACCTGGAAGAGTTTGATGACGATCCAAACGCTTCTAACGAGAAAGTACTGGAAGCGATTTTACTTGTCTGGTTAGATGAAGCTGAATGATACACGGGCTGCCTTGGGCGGCCCGTTTTTGCATTTTGCCTGTGCTGAATAATGAAGGATTGGAAAATGACTGAAGCCATGAAAATCACCCTTTCCACGCAGCCAGCGGACGCACGCTGGGGCGAAAAGGCGACGTATAGCATTAACAATGACGGCATTACCCTACACCTGACCGGCAAAGACTGCCTCGGTCTGATCCAGCGCGCGGCGCGCAAAATTGACGGCCAGGGGCTGAAGCACGTCCAGCTGGCTGGTGAAGGCTGGGACGTTGAGAAAAGCTGGGCTTTCTGGCAGGGCTATCGAGCCCCAAAAGGTACCCGCAAAATTGACTGGGCGGTGCTGAGTGAAACCGAGCAGAAAGAGCTGGATAACCGCCTGAAAGTGATCGACTGGGTTCGCCATACCATCAACACCCCGGCTGAAGAGCTTGGCCCGGAGCAGCTTGCTTCCCGCGCGGTAGATCTGCTGTGCGATGTTGCATGCGATCACGTTTCTTACCGCATCACCAAGGGCGAAGATCTGCGTGAGCAGAACTATGCCGGCATTCACACCGTTGGCCGTGGCTCAGACCGCGCGCCTGTGCTGCTGGCGCTGGACTACAACCCAACCGGCAATCCGGATGCACCGGTTTATGCAAGCCTGGTCGGGAAGGGCATTACCTTTGACTCCGGCGGCTACAGCATCAAGCAGACCGCGTTTATGGATTCCATGAAATCCGATATGGGTGGTGCCGCGACGATCACTGGCGCACTGGCTCTGGCTATTACCCGTGGCCTGAACAAGCGCGTTAAGCTGTTCCTGTGCTGTGCGGATAACATGATCAGCGGCAACGCGATGAAGCTGGGTGACATCATCAGCTACCGCAACGGCAAAACCGTTGAAGTGATGAACACCGATGCCGAAGGGCGACTTGTGCTGGCCGATGGCCTGATTGACGCCGCCGCACAGAAGCCAGAACTGATCATCGACTGCGCGACCCTGACCGGGGCAGCAAAAACGGCCCTGGGTAACGACTACCATGCGCTGTTCAGCTTCGATGACAAGCTGGCGGCCCGCCTGCTGGCAAGCGCGGCGGAAGAGAACGAGCCGTTCTGGCGCCTGCCGCTGGCTGAATTCCACCGCAGCCAGCTGCCGTCTAACTTCGCTGAGCTGAACAATACCGCAAACGCCTCTTACCCTGCGGGTGCGAGCACGGCGGCAGGTTTCCTGTCTCACTTTGTGGAAAACTACCACGAAGGCTGGCTGCACGTTGACTGTTCTGCGACCTACCGTAAAGGTGCCGTTGAGCAGTGGTCTGCCGGTGCGACCGGTCTCGGCGTGCGTGCGATCGCCAATCTGCTGTTAGCGAAGTAATACTGCCCCTCACCCCGGCCCTCTCCCCATAGGGGAGAGGGAGAAAAAAGTTCGGGGGGAGTTAACACCAACAGTCTCTCTGGAAGGGGAGACACTTTGAGTGGTTCTCCTTTCCCTTTCAGGAAGAGATACTCAGAACTGTTTCCTCTCCCTTTCAGGGAGAGGGTTAGGGTGAGGGTAAACCTCTTAAGCGTTATCCCGGAATCACAATGTCAGAAACAAAAAACGAACTAGAAACCCTGCTTGAGCAGGCGGCAACCGAGCCGGCGCATCGCCCGGCATTTTTCCGTACCCTGCTGGAATCCACCGTTTGGGTGCCGGGCAATGCGGCAGAAGGTGAAGCGATTGACGCCGATAGCGCGGTTGAACTGCAGCACTGGGAAAAAGAAGACGGCACTTCGGTGATCCCTTTCTTCACCTCCCTGGAAGCTTTGCAGGAAGCGGTCAGTCACGAGCAGGCGTTTGTGGTAATGCCCGTGCGCACTTTATTTGAAATGACGCTGGGTGAAGCGCTGTTCCTCAACGCCAAACTGCCGACAGGCAAAGAATTTACGCCAAATGAAATCAGCCATCTGGTCAGCGCGGAAAGCGATCCACTGAGCCAGCAGGAAGTGCTGGAGGGCGGTACTTCACTGCTGCTTTCCGAAGTCGCTGAACCGCCAGCGCAAATGGTTGATTCTCTGACCACGTTGTTTAAAAACCTGAAAACGGTCAAGCGTGCGTTCATCTGCTCCATCAAAGAACAGGCGGACGAGGAGCCAAATCTGCTGATTGGCATTGAGGCCGACGGCGACATCGAGGCGATTATTCGCCAGGCCGGAAGTGTGGCTACCGATACGTTACCGGGCGATGAACCGGTTGATATCTGCCAGGTTGTTGAAGGCGAGAAGGGCATCAGCCACTTTATGATTGCCCACATCACGCCGTTTTATGAACGCCGCTGGGGCAGCTTCCTGCGCGACTTCAAACAAAACCGGATTATTTAACGGTTTGATGTCACAATTTTAAAGGGAGGCTTCGCGCCTCCCTTTTTGTATTTATTGTGCAGGCTCAACAGGCAGGTCCGGGCGAGCGCCCCATTCACTCCACGAACCATCGTAAAGCGACACGCCGTTTACGCCCAAAGTGGTCAGCGCCAGCACCACAACCGCGGCGGTAACGCCTGAACCACAGCTGGCAATGATTGGTCGCTCAAAGCTCACGCCCTGGCGTTCGAAGATCTCGCTCAGTTTGTCCGTGGTCTTCAGTTGACCATTTTCCACTAAATCTACCCACGGCACATTAAGTGCGCCTGGAATATGGCCGCGTTTCAGGCCCGGGCGTGGTTCATCGGCCAGCGCGTTGAATCGTGGAGCAGGGCGGGCATCCACAATTTGTGCAGTACCTTCGTGGCTGACCAGCAGCACGTCCGTCAGGCGTTTGATCACCAGCGGATCGAAGTTAACCTCGAACTCACCTTCCGGCAGCTCCGCATCCCCTTGCTCCAGCGGCAATGCTTCACGCTGCCACTCCGCCAGCCCACCGGCCAGAATGGACACTCTCTCGACGCCGAAGGTGCGCAGCATCCACCAGGCGCGAGGCGCGGAGAACAGGTTGCCTTCGTCGTAAACCACCAGATGTTTGTCACTGCTAACGCCAAGCTCGCGCATAGCCACGGCAAACGCTTCTGCACGTGGCATCATATGAGGAAGAGGGCTGGTGTGATCGGAGAGCGCTTCGATGTCGAAATAGGCCGCACCTGGCAGATGCCCGGCACGGTACTCCGCAGGCATATCGCGAAGTGCTTCCTGGCCTGCTGGTGCCATGCGGGCATCTAAAATCTGGATATCGTCATCGTTAATATGTTCTGCGAGCCAGTCGCTCGCGACGAAGAAAGAGGTGGACACAATGAGCCTCCGGTTCATCAAAGAAAAATGGATTGTCGGTGTTTTTCTATAACCCGGCAAGCGGCCTTGCCCGACACCGCGAGATACTTCGTAAAACTTAATGAATACTCCCGTAAATTTACTGCCGCCTGCGAGGCTTCGCGCAAGGCAGAGTATTCCGACTTTCGCTTTTCTGGCTAATCCGCATAATACTTGCTCTACGTAATGTTTGGCGGTCCTTATTGGCCAGGGATGAAAGAATGAATGCACTACGTTTGACGAGCCTTGCCGTACTGGTTTGCGGCCTGCTGGCGCTTTCCGGCTGTGACGATAAAAACAATCAGCAAACCGTTCAGCCCGCCGCCTCTGCAGCAGCGGAACAAAACAGTAAGGCTGAAACTAAACCGGATGCAGCTCAACTGGAAAAACTGGCTCAGCAGTCTGCGGGGAAGCCGCTGAAGCTGCTCGATGCCTCTGAAGTTCAGCTGGACGGTGCCAGTACGTTAGTGCTGACCTTCTCGATTCCGCTCGACCCCAATCAGGACTTCAATAAAGTTGCCCATCTGGTGGATAAAACCAGCGGCAAAGTGGACGGTGCCTGGGAGCTTTCCAGCGACCTAAAAGAACTTCGTCTGCGGCATCTGGAGCCCAAACGCACGCTGATTGTGACCGTAGACAGCGGGCTGCTCGCGCTCAATAAAGCGACGTTCGACGACAGCTTTGAAAAGCAAATTGCCACACGTGATATTCAGCCGAGCGTTGGCTTTGCCAGCCGGGGCTCCTTGCTGCCGACTAAAGTGATTGCGGGGTTGCCGGTGATGGCGCTTAACGTCGATAACGTTGACGTCAACTTTTACCGTATTAAAGACAGCTCGCTAAGCGCGTTTGTCAGCCAGTGGCAGTACCGTAACTCGGTTTCAAACTGGGAATCCGACAACCTGCTTAAGCTGGCCGACCTGGTTTACACGGGGCGTTTTGACCTCAATCCTGCCCGCAATACTCGCGAGAAGCTGATGCTGCCGCTCGGTGATATCAAGCCCCTGCAGCAGCCCGGCGTTTACCTCGCCATCATGAATCAGGCCGGGCATTACGCCTATAGCAATGCCGCAACGCTTTTCACGCTGAGCGATGTGGGTGTTTCGGTGCACCGCTACCATGACAGAATTGACGTCTTTACCCAAAGTCTGGAAAACGGCGCCGCGCAGTCGGGCGTAGAGATCGCGCTGCTGAACGAAAAAGGCCAAACGGTAGGGCAAACGAAAAGTGATAGTGACGGGCATGCCACGCTTGAGAAGCTGAACAAAGGCACGTTGCTGCTGGCACGCAATGGAGAGCAAACTACGCTGCTGGATCTCAGCCGCCCGGCGCTGGATCTGGCGGAGTTTGATATTGCCGGTGAGCAAGGCTACAGCAAACAGTTCTTCATGTTTGGCCCGCGAGATCTTTATCGTCCCGGAGAGCCCGTCATCGTGAATGCCCTGCTCAGGGATGGGGACGGCAAACCGCTCCCGCCGCAGCCGGTGAAGCTTGAGGTTGTAAAACCGGATGGCCAGGTTGCCCGCACCGAAGTGTGGCAGTCTGCCAACGGACTTTATCAATTTACATATCCTCTGAGTGAAAGCGCGGCAACCGGTAACTGGCAAATGCGGGTCAATACCGGGGATAACCAGCCGCGTATCTGGTCATTTAAAGTTGAAGACTTCATGCCGGAGCGTATGGCGCTGAATCTCACGGCGCAAAGTGCGCCGATAGCCCCTGAAGATACCGTCAATTTTGACGTTGCCGGGCGCTATCTCTACGGTGCGCCTGCCGCGGGTAACAGCCTTCAGGGGCAGCTCTTCCTGCGCCCTTTACGTGATGCCGTTGCAAAGCTGCCGGGGTTCCAGTTTGGCGACATCAATGAGCAAAACCTTGCCCGCAGCCTGGATGCCGTTGAGCTAACGCTCGATGAACAAGGGCATACGACCGTCAGCGCGGAAAGCCAGTGGGGGGACGTGCATTCTCCTCTGCGCCTTATTTTGCAGGCTAGCCTGCTGGAGTCCGGCGGCCGTCCGGTGACACGCCGCGTTGAGCAGGCTATCTGGCCCGCTCAGGCAATGCCTGGGATCCGCCCTCAATTTGCCAGTAAAGAGGTCTATGACTACCGGACTGACACTACCCGTACTCAGCCCATCGTCGATGAAGACAGCAGCGCGGGCTTTGACATTGTCTATGCAGATGCACAAGGGGAGAAGCTGGCGGTAAGCGACCTGGACGTGCGCCTGATTCGCGAACGCCGGGACTACTACTGGAGCTGGGACGAAGGTGAAGGCTGGCGGTCTCAGTACGATCAAAAAGATCTGGTGGAAGCCGAGCAGAAGTTGACGCTGGCTGCCGGAGAAACGGGCAAAGTTGCCTTCCCGGTAGAGTGGGGCTCTTACCGCCTGGAAGTACGCGATCCGGAGAATAACCTTGTCAGTAGCCTGCGCTTCTGGGCAGGTTATAGCTGGCAGGATAACAGCGACGGCACGGGAGCAGTGCGTCCGGACAGAGTGACGCTAAAAATAGATAAACCGTCTTACAAAGCTGGCGATACCATCAATCTGCATATTGCCGCGCCTGCAGCAGGTAAAGGCTATGCGCTGGTGGAATCCAGTGACGGGCCACTGTGGTGGAAAGAAATAGATGTTCCGGCAGACGGCATGGATCTTGCCATTCCGGTGGATAAGAGCTGGCAGCGGCACGATCTTTACTTAAGCACCGTAGTTATTCGTCCCGGAGACAAGGCGCGTTCCGCCACGCCTAAACGCGCGGTTGGGATCCTTCATCTACCGCTAGTGGACGAGAGCCGCCGCCTCGATCTGACGCTACAAAATCCAGCCAAAATGCGTCCGAACCAAAACCTCACGGTTAAGGTAAAGGCCAGCGTGAAAAATGGCGAAGTGCCGAAGCAGATTAACGTGCTGCTGTCCGTCGTGGACAGCGGCGTGCTTAATATCACCGATTACAAAACGCCGGATCCGTGGGACGCCTTCTTTGGACGCAAGCGCTATGGCGCAGACATCTACGACATTTACGGGCAGGTGATTGAAGGCGAGGGGCGACTGGCTGCGCTGCGCTTTGGCGGTGACGGCGATGAAGGCGATGAGCTAAGCCGCGGCGGTAAAAAGCCGGTGAATCATGTCACTATCATCGCTCAGCAGGCCCAACCGGTTGCGCTGGATGAAAACGGCGAAGGAACGGTAACGCTGCCGATTGGTGATTTCAACGGCGAGCTGCGGGTTATGGCACAGGCCTGGACCGACGATCGCTTTGGTAATAGCGAAGAAAAAGTCACGGTTGCCGCGCCGCTGGTGAGCGAACTGGCCGCGCCGAGGTTTATGGCGAGTGGCGATACCAGCCGCCTCGCGCTGGATCTCACTAACCTGACGGACAGGCCCCAGCAGCTTAGCGTGGTACTCAGCGCTCAGGGGCTGTTAGCGCTCAATGGTGCGTCGACGATGGACGTGAAGCTCGCTCCCGGTGCCCGCGGTACGCTGCTTATTCCCGTGCATGCCCTGGA
Organism: Enterobacter sp. Cy-643; assembly: GCF_011752815.1. Classification (GTDB taxonomy): domain Bacteria; phylum Pseudomonadota; class Gammaproteobacteria; order Enterobacterales; family Enterobacteriaceae; genus Cedecea. The sequence continues at coordinate 88,881 of NZ_VWWV01000001.1, forward strand.
AGGTTTTGGTGACGGTGAAATCAAAGCCGTGATTAACGGCCTCGCATTACCGGGCGAAACGCTGGCTGACCCGGTCAAACAGTGGAAAATCGGCGTTCGCCCTGCGTTTCCTGCACAGACGGTGAACAGCGGTGCCGTGGTTAAACCAGGAGAGACATGGACGCTTCCGCCTAAGCATCTGTCCGGGATTGCTGAATCAACCCTGGAAGGCCAGTTGCTGCTGAGCGGGCGCCCGCCACTGAACCTGGCGCGCTACATTCGCGAGCTAAAAGCCTATCCGTATGGCTGCCTTGAGCAAACGACCAGCGGCCTGTTCCCGTCTCTGTACACCAATGAAGCTGAACTGAATGCGTTGGGTATCAAAGGCATTACCGACCAACATCGCCGGGCTGCCATTGATGTAGGGATTGGTCGCCTGCTGGAAATGCAAAGCGACAATGGCGGATTCGGGCTGTGGGATAAGGCAGGGCCGGAAGAGTACTGGCTGACGGCCTATGTCACGGACTTCCTGGTGCGAGCCGGTGAGCAGGGATACAGCGTCAATGGGGATGCACTCAACAAGGCCAATCAGCGCCTGCTGCGCTATCTGCAGGATCCTGGTTTAATTGCCTTACGCTACAGCGACGATGCTCCGGCCAGCCGCTTTGCGGTACAGGCTTATGCCGGGTTGGTGCTGGCTCGTCAGCAAAAAGCGCCCCTTGGGGTATTGCGCGAGCTTTGGCTGCGCCACGATCAGGCGCGTGCCGGGCTGCCGCTCGTGCAGCTGGGCATCGCGCTGAAGCTCATGGGGGATGAACCTCGCAGCCAACAGGCGATTGCTTTGGGGCTGAAAACTCAGCGCAGCGATAAACAGATCTGGATGGCGGATTACGGCAGCGAGCTGCGGGATAAGGCGATGATGCTGAGCCTGCTGGAAGAGAACAAGCTGCTTCCTGACACCCAGAATCAGCTGCTGCTTGAGCTGTCTGACATGGCCTGGAGCCAGCGCTGGTTATCCACTCAGGAAACCAACGCGTTGTTCATTGCTGGCCACGGTCTGCAAAACGTGAAAGGCGACTGGCAGGCACAGACTTCGCTGGATGTACAGCCACTGGCATCAAGCCAGTCGGTAACGCGCAATCTTAGCGCGCAGCAGCTTTCTGGCCTGCAGGTCACTAACAGCGGGATGGCCAGCCTCTATTTACGGCTTGATAGCGCGGGATATCCGCAGCAGGCACCGGCGGCCTATAGCAATGTGTTGCATATTGAACGTCACTTCCTTGATGCGAAAGGTAACACCCGGCCGCTGTCTTCGCTGAAAAGCGGTGAGCTGGTGATGGTCTGGCTGGACGTTTGGGCAGACAAAAACGTGCCGGATGCGCTGGTTGTCGATTTACTGCCGGCCGGGCTCGAACTGGAAAACCAGAATCTGGCGAACAGCAGCGCGAGCCTGAGCGACAGCGCGAGTGAAGTGCAGGCATTGTTGAACCAAATGCAGCAGCAGGACATACAGCATATGGAGTTCAGGGACGATCGCTTTGTGGCCGCGCTGCCGCTGAATGAGGGCCAGCATGCAACCCTTATCTATCTGGCTCGAGCCGTTACGCCGGGAATCTACACCGTGCCTGTCCCGCAGGTGGAATCCATGTACGTCCCTCAGTGGCGCGCAACCGGTAGCAGTACCGGCACGTTGACCGTTGTGCCGTAAGCAGAACGTCGGTGCTTAACGGATCAAGACTACGCTGGCGGCGGCGCTATCTCTGGTTGATAGCACCGCTGCTGGTTGCCTCTTTTGTTTGGCTGGCGGATAAGCTCTGGCCTCTGCCTTTGCATGAGGTCAGCCCGGCTCGCGTAGTGGTCGCTGAAAACGGTACTCCTCTATGGCGCTTTGCGGATGCCGAAGGGATCTGGCGTTATCCCGTGGAGATGAATCAAGTTTCTTCTCGTTACCTTGAAGCGCTAGTAGGCTATGAGGATCGCTGGTTTTGGGATCATCCCGGCGTCAATCCGTTCTCGATCTTGCGTGCGGCCTGGCAGGATCTGCGCAATGGCGAAGTGATCTCTGGCGGCAGTACGCTGACGATGCAGGTTGCCCGCTTATTGGATCCCCATCCCCGCACTCTTGGCGGAAAAATACGCCAGGTCTGGCGCGCTTTTCAGCTCGAGTGGCATCTATCCAAAACGGAGATCCTGACGCTCTACCTTAATCGTGCTCCTTTTGGCGGCACACTACAGGGGATCGGCGCGGCAAGCTGGGCGTATCTTGGAAAAGCGCCTGAGCAGCTAAGTTATTCAGAAGCTGCGCTGTTGGCGGTACTTCCTCAGGCACCCAGCCGCCTGCGGCCCGATCGCTGGCCTGAACGAGCGCAACAGGCGCGGGATAAAGTATTGCGTCGCATGGCGGAACAGGGCGTGTGGTCGCAAAAGCAGGTTGATGAGGCTTTGCAGGAGCCTGTCTGGCTGGCACCTCGACAGATGCCGCAGCTGGCTCCGTTACTGTCGCGTGCGCTGGTAGCGAAAAGCAAGTCAACGCTGATTACGACCACGTTGAGTGCATCTCTCCAGCGCCAACTGGAAGAGCTGGCGCTGAACTGGAAATCACGTCTGCCGCCTCGCTCCTCGCTGGCCATGCTTGTAGTTGATCACACCACAATGCGGGTTCGCGCGTGGGTGGGATCGGCGGATATCAACGACGACAGCCGGTTTGGGCATGTTGATATGGTCACCGCCATTCGCTCGCCGGGGTCCGTGTTAAAACCGTTTGTTTACGGCATGGCGATGGATGACGGGCTGATTCATCCGGCGTCGTTGTTGCAGGACGTCCCGCGTCGGTTCGGCGATTATCGCCCTGGGAACTTCGACACCGGTTTTCACGGGCCGGTAAGCATGAGTGATGCCCTGGTGCGTTCGCTGAATTTACCTGCTGTTCAGGTGCTTGAGGCCTACGGGCCGAAGCGTTTTGCCGGGCAGATGGGCAACGTGGGGCTTAACCTTCGCTTCCCTCAGGGCAGTGAGCCCAACCTGTCGCTTATTCTTGGGGGCGGTGGCGTCAGGCTGGACCAGATAGTGGCAGCCTACAGCGCGTTTGCCCGCCATGGCAAAGCCGCTCACCTGCGGGTTTTGGAGAGTGATGTCTTGCGGGAACGCCCGCTGATGTCGCCGGGTGCGGCGTGGATTATCCGTCGCATTCTTGCCGGGGAAGCCCAGCCTCAGCCGGATGTTTCTCTACCGCCCATTGTGCCGCTGGCGTGGAAAACAGGGACCAGCTACGGTTACCGCGATGCCTGGGCCATAGGCATTAATTCGCGCTATCTGATTGGCATCTGGACCGGCAGGCCGGATAGCACGCCGGTGGCGGGGCAGTTTGGGTTAGGGAGTGCGGTACCGCTGCTTAATCAGGTGAATAATTTGCTGCAGGCTAATTCGCGCGTGCAGCAGCTCCATTTACCGACCGATCCCCGGCCCACTTCCGTTACTGCCGCAGAGATCTGCTGGCCTGGCGGCCAGGCATTGCCAGCCGGGGATGTGAACTGTCGTCGACGGCTGGCAACATGGCTTCTGGACGATGCTCAGCCGCCCACGCTGCTGGCACAGGGGCAAGAAGGCGCTCAGGGAACGCGCCAGCTTATTTGGGTGGATGCGCAGGGTAAGCGAGTGGCACCCGATTGTCCTGGAGCTCGCCAGGAGACAGTCGCTCTCTGGCCATTGCCCCTTGAACCCTGGCTACCACCGACTGAACGCCGTGCTGCTCGTTTGCCAGCTGTTTCAGCCAGTTGTCCACCGCTACAGAAAGAGAGTGCAACGCCGCTGCTGCTGCTCGGCGTGCGTGACGGCACTATTTTGAAACGCTTACCGGGGCAGATGCAGCTCCCGCTGCGGCTTTCCAGCCAGGGCGGGCAGGGCCAGCGGTGGTGGTTCATTAACGGAGAAAGCGAAGAGAGTAAAGGCGACGGGCTGGCCTTAATGCTCAATAAACCGGGCGACTATCAGGTCGTGGTGATGGATGATTCCGGGCAGGTTGCCAGCGCGACCTTTACCCTGCAGTGACGACAAAACGTGAAATTTCACCCGCTGCAGCAATAGTGTTGCCAAAACTAATCTTATTTTAAAAAAATGTTATCTCCATCCATAGGCAACGACAAACTTGCTCTTTATAATCTGCGCCAATTTCATAACCGGGTTTCCCGGACACACAGAACATCTACAGAGGTAATCATGGCTATTGAACGTACTTTTTCCATCATCAAACCAAACGCGGTGGCAAAAAACGTTATTGGTAACATTTATGCTCGTTTTGAATCTGCAGGGTTTAAAATCGTTGGCGCAAAAATGCTGCACCTGACCGTTGAGCAGGCTCGTGGTTTCTACGCTGAGCACGACGGTAAGCCGTTCTTCGACGGTCTGGTTGAGTTCATGACCTCCGGCCCAATCGTTGTTTCCGTGCTGGAAAGCGAAAACGCAGTACAGCGTCACCGCGACCTGCTGGGCGCAACTAACCCTGCTAACGCCCTGGCCGGTACACTGCGTGCAGACTACGCTGACAGCTTCACCGAAAACGGCACCCACGGTTCTGACTCCGTAGAATCCGCAGCTCGTGAAATCGCCTACTTCTTCGGCGAAGGGGAAGTGTGCCCACGCACACGCTAAAATATCCGTCATCCTTAGAGCCGCAGGGGTGTTAGCTGCAGGAACTCATCCCAGTCACTTACCTGAGTAAGCTCCTGGGGCTCATTCCCTTGCTGCCTACCTGCAACTCAAATGATTTTGGATATTCTCGACAAGAAAGCAGACATGATATTTTTTAATCGTTGTTCGCTTTCAGTCGTGGCATCTATGCCATAGAATTTGTACAATGCAACGCCCCCGGAAGAGCCTGCTCACCGGGGCGTTTCTTTTTCTAACCCTCCAGGGGCCATAACGTGTAACAACGAGGCCGGAAAACATTATGTCTGAAATGAACACGCCTGAAGCAACACCTGTTGTTGTTTCCAATAAAGCCGAAAAAATTAACCTGCTCGATCTTAACCGCCAGCAGCTGCGCGAATTTTTCGCCGAGCTGGGCGAGAAACCTTTCCGCGCGGATCAGGTCATGAAGTGGATGTATCACTACTGCAGTGATGACTTCGACGAAATGACGGACATCAACAAGGTCCTGCGTAATAAGCTGAAAGAGATCGCCGAGATTCGTGCACCGGAAGTTGCTGAAGAGCAGCGTTCTGCCGATGGCACCATCAAGTGGGCAATTAAGATTGCCGACCAGCTGGTTGAAACGGTGTATATCCCGGAAGAAGACCGCGCCACGCTCTGCGTTTCTTCCCAGGTTGGCTGTGCGCTGGAATGTAAATTCTGTTCAACCGCGCAGCAGGGCTTTAACCGTAACCTGCGTGTGTCTGAAATTATTGGTCAGGTCTGGCGCGCGGCGAAGATTATCGGTGCCCAGAAGAAAACAGGCGTGCGTCCTATCACCAACGTGGTGATGATGGGCATGGGCGAACCGCTGCTGAACCTGAACAACGTTGTTCCGGCGATGGAAATCATGCTCGACGACTTTGGTTTTGGCCTGTCCAAACGTCGCGTCACGCTTTCTACTTCTGGCGTGGTACCCGCGCTGGACAAGCTCGGGGATATGATTGATGTCGCGCTGGCTATCTCCCTGCACGCGCCGACCGATGATATCCGTGACGAAATCATGCCGATCAACAAAAAGTACAACATCGAAACCTTCCTGGCGGCCGTGCGTCGTTATCTGGAGAAATCCAACGCCAACCAGGGCCGCGTCACGGTGGAATACGTTCTGTTGGATCACGTCAATGATGGTACCGAACATGCGCATCAGCTGGCTGAATGCCTGAAAGATACGCCGTGCAAAATCAACCTGATTCCATGGAACCCGTTCCCGGGCGCACCATATGGCCGCAGCTCCAACAGCCGTATCGATCGCTTCTCTAAAGTACTGATGAGCTATGGTTTTACGACCATTGTTCGTAAGACTCGCGGCGACGATATTGACGCAGCATGTGGTCAGTTGGCCGGGGAAGTGATCGACCGCACCAAGCGCACTATGCGTAAACGTATGCAGGGCGAATCGATTGCCGTAAAAGCCGTTTGATTGTAGATGGCGACTTGCCGCGCTGGGCGAGAGTGCTCCGCGCGGTATAAAAAACGGGCAAAAGTGCATGAACAGTCAATAACGTGGCCTAATACATCATTCAGTATAATAATTACGGTGCGTTTCTGGCGGCTTTAAGGCAGTATGTAGCGTCGCAACAACAGTTTAGTTGTGCCCATTTCGTAAAGTTAACGGACAGCCTGCCAAAGGGTGACTATGGTTAACTAACCGGCGGGTCCGGTAGCCCGGTATAGTGCCAGCTAGCGCTAACAGCATGGCTGGTATCGGGTATTTTTACTGAAGGGTAGCCTTCGGGTATCAGATTTGTTTCGCGGTGCGAGTCAATCTGACGTAGCGGAGACGCTGCGGTACAGGACTTGTGCCAAATTCTTTAATTTGAACAGTACCAGCAGTTGTAGCTAATGAATACTGAAGCCACTAACGAATCAAATGCAGCACAAACCACAGGCCAGCGTTTACGTAATGCACGTGAGCAAATGGGGCTCAGCCAGCAGGCTGTGGCTGAACGCCTGTGCCTGAAAGTTTCCACCGTCAGGGATATCGAAGACGACAAGGCGCCTGCCGAGCTGGCGTCGACTTTCCTGCGTGGCTATATCCGCTCTTATGCGCGACTGGTTCATATTCCTGAAGAAGAGCTGTTGCCGATGATGGCTAAACAGGCGCCGATTAAGGCGGCCAAAGTTGAGCCGATGCAAAGCTTCTCTCTCGGGAAGCGTCGTAAAAAGCGCGACGGCTGGCTGATGAGCTTTACCTGGCTGATTCTGTTTGTGGTTATTGGCCTGACCGGCGCATGGTGGTGGCAAAATCACAAAGCGCAGCAGGAAGAACTGTCGACCATGGCCGATCAATCTTCTACCGAACTTTCAACCAGCGGCGGCCAATCTGTGCCGCTGAACACCGGCAGTGATGCGCCTGCCGATGCAGCATCTACGACATCAACGCCTGCGCAACCTGTTGAACTGCCTACGCCGGTGGAGAACACCGCTTCTTCTGCTCCAGCTCAGCAAACTGCTGCTGCAGATGCGGCTCAGCAACCTGCCGTTGTTGCCCCAAGCCAGGCTCCCGTTGATAACGCACAGGCTACGCCAGCGCCAACTGCCGGCCAACTGCCAACCGATCAGGCCGGTGTGAATCAGACTGCAGATGCCTCTCAAGGGCTGTCCATGCACTTTACCGCTGACTGCTGGCTGGAAGTCACCGATGCCAGCGGCAAAAAGCTGTTTAGCGGCCTGCAGCGCAAAGATGCGAAGCTCGATTTAGCGGGTAAAGCGCCTTATAAACTGAAAATTGGCGCTCCGTCAGCAGTACAGGTTCAATATCAGGGCAAACCTGTGGACCTGAGTCGTTTTATCAGAACTAACCAGGTTGCACGTCTCACTGTCGGTGCTGAATAATCAGCGCCAGTTCAGACGCGTAATTGTGGAGATTTACCATGCATAATGCCGCACCCATCCAACGTCGCAAATCCAAGCGGATCTACGTCGGTAATGTGCCAATCGGCGATGGTGCCCCTATCGCCGTTCAGTCGATGACTAATACGCGTACCACCGATGTGGAAGCCACGGTTAATCAAATCAAAGCATTAGAACGCGTGGGTGCCGACATCGTTCGCGTATCCGTGCCGACAATGGACGCCGCAGAGGCGTTTAAGCTTATTAAGCAGCAGGTCAACGTTCCGCTGGTCGCCGATATCCACTTCGATTACCGTATTGCGCTTAAAGTCGCGGAATACGGCGTTGATTGCCTGCGTATTAACCCCGGCAACATCGGCAACGAAGAGCGTATTCGCACGGTGGTTGACTGCGCGCGCGATAAAAACATTCCTATCCGTATTGGCGTGAATGCCGGCTCTCTGGAAAAAGATCTGCAGGAAAAATACGGTGAGCCTACGCCTCAGGCGCTGCTCGAATCCGCTATGCGCCACGTCGATCATTTGGATCGTCTCAACTTCGATCAATTTAAGGTGAGCGTAAAAGCATCGGACGTATTCCTGGCCGTTGAGTCTTATCGCCTGCTGGCAAAACAGATCGATCAGCCGCTGCACCTCGGGATCACCGAAGCGGGCGGCGCGCGTGCTGGCTCTGTAAAATCCGCTATCGGCCTCGGGCTGCTGCTTTCTGAAGGGATCGGCGACACGCTGCGCATTTCCCTGGCGGCAGATCCGGTGGAAGAGATCAAAGTGGGCTTCGACATCCTTAAGTCGCTGCGTATTCGCTCCCGTGGGATCAACTTTATCGCCTGCCCAACCTGTTCGCGTCAGGAGTTTGACGTTATCGGAACGGTAAACGCCCTGGAGCAGCGCCTGGAAGACATTATCACCCCGATGGACGTTTCCATTATCGGCTGCGTGGTGAATGGCCCAGGCGAAGCGCTGGTTTCCACGCTTGGGGTGACCGGCGGCAATAAGAAAAGTGGTTTCTACGAAGATGGCGTTCGCCAGCGAGATCGTATGGACAACGACGACATGATTGCGCAGCTTGAAGCGCGTATTCGTGCCAAAGCCAGCATGCTGGATGAAAAACAGCGTATTGATATCCAACAGCTGGAAAAATAATGCGAAGCATGGGAAGCACAGGGCTTCCCGTGTATGATTGAGCCCGCACGGCCATTTACCTGAGTAAGTGGCCTGATTTCGGGTTCATTTTTTGTATATAAAGCAGAGAACAAACGTGGCAAAAAATATTCAAGCCATTCGCGGCATGAACGATTACCTGCCGGGCGAAACCGCCATTTGGCAGCGTATTGAAGGCATTCTTAAGCAAGTGCTCGCGAGCTACGGTTACAGCGAAATCCGTTTGCCGATTGTAGAGCAGACCCCGTTATTCAAACGCGCTATCGGTGAAGTCACCGACGTGGTTGAAAAAGAGATGTATACCTTTGAGGATCGCAACGGCGACAGCCTGACCCTGCGTCCTGAGGGCACCGCGGGCTGCGTGCGTGCCGGTATCGAACATGGTCTTCTGTACAATCAGGAACAGCGTTTGTGGTACATCGGGCCGATGTTCCGCCACGAACGTCCTCAGAAAGGGCGTTACCGCCAGTTTAATCAGCTGGGTGTGGAAGTGTTTGGCCTGAACGGCCCGGATATCGACGCCGAGCTCATCATGCTGACGGCCCGCTGGTGGCGTGCGCTGGGTATTGACCAGCACGTAAGCCTGGAGCTGAACTCTATTGGTTCTCTGGAAGCGCGTGCTAACTACCGCGATGCGCTGGTTGCTTTCCTGGAGCAGCATGAAGAGAAGCTGGATGAAGACTGCAAACGCCGCATGTACAGCAACCCGCTGCGCGTGCTGGACTCTAAAAATCAGGACGTTCAGGCTCTGCTGAACGACGCGCCTCAACTGGGCGATTACCTGGATGAAGAGTCTCGCGAACACTTCGCCGGTCTGTGCCAGTTCCTGGATGCCGCCGGCATTGCTTACACCGTTAATCAGCGTCTGGTTCGCGGCCTGGATTACTATAACCGCACCGTGTTTGAGTGGGTGACCAACAGCCTGGGCTCTCAGGGTACCGTGTGTGCCGGTGGCCGCTACGATGGTCTGGTGGAGCAGCTTGGTGGGCGCGCGGCGCCAGCGGTTGGCTTTGCTATGGGCCTCGAACGCCTTGTTTTACTTGTTCAGGCGATTAATCCTGAATTTAAAGCAGAATCCGTTGTCGATATGTACCTGATATCTTCAGGTCAGGGAACGCAGGGCGCGGCAATGCTGCTGGCTGAAAAGCTACGTGACCAGGTACCAGCCCTGAAATTGATGACAAACTACGGCGGCGGTAACTTCAAGAAGCAGTTCGCTCGTGCCGACAAGTGGGGCGCTCGCGTTGCACTGGTGCTGGGTGAAGATGAAGCTGCTAAAGGCGAAGTCGTGGTTAAGGATTTACGCACAGGTGAGCAACAAAACGTCGCACAGGCCGATGCTGCCGCCCATCTGCAGGCGTTACTGGGTTAATCCCCCGGTGATTATTCGTTAAGGAGAAGGACTGCGTGGAAGTTTACGAGAACGAAAACGATCAGATGGAAGCGGTCAAACGCTTCTTTGCGGAAAACGGCAAAGCGCTGGTAGTCGGGGTTGTGCTGGGTATCGGCGCTCTGGTGGGCTGGCGTTACTGGAACGGCCACCAGGACGACTCCATGCGTGAAGCCTCGCTGGCTTACCAGAATGTGACCAGCGCGGTGAAAGCAGACCAGCCGCAAACGCTGGAAGCGGTTGAAAAATTTGCCGCTGAGAATAAAAACACCTATGGCGCGCTGGCGGCATTAGAGCTGGCGCAGCAGTTTGTGGATAAAAACGAGCTGGATAAAGCGGCTACGCAGCTGCAAAACGGCCTTAGCAGCACCAAAGACGCGAACATGCAGGCGCTGATCAATCTGCGTCTGGCTCGCGTTCAGATTCAGCAGAAACAGGCTGATGCCGCGCTGAAAACCTTGGATAGCGTGAAAGGCGAAGGCTGGGTAGCGATGGTTGCCGACCTGCGCGGCGAAGCGCTGCTCAGTAAAGGGGATAAGCAGGGCGCTCGTGATGCGTGGAGCAAAGGTTCACAGACCAATGCTTCTCCGGCCCTGCGTGAAATGATGCAGATGAAAATCAATAATTTGTCCAGCTAAGAGGGACCCGATGCAATTGCGTAAACTATTTGTGCCTGGGCTGCTCTCTTTGACGCTGCTCAGCGGCTGCTCCCTGTTCAGCGGCGAAGAAGATGTGGTTAAAATGTCCCCGCTGCCAACGGTGGAAAACCAGTTCACTCCGGAAAAAGCGTGGAGCACGTCCGTGGGTGATGGAATCGGTGATTTCTACTCTAACCTGCATCCGGCCTGGCAGGGCAGCACCATCTATGCCGCTGACCGTCGTGGTACCGTGAAAGCACTTAACGCGGACGACGGCAAAGAAGAGTGGAAGGTCGATCTCTCTGAGAAAACCGGCTTCTTCTCCAGCAATATCCCGGCTCTGCTGTCTGGCGGCCTGACCGTTGACGGTGGCCACGTTTATGTCGGCACCGAAAAAGCGAAAGTCTTCGCCCTGAATACCTCCGACGGCAGCATTGCCTGGCAGGCAAAAGTGGCTGGTGAAGCGCTGTCTCGCCCGGTCGTGAGCGACGGCGTAGTGCTGATTCATACCAGCAACGGTATGCTGCAGGCGCTGAACGAAGCTGATGGCGCGGTCAAATGGAGCGTTAACCTCGATATGCCTGCGCTGTCACTGCGCGGTGAATCGGCTCCGGCCACCGCCTTTGGCGCCGCGATTGTCGGCGGAGATAACGGCCGCGTAAGCGCCGTGCTGATGCAGCAGGGCCAACTTATCTGGCAGCAGCGTATCTCCCAGGCGACTGGCGCGACAGAAATTGACCGCCTGAGCGACGTGGATACCACGCCGGTTATCGTGAATGGCGTGGTGTACGCGCTGGCTTACAACGGCAACCTGACGGCGCTGGATCTGCGTTCCGGCCAGATCATGTGGAAACGTGAGATGGGCTCGGTGAACGACTTCATCGTGGACGGGAACCGCATTTATCTGGTGGATCAGAATGACCGCGTTGTGGCGCTGAACGTAGACGGCGGCGTGACGCTGTGGACGCAAAGCGATCTGCTGCACCGCAACCTGACCGCGCCAGTGCTGTACAATGGCTACCTGGTCGTTGGCGACAGCGAAGGCTACATGCACTGGATCAACAACGATGATGGGCGCTTTGTTGCCCAGCAGAAAGTGGACAGCTCCGGCTTCCAGACGACGCCAGTGGTTGCCAGCGACAAACTGCTTATCCAGGCAAAAGACGGCACGCTGTACGCCATCAAACGCTAAACTTGTCGGATAATCGTCACGTTTGAAACGGTTCCCGTAGTTCGGGAGCCGTTTTGGCTTTTTAAAAACAGCCGAAAATTGACGCTGTTTTATTAATAAATTTTGAGTAATGAGGCTTTTATAATGGTACCTGTGGTCGCGCTTGTTGGGCGCCCTAACGTCGGTAAATCGACCCTGTTTAACCGCTTAACGCGTACCCGCGATGCGCTGGTTGCGGATTTTCCGGGGCTGACTCGCGATCGCAAGTACGGTCGTGCGGAAGTCGAAGGCCGCGAGTTTATCTGTATTGATACCGGCGGTATCGATGGCACGGAAGACGGTGTGGAAACGCGCATGGCCGAGCAGTCGCTGCTGGCGATTGAAGAGGCGGATGTTGTGCTGTTCATGGTGGATGCACGTGCGGGCCTGATGCCTGCCGATGAAGCCATCGCTCAGCACCTGCGCTCCCGCCAGAAGCCAACTTTCCTGGTGGCGAACAAGACCGACGGTCTTGACCCGGACCAGGCGGTGATTGACTTCTACGCTCTGGGTCTCGGCGAAATCCACCCGATTGCGGCTTCCCATGGCCGCGGCGTGACCACCCTGCTGGAACACGTTCTGGTGCCGTGGATGGATGATATCGACCCACGTGAACAGCCGGAAGAGATGGACGAAGACGAAGCCTACTGGGCCGCGTTTAACGCCAAAAACGGCATTGTGTCCGACGACGAAGAGTTTGAGGAAGAAGAGGAAGAAGAAGCCTTCAACCCTCAGGATCTGCCGATTAAGCTCGCTATCGTTGGCCGTCCTAACGTAGGTAAGTCCACGCTAACTAACCGTATCCTCGGCGAAGAACGCGTGGTCGTTTATGACATGCCGGGCACCACTCGCGACAGTATCTATATCCCAATGGAGCGCGATGAGCGTGAATTCGTGCTGATTGACACCGCGGGCGTGCGTAAGCGCGGGAAAATTACCGACACGGTTGAGAAGTTCTCGGTAATCAAAACCCTGCAGGCGATTGAAGATGCGAACGTTGTGCTGCTGGTTATTGACGCCCGCGAAGGCATTTCCGATCAGGATCTCTCGCTGCTGGGCTTCATCCTGAATAGTGGGCGCTCACTGGTTATCGTGGTTAACAAGTGGGATGGCCTGAGTAACGAAGTTCGCGAGCAGGTGAAAGAGACGCTGGACTACCGTCTGGGCTTTATCGACTTCGCCCGTGTGCACTTCATCTCCGCTCTGCACGGCAGCGGCGTAGGTAACCTGTTCGAATCCGTGCGTGAAGCCTACGACAGCTCCACGCGTCGCGTAAGCACCGCGCTGCTGACCCGCATCATGAACATGGCGGCAGAAGACCATCAGCCGCCGTTGGTTCGCGGTCGCCGCGTTAAGCTGAAATACGCGCACGCCGGTGGTTATAACCCGCCAATCGTGGTGATTCACGGCAACCAGGTGAAAGACCTGCCGGATTCCTACAAGCGCTACCTGATGAACTACTTCCGCAAATCGCTGGATGTTATGGGGACGCCAATCCGCATTCAGTTCAAAGAAGGGGAGAACCCGTTCGCCGGGAAACGTAATACCCTGACGCCGAACCAGATGCGTAAGCGTAAGCGCCTCATCAAGCACATCAAGAAAAGTAAGTAAGTGATAACCGGTGCGCCCACATGTTATAAGCGTGAGCGCGCCGGTTTAAGCATCACACCGCCAGTGTTGGCGAGCGATGACTTAATCCTTCCAGTAATACCTCTGAACTCGCCACCGCCCCAAAAATCCCTCCCTGCATATGAATCATGCTCAGCGCCGCTTCGTGATGCTTTAATTCCGTGGCCGCACAGCAATCGGCCAGTACCAGGCATTCAAAACCGCGATCGTTAGCTTCACGCAGCGTGGTGTGCACGCAAACATCCGTCGTGATACCACTCAGAATCAGGTTGCGGATCCCCCGGCTGCGCAGGATTAGCTCTAAATCGGTGGCATAAAATGACCCTTTGCCCGGCTTATCAATAATCACTTCTCCCTCAAGCGGGGCCAGTTCCGGAATGATTTCCCAGCCCGGCTCTCCACGCACAAGGATACGGCCGCACGGGCCCTCTGCGCCGATTTCTGCGTGCATACGCTTCGAGCGCCAGCGCTTATTCGCCGGCAGATCGCTTAAGTCCGGGCGGTGCCCTTCGCGGGTATGAATAATGGGAAAGCCCAGCTCACGCATCCGCGCTAAAACGCGCTGGAGTGGTTTTATCGGCGCGCGCGTCAGCGCAATGTCATAGCCCATGCTGTCGACATAGCCGCCTTTGCCGCAGAAATCGGTCTGCATATCTACAATTATCAGCGCTGTGTTGCTGGGGCTGTAATGACCATCAAAAGGCCAGGCGTAGGGCGTTGAATTTAGCGTGTAATCAGGCATTTTTTCCCTCCATAATGCTCGCTGGCGCTTCGCTTTTGACTTTCATTATCAGGGTGTAGCTGATGGCCGCTGTGACCAGGCCAATGACCGCTTCGCCAAACTGCGGAAACAGCAGGTGGGCGACTACCGCGCACAGGCTGCCGATAGCCCAGGCCGTAAAGGCGCTGCCGCGCATACGGCTTGTTTTGCGGTGTTGGCTAATTTTGGCCATAAAGATCAAATCAACGATCATCACCGCGCCAAACGGCGGTACGACAATGCCGAGCAGGCTCAGCCATTCCAGGAAGTAAGACCACACGCCCGCTAATGCTAGCACCCCGCCCGCAGCACCCAGAATAAGCGTCCAGAGCCGCATTTTGCTGTGGAAAAGATGGCTGTAGCCCACGGCGCCGTTGTACAGGCAGTGTGTACATACGGAGCCAAGGTTAATAAACACAAACAGGCAGGCGATGGCAGACAGAATTTCTCCGTGCCCCATCAGAATCGGCAGGAAGTTTCCACCGTTACTTGCCGGGTCAACGGCTGCGCCGACCGCCACGATAACCACGCCGAAAAGATAAGAAATGACGTTGGCGACGGGGAAGGCCGAGAATGCAGCTATGACGGCAGATTTCCCGTTTTTTGACCAGCGGGTGAAATCTGCGGTCATGGTGCCGGAATCGGCAAAGCCCGCCACAACCATAGTGACTGCGGTGCCCATGCTCATGGTGCCTATGGCGGCAGGGCTGCCGTGCCATTGAAGGACGGCGCTAAAATCATGCTGCTGGCTAATCAGCCACAGCGCCACCAGGCCAAGCACCACAAACAGCGGGGCGGCAATCATTCCCAGAATCGACAGGGCCCGCACGCCCAGAAACGTCACTCCGGTATAGAGCACGATGGCGAACGCTGTCACCGCCAGCGCGTTCCAGCCGAAGGTCTGATTGATTACTGTGCCCGTAAGACCGGTCTGGAAGGCGTACCAGCCAATTACCACCGTGGAAAGAAAACCAGAAACCAAAATATAACCTTTGGTGCCGAAGGTGCGTTTGGCCTGTAGAGCGAAATTCATGCCCGTTTGCCCGGCAAACCAGCTGAGGGAACCCACATAGGCAAACAGCACCAGGTTACCCAGCAGAATGGCGATAATGGCAGGCCAGAAGCCCAGCGACCAGGTAATGATGCCGCCAAACAGCGCATTGGTGAGGATCATCGGGAAGCCAAACCACACGGCCGAAACAGACCCGGTGGAGTGGCGATGGCTGAGCGGCACGGGTTCGTGCTCAAATTCCTGCTCCAGGGCAGGGGATGATTTCTTATTCATGGACAACTCCGAGTGAAGCAGGGCTGATGTGATTCCATGGTTGAATGCGCTCGAAAGCGGCGCTTGCCGCGAGCACCAGGCCATCATCCAGATGACGACCCACGATTTGCAGCCCGACGGGGAGGCCGTCAGAGGTAAAGCCTGCGGGCACTGAAGCGGCCGGCTGGCCGGTGAAGTTGAAAGGGAAGCAGAACGAAAGCCAGTGGTCGCTTCTGACCATGCGTCCGTCTATGATTTCCGGGCCCTGCATGTTGAGCGGAAACGGCGGCACGGCGAGCGTGGGGGAAAGCAGCAGATCGTAGCGCTGCATAAAACGCCAAAGCTGATTGCAGATTTTTTTGCGCTGGGTGTTGGCGTCGGTGAAGGTTTCGGCCCGCCAGTCGTGCTGCAGCATGGCGCTCAGGTGCGGCGACATGCGCTGTCCCAGTTCGGCCTGCATTTTGCGCATACCCGTCAGGTCGCTTTCAAAGGCGACAAGGGCGGAGAAGGTCGCGGCCTCATCGGCAATACCGGGGTCAACCTCTTCCAGCTCAGCACCCAGCTCACGTGAAAAACGATGCGCCGCTTCCGTCGTTATCCGGCGAACTTCGCTGTCTACCGCGACGTAACCAAAATCGGCGCTAAAGGCGATGCGAAGGCCGCTTAAGGGCTTTTCTAACGATGCCAGCCAGTCAACGTCAGAGCAGGGAATTGAGTGGCGGTCGCGCATGTCCGGGCCTGCCAGCAGCGACATCATCAGGGCGGCATCCCGCACGGTGCGGGTCATCGGGCCAATGTGCTCTAACGACTCCCAGCTGGAGACACCCGGGTAGCGTTCATCGCGGCAGCCGGGCCAGAGCGGGACTCGTCCCATAGAAGCTTTCAGGCCGTAGACGCCGCAGTGGGCGGCCGGAATGCGCACCGAGCCTCCGCCATCGCTACCGAGCGCTATGGGGCACATTCGGGCGGCGAGCGCTGCGCCAGAACCTGCGCTGGAGCCGCCCGGTGTTTTGCTCAGATCCCAGGGGTTGCGCGGGGACGGAAACAGAGGATTATGCCCCACGCCGCTGTAGCCGAATTCTGGGGCGGTCGTTTTGCCCAGCAGGATGGCATCCGCAGCCAGCAGACGCTCCACGGCAATATCGTCTTCTTCCGGGACAAAGTCCTGGTAGGCGACAGAGCCTGAGGTAGTTTTCACCCCTGCAGTACAAATCAGGTCTTTCACCGCCAGAGGAACGCCCGCCAGCGCGCCTAAGGGCTGCCCGCTGGCGCGCTTCGCGTCGACCGCGTCAGCCTGAGCAAGAGCCAGCTCCGGCGTCGGGGTACAAAACGCCTGAATCAAGGGCTCACGTGCCTGCTGGCGGTCAATGGCTGCCTGAGCAACTTCCCGGGCTGAAACCTCGCCACAGCGAATCAGTGCGGCCAGCGCAGTGGCATCTTTATCTAACAGCTCATCAAACATGAAAATCCTCCCCGATTGACCACGTAAAGGGAGTAATTCAATTATCATGCCAATGACTTCAAAAAATTGAAGGTTCCAGCTACGGCGCTATCTGGGATACCAGTCTGGATACAAGTGCTCATCCACGAAGGAAGACGCTGGGCAAAAACGGTGCATTAATGCGCTAACTTTGCCAGTCTTTTGCTCAATAGCGGAATGAGTCCATCTTAACGTTATGGGTATATAATGGGGCTCATTAATGATTTAGCGGGAGGAAAGGATGATGGTGAATTGCCCGGCGTGTAAAAGCGAACTGAAACAAACGGACGATGGGGCACACTGCGATGCCTGCGGGAAGGACTTTCGCCTGGAAGCGGTTTGTCCGGACTGCCATAAGCCGCTGCAGGTGCTGAAAGCGTGTGGGGCGGTGGATTATTTCTGCCAGAACGGCCACGGCCTGATTTCTAAAAAGCGCGTGGAGTTTGTTCCCGCCGCGCTCTGAATGGTTTATTCGTCTTTCGCCGCGGGCTTGCGCTTACGCGGCGCTTTCACCGGTTTGATGCCCGTCACCTGACTTTCAACCCAGCCGTCATCCAGGCGCGTGGTTAGCGTGTCCCCGGACTTCACCTGTTTGGTTTTCTTCAGCACTTTGCCGTCTTCGGCGGTGGTCACGCTATAGCCGCGCGCGAGCGTCGCCAGCGGGCTGACGGCTTCCAGCTGTGCCAGCGCGGTACCAAAGCGTTGTTTCGTCTGGCTCAGCTGAGCGCTTACTAACTGCGACAGGCGGTATTCCAGCTGCTGTAAGCGAGACTGGGCGCGATGAATACGTGGCTGCGGCTGCTGCTGGTTAAGGCGCTGGCTAAGGCGCAGCTGCTGCTGACTCGCCCGGCGCATTTTGCCGTCCATTGCCACGGTCAGACGCTGGCGCAGGCGCTCGAGTGTGGTTTGCTGGCGGGCTAAACGCAGCTGAGGATGCTGCTGCTGCAGGCGGTGGTGTAGCTGGGTAAACCGCCGTGAGCGCTGGGCGAGGTAATAGTCCATTGCCATTTCCATACGCTGCTGCTGGGACTGGATTTGGCGCAGTAACTCCGTCTGATTGCGGCTGACGATTTCCGCCGCGGCGGACGGCGTTGGTGCACGTAAATCAGCGACAAAATCGGCGATCGTGACGTCAGTTTCATGCCCTACGGCGCTAACGACGGGGATCTTGCTTGTGAAAATTGCCCGGGCAACTCGTTCATCGTTAAAGCTCCACAGGTCTTCCAGCGAGCCGCCGCCGCGCCCGACAATCAGCACATCACATTCGTCGCGCAGATTGGCAAGCTCAATGGCGCGCACAATTTGCAGCGGGGCGTCTGCGCCCTGAACGGCCGTTGGGTAAATGATGACCGGCAGCGACGGATCGCGACGCTGTAATACGTGCAGTACATCATGCAGGGCTGCCCCGGTTTTAGAAGTAATCACGCCGACCTGGCGAGCCGGAGCGGGCAGGGACTGCTTGTGTATTGGGTCGAAAAGTCCTTCGGCACTCAGCTTCTGCTTCAACTGCTCATACTGCTGCTGTAACAGCCCTTCACCGGCGGGCTGCATGCTTTCGACAATAATCTGGTAGTCGCCGCGCGGTTCGTAAAGAGTGATATTAGCGCGCACTAACACCTGCTGCCCGTGCTGTGGGCGGAAGGTCACGCGGCGGTTACTGTTCCGGAACATCGCGCAGCGTACCTGGGCGGTATCGTCTTTGAGTGTGAAGTACCAGTGGCCGGAAGAGGGCTGGCTAAAGTTAGAGATTTCGCCGCTGATCCAGACTTGCCCCATTTCCTGCTCGAGCAGCAGACGCACCGTCTGGTTCAGGCGAGAAACGGTATAAATTGAGGGAGAGTTTTGCGTCGACATGTGAGCTGGATCAAATTCTAAATCAGCAGGTTATTCAGTCGATAGTAACCAGGAGGGCGGGGATGGCAAGCATTATTTGCAAAAAAGTGTGGATGCAACCGATTACGCTCTGTATAATGCCGCGGCAATATTTATTAACCTCCAGGTAGAGATATTGCCCATGCTACGTATCGCCAAAGAAGCCCTGACGTTTGACGACGTCCTCCTCGTGCCCGCTCATTCCACCGTTCTGCCGAATACCGCTGACCTCAGCACTCAGCTGACCAAAACAATTCGCCTGAATATTCCAATGCTCTCTGCGGCGATGGATACCGTAACGGAAGCGCGTCTGGCTATCGCCCTGGCACAGGAAGGTGGCATCGGCTTTATCCACAAAAACATGCCTATCGAGCGCCAGGCTGAAGAAGTCAAACGCGTGAAAAAACACGAAAGCGGCGTGGTAACAGACCCGCAAACCGTGCTGCCGTCTACCACCCTGCGTGAAGTGAAAGAACTCACCGAGCGCAACGGCTTTGCCGGTTACCCGGTAGTGACCGAAGAAAACGAACTGGTGGGCATCATCACCGGCCGTGACGTGCGCTTTGTGACCGACCTGACTCAGCCTGTTAGCGTGTACATGACTCCGAAAGAGCGTCTGGTGACCGTGAAAGAAGGCGAAGCCCGCGACGTCGTGCTGTCTAAAATGCACGAAAAGCGCGTTGAAAAGGCGCTGGTTGTGGATGCTGGTTTCCACCTGCGCGGCATGATCACCGTGAAAGACTTCCAGAAAGCAGAACGTAAACCTAACGCCTGTAAAGATGAGCAGGGCCGTCTGCGCGTTGGGGCTGCGGTTGGCGCAGGCGCAGGCAATGAAGAGCGCGTTGATGCGCTGGTCGCGGCCGGCGTTGATATTCTGCTGATTGACTCCTCCCACGGCCACTCCGAAGGCGTTCTGCAGCGTATTCGTGAGACCCGTGCTAAATATCCTGACCTGCAAATCATCGGCGGTAACGTTGCCACCGCTGCTGGTGCTCGTGCCCTGGCAGAAGCTGGCTGCAGCGCGGTTAAAGTCGGTATCGGTCCAGGCTCCATCTGTACCACGCGTATTGTTACCGGCGTCGGTGTGCCGCAGATCACCGCCGTGGCTGACGCGGTTGAAGCGCTGGAAGGCACCGGTATTCCGGTTATCGCTGACGGCGGTATCCGCTTCTCTGGCGACATCGCGAAAGCGATCGCCGCGGGCGCAGCAGCCGTTATGGTTGGCGGCATGCTGGCAGGTACCGAAGAATCTCCGGGCGAAATCGAACTCTACCAGGGCCGTGCGTTCAAATCCTACCGCGGTATGGGTTCTCTGGGCGCGATGTCCAAAGGCTCTTCTGACCGTTACTTCCAGACCGACAACGCCGCAGACAAACTGGTACCGGAAGGTATCGAAGGTCGCGTAGCGTACAAAGGCCGTCTGAAAGAGATCGTTCACCAGCAGATGGGCGGCCTGCGTTCCTGTATGGGCCTGACCGGCTGTGGTACTATCGACGCGCTGCGCACCAAAGCAGAATTCGTACGTATCAGCGGCGCGGGCATCCAGGAAAGCCACGTTCACGACGTGACGATCACCAAAGAGTCCCCGAACTACCGTATGGGTTCTTAATCTTTATGCACCCGGCTTTATGCCGGGTGTTTTTGTTTTGTATCACTTGCCTCGGAATTAACGTCAATGACGGAAAACATTCATAAACATCGCATTCTGATCCTCGACTTCGGCTCTCAGTACACTCAGCTGGTGGCGCGCCGCGTCCGTGAACTGGGCGTTTACTGCGAACTGTGGGCCTGGGATGTTACCGAAGCTCAAATTCGTGAGTTCAACCCAAGCGGCATCATCCTTTCCGGCGGCCCGGAAAGCACTACCGAAGCAAACAGCCCGCGTGCGCCTGAGTACGTGTTCGAAGCCGGTGTGCCGGTGTTCGGCGTTTGCTACGGTATGCAGACCATGGCCATGCAGCTGGGCGGCCACGTTGAAAGCTCTACCGAGCGTGAATTCGGCTACGCGCAGGTCGAAGTGAAAACCGACAGCGCGCTGGTTCGCGGCATCGAAGACTCCCTGAGCGCAGCCGGTCAACCGCTGCTGGACGTGTGGATGAGCCACGGCGACAAAGTCACCGCTATCCCGTCCGACTTCGTGACCGTTGCCAGCACCGAAACCTGTCCGTTCGCCATTATGGCCAACGAAGAAAAACGCTTCTACGGCGTGCAGTTCCACCCGGAAGTAACCCACACCCGTCAGGGCCAGCGTCTGCTGGAGCGTTTTGTGCTGGAAATCTGCGGCTGTGAAGCGCTGTGGACCCCGGCAAAAATCATCGAAGATGCGATTGTTCGCATCCGCGAGCAGGTCGGCGACGACAAAGTTATCCTCGGCCTGTCCGGCGGCGTTGACTCTTCCGTGACCGCAATGCTGCTGCACCGCGCCATCGGCAAAAACCTGACCTGCGTGTTCGTGGACAACGGCCTGCTGCGCCTGAACGAAGCTCAGCAGGTAATGGACATGTTCGGCGATCACTTCGGCCTGAACATCGTTCACGTTGAAGGCGAAAACCGCTTCCTGACCGCGCTGGCGGGCGAGAACGACCCGGAAGCCAAGCGTAAGATCATCGGCCGCGTGTTCGTGGAAGTATTCGACGAAGAAGCGCTGAAGCTGGAAGACGTTAAATGGCTGGCGCAGGGCACCATCTACCCTGACGTTATCGAGTCTGCGGCCTCCGCGACCGGCAAAGCACACGTCATCAAATCTCACCACAACGTGGGCGGCCTGCCGAAAGAGATGAAGATGGGCCTGGTTGAGCCACTGCGCGAGCTGTTCAAAGACGAAGTGCGTAAAATTGGTCTCGAGCTGGGCCTGCCGTACGACATGCTTTACCGCCACCCGTTCCCGGGCCCAGGCCTCGGCGTTCGCGTGCTGGGCGAAGTGAAGAAAGAGTACTGCGACCTGCTGCGCCGCGCCGACGCTATCTTCATCGAAGAGCTGCACAAAGCCGACCTGTACAACAAAGTGAGCCAGGCGTTCACCGTGTTCCTGCCGGTCCGTTCCGTAGGCGTAATGGGCGATGGCCGCAAGTACGACTGGGTTGTTTCCCTCCGTGCGGTAGAAACCATCGACTTTATGACCGCGCACTGGGCGCACCTGCCGTACGACTTCCTCGGCCGCGTGTCCAACCGCATCATCAACGAAGTGAACGGCATCTCCCGCGTGGTTTACGATATCTCCGGTAAGCCACCGGCGACGATTGAGTGGGAATAATCACTCTTTTCGTTGTGTGACGTGCTGAAAGCCCGCGATTGCGGGCTTTTTTATATTTATCTTCCCTTACTTATGCAGCTTCATCCCCTTTATCACCTTATCCACCACCTTCTTCGGGCCGCGCATCGACAGGCCGACCAGGTTCATGCTGTCGGCATCTTCTGCTTTGAACACTTCCCGGTGGGTTTCGTCATGCCCGGTGGAAAACATGGCGTGTACGTAAGGGAACTAGCTATTCGATGCCATAGAAAAGGAAGTTAAGCGCCGCTTTTATTGTATTTTCATGTTCAGCCGCGCTGCAGTGTTCTGCGCCCAGGATCCGTTCAGGGATGCTCGCGAGTTCATGAGTCATCACAATAAAATCTTCACCGGCCAGATGAATGGATGGGGTGAGTTTGTCCGTGCGTGGCCCTTTATAGTTTTCAGCCGGAAAGAGAGGAATGACGACTCGGGTATTTCTGCGCCCGATAATGTTGCTCTGAACATTCAATAAATACGGATAAGCCGTGGGCTTTCCCGTGTTTTTGTAGACGGTGAATTGCATGATTAGAACGTCCTGTAGGTGTCGGATAAAAGCCCGTTTTCTTCCGTGAGCTGGTTCAGATAGTCGATTGCGGCTTCGTTTTCTTTCTTCCAGCGAGCGGCTTCAATCTCCTTGATTTCGGCTTTTAGCGCTTTACGTAACGTTTGTGACAAGTTGATTCCTGCCGCTTTTGCTTCCTGAATCAGATCTGGCTCTAGTGTGACGGTGACGGTTTTTTTCACTCGTATACTTGCTGATGCAGGCATGGCTCCCCCTCAAGAACTGTGTTTTTGTATGTGTTAATAACGCATACAGTAGCACATATACTGTATGGCTAAAATATCACCAAATGTCTTTGGTTAAAAATCGACTTCATGTCCGGGTTTCAAGCCCGCTATATAAATCCCGATTGATCTGTTAAAACATCTGGCGATCCCGCTACGGCAAAAGTTAAACAAGACTGAGGTAACGAGCACCATGAATAAAGCAGATCATCTCCAGGCGGTCACGGCCAAAGCCAGGGCGATCATGGCCCGGAACAATATTGAGGCTTTGGTGGTGACAACCCCGGACAACTTTTGCCATGTCACCGGGTTTGCCAGTTTCTTTATGTACACCTTCCGCCATACCGGCGCGGCGCTGGCGGTCATTTTCCGGGATGAAAAGCTGCCATCTTTGGTCGTGATGAACGAGTTTGAGGCGGCTGGCCTGCAGTTTGAGCTGGCAAACTATGAGCTGAAGACCTTCCCGGTTTGGGTGGACGTCGATGAGCCTTTCAACCCGCAGCGGGTAGTGAAAGAGCGGCCGATTGGCCCGCCGGTTGAGTCCGTTTTCACGCTGCTCAAGTCCACCCTGGCGGACGCGGGCGTGCTGGATAAAAACATCGCTATTGAGCTGAATGCGATGAGCAACGGCGGCAAACAGACGCTGGATAAGGTGATCCCGAACCTACGCCTGGTGGACTCCACGGCAATCTTCAATGAGCTACGAATGGTCAAAAGCCCGTGGGAGATAGCGTTTCTGCGTAAAAGTGCGCAGGTAACCGAGTACGGCATCAGCGAAGCCTTTAAGGCGATTGGCGCGGGCTGTTCGGCGTGGGATCTCACCGCCGCCTATAAAGCGGCCGTGATGCAGCACCCGGAGACCAACCTTTCACGCTTCCATTTGATCTCAGTAGGGGATGATTTTGCCCCCAAACTCATCCCGAGCCGCGAACCGGTTAAATCCGGGGATTTAATCAAATTTGACTGCGGCGTGGATGTCGCTGGCTACGGCGCGGATTTGGCGCGTACGGTAGTGTTCGGCCAGCCAACGGAAATGGCGGAGCGGATCTACCAAACCATCCTGCAGGGCCACGAGCACATGCTCAGCCTGATTGGCCCGGGTGTGAAGCTCAGCCACGTGTTTAACGACACGATGAGCAAAATTAAAACCAGCGGCTTGCCGCATTATAACCGCGGCCATTTGGGGCATGGCGATGGGCTGTTCTTAGGCCTGGAAGAGGCACCTTTCATTAGCGCAGCGGCAACCGAAACCTTTGAACCGGGCATGGTTTTTAGCGTGGAAACGCCTTACTACGGCATCGGCGTTGGGGCGATCATGCTGGAAGATATGTTGCTGATCACCGACGACGGCTATGAGCTCTTTAGCCACTTACCTCGAGAATTACGGCGTTTTGAATAACCGCCATGCGGGGCGTTAAGCCGCCCCGCTATTTTTGCTTAACCATAAATCTCAGCTAAAAAACGCCAGCTTAATGGCAAACGCGGCCAGGCATAGCCCAACGATTTTCTCCAGCAGGAATACCATGCCGGGACGGGTGCGGACCTTCTCTGCAAGGGAGGTGGTCAGGAAAATCATGATTGTGCAGTAGATAAAGGTCAGCGCGGCGGCGGTGCCCGCGAGGATAGCGAACGTTGGGATGCCCAGGCTGCGGGCCGGGTCGATAAACAGCGGCAGAAACATCACGTAAAATAGAATGGGTTTGGGGTTCATCAGGGTGATGAACATGCCCTGCAGAAAAGGCGTTCTTTTATGGGCTGTCGGCGGCGGTGGGGCACCGGTTCGGTTCTTCATCAACAGCTGGGCGCCCATCCACAATAGGTAGGCTGCACCCAACCATTTAATGACCATGAAAACGTGAGGCGAGGATTCGAGCAGCGCCGCCACGCCCGCAATCGCAAGCCACAGCAGCACCTGGTCGCCCAGCAAAATCCCCATCAGGCAGAGATAGCCGCTGCGCGCGCCACCTTTACTGGCGCTGGTGATCAGGATCAGGTTCCCGGGGCCGGGAATAATTAACAGCAGGATGAAAGAGAGAACGAAAGTTCCGTAATGGATGATGCCGGGCATGCTCAGGTTTTCCTTAAAAGTGCAGGTTTCAGGTCTTGTGCTTTGGCTTTTATACGCCGTACTGGCTGGCTTTATGATGGGAAGGAAGGCCGGTAGGCGGCAACCGAAAAGCGTGATATGTTTTCCCGATCTATGAAGAAATTCGATTCGTCGAAGCGTGATTAATCCTACAACTGACTGAAAAAATGGCCGGAATTAAGCTTAATCAGCTGGAAATGCTAATTGCTGTAGTGGAAAGCAATGGTTTCAGCGCCGCTGCCGCAGCATTGGGCTGTACGCAGTCGCGCATTAGCCAT
Source organism: Enterobacter sp. Cy-643 (assembly GCF_011752815.1). Taxonomy (GTDB): domain Bacteria; phylum Pseudomonadota; class Gammaproteobacteria; order Enterobacterales; family Enterobacteriaceae; genus Cedecea. The sequence continues at coordinate 114,229 of NZ_VWWV01000001.1, forward strand.
GCTATTGCCGAGCTGGAACTACACCTGAATGTTCGCCTGCTGCACCGGTCCCGCAGCGGCTGCACTCCCACTGCCGCCTGCACGCAGATTCTTAAAGATGCGAAAAAAATCATGCAGCTGCTGGACGGCATTGAGCAGACGGCGGCGGAAGCACCGCAGCTCGCCGGGCGCGTGCGGGTGGCCTGCTTCCGCAGCGCGACCGCGAACCTGCTGCCGCCTTACTTTGAAGCACTGGCCAACATTCTGCCCGATATCCATCTGGACATTGACGACAGCGCGACCGAATACCACCATCTCAACGATGCGGTCATATCCGGGCGGGCGGACATCGGCATTACGATTCAGGGCTATCCGGACTCACTCCACGGCGTGCCTTACATCAGCGACCCTTACGTGCTGATGCTGCCGCGCAGCTTCCGGTTACAGCAGCCTTTTAACTGGCAGCAGCTGGAAAACCTGCCGTTTATTCAGCCGAACGCCAACACGCTAAGTCCCGCCGTCGAGCGCTGTCGCGAAATGGGCCTGCGTAACGAGGTGGTGCATAAGCTGGCCAGCGACAGCGGGATTGTCGGGCTGGTTAATCAGGGCCTGGGGTTTTCCATTATGCCGTGGCTGTCGGTGCTGCCGGTGCCGGAGAATATGCGTATTCTGGATTTGCCCCAGCCGCTGCGCCGCCATTTGTTCATCGTCACCCGTCCCGAGCTGCGCCATGACAAAGTGATCGCCACGCTGATTAACTTCCTGCGCGATAAGGCGCTGATCCGCACAACCAGCGTCTGGCGCTCGGGCATGCTGGCTTTCGATTACTGATCGGCTTCCAGCCACTGGCTGGTCAGTGACATGGTCTGAGTGTCAAAGTCGATGCGCATCCGTACGCCGAGCGGGAGCGTCAGCATCGGGTGCGTGTGGCAGCAGTCAAAATCAGAGACGATGGGGATCTCGCGGCCGTTCAGCACTTCCCTCAGGATGTGCAGCGGCGTTTTTCCGCTGCCCAGGGCGTCAAACAGCTCGTGTCTGCCGAGCACAATGGCGGCGATGCGGTCGAACACGCCGCACAGCAAAAGATGGGAAAACTCTCGCTCCAGCTCCGCCGCATTGAGCAGGCTATCCTCGATAAACAGAATATCGCCGCGGTTGATGTCAGGCATGTATTCGCTGCCCCAGATGCCGTAAAGCGTATTCAGGTTGCCGCCAATGACCCGGCCTTCCACGTTGCCCGCTCCCTCGAAATGCCAGCTACCTGCCGTCAGATTTTTGGCCCTGGACTGCGTTTCCCAGTCGAGCATCTCCTCGGTCCATTCTGCGGGCTGGCTCAGCGTGTAAGGCAGCGCCTGCTGCCTGCTGAGTATCTTGAGGAAATGGCCAAACGTGCGGTCGACCAGCGGAGGGAATTCACCCAAAGACGCCACCACCGCCGGGCCATAAAAGGTAATCAGCCCAATCCGTTGATAGATCCCCACCAGCAGCGCCGTCACGTCCGAATAGCCGATGATGATTTTGGGGTCTTTCATCAGCTGCGCGTAGTCGATGTAAGGCAGCAGAGAGTTGCTGTTTAGGCCGCCGATGGCCGAGATAATGCAGCGCACGTTCGGGTCGTGTAAAAGGGCATTAAACTCATCCGCCCGCTCGCGAATGGAGCCTGAACGCCAGAAATCCTTTTTGCCCGTCAGGCTGCCTGCCTGCAGATAGAACCCCTGCGATTCAATAAACGCTTTTGCCCTTTGGTAGCGCTTTGGCGCAAAGGCGGTGGCCGCCGATGAGGGAGAAAACACGGCGATCGTGTCTCCCACGGTTAATGGGCGGGCATAAATCTGCGGCATAGCGGCATTCTCCCTGTGGGTCAGTTAGCGGCTGTTGGTCGCCGGGAAAACAAACTCAAACGCTTCCTGTTCAAACTCATCGGGCGCTTCCCAGAGGCGGCTGGCGATTTCAAAGATCTCGTCCGGCACCACCATCGAGAACGTTTCGCCTTGCTCGGTATTGCGGCGCTGCACGCGCTCGCGGCGAACGCTTTTAGGCGCATCAAGGACATGCACGCAAAATGGAATACCTTCTTCCTGCAGCTGGCGAAGCAGAGCTAACCTTGGCCCCTGCTGAATCAACCCCAGCTCAAGCGCAATGCTGTTGGTGGCAAGCACGGTGCGGGCATAGCTCAGAATAAGCTCGATCAGCCGGTCTTTACGCTCCACGTACCAGGGCACAAAATTCCCGGCCGGGCGGTCGGGGCTGTAGAGCCGCACGAACCACTCGTCCAGCGCGATATGGGTAAAGCCGTCGCTTTTAGCCAGCGCTTTAGCGTAGGTCGATTTACCCGCACCAACCGGGCCTTCAATAAAGTGTATTTGGTTCATCGGATAAGCTTTCTGTAGGAGGAATTATCAGGCGCGTTTTGGCGCGTACTTAACGATAGTAGCGCGAGAAATGGCTTTTAAATAGCTACCTTATTTGTTGTTTTTATAAGAAATAACCCGATGATTGCTGATAGTTATTTTCCGGTAACGCTTAGCATCATGTTGAATTTGTGAACCCTTTTTCCTCTGCAATACTGCCCTGGCGTGTGCTGAAACGTATAAGTCCGAAGGGCAAGATTGCGCGGTAATGAGGAAGTGCTGAAGCATCATGATTCAACTCGAAAACATCAATAAGATCTATCCGGGCAATGTACAGCACGCGATCAACTCGCTGAATATGACCATCCACGAAGGGGAGTTCTGCACTTTTGTTGGCCCCAGCGGCTGCGGGAAAACCACTACGCTGCGAATGATCAACCGCCTGGATATTCCGGACAGCGGTGAGGTTTATATTCAGGGGCAGCCGCTCTCCGGTGCCGACATCATTCAGGTTCGCCGCAAGATTGGCTTTGTGATGCAAAGCCCCGCGCTGTTTCCGCATCGCACCGTCGCGGAAAACATCGCCACCGTGCCGCGTCTTTTAGGCTGGGATAAGCGAGCCATTTCCCGCCGCATTGACGAGCTGGTGGCGCTGATGTCCCTTAATCCGCTGGTGCTGAAGCGCTATCCCCACCAGCTTTCCGGCGGGCAGCAAAGCCGGGTTTCTATCGCCCGTGCTCTTGCGGCCGATCCGCCGATTTTGCTGATGGACGAACCCTTTGCTGCTATCGATCCCGTCGTGCGAGACAGGCTGCAGGGTGAACTTCTGGCGCTGCAGGCCCGGCTGCATAAAACCATTATTCTGGTGACCCACGACATCAACGAGGCGATTCGCCTCGGCGACCGCATGGCCATTTTTCGCGAAGGCGGGCACCTCGAGCAGTTTGATACCCCGGACAACATTCTCTCCTGGCCCGTCAGCGAATTTGTGCGTGACTTTATTGGCCCCGAACCCAACCTCAAGCGGCTGGGCATGATGCGCGTGGGCGATCTGCCGCGTCGGGATGTGCCGGTTGTGACGCATGGTGAGCCACCGCTTTCCGGTGTCAGCCCGCAGGCGCTGGTGCTGGATGCCGAAGGGCGGCCCCGGCACTGGCGTGAAAACGGTCAACAGCTGCCGGTGCGTATTGCCAAAGAAAGTGAGTCGTTGCGCCACGTTTACAGCGCCCTGCTGGACGTCCCGCAGGGCGTGCTGGTGCGCGTCACTGCCGAAGGGCACTACGCCGGAGTCGTGGACAGCGGCATGCTGAGCGATGCACTTAACCGGCATCTGGAGCTGCACCGCAATGATTGACTGGCAATGGGTGGCCGACAATCTCGACCTGATAGGCGAGCTGATGCTGCAGCATTTGCAGATGGTGCTGCTGTCGCTGGCGATGGGCACGTTGCTGACCGCTGGAATGCTTTTACTGTCCATCGTCTGGCCCGCGCTGTCCGGCCCGCTGATTTCCCTGAGCGGGGTGCTGTTTACCATTCCGTCGCTGGCGCTGTTTATTCTGCTGCTGCCGTGGACCGGGCTGTCTGTCACCACGGCGGTGATTGGCCTGACGCTTTATTCGCTGCTGATCCTGCTGCGTAACGTACTGGCGGGCATGCAAAAACTGCCGGCCGACGTGCTGGAGTCTGGCCGGGCGTTGGGCTACACGCGCTTTGGCCGCTTTATTGACGTGGAGCTGTTTCTGATTCTGCCCGCGCTGTTTGCCGGGCTGCGCATCGCTTCCGTGACGCTGGTGGGCTTAGCGATCGTCACCGCGCTGATAGGCCAGGGCGGGCTGGGGCAGCTCATGATCCTCGGCTTCAACCAAAACTTTTTAACGCCGATTCTGGTCAGCCTGGCGCTGAGCCTGGTGCTGTCGCTGGGGCTTGACCTGCTGATCGCGCGTCTCGGCTACAGCCTGATGAGGTGGACGCGCTGATGGATATCGTACATCAAACCTGGCTTTGGTTTTTGCAGGCCGACCACTGGGGCGGCGATCTCGGTATCTGGCACCGCTTTGGCGAACATCTGTATTACGTGCTGATAAGCCTGCTGCTAGGGGCACTCATCGCCCAGCCGCTCGGCATTTTGCTTGGCTACTGGCGGCGTGGGGCGTTTTTCGCCATTAACCTGTTCAACATCGGCCAGGCGTTTCCTTCGCTGGGGATAATCCTGCTGTGCATCATGCTGCTGGGTTTTAACGATGTGCCGGTGTTTATCGCCCTCGTCGCGCTGGCTATTCCGCCGATGCTGACCAACACCTACGTCGGCATCAGCCACGCCGATCAAACGCTGTGCGACGCGGCCAAAGCAATGGGCATGACGCCGCTACAAAGCCTGATCAACGTTCGTATTCCGCTGGCAATGCCGCTGATTTTTGCCGGGATCCGTACCTCGCTGCTGCAGCTTATCGCGACGGCGGTGGTAGCGGCCTACGCCGGGCTGGATGGCCTCGGACGCTTCCTGATCGACGGCCTGGGGCAGCGCGATTATCCGCAGGTGATCGCCGGCTCGGTGGTGATTTCTCTGCTGGCGGTTGGCTGCGAGCTGCTGATGTCGCAGGTGGCTAAGCGCTGGCTCAATTTTGCAATACCAACCGCGGGTTAACGCCCGCGCACAACACAACATAAAAGAGATAAGGGTGATGACGATGAAAAACTGGCTGACTTCGGCGGGCAAAAGATTCCAACTAACTTTCCTGGCTGCAGGACTGGCAAGCGTGGGGTTTGCGGCGCACGCGGAAACCGTCACGATTGGCGGCGCAAACTATTCGGAACAAACGATCCTGGCCAATATCTACGCCAGCGCATTAAAGCAGCAGGGCATTGAGGTGAAAACTCGCCTCAACCTCGGCAACCGTGAAATTATCATTCCGGCGCTGAAATCTGGGGAGCTGGACGTGGTGCCGGAGTATCTCGGCGCGCTGCTGAACTATTACCACGGCGGCAGTAAAGCGACGACCGAACAGGAAGTCTCTGCCGAACTGCAGCAGGCGCTACCGGCGGATCTGGCGCTGCTAAAACCCTCCTCGGCGGCCTCCATTACCGCATGGGGCGTGCGGGAAGAGACGGCCAAAAAATATAATCTGAAAACGCTGTCAGACCTGGCGAAAGTTGCCCCTGAGCTGGTGGTTGGTGGCCCGCCGGAAGTGGCAACCCGTGCCCTTGGTCTGCCGGGGCTGGAACGCGTGTACGGCATCAAATTCAAATCCTTTAAGTCGCTGGATATTGGTGGCCCGCTGAGCCGTCTGGCGCTGAACTCCGGCAAAATCGACGTAGCGACGCTGGTCTCGACCCAGGGCGATCTGCTGAAAGAGAAGTGGGTGGTGCTGGAGGATGACAAACACGAGCAGCCGGCTCAGAACCTGGTCCCGCTGGTGCACAAAGGCGCTGTTTCGCCGAAAGTGGAGGAAGTACTCAACGACATCTCCGCCAAATTGACCACCAAAGATTTGATCCAGTTGAACAAGTTGGTGGACGTCGATCATAAAGATCCGGCTAAAGTTGCTGCCCAGTGGGTAAAAGAAAAACTGGCTGCTAAATAACGAGTCCCCGGCCAGGGAGGGCCATTTCACAACGAGTATTCCGCCATGCCGCAAGCTACCGCCATTTTTAACCTGTTCTTCTTCAACCCGCAGGGTGACTATCGCTTTTCCTGGCGCCACCCGGACGCGCCGGGCAAAGAGATTTTTACCCTGAAGTATTACGCGGACCTGGCGCGCAGGGCCGAAGCCGCCGCGCTGGATAACATTTTTATCGCCGACCATGTCGCTATTTGGGACACGGTGCCGAGCGGCGTGCCGCATTATGCTAACCCTCGGCTCGAGCCTGTCACCCTGTTGGCTGCGCTGTCGGCAGTGACCGAAAACATCGGCCTGATGGCGACGGCGTCAACGTCCTACACCGAGCCTTACAACCTGGCGCGCTACTTTGCCTCACTTGACCATTTGAGCGGGGGACGAGCGAGCTGGAACGTCGTCACATCCTGGCTGCCGGAAGAAGCGGCCAACTACGGGCTGGATACTCTGCCGGAGCACGGCAGGCGCTACGAGCGCGCCGCCGAGTTTATCGCAGTGGTCAGAAAACTGTGGGATTCCTGGGAAGATGAAGCCGTGCTGATCGATAAGCAAAGCGGCTATTTTGCCGATCCGGAGCGTGTACACCCGCTCAACCACGCAGGCGAATTCTTTAAGGTGCGCGGCCCGCTGAACGTGCCGCGCCCGCCGCAGGGACACCCGATTGTGGTGCAGGCTGGTTCCTCAGAGTCTGGCAAAGCGCTGGCGGCGGCACAGGCCGATATTCACTTTGTGTTTATGAGCAACATCGAGAAAGGGCTGGCCTATCGCGAGGATATGAATAAACGCCTGCGTGAAAATGGGCGCGAGCCGGAACACTTTAAAATCCTCGGCGGCGTGCTGCCGGTGGTGGTGAACACGCCGGAGGAAAAGGAGCAGCGCCGGGCGCTGATCCAGACGCTGATGAACGACCAGATGGCGCTGGATCTTCTCAGTACCTATCTGCGAATGGATATGGGGGAATATGATGCCAACGCGCCGCTGCCGCCTTTGCCGGAGGAGCAGGGTTTTGACGGGTTGAGAACCGCGCTGCAGATCATCAAGGGTTACGATCCCGCCCTGACGGTGCTACAGCTGGGCAGATTATTGCTTCAAAGTTCCGACAGCTGGCTGGTGATTGGCACCGCGCAGGAGGTTGCCGACACGCTGAGCGAGGCGTTTCATGCCGGGGCCGTGGACGGCTATAACCTGATGTTCCCGTTCCTGCCGGTGGATTTCGATAATTTTGTCGATCGGGTGGCGCCGATTTTGAAACAGAGCGGGGTGATGCAGCAGGCTTACCGGCCTGGTACGCTGCGGGAGAAGCTGGGGTTACCGCCGGTGAGGAATCAGTTTACGCGTGAGTGACAGGTTCGCCCCTCACCCTAACCCTCTCCCCACTGGGGAGAGGGGACTAGAAATGCAGGGAATAACGAATACACCTTCTCCTTTTGGGAGAGGGGACCAGAAATGCAGGGAATAACGAATACTCCCTCTCCCTCAGGGAGAGGGCCGGGGTGAGGGTAAAAGGCAGTAACCTAAAGCGTCATCAAACCACTAGCCGCAGCTATCTTCGCCGCATCGCTAATAAGCTGATAATCATCCCGATCGGTCGCGCTAAAATCTTGTATCAGCAACGCTTCCCTGACGTCTCGCCACTCAGCTTCGCTCACCAGCCGTTTCAACGCGCGGCGCAGCTGCGCCAGCTCCACGGCTGAAGTTTGCGCTGAGGTAATCATCGGTAAACCCGGCGCCAGAGCGGTTGTGCCGATAGAAACCAGGCCTGATACGCGTGCCGGCTCGTGACGAGCAACCAGCGCGAGAGTGACTGCATCAATGGCGGCAATATCGCTCGTGCCGGCCTGCACCTCCGCCAGCGACTGGCGGTGGCTGCCGCTAAAGGCGATGTCAGAGAAGAACTTTCCGTCTTTTTGGTGAGGGGCGACCAGGCTGCGCAGGCCGTGATAGCCGGACTGGGAGTCGTCGCTGTTGCAGACGACGCGTTTGCCCCGGAAATCTACCAGTGATTTTCCCGCGTCGGCTTCACGAACCATCAGCTGGCTGCTGTAGTGAAATCCTTCGCAGCCAGCGGCCTGATAATGAAACGTACCGACGACCTGCACATTCGGCAGCAGGGCGCGCAGCGGATAGCCGCAGGTCTGGCTGAGCAGCAGCCGCGAGTCTTGCCAGTGGCTCAGACGATCTTCAGGTTCGCTATAAAGCAAACTGTCGCCGTCCAGCCCTTCTTCGCTCAGCAGATGTCGCAAAGCGGCTAACAGCGCTTCGGTATCCGGGTGATGTACGTCGTACATTGGCAGAGAGATAAGCTTACTCATGGGCTTTCTCCTGCGGCACTGCGTCCTGCGCCAGTCGCCCGTCCGGGAAGAACGGGTTGATTTCCACCTGAATAGGTTTAATCAGATGCTCACGCATTAGCTCGCCGTAGCCGTTCACAAAGAAGCCCTGATTCCGCTTCAGGTATTCCTCTTTATAGGCACGATAAACGGTCGGCAAGCCGTACCACGGAATCCCAGGGAGGTCGTGGTGCACGGAGTGATAGTTCAGGTTTAAGAACAGCAGGCGCCAGAACATGCCCGCTTCGTTAATGACGGTTCTCGCTTCAGGATCTTCCGCCGCGCGATGTTCGAAGAAAGAGCGTACTTTGGTCATCGCCAGCATCGGCCAGGTGACGACTAACAGGTAGTAAACCACCGAGAAATCATGCTTTACCAGCCAGCCGAGCACCGGGACAAGCAGCAGAAGATGTACCGTCCACATCACCATCGCCGGGCGATTGCCGCTGCGGAAAGTTTCCCAGATATTGACCACCGTCCAGCGCATGGTCAGCGCCGGCGTCAGCATCAGCCTGCCGGGGAAGGTATTTCGCAGGCGCACCAGCAGGCGCTGAACGCCGCTAAAATGCTGCCAGCGTCGGCGGGTGAAGTAGTAACTTTCGGGGTCAGTTTCCGGCACGGTCAGATCTTCATCCTGGTGATGTTTCAGATGCAGGTCGCGATAAGTGCCGTACGGGTACCAGATAGAAAAAGGCATCAGCCCGAACAGCTGGTTCAGACGTGGAAAGCGCGTCGGGTGGCCGTGCAGAAGTTCATGCTGCAGCGACATATACCAGGTGGCTAACCAAATGAGCAGCAGCGTTGCCGGGAAGAGGCCAATCGTTTTCCACCACGCCACGGTGGCAAACCATCCGCCATAAATCGTGATAATCAGCAGCCAGGTCGGCAGCTCCGTGCGCCACAGCCACGAACGCCGCAGTTTTTTGACAAATTCCCGCTGTTCTTCATGTAAATAGACCGACGCTCTGCCACTCATTTAACTTATCGCTGCCCGCAATTAACCGTTGAATTGAGCAGAGAGTAAATCGTCGCCGCTAAAGCCCATAGGAATATAAATAGCTATGCTTAGAACATAAAATGCTTAAACAGAAAGAGGGAATACCGGGCAGAAGTGCGAAGCGTCAGAAAGGGGGAAAAGGGCGGTTTTTTGCCGCCCTTCGGGCGTTACATTGATTCAATGCCAACCCGCTGACCATAGGAAAGTTCAAGCGTATTGCCGTCCGGGTCGGCAAAGAACACGAAGTAACCCACCGGATCGCCGAGCTGTTCTGGTTCTCTGCGCAGCACGCCTTCGGCTCTCGCCATTTCCGTCTTGCGATCAATTTCTTCTTTGGTTGCGCAGGCCACGCCCAGGTGACCAAAATTTCCCAGCGGCGTGTCGGTGTTGTTGTCTGCCTGCACCAGAACCAGTGCAAAAGGCCGGGTACGATCGCTCAGCCAGGCCACCTTGCGTGCGTCCGGCAGGTTGGGTTCGCGCTGGTGTATCACCTTCATCGCGGTATAGCGGAGGTAGAAATCGACGCTTTTATCCAGATCCTTCACCATAAATGCGACGTGGGTAAAGCCGACATCAATCTGTTCCATACTGTGCCTATTCAGCTGTTTTTGATGGCGTGACTTTACAACCTCAAGTTAACTTTGGGTCAAGGTATGAAGACATGGCAACGCGGCACTTGAGCATTTTTGAACAAGTGGTAAGGAACTGAAAGAGAGTGCGGGCGGGAACCGACGGACTAGCGGTTAGCGCTATCCACCTGCTGGCTGCTTTGTTGGGCCTCTGCTTTTTTATCCTGATGGTGATACCAGGCCCCGATAGAGGAATAAATAAAGCGACCAAAAAAGAACAGAAAACTGATGAGCAGAATAATGCGGGTCATGCGATTATTAAAACGGTTTCGTCTTTGCATAGTCGTAACCTGTGTCACGCAGGGGTCCTTGAGATTGGCCCGGCATTGCGGGCGACGGGGCTATTTAGTCACACTGAGCCACTCAGGTCAATTATTCATCATGTAAAAACGACCTGAATGAATGAGTCATGGGCATTTTATTCATGGGGTGAATTTGTTGTGAACGAATATGAATCATATTCAGTCTGAATTTTACCTCAGCGGTGATTCATTGAACTGATACTGATGTGCATCAATTATTCTTAATGTTAGCGAACTAAAATTTGCCCCCCGTAGTGACGGAAGATGGGCCGTAACTAACCGGAAAGGATATCCGGGAGATACCCGAAGAGGAACAGGGATTTTGGCGAAGATGTATGCAATCGGCTAGTTGGTATAAAAAATCAAAAAGTAAATGGTGGGCACTGCCCCTAATTCTCCCCAGCCTGCTGCTGCCGCTGGTGGCAACGTTTAACGCGCAAACCGTATTGGATGGCGGGCGAGTTTTCCTGCTGTACATGTCGCTCCCGCTGCTAACCGCATGCATCGTACTGTTCGGACGCGCGGCTATTCCGGGCATCATTCTGGCTTTGCTGATTCGCTATCTGCCCTCAGAGGGCGTGTGGATTTCGTTGCTGGCCGTCCTGCACTTTATCGTGCCGATTACGGTCAGTTCGGGCTGCTACCGCTATTTTGTGTCGCGACGCAGCGCGGTGACCTTCGGCCTGATTCAGCTTACCGCTCAACGTATGTTTTGGCTGGTGCTGGTTAACGCCGCGCTATTTCTGATGTTCTACGAGATGGCGTTATTTTTAGGCTGGTACGATCGCAGCTTTTCTATTCTGTCCGCTACGCCGTGGAGCGCCAGGACATTAATTAATTTTCAGGCCGTGCTGGTGGGGGGATTAACCGGGCTGCCGTTCTTCTATTTTATTTTGCGCATGATAGAGCACCCGCGCTTTATCAAAAGCTTCTGGTCCCGTATGCGCGGGCAGCGGCAGAAGGGCGTGACGCGAAGTGAAATGTTGCTCTGGGCAGCGCTCGTTGGCCTGCTTATTTGGCTGCTGCTGTACCCGATTAGCCAAAGCAAAACCATTTTTAATACTGATTACACGCTGACGCTTATCCTGCCCGTTATGCTGTGGGGGGCGATGCGTTTCGGCTTCCTGTTTATTACCAACGCCTGGACCGTGGTACTGATTATCCTCTGCGGCGGGTTCCATAATTACCTGCCGCCGGATATGGGCTTTCAGCTGCATTTGGCCATTGCGTCGTCCTGCTATGCGGTGTTCTCCATCACCATCTATTTAATGGCGGCGGTGACCACCCGACAGCGCTTCTTGCACTATAAAGCGCGCCGCGTGGCGTTTATCGATCCGATGATGCAGATGCCAAATCTACGCGCGTTATCTCGTGACCTGGGGAATACGCCCTGGTCCGCGCTGGGATTTTTGTCGATTCCCGAGCTGGAGCTGTTGGGGCGAAACTACGGCGTTTTGCTGCGCATTCAATACAAGCAGCAGCTGGCGGAATATTTGCGCGGCCAGCTGTCGCCCGGCGAGAGGGTGTACAACCTTTCAGGGCACGATCTCGCCCTGCGCCTCAATTATGAATCTCATCAGGCTAAAATTGAGTCTCTGTACGCCCATGCCCGACGGTTCCGCTTTATGTGGGACGGGATGCCGCTGCAGCCGCAAATCGGCATCAGCTATTGCTTTGTGCGCCACCCGGTGTCCCATCTCTACTTATTGCTCGGCGAGTTAAGCACCATGGCCGGGGTATCGCTCTCCACGCAGCGGCCCGAAAGCCTGCAGCAAAAAGGCTCCAATCACATTCAGAATGCGGTTAAACGTAAAGTTGAAATGATGAATCGCCTGCAGCACGCGCTCGATCAGGATCTGTTTGTACTGATGGCGCAGCGTATCGAAGGGTTACGGGGTGACGCCTACTACGAGGTGCTGCTGCGGATGCGTGGCGATAAAGGCGAACTGCTGTCACCGGATCTCTTTTTGCCCGTCGCCCATGAGTTTGGGCTTTCATCCCGCATTGACCGCTGGGTGCTGAATGCCGCCCTGCAGTTTATGGATAAGCACCGCGACAGTTTGCCGGGCTGCAGGCTCGCCATTAACCTGACGCCCGCTTCGGTGTGTCAGGCCCAGCTTCCGGGTGATGTTCAGCATTTGCTGACGAAGTACCGTATTGAGCCGTGGCAGCTGGTTTTTGAAGTGACAGAAAGCCACTCTTTAACCAACCTTGAACAGGCTAATTTGACGCTGAAGATGCTGCAGCGCATGGGGTGCCGGGTAGCAATCGACGACTTTGGCACCGGCTATGCCAGCTATGCGCGCCTCAAAGAGTTGAGCGCCGACATCCTTAAAATTGACGGCAGTTTTATCCGCAATATTTTAACCAGCAGCCTGGATTATCAGGTTGTGAGCTCGATATGCCAGCTGGCAAGAATGAAGAAGATGCAGGTTGTGGCGGAATATGTGGAAACGCAGGCGCTAAAAGATGCAGTGCGGGCGATGGGCATGGATTATGTTCAGGGATATTTGATTGGTCGCCCTGAACCGCTGGAGAGCCTTGCTGAAGAACAAAGCCCCTCTGCACAGGGAGATGCAAAGGGGCTGACGGAGTAAATCAGGCGGAGAGGGCCGCTTCGGCCTCTTCCTCGATGGTCAGCTTCCACCCGGTCATGCTTTCCCAATACTGCTGTTCACGCTCCAAATCCAGCTGCACCAGCGTGTTCTGGGTGAACCAGTCATGCGGGAAGCGCAGCGTCCAGTGGTTATCATCGGTTTCCAGCACCAGCGTCGGCGGCGTGGTTGTCGCCTGACGCTGGTTGTTCAGCAGCGTGGCCAGACGAATCAGCTGAATCAGCGGCAGAAATTGTTTCTTTTTAAACAGCGTGAAGCGCGGCAGATCGTCCAGCTTGATGGCCTTGCGGTGGTAGCGCACCAGGGAAGCCATCAGCATCTGTTGTTCCTGGTTGAAGCCGGGCAGGTTGCTGTTTTGCAGAATATAGGCCGAGTGGCGATGCATCCCGCTGTGGTTGATGCTCAGTCCGACTTCGTGCAGCATCGCGGCCCATTTCAGCAGTGCGGCCATTTGCGGGTTAGCCAGCTTGTGGTTCTGTTTTTCCCACTGCTGGTAAAGCAGTTCAACGGTTTCCAGCACCCGACGGGCCTGATCGCTGTCGATGTGATACTGCTCCGCCAGGCTTTGCGCGGTGCGAATACGAATATCCTGATGGCGGAAGCGGCCTTCCATTTCGTACAGCACGCCTTCGCGTAGTGCGCCGTCTGAAAGGCGTAACTCGCGGATGGCGAGTGCATCAAACACGCCGCAAAGAATCGCCAGCCCGGGCACGAATACCGCTTTACGCTCTTCGGACAGGCCCGGCAGGCTCAGGGCGTCGAAGGTTTTAAACTTCAGTACTTCCTGCTGCAGCATTTCAAGGCGCTCCGGGGTGATCATCCCGTCTTTTTCGCCCATTTCAATCAACACTTCATGCGCCGCTTTGATGGAGCCAGAAGCGCCCAGTGCGACTTTCCAGCCCTGCAGGCGATATTGCCAGGCCAGGGTTTCCAGTTTTTGGATGGCCGCCATGCGGGCGCGCTTGAAGCTTTCCGGGCTGATGACGCCGCCGGGGAAGAAGTTTTGCGCAAAGCTGACGCAGCCCATACGGCGACTCTCCACCAGCATTGGCTCAAAATCCTCGCCGATCACCAGCTCGGTGGAGCCCCCGCCGATATCGATCACCAGCTTGCGGCCTTTCTCCGGCTGAGTGTGTTCCACGCCCATAAAAATCAGGCGGGCCTCTTCGTTCCCGGGAATGATTTCGATCGGGTAGGGGATCACTTTCTCCGCACGTTTCAGAAACTCAGCGGCATTGGTGGCCTCGCGAAGCGAGTGGGTGCCCACAATGCACACGTTGTCTGCTGCAAATCCCTGCAGGCGTTCGGCAAACAGCGCCAGGCAGGAGAGCCCACGCTCCATGGCCTCCTCGCTTAATTTGTTATCTGGCCCGAGGCCGTCCGCGAGGTGCACGCGCTGCTTCAGGCGGCCAATGATTTGCATGGCGCCATCTACCACACGGGCAATGACCATGTGGAAGCTGTTAGAGCCGAGGTCGACCGCAGCGAACTCCTGCGGCCGTGGAGCATGGTTTGATATCGGCATAATTTTATCTTCGCCTGAGAGCGTTAGTCAGGTTGTTCCAGAGATTTAATATAATCGTAGATCGCCAGTTGCGAACGCACTTTCCGGCGGTTGCCGCGCGGCACATAGCGATTACTCAGTTCTTTGTCGATGATGCGCGCTTTCACCGTGTCGTTCAGCTGGATATCAATGATATCGAGCATACGCTGCTTCAGGCGCGGATCGAGGACCGGGACGGCCACTTCAATACGGTAGTCGATATTACGGGTCATCCAGTCGGCTGAGGAAAGGAAGACTTTTTTATCGCCGCCGTTTTCAAAAATATAGACCCGGTCATGCTCAAGGTAGCGGTCAACGATACTCAGCACCCGGATATTATCGCTGATCCCGTCGAGTTCTGGAATCAGCGAACACATCCCGCGCACCAGCAGGTTCACCTTCACGCCCGCGCTGGAGGCCGCATAAAGTCTGTCCACCAGGCCTTTGTCCACCAGGTTGTTCAGCTTCAGCGTGATCCCGGCCGGCTGCCCGTTCTGAGCATTCTTGATTTCGCGGTCGACCATATCATAAAGCAGACGACGCGAGTTCTGCGGCGACACCAGCAGATAGTCGAAGGTCACCGGGCGGTACGGATTTTCGATAAAGTTAAACACGCGGCGCACTTCGTTGGTGATACGCGCGTCGGCGGTTAAGAGGGAATAGTCCGTATAAAGACGGGCAGTTTTCTCGTTAAAGTTACCGGTCCCGATATGCGCATAACGCACAATCTCTTCGCCTTCCATGCGGGAAATAAGGAACAGCTTGGCGTGAATTTTCAGCCCCGGCGCGGAGAAGATAACGTGCACGCCCGCCTCGGTAAGGCGCTTCGCCCAGTGGATATTCGCTTCTTCGTCAAAACGCGCCTGCAGCTCGACCACCACGGTGACTTTTTTGCCGTTATGGGCGGCGTGGATCATGGCGTCAATAATGCGTGAGTCTTTCGCCACGCGGTAGATATTGATTTTAATCGCCAGCACGCTTGGATCGAAGGAGGCCTGGCGCAGCAGCTCAAGAACGTGTTCGAAGGTGTGGTACGGGTAGTAAAGCAGGACGTCACGCTCGCGGATGGCGTCGAACCCGTTACGGAATTTATCGAACCAGATATGGCGCAGGCGCGGCAGCGGCTTGTTCACCAGGTTAGCTTTCCCGACGTTCGGGAAGCCAATAAAGTCTTTAAAGTTGTGGTAGCGCCCGCCGGGAATGATCGAGTCGTAGTTGGAAATGGTCAGCTTGTCGCGCAGCATCTCCACCATCGCATCCGGCATATCGCGCTGATAAACAAAGCGCACCGGCTCGGCGGTCAGACGCTGTTTCAGGCTGGAGGACATCAGTTCCAGCAGGCTGGATTCCATTTCGGTAACCAGGTCGTACTCGGCGTCACGCGTCATCTTCATCGAATAGGCGTTGAGCGTGTCGTAATCGAAGAACCCTTTGAAGATCTCATCCAGGCAGTAGCGCAGGATGTTATCCAGCAGGATCATTGGTTTGCGGCGACGCGGCGCTTCCGGCGGCAGGTTCACAAAACGCGGCACTTTATCCGACGGGATCTCCAGTAGCGCGTAGCGAATGCTGTCCCCGCGAATGATTTCCACCGCCAGATAGGTGTAATCGTCCTTCAGGAACTGCACCAGATCGGTATCGCGGTTGATCAAAATCGGCGTGATGTGTGGGCGAAGCTGATGTTTGAAGTAGCTACGCAGCCAGCTTTGCTGATTTTCGGAAAGCTGACGTTCGTTAATCAGGAAGATTTGGTTCCGCGCCATCTCCAGCAACAGCTCGTTATACAGGCTGTCAAATTCCTGATCGGCCTTCAGCACGCGGGCCTGGATCTTATTCAACAGGTGGCGCTGGTTGGAAGGGGAACCCTGCTCTTCACTGATTAAAATGCGGCGTTTCAGTTCGGCGAAACGCACTTTATAGAATTCATCGAGGTTATTGGAATAGATGCCGAGAAAACGCATCCTTTCAATCAACGGGTTGAGCTTGTCCGCCGCTTCCTGCAGAACGCGTTCGTTAAAAGACAACCAGCTCAGTTCTTTTTCGATATACAGCTTATCCTGACCCATTAGTCCTCACACTCCGTTTTCGTGGACGTGGCAATGCCGTCACCGTCACGTCAGTTATTATGGCGAGCTTTAGCGGAGAATGTCCAACTATGCAGATGAAACTCTCTCATCTGACCATGACAACTTTATGAGAGACAGACACAAAAAAAGGGCCGAAGCCCTTTTAAGTTTAATTATTCAGCAGCGTGGCCCTGCGGGGGCAGCTGCACGCCATCAAGCCAGGCGGCGTTCTGGCGCATTTTTAGGCGATCGTCGAGGAACCAGCTGACGACCAGCGGGTAAATCGCGTGTTCCTGATGCTGAACGCGGGCGGTGATTTCGTCCTCATCATCCCCTTCAAATACCGGTACTTTGGCCTGCAAAATAACCGGGCCGCCGTCCAGTTCGTCAGTAACAAAATGCACGGAGGTGCCGTGCTCTTCGTCGCCGTTTTCCAGCACCTGGCGGTGGGTATGCAGACCGGGATATTTTGGCAGCAGGGAAGGGTGAATGTTGAGTAAACGACCGCTGTAGCGCGCCACAAAGGCCGGGCTGAGAATACGCATATAACCCGCCAGCACCACGACGTCCGGCGCGTAGGCGTCAATCTCCTGCATCAGCTGGCGATCGAACGCCTCGCGGCTGGCAAACTCGCTTGCCGCCAGCGCGTGGGTCGGGATCCCGGCCTCTTGGGCGCGCTCAAGGCCGAACGCGTCGGCCTTATTGCTGAACACCGCGCTGATGGTGCCGTTAATCTTCTTCTGCTGGCAGGCGTCAATGATCGCCTGCAGATTGCTTCCGTTACCGGAAATCAGCACCACAATGTGTTTCATTACTCAATAACCACGCGCTCTTCGGAATCAGATGCCTTGATGATACCGATTTTCCACGCCTTTTCACCTTTGGCCTGCATCAGCGCAACGGCTTTATCCGCTTCCGCTGCCGGCAGCGCAATGACCATGCCCACGCCGCAGTTAAAGGTGCGGTACATTTCGTGGCGGCTGATGTTGCCGGCCTGCTGCAGCCAGTTGAAGACCGCTGGCCACTGCCAGGACGATTCGGTGATAACGGCCTGGGTATTGTCCGGCAGCACGCGCGGAATGTTTTCCCAGAAGCCGCCGCCGGTCAGGTGGGCGATGGCGTGAACATCCACGTTTTCAATCAGCTCAAGGATGTTTTTTACGTAAATGCGGGTTGGCTCGAGCAGGTGATCCGCCAGCGGTTTACCTTCCAGTTCGGTGGTCAGCGGGTCGGCGCCGCTCACTTCCAGCACTTTGCGCACCAGAGAGTAGCCATTGGAGTGCGGGCCGCTTGAACCCAGCGCAATCAGCACATCGCCATCGGCAACTTTAGACCCGTCGATGATTTCAGACTTCTCAACCACGCCCACGCAGAACCCGGCCACGTCGTAGTCTTCGCCGTGGTACATGCCCGGCATTTCAGCGGTTTCACCGCCAACCAGCGAGCAGCCTGACTGCAGGCAGCCTTCGGCGATACCGGTAATAACGCTGGCGGCGGTATCCACGTCCAGCTTGCCGGTGGCGTAGTAGTCGAGGAAGAACAGCGGTTCGGCGCCCTGAACCACCAGGTCATTCACGCACATGGCGACCAGGTCAATGCCGATTGCGTCGTGGCGCTTTAAATCCATAGCCAGACGCAGCTTGGTGCCCACACCGTCGGTGCCGGAAACCAGAACCGGTTCGCGATATTTCTGAGGCAACGCGCACAGCGCACCGAAACCGCCCAGTCCACCCATCACTTCCGGGCGGCGGGTCTTTTTCACTACGCCTTTAATTCTGTCGACCAGAGCGTTACCAGCATCAATATCTACACCGGCATCTTTATAGCTGAGAGAGGTTTTATCGGTCACTGCTCGTTCCCCACGGGTGGTATGAATACTCGTCATACTTCAGGCTGCAGGTGCGTTGACTGCGCCCGCTCACCTTAGTCACATAGTTAGCTATGCTCCTAAGGACTCACGGGCTTGCCGCGTGATTCGGCCTTATGGCCTCACCCCGTCGGGGCCAGCGCAAGCGCTGTTCAAAAAGACGTAAAGTCTTTTTGTCCTGCAATCCGAATTATCTAGAGTAGATAAAAAACGCGGCAATTCTAACAGTGCAGGCAAACGTTTGCGAGCCTCTTATCATCGGCAAGAAAAGAATTCCTGAGATAGACTCAATCCAGTCCGGTTGATCTCGATCATCCCATTAGCTGTAGCGCAGCGGCAAAAAAGCGGTATAATCCGGCGATTTTTTTTGTGGTAGCCAACTATCTCGGGGGAGAAAGAGTATGAAGATCGTGGAAGTGAAACACCCACTCGTCAAACACAAGCTGGGCCTGATGCGCGAGCAAGACATCAGCACCAAGCGCTTTCGTGAACTCGCCTCTGAAGTAGGCAGCCTGCTTACCTATGAAGCCACTGCGGACCTGGAAACCGAGAAAGTCACCATCGAAGGCTGGAACGGCCCGGTGGAAGTCGACCAGATCAAAGGCAAGAAAATTACCGTGGTGCCGATTCTGCGTGCCGGTCTTGGCATGATGGAAGGCGTTCTGGAAAATGTACCAAGCGCGCGTATCAGCGTCGTCGGCGTTTACCGCGATGAAGAAACCCTGCAGCCGGTGCCTTACTTCCAGAAGCTGGTTTCTAATATAGAAGAACGTATGGCGCTGGTGGTTGACCCGATGCTGGCGACCGGCGGCTCTATGATTGCCACCATCGACCTGCTGAAAAAGGCGGGCTGTACCAGCATTAAGGTACTGGTGCTGGTTGCCGCACCGGAAGGCATCGCCGCGCTGGAAAAAGTGCACCCGGATGTGGAGCTGTATACCGCTTCTATCGATCAGGGCCTCAACGAGCATGGGTACATTATTCCTGGCCTCGGTGATGCGGGCGATAAGATATTCGGAACAAAATAAGATTCATCAGCCGACTTTGAAAGTCGGCTTTTTTTTGATTGAAGCAAACACCGTTCGTTAAAAATAACACTTAGAGGAAAACAACATGACCCGCCGCGCCATTGGGGTAAGTGAACGCCCGCCCTTACTGCAAACGATTCCGTTGAGCCTGCAGCATCTGTTCGCCATGTTCGGCGCAACCGTGCTGGTGCCGATTCTGTTCCACATCAACCCGGCCACGGTGCTGCTGTTCAACGGCATTGGCACCTTGCTTTATCTGTTCATCTGTAAAGGCAAAATCCCGGCGTATCTGGGGTCCAGCTTCGCGTTTATCTCTCCGGTATTGCTGCTGTTGCCGCTGGGGTATGAAGTGGCGCTCGGCGGATTTATTATGTGCGGCGTGCTGTTCTGCATCGTGGCGCTGATTGTGAAAAAAGCCGGCACCGGCTGGCTGGACGTGATGTTCCCTCCGGCGGCGATGGGCGCGATTGTGGCGGTTATCGGCCTTGAGCTGGCGGGCGTGGCGGCTAACATGGCCGGACTGTTGCCTGCGGAAGGCACATCCCCGGATTCCACCACCATTATTATCTCGCTGGTGACGCTGGCGGTGACGGTGTTTGGTTCCGTGCTGTTCCGTGGTTTTATGGCCATTATCCCGATTCTCATCGGCGTGCTGGCGGGTTACGCGCTCTCCTTCGCCATGGGCGTGGTAGACGTGACGCCAATTCGCGAAGCGCACTGGTTCGCGCTGCCAACCTTCTATACGCCTCGCTTTGAATGGTTCGCCATCTTTACCATTCTGCCTGCGGCGCTGGTGGTTATTGCCGAACACGTCGGCCACCTTGTGGTCACCGCGAATATCGTGAAAAAAGATCTGATTCGCGACCCGGGTCTGCACCGTTCAATGTTTGCCAACGGCATTTCTACCGTGTTCTCCGGTTTCTTCGGCTCCACGCCAAACACCACCTACGGTGAGAACATCGGCGTTATGGCGATCACCCGCGTGTACTCGACCTGGGTTATCGGCGGCGCGGCAATTATCGCCATTCTGCTTTCCTGCGTCGGCAAGCTGGCGGCGGCGATTCAAATCATCCCGGTGCCGGTGATGGGCGGTGTTTCTCTGCTGCTGTACGGGGTGATCGGCGCTTCCGGTATTCGCGTGCTGATCGAATCCAAAGTGGATTACAGCAAAGCGCAAAACCTGATCCTGACCTCCGTGATCCTGATCATCGGGGTGAGCGGGGCGAAGGTGCACATCGGTGCGGCAGAGCTGAAAGGCATGGCGCTGGCGACCATCGTCGGCGTGGGGCTGAGCCTTATTTTCAAACTTATCAGCATACTGCGCCCGGAAGAAGTCGTGCTTGACGCGAAAGACAACGACGCGCAGGCCTGATCGTTTCCTCGCCGGGCGGATCCTCGCCCGGTTCTAAACCTCAGCCATTCTGTGTTAGACTCGTTTCGATTTTCTGCCTGTTATGGTTGAGGTACTTCTGAATACGCCGGCACAGCTCTCACTGCCACTCTATCTTCCCGACGATGAAACCTTTGCGAGTTTCTGGCCGGGTGACAACCCTTCTTTATTAGCCGCCCTGCAGGCGGTACTCCGTCAGGATCACAGCGGGTATATCTATTTCTGGTCGCGTGAAGGCGGCGGGCGCAGCCATTTGCTGCATGCGGCCTGCGCAGAGCTTTCCCAGCGCGGTGAAGCCGTGGGCTACGTGCCGCTGGATAAGCGCACCTGGTTTGTACCGGAAGTGCTTGACGGGATGGAGCAGCTGTCGCTGGTTTGTATCGACAATATCGAATGCGTGGCCGGGGATGAGCCGTGGGAAATGGCGATCTTCAACCTTTATAATCGTATTCTGGAGTCCGGGAAAACGCGCCTGCTGATCACCGGCGACCGGCCGCCTCGCCAGCTAAATTTGCAGCTGCCCGACCTGGCTTCCCGCCTGGACTGGGGGCAAATCTACAAGCTGCAGCCGCTTTCCGATGACGACAAGCTGCAGGCGCTGCAGCTGCGTTCCAGGCTAAGGGGATTTGAGCTGCCGGAAGACGTGGGGCGCTTTCTGTTAAAACGCCTCGATCGCGAAATGCGTACCCTGTTTATGACGCTCGATCAGCTCGATCACGCCTCGATTACCGCCCAGCGCAAGCTCACTATTCCGTTCGTCAAAGAGATCCTCAGCCTGTAATTTTCCCCGTCCGGCGACGGGGAATGCCGCTTTATACCTGACGTAACCTTTCTGCCGCGGCGTCCAGCGTCGCTTCCTGCTTGGCAAAGCACAGGCGAATCAGCTTATGCGGGAAAGCATCCGCGCAGAACACCGACAGCGGGATCGCCGCCACGCCCACTTCTTTGGTCAGACACTGGCAGAAACTCACGTCGTCGAGATCGGAAATCGCGCTGTAGTCGGCCAGCAGGAAGTAAGTCCCTTCGCAGGGCAGAATTTCGAACCGGCTGTCCGCCAGCGCTTCAACAAAGCGGTCGCGGCGCGCGCGGTAAAATTCCGGCAGGTCGCGATAATGCTCTGGTTCAGCACGCAGCATATCGGCAATCGCAAGCTGCGCCGGGGTATTCACCGCGAACGTCAGATACTGATGAACTTTACGCAGCTCGGCGCTGATGGCCGCCGGTGCCACGCAGTAGCCCACTTTCCAGCCCGTCATATGGAACGTTTTGCCAAAAGAGGACACAGAGATAGCACGTTCGCGCAGCTGCGGGTGAGCCAGCACGCTGGCGTGGCCTTCTGCATCGAAGCAGATATGCTCGTACACTTCGTCGCTTAGCACGTAGATTGCCTGCTGCGCAATGGCCTGCCACAGCGCGGCAAAATCACTTTTGCGCCAGACGGTAGCGGACGGATTGTGCGGCGTGTTAAGAATGACGAGGCGAGTTTTGTCGCTCAGCAGGGCAGTAAATTCTTGCCAGTCGACGCGAAAGTGCGGCGGCTGAAGCGCAATACGTTTCAGAATGCCGCCGGAAAGCGTCACGGCCGGCGCATAGCTGTCATAGCTTGGGTCAAAGCAAATGACTTCATCGCCCGGGCGAACCAGCGCGGTGATGGCGGCATAAAGCGCTTCGGTGGCGCCGGCCGTGACCGTAATATCTGTATTGGCATCCGGCCTGTGGCCGTACAGGGCTTCGGTTTTCTCGGCGATGGCTTCGCGCAGGGCCGGAACGCCGGTCATCGGTGCATACTGGTTCGCGCCCTGGCTGACGTGAAACGCAAGGCGTTCCTGCAGGTAGCGCGGGCCGTCGAAATCCGGGAAGCCCTGGGAGAGATTAATGGCGTTGTGCTGCTGCGCGAGGGCGCTCATTTGCGTGAAAATGGTGGTGCCAAGCGCCGGCAGTTTGCTTTCTGGAATCAAAGGGGAGTGGCTCATTATTCTTCGACCTTAGCGTGATGCGTCTGTTTCCCTGTGTTGCCGGGACTATAACACGATGTTAAGATTTAGCAATCAAGACGCTTAGACGTCTAAATAATAATGACCTTAGTTGCCAACATAACGCAGCGCTAACGGCTGGAGAGATGATGATTCGCGCCATTGTTACCGACATTGAAGGCACCACCAGCGACATTCGCTTTGTGCACAACATCCTGTTCCCTTACGCCCGCGAACGCCTCGCGGGTTTTGTTCGCGAGCAGCAAAATGAAATAGCCCCAATACTCGACGACCTGCGGGCGGAAATTAATGAACCGCAGGCGGATATTGAACGGCTGATTGAGACGTTGTTTAGCTTCATGGATGTAGATCGTAAATCTACCGCGCTAAAGGCGCTGCAGGGCCTTATCTGGCGGGATGGCTACGTGAATGGAGACTTCACCGGCCATCTCTATGATGATGTTCTGCCCGCGCTGAAGGCCTGGAAACAGCAGGGCATTGCTCTGTATGTCTATTCATCCGGCTCGGTGGCGGCGCAGAAGCTGCTTTTTGGCTACAGCGACGCCGGTAATATTACTGAGTTGTTCAGCGGCTATTTTGATACCCACGTTGGGGCCAAGCGTGAAGCGCAGTCCTACCGCAATATTGCTGCGGAGATAGGCGTGGCACCTGAGGCGCTGCTGTTCTTATCAGATATTCACCAGGAGCTGGACGCCGCACGGGAAGCCGGCTGGCAAACCGTGCAGCTTATTCGCGGCGAGGCGGATGACGTCAGCCGCCATCGCCAGGTAAACCGTTTCGACCACATTAATCTGGAGTCGTTTTCTTCATGAGCGCATTGACCATTTTTACCGATACCGAAGCAAAGGAGCCGGTATGGCACAGCACGGACGCGCAAGAGATTCGCGAGCAGCTCAACGCCAAAGACGTGCGTTTTGAACGCTGGGAAGCGAACCAGGATTTAGGGAACGACCCAACGCCGGAAACGGTGATTCACGCTTACCAGCATGCTATCGACAAGCTGGTGGCGGAGAAGGGCTATCAGAGCTGGGATGTGATCAGCCTGCGTGCGGATAACCCGCAGAAAGACGTGCTGCGGACCAAATTCCTGTCCGAACATACCCACGGCGAAGATGAAGTGCGTTTCTTCGTCGAAGGCGCGGGGCTGTTCTGCCTGCACCTGGACAACAAGGTGTATCAGATCCTCTGCGAGAAGAACGACCTGATTTCCGTCCCGGCCGGGACACCGCACTGGTTTGATATGGGGTCCGAGCCGCATTTCACCGCGATTCGTATTTTTGATAACCCGGAAGGCTGGGTCGCGCACTTTACCGGCGATGCGATTGCGGATGCTTATCCACGCTTGCCGTAGGCTGTGATTGACCCTCTCCTGGCAAAGGAGAGGGGGAAAATTGTGAATCTGTAGTGCGTTCTATTCCTTCTCCCCTTTGGGGAGAAGGTCAGGATGAGGGGCATTATTTCTTCGGCAAAAATACGCCATCCCGAACCTGCTCCGGCGTCACCACGCCCGTATCCAGAATCCAGCCGCTAATGAGTTCTGCCGGGGTGACATCAAACGCCGGGTTATACACGCTTGCGTTGTCTGGCGCCCACTGCACGCTGCCAAAGCTGCCCGCCACGCCGGTCACTTCCCCGGCTGCCCGCTGCTCAATCGGAATGGCTTCGCCGTTCGGGCAGTTTCTGTCGAGCGTGGTGTGCGGGGCGGCAACATAGAACGGCACGCCGTGATAATGCGCCAGCACGGCCAGGCTGTAAGTCCCGATCTTATTGGCCACATCGCCGTTCGCAGCGATGCGGTCCGCACCCACCCAGATGGCGTCCACCTGCTTTTTCGCCATCAGGCTGGCGGCCATTGAATCGCAAATCAGCTGGTAAGGAATGCCCAACTCACCCAGTTCCCACGCCGTCAACCTGCCGCCTTGCAGCAGCGGGCGGGTTTCATCCACCCAAACGCTGGCAACGTGGCCTTCACTATATGCCCGCTGAATAACGCCCAGCGCGGTGCCGACGCCTGCGGTTGCCAGGCCGCCGGTATTGCAGTGGGTCAGCAGGCGGCTGCCGGGCTTGACCAGCGCCGCGCCCGCCTGGGCGATGTTATCGCACAGCACTTTATCTTCTGCCACCAGCCGCAGGGCTTCTTCTTCGAGCGCAGCCACAACATTTTCCTGAGTCAGCGCCTGCTTCATGCGGTCGAGGTTATTCATCAGGTTTACCGCCGTCGGGCGGGACGCCCGCAGGGTTTCCAGGGCTTCAGCGAGCTGAGCTTTTCTCTGCCCTTGCTCCGCCAGCAGTGCCAGCAGCAGGCTGGCGGAAAGGCCGATGAGCGGCGCGCCGCGTACGCTGAGGGCGTGAATATGGGTGACCAGCTGCGACACGGTATGGGCCGGGAGCCAGTTTTTCTGCTGCGGCAAGGCCTGCTGGTCAAGGATCCAAAGCTGGTTATCACGCACTTCAAGGCTGGTCGTTTTTAAATTATGCATTCGTGTTAATTCCATGTTGCGTTGTTGCGGTATATTGTGCCAACATGACATCCAGATGTATAGACGTCCAAACGTCTTAATTAACTTTATTTTCTGAGAGGATCGCCATGTCGCATTACCGCACTTTTACCGCCGCTGACGCAGTGGCCTATGCTCAACAGTTTGGTGGGCTGCAAACGCCGTCTGAGCTAGTGGAAGCGCAGGAAGTGGGCGACGGCAACCTCAATCTGGTGTTTAAAATCTTTGATACTCAAGGCGTCAGCCGAACTATCGTGAAGCAGGCGCTGCCGTACGTGCGCTGCGTGGGCGAGTCCTGGCCGCTGACGTTGGATCGCGCTCGCCTTGAGGCACAAACCCTGGTGGAACACTACCAGCACAGCCCGGAGCACACGGTCAACGTGGTGCATTACGATCCAGAGTTGGCGGTGATGGTGATGGAAGACCTGTCCAGCCATCGCATCTGGCGCGGCGAGCTGGTGAAGGGCGTTTACTATCCTCAGGCGGCCAGTCAGCTTGGGGAATATCTGGCAAAAGCGCTGTTTCACACGTCAGATTTTTATCTCCATCCGCATGATAAGAAAGCGCTGGTTGCTCGCTTTATCAACCCGGAAATGTGCGAAATCACCGAAGATCTGTTCTTTAACGATCCGTATCAGATCCACGAGCGAAATAACTACCCGGCCGCGCTGGAACAACAGGTTGCCGCGCTGCGAAGCGACAGCGATCTGAAACTGGCCGTGGCTTTGCTGAAGCATAAATTCTTTTCAAGCGCCGAGGCGCTGCTGCACGGCGATATCCACAGCGGCTCGATTTTCGTCGCGGAAGGTAGCCTGAAAGCGATCGACGCTGAATTTGGCTACGTGGGTCCGGTTGGGTTTGATCTTGGGACCGCCATCGGCAATCTGCTGCTGAACTACTGCGCGCTGCCGGGGCATTTTGGCCCACGGGATGCCGCCAGCCAGCGCGAACAGCGCCTGAAAGATATTCAGGAACTGTGGCTGAGCTTCTCAGAGCGATTTACGGCGCTTGCCCGCGCTAAAACACGTGACGCGGCGCTGGCAGCGGAAGGCTACGTTGAACATTATCTGCAAAACGTGTGGGTTGATGCGGTGGGCTTCTGCGGCACTGAGTTGATTCGCCGTTCCGTGGGGTTGTCTCACGTCGCCGATCTGGAAAGTATCGAGGATGAAGCGGCGCGCCTGGCCTGCGTCAGCCACGCGATTGAGCTGGGCAAGTTTTTGATTCTGATAGCCGGGCAGGTGAATTCGGTGGATGAGTTTATTGCGAGGGTTCGGCAAAAGGGGTGAGTTTTTTCCTTACCGGGGAGGTTTCTTTCAACCGTTAATCTCTTCTATGCAGACCCGGCGAAAGGTTCCGTTCACTTCCGCCCTGTTTCATATGTCATCACAGAGCCAGTGAATGTCTCAGGGGAATCACCGTCATTCCCCTGAGAACCCGGACTCCCGGCCAAATGAATCGACCGCGTGAGCGGCAGACCTCCGTTTTATCTCCCAGTCCTGGATCGGCTGAGATGCGTTCCCGACGCTCTCAGCCACAACGTCTCTGCTTCTTTTACCCTCACCCTAACCCTCTCCCTGGAAGGGAGAGGGAATAAACAATGTTTCCCGTAGATTTTGTTTTCTCCCTCGCCCCTTTGGGGAGAGGGCTGGGGTGAGGGGAGATTTGTCCCCGGCTCTCATCGCCCCCGGGTATGACACAAACAGGCGGGATTGAGCTGTCGGGAACAGCGAAAGAGAGCGATCGTCGGGGGTTGTCAGGGGGCATGGCGTAATGCCCCCTGACACGTTCACCGGTTCGGTGGTCACATATAAAACAGGACTGGAAGTGAACGAAATTTCATCCATATCTGCATAAAAATTATCAATGGCAAAGAAATTGCCTCTTTGAGGCAAACTACCCCAAATACTCAATAACCGACAACCCGCCGTTATAATCCGTGCTGTACACAATCCCTTGAGCGTCGACAAAGACATCACAGGACTGGATCACCTGCGGGCGTCCAGGGCGAGTATCCATCATCTTTTCCGGGGCGGCAGGTACCAGCGCACCTGTTTCTATCGGGCGGTACGGGTTGGAAATATCGTAGGCTCGCACGCCAGCGTTCTGATACGTCGCGAAAATTAGCGTATCGCTGATAAAGCTACCTGGGCGGTTTTCGTGCAGATTATGCGGGCCGAAATGCGCGCCTTTCGCCACATAATCAATCTCATCCGGCTGCGGGAACGTGGAGATGCTGGCCGGGTTCGACGGGTCGCGAATATCGAACAGCCAAATCAGCTTCTCGCCGTCCTCCTGATTGTCCAGTACCGCTTCGTCGAGTACTACCAACAGATCGCGATTCGGCAGCGGCAGCGCCGTATGGGTGCCGCCGCCAAACGGCGGGCTCCAGTTGCGGTGGCTGATGAGCTGCGGTTGAGCGCGGTTGGAAACGTCCAGTAGCGTCAGGCCGCCGTCGCGCCAGCTGGCATACGCCGTGTCGCCGCTGATAATTGCGTGGTGTAACGCATAGCGTTTGCCTTCCGGCCAGCTCGGCTGCTCGCCTGCGGCGGTGTTCATGCCCGGCAGCCACCAGTTGCCTGCCACCTGCGGATTTTGCGGGTCGGTGAGGTCGACAGTCAGGAAGATATAATCGCTAAACCCGTCGATCAGTGCGGAAACATAGGCCCAGCGGCCGCCCACATACCAGCAGCGGTGGATGCCGATGCCGCTCAGTGACAGGAAGCTGATTTCCCTGGGTTTATCCGGCGTGGAGATATCAAAAATGCGTAATCCGGCGCTCCAGCCTTTGTCCTGCACGTCGCGAACCGTTTCGCCAACCGATTTGGTGTAGTACACCTTCTCATCGGCGAAGCGCACGTCGGCAAACAGATCCCGGGCGTTAATCACCAACAGCAGGTCGTCGTGCGCCTGCAGGTGAATATTCCAGGTGCCCGGCGGCGCGGGCACGAAGCCCGCCGCTTTCGGATTTTTAGGGTCGCGGACGTCAACAATCGAAAAGCCCTGCGACACCATATGGCCGATATACGCATAGCCCCGGTGCACCATTAGCTGCACGCCGTCCGGTTTTCCTCCCTGATCGCTATGGCCGATCAGCCGCATGTTGCGGCTGTATTCGGGTTGTGGCAGTGCCATGGCGCGACTCCTTATTTATTTTTCGCTTCGAGCGTGGCGAACCACGGCGCGATAAAGTCGTCGGTCTGGCCCCAGCCCGGAATGATTTTGCCCAGCGAAGCGACGTTGACCGGACCCGGCTGGCTGGCCAGCAGCGCCTGAGGAATGGCCGCCGCTTTAAAATCGTAGGTCCCAGGCGTTTGTTCCCCGGCGATCTTGTAGGCCACCAGGCGCACGTTGGTGGCACCGATAAGCTTAGGATCGACCGCCACGCTGACTTTCCACGGGCTGTTGGCTTCGCGCATCAGCTGAATGTCCTGGTTGGAAACGTCGATGCTATAGAGCTTAATTTCGGTACGGCCGTTTTCCTGCAGCGCTTTATAGGCGCCCTGGCTGAAGGCATCCCAGGTGCCCCAGATGGCGTCGATTTTGCCTTTCGGGTACTTCGCCAGCACCGCGCCCACTTTGTTGGCGGTGTCGCCCTGCACGTCGGAAGAAACCGCGCCGATGGACTCCAGCTCTTTAATGCCCGGATTGGCTTTCAGCAGTTCCTGGTAGGCGGCCTGGCGGCGTTCCATCGGTGGGAAACCGGCCACCCACAGCTTGATGATATTGGCTTTGCCGTTGAAATCTTTGACCAACTGGCCGAAGGAGAGGCTGGTCAACGAGGCGTCGTCCTGCTGGGTGACGGTCACGCCGGGTATGGTGCCGTTTACGGCGGTATCAAAGACCGACACGGCAATGCCTGCGGCCACGGCTTTTTTCACCAGTTCGGTGGAGTAAGGATCGCGACCCTGAGAAAGAATAATCCCGTCATACTTCTGGCTGATTGCCTGGTTCACAAAGTCCTGGAAGCGGGCGTCGTCGCCGTTGCTCAGAAACGTGCTGACCTTAAAGCCCAGCTTTTTGGCCTGCTGAACCGCGCCGGCGACAAACTGCGTGGTGTTGTCGTCGGAGCCCAGGTTGCGGATCACGGCGATGCGGATTGGGCCATCGTGGGCGGCGATTTTTTCCGGCACCGGCGCTGGCGTAGCGGCGTGGCCCGGCAGAGCGGCAAGCAGGCTAAGCGCCAGCAGTGAAGTTGTCAGTTTTTTCATGGTCGTTACCCTGTGTGAAGTATTGTTTTAGCGTCGTTGTATGTAAGTAATCGCCAGCGCGGCAGCCAGCACCAGGCCTTTAATAATGTCCATTGCGTAGTAGGGGACGGAGAGCATCACCAGCCCGTTTTGCAGTACGCCCAGAATGATCGCGCCCACCAGCGTGCCGAGCGCGTTAGGTTTACCCGAGCCTGCCAGAGAGAAACCAATCCAGGCGGCGGCCACGGCATCCATCAGGTAGCCACCCCCTGCGTTAACCTGCGAAGAGCCGATGCGGGAAGCCAGCAGAATGCCGCCTAAACCTGCCAGCAGCGAGGCCAGCACGTAGGCCACCACGCGGTAACGGGTAGTGCGAATGCCGGACAGGCGAGCCGCTTCCGGGTTACCGCCGATGGCATACATCCGGCGGCCATGTTTGGTCAGAGAGAGCGCGAGCTGGGCAACCAGCGTGACCACC
This sequence comes from Enterobacter sp. Cy-643, assembly GCF_011752815.1. Classification (GTDB taxonomy): domain Bacteria; phylum Pseudomonadota; class Gammaproteobacteria; order Enterobacterales; family Enterobacteriaceae; genus Cedecea. The sequence continues at coordinate 144,100 of NZ_VWWV01000001.1, forward strand.
AGCATGATGATAACGATGGTCGGCACCTGCCCGAGCAGGCCAAAGGCGGCGGGAATCGTCCCTTCCGCCATGTCGCCGCTCGGCAGCACCATGTTTTCGGTGATCGAGCCACCGTAGCTGTAGGTCATCGCCACGCCCTGAATCACAAACAGGCTGGCCAGCGTGGCAAGCATGTCGGGAATTTTCAGCACCACGATCAGGAAGGCGTTGAACAGCCCGACCAGCGTGCACAGCACCAGGGTGATAAGAATCGCCTCGGTGGTGCCGAAGCCGTGCCAGACGAACAGCGAAATCACCAGCGCGTTTGCCAGCGAGGCGGTCGAGCCGACGGACAAATCAAACCCGCCCACGGTGAGCGAGATTGACACGCCGATGGCGATCACCGTCACGATGGCGATGGAGCGCAGAATATTGATGATGTTGTTCGGCTCAAGGAAACTGTCGGACGCGATGCCGAACAGCGCCACCAGGGCCACCACGGTGAGCAACATCCCCCATTTGTAGAGAAAATCAAAGAACTGCTGGCGGCCTGACGCGCTGGCCTTAAGGGATAATGCTTTGCTCACGCGGGGGTTCCTCCGGTGGAGTAGAGTAATAAGGTTTCTTCGGTAGCCTGGTGGCCGTCCAGTTCAGCGACGATGCGCCCGTCCCACAGCACGCAGATGCGATCGCACAGCCCGACCAGCTCGGCAAATTCGCCGGAGGCGTAAATCACCCCTTTGCCACGGCGGGCCAGCTGGTCAATCAGCACGAAGAGGTCGGTTTTGGCTTTGATGTCCACGCCTTTGGTTGGCTCATCAAAAATCAGCACGTCGGCTTCGTTGCGCAGCCATTTGCCGATGGCCACTTTTTGCTGATTGCCGCCGGACAGGCGGCGCAGCGTTTGCGCCGGGCCGCTGGTGCGAATACCCAACTGTTGAATGGTCTCCTCTGCCCAGCGCTTTGCCTGGCGGAAGTCGAACAGTCCCCAGCGGGTAAACTGGCTGTCGGCGCTGACGGAGAGATTCATAGTGACCGACTCGTCGATAAAAATGCCTTCTTTGCGGCGCTCCTCCGGCACCAGCACAACGCCGCGCGTGACGGAATCCGCCGGGTCGGTCGGGCGCCAGGCCTTGCCTTTTAATTCGCCGCGCTCAAGCGTACTGCGGGTGGCGCCGAACAGCGCTTTGCAAAGCTCGGTTTTTCCCGCTCCGGCGAGGCCCGCAATGCCCAGAATTTCGCCTTTGCGCAGGTGCAACGAGATGTCGCGCAGCAGCGCATCGTCATGCAGACCTTCCACCGCCAGCAGCGTGTCTCCCTCAACCGGCGGGCGGTGAGAGGGATAAATATCGTCCAGCTGATGACCCAGCATTTTCTCGACAATCTCTTCGCCGCTGAGATGCCCCATCGGGCCGCTGTCCACCAGCTTACCGTCGCGCAGCACCGTCATCTGGTCGCAGATGGCTTTCAGCTCATGGATGCGGTGGGAAATAAACACCACGCCAATGCCGCCGCTTTGTAGCCGCTGCACGACGCGGAAAAGATGTTCGCTTTCCTGGCTGTCCAGCGGGGCGGTGGGTTCGTCGAGGATCAGAAAACGGCAGCGGTGAGAGAGCGCCCGCGCCAGCAGGATTTGCTGTTTTTCCGCCAGGGTGCATTGCTCAATGCTTTTTTTGACGTCGATCACCACGTCAAGCTGCGCCAGCGCTTCGCGAGCCTGCCGGTAAATTTTCGACCAGCGGTAGACATGCCCCGTTTCGGCCAGCTTATCGAGCATGATGTTTTCCGCCACGCTGAGCCCCGGCACTAGGGCAACGTCCACTTCCTGCTGTACCAGATGGATCCCCAGAAGTTTGGCGTCACGCGGGTTGCGGATTGTCACCGTTTCACCGTCGATCAGGATTTCGCCCTGGTAGCGCTCGTGTGCGCCGGAAAGTACCGCCATCAGCGTGGATTTGCCCGCGCCGTTTGCGCCGGTCAAAGCATGCACCGAACCGCCATCCAGCCGAAAATTCACCTGGCTCAGCGCGTTAAAGCCCGCGAAGGCGATAGAGATTTCTCGCATCTCAAGGCGGTTAAGCGTAGTCATAGCGGCGGCAGCTTCCGGGTTTAATGAATTGATCTGTCGAATTTTTAACGGCCTTCTGGGTTGCGGGCAATGAACGAAAAGACATAAGATAAAGCAAAACGATATTAGCCGTCCAGATGTCTGGACATATCATCGGCATAGAATATATCCCGCCAGCGAAGAAAAGGAAATGCATCATGACCAGCACCGCTATCCGCGTGGTTACCGGCCCCGCGAATTACTATTCACACCCCGGCTGCCTTGCCCGTCTGACTGAGTTTTACAGCGAAGATCAGCTGAATAACGCGGTCTGGATCTTCGGCGAGCGTGCGTTTGCGGCGGCCCGGCCTTTCCTGCCGGAGGCTTTTTCACTACCCGGTGCGAAGCATATTCAGTTTGGTGGGCACTGCAGCGAAAGCGAAGTGCAGAGGCTGGTGGCGGAGTCCGGTGCTCGTCAGGTGGTTATTGGCCTCGGCGGCGGGGCGCTGCTGGATACGGTCAAAGTGGTGGCTCGACGTTTAAATGCGCCCGTGGTTGCGATCCCAACTATCGCGGCAACCTGCGCGGCCTGGACGCCGCTGTCCGTGTGGTACAACGACGCCGGGCAGGCGCTGCGCTTCGAGATTTTCAACGATGCTAACCACCTGGTGCTGGTGGAGCCGGAAATTATCCTGCGTGCGCCGCAGGAATATCTGCTGGCCGGGATCGGCGACACGCTGGCGAAGTGGTACGAAGCGGTGGTGCTTAGCCCGCAGCCGGAAAATCTGCCGTTGACCGTGCGCCTCGGCATTGGTGCGGCGCTGGCGATCCGTGATGTGCTGCTGGAGCGCAGCGAGCAGGCGCTGGAAGATCGGCGTCAGGGCAAGTTAAGTCAGGCGTTTCAGGATGTGGTCGAGGCGATTATTGCCGGGGGCGGGATGGTGGGCGGCCTGGGCGAACGCTACACCCGCGTTGCCGCCGCGCATGCCGTCCATAACGGCCTGACGACGCTGCCGCAAACCGACCGCTTCCTGCACGGCACGAAAGTGGCCTACGGGATTCTGGTGCAGAGCGCACTGCTGGGGCAGGACGATGTTCTGGCGCAGCTGACGCAGGCCTATAAGCGTTTCAACCTGCCAACGAAACTGGCGCAGCTGGATGTGGATATCCATCATCGTGCCGACCTGGATAAGGTGGTTGCCCGTACTTTACAGGCCGGGGAGTCGATTCATGCGCTGCCGGTGGCGCTGACGCCGGAAAGTTTGCTGGCGGCGCTGGAGAAGGTTGAGGCGTTGTAAGGTTTGCCCCTCACCCTAACCCTCTCCCCACAGGGGAGAGGGGATAAAATCAGGTACGAAAACTTTCTTTCTACCCTTTTCCTGAGGGAGAGGGAATAGACTGGATTGCATGTCATTTTTTCTCCCTCGCCCCTTTGGGGAGAGGGTCGGGGTGAGGGGAAAAATGGCTCCCTACGCTCATTGCCCTTCAGCCTAACTGCAGCTCCCGCACCAAACTAAACGCCTGCTTCATATGATCCTCGCTGACGATAAACGCCCTTAGCTGCTGCGCGGCGTCCATTCCTTTGGCAATCAGCCCTTGCGGACCGGCGCTAATCTGCCAGATCAGGTCGCGGCGCTGGGTTTCTCCGGCCAGGTGCAGCGGCATCTCCGGCGTTTTCACCTTGACCAGCATCGCCGGAAGGGAAAGTGCATCGCTCGCCCCGAGCAGGTTTTTCGCCAGCGTCATGGCGCTGAGCTGAATCGGCTGCAGGAACGGCAGCACTTTACCGTCGATTTCCGCGCAGTCGCCAAGGGCGTAAATATCCGGATCGGAAGTTTGCAGCTGGCTGTTCACCTTAATGCCTCGATTAACCTCAAGCCCTGCGTGCTGAGCCAGCCCAACGTTCGGGCGCAGGCCAATGGCAGAGACTACCGCATCAACGTGCAGCTCACGTCCGTTGTTGAGCGTGGCGCATAGCCCTGACTCCGCCTGGCTCACCGCTTCCAGACGCTGGTTGAACAGCAGCTCGACGCCCATCTGGTTCAGGCGGGACTGCAGGCGGCCGCTAACCTCCGCCGGCAGCAGCGACGCCATCAGGTGGCTGGCGTTATCCACCAGCACAACCTCTTTGCCCGCGCGGCAGAAGTCCATCGCCAGCTCGCTGCCGATCAGCCCGCCGCCGAGGATCATCACCCGCCGGGCGTCGCGCAGCCGGGTTTCGCAGGCCTGATACTCCTGCTGGCTGTTGAGCGTCGTCATCAGCTCTTTGCCGCAAACAGGTGGCAACAGAGCGGAAGAGCCGGTCGCCAGCACCAGTTTGTCATAGTGCCATTGCCGTTCGCCGCAGTTGACCCGTTTGTTTTTGGCGTCGAGGCTGCTGACCCAGCTATTGGCGTGCAGCGTCAGGTTGAACTGCTCCGCAAACGCACCAGCCTGCTGGCGGGTCATCGCTTCGGCCTGCTGGTTTAAGCTGATGACGTGGCTCAGGTCCGGTTTGTTGTACTCGTCGGCGCTGTCGGCGGCAATCAGCCGGATGGGCACCTCAGCGCTGTGTTTGCGGATATTTTTCACCAGCTGGCGGGCGGCAAAGCCCGAGCCGACTATCACAATGCCGTTGTTCATTTGGCCTCCGTTGCCAGTTCGTCGAAGACGTCTTTGCCCAGCGAACATTCAGGGCACAGGAAGCTGTCTGGCACTTCGCTCCACGGCGTGCCGGGCTCAACGGCCTGCATCGGTTCGCCCTGGGCCGGATCGTAGATCCACTGGCAAACGCTGCACTGCATGCGGGGGCCGAGGTCGGCACCGGTGGATTCGGCTTTTGCTTCTTCGGCTAGCGGAGCGACGGTGATTGAAGCCTGAGCCACCGGCAGCGGGGAGAGCGCCCACTGGCGGGCAATTTCGCGACCGTGTTCGCGGCAAAGTTCCAGGGCGTTGCCGTCCGGGCGCCATTTGGCCTTCAGGCTGAGGGACATTTCAAACCCGGCGTCTTGCAGGCGGGTGGAAAGGCGATCGACCGCGCCGCCGCTCCAGCCGTGGGAGCCGAAGGCGCTGGCGCGTTTGTTGCGGAAGCGCAGCCCGGTTATCTCTTCCACCAGCCCGGCGATTTTCGGCATCATCACGTTGTTCATGGTAGAGGTGCCGACCAGCACGCCTTTGGAGCGGAAAACGTTGGTCAGAATTTCGTTTTTATCGCTGCGCGCCACGTTGAAGATTTTCACCGCCACGCGCGGGTCAACTTCATGAATGCCCTGGGCAATGGCGTCAGCCATCATGCGGGTGTTGTTCGACATGGTGTCGTAGAACAGCGTGATGCGGTCTTCCTGGTAATCGGCGGCCCATTTCAGGTACAGCTCAACGATTTGCGTTGGGTTGTCGCGCCAGACCACGCCGTGGGAGGTGGCAATCATCTCCACCGGCAGGTTGAAGCCAAGGATTTCGGTAATTTTCGGCGTTACCAGGCGGCTGAACGGCGTCAGGATGTTGGCGTAGTAACGCTGGCACTGTTCGAACAGCTCGGTTTGATCCACTTCGTCGTTAAACAGATGCTCGTCGCAGTAATGCTGGCCGAAGGCGTCGTTGCTGAACAGCACCGCGTCGCCGGTCAGGTAGGTCATCATGCTGTCCGGCCAGTGCAGCATTGGCGTTTCAACGAAGATCAGCTGTTTGCCATTGCCGATGTCCAGGCTGTCGCCGGTTTTCACCACCTTAAAGTTCCACTCCGGATGATGGTGGTGACCATTAATGGAGTCGATGCCGTTGGCGGTGCAGTAGATTGGCGTGTGCGGGATGCGTGACATCAGCTCGGTCAGCGCCCCCGCGTGGTCTTCTTCCGCGTGGTTGATAATGATGTAGTCGAGCGTGTTAAGGTCGATTTCACGTTCAAGGTTTTGTACAAACTCGCGGCTGAACTTGTGGTCGACGGTGTCGATCAGGACGGTTTTTTCTTCGCGAATGAGGTAGCTGTTGTAGCTGCTCCCGCGCAGTGTTTTATATTCCGTGCCGTGAAAATCACGCACTTCCCAGTCACGTTGTCCAACCCACTGTATGTTGTTTTTAACCTGAATAGCCATTGAGAACCTCATTGATGTCATAGCGTTAAGTGCTTCAATGACGGTGTAATTGCGAGTATCGTGCCAGTTTTGTAATTTATTGATTTTTAATTGTTTGTTGTTTTTTTTGTTCTTTTTTATTGTCATAATGACATTGTTGTTTTTGGTCATAATGACTCTGATGTTTGTCATTTTGACGACTCAGGCGTAAGCTGAACGCCTCGCGTTCCAGGAGCCTCCCTATGAGCCTGTCGATGTCTTCTCTCGCCGCCATTGCCATCGAACTGCAGAGCGGCATCAGCCATTCCGATCGCTTTACCCGCGTTATCCGTACCCTGAGAAAGCTGCTCGGCGGCGATGCCACGGCGCTGCTGCGCTACGAGTCGCGGCATTTTTATCCGCTGGCGATAGACGGCCTTGCCATCGACGTACTGGGGCGGCGCTTTGCCGTGGACGCTCATCCGAGGCTGGAGGCCATTGCCCGCGCGGGGGACGTGGTGCGTTTCCCGGCCGACAGCGAGCTGCCCGATCCTTATGACGGCCTGATTCCGGATCATGAAGAGCTTAAGGTTCACGCCTGCCTGGGGCTGCCGCTGTTTGCCGACCAGACGCTTATCGGGGCGCTGACCGTGGACGGCATGGATCCTCATCAGTTTGACGGCTTCAGCGATGAGGAACTCAGGCTGATTGGCGTGCTGGCGTCCGGGGCGCTGAACAATGCTTTGCTGCTGGAACAGCTGGAAAAGCAAATGCCGGAAGGCACGGTGCAGCCGGCTATTGCGCGAGAGGCTGCCGGAGAGATGATTGGCCGCTCGCCGGGCATCATCCAGCTGAAAAAAGAGATTGATATCGTTGCCAGTTCCGATCTGAACGTGCTGATCACCGGCGAGACGGGCGTGGGGAAAGAGCTGGTGGCGCGGGCAATTCATGCCGGATCGGCCAGGGCGGCAAGTCCGCTGGTCTACCTTAACTGCGCCGCGCTGCCGGAAAGCGTGGCGGAGAGTGAGCTGTTCGGCCATGTGAAGGGCGCATTTACCGGGGCGATTCATCACCGCACCGGCAAGTTTGAAATGGCGGATAACGGCACGCTGTTTCTCGATGAAATCGGTGAACTGCCGCTGGCGCTGCAGGCCAAGCTGCTGCGCGTGCTGCAGTACGGCGATATACAGCGAGTGGGGGACGACCGCAGCCAGCGCGTGGATGTTCGGGTATTGGCCGCGACTAACCGCGATCTGCGCCAGCGGGTACTGGCCGGCGAGTTCCGTGCCGACCTGTTTCACCGCCTGAGCGTCTTTCCGCTGCACGTTCCGCCTCTACGCGAGCGGGGAGAGGACATTGCGCTGCTGGCCGGCTTTTTCTGCGAGCAAAGCCGCGTGAAGATGGGGCTGAAGCAGGTTGGGCTGAGCGAATCAACCCGGATGCTTTTGGCGCAGTATGGCTGGCCGGGAAATATCCGCGAGCTGGAACATGCTATTTATCGCGCGATTGTGCTGGCCCGGGCGGGCGCTCAGCAGGGCGAGATTATACTTCAGCCTCAACATTTCCAGCTTGCTGGCCAGCTGGATGTTGTCGTCCACGAGCCTGAAACCGCACCTGCAACGCTGTCTTCAGTCAGCCTGCGTGAAGCGACCGATGCGTTTCAGCGCGGCAGGATCGTGGAAGCGCTTGCCCGCCACGGCAATAACTGGGCGGCCAGCGCCCGGCAGCTTGGCGTCGACGTGGCCAATCTTCACCGACTGGCGAAGCGGCTGGGCGTGAAATAACCCCGAGGGAGTAACCCTTAACTTCAACCGTAGATAAATTCATCATACAAACTCGTTGTTTAGCGGCGAAGCGGCGCGGATAATCGCTGTGTACTTTAATATATAACGAGGATGCTATGGCTTTGACTTCAGCACGCAGCGCGGGCGCCCTGGCGCTGTGCTCACTTCTTTTCAGCGCTTCGGCGCTGGCTTCTGCCGATATTCGCGTCACCTATGCAGGTTCGATGGGCAAGGTCATGGACCAGTCCCTCGGCCCGGCCTTCGCGAAAGAAAACCACGGTGATTACCAGGGGCAGGGGCAAGGCGCTTACGGAATGGCGCGGCTGCTTGCCAGCAAGAAAATTACCGCCGACGTGTTTGTCTCCATCACCCCTGGCCCTATGCAAATCCTGAAAGATGCCGGGCTGATTGACGATGCCGTGCCGGTGGCCAGCACCAGCATGGTTATCGCCTATAGCCCGAAAGGAAAATACGCGCCGCAGTTTGCCGCCGCGAACGGAAAAGACGCCAGCTGGCTGAAAGTGCTGGCGACGCCGGGGCTGAAGTTTGGCCGTACCGATCCGTATAACGATCCTAAAGGGCAGAATATTGTCTTTACGCTGCTGCTGGCGGAAAAATATTACCAGCAGCCGGGCGTGGCGAAGCAGGTGATGGGGGAAGTACAAAACCCTGCCCAGGTTAGCCTGGAAGGTGGCCTGCTGACGCGGCTGGAGAGCGGGCAGGTTGACGCCGCCGCCGGGTACGAAAGCGAAGTGATTTCCGCCAAACTGCCGTACATCGCGCTGCCGGATGAGATAAACCTCAGCAACCCTGATGAAGCCAAACAGTGGTACGACACCGTGAGCTTCACCATCAAGGACAGCGCCGGGAAAGATCGGGTGCTGCATACCCAGCCGCTGGTCTATTACGCTGCCGTGCTGAAAAATGCGCCGAACGGCGTGCCGCAGGGGCAGAAGTTTATCGACTTTATGCGCAGCGCCGAAGGCCAGAAGCTGTTTAAAGCGAATGGCTATGCGGCACCTAAAGGCCAGGCGATTTACGCGCAATGATGCGTAGCCCGGCGCTGTGGCTGTCGCTCCCGGCGTTACTTCTGCTGGCGATTCCGTTTGCGACTTTGCTGGGCGTCACGCCGTGGCGCGGGTTTCATTTGGCCTGGGGAGACGGTGGCGCGATTGCCGTTTCCCTTGGGCTGGGCGGCCTGGCGCTGATGATTGTTGTCGCGCTGGGGCTGCCGGTGGCATGGTGGCTGGCCTGGGCCAAAGGCCGGCGTCGACTGCTGGTTGAGATCCTGGTGTTGCTTCCCCTGCTTACGCCGCCGCTGGCGATGGGGATTTTGCTGATTTCCGCCTGGGGGCCGTATAGCCTGGCGGGGGAGTGGCTGTCCCGCTTCGGGCTGACGCTGGTGAATAACCCCGGAGCTTTCGTGCTGGCTCAGGTTTACGGCGCACTGCCTTACTTTATTACCGCCGCCCGCTCCGCGTTTGCCGCGGTGCCGAAAGAGATCCTTGAAGCCGGGCGCACGCTCGGGGCCTCGCCGTGGCAGCGATTCCTGCGCCTTGCTTTGCCGATGTCCGCGCCGGGACTTGCGTCGGCGCTTGCCGTGGCCTGGGTTCGGGCCATCGGTGAATTTGGCATCGTGATGATTTTTGCCTATTTCCCTCAGGGGATCCCCGTCAAGCTGTATACCAATCTGCAAAACGACGGCGTGGATGCGGTTTATACTTTGGTATGGCTGCTGCTGCTGTTCACTTTGCCTCTGCCGATTATCTGCTTTGCTTTTGCCCGGCGAAAAGCGGCACATTAGGGCTGTCAGGTTGCTGTCGGGTTGATGTCGTGTCGCTGTCGTGTTGAAGTGGCGCGGGCTGAGCCATAGTCAGGGCGGGTTAAATCATTTGAGGATCTCCAGCCATGAGTAACAACATTAAAGCATTGCGTTTGTCCCGCGCCTGGTCCCAGGAGCAGCTGGCCGAACTCTCTTCCCTGAGCGTCAGAACTATTCAGCGTATTGAAAATGGCGGCCAGGCAAGCCTGGAAACCATGAGCGCGATTGCGGCGGCGTTCGATCTCAAGGTAACGGATTTGTACGACGGCATTGAGCCGGACGCTGAACCAGAGGACGCGCTCAATACGCGCATTCTTGAAGCTAAGCGCCGCGTGGCGCGCGAGTACCGCTTCTACCGTTCCGTGCTGGTGTGGGCGATTGTGTGTACCGGGCTGGCCGTTATTAACTGGCTGACTTCGCCGGGCCACTATTGGTTCCAGTGGGCAACGCTGATTTGGGGCGCGCTGCTGGTGATGGGCGGCCTGCGCCTGTTCCTGCTGAAGGGCTGGCTGGAAAAACGCCAGCAACAGCGCCTCCAGCAGCTGTTGCGGAAGTGATCAGTTCACAATGCGGTTGCGGGCAATCCAGTCGATAAACGCCTGTTTCGGCAGGGCTTTGCTGTAAAGCCAGCCCTGCCCCCAGGCGACGCCGTGTTCCCGCAGCCACGCCGCCTGCGCCGCCGTTTCAATCCCTTCGGCGAGCGTCGCCAGATGAAGCGTTTTCGCCATTTCAATGATGTACGGCGTGACGTTTTTGTACTCCAGCGCGTCAACGAACGATTTGTCTATTTTCAGGATATCGACGTCGAGATCCTGCAGGTAGCTGAGGCTGGAATAGCCGGTGCCAAAGTCATCCAGATAGATAGGATGACCCGCCTCGCGGTATTTCGCCACAATCGGGGCGCTCACCTTAGGGTTGGCAAAGCCTCGCTCGGTAATCTCCAGCGCTATTTGTTCCGCTTTGACCTGATACTTCAGCAGCAGCGGCCTGATGGCCAGCAGCACCCTGTCGTTAAGCACGTCGCTCGGGGAGAGATTGATTGAAATATGGTGCTGAGGGTGGGCGTGCAGCCAGTCCCCGAGATCGGCGAAAGTCTTTTTAATCACCAGCTCGGTGATCTGCGAAATAAGCCCGGTCTGCTCAGCAATGGGAATGAAGATGTCCGGGCTGATGAAACTCCCGTCCGGTAAGCGCCAGCGAAGCAGCGCTTCTGCACCTACGCCTTCACCGGTTTTTAAATCAACGATGGGCTGATATTCGAGGCTAAATTCCCGGCCTCTGATGGCGTCCTGAATACGCGCCTGCGGGGATTCAAGGCGGCGCAACAGGCGAGTGATGAACCAGCCTGCGCTAAGGCTAACGAGAATACCTATTGGCAGCCAGATGACCAGTTGCTTATACCAGGCCGTTTGCAGCGGGGCGCTGGACGCCCAGGTTATCAGGGCCAGCCCGGACGCCGGAGAGCGGAGAATGACATAGTCGTTTTTCCCGTCGGAGTAAGTTGTCACGCCCTTTGCTACCTGACTTTCCCAGCTGTTGTTGGGCAACACGGCGTTACTGGCAATCAGTCGATTACGCGCCAGGCCAACCAGCGCAACGTTGACCGGCGTATTGCCAAGAGGAATGACGTCAATGAAGGCCTGCGGATCGATAACCACCACATGATCCTGGTTACCGATGTAGATCATTGGGCGCTGGAAACCCAGATCGGTGACGTCGGTGTACCAGGCGAAGAAGCCCCGTGTGCTTTGCGTATCGGGTGGGCCAAGCTTAATGCCATGGTGTGCTGCTTCAAGGGAAGAGCATACGGCCCGATCGCCGACGAGATAGACGACTTCCTGGATGTAGAGATAATCAAAAGCGACGCGGCGCATGGCATCCAGGTGGCTGGCAGAGCAGTGCTGGCCGCGAAAAGCGTTGATTTGCCTGAGCGCCATGTTGGCCTGGCTAATAACTTTGTCGCTGCGGACCATCCCACGATCGGCGTAATTTTCAAGCTCGTTGTGGAAGTTTTTCTCGGCTTTGTTGTGGGCCAGATAAATGCTAAGCAAGATGGGCAGCAGCACTGCCACGATCAGTACGCCATTGACGAGGGTGACCCTTTTTTGGCTTGTCATAAGTGGGTTCCGGCGTAAGGGGGTAAATGTCAGGGATAATTTACCTGCCAGCATAGTTCACAGGGCGCAGGAATGTTATGTTTCAGCGCAAAGGTTAGGAGCCCGCGATGAAAAAGAAAGACTTTGTGACCCAGGATTTACTGAGCAAAATTTATCAGCACAGCGAACCTGGCCCGCGCAAATTGCCGCCTGAGCGGCAGCTGGCCGAAGAATATGGGGTTTCACGCTTTACCATCCGACAGGCGCTGGAAAAACTGGTCAGCATTGGCGTGGTTTCCATTATTCAAGGATCCGGGATCTGGATTAACGAGCAGGCCCGCAGCAGTCCGCTGGTGTATAACTCGATTACCGAAAAGTCTTTCGACCGCATTACGTTTCGGCTGATTAGCCTGCATAAAAAGCTGCCCGACCGCGACGAACAGCAGGTTTTTGGCCTCGGCGCCAGGGAGTTTATCTGGCAGTTTTGCCGCCTGCGCCTGGTGGATGGCCAGAAAGTACAGATTGAAACGTCGCGCCTGCCGGCTAAAGATTTCCCCGACCTCAACCAGAAGGCGATAGAAAGCTCTTTACAGCAATATGTCCTGAGCAAGGGGTTTCGTATTTCGCATTTACTGACCCGCTACCAGGCCGTTGCGGTCAATAAAGAACAGGCCCAGCTGCTCGAATGCAAGAAGGGCCAGCCCGCGATGCAAATCAGTAATCGCGGCATTCTGGAAGGGGGACGGGTGTTTGAGATCAGCGATATCGTCGATATCAACTATTCCTGCACCTACGTTATCCCCTTCAACCACGCTAATCTCGCCCGCCGTAAAACGTCTTAAGGCGTGTGGATCGCGCCGTTGGGCAGGCGGCTTTGCGTCCATTCGTGCGGGCGATATTCCACCGGGAAGCGTTCCGCCTGTCGCGGGTCAAAGCCCACGCCAATGCCCGGTTTTTCCAGCGGATACATATAGCCTTTTTCCGCCGCCGGGGCGCCAGGAAACACGGCGGCGGTGTTCTCTTTGACGGGAATAAACTCCTGAATCGCCGCGTTATGCAGGTGAATGTTCAGGTGCGTATTCACCGCCACCGCAATCGGCGTCATGTCCGGTGGCCCGTGCCAGGCGAGGCGCACGCCAAAGGCCTGGCAGAGCACCGCCAGTTTTAGCGCCGGGGTGATCCCGCCGATCTGCGAAACGTGGCAGCGAATAAAATCAATGCGGCGGTTCACGATCAGGTCATGCCATTCCGCCGGGTTGTTGAACAGTTCGCCCATCGCCAGCGGCACGGAGGAGTGCTGGCGCACCTGCTCCAGCCAAGCGCTTTGCTGCGGCGGCAGAATATCTTCGATAAACCACGGCTGGTAAGGCTCCAGCGCTTTCGCCAGTTGAATGGCCTGCTGGGGGAATAACCGTTCGTGAACGTCGTGCAGGATGTGGAAGCGGTGGCCGTATTTCTCACGCAATGCGCGGAACATTTCCACCGTGTTAGCCATGTATTCGTCCTGGTCGTAATACGCGCCGGGCGTGGGATCTTTGGTCTGGTGCATACGCTGAGGCGTGCCGCCATAGAACCCCAGCTGGCAGCGAATGTAGCGGTATCCTTGCGCCAGCAGCATATCCACTTCCTGATAAAGCCCGTCAAGCGTTTCACTGGCGGCGTGGCTATAGACCGCGATGGCATCCTTCGATTTGCCGCCTAAAAGCTGGTAAAGCGGCATATTCGCCAGCTGGCCTTTGATGTCCCACAGCGCCATATCCACGCCGGCGATGGCGTTGTTCATGATCGGGCCGTTTCGCCAGTAGGCGTTGACGGTCATCATCTGCCACAGGTCTTCGATGTGGTTGGCGTCCCGGCCAATTAACAGCGGCTTGAGGTATTCATCGACCAGGGTTTTTACCGCCAGCGGCCGCTGCTGGAAGGTGGCGCAGCCAAGACCGGTTACCGCTTTGTTGGTGGTGACTCGCACCGTGACCAGGTTGTGCCGGTCCGGTTTAGTAATAAAACATTCAATATTTTCGATAATTGTGGGTAGCACGAGAAAGCTCCACCGTCAGGCTGATATAAGCGCAATGAATTAAGTTCGGCTATTACTATCACCCTATTTTTCCCCGGCGGTAAACGCTTTTTTGACTCTTTTTTATTGGTCAGTTATTTGACTTTTAAAGGCGGTAAAACCGTACCAATTGCTGTTGTTGTTCTTTTGTTTTGGCTATTTGTGACGATTGTCATGTTTCATTGGTTTGTTTTTGATTTTTCGATTCTCTACCATCGGCGCAGCAACACATAGCAATAAACCAACACCGGGGAGTTATTCATGGGGAGTCGTGACGTCATTGCTTCTATTATTCGTCTGGTCGGCGGGACGGATAATATTCATAAAGTCTGGCACTGCATGACGCGTCTGCGTTTCGATTTAATTGATGATAATAAAGTGAATCAGGCGGAGATCAAAAAACTGCCCGGCGTGCTGGGCGCGCAGACACAAAGCGATCAGTTTCAGATAATCATCGGCCCGCAGGTGAACAGCTGGTATGAGCAACTGACTGCGCTGCTTGGCGGCGCAAAAGAGGCACCTGCCGGCTCTACTGGCAAGAAAGAGCGTAAGAGCCTGGTGTCGCTGTTTATGGACACGGTTTCCGGCGTTTTTGGCCCGATTGTCCCGGCGATAGCCGGGGCGGGGATGATCAAAGGCCTGCTGGCCGGGCTGGTGGCGCTCAAGCTGATCTCGGCCAAAAGCGATACGGTGATCGTTATCGATCTCATCGCCAGCGGCGTGTTTTATTTTCTGCCGTTTTTCCTCGCGATCTCCGCGGCCAGAATGTTCAAAACGAACGAATACCTCGCGGCGGCGGTGGCGGCCTGCTTCATGTACCCGTCGCTGATTGAAGCGGCGAAAGCGCTGGCCGCGCATCAGGCGGGCGCGGTGGATGCGTTCTATTTTCTGAATGCGATCCCGGTTTCGGTGTTTAACTACGCCTCCAGCGTGATCCCGGTTATTTTCTCGGTACTGGCGCTGAGCTATATCCACCGCTGGGTGGACAGCATCATGCCTGACGTGCTGAAAACGGTGTTCACCCCGACGCTGACGCTGTTCATCTCCGCGCTGGTGGCGCTGGTGGTGATTGGCCCGCTGGGGATTTATCTGGGGAAAGGGCTGGCCTGGTTTATCGAAGGGCTGTTCGGGATCTCCGCGAGCTTCGCCGGGCTGGTGGTGGGCGCCATTCGCCCGATAGCGATTCTGACCGGGATGCACCATGCCATGACGCCGATTGCGCTGCAGAATTTCACCGATCGCGGCTATGACATGCTGATGCCGATGATGTTTATGGCCAATATGGCTATCGCCGGGGCGACGTTTGCCATCTGGCGGCAGAGCAAGTCGAAAGCCGATCGCTCGGTGGTGCTGTCTGCCGGGATCTCCGCGCTGCTGGGGATTACCGAACCGGCGCTGTTTGGCGTATTAACCCGCTACAAGAAAGCGTTTATTGCCGCCACGGTTGCCAGTTCGATTGCGTCGGCCTTCATCGCATTTTTCGGCGTGCGGCTGTACGGCTATATCCTGTCGAGTATCTTTAGCTTGCCGGCTTATATCGGCCCGTACTTTATCTTTGCCCTTCTGGGGGTGGCGCTGGCGCTGGGACTTTCTTTCGCGCTGACCACCGTGCTGGTGCGTGAGAAAGAGACAAACGCATTCTCGTCGAGAAAAAGCGTGTAAAAACCGCTACTATCGATTTTTCTCTCGCGCGAATGATTGGATATGGCTTCTCTGAAAGATGTAGCAACCCTGGCGGGCGTGTCGCTGATGACCGTTTCCAGGGTCATTAATCAGGCTGAACACGTTAGCCCGGTGACCCGGGAGCGGGTACAGCGGGCCATTGATGAGCTGAAGTATGTGCCGGACTATTCCGCCCGGAAGATTCGAAGCAAAGGCGTTAAAGCATCGACAATCGGTATTCTGGCGCTGGACACCGCCACCACACCCTATTCTGTAGAAATACTGTTGGCCATTGAGCAGACGGCGCGTGAGCGAGGCTGGAACAGTTTTCTGATCAATATCCTTTCTGCTGATGACGCCGGGCGGGCAGTGAATCAGCTCCTGGCCCAGCGGCCGGACGGCATCATTTTTACCACGATGGGGCTGCGGCACGTTGAGCTCCCTGCGGTATTAAATACCCACCGGGTAGTGCTGGCTAACTGTATTAGCGACGAGGCTGATTTACCGAGTTACATTCCGGATGATTTTAACGGGCAGTATCAGGCGACTCGCTATCTGATTGAGCGGGGATACCGCCGTCCGCTTTGTCTGTGGCTGCCCGAAGAAGCGCTTGCCAGCGGTGCTCGCCGGCATGGGTTCGAGCAGGCCTGGCGTGAAGCCGGGCTCGACGTTGAGGTTGTGATGCAGTATCACATGCAGTGGGGCGATAGCCATTATCCTGAACTTGCCGGACTTGTTCTGGCACATTGCCAGCAAGGCAAAGCGGATTTCGATGTGCTGGTGTGTGGTAATGACCGTATCGCTTTTGTGGCCTGGCAGACGCTGTTGGCCCAGGGCGTGGCAATTCCTGAGCAGGTGGCTGTGCTTGGATTTGATAATCAGGTAGGGCTCGGGGATTTGTTCCTGCCGCCTCTGACGACGGTGCAGCTGCCGCATGACGCGATTGGTCGCCAGGCGGCACTGCATTTAATTGACGGGTTGGCCAGCGGCGGCATCCAGCGGCTGCCATGTCCGCTGGTCAAGCGTGTTTCGCTATAAAGCGTTCAATTGCCACAGGGTGCCGCCCCGGCATAACGCTTTCCCGTGGCTGGCAAAAAGCTCCAGTTGACGTTCCCCTGGCTGAGGGTAGAGCCGGCTGCTGAGACAGTATTCGCCCTGGTTAACAAAAACTTCAATGGAAGAGCGATCGATAAAAATCCGCAGATGCAGATCGCCGTTTTCCGATAACGGCACGCTGCGATTGCCGTCCAACTGCGGGGCCTGATAGCAGCGTGACAGCACCAGACGCCGCGTCAGCGCATCGACAAACAGCTCACAGCCCTGTCCCAGGCGAATGCCGTAGCGTTCAGCCGTACTTTGCCCGGCCTCCCAGGCTATCTCTAACTCCACGGCTTCTGCATTCGGGTGCAGCATCTGCTTTTGTGTGTCCAGCACGCAGGGCAACACTAATTGCTCCCCGGCGCGGAGCGTGGCCAGTTCGTGAACCGGATTCTGGTAAAGTTTGCCGTTTGGCATAATGCACAGCTCGCGCGGCACGGTAAGGCAACCCGCCCAGCCTTCGCGTTTGGAAGGCATGGGCGATTCCCACATGTCCATCCATCCCAGCACGATGCGGCGGCCATCTTCGGCAACAAAGGACTGCGGGGCGTAAAAATCGTGGCCGTGATCCATCTCTTCAAACGGCTGATAAACGGTGAAATCTTCCCCCGGTTGCCATCGCCCTCGCAGATAGCCGCTCTGGAACAGGTTTTGATATGCCAGGCCTTTAGCCTTGATGCCCTGCGGGGAAAACATCATGATCTGGCTGTTTCCAAGCGGGAAGAAGTCCGGGCATTCCCACATATAACCCATATCCGCGTTAGCTTCTGCGAGAATACGATCCAGCTGCCAGTCACGAAGTGAATTGCCCCGATAAAGCAATATCTTGCCTCGATCGTGCTCGTCCCGCGCGCCAATGACCATCCACCAGCTGCCATCCTGTTGCCATACTTTCGGATCGCGGAAATGCATGATGCCGGGCGGCGGGGTGAGAATGACGCCCTGTTTCTTAAAGTGAACCCCATCTTCGCTGGTGGCGAGACATTGCACCTGGCGTATAGCGCTGTCATTGCCCGCACCTTCCAGCCAGATATGTCCGGTGTAAATCAGCGAAAGCACGCCGTTATCGTCCACCGCGCTGCCGGAGAAACAGCCATCGCGATCCCATGCATCTCCTGGTGCCAGCGCAATGGGCTGATGTTCCCAGTGAACCATATCCTGGCTGGTGGCATGCCCCCAATGCATTGGCCCCCAGTTTTCATCGAACGGATGGTGCTGATAGAAGGCGTGGTAAAGCCCGTGGTGATAAATCAGGCCGTTAGGATCGTTCATCCAGCCCGCGGGCGGCGCCAGATGATACAGCGGATAAAATGCGCTGCCGCGAGTTGTCTGCAGTATTTCTAAGGCGACTTGCGCCTTGTTCAGTGGGGTAGTCATAGCATTACCTGGTGGTCAGATTTAAAGAAGGGTGTTGGTTACCGGGGGCTGAGTCTTTGAGCAGCAAAGCGGAAATCAGCGTGAGCGCCAGAACCAGCCCGGCCAGAATCATGTAGGTGTCCGCGAAGCCTAGCTGGTCGTAGCCGCGCCCCACCAGTGGAGAAAGTACGGTGGCGCAAATCGACGTTATAAACTGGAAGCCCACCAGATACAGCGTGGCCGAGAGCCGCTGATCGAACTGCGTGGTGATGTACTTAAACATTGAAATAAGCAGGATAGGAAGCTCAACGGCGTGCAGTAGCTTCATGCAGGAGATGGTCAACGGATCGCTTGCCATGCCGGAGCCAAAAATACGTATGGCCATGATCAGACCGCTGAGCAGCAGCCCGCGTTTGGCCCCGATGCGGTTGACGAGCATTGGGGCGAGAAACATTCCGCCCGCTTCCAGAAAGACCTGGAAGGAGTTGAGAAAACCAAACATTTCGTTGCCGCGCTGTACGTCGTTAAACAGCGAGGCGAAGTACACCGGAAACTGCTGATCGTAAACGTTGTAGACGCTGACGCCGCAAACGAAAAGAACCAGCGCCCAGAAGCGAGAAAGCTTTAGCAGTCCGAAGGCATCGCCCAGCGTAAGGGCGCTGGCTTTGCCGTATTCCAGCTCGCTGAGGGCATTGGGCTGCATATCGCGCATGCGCCACAGCAGCAGCAGAAACAGGCAGGCCGAGGCGCTACCCATCCAAAAATTCAGCTGTGGATTGAGATTAAAGAGCAGCCCGGCAAAAAATGTGGCGCCAGCCCAACCTAAAGAGCCCCACATGCGTGACTTGCCGTATTCAAAGCCAACGATGCGGCTGACGCGCTCGGTGTAGGATTCCAGCGCACCAATCCCGGCGAAGAAAGTTGCCCCGACATAAAGCCCGACGCTGATAGCACCTGCGACGATATTTATCTGGAGCAAGGGCGTGCAGACGAAGATAAACCAGGGCCCGCTTATCAGAAGCAGGACGCCTATCGCCCACAGCAGCGATTTACGAAGCCCCAGTTTGTCCTGAATAAAGCCGTACAGCGGTTGGGCACACAGCGCAGTGAAGGCGATGATGGAGAAGATCAGTCCGGTTTCCGCCCCTTTCAGGCCGATTTTCTGGTTTAGCCAAAGGGCTATCAGTGAAAATGCCGATGACCAGGTCCAGAAAAAGGTAAACAGCAGCCCGCTCAGGATCAGATAGTGGTGTTTATTGCGTTTGGTCAGTGCCATGTGTGCAGTCTCTGAGTGCTTGAATGACCGTATTGTTAACGTTAACTTTTAAGCGGGAGAAGGGAGTGAAGTTCATAAATGTGATGTTAATCGCAATAGTTAACGTTAACAATGTGATTTTGTGATCCAGATTGGATCATCAGCGAGAGGGGGAAACAGAGAGAAGCCCGATGCAGGGCACCGGGCGTTCATCAGGGGAGATCAGCGGCGGTGCGCCAGGCGGCGAACTAAATGGTCGCCGAGGCTTTGCACCAGATGCACCATTACAATCAGGATGATGACCGTCCCGACCATGACCTGATTGTTAAAGCGCTGGTAGCCGTAGCGAATGGCCAGGTCGCCCAGACCGCCACCGCCGATCACGCCGGCCATTGACGAAAAGCCTATCAGCATGACTATCGTGAGCGTGATGCCCGCCAGAATGGCAGGTAGCGCCTCGGGCAGCAGCACTTTGCTCACCACGTGCCAGGCGTTGCCGCCCATCGACAGAATGGCTTCAATGCGGCCTTTATCTACCTCATCCAGCGCGCTTTCGACCACGCGGGCGAAGAAGGGAAAGGCGCCGATGGTGATGGGCACCACCGCCGCGGTGCTGCCGAGCGTGGTGCCGACGATAATGCGGGTCAGCGGGATCAGCGCAATAAGCAGGACAATAAACGGCAACGAGCGCCCCACGTTAATGATGCTGCCGAGTACCTGATTCAGGCGGGGCGCAGGTAATACCGCATCCCGGCGGGTCAGGAACAGCAGGACGCCAAGCGGCAGCCCAATCAGTACGGTAAACAGCCCGGCCAGGCCCACCATGTAAAGCGTGTCGAGGGTGCCGTCCAGCAGCAGCGGCCACAAATCTTCCCAACTCATGCTACTTCGCATAAGACTCTCCCTTCCACGCCGTGGCGGCGTAAGAACTCGCGTTCGGCCTCTGCGTCGTGCAGCAGTGAAGTGCGTAACCTGGAGAACGGGTCGACTAATCGTTCAGACAGCGGGCCGCTTTCGATTAATTGGCCGTGCTCCAGCAGCGCCGCGTGATCGCAGATGGCTTTGACGACTTCCAGCTGATGGGTGATCAGCACGACAGTCAGCCCAAGCTGGCGGTTGATGTCCGCCAGCAGGGCCAGAATTGAGGCGGTTGTGTCAGGATCCAGCGCGCTGGTGGCCTCATCGCAGAGCAGGATTTCCGGATGGGCGGCTAGCGCCCGGGCAATGCCAACGCGCTGTTTTTGCCCGCCGGAAAGCTGGGACGGAAAGGCTTTGGCTTTGTCGCTCAGGCCCACAAGATTCAGCAACTCGGCGACACGCTTTTGGCGAGCCTCACGCGGCGTGCCGGAGATTTCCAGAGGCACGGCGACGTTGTCTTCCACGCTGCGGGCGTGAATCAGATTGAAATGCTGGAACACCATGCCTGTGCGCTGGCGATGCTGGCGAAGCTCGCGCTGGTTAAAAGTAGTGATGTCCCGGTCATTCATGATAATGCGGCCCGAGGTGGGCCGCTCCAGCAGATTGAGACAGCGAATAAGCGTACTTTTTCCGGCGCCGCTGCGGCCCAGAATGCCGTAAATCGCGCCATCCGGAACCACAAGGTTAATGTCATCCAGCGCCGGTCGGCCTTCTCCGGCATACACTTTGCTCAGCCGCTCAAGGGCGATCATGACTTAGTCTCTACCGGAATAACCGAGCCGTTGTACTGTTTGCGAATGAACTCGGCCACCTGAGGGGATTCGAGGTCTTTTGCCAGCTGTTTGATACGCGGATCGTTTTCCAGATTCGGGTTGGTGACCAGAATATTGGCGTAGGGGTTATGGGTCGCGCTTTCAAGGCCAAGAGAGTCTTTGGCCGGGCTGAGTCCAGCTTCCAGTGCGTAGTTGCCGTTGATCACGCCCAGGCCTACGTCATCCAGCGAGCGGGGAATCTGCGGGGATTCAACTTCCAGGATTTTCAGCTTCTTCGGGTTGCTGGCGATGTCTTTGGGCGTCGCCTGATTGGTGGCGGCGTCTTTAAATTCCGGTTTGAGGGCGATCAGGCCTTTGTCCTGGAGCAGGTAAAGGGCGCGGCTGAGGTTGGTGACGTTGTTCGGCACCGCGATGGTTGCGCCTTCCGGAACGGATTTCAGATCTTTGTATTTGTGAGAGTAGATGCCCAGCGGTTCGATATGTACCGTGGCGGCAACGACAAATTTCTTGCCGAGCGCTTTTTCCTGGTCACGCAAATAAGGCACATGCTGGAAATAGTTGGCATCGACGTCGCCGTTCGCCAGCAGTTCGTTGGCGTTAACCCCGTTACTCAGTTCGACGACCTTCAGCTTGAGGCTGGGATCGAGTTTTTGCACAAAGGCGAGGATTTCCGCATGCGGGACCGGATCTGCCGCGACGCGCAGCGCATCTGCGGCCTGTGCCGCGAAAGCCAGAGACAGTGACAGCGCAACGCCAGCTAATGTAAAAGCGGTCTTTTTCATCATTATTTTCCTGTTATTTTAGTGTGTTATTAAGCGATCAGTTCACTGCTGTTACGAAGGACATCCGGGTAATAGCGTTCCGCCACGTCAGGGTGTGAGCGCAGGCGGCCTTTCAGATAGTTCCAGCCCACGTCGCGCAGCAGCGGGTTCTGCGGGTCGCTTTCTGGCCCCTGGGCTTCGCGAGCCAGCGCTTCCGGGAGCTGATAAACCGGCACCACGGCGTTGAGCTGTGCGCCCAGGAAGAAGGCGATGGACAGGCGTTCTTCATCCTGAGGAGGAGAAACTACGCGGTGGACGGTAGCCCGCAGATAGCCG
This sequence comes from Enterobacter sp. Cy-643, assembly GCF_011752815.1. GTDB lineage: Bacteria > Pseudomonadota > Gammaproteobacteria > Enterobacterales > Enterobacteriaceae > Cedecea. Next base: position 166,071 of record NZ_VWWV01000001.1, read on the forward strand.
TTGGTGGCCAGCTCCAGCAGTTCGCCAATATTGACCACAAAGCTGCCCGGCAGCGGCTGGGCATCGACCCAGTTATCCGGCGAGACTTCGACCTGCAGGCCTTTTTTCTCGTCCTGCAGCAGGAAACTCAGGAAGCCGGAGTCCTTGTGAGCGCCAACGCCCTGGCTACTCTGCGTGGCAGACTGCCCCGGATAGCGAATCAGCTTAATGTGTTCGTTGGGCAGGTTGCCGTACAGGTCGTCAAAGGCATCGGTCGGCAGGCTCAGGGCTTCGGCAAAGGTGCGCAACAGTTTTAACGCCACGGCGGTCATTTCGCTTTGCCACTGTAAAAGCGTGGGTTTGAGTTCTGGCCTGGCGGTCGGCCAGAGGTTTGGCCCCTGCAGGCGACGCCACGCCGGGGCGTATTCATCCGGCGGCAGTGCCTGGCGTTCTGCACCGAGGTCAAACTGTTCGCGCCAGTCGGGCTGGCCGCGGGTAAGTTCGCTGGCCGCGCGGTTGTAGCCACGGAAATGCGGCGAATGGATCATCGCCACCTGCTGTTTTTCATCGTCGGGGAGGGCAAAGAAGCTGCGGGCCTGGTCCTGGACCGCCTGCTGCAGGTCAGGGCTAATGCCGTGGTTGATCAGGTAGAAAAAGCCAATTTCTCGCGCGGCGTAGCGCAGCTGGCTGAGGAAGGCTGCACGGTCAGTTTCGCTGCCGTTAAGCTGGGACAGGTCAAGAATCGGCAGTGCCAGGCCTGGATTGGTGCTCATAGTTTACTCCGGTCAATAAAGTCTTAGAAAAGGCGGTCGGGTTGAGTTCGGCACAACAGCGGCACAGCATCATGGCAATGTCCTTCTGGATACGGTCGGGTAGCGTTAGCGCTTACCTTGCCGCAATCAAAAAACCTCGCCCAATATTGTTATCTTCTAAGGTATGACCCGGTGGGGTTCTAAGCATTTGCGGAAACGAGAAAAGTCTAATCATTGCAAAATATTTCAATGAATAGGGGTAACTTATGGATTTCACTGAGGCTTAATTACATTTAGAAATAGTTAACGAGCAGTTAAGTTATGGCGGCAGTTAAGTTTATGGGTTTTATGCCGAAGAGGTTGCTAAGCGTTTCGCTTTCTACCCCCAGGTATCTTCATCATGCTAAAAACTACACAATCCCGATTTATTACCTCTTTATGTTTGTTTTTCATGTTGTTAATTGCGGTTACTTCGCTGGTGATTCACTTTTTTGTGACGCCGCAGCTGAAGCGCAATGAAACCCAGCTGATTCGCTTCGAAGTGGATAACGTGGCGGTCAATATTACCGAGCAGATGAACCGGGTACAGGCGCAGATGCGCAGCATTACCCAGTCCGTGTCTGCGATGCAAAGCGATGATATTAATAAGTTATTGCCGACGCTGGTGGATCAGTACCAGGATGTGAACGTGTTTGGCGGCGGCATCTGGCCTCTGCCGGAAAAACGCGAGGCGGGGCGCAATAAGTTCAGCACTTTCTTTGCCCGCAACGGCAGCAATAAACTTGAAGAAAATACCTATTGGAACTCAGATGCCGCGCCTAACTACTACGAGCAGGTGTGGTACAAAGCCGGGCTGGCTTCTCCGGCAGGGCAATGTGCCTGGGCAAACGCTTACCAGGATGATGCCAGCCCGCAGCCGCGGACTAACTGCGCCATGGCGATTACCAAAGAGGGCCAGCCGTGGGGCGTGGCAACCATCGACGTGACGCTGGGCTTCTTTAATCAGCTGGCCAAACAGATGAGCGAAGCGGTGAAAGGCCAGGTGCTGATCATCGAAGCCGACGGGAAAGTCGTCGGCAACGCGGATCAGATTGGCAAAACGGCGGGCTTAAAAAATCTTTCTGAGCTGAGCGGCTCGCTGCCAATGGCGAAAGCGGTTCAGGCAATGCTGCCCGGTTTCAATGCCAGCCAGAGCGGTGAGAATGAATACGATAACGACGGCACTTCGCACACCGTTATTTTACAGACGGTAAAAGGCAGCCCGTGGATTCTGGCGGTTGACCTGCCAACTGCGCTGCTGACCAAACAAACGGACGCAATTCTGCTGCGCCTTGGCATGGTTCAGATCCCGATGGCGATCGTTTTGCTCGGGATCCTGGTGCTGTTTGTGCGCAATATGATGCGTCGCCTGGGCGATCTTAACCGTAATATCAGCCGGCTTTCCGCCGGTGGTGCTGACCTCACGCAGCGCCTTGAGCCCACCAGTAGCCCGGAGTTTAACGCCATTATCGACAGTTTTAACGGCGTGATTAGTTACCTGCAAACCATGCTGCGGCAGGTGGGGGATAGCGCCCGGGCCATTTCTTCGGCCTCTCATCAGATTGCGACAGGCAACCAGGATCTGTCCGCCCGCACCGAAGATCAGGCCAGTTCGATTGAGCAAACGGCGGCCTCGATGGAGGAGCTGACCAGCACCGTTCGCCAGAATGCCGACAACGCCGCCCACGCCAACGAGCTGGCGCGCGAAGCGTCCAGCGTGGCGGTGAAAGGGGGAGAAGTAGTGAAGCAGGTCGTCAGCACGATGAATGCTATTCAGACTTCTTCCGGCAAAGTAGTGGATATTATCAGCGTGATCGACAGCATCGCTTTCCAGACCAATATCCTGGCGCTCAACGCCGCTGTTGAGGCAGCCCGAGCCGGTGAGCAGGGCAGAGGTTTTGCGGTTGTGGCTTCTGAGGTTCGCAGCCTGGCTCAGCGCTCTGCGCAATCGGCGCGGGAAATTAAAGCGCTGATCGAAAATTCGGTGAGCAATGTGAATCTGGGGACTGAGCTGGTTAATCAGGCTGGCAGCACCATGGAAGAGCTGACTCAGGGCGTGCGTAACGTGACGACGCTGATGGCTGAAATTATGTCTTCCAGCCGCGAGCAGAGCACCGGCATTGAGCAGGTGAATCTGGCGATTAATCAGCTGGATAGCACCACGCAGCAGAACGCCGCGCTGGTTCAGGAAGTCTCTTCCGCCTCGCATTCGATGGCGGAACAATCCACCCAGCTTGAGCGTGTAGTCGCCGGATTTAAACTCTAATCACAGCGGGCACCCAGGTGGTGCCCGCTTCTTTTTGGCCTACCTTCCCGTTGAAACCCCGCTTGCAATTTGCCCAATCATCTTTTATTTTATTGTTACGTTATAACGTATCGGAATGATTTTTATGCAGCGCGATATCCATCCGTTTTACCGGACCGTGGTGTTTCACGACACCAGCGTAAATGAATATTTTAAAGTGGGCTCGACGATCAAGACCGACCGCGAGATTGAGCTGGATGGGGTGACTTATCCCTATGTGACGATCGAAGTCTCTTCTGCTTCGCATCCTCATTACACCGGCAAACAGAAAGTCTTCGTCAATGAAGGTGGCCCGGCGCGCTTCCAGCAGCGTTTTGGCAAGTTCTTTGGCGGGAAGGAGTCTTAAGAAATGCAGGTATTGAATTCACTTCGCAGTGCAAAACAGCGCCACCCCGATTGCCAGATTGTGAAGCGTAAGGGGCGGCTGTATGTGATTTGCAAATCTAATCCGCGTTTTAAAGCGGTGCAGGGACGGAAGAAACGTCGCTAGCGGTCATCGCTCACCCGCAGGCTGTTGGCGGGTGAGTGAGAAGACGTCATAAAACGACAGTTCCCCTTTGCGGCTGAGCATTTTGTGCAACAAGGATTTTTGCTCTTCATCCACGCCCGGGGAGTTAAGAATTTCATCGATCAGCGCCCCAGGTACGTTGCGGGTGTTGTACCATTCGCCGTTATAGCAAACGCGCAGGTCGAGGACGTCAATATCGCTGTAGCGGTAGCGAGGGTTGACGTCAAAGAAGAAAAACGCGTTCATCAGCGCGAACAGCACGACCAGCAGCCATACTGAGCCCGCCAGGGTTTCTGATTCCAGCATTACCCACATTGTGGCAAACCAGCCAATATACATGCCGATAAACAATCCGGGATGCTTGCGGATAAAACTGATACTGAAGCGCGGGCGGTTATCGCGCTTTTCAGTTTCATTCAGATGTTCGATGGTATTGGTGAGCAGGCGCTGAATTTCTGACATGGTGTGCCTTCTAAGTTCTCTGTTTCGGTTGTACGCATGACCAGACTATTTTAAGAACCACGGGCCAGGCAAAAAAGTAACAGATAAGCCAAAAATAACCATAACAGTTAACAGATCTGGCCGCCTTACAGCATCTTAATAATACGGGCCGGGTTACCCGCCACAACGCAGTTGGCCGGAATATCTTTGGTGACCACCGAGCCTGAACCTACCACGACATTATCGCCAATATTCACGCCGGGATTAATCACAGCGCGCCCGCCAATCCAGACGTTATTGCCAATCGTCACCGGCTTGCCAAATTCAACGCCGCTATTTCGTGCTTCAGCATCCAGAGGGTGTGTTGCGGTATAAATATGCACGCCGGGCGCCAGCATACAGTTGTCGCCAATGCGAATAGGACAAGGGTCCAGCATGACGCATTCGAAATTGGCGTAGAAGTTTTTACCCAGGTAGATGTTATAGCCATAGTCGCAGCGGAAAGTGGGTTCGATGTACGCCCCTTCGCTCTGGCCAAGCAGCTCGGCCAGGATCTCATCGCGGTATGCCTGTTCGTCCGGAGAGCTTTGGTTGTAGCGATGCAGCAGCTGCCGTGCTTTGTGGCTCTCCAGCTGCAGGGTTTCGTCTCCAGGCCGGTATAGTTCACCGGCAATCATTTTACGCTTTTCTTCACTCATCACGGGTTCCCTCTTCAGTGGCCTGCAAGGCTACCTGAATTTAGAGAGAAAAGAGTGGGTATCGTTCCCTGAGCGTGATGAATCTCACGTCGCAGACTGCGGCGCGGCAAAGTTAGCGTTGAGGAGTGCTTGCGGTATTTCGCTGGCGGGTTAACGGGCGTTAATCCAAACCTGTGCAACATCGACTGAGACAAACCAGACAATAACGAAGATGAAATGTGATTTAAAATATTATTTAATAAAATTTTATATTAGCGAATAAATTTCCACACTGAAGGTGGGATTTTGTCATACAGTTTATTCATCGTCAGTTCTGCAAGACGGTGGTCGGCTGCTGAATAAAATACCGCCAGTTCATTATCTGATAATTCATATTTATTTTTTTCTATTACGCGTTCCAGCGTATCAATTGTCTGACAACGCCGCAGGCGCATCAAATAATCGGTCTTAGTGAGCTTGGTAGTCATAAATTCGCCTTAAGTATTTTAATATTTTTAGAACGAGTGGCTTACTGGGTTAGCGCGACTCTCACTGATGAAACATCTGAACAAGCGATTCCCTGATTTACGCCACCGCTGCAAGTCCTGTGCGTTGATGCCGTAATTGCTAAATAACATAAAAGTATCGTCCAGGTATTCATCAATTTGTTCAATCAATTTGCTCTCATCTGGATACTTAATCTTATAATTAAGCGCCGATGCAGCAATGTGTTCAATCAATTCATTCAACTGAAGATTAATGGCCGACGTAGGATCATTAACCCATCCATGATTGCTCTCACCAAGATTGGTCAGACAATCGTGATACAGACTCTCACAAAGGAACTTAAGCTGCGCAATGTCGTGCCGCTTTGGTGAGTATTCGTCCATAGTGCTGCCCCTTTTATCGGTAAACCAAATGATAAACACAACGGGTTGGGGTGGACACACCTGATGAGGTGAAGAACTGTTGCCACGATTATTACATGTGCTGTAACTATAAATCAATATTGCCTGGATTTCATGCGGCTCTAACGAAAAATTACAATTAAGTTAAAAAATCAGAATACGTTACTAAATGTGAATTAAAACTTTCGTATGAATTTTAACTTAAATTCTCAGACATTCATTAACCCGCAATGGGTAATATTTATAACTTTCAGCTGGTTAATCAATCTATAAGACTATTCTGTATCCGGCTAAAAACCAGGCGTTAATTTGTAAGAATGTTCCCAAATAAATGTAACACTTCGGTTTTTGTTGTTTCGTTAATCATGGATTAACGAGCATTTAAGCGTTATTTTCTCCGAAATGAGAAGGCATTTATGTTGAAGATAATGTGGAAGAGAGAAGTGAATGTGGAAATTATAAATCTGAAATAACAGTGCAGAAACCGGTTTCTGTATTCATAAAAAAGGCCGCATTACGCGGCCTTTTGTTATGTGATTGAACGGCTTACTGGTGGTGTTCTACCGGATGCGCATGTTCAATATCTTCACTCTTGCGGCTGAAGCGGCGGCGTACCACCACGAAGAACACCGGTACGAAGAAGATAGCCAGCACGGTTGCGGTCACCATGCCGCCCATTACACCGGTACCTACGGCATTCTGCGCGCCACTGCCTGCACCTGTACTGATAACCAGCGGCATTACCCCGAGGATAAATGCCAGGGAAGTCATCAGAATCGGACGCAGACGCATACGCACGGCTTCAAGCGTCGCTTCAATCAGACCTTTGCCTTCTTTCTCCATCAGATCTTTGGCGAATTCAACGATAAGTATCGCGTTCTTCGCCGACAGGCCAATGGTTGTTAGCAGGCCAACCTGGAAGTAAACGTCGTTGGTGAGGCCACGCATCGTTGCGGCCAGCAGGGCACCGAATACGCCAAGCGGAACCACGAGCATGACGGAGAACGGAATTGACCAGCTCTCATACAGCGCCGCCAGACACAGGAACACCACAATCAGCGAGATGGCGTACAGGGCAGGGGCCTGGTTGCCGGACAGGCGTTCCTGGTAGGACATGCCTGTCCAGTCAAAGCCAATGCCGGTTGGCAGTTTCGCCGCCAGCTGCTCCATCATGTCCATAGCTTCACCGGTACTTTTACCCGGTGCTGCCTGGCCCAGGATTTCCATGGAAGGCAAGCCATTGTAACGTTCCAGACGTGGCGAACCGTATTCCCAGCGTGAGGTAGAGAACGCGGAGAACGGAACCATCTGGCCGGAAGAGCCACGCACGTACCAGTTACCGATGTCGCCTGGCAGCATACGGTATGGCGCTTCGGCCATAACATACACTTTCTTCACGCGGCCACGGTCGATGAAGTCATTGACGTAGCTGCCGCCCCAGGCTGCACCCAGCGTGGTATTGATATCGCTAATGGATACTCCCAGCGCCTGGGCTTTTTCCTGATCGATATCGATTTTGAACTGCGGTGTATCTTCCAGACCGTTCGGACGCACGCCAACCAGCAGGTCAGGGTGTTGGGCAATCATGCCGAACAGTTGGTTACGAGCCTGAGTGAGCTGCTCGTGGCCAAGGTTTGCCTGGTCAATCAGCTGGAAGTCAAAGCCGGTTGCGGTACCCAGCTCGACAATCGCCGGCAGGTTAAAGGCAAAGACCATTGCATCTTTAATCTGCGAGAAGGTGCCCATCGCACGGCCTGCAATAGCCGGAACTTTGTTCTCTTCCCCTGAACGCTCACTCCAGTCTTTAAGCGAAACGAACGCCAGACCGGTGTTCTGACCACGACCAGAGAAGCCGAAGCCGTTAACGGTAAACACTGAGTTAACGTTGGCTTTCTCTTTCGTCAGGAAGTAATCCGTGACTTCATCCAGCACTTTCTGCGTACGTTCCTGGGTTGCCCCCGCAGGCAGCTGCGCCATGGCTAACAGCACGCCCTGGTCTTCATCCGGCAAGAACGAGCTTGGCAGACGAACAAACAGAAACGCCATGCCGACAACAATCAGCAAATACACCACCAGATAGCGGCCGGTGCTGCGCAGAATGTTACCGACGCTGTCGGTGTAGTGATGCGTGCTCTTCTCGAACATTCTGTTGAACCAGCCGAAGAACCCTTTCTTGTCATCGTGATGACCTTTCGGGATTGGCTTAAGCATGGTTGCACAGAGTGCAGGAGTCAGAACCATCGCGACAAGCACCGAGAGCACCATCGCCGAAACAATGGTAATCGAGAACTGACGGTAGATTGCACCGGTAGAACCGCCGAAGAACGCCATCGGAATAAAGACCGCGGACAGTACCATCGCGATACCGACCAGTGCGCCCTGAATCTGGCCCATGGATTTACGCGTGGCTTCCTTCGGTGGCAGTCCATCTTCCACCATCACGCGCTCAACGTTTTCAACCACAACGATGGCGTCATCCACCAACAGGCCTATCGCCAGCACCATGCCGAACATCGTCAGGGTGTTTATCGAGTAGCCAAAGGCGGCAAGGATAGCGAACGTGCCCAGCAGTACCACCGGTACCGCAATGGTTGGAATCAGCGTTGCCCGGAAGTTCTGCAGGAACAGATACATAACCAGGAACACCAGCACGATAGCTTCGACCAGCGTTTTTACTACTTCGTTAATGGAGATTTTAACGAACGGTGTGGTGTCGTACGGGTACACAACCTTCAGGCCTGCCGGGAAGTAAGGCTGAAGTTTTTCTACCGTGGCGCGTACCGCTTCGGCGGTATCCAGGGCGTTAGCACCTGTCGCCAGTTTTACACCCAGACCGGCTGCAGGCTGGCCGTTATAGCGGGCGATAACGTCATAGCTTTCGCCACCCAGCTCAACTTTTGCCACGTCTTTCAGCAGTACGCGAGACCCATCCTGATTCACTTTCATCAGGATTTTGCTGAACTCTTCTGCAGATTTCAGACGGGTTTGCGCAATGATAGAGGCGTTCAGCTGCTGACCTTTAACCGGCGGCGTTCCGCCGAGCTGGCCTGCTGCTACCTGGGCGTTTTGTGCCTTGATAGCGTTGATCACATCCACCGGCGTCAGTTGGTAGTTGTTCAGTTTGTTCGGATCCATCCAGATACGCATCGCGTACTGAGCACCAAACAGCTGAACGTCACCAACACCGTGGGTACGGCTGACCGGGTCTTTAATGGTTGCGCCAACGTAGTCAGCAATATCCTGCTGGTTCATAGAACCGTCGGTGCTGATCATACCCAGTACCATCAGGAAGCTACTTGAGGACTTCTCAACGCTAACCCCTTGCTGCTGTACTTCCTGCGGCAGCAGCGGCATAGCCAATTGCAGTTTGTTCTGAACCTGAACCTGTGCGATATCGGCATCGGTGCCGGAATCGAAGGTAATGGTGATTTGAACGGTACCAGAGGAATCACTGGTAGAGGACATGTATAACAGGCCATCGATACCGTTCATATTCTGTTCGATAACCTGGGTTACTGAATCCTGTACCGTTTTCGCATCTGCACCCGGGTAGTTAGCCGAGATCTGAATTGCCGGTGGCGCGATCGTGGGATACTGCGCGATAGGCAATTTCATGATCGCAAGCGCACCCGCCAACATAATAATGATGGCGATTACCCAGGCAAAGATGGGGCGATCGATAAAAAACTTAGACATGTCTTAACGGCTCCTGTTTGAGTTAAGACTTCGGTTGTTCTGACTGCGCGCCTGCGGCGGGTTGCTGTTGGCCTTTATTGTCTTCCGCAACTTCCTGCGCTTTTACCTGAACACCCGGTTTTACTTTCTGTAGGCCGGTAACAATCACGCGATCGCCTGTTTGTAACCCATCGGTAACCAGCCATTTGTCGCCGATCGCCTGGCTGGTTTGCAGCTGGCGAACTTCAACTTTGTCATCCTTCCCAACGACCATCGCGGAAGCATCGCCGCGTGGAGTACGAGTAACCCCCTGCTGCGGAACCAGGATGGCGTTCGGATTAACGCCTTCTTCCAGTTTGGCGCGAACAAACATCCCTGGCAGCAGGGTTTTGTCCGGGTTAGGGAAGATAGCGCGCAGGGTGATAGACCCGGTGGTCTGGTCAACGGTCACTTCAGAGAATTCCAGCGAGCCTTCCTGAGGGTAGGTAACGCCGTTGTTCATCGTTAGCTGGACTTTCGCTTTACCGTTTTCCTGTTTCAGTTTGCCGTCGGCCAGCTCCTGCTTCAGGCGCAGGAAGTCATCGCTGGACTGGGTTACATCCACATAAATCGGGTCAAGCTGCTGGACGGTGGCGAGGGCGGTGGTTTGCCCGCTGGTAACCAGCGCACCTTCGGTGACCGCGGATTTCCCGATGCGGCCGCTGATAGGCGAAGTGACTTTGGTGTAGGCCAGGTTGATACGAGCAGTTTCAACCGCGGCTTTTGCTGCGACGACGTCAGCGTTTGCCTGCTGTGCGGTTGCCGCAGCCGTATCGTAGTCAGACTGGCTGATGTATTTGGTGCCCAGCAGTTTCTGGTAACGTTTGACGGTCAGCTGTGCGAGATTCGCGCTGGACTGGGCTTTCGCCAGGTCGCCTTTCGCGCTGTCGTAGGCAGCCTGATAGGTGGCAGGATCGATCTGATACAGCGAAACACCGGCCTGAATATCGCTACCTTCAGTGAAGTTACGCTTCAGAATAATGCCGCTAACCTGAGGACGAACTTCTGCGATGCGGAAGGCGTTGGTGCGTCCTGGAAGCTCAGTAGTAATCTGCAATGGCGCGCTTTTCAGAGTCACTACACCCACTTCCGGGGCGTGCGGCGCACTCTGCTGAGTCTCTTTCTCGTTACATCCTGTAAGCGCTAAGCTGCCTGAGAGCATCAGAACGGCCGCCAGAGGCGTAAACCCTCTGTTTTTGTTCATATGTAAACCTCGAGTGTCCGATTTCAAAGTTGTTCAATGGATCAAATGTCCACAAACCCATTGCTGTGTTTATATTATCGTCGTGCTATGGTACATACGTTCACAAATGTATGTAAATCTGACTAAAGTAAATTCACTCACTTATGGCACGAAAAACTAAAGCTCAGGCGCTTGAAACCCGCCAGCACATCCTCGACGTTGCGATTCGCCTGTTTTCACAACAGGGCGTCTCCGCGACTTCGCTGGCGGATATTGCGCAGGCTGCCGGAGTAACACGTGGTGCAATTTACTGGCATTTCAAAAATAAGTCGGAATTGTTTAGTGAGATCTGGGAGCTAACCGAATCCAGTATTGGTGACTTAGAGATTGAGTATCGGGCAAAATATCCAGACGATCCACTCTCAGTGATAAGAGAGTTACTCATTTATATCCTACAGGCAACGGTGACAGAAGAGCGCCGGCGCCTGATGACAGAAATCATTTTCCACAAGTGTGAGTTTGTGGGCGAACTTGAGGTTTTGCAGCAGGCCAGACGCACGCTTTATATGGAAGGAAATGAGCGTATCGAAGCCGCTTTACAGCGCTGTATCGACGCCGGGAAACTCCCTGCAGGCCTGCGCCTTTCCCTCGCTGTCACGCTGATGCGCAGCTACATTACCGGGCTGATTGAGAACTGGCTGGTGGCTCCGGAAACCTTTGATTTACATGCTAAAGCACCAGACTTTGTCGCCGTCCTGCTGGAGATGTTCCAGCTTAGCCCCACGCTGAACAAACCGGCGTAACTTTCGGCTGCCATTCACCCGATAAATCATTTGAGATTCCTCCGAGGGCGATTGCTATTCTGCGCCCTGAAGCCGTGTTATTCTGCGCGTCTTCCGTGGCCTTTTACTTTTAGCTGGCACTTATCATGCGCAGCACCGTAATGACTCAACCATGACTACCCAGCCCAACGCTCTGTCGCGGACTTCCCGTTCCGCATTGATTCTTTTCCTGTTTTTGTGTGTTTCCGTCCTGTTGCCTTTTTCTGTGGCTCAGGCAGCGGCAGGCAATGGCGATTTGCCTACAAAGGCAGAGGTGCAGTCGCAGCTGGACTCGCTGAATAAGCAAAAAACGCTGACGCCGGACGATAAGCTTACCCAAAAAGATCTCACGGAAACGCTTGAGATGCTGGACAAGCTCGACCGCGTGAAGCAAGAGACGGCACAGCTTAAAACCACGGTTGCCCAGGCGCCGGACAAGCTCAAACAGGCCACCGACGCGCTGAACTCGCTGAGTACGCCAGCCGATGACGAAGCCACGCGTAAAACGCTGGGCTCGCTTTCCCTGCGCCAGCTGGAGGCCCGGTTGACCAGCGTGCTGGATCAGCTGCAGTCGGCCAATAACGACTTATCCACGCTGAACAGTCAGCTGGTGTCGCTGCAAACTCAGCCCGAGCGCGTGCAGAATGCCATGTACAGCGCCTCCCAGCAGCTTCTGCAGGTGCGTAACAGGCTGAACGGCACTACGCCGGGGGAAGCCACGCTACGCCCAAGCCAGCAAAACTTGCTGCTGGTCCAGCAGGCGCTGCTGAACACCCAAATTGAACAGCAGCGGAAAAGCCTGGAAGGCAACACCGTCTTGCAGGATGCGCTGCAAAAACAGCGCGATTACACTAACGCCAATATCGGGCAGCTTGAGCACACGCTTCAACTGCTGCAGGAAGCGGTTAACAGCAAGCGCTTAACGCTGACGGAAAAAACGGCTCAGGAAGCCGTCACGCCGGACGACGCCGATGCCAGCGCGGTGCAGAATAACCCGCTGGTGCGTCAGGAGCTGGACGTTAACCACCAGCTCAGTCAGCGGCTGATTAACGCCACCCAAAGCGGAAATGAGCTGGTTCAGCGGAATATCCGCGTCAAAAACTGGCTCGATCGTGCGCTGCAGTCCGAACGTAACCTGAAAGAACAAATCTCGGTATTGAAGGGCAGCCTCTTGCTGTCGCGCATTCTTTATCAGCAGCAGCAAACGCTGCCGTCTGCCGACGACCTTGAAGACCTCACCAACCGCATTGCCGATCTGCGCCTCGAGCAGTTTGATATCAACCAGCAGCGCGATGCCCTGTTCCAAAGCGACAGCTACGTCGACAAGATTGTCGAAGGGCATAAAAACGAGGTTAACGACGAAGTTCACGATGCGCTGATGCAGGTGATAGATATGCGCCGCGAGCTGTTGGATCAGCTCAACAAGCAGCTGGGCAACCAGCTGATGATGGCGATTAACCTGCAAATTAACCAACAGCAGCTGATGAGCGTCAGCACCAGCCTGCAGAAAATGCTGACCCAGCAAATCTTCTGGGTGAACAGTAACAAGCCAATGAACTGGGAGTGGATCAAATCCTTCCCGGGGGCGCTGCACGACCAAATCAAAGGCATGAAGCTGGATATCAGCTGGCACAAAGTGCTGGACGGGCTGTTTATGTCGCTGTTCACCGCGCTGCCGTTAATGCTGCTGGCCGGGCTGCTGCGCTGGCGCTATAAGTGGATCGACAGGCAGCTGGCTAAGCTGGCCTCGGAAGTCGGGCAGTTGCGTACGGATACCCAGCTCAACACGCCTAAAGCGATTCTGCTCAACTTCCTGAAAGTGCTGCCGCTGACGATGGCCATTCTCTCGGTGGGGCTGGTATTGCTGTTTATGCAGCTCAATATCAGCGAGCTGCTGTGGGCGTTTGCCAAAGAGCTGGCGCTATTCTGGCTGGTGTTTGGCATGGCCTGGCGCATTCTGAGCAGCCGAGGTCTGGCCGTGATCTGGTTTAACATGCCGGAGCACCTGACCCGCCATTATCGTCGTCAGATCGTGCGCATCAGCTTTGCTTTGCTGCCGCTGTTATTCTGGTCGGTTGTCGGTGAATTGTCGCCGCTGAACCTGATGGACGATGTGCTCGGGCAGTTTATGATCTTCCTTAACCTGCTGCTGATCACCGCCCTGGTTATCCCGATGTGCCGCGACAACTGGCGGGATAAAGAGTCTCATCCGATGCGGCTGCTGACCATCACGGTGCTCTCCATTGTGCCGGTCGCGCTGCTGGTGCTGACCGCAACCGGCTATTTCTATACCACGCTGCGCCTGGCTAACCGCTGGATAGACACGGTTTACCTGGTGATTATCTGGAACCTGATTCACCAGACGGTGATCCGCGGCCTGAGCGTTGCGGCACGCCGTATTGCCTACCGCCGCGCGCTGGCTCGCCGGCAGAACATGGTTAAAGAGGGCGCAGAGGGCGCAGAGCCGGTAGAAGAGCCGCCGCTGGCGCTGGATCAGATCAACCAGCAAACCATGCGTTTGACCATGCTGCTGATGTTCGCCCTGTTCGGCGTGGTGTTCTACGCCATCTGGTCGGATTTAATTACCGTCTTTGCCTATCTCGACAGCATCGTACTGTGGCATTACACCGGCAGCGAAGCCGGTGCCACGGTGATGAAAAACGTTACGATGGGCAGCATCTTGTTCGCGATAGTGGCGACGATGGTCGCCTGGGCGCTGATTCGAAACTTGCCGGGCCTGCTGGAAGTGCTGGTTCTGTCGCGCCTGAAAATGCGCCAGGGCGCCTCTTACGCCATTACGACCATCCTCAACTACGCCATTATCGTGATTGGCGCGATGACGGTGTTTGGCTCGCTGGGCGTGTCGTGGGACAAACTGCAATGGCTGGCGGCGGCGCTGTCGGTGGGCCTGGGCTTTGGTTTGCAGGAGATCTTCGGTAACTTCGTTTCCGGCCTGATCATCCTGTTTGAACGCCCGGTACGCATCGGCGATACCGTCACCATCGGGACATTCTCAGGCAGCGTCAGTAAGATCCGCATCCGTGCAACGACAATCACCGACTTTGACCGTAAAGAAGTGATCATTCCGAACAAGGCGTTTGTGACCGAACGACTGATCAACTGGTCGCTGACCGACACGATCACCCGCGTGGTGATCAAGCTCGGCGTGGCGTATGGATCCGATCTCGATAAAGTGAAAGAGATCCTGCTGAAGGCGGCGATGGAACATCCGCGGGTGATGCATGACCCGGAACCGGCGGTGTACTTCACGACGTTTGGGGCCAGTACGCTTGACCACGAACTGCGCTTGTACGTTCGTGAACTGCGCGACCGCAGCATTACCGTGGATGAGCTGAACCGCGCCATTGACAGACTGTGCCGTGAAAACAATATCAATATTGCCTTCAACCAGCTTGAAGTGCATCTGCACAATGAAAAAGGCGATGAGCTGACGGAAGTTAAGCGTGATTTAGGCAAAAACGGTGGCCTGTTGCCGCCGACCGGCCAGCCTTAATCGCCGGCGGGAGGCGTTTGTGCTTCCCGCTGCTTACGCAGAAAATCCTGACGGACAATGTCCAGCGCCGCGAGGGCGGTGTCCGTTGGGATCTGATGCTGCTCCAGCAGCATGATTAAATCGACGGCCAGTTTGATCTCGTCCGGGGCGTTATCCAGCGACATTCTTGCTCCTTAGTTGGGGGTTAACTCAGCCCGCGCTCGCGTCTTTCAATGGCTTTTTCTATGCGGGTCAGCGCCTGACGACAGCGCTGCAGGCGGCCTTCCAGCGCGGCCAGTTCTCGCTGAAGCTTTTGCTGGCCAGCAAGCGTGGTTTGCAGGGAAAGCTGGCTTTCTCTATCGCTCACCATCGCCAGCAGCCTGCGTTCGTAATCCTGATGGGTAGCCAGTTTTTCGTACAGGTTTTCCTGCACCTTTTGCTGCGGCTCGCTTTGGCGTAAATGCGCGGTGGCCAATTCCCGCTGTAGCGCGGCAATCTGCGCCACCAGTTTTTCGGCGATAAACGCCACCTGGTCCGTTTTGCCGTGGCTGACGCTAAGCTGAAGCTGGGTGAGATTAGCCTGAGCTTCCTGGAGATAGTCTTTCAGCTGCGTGCTGTGGGTATGAAAGAGTTTTCGGTCGAAGCGCGCCTGGCTTGCCCGGAGAAGGGCGACCGGCTCCACGGCGGCGGCCAGCTCGGCGACCCGAGTTTCCAGGGCTTGTAACAGCGAAGCGGTTTTCACAGAATGGCTCTCCAGGGATTGTCAGAGGTTACAGCATGAAGCGTCTTATTCTACTCATCATCGGCTGGCTGGCGGTAGTGCTTGCGACGCTGGGCGTGATATTACCGCTGTTGCCGACCACGCCTTTTTTGCTGCTGGCCGCGTGGTGTTTTGCCCGCTCGTCGCCGCGTTTTCACCACTGGCTGCTGTACCGCTCATGGTTTGGCAGCTATCTGCGGCACTGGCAAACGCACCGCGCCATGCCCCGGGGCGCAAAGCCAAAAGCTATCCTGTTTATTCTCGTCACCTTCGCGCTTTCGCTATGGCTGGTGAAGATAGTGTGGGTTAGAATTTTGCTGTTGGTGATACTTTGTGCGCTGCTTGTTTTTATGTGGCGCATCCCGGTGCTTGATGAAGCACAACAAAAGCGATAAACCGCAGCAGAAGCTGTTGCAATTGTCGCGTCCAGCCAGTAAATTCGAGCGTTTTCGAGCACGGGTACAGCTGGTTAACCGTTAACCAGTGGTTCACATTTGAACCCACAGGTACTCTGTTTAGTATCATGTTTTTAGCAGGCATAAACCGATGACCGCGACTGCGCAGCAGCTTGAATATCTCAAAAACAGCATTAAAAGCGTTCCTGATTACCCAAAACCAGGAATTCTGTTCCGTGACGTGACCAGCTTGCTGGAAGATCCGAAAGCATATGCCACCAGCATTGCGCTGTTAGTTTCTCGTTTCAAAGACGCCGGTATCACCAAAGTGGTAGGTACTGAAGCGCGTGGCTTCCTGTTTGGCGCCCCGGTTGCGCTGGAGCTGGACGTGGGGTTCATTCCCGTGCGCAAACCTCGTAAGCTGCCGCGTGAAACCATCGCCGAAAGCTACGAGCTGGAATACGGCACAGACAGCCTTGAAATCCACGTGGATGCCATCAAACCGGGCGATAAAGTGCTGGTCGTGGACGATCTGCTGGCAACCGGCGGCACCATTGAAGCAACGGTGAAACTGATTCGTCGCCTTGGCGGGGAAGTGACCGATGCCGCTTTCGTTATCAACCTGTTTGACCTCGGCGGCGAGCAGCGCCTGGAAAAAATGGGCGTGAAAAGCTTCTGCCTGGTGCCTTTCCCGGGCCACTAAGCTTCTTCGATCTACAGGCCTCGCCCAGCGGCGGGGCTTTAGTTTTGAGACAAACGCCCAAAAAACGTGGTTTTTAGGCGTTTGGGCAAGTCAAAAGTACATATCCTTTGCTTTTTTGAGGCGAAGAGAATGCTTTTAAAGCGCCAGTATCTGGTCAGATATCACAAGCCTCGCCCAGCGGGCGGGGCTTATGTTAGCATTACCCCCTCGATTCACCTTTCCCGCGAACCAGAGCCTAACTCCAGATGAGCTACCAGGTCTTAGCCCGCAAATGGCGCCCCCAAACTTTTGCTGATGTTGTCGGCCAGCAACACGTACTGACCGCGCTGGCTAATGGTTTGTCGCTGGGCCGCATTCACCATGCGTATCTTTTTTCCGGCACGCGTGGGGTGGGGAAAACCTCAATCGCCCGTTTGCTGGCGAAAGGGCTGAATTGTGAAACCGGCATTACTGCAACCCCGTGTGGCGTCTGCGATAACTGCCGTGAAATAGAACAGGGCCGCTTTGTCGACCTGATTGAGATAGACGCCGCCTCGCGCACTAAGGTAGAAGACACCCGCGATCTGCTGGACAACGTGCAGTACGCTCCCGCCCGCGGCCGCTTTAAAGTCTACCTTATTGACGAAGTGCACATGCTCTCGCGCCACAGCTTCAACGCGCTGCTTAAGACGCTGGAAGAGCCGCCTCCGCACGTAAAATTCCTGCTGGCCACCACCGATCCGCAAAAGCTGCCGGTGACCATTCTTTCTCGCTGCCTGCAATTCCACCTGAAAGCGCTGGATGTCGAACAGATCCGCCATCAGTTGGAGCACATTCTTGGTGAAGAGAAAGTCGTAAGCGAACCCCGGGCGCTGCAGCTGTTAGCCCGCGCGGCGGACGGCAGCCTGCGCGATGCGCTGAGCCTCACCGACCAGGCGATTGCCAGCGGAGACGGGCAGGTCACTACCGCCGCCGTCAGCGCTATGCTCGGCACGCTGGATGATGACCAGGCGCTGTCGCTGATTGAAGCTGTCGTCCAGGCCGACGGCCAGCGAGTCATGGCCTTGCTGAACGACGCGGCCGCGCGCGGCGTGGAGTGGGAAGCGCTGTTGGTAGAAATGTCCGCGCTGCTGCATCGCGTGGCGATGGTTCAGCTTTCTCCGTCTGCCCTTGGCAGCGATATGGCGACCATCGAACAGCGCATGCGCGAGCTTGCCCGCGTTGTTCCCCCGGCCGACGTGCAGCTTTACTACCAGACATTGCTGATTGGCCGC
This sequence comes from Enterobacter sp. Cy-643, assembly GCF_011752815.1. Classification (GTDB taxonomy): domain Bacteria; phylum Pseudomonadota; class Gammaproteobacteria; order Enterobacterales; family Enterobacteriaceae; genus Cedecea. Next base: position 184,002 of record NZ_VWWV01000001.1, read on the forward strand.
AAAGAGTTACCGTGGGCGCCCGATCGCCGCATGGGCGTAGAAATGACGCTGCTGCGCGCGCTGGCTTTCCACCCGCGCAAGCCGCTGCCTGAGCCGGAAGTTCCCCGCCAGGCGGCAAGCATTCCGGTGGTCAACCCGGTCTCGCACCAGCCAGCCACAAGGCAGCAGCAGGCGGCACTGCCGCCGGACAGGGAAGCCCCTCCGCTGCCGGATGCCACCAGTCAAATCCTCCAGGCGCGCAGCCAGCTGATGCGCCAGCAGGAGGCTGATAAAGCAAAAAAGAATGAGCCGGCAGCGCAACGACTAGCGCGGCCGGCAAAAAGCTCCGCGCTGGAACGTTTGGCCTCGGTGACCGAACGCGTTCAGGCGCGCCCTGCGCCGACGGCGCTGGAAAAACCAGCGAAGCCAGAAGCCTATCGCTGGAAGGCTCAAAATCCGGTTGAAGAGGCCCCCGAGCCGGTCGCTACGCCCAAGGCGCTGAAAAAAGCGCTTGAGCATGAGAAAACGCCGGAGCTGGCGCAGAAGCTGGCCGAAGAGGCTACCGAACGCGACGAATGGGCGGCGGAAATCAATCAGCTGGTGCTGCCCAAGCTGGTGCAACAGCTGGCGCTTAACGCCTGGAAAGAGGTGGACGGCAACCGGGTTTGCCTTCATTTGCGCCCAGGCCAGCGTCACCTGAATTCGCCCTCGGCGCAAAAAACGCTGTCAGATGCCCTGAGTTCGCACCATGGTGAAGCGATAGAACTGACTATTATTGAAGATGATAATCTGGCGCGCCGCACGCCGCTGGAGTGGCGTCAGGCTATCTACGAAGAGAAGCTGGCGCAGGCGCGCGAGGCGATGAGCAACGACAGCAATATTCAGACTCTGCAAAGGTTCTTTGATGCGGAGCTGGATGAAGATAGTATTCGCCCTGTTTGATATGCCTCGCCTGGCGCGGCATAGTGTGTAACCCTGATAGCCACTCTCGCATTCTGCGAGGGCTGGCCCGATGAAAGAGAGAAGATTATGTTTGGAAAAGGCGGTCTGGGTAACCTGATGAAGCAGGCCCAGCAGATGCAGGAAAAAATGGCCCAGGCTCAGGAAGAAATCGCCAACATGGAAGTCACCGGCGAGTCCGGCGCGGGCCTGGTGAAAGTGACCATCAACGGGGCACACAACTGCCGCCGTGTCGAAATCGACCCAAGCCTGATGGAAGATGACAAAGAGATGGTTGAAGACCTGGTTGCCGCAGCCTTCAACGATGCCGCTCGCCGTATTGGCGAAGCGCAGAAAGAAAAAATGGCTGGGGTGTCCAACGGCATGCAATTGCCACCGGGCTTCAAAATGCCATTCTGATGTTTTCCAGCCTTCTCCCGCCCGGGAGAAGGCCGTTTTATCACTCCTCGTCCAGTGCCTGATAACTCTCCGCCAGAAAATCAATTAGCGCCCGCACCGCCGGTAACTGTCCTCGTCGTGAAGGGAAGACCGCATGCACGACCTCCATTCTTGCGCGCCATTCGGGTAACACGTGAACCAGCTTGCCCTGCACCAGCGCGTCGTTAAGCATCAGCTTCGGGAGCTGCACGACGCCAATGCCGTTTAGCGCCGCGGTACGCAGCGCGATCATATCAGTCGTCACAAAGCGGGGCTTATGGTGCACAATCACCTCCTGCTGCTCCGGGCCAAACAGGCACCAGCGATAAGTTTGCTGCGGCCTGTCCAGCGCCAGGCTTGGCCAGCGGGCGAGATCCGTGGGTGCCGCCGGCATACCCTGTCGGGCGACTAAATCCGGGCTGGCCACCAGGCACATGCTGCGGATGGCCAGTTTGCGCATCACCAGGTCACTGTCTTCCAGCGGTAGAGGCCTCACGCGAATGGCTAAATCAACGTTTTCGTTCAGCACGTCCACGCGGCGGTTGGTTTCCTCAAGCTGAATAACAATTTGCGGATAAAGACGCATAAAGCGCGCCAGCATATCGCCGACATGGACATGCAGCAGCGCTATCGGGCAGGTGAGTCGGATCAGCCCTCGCGGCTCTGACTTTAGCGTGTCGATGGCTTCCTGCGCCGCTTCAGCTTCGATCATCATCGCTTTGCAGTGGCGGTAGAAGATCTGCCCGGCTTCGGTGACCGTGAAGCTGCGCGTGGAGCGCTGCAGCAGGCGGGTTTCAAGCCGTTCTTCCAGCAGCGCAATGCGGCGGCTCAGTCGGGATTTAGGAATGCCGATCGCCCGGCTGGCGGGTGAAAAACCGCCATTGTCCACCACCTGCACGAAGTACCTCAGGTCGTTTAAGTCTTGCATTTCTATTGTCCTGTTATTGGAACACTGAGTCCATTTTAGCACTCTACCGAGCTGAGCGTCTGACGGGTAAGCTTTATCCCATCAGAAACAACCCTTGTGGAGAGAATCATGAAATCAATTCTTGGCGTTTATACCGCACCGGCTTCTCATTGGGTGGGGGATGGATTCCCGGTTCGGTCGCTGTTTTCGTACTCAAAATTTGCCGAGCAGCTTAGCCCATTCCTGCTGCTGGACTACGCGGGCCCGGCGGAATTTAAGCCGAGCAATAAAGGCCAGCGCGGGGTGGATCAGCACCCGCATCGCGGCTTTGAAACCGTGACCATCGTCTATAAAGGCGAAGTGGCGCACCGCGATAACGCCGGCAACGGCGGCGTGATTGGCCCGGGTGACGTGCAGTGGATGACTGCGGGGAGTGGGATCCTGCACGAGGAATATCATTCTCCGGCGTTTAGCGAAGCGGGCGGCAGTCTGGAAATGGTGCAGCTGTGGGTTAACCTGCCTGCCAAAGACAAAATGACCGCGCCTGGCTATCAGCCGATTACCGACGGCGATATTCCGGTGGTCGATTTGCCGGACAACGCCGGTAAAGTTCGGGTGATTGCCGGTGAGTTTGACGGGACCAAAGGCCCGGCCAGGACTTTCTCGCCCATCAGCATCTGGGATTTGCGCCTTAACCAGCAGGGCGTCACTCAACTGGCGGTGAAAGACGGCTGGAACACGGCGCTGGTGGTGTTGAAAGGCACGGTACTGGTCAACGGTGAAGAGGTGGCGCGTGAAGCACAGCTGGTAGTGCTGGATGCCAAAGGCGAAAGCGTGACCCTCGAAGCCAATAATGACGCGGTGGTACTGCTGCTCAGCGGTGAGCCATTGAATGAGCCTGTGGTTGGCCACGGCCCGTTCGTGATGAACACCAAAGAGGAAATTCATCAGGCTATCGATGATTTTAACCAGGGTCGTTTCGGCAAAGACATCGCGTAAACTTTATCCCCCGGCGAGCCTTCGCGCGGGGGATATCTTTTCCTATACCCATCCGCGGGGCTAATGTTAGGCTATAGCCCACTTTTTTCTCACAAGCCCGAGCGATGCAAACCAGTCCTTTACTCTCAGCCCTTATGGAATCCCTGCGCTGCCTGCCCGGCGTTGGCCCGAAATCTGCCCAGCGTATGGCGTTTGCCCTGCTGCAGCGCGACCGCAGCGGTGGGATGCGTCTGGCTCAGGCGCTGACCCGCGCGATGTCCGAAATCGGCCACTGTGCGGATTGCCGTACCTTTACGGAGCAGGAAGTGTGCTCCATTTGCTCCAACCCACGCCGCCAGGAAAACGGCCAGATTTGCGTGGTGGAAAGCCCGGCGGATATTCACGCCATCGAGCAAACCGGCCAGTTCTCGGGGCGCTATTTTGTCTTAATGGGGCATCTCTCGCCGCTGGACGGCATTGGCCCGAACGACATCGGACTGGATCGCCTTGAACAGCGTCTTGCCAGCGAATCCATGAAAGAAGTGATTCTTGCCACCAACCCGACGGTAGAAGGCGAAGCCACGGCGAACTACATTGCCGAGCTGTGCGGGCAGTACGGCGTTGAGGCCAGCCGTATCGCGCACGGTGTGCCGGTGGGCGGCGAGCTGGAAATGGTGGATGGCACCACGCTTTCGCACTCGCTGCTGGGTCGCCATAAGATTAATTTTTAATCGGTCGGGGGAGGTTTTTGCCTCCTCCTGCTTGAAAAGGCACAAATCGCTACCATATCCCCCTCAACGCTTTCTTCATCCCGTATGATTTTGTTGAGGTATCAATGACCATGAAAGGACAAGAGACTCGCGGTTTTCAGTCAGAGGTAAAACAGCTTCTGCACCTGATGATCCACTCTCTCTATTCAAACAAAGAAATCTTCCTGCGTGAGCTGATCTCCAACGCCTCCGATGCGGCAGACAAGCTGCGCTTCCGCGCCCTGTCTAACGCCAGCCTTTACGAAGGCGACGGTGAACTGCGCGTTCGTGTCTCTTTTGACAAAGACAACCGCACTCTGACCATCGCCGATAACGGCATCGGCATGACCCGTGATGAAGTCATCGACCATCTGGGCACCATCGCTAAATCCGGCACCAAAGCTTTCCTCGAGTCCATGGGCTCCGACCAGGCGAAAGACAGCCAGCTTATCGGCCAGTTCGGCGTGGGCTTCTACTCCGCGTTTATCGTGGCGGACAAAGTCACCGTTCGCACTCGTGCCGCCGGTGCCAGCGCGGAGCAGGGCGTGTTCTGGGAGTCTGAAGGCGCGGGCGAATACACCGTAGCCGATATTGAGAAAGCCGATCGCGGCACAGAAATTACGCTGCACCTGCGCGAAGGCGAAGATGAGTTCCTGGATGACTGGCGCGTGCGCTCCATCATCAGTAAATATTCTGACCACATCGCTCTGCCGGTTGAGATTGAACAGCGTGAAGAGAAAGACGGCGAAACCGTTATCAGCTGGGAAAAAATCAACAAAGCTCAGGCGCTGTGGACCCGCAGCAAGTCCGACGTTAGCGACGACGAATACAAAGAGTTCTACAAGCACATCGCCCACGACTTTACCGATCCTATTGCCTGGAGCCACAACCGCGTAGAAGGTAAGCAGGAGTACACCAGCCTGCTGTACATCCCTTCCCAGGCACCGTGGGATATGTGGAACCGCGACCATAAACACGGGCTGAAACTCTACGTGCAGCGCGTGTTTATCATGGACGATGCCGAGCAGTTCATGCCGAACTACCTGCGCTTCGTGCGTGGCCTGATAGATTCTAACGATCTGCCGCTGAACGTTTCCCGCGAAATCCTGCAGGACAGCCGCGTGACCCAGAACCTGCGTAGCGCGCTGACCAAACGTGTGCTGCAGATGCTGGACAAGCTGGCGAAAGACGATGCTGAGAAATACCAGACCTTCTGGAAAAACTTTGGCCTCGTGCTGAAAGAAGGCCCGGCGGAAGATAACGCGAACCAGGAAGCTATCGCTAAACTGCTGCGCTTCGCGACCACGCACAACGACTCCTCGGCACAGACCGTGTCGCTGGAAGAGTATGTCTCCCGCATGAAAGAAGGTCAGGAGAAGATCTACTACATCACCGCAGACAGCTACGCGGCGGCGAAGAGCAGCCCGCATCTGGAACTGCTGCGTAAGAAAGGCATCGAGGTTCTGCTGCTTTCCGATCGCATCGATGAGTGGATGATGAGCTACCTGACCGAATTCGACGGGAAAGCATTCCAGTCAGTCAGCAAGACGGATGAATCACTGGATAAGCTGACGGACGAAGAAACCGAAGAAGCGAAAGAAGCCGAGAAGGCGCTGGAGCCGTTCGTGGATCGCGTGAAAACCCTGCTGGGCGAGCGCGTCAAAGAAGTTCGTCTGACTCACCGTCTGACCGATACCCCGGCGATCGTCACCACCGACAGCAACGACATGAGCACCCAGATGGCGAAACTGTTTGCCGCTGCGGGCCAGGAAGTGCCGGAAGTGAAGTACATCTTCGAGCTTAACCCGGAGCATGCGCTGGTAAAACGCGCTGCGGATACGCAGGATGATGCGCAGTTCGGCGAGTGGGTTGAGCTGCTGCTTGACCAGGCGCTGTTAGCCGAGCGCGGTCAGCTGGAAGATCCTAACCAGTTCATCCGCCGCATGAACCAGCTGCTGGTTTCTTAAGTCGGATTGATTATCTGACAAAAACCACCTGTATCGACAGGTGGTTTTTTTTCACTTAACTATTCAGGCACAGTAACTGCAGAAAATTTCATGCTTTAAAAAGTAAGGTTATTTTTCTGTCGGAATATGGGCTATGGATGTTGAATTTCAGGTATTACAGCCACTTTATTTTGCTTTCCCAACCTTTCAGTTCCATGCACTGATTAAATAACCGGTCCCGGCTTTCGCTATTCACGTCCATCACATAGCTTTCAATTTCTGGCTTTTTTACCGCCCGGGTTTTCTCGCCATCACACTCATCTTTTTTAGTACAGGCTTCGTAGTAAGTGGTGTACTTAGTGCGCTGTGCAACCTCGTTCCTCACTGGAAAAGCCTGCTGGGACTGGGTTTCACAGGCGCCACGTGCGCTGGTGTACTCCTGCGCGTTACTGCGGGTTTTTACCCACTGAGATGTGCACCCGCTTAGCAGCAAACAACAGATAATGGCAATTAAGGGCTTATTCATGGCGGGCGCTCTTCCTCTTAGCAAAATAGATCTCCTGGCTAACAGCCTGACGCCAAACTGCGTCGGCAGGCTGTGTTGGCCGTCATTATAATTGCTGTACATAAACCTAATCTATATAGCGGGCCTTTTTCATCCAGCCTGGCGGCTCATAAATTACCCGACGAAGACCTTATTATTCCCTGGTGATACAAGGGATGAGTCAGCTGCTGTAAAAATAAAAATGCGCCCTGGCTGAACCGATTCTGGCTTCAGTCAGGGGCGAAAAGTGGTCGGGATTCAGGCGGAATCGAGGCTCGGGGCTTCAGCCTGAGCGCCTCCCTTCCTTGTGATGATACCGCCTTTAGTGGTATGGTTTTCGCCTCAAATTCGATTGAATAATTAAATGTATGGGGAATTACGCAATGCGTATCATTCTGCTCGGCGCGCCGGGCGCAGGTAAAGGGACTCAGGCTCAGTTCATCATGGAGAAATACGGCATTCCGCAAATCTCCACCGGTGATATGCTGCGTGCTGCGGTTAAATCTGGTTCAGAACTGGGTAAACAGGCCAAAGACATCATGGATGCTGGCAAACTGGTGACCGATGAGCTGGTTATCGCCCTGGTTAAAGAGCGCATTGCGCAGGAAGACTGCCGTAACGGCTTCCTGCTGGACGGTTTCCCACGCACTATCCCGCAGGCAGACGCCATGAAAGAAGCGGGCATCAAGGTTGACTTTGTGCTGGAGTTCGACGTACCTGACGAGCTGATCGTTGACCGCATCGTAGGCCGTCGCGTGCACGCTGCTTCCGGCCGCGTTTACCACATTAAATTCAACCCGCCTAAGGTTGAAGGCAAAGACGACGTGACCGGCGAAGAGCTGACCACCCGTAAAGACGACCAGGAAGAAACCGTGCGTAAACGCCTGGTGGAATACCATCAGATGACCGCGCCGCTGATCGGCTACTACTCTAAAGAAGCGCAGGCGGGCAACACTCAATACGCTAAAGTTGACGGCACCCAGGCCGTGGCTGACGTGCGCGCTGAACTGGAAAAGATCCTCGGATAATTTCTCACCGCGACAATGAATACCAGGGCATGCCCTGGTATTTTTTTGCCCCTATTTTCCCCTTTCACTGTAATCGGTTCTCGTTTCGCTCTTTTACGTTACAATTGACGGCAATTTATAGATAAGGGGTGGGAATGAATCAGGAAAAAATTGGCATCTTACTGGCTAACCTTGGTACGCCGAGCGCCCCGACGCCGGCGGCGGTCAACCGCTATCTTCGTCAGTTCCTGAGCGATAAGCGCGTGGTAGATACGCCTCGGCTATTGTGGTGGCCGCTGCTGCGTGGCGTCATTTTGCCGATCCGTTCACCGCGCGTCGCCAAACTCTATCAGTCCATCTGGATGGAGGAGGGCTCGCCCTTGATGGTATACAGCCGTCGGCAGGAAAAAGCGCTGGCACAGCAGCTGCCGGATACGCCGGTTGCGCTGGGGATGAGCTACGGCGAACCGTCGCTCAAAAGCGCCGTGGACGACCTCCTGGCGCAGAACGTGACGCACATTGTGGTGCTGCCGCTTTATCCGCAGTTTTCCTGTTCAACCGTGGCGGCGGTATGGGACGAGCTGGGGCGAATCTTTGCCGATTACCGCAGTCTGCCTTCTATTTCCCTGATTCGCGACTATGCCACAGAGCCGGCGTACATCAACGCCCTGGCGGCCTCGGTCAAACGCTCTTTTGCCGAACACGGCGAGCCGGACGTGCTGCTGCTCTCTTATCACGGCATTCCGCAGCGCTACGCGAACGAAGGCGATGATTACCCGCAGCGCTGCCGCGACACCACGCGTGAGCTGCTGAGCGCCCTTGAGCTACCGCCGGAAAAGGTGATGATGACCTACCAGTCCCGCTTTGGCCGCGAACCCTGGCTGATGCCGTACACTGACGAAACGTTGAAAATGCTGGCCGAAAAGGGCGTGAAGCATATTCAGGTGATGTGCCCGGGCTTCTCTGCTGACTGCCTGGAAACCCTGGAAGAGATGGCGGTCCAGAACCGGGAAGTGTTTATCGAGGCGGGCGGGACGAAATACGAGTACATTCCGGCGCTGAATGACGATCCGGCCCATATCGCGATGATGATGAATCTGGTGGAGCGGTATCGCAAATAGAAACCTGAGGCGGGGAATGCTACTATTCACCGCCTTATTATCCAGCCCCGTAACGACACCATGAAATTTCCCGGTAAACGCAAATCCAAACACTACTTCCCCGTCAGTGCCCGCGACCCGCTCTTACAGCAAACTCAGCCTGAAGCAGAAAGCGGCTCTTCCTGGGTGGTCGGCATCGACCAGACGCTGGTCGATATCGAAGCCAAAGTGGACGATGAGTTTGTACAGCGCTACGGGCTGAGTTTTGGCCACTCTCTGGTGATTGAGGATGACGTGGCCGACGCGCTCTACAAAGAGCTGGTCGACAACAACCTGATTACCCATCAGTTTGCCGGAGGCACCATCGGCAATACCATGCACAATTACTCGGTGCTGGCCGATGACCGCTCGGTGCTGCTCGGCGTCATGTGCCGCAATGTCGAGATCGGTAGCTACGCCTACCGCTACCTCTGCAATACCTCCAGCCGGACCGATCTTAACTACTTACAGGGCGTTGACGGCCCGATTGGCCGCTGCTTCACGCTGATTGGTGACCAGGGCGAGCGTACTTTTGCCATCAGCCCGGGCCACATGAACCAGCTGCGTGCGGAAAGCATTCCTGAAGAGGTGATTGCCGGGGCGTCCGCGCTGGTGCTGACCTCTTATCTGGTGCGCTGCAAGCCGGGTGAGCCGATGCCCGACGCCACCATGCAGGCGATTGCCTGGGCGAAGAAACACAACGTGCCGGTGGTGCTGACCCTGGGCACCAAATACGTGATTGCCGAGAACCCGGCCTGGTGGCAGGCCTTCCTGAGCGAGCACGTTTCGATCCTCGCGATGAACGAAGAGGAAGGCGAAGCGCTAACCGGTGAAAGCGATCCGCTGCTGGCCGCCGACAAGGCGCTGGACTGGGTGGATTTGGTACTTTGCACCGCCGGGCCTGTGGGGCTTTATATGGCTGGCTATACCGAAGAAACCGCGAAGCGTAAAACCCAGCATCCACTTCTGCCTGGCGCGATTGCCGAATTTAACCAGTTTGAGTTTAGCCGCGCGATGCGCCTGAAAGACTGCGCTGAACCGCTGCGAATTTACTCCCACATCGCGCCATACATGGGCGGTCCGGAGAAGATCATGAACACCAATGGCGCGGGAGACGGAGCGCTGGCGGCACTGCTCCACGATATCACTGCGAACAACTACCACCGCAGTAACGTGCCTAACTCCAGCAAGCATAAGCTGACCTGGCTGACTTATTCCTCGCTTGCCCAGGTGTGCAAATATGCCAACCGAGTGAGCTATCAGGTTCTGAATCAGCATTCTCCACGCCTGACGCGCGGCCTGCCGGAGCGGGAAGACAGCCTCGAAGAATCTTACTGGGAACGCTAAGCTGAAAAGCTGAGCCTGCAGGCTCAGCTGTTTTAACACGGGCAGGTGCCAGACCTGCCCTAAAAGAGAATTAACCCGTTACCGCTTCCTGCGCCACCGGCGGCACCAGCAGCCCAAGCATGGTGTTGGCAATCTCCCTTTCTCCCATCACAACCTGATTAGCACCACGCTCGGTGATGTAATCCACTTCGTCGTCGTAGTGCGCGCGGGCGATGATTTCGATGTCCGGGCATTTTTCTCTGGCCGTGGCGACGATTTCTCCCGCCTCGTAGCCGTTAGGAATGGTCAACAGCAGCCAGCGGGCGCAGTCCAGATGGGCCAGATTCATGATCTCTTCGTTAGCAGCATTGCCCAGCACGGCGCGGATCCCGCGCTCGCGCAGTTCATCAACCCGGCTGCGGGAGGTTTCGATCACCACCAATGGCACACCTTCGGCAATAAGTTTCTCGCCAAGCAAGCTACCCACGCGGCCATAGCCTACCAGCAGCGCGTGGTTGCAGATATCCACCGGGATTTGTTTTTCTTCCTCGATAGCCTCTTCGAGGGTTTGCTCGTCCAGGGTTTCGGTTTTCTCGAGGTAGCGCTCAAGTACGGCAAATAGAATTGGGTTCAGCATAATCGACAGAATGGCGCCTGCCAGTACCAAATTCTGCCCCGTTTGCGGCAGCAGGTTTAGCGCCATGCCGAGGCCGGCCAGAATAAAGGCAAATTCGCCGATCTGCGCGAGGCTGGTGGCGATGGTCAGTGCGGTACGCTGGGAATGGCCGAACATGCGTACCAGCAGAAATGCCGCCAGGGATTTACCGAAGATAATGATGGCCAGCGTGCCCAGCACCGCCAGAGGTTCCTGAATCAAAATCAGCGGGTCAAACAGCATGCCGACGGACACAAAGAACAGCACCGCAAACGCATCGCGTAGCGGCAGGGTGTCGTGTGCCGCGCGGTGGCTTAGCTCTGACTCATTCAGCACCATACCGGCAAAGAAGGCACCCAGCGCAAAGGAGACATCAAACAGCTCAACCGCGCCGAACGCGATGCCCAGCGCCAGCGCCAGTACGGACAGGGTAAACAGCTCCCGGGAGCCCGTCGCCGCGCTGCGAGCCAGAATCCACGGCACAAGGCGGCGGCCTACCAGCATCATCAGGGCGATAAACGCCGCGACCTTCCCAATGGTGATAGCCATATCCAGGCTCAGAGAAACCAGCCCAACGTTGCCTTTTTCCAGCATACCGGCGACGGCTGGCAGCAGCACCAGAGTCAGCACCATCACCAAATCTTCGACAATCAGCCAGCCGATGGCAATTTGCCCTCGCTGAGTATCAATCAGCTGCCTTTCTTCAAGCGCGCGGAGCAGCACGACGGTGCTTGCCGTCGACAAACAGAGACCAAAGACGATACCGGTCATTATCGACCAGCCCATCAGCCATGAAAGCGCCATGCCCAGCAGCGTCGCGACGCCAATTTGCGCGACGGCGCCGGGGATGGCGATGGCCTTTACCGCCATCAAATCCTTCAATGAAAAATGCAGCCCGACGCCGAACATCAGCAGAATCACGCCTAATTCCGCCAGCTCAGGGGCAAGTTTGGTATCAGCAACAAAACCGGGAGTAAAAGGCCCCGCCAGCACGCCAGCTAATAAATAGCCCACCAGCGGAGATATGCGCAGCTTGTTAGCCAGCATACCCAGTAAAAAAGCGAGCACGAGACCACCAACAATGGTGGTGATAAGCGGTGTGGCGTGATGCATTCCGTCTCCTTTGGTTGGCCGATGTTCCAAAACGTTCTGTTACACAGTTTATGACAAATTCTTTATCGGCGTTTATGAATAATTGTTGAATTTTGAATAAAAAGCGCATTTCGATAAAAAATAGGCTCTGAGTAGCATTTAACTCAGTTATCTGGGGCGACTGCCAGAAGGGTATGGAGACAGGATGCGGCCAAAGCAATACTTTGGCCGCTAAAATCTAGGCTTTGTGGCGGTTATCGGGCAGGAATATTGTCATAATGCCAAGTAGCGGTAAGAAGGCACATATTTTATAGACCAACTCAATGCTGGTATGGTCAGCAATTAACCCGAGCACGGCTGCGCCCAGGCCGCCCATTCCAAAGGCAAAACCGAAAAACAGCCCGGAAACCATGCCTATACGGCCAGGAAGTAGCTCCTGGGCATACACCAGGATGGCGGAAAAAGCGGAGGCCAAAATAAAGCCAATGATCACCGTCAGGACGCCCGTCCAGTAAAGTGATGCGTAGGGTAAAACAAGGGTAAATGGCGCCACGCCGAGGATTGAGCCCCAAATCACGTATTTTCTGCCAATTTTATCCCCTACGGGGCCACCGATCACCGTGCCTGCCGCGACGGCAAACAGGAAAGCGAACAGGTGAATCTGGGCGTTTTGTACGGATAATCCGAATTTTTGCATCAGGTAGAAGGTGAAGTAGCTGCTGATGCTCGCCATATAAAAGTACTTAGAGAAGATCAGCAGCAACAGAATCGAGACTGCCAGAATAACCTTGTTGCGCGGCAGCGGGTTGACCACCGGCACCGCAGGGCGGCTTTTGGCGATTTTATGCTGAGCGGCGTACCAGCGGCTGATTTGCAGCAGAACCACGATAGCCAGCAGAGCAGCGAGCACAAACCACGCCACGTTCCCCTTGCCGTAAGGCGCGATAATAATAGCTGCCAGCAATGGCCCCAGAGAGCTGCCGAAGTTACCGCCCACCTGGAACAGCGACTGCGCCAGCCCGTGACGGCCACCGGATGCCATACGCGCCACGCGCGAGGACTCAGGGTGGAAGACGGACGAACCCGTGCCCACCAGCGCCGCCGCGACCAGAACGGCAGGGAAACTGCCCGCCAGCGCCAGCAGCACCAGCCCGCAAAGGGTAAAGCACATGCCGATCGGCAGCGACCACGGCATCGGGTATTTATCGGTGTAGTAACCCACCAGCGGCTGCAGCAGCGATGAAGAGAGCTGGAAGGTCAGGGTTATCATCCCGATTTGCATAAAGCTCAGGGAAAACTCAGCCTGTAGTAGCGGATAGATAGCCAGAATTAGCGACTGGATCATGTCGTTGAGCAAGTGGGAGAGGCTTATAGCGCCGAGGATCCCAAATGCGGTGCGCGCTTTTTTTTGCTCCGGGGGCGTACCCGGCTGCGTGAGGGTTTGAGAGCTTGCCATAATTACCTGTACGAACGGTTATTGTTTTTAGAGCGGGCGACGCAGGAAATCGCCCGGAAGAAATTCTTACCCTGCTAACATACTCGCGCAGCGGATTTGAAGAAAGTCGCATTTCGGAAAAGATAGCTGTCTATCCTGATGGCTATCTGTTATTTCTGCGCAGTTACATTTTGACATGGAGATTTGCAATGCGGTTTGCTGCTAAAACAATAACCACGGCGCTGCTGGTGGCATTGGGTTTAACCAGCGCTTCAGCGCTGGCCTGGGAAAAAGACAAGACCTATAAAATTACGATCCTTCACACCAACGATCATCACGGCCATTTCTGGCGCAATGAATACTCTGAGTACGGCCTGGCGGCACAAAAAACGCTGGTAGACAGCGTGCGTAAGGAAGTCGCGGCAGAGGGGGGCAGCGTGCTGTTGTTGTCCGGCGGCGACATTAACACCGGTGTGCCGGAATCTGACCTGCAGGATGCTGAACCGGACTTTCGCGGCATGAGCCTGATCGGCTATGACGCCATGGCCGTCGGCAACCACGAATTCGACAATCCGCTGTCCGTGCTGCGCCAGCAGGAAAAATGGGCGAAGTTCCCGCTGCTGTCCGCCAACATTTATCAGAAAAGCACCGGCGAGCGCCTGTTTAAGCCCTACGCGATTTTTAAACCCCAGGGCATTAAAGTGGCGGTTATTGGCCTGACCACTGATGACACGGCCAAAATCGGTAATCCGGAATATTTCACCGACATTGAATTCCGCAAGCCTGCGGAGGAAGCCAAACTGGTGATTCAGGAGTTGCAGGGCACCGAAAAGCCTGACGTGATCATCGCCGCAACCCATATGGGCCACTACGATAACGGCAACCACGGCTCGAATGCGCCAGGCGATGTCGAAATGGCAAGAAGCCTGCCGGAAGGCGCGCTGACGATGATTGTGGGTGGTCACTCACAGGATCCGGTCTGCATGGCGCAGGAAAACCAGAAGCAGAAAGATTATGTGCCGGGCACGCCTTGCGCGCCGGACAGGCAAAATGGCACCTGGATTGTGCAGGCGCATGAGTGGGGCAAATACGTCGGGCGGGCAGATTTTGAGTTCCGCAACGGCGAGATGAAACTGGTGCACTATCAGCTGATCCCCATCAACCTGAAAAAGAAAATTACCTACGACAACGGGCAAAGTGAGCGCGTACTTTACACGCCTGAAATCGCCGAAAATCAGCAGATGCTCTCCCTGCTGACGCCGTTCCAGAACAAAGGCCAGGCCGCGCTGAAGGTGAAAGTGGGCAGCGTGAACGGGCATCTGGAAGGGGATCGTAGCAAAGTGCGCTTTGTGCAGACTAACCTGGCGCGCGTATTGCTGGCGGCACAAATGGCGCGAACCAGCGCGGACTTTGCGGTGATGAGCGGCGGCGGCGTGCGTGATTCTATCGAGGCAGGGAACATTACCTATAAAGATGTGCTCAAAGTGCAGCCGTTCGGCAACACCGTGGTTTATATCGATATGAACGGTAAAGATGTAGAGGAATACCTGACGGCGGTGGCGCAGAAAACGCCGGACTCAGGCGCTTACCCGCAGTTCTCTAACGTCAGCTTCACCTCAACCGGCGGCAAGCTGAGCAACCTGAAAATCAAAGACCAGCCGATTGATCCGGCCAAAACCTACCGCATGGCCACGCTGAGCTTCAACGGCACCGGCGGCGACGGTTACCCGGAAATCGATAAAAAGCCGGGGTACGTCAATACCGGTTTTGTCGACGCGGAAGTCCTGAAACAGTACATCGAACAGAACTCCCCGCTGGACGTAAATACTTACCAACCTAAGGGTGAGGTCAGCTGGAACTAAGCGTTAATCGCGGCGGGCGATATCGGCGAAGCTGGCCTCCAGCAGTTTCGCCAGATCGCTTGCCGCGAGTTCGATATCCAGCCCGCGCTTGCCGCCTGAAATGTAGATGCTGGCAAATTCCTGCGCTGGAGCATCAATCACCGTTGGCAGGCGCTTTTTCTGCCCCAGCGGACTTATGCCGCCTACCAGATAACCGGTGATCCGCTGCGCGACCATTGGGTCCGCCATTTCAACTTTTTTCACGCCCAGCGCCTTAGCGACCTTTTTCAGGTCAAGCTGCCCGGCAACCGGCGTTACCGCCACGGCGAGATGTTTCATGTCGCCATTCATCGCCACCAGCAGCGTTTTATAGACCTGGTCGGCATTCAGCCCCAGTTTGCGCACCACTTCGTCACCAAAGTTGGTTTCCAGCGGATCGTGCTCATAGGCATGAATTTGAAAGCTGATTTTATTTTTTTCGAGGAGTTTTACCGCGGGAGTCATGGTTTCCTTCTTTATTCGTTGTTGTGAAAACGCACAAAATAGTAATCATAGTGATATACTTGACGAGTAATATAGCGCTACACAATAGTGATGGCGTAAACCATCACATTGAGCGACAATTCAGCTTCGGTTGCTTCGGCAGCCGGGATAAACAGAATAATAAATGAAATTCCTCTTTGACGGGCCAATAGAAATATTGGCCATTTTTTTTACCCTTTTTTCAGCATTTCTGGCAGGTTACCTTCGCCGTAAAGATGCAATGCCCCGACGGCAACCACATAGCGCCCGGCGGGCAGCTGTTGCAGAAACGTCTGCCACTGGCGATTTCGCTGATGCATCAACACGTCATACAGCGCATCGCCAAAAGTGTTCGGCAACGCAATATTGCCCTGCTGCGGTGGCGTTTCCAGCCACCAGCCAATCATGATCTGCAGCAGCCGGGCGTTGGTGTGCCAGTGCTCCAGCGTGTCGTTCAGCAGCGGCAGTCCACCCTCAGGCAACCCTTTCAGCAGATCTATCTGGCTTTGCGCGCCTTCAAGCTCGGTGACCGGCACGCCGTGGCGCTGCGCGGCTTCCAGCAGCTGATAGTCAATGCCGTAGTCAGGGCGAAGACCAAGCCGCTGGGCCTGATGCGCCTGTAAAATCAACGCCACCTGCCAGGCGGGCTGGTGCTCAATGCTACTCAGCGAAATACCTAACTCACTGCACAGGCTCAGCACATGCTGGTAGTCGCCCGGAGCCAGACGCGCCTCCAGTTCGATGTCTTCCGCTATTTCGCTGAACGGCGAATCGCCGGAGCGGATATCCGCCTCGACAATCAGGGCATCTGCCGCGCGAAGTTTTTCCACCAGGCGAGCGGAGAGCGGAGCCATGTCCCGGGTGCCCATATGAATGCTGCCCACGAGGTGCAAATGGCGCTTGCCGGGGAGCGTGATATCAAGGGCAGGCCAGGGATAAGTGGAGGCTGTCAGGCTGGAGAGCAGTGCGCTAAGACGTTGGAACAAACCCATATCGCGATTCCCTGGCTAAAAAGCCATGCTAACGCCCTGGGCTGGAAGGGGAAAGTAAAAAGTCGGCCTTCCGCTCAAAAGGAGAAGAAGGCCGCAAAGAGATTATTCTTTGGGTTTAAAGCGCAGCAGTCGGTTGGCATTGCTGACCACGGTGATGGAAGACAGCGCCATTGCGGCACCGGCAACCACCGGATTGAGCAACGTGCCGGTCAGCGGGTACAGCACGCCAGCGGCAATCGGAATGCCAAGCGTGTTGTACACGAAGGCACCCATCAGGTTTTGCTTCATGTTTCGCAGCGTGGCTTTTGAAATAGCCAGCGCATCGGCAACGCCCACCAGGCTGTGGCGCATCAGGGTAATGGCGGCGGTTTCAATGGCGACGTCGCTGCCGCCGCCCATCGCAATCCCCACCTCGGCCTGAGCCAGCGCCGGGGCATCGTTAATGCCGTCGCCGACCATCGCCACCTGCCGACCCTGCTGTTGCAGCCGTTTGATAGCGTCCGCTTTGCCGTCCGGCAGTACGCCCGCAATCACCTCATCAATGCCGACTTCTTTGGCGATAGCGTTGGCGGTTACCGGGTTATCGCCGGTGAGCATCACTAAGCGATAGCCGTTGCGATGCAGGCGCTGGAGCGCACTGACGCTGTCGCTGCGAAGCGGGTCGCGTATGGCCAGCAGCGCCATGAGCTGGCCGTCTGCCGCAAGCAGCACCGGGGTTGCGCCCAGGCGAGCCTGAGCATCAATGCTGTCGGCAAGCGGCTGAGTGTCCACGCCCTGCTCGTCGAGCAACGCTTTGTTGCCCAGCAGCAGTTGGTGCCCGTCCACGTCACCGCTGACGCCCAGCCCGCGCAGAGTGCGGAACGAGCTGACTTCGGGCAGCGTTGAACCGCCTGCTTTTTCAATAATGGCACGGGCCAGCGGGTGGCTTGAACCCTGCTCAAGCGCGGCCGCAAGGCGTATCGCCTGCATTTCATCCACGTCGGGGCGGGTTTCCACGGCAACCACCTGCGGTTTGCCTTCTGTCAGCGTGCCCGTTTTGTCAAAGACCACGGTATCAAGCGTGCTGGCGCGCTGCAGCGCATCGGCATCACGAACCAGAACGCCAAATTCTGCGGCACGGCCTACGCCTGAAATAATAGACATCGGCGTGGCCAGGCCCAGGGCGCAAGGGCAGGCGATAATCAGCACCGTGGTGGCGATAACCAGGGTGTAAACGATTTGCGGTGCAGGGCCGACGAAGTACCAGATGGCGGCGCTAATCAGCGCGATAGCGACAACGACCGGCACAAAAACGGCAGAAATTTTATCGGCAAGCTGGCCGATTTCCGGCTTGCTGCTTTGTGCCTGGCGAACCATGCGGATGATGCGCGACAGCGTTGTGTGGCTGCCGGTTGCGGTGGCGGTGAACAGCACGCTGCCGTCCTGCACGACGGTACCGGCGTGAATCCCGTCACCGTTCGATTTTTGCATCGGCACCGGCTCGCCGGTCAGCATTGCTTCGTCGAACCAGGCCTCGCCCTGGGTGATTTCGCCGTCAACCGGCACGCGGTCGCCGGTGGTCAGGCGCAGCGTCATTCCGGCGGTAACTTCCGCCAGTGGTAAAGTTTTTTCGCCTTGTTCCGTCACCACTCGCGCGGTTGGCGGCGTTAAATCCAGCAGGCGTTCAAGCGCTTTAGAAGAGCGCTGGCGCGCGCGCTGCTCAAGCATATGCCCGAGGTTTATCAGGCCGATGATCATCGCGCTGGCCTCGTAGTAGAGGTGGCGGGCTTCCATCGGGAAGTGCTGCGGCCAGATATTCACGGTAATCGAATAGAGCCAGGCCGCGCCGGTGCCGAGGGCGACGAGCGTGTCCATGGTGGCCGCGCGGTTCATCAGGCTGCGCCAGGCGCTACGATAAAAATGACCGCCAGCAAAAACCATCACCGCAAGGGTAATCATACCGATGGTCAGCCACAGGGAGCGGTTGCTCTCGGTGACCATCATGTTGTCGCCGATCATGCCCCAGATCATCACCGGGATCCCGACGACGAGGGCGACAATCGCCTGCCAGCGGAAGCGTTTCATGGCGGCGTTCGCCGTTTCCTGCTGGCGCTCGCGGCGTTTCCGATCGTCTTCAATCGCTTCGGCACCGTAGCCGGCACTTTCCACGGCTTTGACCAGCGATTCTGCGGAGGCGGTGCCCATCACCAGCGCGCTGCGCTCCGCAAGGTTAACCCGTGCCTGGCTGACGCCCGGTACATTTTGTAAGGCATTTTGCACCCGGGAGACGCAGCTGGCGCAGCTCATACCGTTGATTAGCAACTGCAGGCTGTCATCGTCGGTAGACGCTGCCGGAAGCGAAGGGGCGACCGCTGTCAGTGCTTCCGACGGAGTTGATGACTCTGCCAGCGGTTCAGCCTTTGGGTGGCTGGCGACTTCTGCACCGTATCCCGCTTGTTGGACGGTTTCCACTAAGGCTTCCGGCGTGGCGCTGCCGGTAACGCGGGCGTGGGTTTGGGTGACTTCAGCCTGCTCAACGTCTGCACGCTGCTCGAGGCTCTCTTTGACGCGTTTAACACAATGGCCGCAGGTCAGGCCATCCAGATTCAGATCCACAATGTGTGACATCAGGAGACTCCTGTATGATGGTGAGGTGAAATATTGACCGAAAGGATGATTCGGTTAACTATGAAAGAGGTTAAACCTTCCATCAAGGGGAAGGTCAAGGAGCAAAAATGAATATTAGCGATGTGGCGAAAAAAACCGGGCTAACCAGCAAGGCGATTCGTTTTTACGAAGAGAAAGGGCTGGTTACGCCGCCGTTTCGAGCCGACAACGGCTACCGCAGCTATACGCAAAAGCATCTGGATGAGCTGACGCTGCTGCGCCAGGCCCGTCAGGTCGGATTTAATCTGGAAGAGTGCAAAGAGCTGGTGGGCCTGTTTAACGATCCGGCCCGGCACAGCGCGGACGTAAAAGCCCGCACCTTGCAAAAAGTCGCGGATATCGAGCGGCACATTGTTGAACTGCAGAATATGCGCCAGCATTTGCTGACGCTGGCGGAAGCCTGCCCGGGCGATGACAGCGCCGATTGCCCGATCATCGACAATCTTTCCGGCTGCTGCCACCGCCATGAGATAAACTAAACCGCTTTAATTTTGAGCGTAATGCCTTCCACGGCCAGCACCACAACTTCGCAACCCGCCGGTAAATCCTCATCGGCGGTGACTGGCCAGCTGCTGTCGGCCACGCGAACGTGCCCCCGGCCGTTCACCAGCGCGGTTTCGAGACGGAAACGACGGCCTACCAGCTGTTGGCCGCGCTGATTCAGCACTTCTCCCGGAATTTGCTGCCTGCGGCTTGAGAGCCAGCGCCACCATAGAAAGGCGGCAACCAGCGTCAGCAGGGCAAAGCAGACGCCCTGCGTTTCCCAGCCAAGGGGCAGCAGCCAGACCAGCAGGCCGGTTATCACCGCTGCGACGCCGCTCCACAGCAGATAGCCGCTGGCGCCGAGCATCTCCGCCGCCAGCAGCAGTCCGCCAAGCGCAAGCCAGAAGACGTGCGGATGCGCGAGAATGCTGTCGATCATTTTTTACGCTCGGTACCGCTCTGGGCGATAAGTTCACTGATCCCGGCGATGGAGCCCATCAGGCTGGAGGCATCCAGCGGCATCAGCACCACTTTGCTGTTATTGGCCGACCCGATTTGCTGCAGCGCGTCGGTGTATTTCTGGGCCACGAAGTAGTTCACCGCCTGAATATCCCCTTTGGCGATAGCTTCAGACACCATCTGCGTGGCGCGGGCTTCTGCTTCAGCGCTACGCTCGCGGGCTTCCGCCTCAAGGAACGCAGACTGACGCTCACCTTCAGCTTTCAGGATCTTCGACTGCTTTTCACCTTCGGCTTTGACGATTTCCGCCTGGCGGATCCCTTCGGCCTCAAGAATATAGGCGCGCTTGGTACGTTCAGCTTTCATCTGGGCGTTCATCGCATCAATCAGCTCGGCCGGTGGGCGCACGTCACGGATTTCGATACGGGTGATTTTAATGCCCCACGGGTTGGTGGCTTCGTCGACGATGTGCAGCAGACGGGTGTTGATGTTGTCGCGCTGGGACAGCATTTCATCCAGCTCCATCGAGCCGAGCACGGTACGGATGTTGGTCATCGTCAGGTTGATGATGGCCAGCTCAAGGTTGCTGACTTCATAGGCGGCGCGCGGGGCGTCAACCACCTGAATAAAGCACACGGCGTCAATGGCGACGTTGGCGTTATCTTTGGAAATGACTTCCTGAGAAGGGATGTCGAGCACCTGTTCCATCATGTTGATTTTGCGGCCCACGCGATCCATAAACGGCACCACAAGATTCAGGCCTGGCATCAGGGTTTTGGTGTAGCGGCCAAAGCGTTCAACGGTCCATTGGAAGCCCTGGGGCACGATTTTTACCCCGGCAGCCACAATCACCAGCGCCACGAGAATTAATACGGGGATCACGATAAGCATTAAAAAAACCTCCTGTTTGTTTTGCATTCAGTCTAACCGCTTAACCTGAAACATTCAGCAACATCCCTGTACCCGAGAAGAATTAATTGCTGTTTTTATTTTTATTATGCCTAAATGGAATGATTTTCATGGAGTAAGTTCATTTCACGCATGGTGTTAGCAGGCGTAGTATCGAATGCTTCGGCAGCTCGCGCTATCGGGCGAGCGGTATTTGGCAAGAATACTTATCCCGGTGAGGAAGCAATGGGAACAATAATAGCTGAGCAGCATCAGGCGAATAACAACCGCTGGCAGAAAATTGTGGAAGAATTAATTTCACCCATGGCGATTGATATTGACGGCAACGGCCCGGCAGATATTCGGGTGAACAATCCAGACTTCTTCAAGCGAATATTACAGGAAGGTTCTCTCGGCCTGGGTGAAAGTTATATGGATGGCTGGTGGGACTGCGACCGGCTGGATATTTTATTTACCCATATTTTGCGCCACGGTCTGGACAGCAAAATGCCGAAGCATTTCTCCGACCTGCTGCGTATTGCCGGGGCCAGAGTCTTTAATTTGCAGTCTCGCAAACGCGCCTGGATAGTCGGCAAAGAACATTACGATATTGGCAACGATCTTTTTGCCGCGATGCTCGATCCGTATATGCAATATTCCTGCGGCTACTGGAAAGACGCGGAAAATCTGGCAGAGGCGCAGCGTAACAAGCTGCGGATGATCTGCGAAAAACTGCAGCTCAAAGCGGGCATGAAGCTGCTGGATATCGGCTGCGGCTGGGGCGGACTGGCGCAGTATGCTGCGCAGGAATATGGCGTCTCCGTCGTCGGCGTAACTATTTCGGCGGAACAGCAAAAAATGGCCCAGGATCGCTGCCGGGGCTTGGACGTCGAGATCCTGCTGCAGGATTATCGCGACCTCAACAGCAAATTTGATCGCATTGTTTCCGTGGGCATGTTCGAACACGTCGGGCCAAAAAACTACAATACCTATTTTGAAGTTGCAGCCCGCAATTTAAAACCTGATGGCCTGTTCCTGCTGCATACCATTGGTTCGAATGAAACGGATTTAAACGTCGATCCATGGATCAACA
Source organism: Enterobacter sp. Cy-643 (assembly GCF_011752815.1). Classification (GTDB taxonomy): domain Bacteria; phylum Pseudomonadota; class Gammaproteobacteria; order Enterobacterales; family Enterobacteriaceae; genus Cedecea. The sequence continues at coordinate 206,060 of NZ_VWWV01000001.1, forward strand.
AATACATCTTCCCTAACGGCTGTTTGCCCTCGGTGCGCCACATTGCCAGCGCCAGTGAAAAACATTTTATTATGGAGGACTGGCACAATATCGGGGCCGATTACGACAGAACGCTGATGGCCTGGTACGATAATTTCCTCCGCTGCTGGCCTAATATCTCGCGTAATTATGACGAGCGCTTCAAGAGGATGTTTAGCTATTATTTGAACGCCTGTGCGGGCGCATTTCGCGCGAGGAATATTCAGCTTTGGCAGGTATTGCTGAGCCCTAATGGGGTGGACGGCGGGATCCGCGTTTACCGATAAACAAAAGGCCGGAATATCCGGCCTTTTTTCGTTTTAACTGATTAATACATCAACGCATAAATCTGACGGCGATATTTGGATGCCAGCGCGTCGCCGGTGCCCAGCGCGGCCAGAATCTCCATCATCATTTTGCGTGCCTGGCCGTCAGCGGCGCCCAGGTCTTTTTTAAGGTGGGTATAAAGCAGCTCCAGCGCTTCTTCGTTCCGGCCGACCTGATGCAGCTGCAGCGCGAGCTGGCTGGCGAGCTGGGCGTTGTCCGGCTCGTTTTGAACCTGCTGCTGCAGCTGCTGAATTTCCGGCGTGTCGGCGGCCTGTTTCAGCAGTTCAATCTGGGAAACCAGCGCCTGATAGCGGGTGTCCTGGTCCTGCAGAGGCACGGTTTTCAGCACCGCTTCGGCGTCTTCGCTGCGGTTCAGGGCAATCTGTACTTCCGCCAGCAGCAGGCCAATTTCGCTGTTCTGGCCAGACAGCTGCCACGCATCTTTCAGCAGCGGCAGGGCTTCAGCGTGTTTACCTTCCTGCATTAATTCTACGGCCTGCTGGGCTTTCAGCTCTTCTTCACGCGGCAGCACTTTGTCGAGCAAGGCGCGAATCGCTTCTTCCGGCTGCGGGCCCTGGAAGCCGTCCACCGGCTGACCGTTCTGGAACAGATAGACGGTAGGAATGGAGCGCAGGCCAAACTGCGAAGCCACCATTTGCTCGGCGTCGCAGTCAACTTTGGCGAGAATAAACTGGCCGCTGTATTGGGCCGCGAGTTTGTCCAGGACCGGCGTGAGCTGCTCGCAATGCTGGCTGCGGGCAGACCAGAAATAAAACAGCACGGGCTTAGCCATGGACTGTTCCAGCGTCTGGTGCAGGTTCGCTTCGGTAATATTGATAATGTTTTCTGCGGACATGGGCGATTCTCTGTTAAGCATTTGTTTTTTTACATGGGGGCTGAGGCCAGGACTTCAACTCAGCGACGTAAAATTTTGTCCATTGCGCACGCTGGCAGCAGGCGGCGCAGCACGGTAATCACGTGGGTCACCACGGTGACCGGGTAGCGCAGCTTCGGCCTTGGGCTTTCAAAAGCATGGCGTACTTTCGCTACCACCGCCTCCGGGCCGAGGGTAAACCGTGCTGCAATCCCCGGATTCTCTACCGGTTTGTCGCTTTGGGTTTGATTGACATTATCGGTAAAGCGGGTGCGGATCGGCCCCGGCTCAATCAGGCTGACTTTGATCCCGCTGTGGCGAAGCTCCATACGCAGCGCGTCGGACCAGGCTTCCAGCGCGTATTTACTGGCGGCGTAGGCCCCGCGCCCCGGCGTGGAAATCAGCCCCATCACCGAGCTTGTCATCACGATGCGGCCTTCATGATGAGGCTGCATGGCCGGCAGCAGCAGCATGGTGAGCTGGTGTGTGCCGAAGAAGTTGGTGGAAAATTGTTGCTCAAGCTGTTCGCGGGAAATGGCGTTCAGCGGGCCATACACACCGTAGCCACCGTTATTAAACAGCCCGTACAGGCGGTTGCCGGTGATGGCAATCACTTCGGCGGCGGCGCGTTGGACGCTTTCCGCATCGTCAAGATCGAGCTCAATGCCGGTAAACCCAAGCTGATTCATGCGCTCTACATCGGCTGGTTTGCGGCAGGCGGCGAGAATGTTATAGCCAAGCTTCTGTAGCTCCTGCGCGCTGGCTAAGCCAATCCCGCTGGAGCAGCCTGTTATTAAAACGGATTTTTGCATAACTTTACCCGAAGGGCGCCCCGATTATTTATCAGTCGTGTTTAACTATCTCGTTGTATCCGACGCGGCTGTGCCGGTTATTTAGAGAGTAGCGGAGTCAGCCGCGTCGCCATCCAGTCGGCGATAAACGGCTGAGCATCCCGATTAGGGTGAATGCCGTCATCCTGCATCCATTGCGGTTTCAGATACACCTCCTCCATAAAGAACGGGAGCAGGGGAATATCAAACGCTTTGGCAAGCTGCGGATAAATAGCGCTAAACGCCTCATTATAGCGGCGTCCGTAGTTGGCGGGCAGGCGAATTTGCATCAGCATCGGCTGCGCACCGGCAGCCTTCACGTCGGTGATAACCTGGTTGAGGGTTTTTTCTACCGCCTGAGGCTGGAACCCACGCAGGCCGTCGTTGCCGCCAAGCTCCACTAAAACCCAGCGGGGCTGGTGCTGTTTTAACAGCGCCGGCAGGCGAGCCAGGCCCTGCGCCGCGGTATCGCCGCTGATGCTCGCATTCACGACTTTTGTACCCTGCGGCTGCCATTTGGCATCCAGCAGGGCGGGCCAGGCGCTGGTGGCCGCCATACGGTAACCGGCGCTCAGGCTATCGCCTAAAATCAATAACGTGTCCGCCGCCGCGGCGCGGAAAGTCATCAAAGCCAGAAACAGGAAGGGCAAATGCCAGCGGAAAACATTGTTGAAGTTCATCATCTTAGTAAGTCCGTGGGTCAGGGTGAACACGAGCTTTCCATCCTTACCGGAGTTGAGCTGGTTGTCAAACCGGCCGAAACCATCGCCCTGATTGGTGAGTCAGGATCGGGCAAGTCCACGCTGCTGGCGATTCTGGCCGGGCTTGATGACGGCACGGACGGCGAAGTTCACCTTTGCGGGCAGCCGCTGCACAGCATGGATGAAGAGGCCAGGGCGGCGCTGCGCGCCAAAAACGTCGGCTTTGTGTTTCAGTCCTTTATGCTGGTGCCCACCCTTAATGCTCTGGAAAACGTGGAGCTTCCTTCGCTGCTGCGCGGCGAAAACAGTTCGGCCAGCCGGGCGCAGGCTAAAGCGCTGCTGGAACAGCTGGGCTTAGGCAAACGCCTCGATCACCTGCCCGCTCAGCTATCTGGCGGGGAGCAGCAGCGCGTGGCGCTGGCTCGCGCGTTTAACGGCAAGCCGGGCGTGCTGTTTGCCGATGAGCCCACCGGGAACCTCGACAGGCAAACCGGCGACCGCATTGCCGACCTGCTGTTTTCCCTCAACCGTGATTTCTCCACCACGCTTATCCTCGTTACCCACGACGAACAGCTGGCGGCACGCTGCGACCGTCGCCTGCGGCTGCGCGAAGGCAAACTGTGGGAGGAAGCATGATAGCCCGCTGGTTCTGGCGCGAGTGGCGCTCTCCCTCGCTGCTGATTGTCTGGCTGGCGCTTAGCCTGGCGGTGGCCTGCGTGCTGGCGCTGGGCAGCATCAGCGACAGAATGGAAAAAGGGCTCAGTCAGCAAAGCCGCGAATACATGGCGGGCGACCGGACGTTGCGCAGCGCCCGCGCCGTACCGGACGAGTGGCTGATTCAGGCCCAAAGCGATGGCTTAAAGGTCGGCAAACAGCTGAGCTTCGCCACCATGACCTTTGCCGGGGACACGCCGCAGCTGGCCGATGTGAAAGCGGTCGACGGCGTGTATCCGATGTACGGGGAACTGGAAACCAGCCCGCCGGGCCTGAAGCCTGAGCCGGGCACCGCACTGCTTGCCCCGCGCCTGCTGGCTTTGCTTAACCTGAAAGTGGGCGACAACATTGACGTGGGCGACGCCACGCTGCGTATTGTCGGGCAGGTAATTCAGGAGCCGGATGCCGGGTTTAACCCGTTCCAGATTGCGCCGCGCCTGATGATGAACCTGGCCGATGTCGAGAAAACCGGAGCGGTGCAGCCCGGCAGCCGCATTAGCTGGCGCTACAAGTTTGGTGGTACCCCGCAGCAGCTGCAGCAGTATGAAAACTACCTGCTGCCAAAGCTGAAGCCGGAGCAGCGCTGGATCGGCATGGAGCAGGATGAAGGTGCGCTGGGTAAATCCCTGGAGCGTTCGCAGCAGTTCCTGCTGCTTTCCGCCCTGCTGACGCTGCTGCTGGCCGTGGCCGCGATTGCCGTGGCGATGAGCCATTACTGCCGCAGCCGCTATGACCTGGTGGCGATCCTGAAAACGCTGGGGGCGGGCAGGACGGCGCTACGGAAGCTGATTATAGGGCAGTGGCTGATGGTGCTGGTGCTCTCGGCCATTGCCGGAGGTGCCGTCGGCTTGATGTTTGAGGCCGCGCTGATGCAACTATTGAAGCCGGTGCTGCCTGCCGCGCTGCCGCCTGCGAGCCTGTGGCCGTGGGTGTGGGCTATCGGCGCGATGGTGACAATCTCCGTGCTGGTGGGGCTGCGTCCGTATCGGCTGCTGCTGGCCACTCAGCCATTGCGCGTCCTGCGTCGTGACGCCGTGGCCAACGTCTGGCCGCTGAAAATTTATCTGCCGGTCATCAGCGTTGTGGTGGTGCTATTGCTGGCGTTGTTAATGGGCGGCAGTGCGCTGCTTTGGGCGGTGCTGGCGGGCACGCTGGTGCTTGCGGCGCTGTGCGGCCTCGTCGGCTGGGGCGTCCTGAAGCTGCTGAAAAAGCTGACGCTGAAAAACCTGGCCCTGCGTCTGGCGGTTAACCGTCTGCTGCGCCAGCCGTGGGCGACGCTCAGCCAGCTGGCGGCGTTCTCGCTGTCGTTTATGCTGCTGGCGCTGCTGCTGGTGCTGCGCGGGGATTTACTGGACAGATGGCAGCAGCAGCTGCCGCCGGAAAGCCCGAACTACTTCCTGGTGAACATTGCGCCGGAGCAGGTTCAACCGGTGAAAACCTTCCTTGCGGACCATCAGGTGATCCCGGAGTCGTTCTACCCCATCGTGCGGGCGCGCATGACGGCGATTAACAGCCAGTCCACCGAGGGCAATCCAGATGAGGCGCTGAACCGCGAGTTGAATCTGACCTGGCAAAGTCAGAAGCCCGATCATAACCCGATCCTGGCGGGAAGCTGGCCGCCAAAGGCCGGGGAAGTGTCGATGGATGACGGCGTGGCGAAACGCCTGAACATTAAAGTCGGCGACAGCGTGACCTTTATGGGGGATACCCAGGACTTCACCGCGAAGGTCACCAGCCTGCGCAAAGTGGACTGGGAAAGCCTGCGGCCAAACTTCTACTTTATCTTCCCGCCGGGCGCGCTGGACGGGCAGCCGCAGAGCTGGCTGACCAGCTTCCGCTGGGAGGGGAATAATGGCCTGCTGACCCAGCTTAACCGAGAGTTTCCGACCGTCAGCCTGCTGGATATCGGGGCTATCCTGAAACAAATCGGCCAGGTGCTGGAGCAGGTCAGCCGCGCGCTTGAGGTGATGGTGGTGCTGGTGACCGCCTGCGGCCTGCTGCTGTTGCTGGCTCAGGTGCAGGTAGGTATGCGCCAGCGTCATCAGGAGCTGGTGGTTTACCGCACGCTGGGCGCGGGCAAAAAGCTGCTCAGAACCACGCTGTGGTGCGAGTTTGCCGTGCTGGGGCTGGTGTCCGGCCTGGTGGCGGCCATCGGCGCCGAAACGGCGCTGGGCGTACTGCAAACGCGCGTGTTCGACTTCCCGTGGGAGCCGGATTTGCGCCTGTGGGTCGTGCTGCCGGTGACCGGGGCGGTATTGCTGTCGCTTTGCGGCGGCTGGCTGGGCGTTCGTTTGCTGAAAGGGAAGGCGCTGTTCCGCCAGTTTGTCGTCTGAGGAGGCCGGGCAGGGATGCCCGGCGATCGCTATAAACTTTGTTATATTTCGCATTTTATTGCGTTAGAACATATTTTCTGCATTTATTGATGTTTTTTTAATATCTATTAAGAAAAGACTGAGTGATAACCGCACAAATTAATAAAAATCCTTCATAAAACCGGACTTAATAAGCGTTAATATGCCCCGCTTATAATAAAGATGGTTACTAAGGATTACAGATGAAATCAAATTTGCGCGCTTTACCATTACTGATTGGGGCCGGCCTGCTTGCAGGTATGGCGTCTTTCGCTGCTAACGCAGAAATCACCGTTCTGAAGCAAGATCCGCAGGCCGGGAACCCGCTCAGCCGCCTCAACTTCACCGTGGGCGGCAGTATTCGTCCCCAGTTTAATATGATGTCCGGGGACGGTGATAAAGGCTCTTACAAACGTAATGGCTTTGACGGCGGCACCCGTTTCCGCTTCGCGGCTGATTATTATCTGTTCGATGATATTAGCTGGATCAGCTATTACGAGCTGGGCGTGAATATTCCTGCGGTATTTGATTGGGATAACCACTATGCAGAAGGCGCGAACAATACCACTCGCCGTATGCTGTACACCGGCCTGAAAAGCAAAACCTGGGGTCAGTTGACCTACGGCCAGCAAAACAGCATCTACTATGATGTGGTTGGCGCGAAAACCGATATCTGGGACTACGACATGATCGGTCAGGCTCCAGGTAACGGCATGAACGGCGACTACGACGGTTCTTACCGTTCCCGCAACATGCTGAAGTACAAAAACACCTTCGGCGATGCGGACGTGTACGCTTCTTACCTGTTTGAAGATCACGACATCCGTGCCACCAACGGCATGCGCTACAAGCGTAAAGGCGGCGGCTCTCTGGGCGTGGATTACCACATCACCAAAGACCTGACCTGGGGTACCGCATGGAACTACACCCGTGCCGACATGCGTAACCCGAACGACGGCGACAGCAAGTCTTACAACCAGAATATCTACGGTACGGCGCTGAGCTGGAAACCGGACAACTGGACGTTCAGCTTCGGCGGCGGCTGGTACCAGAACTTCCTGACCACCAAGCTGAAAGACGTGAACAACTACTTCTCCGGCGACGCGTGGGGCATCGAGTACTTCGCGGGTTACACCATCCCGGTTGGCCAGTACGCGGTGAAATCCGTGCAGCCATACTTCATGGGTGACCGTCTGCAGTACGTGACCGGCCGCAGCTACCAGCGCATCGATAACGGTGTGGGCGTGAGCTTCAAGCTGGATTACGGCTTCCAGGTGGACTACGAACACGTCTTCACCTCCAGCACCGACAACCTGGGCGACATGAACCTGGTTCGTCTGCGCTACGATTTCTAATCGTGCCTCTGGCGGGTGGCAGCCTTGCTGCCCGCCTCATCCAGCGTTTCCTGCCTTATTTTTTATCTATTCAGAAACGGGTAAGCATGTTCGGGCCCTGAAGGCTTTGCGCCACTGTGTGGGCGTGGTTTTAAAACGCAGCCTGAAGTGATGCCGGAGTGTTTCCGCTGAGCCGAATCCAGACTGCTCTGCCACCTGGTCAATGCTGAATTTCTCGCTTTCCAGCAGCGCACAAGCCTTTTCCAACCGGAGGCTGAGCATCCACTCGCCCGGCGTGGTGCCGGTGGCATCTTTGAACCGGCGGATGAAGGTGCGGCGGCTCATGCCCGCTTGCCTGGCTAACTGCTCAATCACCAGGGGTGCATTGAGGTGGTGGCGCAAGTCATCCAGCAACGGCGCCAGACTTTTGGTGCGGCGTTTAGGCACGGGCTGTTGAACCCTCTGTGCCTGGCTACCTTCCCGTAACGGGGGCGTAATCATGCGCTGCGCAGTCCGGTTGGCGATTTCAATCCCGTAATCACGACGAATAAGATGCAGGCAGAGATCGACCCCGGCGGCGCCGCCTGCGGAGGTGATCAGGCTGCCCTCATCGACGTAGATCATGCTGTGCTCTACCTGCACCGCAGGGAACCTGCTCGCGAGGATCTCGGTGCTGTTCCAGTGGGCGGTGGCTCGCTTGCCGTCCAGTAATCCTGTTTCGCAGAGAATAAAACTGCCGGCGCAAATCGACACTATGCGGCAACCGTTGTAGTGGGCGCGCTGTAAGGCGGCAATCAGCGGCGCCGGGGCCGGTTCAAAAACATTTCGCCAGCCGGGGATGACAATGGTTCCGGCGTCTTCCAGCAGTTCCAGTCCGCCATCCACCACTAAACGCACGCCGCCCTGAGCGTCAAAAACGCCATTTTCTAACGACGCGACGCGCAAATCATAGAGAGGCTGGCCGAGCACTTCGTCCACGCGGCCAAAAGCTTCGACGGCAATCCCGAACTCAAAAGTGCAGAGACACTGATAGGCCAGCACAACCAGCCGTCGATTTTTCGGTCTAAAAGCGCGGTCTTGATCTGGAGAGATGCCTGGCATGGTTGTCCTGTCTCTAAAAATGGCACGATCTTGACGATATCTGACCTGAGCGTCGATTTCTACTCCACCCCGAATCTTTCATGCTGGCACCTTCTTAACGTTTGGCAGGAAATCAGTATGAAAAATCTCTTAGCGTTGATGGCGGTTTGCTTAGCCGCGTTGATGTCGGGCCTGGAAATATCCAGCGTCCCGGTTATCCTGCCGGTGCTGGAAAAGCAGATGCAGGCCAATTTCCGCGAACTGCAATGGATCATGAATGCTTACACCCTCTCCTGCACCGCGGTGCTGATGGCCACGGGGACGCTGGCGGATAAATATGGCCGCAAGCGTATTTTTATTATCAGCATTATTGGGTTTGGCCTGACCTCGCTCCTCTGTGGTCTGTCCCGGACGCCCGAATGGCTTATTGTGGGGCGCTTTTTGCAGGGACTGAGCGGCGGGGCGATGTTAACCAGCCTGATTGCCATCCTGTCGGTTCAGTTTCCGGAAGGAAAAGCGCGCAGCCGGGCGTTTTCCGCCTGGGGGATCACCTTTGGTTTTGGACTGGGATTTGGCCCCGTCATTGGCGGCGTGCTGGAGGCGTGGTTTGGCTGGCAATGGGTATTTCTGATCCACGGCGTGATTGCCTTGCTCACTCTGGCCCTGACGCTGAAAAATGTTATCGAGTCGCGGGAAAATACCGCGAAGCCGCTGGATGTTGCGGGCCTGATGACGTTGGGCGTGGGCGTGGTGGGGGCGACGTGGCTCATCACCCAGGGCGGGAGCATCGGCTGGGCCAGCCAGGAAGCCCAGTTTATCTTGCTGGGCACGTTTATCAGCCTGGCGTTGTTCGTCGTTATTGAGCTCCGCCACCCGCATCCTATGTTTGATTTCTCCGTTTTTCGGATCAGACCGTTCTCCGGCGCGCTAATGGGATCTGTGGGGATGAATTTCAGCTTCTGGCCGCTGATGATTTATCTGCCGGTTTATTACCAGATTGGGAAGGGCTACAGCATTATGGAGACCGGCATGGCGCTGCTGGCCTACACCTTGCCCACGCTATTAATGCCGCCGGTCGGTGAGAGGCTCGTGCTGCGCTTTGGGGCCGCACGCATCATCCCGCTGGGTCTGCTTGCTATCGGCCTGGGATTTGTGCTGATGAGATTGGGCGTTATCTATCACGTCAGTTTGCTGCCGGGCGCAATACTCTCGGGCATGGCGCTGGGGTTAATCAATACCCCGGTCACCAACACTACTACGGGCGCCGTGGCCGCTAGCCGCGTGGGCATGGCTTCCGGGATTGATATCAGTTCACGCCTAATTACCCTCGCCATCAATATTGCGTTAATGGGGAGCCTGCTGGTGGCGGGGATAGCCGAAAGTTTACAGAGCCATATCGACAGCGTGAGCGAACGGTATGCCCTGGCCGAACAGATAGCCGGCGGCACCAGAGCCACGCTCAGCAGCGACATGATTATTCAGGCGCTGAATAATGGTTTTTCTGGCGTGCTGACCTACGGCGCAGTAGGCGTGGGCTGTTTGTCGCTGGCGAGTTATTTGCTGTTCAATGTCAAAACAAACGTTAAGCGCAAACGGGCGGCATCCTGCCCTGATTAAGCTCATCTCAATGCAAAGCGGGTTTTCCGCTTTGCATTGTCGTTATTCGCAAAAGCTCAGCCCATGCCCGCCGCGCCTTCTCCCGCGAGCAAGATGAAATATTTTCAATTAACCCTGTTAACGGAATGTGCCATCTTATTCTGTCCAGTTGGATCAACGACTTAGTAAGCGGCCCGTGAAAGAGGCTCGCCTCAGGACACCACACATCATTCTGTAAGGGAGAATACCCATGGGAAATCGTTTCGGCTGGCGCGTGGCGACCGGCGCTTTACTTCTGGCCAGCGGCCTGCAGTTTGCTCAGGCCAACAGCGACCCGCACACCATTGTCTTCGGCGTAGCGCCGGGGCCATACGGCGATATGGTCAAACAGGCCATCGCCCCGTCGTTAAAAGAGAAAGGCTATAAAGTCGTGGTGCGCGAGTTCAGCGACTACGTGCAGCCCAACATGGCGCTGGCCAACGGCAGCATCGACGCCAACCTGTTCCAGCACTCACTGTACTTCGACAAATTCACCGCCGACAAAAACCTCAAGCTGGCGAAGCTGATCGCCGTGCCGACCGCCGGGATGGGCATTTATTCCCACAAAGTCAAAAGCCTGGACGAGCTGAAGCAGGGCGACATTGTCACCCTGTCTAACGACCCGACTAACCTCGCCCGTGGGCTGCGTTTCCTGCAGTCCATGGAGCTTATCACCATCAAAGAGAACATTGACCCGACCAAAGCCTCCGAGCGCGACATCGCCACCAACCCGAAAGGCCTGGTGTTTAAATCGCTGGAAGCCGCACAGCTGCCGCGCACGCTGGACAGCGCCAGCGCCGCGCTGGTCAACGGTAACTTTGCCATTGCGGCCGGGCTAAAACTCTCTTCCGCGCTCAAACAGGAACACCTGGACGAGAACCTCAAAAACATCATCGCGGTGCGTGCCGAAGATGCGGACAAACCATTCGCCAAAGACATCGTGGAGACCGTGAAGTCCCCGACCTACGAAAAAGCGATCGACGATCCGCAGAATATTTTCAACGCCTTCCAGAAACCGGACTGGATGGTTGCCGCCGATAAAAAGTAATAGAGCAAAGCGGGCAGGCGGGATGCCTGCCTTTTGTCGCTGATTTGAGGTTGTCATGATTGAGATTGAAAAGGTCTGCGTGGACTTCCCCACGGGCCGGAGCCAGACCAGCCGGGCGGTGAACGATGTTTCGCTGCACATTGGCGCGGGGGAGATTTTTGGCATTGTCGGCACCAGCGGAGCGGGGAAAAGTACCTTATTACGTACCCTGAACGCGCTCCAGCGCCCGAGTGAAGGCCGCGTAAAAATCGGTGGGACTGAGGTAACCGCGCTGCAGGGGGCCGAGCTGCGCAAAGCGCGTCAGCGCATCGGCATGATTTTCCAGCACTTCAATTTGATGCACACCCGGACGGTCAGGCAGAACGTGGCGTTCAGCCTCAAAGCCGCAGGCTGGGAGCGCAGTAAAATCGGCCCGCGCGTGGCCGAAATTCTTGAGCTGGTGAGCCTGGCCGACAAAGCGAACCGCTACCCGGTGCAGCTGAGCGGCGGGCAGAAACAGCGCGTGGGTATTGCGCGCGCCATCGCTAACCACCCGGATGTTTTGCTCTGTGATGAACCAACCTCCGCGCTGGATCTGGAAACGTCGGCCACCATTCTGGCGCTGCTGAAGAAGATCAACCAGCAGCTTGGGATCACCATCGTACTGATCACCCACGAGATGAACGTGATCAAAACGATTTGCGACCGCGTGGCGGTGATGTCTGGCGGGGAAGTGGTGGAGTCCGGCGAGGTGTTCGACATTTTTGCGCATCCGCAGCATGAATTTACCCGCCAGCTGGTGTCCCACACGCTGAACCTGACGCTGCCGGTGCGCCTGCTCGACAACATGCGCGGCGCGCTGCTGAAAATCATGTTCGTTGGCGACTCGGCCGAACAGCCGGTGCTCTCCTTCGCGGCGGTGAAATACGGCGTGGCGGTGAACATTCTGCACGGCAAAATTGAGTACATCAGCGACCGCGCGCTGGGCATTCTGGTGGTGGCGATCACCGCACCCGGCAACCCGGCGGCGGTGGGGGATGCCATCGACCATATTCGGAAACATACGGCCTGTGTGGAGGTGCTGAATGGATGATTTAGTCGCGGACCTGACGATTGCCTTTGGCGAAACCTTCCAGATGCTGGGTATTTCCACGCTGCTGGCGATTATCGGCGGCCTGCCGCTGGGCTTTTTGATCTTCGTGACCGACCGCAACCTGTTCTGGCAGAACCGCGCGCTAAACATCATCAGCTCGGTGCTGGTGAACATCGTGCGTTCGGTACCGTTCGTCATTCTGCTGGTGCTGCTGTTGCCGCTGACGCAGTTCCTGCTCGGCAACACCATCGGGCCGATTGCGGCGTCCGTACCGTTATCGGTGGCGGCGATCGCGTTTTATGCCCGCCTGGTGGACGGCGCGCTGCGGGAAGTGGACAAAGGCATTATTGAAGCGGCGGAGGCCTTTGGCGCCAGCCCGATGCGCATCATCTGCACCGTGCTGCTGCCGGAAGCCAGCGCCGGTTTGCTGCGCGGGTTAACCATAACTCTGGTCAGCCTGATCGGTTACTCGGCGATGGCGGGGATTGTCGGCGGCGGCGGCGTGGGCGACCTCGCGATACGCTTCGGCTATTACCGCTATGAAACCCAGGTCATGGTGGTCACGGTTGTGGCGCTGATTGTGCTGGTGCAAATCGTGCAAATGTTTGGCGACTATCTCGCCAAACGCGCGGACAAGCGCGACAGGCATTAACCTTCTTCCTGGCCGGGCGTTTGTTCGGCCTGTTTTCTTCCTTATCAGCCTCCAAACTGCAATTCCCGAAAGCGTTTCATCATTCCTGCGAGCCGTCTCGAAGTATGCCATTCTGCCTGATTTTTCAGCTATATCACCGTGCAGCCATCCAGTATGATCGGAGGGATGAGCAAGAGAGAAACCCGGTCAAAGCCGGAAAAAGAAGCGCCCCCGAATAATGGAGATTTTTATATGGATATGCGTAGTTTCCGACAATGTAGAGGCATGACAAAGTCACCATCATGGACTTTTCTTGATGTATTTCGCTGGAAAATACTTCCTGAAAAATTCGGTGGGGGCAGATCTTATGCCAGAGGTTTTAAAGATGCGTGGGTCAAAAAAAATCGTACTCTTATCAGAGCCGCAGCATTACGCTATAAACTTCCGCCAGAATTGCTCGCAGGTGTCTGTTGGATAGAGGTCGGCGGTGACCCAAATATTATTGATCGTTTGGCTTTTGAGGTTCGTGCCATAGACTGGAGCGGACCTGCGTATACCGACCGTCATTTCACAATAACCTCGCCTCCGGCGAAAACCTCGTTTGGATTTGTCAGCATGCAACTGCGTACTGCCGCCCAAACTGTGGGGCTGGATGCAGACACAATGAGCACATCAGAGCTTCGCTCCCTGTCCCAATGCCTTGAAAAAGACACCTATAATATCAATCTTGCTGCTATGCATTTACGCCAACTTGCCGACTATGACAGGTTACCCTCGCGGCTTAGTATGAATGATGTGAAAATTATTGGGGCGAGATATAACCGTGGTACGAATCCGAGCCTGGAAAATATAAAGAAAGATATGCGATATGGGGATTTTATTGTCAAGCATTGGCAGCATTTTAACAGACTTGTTTTGCAGTAGGGAGGCGGGGTGAGGATATTTATTAGAGTTATACTTTTTCTATTTTATCTACTGTGTATGGTAGCGATGTATTTATCTATGGTTGATAAATATGATGTTATATATGATATGGAACCGACACTTTCCCAGGACTCATTAGGCCACAACAGCAATAATGGTGCGGTCTTTGGGGGACTAATACTGCTTTTAATTTTTATGTCTCAAATGCTATTTTTTTACTTTGAACAATCGAAAAAATGGAGATGGGCAGCAGTGGTCATGACAGTATTGGCTTTCCTGTTTTTCTTTATTAGGTAGGGCTTATTTTTTTGCAACCTTTTAGCGGAATTTAGATTCCATGTTTATCCCGAGCCCACGGTGTTGGTTCGATGTGAGGGGGAGAGTTGGTTATTCAGAGACCTGGTGACATTGTGGGGGGAGGGCGAGACATTGTTGAAAGCTTGTATTCAAGTTGCCCAAAACTCACAGTTGCCCTTTCCCCTGCGATTGGCTAGTATCGCTCCTGCTTCTCGCAAGTCGTAAACGTTAACGTTATCCAACGTACATATTCTCCCCGGCATTCGGGGTAATTGTACTTGGGTAACATCATGGCACTTTTTACATCTCCCTTTATTGCGTACCGCAAGCCCCACGTTCTGGGCTTTATCCTCTATTTCATCGTTGGCCTGGTCGACGGCGCGATTGTTCCCTTTTTCCCGCTGTGGGCGCAGCAGTCTGCCGCTATTCCGGTGGAGTTTATTGGCCTGCTGTTCGGCTGCTATGCCGGGGGCGAGCTGCTGGCCGCGCCGTTTATCGGCGGGATTGCCGATCGCGTGGGCAGAAGACCCGTGTTGATTATTTCGGCGACCGGCGTCGGGGCGGGCTTTATCGCGCTGTTCTTTGCGCACGGCGTGTTTGCCGCCGCCGCCGTGCTGATCGTTATTGGCCTGTTTGAATCCGTGCTGCACCCGACCATCTACACCGTTGTGGCGGACGCCACGCCAGCCTCGGAGCACCGCCGTCAGTTCAGCGTTATGCGCGTGTGTTCCGGCGCGGGCGCCATTGCCGGGCCGCTGCTGGGCACGGTACTGGTGCAAGAGGGGCTGGGCTACGTCTTTCTGGCCGGAGGTTCGGTGATGGTGGCAGGTGGCCTGATGCTGGCGATCTCTCTGGCGGAAACGCGTCCACTGGCAGCTGGAATGGACGATGAGGCCGAAGATGAAGAGGGGCTCAGCGCGCTGCTGCCCGCGTTCCGGGACCGCCGTCTGGCCGGGCTGTTGATTTGGGTGTTGCTGCTGGGCGTGGCCGGGAGCTGGGTGGAGGCCGTCATGCCGCTGTATGCCAGCAATCAGATGGGAATGAGCGCCGCAAGCATCGGCTATCTTTTCGCGTTCGGCGCAGGGATCAACACGGTCGGCCAACTGGCCTTAACGACGCTGTTTGCCCGCCGCTCGCCGATGTTTATCACCCTTAGCGCGGGTTTGGCGCTGATCGCTGCCTTTGTTTTGCTATTGGCACATCCACACGTCGTCACGCTGATAATGGCGGTCTGCCTCTATTCGCTGTCCCAGATGATGACCGGCCCGCTGATCCCGACGGCGGTGAACAAGTTAGCCCCGGCGCGGCTGCGCGCGACCTACATGGCGGCACTTTCAGTGGTGAGCGATCTGCAGGGCTCGGTGGGGCCAGCGACCGGCACGGCATTGTTCGCGCTGGCGTTTACTTTGCCGTGGGCGGTGGGCATTCCGCTGGTCGGGCTGGCGGTGACCGGACTGGGGCTGACGCTCGCCGCCGGGGAAAAATCGGCTACTCGTTAACGCTGCGCAGCCAGGCTTCGACCTGCTGGTAATCTCCCCGGAAGACGATCTGGTCGGCCTTCTGGCTGAGCTGATAGCGATACATCGGGTCGTAATACTCTTTCAGCAGCGGCGACAGCCAGGCCAGATGGCCTTCGCAGGAGCCGGTTTTCCGCTGGATGAGCAGCGCCTCGTCCAGCCTGGCGGTGAACTGCTGGAAGCGTTCCATGCCCAGGCGACGGCGGATGGCAAACAGGCCGTGGTGCAGATACTCGGCGTAATCGCGCCACGCGGTTTCTTCCTCGCTGACGGATAAAAACGCCTCGCTCATCTGGTGGAAGTATTCGTGTTGGAGGCGCTCCAGCCGCAGCTCGAACGGATCGTCAATGGCCACAATCGGCGAGCGCAGCATCTGTTCCCTGAAGGCTTCGGGGATGTGGCGGGAGCCAATCATCCGGCCTTCGTCTTCCACAACCAGCGTTTTGGGCTCGGTCGGGCTGATTTTCAGCAGGGTGACGGCGAGGTTATTTTCGAAGCTGGCCTGAGAAGGTTGGGCGACAATCGTGCGGCCAAACGACGAGCCGCGATGGTGCGCCAGCCCTTCAAGGTCAACGCCCCTTGGCAGGGAGCGGATCAGGATGGTTTTGCCGCAGCCGGTGTTGCCGCTGACGATGATCATCGGCCACCGGGAACGGGTGTCGATTACCTGCATGGCATGCTGGCGCAGGGCTTTGTAGCCGCCGGTGACCAGCGGGTACTCGAGGCCGTTTTCCCGCAGCCACTGCTGCACGATGTGGCTACGCATTCCACCTCTGGCACAGCATAAATAGCCTTCCGGCTGCTGGCGGCAGTTTTCCAGCCAGCGTTCGATGCGGCTGGCTTTGCTCTCGCCGCTGACCAGCCGGTGCCCCAGTTCGACGGCGGCCTGCTGGCCCTGCTGCTTATAGCACGTCCCGACCTGCGCGCGTTCATCGTCCAACATCAGCGGTAGATTATGCGCGGCGGGCATTGAACCCTGGGCGAACTCTACCGGGGCGCGAACGTCTATCAGCGGGATGTCGTTGAGCAGCAGGCGGTCGTAGTCCTGCGTGTTGGGGCGTTTTTCCATGGCATAACCTTAGTCTGAAGCGGCGAAACGGGGGGATTGTGCGCTTCTGGTCGGGCAAAGGAAAGGGGCAGGGGGAAATGGTCTGACCCTCTAAAGTCAAACAGAGGGTCAGACGAGGTGCGGTTTTACTTCACCAGCTTGCTCTGCGCCCAGGCAATGCCGCTGGCGTATTCGGCCGGGAGCAGGGGAACCAGGGCTTCCAGCGAGGCGCTCAGGCGGCCGGTGTCGCTGTCGTTCAGGTTGAGGTGCCCGACTTTACGGCCCGGACGAACGTCTTTGTCGTACCAGTGCAGGTGCACCAGCGGCAGCTTCAGCCAGGCATAGTTCAGGTCGGTGCCGATCAGGTTCACCATCACCGACGGGGCATTAACGACAGGCTGCGGCAGCGGTAAATCCACGATGGCGCGCAGGTGCAGCTCGAACTGGCTGATAGAAGCACCGTTTTGCGTCCAGTGCCCGCTGTTGTGCACGCGCGGGGCCAGCTCGTTGATCAGCAGGCCGGCTGGCGTGACGAAGCACTCCATCGCCATCACGCCGACGTAGCCCAGCTCGTGCATAATGGCGGTAAGCATGGTTTCGGCCTGGCGCTGCTGTTCGGCGTTGGCCTGCGGGAAGGCAACGCTGGTGCGCAGAATGCCGTCCTGGTGCAGGTTGTGGGTCAGCGGGTAGAACACAGTGCTGCCGTCGTGGCCGCGCGCGCCTACCAGAGAAACTTCGCCGGAGAAGTTAATGCCCTGCTCGACGATGCATTCGCCGTAGCACTCTTCCGGCAGCTGGTCGGTTTCATCGGCACGTAAGCGCCACTGGCCGCGACCATCGTAGCCGCCCACGCGGCGCTTCACGATAGCCACAGAGCCCAGCTGGCTGAACACGTCCTGCCATTCCTGGCTGCCGGAGAGCAACTGCCACGGCGCGGTGGCCAGCCCGAGCTTATCGAACAGCTGCTTTTGCGTCAGGCGGTCGGCGATGATCGGGAAGATATCGCGGTTAACGAAGGCGCTATGGCGCGCCAGTTCGCGGGTGAGCGCGGTTTCTGGCCAGCGCTCAATCTCGGCGGTGATCACGCTCTGGGCGAACGGCACGGCTTCCGGCTCGGCGTCCAGGCCAACAGGGTAAACGGCGATGCCCAGCGGCTCACCGGCCTGGCGGAGCATGCGCCCCAGCTGGCCGTTACCTAAGACACAGACGCGCTTCATGCTTCACTCCGTGGATCCGGATTATCCAGCACTTCGTCGGTCTGGGTTTGACGCCAGGTCGCCAGGCGCTGGCTCAGGCCTGCGTCATGCAGGGCCAGGATCTGCGCGGCCAGCAGGGCGGCGTTGGCGGCTCCAGCTTTACCGATGGCCAGCGTGCCGACAGGAATGCCGCGCGGCATCTGGACGATAGAATACAGGCTGTCCACGCCGCTCAGAGCGGCGCTTTGAACCGGCACACCCAGCACCGGGACCAGGGTTTTCGCGGCCAGCATACCCGGCAGGTGCGCTGCGCCACCGGCTCCGGCGATGATCACCTGGTAGCCATTGGCTTCGGCCTGCTCGGCAAAGCTGAAAAGCTTATCCGGCGTGCGGTGGGCGGAGACGACTTCGACATGGTGAGGGACATTCAGGGCGGTAAGGATTTCAGCGGCGAACTGCATGGTGGCCCAGTCACTTTTGGAACCCATAACAATGGCGATACGCGCCGGGGTGTGCTCAGAAGACATGCGTCTCAAAACTCCTGTGGGTGTGCAGACATCATCGGGCGACGGGCGCCCGTTCAGAAGGGCTCAGAGAATAGCACGAACTTCCGGCAAGGAAAACGGTTGCGTGGTTAACGAATCGGCAAAAAAGCGGGCTTTCAGGTCAGAAAGGAAAATGAATCAGCTCGACGTTTTCCGGCGTGACTTTGATCATCGACCCTTCTTTATGCCACGCGCCTAACACGCAGCGGAAAGCGGGCTTCCCGTTAGCCTCAAGCTCGTGAATAGCCGGGCGATGGGTGTGCCCGTGAATCAGCCATTGGACATTGTGACGGGTGAGGGTATCGACCACCGCCTGCGGGTTCACATCCATGATCTCCAGCGACTTCATATTATTCGCCGCCTGGCTGTCGGCGCGCATCCGGTCGGCGATACGCTGGCGGATAAACAGCGGCAGGGCGAGATAGAACTTCTGCAGCCACGGCTGATGAACCTTGCGGCGAAATGCCTGATAGCCTTCGTCGTCGGTACACAGCGTGTCGCCGTGCATGATCAGGATTTTTCGGCCATAAACATCGAGGAGCTTTTCTTCCGGCAGCAGCGTCATGCCGCTGGCTTTGGCGTAGCGCTTGCCGAGTAAAAAATCCCGGTTGCCGTGAATGAAATAGCAGGGAATGCCGGTATCAACCACCGCTTTAATGGCCGCGGCGATTTGCTGGTAGAGCGGCTCCGGCGCGTCGTCGCCAATCCAGGCTTCGAACAGATCGCCAAGAATATAGAGCGCATCCGCCTGGCGGGCTTCACCGGCTAAGAAACGCAGAAAACCGGCGGCGATCGCCGGTTCTTCTGGGCAGAGGTGTAAATCTGCAATAAACAGCGTCGACATTATTCGCTGACGGTCACGCTTTCGATAATAACGTCTTCTTTCGGTACATCCTGGTGCATACCGCTGCGGCCGGTGGAAACGGCTTTGATTTTCTCAACCACGTCCATCCCTTCAACCACTTCTGCGAACACGCAGTAGCCCCAACCCTGCAGGCTTTCGCCGCTGAAGTTCAGGAAGTCGTTGTCGGCCACGTTGATGAAGAACTGTGCGGTGGCAGAGTGCGGAGCCTGGGTACGAGCCATTGCCAGCGTACCGCGGGTGTTTTTCAGGCCGTTATTCGCTTCGTTCTGAATGGTGTCTTTGGTCGCTTTCTGCTTCATACCCGGTTCGAAACCGCCGCCCTGGATCATAAAGCCGTTGATCACACGGTGGAAAATGGTGTTGTTGTAGAAGCCTTCGCGGCAGTAGTCCAGGAAGTTTTTAACGGTAACAGGCGCTTTATCATCAAAAGTTTTGATGACGATATCGCCGTGATTAGTGTGAAAAGTAACCATGCTTGCATCCTATGAGTGTCAGAGAGTACGGCGGCAAACGGTGCCGTCGTACCAGCACGCTGTTATAGCATAACGCTACATCATAGTCAGTAATGCAAAGCAGACTGCCGTCGGGGAAAATAATCGGGTAAGATAACCGGGAGTATTCTTCCACACGCTTACATGGAATCCCCTGATGTTAAAAATATTTAATACACTGACTCGCCAAAAAGAGGAATTCAAACCTATTCATGCCGGAAAGGTAGGCATGTACGTGTGTGGTATCACCGTTTACGATCTCTGTCACATTGGCCATGGCCGTACTTTTGTTGCGTTCGACGTGGTGGCGCGCTACCTGCGTTCCCTGGGCTATGAGCTGAACTACGTGCGTAACATCACCGACATCGACGATAAAATCATTAAGCGCGCCCATGAAAATGGCGAAGACTTTGTGGCGCTTGTCGACCGCATGGTCGTCGAAATGCACAAAGATTTCGACGCGCTGAACATTTTGCGCCCGAACAGCGAGCCGCGTGCGACCAAACACATTCCGGAAATCATCGAAATTGTTGAACAGCTGCTGGCTCGCGATCACGCCTATGTGGCGGAAAACGGCGATGTGATGTTCTCGGTGCTGACCGACCCGAATTATGGCCTGCTGTCTCGCCAGGATCTGGAGCAGCTTCAGGCCGGTGCGCGCGTGGACGTGGTTGACGTGAAGCGCAACCCGATGGACTTCGTGCTGTGGAAAATGTCCAAGCCGGGTGAACCCGCGTGGACTTCTCCGTGGGGCGAAGGCCGCCCGGGCTGGCACATCGAATGTTCCGCGATGAACTGCAAAGAGCTGGGCAACCACTTTGATATTCACGGCGGCGGCTCTGACCTGATGTTCCCGCACCACGAGAACGAAATCGCCCAGTCTACCTGTGCCCACGACGGCGAGTACGTCAACACTTGGATGCACTCCGGAATGGTGATGGTTGACCGCGAGAAGATGTCCAAATCCCTGGGCAACTTCTTTACCGTGCGTGACGTGCTGAAGTATTACGACGCGGAAACCGTGCGTTACTTCCTGATGTCCGGCCACTACCGCAGCCAGCTCAACTACAGCGAAGAGAACCTGAAACAGGCTCGCTCGGCACTGGAGCGCCTGTACACCTCGCTGCGCGGCACCGACAGCAATATCGCACCAGCCGGGGGCGAAGCCTTCGAAGCCCGCTTCCGCGAAGCGATGGACGATGACTTCAACACCCCGGAAGCCTACTCTGTGCTGTTCGATATGGCTCGCGAAGTGAACCGCCTGAAAGCGGAAGATCTGGATGCGGCAAACGGGCTGGCGGCGGCGCTGCGTAAGCTCTCCGCGATTCTGGGCCTGCTGGAGCAGGATCCGGAGCAGTTCCTGCAGGGCGGTGCGCAGGCGGACGACGGCGAAGTGGCGGAAATCGAAGCGCTGATCAAGCAGCGTAACGATGCGCGTCAGTCGAAAGACTGGGCGCTGGCGGACCAGGCGCGTGACCGTCTGAACGAGATGGGCATTGTGCTGGAAGACGGCGCGGGTGGCACGACCTGGCGTCGTAAGTAAGATTTAGAACGTGAAAAAGCGGCCTATGACAGGCCGCTTTTTTTATGGCTGGCCGCTGTGGCGCGGCCTGATTGGCAGGTGCTTTACTCCGGGGCTGAGGTGCGAATCAGGTAATCAAACGCGCTCAGGGAGGCTTTCGCGCCTTCGCCGGTGGCGATGATGATCTGTTTGTAAGGCACGGTGGTGCAGTCGCCCGCGGCGAATACGCCTTTCACGGTGGTTTCGCATTTCGCGTCGATGATAATTTCACCCATGCGGTTGCGTTCCACGCTGCCTTCCAGCCAGGTAGTATTCGGTAGCAGGCCGATTTGCACGAAGATGCCGGCCAGGGCAACGTCATGCACGCTTTCGGTCACGCGGTCTTTATACTGCAGGCCGGTCACTTTGCTGCCGTCGCCTTTCACTTCCAGCGTCTGCGCGTTCAACACGATGTCGACGTTTTTCAGGCTGCGCACTTTGTTCTGCAGAACCTGATCGGCCTTCATTTCCGGGGCAAATTCCAGCAGGGTGACGTGCTCGACGATACCCGCCAGGTCAATGGCCGCTTCCACGCCGGAGTTCCCGCCGCCGATTACCGCCACGCGTTTGCCTTTAAACAGCGGGCCGTCGCAGTGCGGGCAGTAGGTCACGCCTTTGGTACGGTACTGATCTTCGCCCGGCACGTTCATGTTGCGCCATTTTGCGCCGGTCGCCACGATAATGCTGCGCGCTTTCAGCGTGGCGCCCGATGCGGTTTGGATCTGGTGCAGGCCGCCTTCGGTTTTGGCCGGGATCAGCTTGCTGGCGCTTTGAGTGTCGATCACGTCCACGTCGTAGTCGTCCACGTGGGCTTTCAGCGCGCCCGCCAGCTTCTGGCCTTCGGTTTTCGGCACGGAAATGTAGTTTTCGATATCTACGGTATCCAGCACCTGGCCGCCGAAGCGTTCGCCCATCAGGCCGGTACGGATGCCTTTACGCGCCGCATAGACCGCCGCCGCCGCGCCCGCAGGGCCGCTGCCGACGATCAGCACGTCATAAGCCTCACGCTGGTTCAGCGCTTCCGCCGCGCGTTTTTCTGCGCCGGTATCAATTTTGCCCACGATTTCAGCCAGCGTCATGCGGCCCTGACCAAATTCTTTGCCGTTCAGGAACACGGCAGGCACGCCCATCACATTGCGTGCCTGAATTTCATTCTGGTAAACGCCGCCGTCGATAGCTGTATGGGTGATGCGCGGATTCAGCACGCTCATCAGGTTCAGCGCCTGCACAACGTCCGGACAGTTGTGGCAGGAGAGGGAATAATAGGTTTCAAAGTGGAAGTCGCCGTCGATCTCACGGATTTGCGCCAGCAGATCCTGAGATTCTTTGGACGGGTGACCGCCGACCTGGAGCAAAGCCAGCACCAGGGAAGTGAATTCGTGACCCAGCGGGGAGCCGGCAAAGCGCGGGCCCTGGCTTGAGCCTGGGTTAGTGATTAAAAACGACGGTTTGCGCACCGGCAGATCGTTATTAATGCTGAAAGAAACTTTGTCGGATAACTCAGCGATGTCTGCCAGCAGTTCTTTTACTTCAGATGATTTCGCGCCGTCGTCCAGCGTGGCAATCAACTCAACAGGTTTCGTTAGTCTCTCAAGATAGGCTTTGAGCTGGGTTTTCATTGTTGTGTCGAGCATGGTCAGTCTCCCTGGTGGCGAGAAAAAACGGCTACCAAAAGGAGTAGCCGTAAAATAAAAGAGGGTAACGCGGGTAAAACTTAGATTTTGCCGACCAGGTCCAGAGATGGCGCCAGAGTCGCTTCACCTTCTTTCCATTTAGCCGGGCAAACTTCGCCTGGGTGAGAAGCGACATACTGGGCAGCTTTCACTTTACGCAGCAGGTCAGACGCGTCGCGGCCAATGCCTTCGGCGGTCACTTCGATAGCCTGGATGATGCCCTGAGGGTCAACCACGAAGGTGGCGCGGTCTGCCAGACCTTCATCTTCACGCATGTTTTCGAAGTTACGGGTCAGCGCGCCGGTTGGGTCGCCGATCATCGCGTATTTGATTTTAGCGATGGTTTCAGAGCTGCCGTGCCACGCTTTGTGGGTGAAATGGGTGTCGGTAGAAACGGAATACACGTCTACGCCCAGTTTCTGCAGTTCTTCGTAATGGTCAGCCACGTCGCCCAGTTCGGTCGGGCAAACGAAAGTAAAGTCAGCCGGGTAGAAGAAGAAAACGCTCCAGCGGCCTTCGGTATCTTTTTCCGTAACTTCAACGAATTCGCCGTTTTTAAAAGCCTGGTTTTTGAATGGTTTGATTTTGGTATTAATTAAAGACATCTAAACTTCCTCCGTTTTGCGATGGGAGAAAGGTACCGAATATTAGTCCTGGGCTCTAATGGGTAGGTTTTATTGAATCAAGAGGTATTTCCTAACAGTGATTCTGCGGGCATAAATAAATTGCCTGAAGAGCGACATATCGCCGTTCAGGCCCCTCTCGCTTCGTCCATTTTGCCAGGCAGCCTGGCCCGGAGCCACGCGCAAAACTGGCGGGTAAGCGGGTCATTTTCGCTCTCTCGATGGATAAGCCATGCCCAGTCGGCGCCGCGCACGGTTTGCTCCCCCAGCGGGATAAGCTGCCCATTTGCCCTTTTTCGTTCTGCCAGCAGCTGGCTGACAAGTGCGATACCCAACCCGTCTGCGGCAGCGTCAAGCAATAATCCGGGATCGGAGAAGTTCATGCCCTGGCTTTGTTGGCCGACATCCTCACCTCCGGCCACGCTCCAGTGCTCCCAGCTCATCTCTCGTTCGCCGTGAAGCGTTATTCGTCGCTGGGCCGGCATCTCCCGCAGTCTGGGGTGGCAGGCCGGATAAAGTCTATCCTTATACAACACCTCAAAAATACATTCTGCCTGGTGGCTGACGTCATCCCGAATAGCCACGTCGATGGTTTCACTGCCCATATCCGGCGGGTCAAAGCTGGTAAATAGCCAGACATCGGTTTCCGGATAGTGGCGATTAAAGTCAGCCAGACTGGGCAAGAGCCAGTGCCTGGCAAACGCAGGCGTGGTGTTCACGATAAGCTGATTCGGCTTACGGTACTGATCGAGCCGCCGAATCCCCACCGCCAGCTGTTGCAGCATGACCTGCGCGGTGCTGTAAAGATCCTGCCCGGCGTCCGTCAGGCTAACGCTGCGCCCGCTGCGGAAGAACAGCGGTTGTTCCAGATAATTCTCCAGGCTGCGGATTTGCTGGCTGATGGCCGACTGGGTGAGGTGCAGTTCAGCGGCGGCCTGATGAAAGCTTCCCAAACGCGCGGCGGCTTCAAACCCTCGCAGGGCATTTAACGGTGGCCAGTGTTTTAACATTTCGATAAGCCAGACTAATCAGATGTCCGCTAAATATATCGTTGGAAGCTGAATTCAGCCAGTGATGAAATATCCACCTGCAATACTGAGCAGAATTTCTTATTTTAAAACAGCTATACGGGAGTCCGGTATGTCAACGCGTCGTGAATTTATAAAGTGTGCCTCGGTGCTGGCGGGGATGGGCATGGCGGGCTCTCTGGGGCTGCCCGTTTCCGCCCTTGCGGCGGTGGGGGCTGGCTGGCGCATGCCTGACGAAGGAGAGCCGCAGCAGCGGGCATTTATCGCGTTTGGCGCGCAGCGGGCTATCTGGAAAGATTTTACCCCCGACGTGCAGGATGCCCTGGGACGCATCGCCCGCGCTATCGCCGGTTATCAACCGCTGACGATATTCTGCCGGGCACACGAACGCCCGATGGCGGAGGAAAAATGCGGGAGCCACAACGTGACTTACGTGGTGACCGAGCTGGACGACATCTGGATGCGGGACACCGGCGCATGCTTTGTCACTTCGCCGGAAGGCAGGCTCGCCGCCGTGGGCTTTAACTTCAACGGCTGGGGCAATAAGCAGCGGCACAGTAAAGACGCGCAGCTGGCGGCGTTGATGGCGGAAAAATACGGCGCTGCGCCGTTTATTAACAGCGGCCTGACAGGCGAAGGCGGCGGGATTGAGGTGGACGGGCACGGCACCGGCATGATGACTGAAAGCAGTTGGGTCAACGCTAATCGTAATCCTGGCTGGCATCGCGATCGGGTTGAGCAAGAACTGAAAACGCAGCTGGGCCTGAAGAAAATCATCTGGCTGCCGGGCATTAAAGGCAAAGATATTACTGATGCTCACGTTGATTTTTACGCCCGTTTTGTGAAACCCGGCGTGGTGATAGCCAACCTCGATCCGGATCCGGACTCCTGGGATCACAAGGTGACGCAGGCCCACCTGGATATCCTCAGGCAAGCTACTGACGCCGATGGCCGCAGACTAAAGGTTCATACCGTCACTCCGCCGCAGGCGCCACGCGCCAGCCGCTTCAGCGAAGAGAACCCGGATTTTGCCGCCGGATACATCAACTATTTCGCGATCAATGGCGCGATTATTGCTCCGGAGTTTGGCGATGAAGAGACGGATGAGGCCGCGTTTCGCCTGCTGTCGAGGCTCTACCCTGAACGTGAAGTGGTGCAGCTTAACATCGATGCAATTGCCGCCGGAGGCGGGGGGATCCACTGTGTGACAAATCAGTTACCCGCCGTGAAATAGCGGCGTGAAATTCGCCCGGCACTGAGCTATGCGCAAAAAAAGGCCACCCGTTGCGAGGGTGGCCGGCGTTGCGCGTTACAATTCCACTTTAAAAAATTATAACAGCGGCGAAATTACAGCACTTTAGCGTTAAAAAGGTCAATTCCCCGGTTCGTTGTAGTAGCGATGGTTGTAATAGTTGGAAACTATTAAAGGCCGTGAGTCCTAAAATTCGAGGGATATTCTGAAAAGTCGAGGTGGTGAGCAAAGTAATGTCAGGAAAATTGCGGCTGTATGACGGTAAGGTTAAATTACCGGCTGTTATTTTTCTGCATGAATAATCGCGCCTGGCTGCGCGAGGGTTGAGGTACTGGCGTTGTCCGAATTGCTTTCTCTGGTGTTGTTTTTGGCGGCCATTGCCGTGTATGCGGTTAAGGCCGGGCGAAATATCTGGTGGCTGGCGATCATCCTGCTGATGCTCGGCCTGTTCATCGTCCTCAACGTGAC
This sequence comes from Enterobacter sp. Cy-643, assembly GCF_011752815.1. Taxonomy (GTDB): domain Bacteria; phylum Pseudomonadota; class Gammaproteobacteria; order Enterobacterales; family Enterobacteriaceae; genus Cedecea. The sequence goes on from NZ_VWWV01000001.1 coordinate 232,163, forward strand.
GCTGCTTGCCAGTAATTATTTTACCGGCGAAGGTATCAACGACGCGGTGCTCTATACGCTCACCAGCAGCATGACCGGCGCGGGCGTTGGCAAATACATTCTGCCCGGGTTGGGCCTCGCCGTTGGGCTGATTGCTATTTTTGGCGGTTTGACCTGGATTTTACGCCGGAAGAACCATCCTCACCATTTGGGCTACAGCGCCCTGGCGCTGTTTCTGGCTCTGTTTTCGATAAAAACAACGCCTGCTTATCAGCAGGTGGTGTCGCTGATTAAATCCCAGACCCGCACCGGCACCTCTGACTTTGCCAACTGGTATAAAGTCCCGGAAGGTACCATTAAACAGCCGAAGCTCAACCTGGTTTATATCTACGGCGAAAGTCTGGAACGCACTTATTTTGATGAGCAGGCGTTTCCCGACTTAGCGCCGGAGCTGAACGCTCTGAAAAGCCAGGCAATAGATTTCAGCCATACCGGGCAGATGGCGGGGATGGACTACACCATTGCGGGTATTGTCGCTTCGCAGTGTGGGATCCCGCTGTTTGCACCTTTCGAGGGGAACTCCTCGGCGTCTATGTCGAGCTTCTTCCCGAAGAACATTTGCCTCGGCGATATTCTTAAAGCCTCCGGCTATCAAAACTACTTTATCCAGGGCGCAGACCTGCGCTTTGCCGGCAAAGACATTTTCCTGCAGTCCCACGGCTTCGAGCATATGTACGGTGCGCAGGAGCTGAAGGGGATGGTGCCCGACCCGAATTACCGCAATAACTGGGGTTTTTACGACGATACGGTGCTGGACGAAGCTTATGACAAGTTTATCGAGCTTTCTAAAGCCGGGAAGCGCTTCTCGCTGTTTACCCTGACGGTGGACACTCATCACCCGGACGGCTTTATCTCGCGGACCTGTAACCGCCGCAGCTACAGCTACGAGGGCAAAGAAAACCGATCTTTTAGCGCCGTTTCATGCAGCCAGGAGCATATCGCGGCGCTAATAGAAAAAATTAAAGCCTCGCCTTATTTCCGTAACACGGTGATCGTGGTCTCTTCCGACCATCTGGCGATGAACAACACGGCGTATAAATACCTGACGAAGCAGGACAGGCAGAACCTGTTCTTTGTCATTCGCGGCGATAAACCGCAGGCGGAAATAAAAGCCGTGAAGCGCAACACGATGGATAACGGTGCGACGGTGCTGGATATCCTCGGCGGGGGGAACTACATCGGCCTGGGGCGCAGCAGCCTGTCGGGGGAGTCGCTGTCGATGGTCTTTACCAACCTGAAAGAGAAGGTTATCGACTGGAAGCCGGACGTGATCGAACTGTGGAACTTCCCGAAAACCATCAGCCGCTACAGCATCGATCGGAAGAAGAATACGTTCAGCTATTCTGGCGCGCACTTCAGGCTGCCGCTGCTGTTGAAAATCGGCAAAGGTAAAATTGAACCGCTGCCGGAAAGCGAATACTCGGCGCCACTGCGCTATCAGCTGGCGGATTTTAAAAGCGACGACAGGTTTATCTGGGCCGACCGCTGCTACAAAATGGCGCGCCTGTGGGAGCCGCAGCTCGCGCTTTCTACTGGCTTGTGCGTAGCCCAGGGGCAGCTCGGCGGGGAGCCAACGGTACGGCTGGTGGACAAACCGCTGGATGAATACAACGTACAGTTTGACGAGCAAACGCTGAGTAACGAGCGTTTCAAAAATAATGTGGCTCTGCTGAAGGCGGATGAGAACAGTATTCGCTACCAGGCCGACAGCTTTATTTTTAACGTGGCCGGGGCGCCGCAGAGCGTGAAGCAGTTCAGCGGTATTTCGCGCCCGGAAGCCTGGGGCCGCTGGTCAAACGCCAACATGGCTCCCGTGGTGACCATTGAATACCAGGATCCGCTGCCAACAACGTTCGATCTGGTGCTGGTGGCCAAAGCCTTTGGGCCAAACGTCGGCGAGCCGGTTTCGGTGAAGGTCGGTGATGAAGTGCAGACCATAACCTTTGGCGACCAGCTTTCCACAGTCACGCTGCGTTTTGATAACCCGGCTGGCAGCAAGTTGTTGACCATTGAACCGCCGAAGCCGCAGTTGTCCAACGAGGGCAATATCCTGGGGCATGAACCGCGTAAGATTGGCGTGGGGCTGGCTGAGCTGAAAATTGTGCCGGTGAGCGGCTAACCCGTTCCCGGGGAGGGAACGGGCGGGGCAGATCAGAGGATTTCGAGAACCTGTTCCGGCGGGCGGCCAATGCGGGCTTTCCCGTTGGCAAGCACGATTGGACGCTCGATAAGTTTCGGGTGCTCAATCATCGCCTGAATGAGCGCTTCTTCGCTGAGGCTGGCGTCGTCCAGCTGTAGCGCTTTGTACTGGTCTTCTTTGCGGCGCATCAGTTCCCGCGCGCTGGTAAAGCCCAGTTTCTTCAACAGCGATTTGACCGTGGCTGCGTCCGGCGGCGTTTCCAGGTAGAGCACCACTTCTGGCTCAACGCCATTTTCCTTCAACAGGCTCAGTGTTTCACGGCTCTTGGAGCAGCGTGGGTTGTGATAAATTTCGACCTTCGTGGACATACGAACTCCTGTTACATTTTCATATAAGGTTTAAAGCGCTGCTGCAGCTGGCGCAGCTGATCGATTCGGGCGTCGTATCTGGCCTGTTGCAGACTGCCGAGTTTCACTTGCGAGCTGGCGCTGCTGAGCAGTGAAATAGCCTGATCCAGACGGCCATTGAGCGCCATGACTTCGGCGCGTGCCGCTAACTCCTGATCGCGGTTGCCTAGTTTCCCCTGTGCCTGCGCCAGTAAGTCCCAGCCGTTGGTATCGTCCGGGTGAGCGAACGTGTAGCGATTAAGTTGCGTCGCTGCCTCGGCGGTCTGCCCGCCTTCAAGGTAAGCGTTGGCGAGGTTCAGCTGCAGCACCGGGTTATTCTTCAGATCCGGGGCGTTTTTCAGCCGGTTGATCGCGTCGCTGGCTTTGTGCTGGCCGAGATCGATATCGGTGGCCAGATCGAGATACCACGGGTTGCCCGGCTGGGCGCTAATCAATGGCTGAAGCGCTTTCCTTGCCTCGTCGTATTTATCCGCCTGTAGAGCCTGCAGCGCGCGACCATATTGCGCCGCATTTTGCTCACGCACGTTGCCTTTTGACCAGGCATCCAGCAGGTCCGGGGTTAGCTGATTGCGGCCAGAGTTATACATCCCCAGGGTGCGAACCTTCGCCATGTAGAAATTTTCCGAGGACTGAACCACTACCGGGCGCATTTGGTTGGCGCGGTTGCGGGCATCCGCCAGGCGGCTTTCCGGCAATGGGTGGGTCAGCAGAATTTCCGGCGGGCGGGAGGAGTAGCGGGCCTGATCGAGCAGTTTTTCCAGGAAGCCAGGCATCGCCTGAGGATCAAAGCCCGAACGCTGCAGTACCTGAATACCGATACGATCGGCTTCCTGCTCATTCTGCTGCGTAAAGCTAATCATGCCTTGCTGCGTCCCGGCCAGCGTTCCGGACAGCGCGGCCATCCCGGCCTGAGGGCTGGCCATTGCCAGCAGAATTGAGCCTAAGGCACCGACCCAGGTCAGCGGCGCATTTTTCTTTTGATCTTCCATCGCACGAGCCAGGTGGCGCTGAGTGACGTGGGAGATTTCGTGGGCCATTACAGAAGCCAGCTGGCTTTCCGTATCGGCATAACGGAACAGCGCCGAGTGGAGCACCACGTTGCCGCCAAAGAAGGCGAAGGCGTTAATTTCGTCGTTGTTGATCAAAAAGAAGTGGAACGGGGTCTTCACCGAGTTGGCGTGGCTAACCAGCCGCATGCCCAGCGAGTTAATGTATTGCGTCAGCAGCGGATCGTTAATCAGCGGGGCGCTGCCGCGCAGCTGACGGACGTAAAAATCGCCCATCTGCATTTCCTGCGCGATAGACAGCGTGCTGCCCGCGGATGTTCCCATATCAGGGAGTTGGTCAGTTACATCCGCGCGCGCTGGCAGTAAGGTTGCCACCAGCAGCGAGGCCGTAAGTGTTGCAATCAGGGTCTTTTTCAACTGCCTAACCATAACTACTGTCCCGTTTAGTCGTTGTCAGATTTTGACACGATGAGTACAAGTTTGTTCGCTTAAAGAAGTGTACTGTAGGGCGTTGAAGCTGCGAAGATTTTATTTGGTGGATTCTCCTGTGTAATCCGCCGTAAAAAGCAAAGTCTTTGCGGTGACATTTCGATACAATTCGGCATCAAAAAAAACTTCACGGAAGGGATGTATGCTCGACATGTTGTTGCAGTGGTATCGCCGTCGCTTCAGCGACCCGGAGGCGATTGCCCTGTTGGTTATTCTGGTGGCGGGTTTTTGCATCCTGTTCTTCCTGCACGGTCTGCTGGCTCCGCTGCTGGTTGCCATCGTTCTGGCCTATTTGCTTGAATGGCCTACGGTGCGCCTCGAGCGTATCGGTTGTTCCCGAACGTGGGCCACCACCATCGTGCTGGTGTTGTTTGTCGGCATTTTGCTGCTGATGGTGCTGTTTGTGGCCCCCGTCGCCTGGCAGCAGGGCATCAACCTGATTCGCGATATGCCGGGGATGCTCAACAAACTTTCCGATTTTGCCGCCACGCTGCCTAAGCGTTATCCGGCGCTGGTGGATGCGGGCATTATCGACGCCATGGCCGAAAACGTTCGCGGTCGGCTTTCCGGCATGGGCGACCAGGTGGTGAAATTCTCGCTGGCGTCGCTGGTTGGGCTACTGACGCTGGCTATTTACCTGATTCTGGTGCCGCTGATGGTGTTCTTCCTGGTGAAGGACAAAGAGCAGATGCTGAATGCCGTGCGCCGTGTTCTGCCGCGCAACCGCGGGCTGGCCGGGCAAGTCTGGCTGGAGATGAACCAGCAAATCACCAACTATATTCGCGGCAAAGTGCTGGAGATGATTGTCGTGGGCGTGGCGACCTATATCGGCTTTATTGTTTTCGGGCTGAATTATTCGCTGCTGCTGGCGGTGCTGGTTGGCTTCTCGGTGCTGATTCCGTACATCGGCGCGTTTGTGGTCACCATTCCCGTTATCTGTGTGGCGCTGTTCCAGTTTGGCCTGGGCACCGAATTCTGGACGCTGTTTGGCGTGTATCTGATTATTCAGGCGCTGGACGGTAACCTGCTGGTGCCGGTGCTGTTCTCTGAGGCAGTGAACCTGCATCCGCTGGTGATTATTCTGTCGGTGGTGATTTTCGGCGGGCTGTGGGGATTCTGGGGCGTGTTCTTTGCTATCCCGCTGGCAACATTGATTAAGGCCGTGGTTCACGCCTGGCCGGATGCCTCTGCGGTGGATGACGTGGCGAGCCGGGAGTAGCGATCGGGGATCGGCGACGGTATTTAGATATCCACCGTCGCCGATCGCGCCCTCCTGCCTGGCAGCCCCTTCTGCCTGATATTTTACTGCATGACCCTTCTCCATCTTCAAAAAAACCACACGCTATTCGAGTTCAGTTCCTGCTTACGGCGGCGGCTAAACGAAGGTGCTTATAATCTTCCCCTGGAAACGATCGATGGACTATTTGTTTCGATCCCTCTTGTATTCCGTTTTTTTGCCGCATAGTATTATGATCATAATATAATCATTGTTAACACTACGCGAAGCGACCGTGACAGGGTTAACGAGAGGCGGCAGAGAGGGCAACATGAAGATTCAGAACGATCGTCAGGATGCAAAGCGGCACATGCGGGAACAAATGCTGAGTGGGCCAGTCTTTTCAACAATGATGCGCCTGGCTCTCCCCACCGTTGCCGTACTGGCAGCACAAACTCTGGTCAACGTGGCTGAGACCTATTATGTCTCTTTCCTCGGAACACCTGCTTTGGTTGGGGTGTCGATGGTGTTCCCGCTGTGGATGTTGATGACGATGATGGCGGCCGGGGGCATTGGCGGAGGGGTGGCTTCTGCGGTTGCCAGAGCCGCCGGAGCGGGCAGGCATGATGATGTGAATGCGCTGATCCTGCATGCGGTCGTGGTGGCAGTGGTCTTTGGCCTGCTTTTTTCTGTGAGCGTTATCGGCTTTGGGCCGGTGCTTTATGCCGCTCTCGGTGGGTCTGGCGAGGCGCTTCAGGCTGCGCAGACATACTCAATATTTGTTTTTATTGCTGCGGTTCCGATTTGGATAGTCAATCTCCTTTCCGCCGTGCTCAGGGGCGTCGGGAATGTGAAAGTGCCGGCCATGGTGACGTTTATCGGCGCTATTGTGTTGGTCCCTCTCTCGCCGCTGTTTATTTTCGGCCTTGGCCCGATCAAAGGCCTTGGCATCGCGGGAGCCGGTGTGGCTGTGAGTCTCTATTACTGGCTGGCTGCCTTGGCACTGCTGCGCTACATGGCCAGTGGGCGTGCCGGGCTCCGTTTGAGGTTCTCTCCTCTGCGTGGCCGGTTATTCGGCGACATTCTTAAGGTGGGTGTGTTGGCCGCACTGGGGACACTGCAACTGAATGTCATGGTTCTGCTTGTGACCGGTGCTGTCGGGCGGTTTGGCCTCGATGCTATCGGCGGCTATGGCACAGCATCCCGACTGGACTACGTTCTTATTCCTGTTTTATTCGCAATGGGGACCGCGATCCTCACTATGGTCGGGACGAACGTGGGCGCAGGTCAGATTGCCCGAGCCAGAAAAATTGCGTGGGTTGGGGTGGCGGTAAGCGTCACGATTGTCGAAGTCATTGGTTTAATTGTGGCTCTTTTCCCGGCGCTGTGGATGGGGCTGTTCACCCAGGATCCGGCGATTATGCAAACCGGCTCTCTCTATCTGCAAATTGTTGCGCCGCTGTATGTCGCGACCGGGGTCGTTTTCGCGCTGAGTTTTGCCGCCCAGGGCAGCGGTTATATGTGGCGCATCTTTCTTGCCGGTACGGTACGTCTGCTGATTGCCGCCGGCGGCGGGTGGGTGGCCGTGGCGTATTGCCATGTCTCCCTGACCACTTTGTTTGCGATTATTGCGGCGGCGATAGTGATTTCAGCTGTGATTTGCGTAGTGACGGAGCTTTCTGGTGCCATGTGGCCGCGGTCAGAGGGCAGCCGAAGCCAGCGCGGCGTTGCAGAACAGGCTCGCTAGCGAAAAGTTTTAATACGTAATCAGGAGATAATCAGCATGAGTACTCATACGGCCAAGAGCTGGAAAATAGGGCATGCCACCGTGACCCGCATTGAGGAACTTCACGGCCCTGGCTTCAGGGGGGAGGAACTCTTTGCCGATTGGGACCCGGCGGTTCTTAAAGAGCATGGCGGCTGGATGGTGCCTGATTTTTACCAGCTCTCGACCCATCAGGTCATGATGTCGGTCCACTCCTGGCTGATAAGGACACCGCACCATACGATCCTGGTAGACGCGTGCTGCGGAAACCATAAACATCGCCCGGAGTCGCCTCACTTCCACCAACTGAACTCGCCGTACCTTGAGCGACTAAGCTGCGCGGGCGTTAAACCTGAGGACGTTGACTATGTGCTGTGTACACATCTGCATGTGGATCACGTTGGTTGGAATACCCGGCTACTGGACGGGTGTTGGGTGCCCACATTTCCAAATGCCAAATATGTTTTTTCGCTTGAAGAGCTGAATTTTTGGGACCCGGCAAGAAACCCGCATCTGCCGCAAGAATCCCGGGACGTCTTTACTGATTCAGTGCTGCCTGTGCTAGAGGCTAACCAGGCGCAGGTGGTAAGCATGACGGATCGGCTCAGCGACGCTTTGTTGATAGAGCCTACGCCGGGGCATTCACCGGGCCACGTTATGCTTCGATTAATCAGCGGACAGGAGGAGGGGGTATTTATTGGGGATGTTATGCATCACCCCATACAGATTTATAGGCCTGAGTGGAACAGCCGATTCTGTATGGATCCGGTACAGGCAATCAAGTCGCGGAAACAGGTTCTGAACCATTGTGCCGAAACGAATGCCGTGATGTTTCCTGCTCATTTCGGGGCGCCACACGCCGGGCGGATCTCCCGCAATGGAAGCGCATTTTTCTTTGATTATTAACGCCTCTCGACAGAATAACGCATAGCCGGCCAGCAAAAGGATGGTGGCTGCCTGACGGTCTGTTATATTATGATTATAATTTAATCGTCATTAAGCTTGCAGATAAGAGGGCAGTTTTATGCGCTATGCCAAAGGTCATAAAGAGGAAACGCACCAGCACATTGTTAAGGTCGCTTCGCAACGTTTTCGTGAAGAAGGCATTGAGAAGGTAGGGGTGGCTGCCCTGATGGAACATGCGGGGCTAACGGTGGGGGGGTTTTATAGCCACTTTAAGTCTAAAGAGGATCTGATCCAGGAGGCCGTTGGCCTCGCTGCAGACGAAACCTTCTGCCGCATTTTTAGCGAGGGTAGCGATAGCCAGGCGGTAAGCCTGGAGCGGATTTTAGCGCGTTATCTCAGCCCTGAGCACCGCGACCATCCGGAAGCCGGCTGTGTCTTCGCCTCGCTTGCGTCGGAACTGAAGAACCGACCGGAAGAGACCCGGGCAATGGTTGCTGGAAAAACGGTAGGGTTTATTCGACATATCGCGGACACCCTACCGGCAAAAGCGGAGGCTGAAGTGCGAATGAGAGCTGCGGCGGCGATTTGGGCCGTGATGGTCGGCACGCTTCAGTTGTCTCGCATTGTGACCGATCCGGCGCTGTCCACGCAGCTTCTGCAGGACGGGATCGCGACCGCATTGAGGCTTGCCTCAGAAATAGAACCGCTGCGCGCGGGATAAACCGGGCGCGGCTAACTGCCTCACCAAAAGGTGAATCAACCCATAAGGTCAACATATGAACATTCAAGGCAAAACAGTTTTCGTGACCGGCGCAAACCGGGGTATTGGTGCTGATTTAGTTCGTGCGCTGCTCAAACACGGCGCTGGCAAAGTGTATGCTGGCGCCCGCGATCTTCAAACCTTGCCGGATTTTGGTGACAGCCGCGTTGCCGCCGTGCAGCTGGATGTCACCAGACCGGAAGCTGTTTCTGCCGCTGCGCTGCAGGTCGGTGAGCTTGATATTTTGGTTAATAATGCGGGGGTGATGAATGCCAACTCGCTCCTGACCGCCACCCCTGCCGATCTTGCCGCCGATATGGCGGTTAATTATTACGGCACGGTGAGCGTTATTCAGGCTTTTGTGCCCCTGCTTGAGAAAAAAGGCGGCGGCGTGATTGCCAATGTGCTGAGCGTACTGGCGCTGGCGCCGATGGCGCAGACTGCCGGGTATGCCGCTTCTAAAGCAGCCCTGCATTCAGTCACCCAGGCGGCGCGGGCTGAATTGAAGCCTAAAAATATCAATGTGGTGAGTATCTTCCCGGGTCCGATTGATACCGAAATGGCGGCCGGTTTGCATACGGAAAAAGCCTCTCCTGCCGCTGCGGCCGAAGAGATCGTGAACGGTCTGGCTGGTGAGCAGGAAGATATTTTTCCCGATCCCGTTTCGGCCCAGGTTGCCGGGTTCTGGGGAAGCAACCCGAAGGGGCTTGAACATCACTTTGCCACGCTGTAAGTCGGTCACGGTCAGCCGGGCAATGCTCTCTGCTGGGGCATTTTCATAGCCTGACCGCCCTTTTTCACTTCTCAGGAACAGAACAATGAAGACATTCTTGGTTACCGCCGCGGCCGGTGACACGGGCGCCCCTACGGTAAAATTCCTTCTGGATAGGGGGCACCGCGTGCGTGCCCTGGTCCGGCGCGATGATCAACGAGCCGATACATTACGTTCGTTCGGGGCAGATATTGTTGTGGCCGATATGCTGGAGCTGGGACAGATGCGCGAGGCTCTGGCCGGCGTCTCTGCGGCCTATTTTTGTTACCCGCTTGCTGAGGGCCTGGTAGAAGCGACGACGATTTTCGCCCAGGCGGCAAAAGAGGCAAAGCTTGAGCTGGTGGTAAATATGTCTCAAAAGCAATCGCGCCCGTATGCCACCAGCCCGCAAACGCTGAAACACTGGCTGGCCGAGCAGGTATTAAGCTGGTCTGGCGTGCCAACGGTGCACCTGCGGGTGACGCTGTTCGCCGAATGGTTGCTGTACACGGCTCATTTGATCCGCGAAGGGCGCTATGTTACGCCGTTTGAGGCAGAGAGCCGTTTTGCGCCCATTGCCGCCGTTGATATCGCCCGCGTGGTCACCGGGATCCTGGCTGGGCCACAGCCGCACGCTGGGCAGATTTATACCCTTCACGGGCCGGTAGAGTACAGCCATGCGGAGATAGCTCAACTGCTGGGGGCTGTGTTAGAGAAAGAAATCCGTTTTGAGTCTGTCTCCGTGGATGATTTCCTGAACCTGCTGGGTATGCCAGACCATCAGGTTATGCGCGCGCATTTCTCCGCGATTAAAAAGGATCAGCAAGAAGGATTACTGGCCGGACTTGATAGCACGGGCGTTGAGATTATCGGTCAGCCGTTAGTGACACTGCCGCAATTTATCGGGCAGCACTTTAAGCGTTTGGCTGGATAAGCTGACACCGCAGGAAGAAAAAAGCCGACTAAGATGTCGGCTTTTTTGTCTGTTCTTTATCTGTACTTAGGCGTTTTCGGTCAGCCAGTTCACAACGATATCGTGGTGGTTGCTGGTTTTGAAATCGTCAAACACCTTTTCCACTTTACCGTCGCCGTCCAGCAGGAAGCTGATGCGGTGAATGCCGTCATAGGTTTTGCCCATAAAAGATTTCTCGCCCCACACGCCAAACTGACTGCAAACCTGGTGGTCTTCATCAGAAAGCAGGGTGAAGTTAAGCAGCTCTTTCTCGGCAAAACGGGAAAGTTTCTCTGGCTTGTCGGTGCTGATACCCAGCACTTCCACGCCACGCTTTTTCAACTCATCCATGTTGTCGCGCAAACCACATGCCTGCACGGTGCAGCCTGGTGTCATCGCTTTTGGATAGAAATAAACCAGAACTCTCTGTCCCTGGAAGTCGGTTAAATTTACTTGTTCGCCGTCCTGATCGGGCAAGCTAAATTTCGGTGCAATATCACCGGCTTTCAGTGGGCTCATCACTACTCTCCGTCTTTAATCATCTTGCTGTGGGTTAACCACGTTAATAGTGCCTTCTGCTTTCAGTTCTGTACATAGGGCTTTAAACGCTTGCTCGATAATTGTCGCATCCTGAGAACCGGGGCTGTGGGCAGTTATCTGAATATACAGGCGCGGCCCCACGCCGTTTTCAGCAGGCTGCGTGCGGGAGACAAGCTCCGCAATGTTCATTTGATGGGTATCAAACAGGTGGGTAAATCGCTCAATCAGGTGCGGCGAGTCCGCCACTTCAACCTGCACCCAAACCGTGGCCGGCGTGGCCGGTCTTTCCTGCGCGGTTGTGCGTTTCATCACAATTAACAGATCGAGTTCGGCACCCTTAAGCGGCAGGGTAGATTCGATCAGGGTTATCGCGTTCCAGGTACCGGAAAGCAGCATGATAAAGGTGAACTCTTCACCCAGCATAGCCAGACGGCTGTCTTCGATATTACAGCCGCAGCTGCTTACGTGACGGGTGATGGTATTGACGATACCAGGACGGTCCGCTCCCAGAGCTGTGATAACCAAATAATGGTGTGATGAGGGTGTCAAACGTGTTCTTCCTGTCAATCGGTGAGATTCACATTAGGAAAGCATAAAAAAAGTAAGCTGCCAACCGCTTAGCGCCTTCTGGCGGCTTGCTTTTGCTATGGCACCAAACGTAACATTGGACAACATGTTTGCACAGAGGGTGGCTAATGTTTACGGGAAGTGTTGTCGCGATAATTACGCCGATGGATGAGAAAGGTAATGTCTGCCGGTCCAGCCTGAAAAAACTGATTGATTACCATGTCGCCAGCGGAACCTCGGCGATTGTCTCGGTAGGAACTACCGGCGAATCGGCTACCTTAAGCCACGACGAACACGTCGACGTAGTGAAGCTTACCGTGGAACTGGCGGACGGGCGAATCCCGATCATTGCCGGCACCGGGGCTAACGCCACCTCCGAAGCGATTTCCCTGACGCATCACCTACAGGACAGCGGCATTGTGGGCTGTCTGACGGTCACCCCGTATTACAACCGTCCTACTCAGGAAGGGCTGTTCCAGCACTTTAAAGCGATTGCTGAAAGCACTCATCTGCCGCAGATGCTGTATAACGTGCCGTCTCGTACCGGCTGTGACATGCTGCCAGAAACCGTTGGCCGTCTGGCGAAAATCAAAAATATTATCGGTATCAAAGAAGCTACCGGGAACTTAAGCCGCGTAAACCAGATCAAAGAGCTGGTTGAAGATGACTTCATCCTGGTGAGTGGTGATGACGCCAGCGCGCTGGACTTCATTCAGCTTGGTGGTCACGGCGTGATTTCCGTGACGGCAAACGTAGCCGCGCGTGAAATGGCAGAAATGTGTAAACTTGCCACCTCAGGGCAATTTGCACAGGCTCGCGAACTTAACCAGCGTCTGATGCCGCTGCACCATAAATTGTTTGTAGAACCTAACCCTATCCCGGTGAAATGGGCCGCGAGAGAGTTGGGTCTTGTAGCAACCGATACCTTACGCCTGCCGATGACGCCGCTGACCGACGCCAGTCGCCCGGTGATTATTAGCGCGCTTAAGCATGCCGGTCTGCTGTAAAGCTTAGGGAGATTTGATGGCTTACTCAGTACAGAAGTCGACGGTGGCAAAAGTTGCTGTTGTTTCGCTCGCCATGCTTTTAGCGGCGTGCAGTTCCGATCAGCGTTACAAGCGTCAGGTTAGCGGCGATGAGTCCTACCTGGATGCGACCCCACTTGCGGAAATCCATTCTCCGGCCGGCATGATCCTGCCGATTCAGAATGGCGACTACAACATTCCGGTCACCAACGGCAGCGGTGCTGTAGGCAAGCAGCTGGATATTCGCCCACCGGCGCAGGCGCTGGCATTGGTGAACGGGGCGCGTACCCAGTTTACCGGTGATACCGCCACGCTGCAGGTTGAAGCCAATAAGGCAAGCGGGCTGTGGCCTCAGGTGGTAAGCATTCTGCAAGGTGAAAACTACGCCATTGCTCAACGCAACGATGCCAGCCAAACCCTGACGACCGACTGGGTGCAGTGGAACCGCGCGGACGAAGACGTGCAGTACCGTGGCCGTTACCAGATTAGCGTGCAGCCGCAGGGCTACCAGCAGTCCGTTGTGGTTAAGCTGCTGAACCTGGAGCAGGGTGGCAAACCGGTCGCCGATGCTTCTTCCCTGCAGCGCTATAGCGCGCAGATGCTGAACATCATCAGTGCCGGTCTGGATAAGTCTGAAACCTCGCGCCAGAACGCACAGGACAATCGCAGTGCCAGCCAGCTTGACGTGCAAAGCGCGGCGGATGACACAGGCCTGCCAATGCTGGTCGTACGCGCACCATTCAACGTGGTGTGGAGTCGCCTGCCGGCTGCGCTTGGAAAAGCAGGCATGAAGGTGACCGATACAACCCGTTCTCAGGGCAGTATCGCGGTAACCTACAAAGCGCTGTCTGACAGCAGTTGGAGCGATCTGGGGGCGAAAGATCCTGGGCTCACTAACGGCGACTATAAGCTGCAGGTTGGCGACCTCGATAACCGCAGCAGCCTGCAGTTCATCGACCCGAAAGGGCACCCGCTGACGCAGTCTCAGAACGATGCTCTGGTCGCCGTATTCCAGGCAGCATTCAGCAAGTAACACAGAAGGGCCGGTTAATTCCGGCCCTTCTTATTTAGGCCTATGTAGATACCCTAAATAATTCGAGCTGCAGGAAGGCGGTAAGCCTGGAAATCTCCGGGAGCATAGCTAACTATGTGACCGGAGTTAGCAGGTGCAACCAACGCACATGCAGCTTGAAGTATGACGGGTAAAACCCTTCGATTGCGCAAGCGATCGTTATACCTGGAGTAAGAAAGATGCAAAAGCAAGCTGAGTTGTATCGCGGCAAAGCGAAGACCGTTTACAGTACGGAAAATCCGGACCTGTTGGTGCTCGAATTCCGTAACGATACGTCAGCAGGTGACGGGGCGCGCATCGAGCAGTTCGACCGTAAGGGCATGGTAAACAACAAGTTTAACCATTTCATTATGGCCAAGCTGGAAGAAGCGGGTATTCCGACCCAGATGGAAGCGCTGCTGTCTGATAACGAAGTGCTGGTGAAGAAGCTCGACATGGTGCCGGTAGAGTGCGTGATTCGTAACCGCGCCGCGGGTTCACTGGTGAAGCGCCTTGGTATTGAGGAAGGTATTGAGCTGAACCCACCGCTGTTCGATCTGTTCCTGAAAAACGACGCCATGCATGACCCGATGGTCAATGAATCTTACTGCGAAACCTTTGGCTGGGTGAGCAAAGAGAATCTGGCCCGCATGCGCGAGCTGAGCTACAAAGCGAACGACGTGCTGAGCAAGCTGTTTGATGACGCTGGCCTGATCCTCGTTGACTTCAAGCTAGAGTTTGGCCTGTTCAAAGGTGAAGTGGTGCTGGGTGACGAATTTTCCCCAGACGGCAGCCGCCTGTGGGATAAGCAAACCCTTGATAAAATGGATAAAGACCGTTTCCGCCAGAGCCTGGGTGGCCTGATTGAAGCGTATGAGGAAGTTGCTCACCGTCTCGGCGTTAAATTAGACTAACCACGCAATCGTTTACGTTGCGCATCAGGGTGCGTGTTTGCGCACCCTGAGACCGATGACAAACCGCATACGTATCAACTTTGCAATGCTTCGCCAAAAAATAAACAGGAAAATCAATTCATTGATTTTCGACTGTTCACCACAAAGAGGGAAAAACCACGCTTTTTCCCTCTTTGTCAGCAACCTGAGGGTGCGTGTTTGCGCACCCTGTTTTTTCGCTGTCTGTTCTTATGGTAATCCTGTCGGTAACCACCTACGATCTATACTCTAAATAATTCAAGTTGCAGCACAAAACGCTTGGTCGTTTTGAACAGTGCTTGCACTGGCCTCGAAGGGGTGAGGCCATAAGGCCGAATCACGCGGCAAGGCCGTGAGTCCTCAGGAGCATAGCTAACTATGTGTCTGAGGTGAACGGATGCAGCCAACGCAGCTGCGGCTTGAAGTATGACAAGTATTCCATTACAGGTTGTTAATGAGGACGAGCGTATGCGTTGGCAAGGACGTCGCGAAAGCGACAATGTAGAAGACAGGCGCAATGACGCCTCTGGCCCTGGTATGAGCATGGGCGGCGGCGGTTTTCGCATCCCACGCGGAAAAGGCGGCCTGGTGCTGCTCGTCGTGGTCATTGTGGCAAGCTATTACGGCGTCGATCTTACTTCCTTCCTGTCCGGCGAGCCGCCGGTTTCTCAGCAGTCTTCCCAGCAGCGCTCTATCAGCCCGAAAGACGATGAAGCCGCCAAATTTACCTCGGTCATTTTGGCGACAACTGAAGATACATGGGGTGAAATTTTCCAGAAGATGGGGCGTACCTACCAGCAGCCTAAGCTGGTGATGTATCGCGGGGCAACGCGCACCGGCTGCGGTACCGGCCAGTCCGTGATGGGGCCGTTCTATTGCCCGGCGGACAGCACCGTTTATATCGACCTCTCCTTCTACGATGATATGCGCAACAAACTTGGGGCGGGCGGTGACTTTGCTCAGGGCTACGTTATCGCTCACGAAGTGGGGCATCACGTGCAGAAACTGTTGGGCATTGAGCCAAAAGTGCGTCAGCTCCAGCAGAATGCTTCTCAGGCTGACGCTAACCGCCTGTCGGTGAAAATGGAACTTCAGGCCGACTGCTTCGCCGGGGTCTGGGGAAACAGCATGCAGAAACAGCAGGTGCTTGATTCGGGCGATCTGAAAGAAGCGCTCAATGCCGCCGAAGCTATCGGTGACGACCGTCTGCAGCAGCAAAGCCAAGGACGCGTAGTGCCGGATAGCTTCACCCACGGCACTTCCGAGCAGCGCTATACCTGGTTCAAGCGTGGTTTCGACAGCGGCGATCCGGCCCAGTGCAACACCTTCGGCAATACGCTCCGTTAATCGATGACCGCAGCAACTTTGATCGCACCGATGCAGCAGGCAACGGCGCAGATGCAGCTGACCGGTATCCGCCGGCTGATGGTGCTTGCCGGGGAGAACCAGTGGAGCAGCCAGCAGGTTGTTACGCTGACGACGTCTTTACCCGGAGACTGGCTTTGGGTTGGCTCTTCCCCTGAATTGCCTTTGCATTGCTCGCCTTCGGCAGTGCGCAGCATGCTTGGGCGTGAGTTTCAGCATGCCGTGTTTGATGCCAGGCGAGGGCTGGATGCCGCCGCCTTCGCTGCCCTTTCCGGGATGCTCAAAGCGGGCAGTTGGTTGCTGCTGTTGACGCCTGAGTGGTCGCGCTGGGCTTCGCTTCCGGATGAAGATGCCGGCCGCTGGAGCGATGCGCCACAGGCGATTCCGACTCCCCATTTTGTTTCCCATCTTCAGCGCTGCATACGGCAAGATTCAGAAGCCGTGCTGTGGCAGCAGCATGAATCATTCACCCTGAATCCTTTTACTCATCGCCCGGTCTGGCGGCCCGCCAGCGGTGCGCCAGAGCAAGAGCAGGCCGCTATCCTTGATAATTTGTCCGGGATGGCGCGCGGCGTGGCGGTAGTAACGGCGGCCAGAGGCCGGGGGAAATCTGCCCTGGCGGGCATGCTGGTCAATCGGAGCTCAGGCGCTTGCCTGGTGACGGCTCCGGCGAAGGCTGCCACCAACGTACTGGCAAGCTATGCAGGCGAACGCTTTCAGTTTACCGCCCCGGATGCGCTGGCCGCAGAGCGTGGATTGACGGCCTGTGACTGGCTGATTGTGGACGAGGCGGCCGCTATTCCGGCCCCGTTGCTACGCCAGATAATAGAGCGTTTCCCCCGCGTTTTGCTGACCACGACGGTACAAGGATATGAGGGAACCGGGCGCGGTTTTCTACTGAAGTTCTGCGCGGCGTTTCCGGCGCTCAAGCGCTTCACGCTCAACACGCCGATCCGCTGGGCGCAGAACGATCCGCTCGAGCAGACGATCGACAGGATCATGCTTTTCGATGAGCCAGATCTGGCGCGATTCCCGCAAGGCGATCCCGTTTTAGAGGCTGTTGAGCAGGCAGACTGGCCGCGTAAACCTGAGCAATTAAAGCAGATGTACCGGCTGCTTTCGGGGGCGCATTATCGTACCTCACCGCTCGACTGGCGACGGATGCTTGATGCCCCCGGCCAGCATTTTAGCGCGGCGAATATCAAAGAGCAGTGCGCAGGTGCCTTGTGGATGGTCGAAGAGGGCGGGCTCGATGAGAATCTAAGCCGCAGCGTGTGGGCCGGGTTTCGTCGCCCCAGAGGCAATCTGGTGGCGCAATCGCTGGCGGCTCACGGTGGCAGTCCATTGGCCGCTACGCTCCGTGGACTACGTATCAGTCGGATTGCGGTTCATCCTCTGCGCCAGCGCGAGCATATCGGTGCCAGCATGATTGAACATGCGCGGCAGGCGGTGAATCATCAATATGATTATCTCTCGGTCAGCTTCGGCTATACCGATGAACTATGGCGTTTCTGGCAGCGCTGCGGGTTTGTGCTGGTGCGAATCGGTAGCCACAAAGAAGCCAGCAGCGGCTGCTACAGCGCCATGGCGCTATTGCCGCTGACGCCCGCAGGCAGGTTGCTGACGGAAAATGAGCAGCAGAGGCTACTGCGAGACTGGTCGTGGCAGAAACCGTGGATCGAGCTGTCTTTGCCTTTGCCTTTGCCTGAGGGTTCCTGGTCAGCTTTGCTGCCTGAAGACTGGGAAGAGTTAGCCGGTTTTGCCTTTGCTCATCGCCCGCTGGAAGCTTGTCTGGGGGCATTAAATCGCCTTTTGCTGGCGTCAGTTTTACCGCTGCATACGCTTCGTGGGCGCTTGCAGCTGCGTGAAAGCAGCGAGGCACTTAGCCAGCGGCTGGGGATTTCCGGCAAAAAAGCATTGCTTGCGCTGATGCGTGAGGAAGCCCGAAGCGCGTTGGAAAATCTCAATTGGACTCGCACCGATGCGCTGCATGACAGCATTATGCAATTGCAAAAATTCCACTAAACGGCATGGTCATCCCCATGCAGCGGCGTATAGTTGTCTCCATTAACCAGGAGAAAGCCATGAAACATGACCATTTTGTTGTCCAAAGCCCCGTAGCGCCGGCCAGCCAGCTGATACTGCTGTTCCACGGCGTAGGCGACACGGCTCAAGCCATGGGCGAAATCGGGAGCTGGTTTGCGCCAGAGTTTCCTGATGCCCTGGTGGTCAGTATTAGCGGCTCAGGCCCAAGCGGCGCTGGCCGGGAGTGGTTCTCCGTGGCAGGCGTGACGGAAGAAAATCGTCAGCAACGCGTGGATGCCGCGATGCCTGGATTTATTGAGGCGGTGCGTGACTGGCAGCGACAAAGCGGCGTGCCGCCCACGGCGACGGCGCTGATTGGCTTCTCTCAGGGGGCTATTATGGCGCTGGAGGGCATTAAGGCTGAGCCGGGTCTTGCTGCTCGAGTCATAGCTTTTAGCGGGCGTTATGCAGAACTGCCGCAGCAGGCCTCTACCAGCACCACAATCCACCTGATTCACGGCGACAACGACAAAGTGATCCACGCGACACACGCGGTGGACGCCGCCGAGAAGTTACTTAGCCTCGGGGGAGACGTTACGCTGGATTTGATTGACGATTTGGGGCATGCGATAGATGACCGCAGCATGAAGGCGGCGCTGGATCACCTGCGCTACACCGTGCCGAAACACTATTTCGATGAGGCTTTGAGCGGCGGCGCGGCACCGAAAGATGATGATCTGATTGAGCTGCTGTAAATATCTGCCTCACTCCGGAATCGCCCGGAGTGAGGCAGACTGCTATTTCTTCTTAGGCCAGTCGTCCTCGTCATCCCACTTATCGTTAAAATCACGATGCGGCGGAAGCTCAGGCTTGTCTGCCATGTACTTCTTCGGATCGATTCGGTTCAGGTCTTTAATGACGTTAATAAAAATCCCCAGCAATAACACCAGGACGATAATCCACCAGTAATGCGATAGCCATTCCATGCTGATACCTCTTCAGTTGGCTGCCCGTCAGGCGACAAGCTGTTCCATAATGCGCTGATACATCCGGGCCAGCAGCTGCAGGTCGGCGGCGTTGACGCATTCATTGATTTTATGAATGGTGGCATTCACCGGCCCCAGTTCCACAACCTGAGCCCCCATGCGGGCGATAAAGCGCCCGTCAGATGTACCGCCCGTGGTTAACAGCTGCGGTTTAATTTCATTATAGTGCTCAACGGCGTTCACCACCGCATCGACCAGCTTTCCGCGCGAAGTCAGGAACGGTTGGCCGGAGAGCCACCATTCGACGGTATAACGCAGATCGTGTTTCTCCAGCAGGGTGACGACGCGCTGCTTGATGTCTTCATCGGTCAGCTCGGTGCTGAAGCGGAAGTTAAACTGAACAAACATATCGCCTGGAATAACGTTATTGCTGCCGGTGCCGGCCTTCACGTTGGCAATCTGCATGCTGGTGGCCGGGAAGAACTCGTTGCCCTTATCCCACTCAATGCCCGTCAGCTCTGCCAGCATTGGTGCGGCGCGATGTACCGGGTTATCGGCCAGATGCGGATAGGCAACGTGGCCCTGGACGCCGTGAATGGTCAGGTTACAGGTCAGGGAGCCGCGGCGGCCATTTTTCACTACGTCGCCAACGACTTCGGTACTGGACGGCTCGCCAACCAGGCAGTAGTCCAGACGTTCGCGGCGCGCCATCAGCGCTTCCACAACCTTCACGGTGCCGTTGGCTGCGCTGGCTTCTTCGTCGGAGGTGATCAGGAACGCCAGGCGACCCTTATGATTGGGGTGCTGGGCCACAAAACGTTCAGCCGCAACGACCATCGCCGCCAGCGAACCTTTCATGTCTGCGGCACCGCGGCCAAACAGCATCCCGTCGCGAATCGTGGGCTCAAACGGCGGGTTAATCCAACGATCGGCATCCCCTGACGGCACCACGTCGGTGTGCCCGGCAAACGCCAGCGTTTCGCCCTGCCCGCGCCATGCCCAGAAGTTCTGGGTGTCGCCAAAATCCATGTGTTCAACGGTAAAACCAATCGCGCGCAGGCGCTCAATCAGCAGCGCCTGGCAGCCGGCATCATCGGGGCTCAGGGAAGGACGACGAATAAGCTGTTGCGTCAGCTCAATAACCGGGCAGGACATAAGACTATACCTCGTTGATAAACTGCTGATAGTGAGTTTCGTTGAAACCCAGCAGCATAGGCTGACCGGGCGCGCAGAGCAATGGGCGTTTGATGATTGCCGGCATCTCCAGCATCAGCGCCGCCGCGCTTTGTGGGTCGTTAATGGAGGCCCGGTGGGCTTCATCCAGTTTGCGCCACGTTGTACCGCGAGTATTTAGCAGCGCTTCCCAACCGAGCTCAGCAATGAAGCTGTTCAGTCGTTCAGCGTCGAGTCCGTCAGCACGATAGTCGTGAAACTGGTAATCCACGCCCTGAGCTTCTAAAAAGCGGCGCGCCTTTTTGATGGTGTCGCAGTTTTTAATGCCGTACATGGTGATCATAGTGGCGGTCGGTTCCGTTTTAGTTTGCCAGAGGGCAACCATTCTGCCGCAGGTGAGGGCAATTATCGAGCCACGATTCAGCGCTAAATCGTTATTCTGCTAACAATATATTTGTGATATTGCTCAATAGTTGGCCGCTCAAAAAAGGTTCAACTGCAGAATATATCCGCGTATACTTGCGCCAACATCAAGAGAGGCGGTTATGATCGAGCACGAATTAGGGCAGTGGAAAGACTTCATCGAAGGTATGTTGCGCAAATAAGCGTTCCGGCATAAAAAGCAACGGCGCGATATTCTGGTACTGAATACTCTGCGAACATCAGCAAAAAGGCGACCTGAAAAGGTCGCCTTTTTTGTGGCTTATTGCCCGAGAGTTCAGTCGTGGTGCGCTTTGAGCGGGAAGCGTCTGCGTACCAGGACAAAGAACAGCGGCACAAAGAAGATGGCCAGCACGGTGGCGGATATCATCCCGCCCATCACGCCGGTGCCTACCGCATGCTGGCTGCCGGAGCCTGCCCCGGTACTGGTCGCCATCGGCAGAACCCCGAAAATAAACGCCAGGGACGTCATTAATATCGGGCGCAGGCGCTGGCGGCAGGCCTCAAGCGTGGCGACCACCAGATCCTGGCCTTTGGCGTTCAGGTCGTTGGCAAACTCGACGATTAAAATGGCGTTTTTCGCCGACAGGCCGATCACCGTTAGCAGCCCGACCTGGAAGTAAACGTCATTCTCAAGGCCTCGCATCCAGGTGGCGAGCAGGGCGCCAATCACCCCAAGCGGCACGACCAGCATGACAGAGAACGGCACGGACCAGCTCTCGTACAGCGCCGCAAGACACAGGAATACGACCAGCAACGAAATGGCATACAGGGCAGGGGCCTGTGCGCCGGAGAGGCGTTCCTGGTAGGACATGCCCGTCCACTCAAGACCAAAGCCGTTCGGCAGCTTGCTGACCAACTGCTCCATAATGTCCATGGCGGTACCGGTACTTAACCCTGGCGCCGCTTCGCCGACAATTTCCAGCGCGGAATAGCCGTTGTAGCGCTCCAGGCGAGGCGAGCCGGTTTCCCATCGGGAAGTGGCAAAGGCGGAGAAGGGCACCATGCCGCCGGTTTTATTGCGCACATACCAGCTGTTGATATCGTCCGGCAGCATGCGGTATTTGGCCGCGGCCTGGACATACACTTTTTTCACGCGCCCGCGATCCATAAAGTCATTCACATAGCTTGAGCCCCAGGCCGTTTGCAGCGTGTTGTTGATGTCGTCGATGGAGACGCCCAGCGCCTGAGCCTTACGCTGGTCAATATCTATTTGCAGCTGTGGGCTGTCGTCCAGGCCATTGTGGCGTACTCGCGTGAGCTGCGGGTTATTGCCGGCCATTTCCAACAGCTGGTCACGCGCCTGCATGAGCGCATCATGCCCCGCGCCGGCGTGATCCTGCAGCTCCATATCAAAGCCCGCGGCGTTGCCTAAACCATTAATCGCAGGTGGGCTGCTGGCAATGACGCGCGCTTCTTTAATCTTATTGAAGGCCCTGGTGGCCCGTTCAATGATGGCAAACGAACTGCCGTCAGCGCTGCGCTCGTCCCAGTCCTTCAGGCGAATAAACATTCGCGCGACGTTTTGTCCGTTCCCGCCAGGGCCTGCGCCAATGGTGGAGAACACCGACACGACGTTGTCTTTCTCTTTGGTGAGGTAATACTGTTCAACCTGCTGCACTACTTTGGTTGTCTGCTGCTGCGTTGCGCCGCTCGGAAGCTGTACTGACGTGGTGAACACGCCGCGGTCTTCCTGGGGCAGGAATGACGTCGGCAGTTTAAGGAACAGGAACACCATGCCGCCAAGGAGCAGGGCATAAATCAGCATCCAGCGCAGGCTGCGGGCGAGGATTCTGGCCACGCCATTTTCGTAGCGGTCGGCGCTGCGGTTAAAGGTGCGGTTAAACCAGCCGAAGAAGCCTTTCTGGCCGTGATGTTCGCCTTTATGCAGAGGCTTAAGAATGGTTGCGCACAGCGCTGGGGTGAGGATGATTGCGACCAGCACTGACAGCACCATGGCCGCTACGATAGTGACCGAGAACTGGCGATAAATCGCCCCGGTTGTGCCGCCAAAGAACGCCATCGGCACAAACACGGCGGAGAGCACCATAGCGATACCGACCAGCGCCCCCTGGATTTGGCCCATTGATTTTCGGGTCGCCTCCCGAGGGGAAAGACCTTCCTCGCTCATGATTCGCTCAACGTTTTCTACCACCACGATGGCGTCATCCACCAGCAGGCCGATAGCCAGCACGGTGGCGAACATCGTCAGCGTGTTAATGCTGTAGCCGAAGACATACAGCACGGCAAAGGTACCCAGCAGCACCACCGGCACGGCAATGGTTGGGATAAGCGTGGCGCGGAAGTTTTGCAGGAACAGATACATGACCAGGAACACCAGCAGAATCGCTTCCAGCAGGGTTTTCACCACGTCTGTGATTGAGGCTTTAACGAACGGGGAAGTTTCGTAGGCGATTTTGGCTTCCAGGCCGTGCGGGAAAAACTGCGAAAGCTCTTCGATTTTGGCGCGGGCCAGCTTGTCGGTTTCCATTTCGTTAGCGCCGGAAGCGAGCTTAATCCCCAGCCCTGAAGCCGCTTGCCCGTTGTAGGTACTCAGGAAGTCATACTTCTCCGCGCCCATCTCAACGTCTGCCACATCCCCCAGAGTGACCAGAGAGCCATCCTGATTCACCCTCAGCGTGATGTCTTTGAACTGCTGCGGCGTTTGCAGGAGCGACTGGGCGTTGATGGTGGCGTTCAGCGCCTGTTTGTCCAGCGCCGGGGTACCGCCAAGCTGGCCCACGGCAATTTGCGCATTCTGGGATTTAATGGCGGTGACCACATCCTGGGTGGTCATCTGGTAGTTGATGAGCTTATTCGGGTCGAGCCAGATACGCATGGAATACTGCGAGCCGTAAGCATCGACGCTGCCGACGCCGTTCACGCGGCTCATCGGGTCCTGCACGTTACTGGCCACGTAGTCAGCGATGTCCTGCTTATCCATGCTGCCGTCGGTGGAAACAAAGGCGACCATCAGAATGTTGGTATCACCGGTTTTGTTCACCGTGACGCCCTGAGTCTGCACGTCCTGCGGCAGCTTTCTTACCGCAGACTGCAGCTGGTTTTGCACCTGCTGCACCGCGGAGTCCGGGTCTGTCCCTGCCTTAAAACTCAGGGTAATGGTGGCCTGACCGGCGCTGCTGCTTTGGGACGACATATACATCATGTTGTCCAGGCCGGTCATGCTTTGCTCTATCACCTGCGTGACGGTGTTTTCCAGGGTTTGGGCCGAGGCGCCCGGATAGTTCGCGGTGATCCTTACGTTGGGTGGCGCAAGATCGGGATATTGTTCGACGGGCAGTGAAAAAATAGCCAGTGCCCCGGTCAGGCAAAGCAAGATTGCCAGCACCCAGGCAAAAATGGGGCGAGAAATGAAAAAATTCGCCATGCGGTCAGGACCCCTTAAAAGCTTCTAATTGTTATCAATAACCGCATCACTGTAGCTTTAACCGCTTAGTCAAACGTGGAGAAATCTAGGAGATAGTGTAAATATGCTTTGGAATTGGCAGGATTTGTAACCATGCCATTTATTGGGTCGTTTTAACCCCGACTTTCCAAAAATAGCACCGTGGCCGCGACGCGGGACCTCACCTGCAGCTTGCGAAGCAGGTTACGGATATGCACTTTTACCGTCTCTTCTGAAATATGCAGCCCGCTGGCAATTTGCTTATTTGACAGCCCACGGGCCACCTCTGACAGCACGTCCAGCTCGCGCTCAGTGAGAATAGCAAACGGATCGCTGCTCTGCCGCTCACTCCCACGGTTGGTCAGATACTCGCGTACCTGCTCGCTAAATGCTTTTTCACCCGTCAGGCAGCGGTGAATGTCCTGTAATAAAACCTCCGGGTCGCTGTCTTTCAGCAGGTAACCATCGGCCCCGGCATCAATCAGCGTAAAGATATCGCTGCGGGCGTCGGACACGGTCAGGATAACCACGCGGGCGCTGATCCCGTCCCGGCGCAGGGCGTTGAGCGTATCGAGGCCGCTCAGGCCCTTCATGTTCAGGTCGAGCAGAATCAAATCCGGCGACAGGCGATTCGCTAAACTGATGGCCTCCGCACCGCCGCTGGCTTCACCCACGACCGTAAACGTGCTGTCCAGCTCAAGTAGCTGGCGCACTCCGCGCCGCATAAGCGGGTGATCGTCCACGATTAAAACCTGGTATACCGTTTTCTCAGACATTGCTAACTCCTGAATAAAGCTAATTATTGTTATGGCTCCCGGCGTCAGCCGGAGGCGCAGAGGTAAAGTGGACTTCTACTCGCGTTCCGCCCTCTGGCGGACGGGATATTGTCAGCTGGCCGCCAAGCCGGCCTGCGCGTTCGTGCATGATATTCAGCCCGTAGTGACCTTCCGGCTCTTCAAGGCTGGCAATCCCGTGTCCGTTGTCAAATACCGAAGCGAAATGCTCGCCGCCGCTTTCTGAGCGGCAAACCACCTCAATATGGCTCGCATTGGCGTGTTTAATCGCATTCAGTACCGCCTCCCGGATGATTTGCAGCAGGTGGATTTGCTGCGAAGCGTCCAGAACCTGAGTCGGCATGCTGCATTTCAGGCTAATTTCTGCCTGGGTTTGCTCGCGCAGCGGTTCAAGCAGCTCCTGCAGCGCGGCGGGTAAATCTGCCTGCTGCAGCGTCAGGCGGAAGGTGGTGAGCAGCTCGCGCAGCTGGCGATAGGCGTCGTTTAAGGCCTGGGAAAAATCCCCAACAATTCGCTGTGCGGGATGGTTTTCTTCAGGCACCGCGCGCTTGAGCAGCGTCAGCTGGATACGAAGATAAGAGAGCACCTGGGCCAGAGAGTCATGCAGCTCGCGGGCAATCGTAGCCCGTTCCTCCATCAACAGCAGTTGCTGGTAGTGTTTTTGTGCCTGATTAAAGTACACGCCTCGCCCCAGCATGGTGGCCACGCTTTTCATCAGCTGTGGGGAAGGGGTTTTCCCCTGTGACTGCCAGCGCAGCGTGCCAAAAGCGCTGTCCTGCTGAACCAGCGGCAGGGTATGCCATTTTTCGTCCGCCACCGGAGAGCCCTCCGTCAGCCGCCAGTTTTCACCCACCTGCATTTCCAGGGCGCTGACCGCCTCATGCTGGTGGATGATCTGCAGGATTTGCACGAAGCAGTCGCGATTGATGGTGCTGACGTTCAGCGCCTGGGAGCAGCTGTACAGCACTTCGAGCATGCGGTTGGCTTCCTGCAGGCGCAGGGTCTTTTGCTCCACCTGCTGCTCTAAGGAACGATAAAGTTTTTGTAGCTCATCCGCCATGCGGATAAAAGCCTGTGCCAGGGCGCCCAGCTCATTGGGCAGAGAGCGGTCAAGGTTCGGGAGGGTAAATTCGCCGCGCTCAATAGCTTTACTCGCTTCCACCATGGTATTGAGCGGCATGACCACCTGCTGGCGGATGCGGCGCAACGTGAAGAATACCAGGGTAAAAATAGCGATAAAACCGACCACCGAAGCCGCGACGACCTGCATCATTTTTCGCTCAGCATAATGCTGGAGCGCCAGCACAAACAGGTCGATTTGTTCCACGTAGGCGGCAATGTTATAGCGGTACCAGTCGATGTCTTCGTTCTGAATATGCTGCTGCATTTGCTGCCAGGCATGCTGCAGGGCGTTATAGCGGGTTTTCACCTCATCAGGCACCCAAAACCGGTTAAGCTGCTGCAATGTGGGGGAGCTCAGCGACTGCTGATACTGCTGCAAGTGTGCCGCAATAGCCTGTGAGTCACTCTGAAGATCGTAGCCCAGACGGTAGCTCTGCATACGCAACGATCCTGCAATATTCACCGCTTCTGCATCTTTCAGGCTGCTGGCGAGCGTCAGCATCGCAATGCCGGTTGAAAGCAGCGACAGCAAAACAATCGAAAAGAAAGCGCGGGCAAGGCTTGTGGAGACCGAGCGTTTGACTGTCACGGGGGAATAACCCTTTAAAGTATGCGGTGGAGCGAAACCTACCAGAATCTGCCTGAGACGCAAACGCCTGGCGGTGACTTTTTCGCCCCTGTGCGAAAAATGCTGTCGTATTTAACGCAAGCTTTGCCACAGTATAACGTCTGCCTTACATCTGCGGATTCATCCCCGTCACGCCGAAACTGTCCACCTCTTTGATCCGACAACGGCATTTACCCCTTTATGGGGATGCTTTTGTAACCCCTTGTCACATACCTTAAGTACCTTAAAAACCGCAAAGAATGCGCGGATAAAAAGAAAAACGTTTCTACCCGGTGACGACCTGGCCGGGCATTTTGAGCAAGGATCTGCCCAATGGCTAAACTGACCCGTCGCGGCCTGCTGACCGGGGGCTGGCACAGTTCTACTCCCGCTATTCGCCCTCCGTGGAGCGGCGATGAAAACCATTTTCTTCTGGACTGTACGCGCTGCGATAGCTGCATTACCGCCTGTCAGAGCCGGGTGCTTCGACGTGGCCACGGCGGCTACCCCGAAATCGACTTTAGCCGGGGCGAGTGCACCTTCTGCTACGCGTGCGCGGACGTCTGCCCTCAGCGGCTTTTTGCTCCGCAATCCGCTCAGCCCTGGACACTGACTTTACAGCTCGGCGAAACCTGTCTGGCCTGGCATCAGGTGGAATGCCGCAGCTGTGAAGATGCCTGTGAACCGCAGGCCATCCGGTTCATCCCCACTCTGCATGACGTTTCCCGTCCACAGATTTCTTCGTCTGCCTGTCACGGCTGCGGCGCTTGCGTTGCCGGTTGCCCGACGTCAGCCATCACCCTGAGGCCACAAAATGCACACTGACTGGCACGTATGCGGCCTGGTGGTTCAGGCCAAACCTGAACATGTTGCTGCCGTACGCAGCGCGATCAACGCGTTACCGGGCAGCGAGGTTGCGGTTGACGATATCGACAGCGGCAAGCTTGCGGTGGTTATCGAAGCCGCCGAAAGCAACGCGCTGCTGGAACAAATTGAGCGGGCACGCAATATCTCCGGCGTGCTGGCGGTGTCGCTGGTTTATCACCAGCAGAATGAACAAGGTGAGGAAGCACCATGAAACTCAGTCGTCGTAGCTTTATGAAAGCGAATGCCGTTGCCGCAGCTGCCGCGGCGGCGGGCCTAAGCGCTCCGGGCGTGGCTCGTGCGGTGGTAGGCAAACCTGATGCCATCAAATGGGACAAAGCGCCATGCCGCTTCTGCGGTACCGGCTGCGGCGTGCTGGTGGGGACCCAAAATGGCCGCGTCGTCGCAAGCCAGGGTGACCCAGAAGCGCCGGTCAATCGAGGGCTAAACTGCATTAAGGGTTACTTCCTGCCGAAAATCATGTACGGAAAAGATCGTCTGACTCAGCCGCTGTTGCGCATGAAGGACGGGCAGTACCACAAAGAGGGAGCGTTCCAGCCGATAAGTTGGGACAAAGCCTTCGACGTGATGGAAGAGAAATTCAAAGCCACGCTGAAAGAGAAAGGCCCGGATGGTATCGGCATGTTTGGCTCCGGCCAGTGGACGGTGTGGGAAGGTTACGCCGCCGCGAAGCTGTTTAAGGCGGGTTTCCGTTCTAACAACATCGATCCGAATGCGCGCCACTGCATGGCGTCTGCCGTCGTGGGCTTTATGCGCACCTTCGGCATGGATGAGCCGATGGGCTGCTATGACGATATCGAGCAGGCGGATGCCTTTGTGCTTTGGGGCTCCAACATGGCGGAAATGCATCCGGTGCTCTGGTCACGCATCGCTAACCGCCGGCTGTCCGATGAAAACGTCAAAGTAGCCGTGCTTTCGACCTTTCAGCACCGCAGCTTTGAGCTGGCTGACAACGGCATGGTGTTCACACCGCAAAGCGATCTGGCGATCCTGAACTATATCGCCAACTACATCATTCAGAACAATGCGGTGAATGAGTCGTTCTTTAAGCAGCACGTCAACCTGCGCCGTGGCGTGACCGATATTGGCTATGGGCTGCGCCCGACTCACCCGCTGGAAAAGGCCGCGAAGAATCCAGGGTCTGACGCCTCCGAACCCATGAGCTTCGACGAATACAAAACGTTCGTCGCCGAGTACACGCTGGAAAAAACCGCTGCAATGAGCGGAGTGCCGAAAGACCAGCTTGAAGCGCTCGCGAAGCTCTACGCTGACCCGAATAAGAAAGTGATCTCCTACTGGACGATGGGCTTTAACCAGCACGTACGCGGCGTCTGGGCGAATAACCTGGTTTACAACCTGCATCTGCTGACCGGGAAAATCTCTCAGCCAGGCTGCGGGCCATTCTCGCTGACCGGGCAGCCGTCCGCCTGCGGCACCGCGCGTGAAGTGGGCACATTTGCACACCGCTTACCGGCAGACATGGTCGTCACCAACGAAAAGCACCGGGAGATCGTCGAAAAAACGTGGCAGCTGCCCGCCGGCACTATTCCAGCCAAAGTGGGTTTACACGCAGTGGCGCAGGACAGGGCGCTGAAAGACGGCAAGCTCAACGTGTACTGGGTGATGTGCAACAACAACATGCAGGCCGGGCCGAATATCACCGAAGAGCGTATGCCGGGCTGGCGCGATCCGCGCAACTTCATCATCGTCTCCGATCCTTATCCGACCATCAGCGCGCTAACGGCGGACCTGATCCTGCCGACGGCAATGTGGGTGGAAAAAGAGGGCGCCTACGGCAACGCCGAGCGCCGCACGCAGTTCTGGCGTCAGCAGGTGAGCGCGCCGGGAGAGGCGAAGTCCGATCTCTGGCAGCTGGTGACCTTCGCTAAACGCTTTAAGGTCGAGGATGTCTGGCCTGCTGAGCTTCTCGAGAAAAAACCAGAATACCGGGGCAAAACCCTGTTCGACGTGCTGTTCGCCAGCGATGAAGTGCGTCAATACCCGCTGACCGAACTGGCCGCAGAGCAGCTAAACGACGAATCCCGCGAGCTGGGCTTTTACCTGCAAAAAGGCCTGTTTGAGGAATACGCCAGTTTTGGCCGCGGGCACGGGCACGATCTGGCTCCGTTTGACGAGTACCACAAAGCCCGGGGGTTACGCTGGCCGGTGGTCGACGGGAAAGAAACCCAGTGGCGCTACAGCGAAGGCCACGATCCGTACGTTAAGGCCGGGGAAGGCTTCAAGTTCTACGGTAAACCGGACGGGAAAGCGGTGATCTTCGCGCTGCCGTTCGAGCCGGCGGCAGAAGCCCCGGACCAGGAGTACGACCTGTGGCTATCTACCGGGCGTGTGCTCGAGCACTGGCATACCGGCAGCATGACGCGCCGCGTGCCGGAGCTGCATCGTGCCTTCCCTGAGGCCGTCACGTTCGTGCATCCGCTGGATGCGCAGGCACGCGGTCTGCGCCGTGGCGACAAAGTGAAGGTGATCTCTCGCCGTGGCGAAGTGGTTTCCATCGTTGAAACCCGTGGCCGCAACAAGCCGCCTCGGGGCCTGGTCTACATGCCGTTCTTCGACGCCGCGCAGTTGGTGAATAACCTGACGCTCGACGCTACCGACCCGCTCTCCAAAGAGGCGGATTTCAAGAAGTGCGCCGTAAAACTGGCGAAAGTGTAACGCGCTTGTCCTTCGGTCGCGGTATAGCTAAGTGTCCGGAGGATCTATTCAGAATAACAATTCGATGGAGCCTGGGAGCTAAATCATGAATAACCAAGGCCTGATGAAGGCGTTGTTTCAATGGGGAGCGGCATTCACTCTGGTTGTCAGCGGTACGCTTTGGGCGGCAAATGGCGTGGATCTCAATCAATCGCCTGAAGTGTCCGGTACCCCTGAAGGGGCCGTGGTAATGCCAAAGCAGCAGCAACGTATGGCGCTGAACTACGTTAATCAGCCACCGATGATCCCGCACAGCGTAGACGGCTACCAGGTCACGACGACCAGCAACCGCTGCCTGCAGTGCCACGGCGTTGAAAGTTACCGCACCACGGGGGCTCCGCGCGTCAGCCCAACGCACTTCATGGATAGCGACGGCAAGGTGCTGTCGAACGTGGCGCCTCGCCGCTATTTCTGCCTGCAATGCCACGTGCCCCAGGCAGATGTTGCCCCGATGGTTGAGAATACCTTCGAGCCATCCAAAGGGTTTGGGAAATAAGTTATGGATAAATCTAATCGTCAACCCGGCATCATTAAACGCGTGTGGCTGTGGTGGCGCAGGCCTAGCCGGCTAGCGCTTGGCACGTTGCTGCTGATTGGCTTTGCTGCCGGGATAATTTTTTGGGGCGGTTTCAACACCGGGATGGAAATGTCCAACCGCGAAGAGTTCTGCATCGGCTGCCATGAAATGCGCAATAATGTGTATGAGGAGTACATGGGGACGGTGCATTACAACAACCGCAGTGGCGTGCGTGCGACTTGCCCGGATTGCCATGTGCCGCACGAATGGGTGCCGAAAATGATCCGTAAAATTCAGGCCAGCAAGGAGCTGTATGCCAAGGCCTTTGGGCTGATAGACACGCCGCAGAAGTTCGACGATCACCGCCTGGCGATGGCGCAAAACGAGTGGCGGCGGATGAAAAACAATAACTCCCAGGAGTGTCGAAACTGCCATAACTTCGACTATATGGACTTCACCGCGCAGAAAACCGTGGCGGCCAAAATGCACGATGAGGCTATCAAAGACGGAAAAACCTGTATTGATTGCCATAAAGGCATAGCGCATAAGCTGCCGGATATGCGGGAGGTTGAGGCGGGGTTTTGATCAATGTTCTGGATTTCTTACTTCTGTAAGCCAGGCATATTTCCGTTCACCCGTAGATCGATTTTCCCTGCACGTTCAGAGCACGGTGAACGTGTCAGGGAGATAACGCCATCTCCCTGACAACCCTGGCGCCCGGCGAGCTCATCGCCGCTGAAGCGGTAAACCCACCGGCTATCACCCAAACATTCGGGGTCGTTCGCGATGCGTTCCCGACGATCGCTCTCTTTCGCTGTTCCCGACAGCTCAACCCCGCCTGAGTTGGGTCATCACCGGGGGCGATGAGAGCCGGGGACAAATCTCCCCTCACCCCAGCCCTCTCCCCAAAGGGGAGAGGGAGAAAACAAAAACCACGGGAAACATTGTGTATTCCCTCTCCCTTCCAGGGAGAGGGTGAGGGTAAAAGAAGCCGAGACACTGTGGCTGAGAGCGTCGGGAACGCATCTCAGCCGACCCAGGACTGGGAGATAAAACGGAGGTCTGCCGCTCACGCGGTCGATTTATTTGGCCGGGAGTCCGGGGTCTCGGGGGAGTGACGGTGACTCCCCTAAGACGTTCACCGGTGCCGGGTTACCTATAAAACAGGGCTGGAAGTGAACGGAACCACTATCTGGTTAACATAAATAAAATCCTTCCCCAAAAACACACACCCAAAAAACACCCCTAACCCCACGCGACAACGCCCACAGAAGCGCATATGATTGTCGGCTCCCTTATCGCTTTGTGGAGACCGTATGTCGTTACGTATCGAAGTCATCAAAGATAAAATCCTGTCTGATAACTACTTCATCCTGCGCAATATTACCTATGACCTGTCCCGTAACGGGGCCGAAAGCGTGCGCCATAAACGCGAGGTGTATGACCGGGGAAACGGCGCGACCATTTTGCTTTATAACCGCGATAAGAAAACCGTGGTGCTAACGCGCCAGTTCCGCGTCGCAACCTGGGTTAACGGGAATGAAGATGGCATGCTGATTGAGGCTTGCGCCGGGCTGCTGGATGCCGATGAGCCGGAAGTCTGCGCCCGCAAAGAGGCGATGGAAGAAACGGGATTTCAGGTAGGAGAGGTCGAGAAAGTTTTTGAACTGTATATGTCTCCCGGCGGCGTGACCGAAATCATCTATTTCTATCTGGCCGAGTACAGGGATGCACAGCGAGAAGGGGCCGGCGGCGGCGTGGAAGATGAGGATATCGACGTGCTGGAAATCCCGTTTAACCAGGCAATGGCGATGGTGAAGAACGGTGAAATTCGTGACGGTAAGACAGTGATACTGCTTCAACAGCTGCAGTTACGCAATGTTATGGCTTAAAACTCTGTAAAATCAGGTTATTG
This sequence comes from Enterobacter sp. Cy-643, assembly GCF_011752815.1. Classification (GTDB taxonomy): domain Bacteria; phylum Pseudomonadota; class Gammaproteobacteria; order Enterobacterales; family Enterobacteriaceae; genus Cedecea. Next base: position 264,661 of record NZ_VWWV01000001.1, read on the forward strand.
ATATTTTTAATATTGCGTTAAAGCTATCCGACAAATCCGATTGAGCAGGCTGGCGCGTGAGCTGAAGATACGTCGCATCACCGTACGTTTTTCACGCTTCGCTTCTCAGGACAGCCTTCAATGTTCTATCGGATATCCTCCTTACTCATGCTTGCTCTGCTGGTGGCCAATGCTGCATTTGCCGCGCCGGCACAAAAGCAGTTTTCCGACTGGCAGGTGACCTGCAATAACCAGAACTTTTGCAGCACGCGTAATACCGGGCTGCATCAGGGGCTGGTCATGACGATTACCCGTAGCGCCGGGGCCCGCACTGATGCCAGTTTGCGCATCGACCTGGGGAATATGGAAAGTGCGGACGTTAAAGTCCCGCCTGTGGCACCGAGGCTGCGGCTCGACGGCGTGCCCCTCGTTATCCAGCCCAACGAATGGAAAATATCGCCTCATCATTTGATGACCAATAATCCGGCAGCGATTAACGGCCTGCAAGGCGCTATTATGAACGGCGATAAAATTACGCTTGCTGACGGCGTGGGCATCATTTCCCTTAGCGGGCTCAAAGCGGCGCTGCTGTTTATCGACAGCCAGCAAAAGCGAATTGGCAGCGAAACCGCATGGATTAAAAAAGGTGACGGGCCTCCACTCAGCGTGCCTCCTGCACCACCGCTAAAAGAAGTGGCCGCAGCAACGACAGCCTCAACGCCGCTTTCACACGATGAACTGAACGATCTGCTGGATTACGGCACATGGCGAATGAATAACAGCCAGTGTTCGCTCGATCCGCAGCGTCGCGAAGTGCGCGTTTTCCCTCTGACCGACGACAAAGCGCTGATGCTTACCAGCTGTGAAGCCGGCGCCTATAACGTGGTTTATCTGGCCTGGGTTATCTCCCGGCAAAAGCCGTTTGTCGCCAGGGTGATTCACCTGCGCTTGCCTTTTGTGCCGGACGGCGGTAGCGCTGAGCTGGAACTCATGAACGTGGGATGGGATGAGCACGGCAAAGAGTTAACGACTTTGGCGAAAGGGCGCGGGCCCGGCGATTGCGGCGTGGCAACGCGCTGGCGCTTTGACGGACAGCGTTTTCGACTGGTTCGCTATGCGGAAGAGCCCGCCTGTGATGGCTGGCATAAAGCAGCCGGCTGGCCGACGCTGTGGGTCACCAAATAGTCTGGATGCATTTCACAAAAGAAAACCCTCTCCCCGCAGGGAGAGGGCTGGCAGCGAGGAACTATTTCTTGCTGAGTGATTTTTTCGCCGTGGCTACGATGTTTTCTACCGTAAAGCCAAAGAACGGGAACAGCTTCCCGGCAGGGGCGGACTCGCCGAAAGTCGTCATGCCCACAATCCCGCCTTTAAGGCCGACGTATTTGTACCAGTAATCCGCTATACCCGCTTCTACCGCGACGCGGGCACGGACTGCATAAGGCAGAACGGACTCCTGATACGCCTCATCCTGAGCATCGAAAACGTCGGTGGACGGCATCGATACCACGCGGACCTTGTGCCCTTCTTTGCTCAATACAGCCGCAGCTTCGACGGTGATTTCAATCTCAGAGCCTGTGGCAATCAGAATCAGGTCCGGCTTGCCGTCGCTGTCCTTCAGAATATACCCGCCGCGGCTGATTGCTTTGAGCTGTTCAGGCGAACGCTCCATCTGAGCCAGGTTCTGGCGAGACAGAATCAGTGCCGTAGGCCCGGTCTGGCGCTCAAGCGCTGCTTTCCACGCCACGGCGGCCTCAACCTGATCGCAAGGGCGCCAGGTGCTGAAGTTGGGCGTCAGGCGCAGGCTGGCCAACTGCTCGACGGCCTGGTGTGTCGGGCCATCTTCCCCAAGGCCGATGGAATCATGGGTATAAACCATGATCTGCCGCGCCTTCATCAGCGCAGCCATACGCGCCGCATTCCTGGCGTACTCCACAAACATCAGGAAGGTGGCGGTGTAAGGGATAAAGCCGCCGTGCAGGGCGATGCCGTTGGCAATGGCGGTCATACCGAATTCACGCACGCCGTAGTGGATATAATTCCCGGCGGTGTCTTCTTTAATCGACTTCGAGCCTTTCCAGATGGTCAGGTTACTTGGGGCCAGGTCGGCGGAGCCGCCGAGCAGTTCCGGCAGTGAAGGGCCGAAGGCGTTAAGGGCATTCTGCGAAGCCTTGCGGGTCGCAATTTTATCCGGATTGGCCTGCAGTTGTTCAATGTAACCTTGGGCTGTTTTTTGCCAGTTATCCGGTAATTTACCTTCGGTACGGCGTTTAAATTCGGCGCTCAGGGTAGGGTGAGCCTTCGCATAAGCGGCGAATTTCTCTTTCCAGGCGGCTTCTGCTTTTTCACCAGCCTCTTTGGCGTCCCAGGCGTGATAAACCTCTTTTGGGATTTCAAACGGCGGGTATTTCCAGCCGAGTTGCTTGCGCGCCAGGGCGACTTCTTCTTCGCCCAGCGGCGCACCGTGAGCTTCTTCTTTGCCCGCTTTGTTTGGTGAACCAAAGCCAATCACGGTGCGGCAAATAATCAGGGACGGTTTGTCCTTCACGCTTTGGGCTTCTTTGATGGCTTTTTTCAGCGCCGCCGGATCGTGGCCGTCTATCTCATGGATAACGTGCCAGTGATAGGCCTCGAAGCGTTTGGCCGTGTCGTCGGTAAACCAGCCATCGGTTTCCCCGTCGATGGAAATCCCATTATGGTCGTAGAAGCCGATCAGCTTGCCTAAACCCAGCGTCCCGGCAAGAGAAGATACCTCATGGGAAATGCCTTCCATCAGGCAGCCATCACCCATAAACACATAGGTGTAGTGGTCGACGATGTCGTGCCCCGGTTGGTTAAACTGCGCGGCCAGCGTGCGTTCGGCAATGGCCATCCCCACGGCGTTGGCTAACCCCTGACCCAGCGGGCCGGTGGTGGTTTCAACGCCGGGGGTATAGCCCACTTCCGGGTGGCCGGGCGTTTTGGAGTGAAGCTGGCGGAAGTTTTTCAATTCCTCCAGCGGCAGGTCATAGCCGCTCAGGTGCAGCAGGCTGTAAAGCAGCATCGACGCGTGGCCGTTCGACAGCACGAAGCGGTCGCGGTTGGCCCAGTGCGGGTTAGACGGGTTATGGCTGAGGAAGTCATTCCACAGCACCTCGGCGATATCGGCCATGCCCATCGGCGCTCCGGGGTGGCCGGAATTGGCTTTCTGGACCGCATCCATACTGAGGGCGCGAATGGCGTTGGCAAGCTCTTTACGTGATGACATGTTTCACTCCAGGTCTTGTTAAAGTTTGGCGGCGAGCAGATCTTCCAGTTTGCGTTGATCTATGGCGAACAGGCGGATCCCTTCGGCCAGTTTTTCTACGGCCATAGCATCCTGGCTATGTTCCCAACGGAATTCCGCTTCGCTCATGGGGGCCGGGCGGCGGAAGCCCTGTGAGAACGGGATCAGTTTCCGGACAACCTCTTCTTCGCTGTCCTGCAGCTGTTGCAGCAGGTTAGGGGCGATGGTCAGCCGGTCGCAGCCCGCCAGGGCGAGGATTTGCTCTTTACGACGGAAGCTGGCGCCCATGACGATGGTTTCATAGTTATGTTGCTTGAAGTAGTCGTAGATATTGCGCACGGATTTCACGCCCGGATCTTCTTCAACAATGTACGGATCCATCGGTTTACGGGCCTGATACCAGTCGTAAATACGGCCCACGAACGGGGAAATCAGGAAAACGCCCGCTTCCGCGCAGGCACGCGCCTGAGCAAAAGAGAACAGCAGCGTCAGGTTGCAATTGATGCCTTCTTTTTGCAGCTCTTCCGCCGCGCGGATGCCTTCCCAGGTTGATGCCAGCTTGATGAGAATGCGGGATTTATCGATCCCCTGCTCGGCGTAAAGCTCAACCAGGCGACGAGCCTTGCTGATGCTCTTTTCTTTGTCGTAGGAGAGACGGGCATCCACTTCGGTGGATACGCGCCCCGGAATGCTTTTCAGAATTTCCGCACCGACATTGACCGCCAGTTTGTCACTGGCTTCGGCCACTATTTGCTCTCTGCTGCCGCCGCGCTGTTTGCCGTAGGCCAGGGCATCATCAATCAGCGGTTGATATTGCTCAAGCCCTGCGGCTTTCAGTAACAGTGAAGGGTTGGTGGTGGCGTCTTCAGGCTGGTAGTGGCGAATAGAGTCGATGTCACCGCTGTCGGCAACCACGGTGGTGTACTGTTTAATGCTGTCTAACTGATTCATTACTATCTCCTTGAAAAAGCAACGTCTTACCTGAGCGTTCCGTGTCGCTCGCCGTGAAAATTTACGCTTTGCATAACCCAAAAGCATAGCAGATGGGGGCGATGACGGGGCAGCCACTAACATTGGTTCTATAGTTAGCTAACAATAATCACGCCTAATCTTAATAGTATGGCTACCTTCAAAGTTTGCGAAACGTGCCCGCGTGATACTAGGCGGCTGACGTAACAATAAAGAAGACCCAAAAAGGAACGATGCAATGGATGAACAACTGAAGCAAAGTGCCCTCGATTTTCATGAGTTTCCAGTCCCGGGGAAAATCCAGGTTTCTCCAACCAAACCCCTTGCTACCCAGCGCGATCTGGCACTGGCCTATTCGCCGGGCGTAGCGGCACCTTGTCTTGAAATTGAAAAAGACCCGCTCGCCGCCTACAAATACACCGCGCGCGGCAACCTTGTGGGCGTGGTTTCTAACGGCACAGCGGTGCTTGGGCTAGGCAATATCGGCGCGCTGGCGGGCAAGCCGGTCATGGAAGGTAAGGGCGTCCTGTTTAAAAAATTCGCCGGTATCGACGTCTTCGATATCGAAATTGATGAGATGGATCCGGACAAGCTTATCGACGTGGTGGCCGCGCTCGAACCCACTTTCGGCGGCATTAACCTGGAAGATATCAAGGCACCGGAATGTTTCTACATCGAGCAAAAGCTGCGCGAGCGTATGAATATTCCGGTATTCCACGACGATCAGCACGGCACCGCGATTATTTGTACCGCTGCGGTGCTGAACGGCCTGCGCGTGGTTGAAAAGAACATTACCGATGTGCGGCTGGTGGTTTCTGGCGCGGGGGCTTCGGCAATCGCCTGTATGAACCTGCTGGTTGCGCTGGGGATGCAAAAACACAACATCGTGGTTTGCGACTCGAAGGGCGTTATCTACAAAGGCCGTGAAGAGAACATGGCCGAAACCAAAGCCGCCTATGCCGTAGAGGACAGCGGCAAGCGGACGCTGGACGACGTGATTGAAGGCGCGGACATCTTCCTTGGCTGTTCCGGCCCGAAAGTGCTGACCCAGGAAATGGTGAAGAAGATGGGTAAAGCGCCGCTGATTCTGGCGCTGGCTAACCCTGAACCGGAGATTCTGCCGCCGCTGGCGAAAGAAGTGCGTCCGGAAGCCATTATCTGTACCGGCCGTTCGGACTACCCGAACCAGGTGAACAACGTGCTGTGCTTCCCGTTCATTTTCCGTGGCGCGCTGGACGTGGGTGCCACGGCGATTAACGAAGAGATGAAGCTGGCCGCCGTGCATGCGATAGCCGAACTGGCTCACGCCGAACAAAGTGACGTTGTGGCCTCTGCCTACGGTGAGCAGGAACTGACGTTCGGGCCGGAATACATTATTCCTAAGCCATTTGACCCGCGTCTTATCGTGAAAATTGCCCCTGCGGTAGCCAAAGCGGCGATGGATTCCGGCGTGGCCACGCGGCCGATTCAGGATTTCAATGCTTACAGCGAGAAGCTGGAAGAGTTTGTGTACAAAACCAACCTGTTTATGAAACCTATCTTCTCCCAGGCGCGCAAAGAGCCGAAGCGCGTGGTGTTAAGTGAAGGGGAAGAAGCCCGCGTGCTGCATGCCACGCAGGAGCTGATCACGTTGGGGCTGGCGAAACCTATCCTGATTGGTCGCCCAAGCGTTATTGAAATGCGGATCAAAAAGCTGGGCCTGCAAATTCAGCCGGGCAAAGATTTTGAGATCGTGAATAACGAATCCGATCCGCGCTTCAAAGAATACTGGCACGAGTACTACAACATCATGAAGCGCCGCGGGATCACCCAGGAGCAGGCGCAGCGGGCGGTGATCAGCAACACCACTGTGATCGGGGCGATCATGGTGCATCGTGGTGAAGCTGATGCCCTGATATGCGGGACAATCGGCGAATATCACGAGCACTTTGACGTGGTAGAGAAGCTGTTTGGCTACCGCGAAGGCGTCAGGGCTGCCGGGGCGATGAACGCGCTGCTGCTGCCGAGCGGCAACACCTTTATCGCGGATACCTATGTGAACGATGATCCTACGCCGGAAGAGCTGACGGAAATCACGCTGCTGGCGGCGGAAACGGTGCGTCGCTTTGGCATTGAGCCTAAAGTCGCGCTGCTGTCCCACTCCAACTACGGTTCCTCCAACAGTAAAGCGGCCTGCAAAATGCGCAAAACGCTGGATCTCGTGCGTGAGCGCGCGCCCGATCTGGAAATTGACGGGGAGATGCACGGAGACGCCGCGCTGGTCGAAAGTATTCGCCATGAGCGTATGCCGGATAGCCCGCTGAAAGGCTCCGCCAACATCCTGATCATGCCGAACGTTGAGGCAGCGCGTATTAGCTACAACCTGCTGCGCGTGTCGAGTTCTGAAGGGGTGACCGTTGGGCCGGTTCTGATGGGCGTGGCGAAGCCGGTTCACGTGTTGACGCCGATTGCTTCGGTACGCCGCATTGTGAATATGGTGGCGCTGGCGGTGGTTGAGGCGCAAACCGCGCCGCTTTAAAGGTACTCGTGGCCATTTAACAAAAGCACGAGGTAAATCCTCGTGCTTTTCTTTTTTGACACCAGTTACATCGCGGAAAATACGTTCATCACGATAGCGCCAGAAATAATGAGGACCATCGAGAAGATAGCCGGGAAATCCGGCCGCTGCTTATAAAGTACCATCGAGCAGATTGTCACGCCGACAATACCGAACCCACACCATAGCGAATAAGCCACGCCGACCGGAATTGTGCTCATGGCCCGCGTCAGGGCGAAGTAGCACAGAGCATACGCACATATCACCAGCACCGAAGGCCCCAGCTTGCTGAATCCGTTGGTTTTCTTGATCATTGAGGTACCGGTAATCTCCGAGCCAATGGAGAGGGCCAGCCATAAAAATCCCAGATTAAACATAGCAGTATCCTTTCAGGTTATTGGGAGATGTTGTTGCCGAGCGGAGCGGTGTTGTCTGGTGGGATTTCTTCCGTTTCGTCGCTGCCCATTTTGGAAAACAAGTTCATGATAATAATGCCGCTGGCGATGATTCCCATCCCGATGATGGCAGCCATATCCGGGTGCTGGCCGTAAAACAGCATCCCCAGGCTGGAAACCACCAAAATTCCCGTGCCGGACCAGGTGGCGTAGGCGAGACCGACGGGAATATCTTTAACCGCACGGGAAAGCGAGTAGTAGCAGATGCAGTAGAGTAAGACGATCAGCATCAGCAGAAGCGTTTTGGTCATCCCTTCGCTGTTATCGAACATCTTTAGCGTCGACGTTGCGGAGGTTTCAGATAAAATAACCAGCAGCATCCATAGCCAACATTTTGTTTTAGAGGACATAAATTAAACTCCAGGGTTGCAATTTAAGGTAAGGTTCTTTTTTCTTTTTTTAAAAAATCGACAGCGGCATCGGTCAGTTGAGCATTGGGTGCTGAGGCCAGCGCCGGATTATTCACTATGTCTGTGACAGTGATATATCGGCGAGAACCGTCGGTCTTAGGTGCAGCGATCTTGTGTGAGTCAAGCTTTTCCATAAGCTCATTCATCGTGCATAACGTGATGCCCATTTTTGCCACTTTGGACAATGTTGCTTGCATATGCGCGCCGTAGGCAGATTGCGCCCGTGCGCCCCACAGCTGATTAAGTTCACTGTTGGGATCGCAGTGATAGCGAAGCGCCAAAACCGGTAGGCCAATGAGCAACGCATCGTGCAGGCGCCGGGCTATCGGGCTTTCCAGCGTGCCATTCACCAGGCCTACGGCTAACGAATAGTCCAGAAACGGCAGCACCAGCGCTCGCCAGGGCATCGGGGGGAGTGCATCCCGCCAGACGTTTGCAGGGAGTATTTCGCCATAGGATTGCCATAGCCCAGCGTCGATAATTCCTTCGTCCAGAGCGAAATGCAAAGGTTGTTCACACCCTGCCAGGCGATGGCGAATTTCATGGCGATAGCCCGTAGCACTAGTAACCATTACCAGCACCGGTGGGCGCAGGCGCTGGATAATCCTTGTGACAAGGCTGTCAATTTGTTCGTCAGTCATAGAGGGCCTCCGTTAACCCAGCAGGGTGACCTGCGCACCGTTTTTCAGCCCGGCGGCATTGGCCTCCTCCATATCAATGTGGAATTCCAGCACAAAGTCTTCACGCACCCGCACCACCACCTTATTGAAGGTCAACTGGCGTTCACCGTCGCTGCGGACGCTAACCTTCTGGCCGTTGGCAACATTCAGCTGGCAGGCGTCCTGCGGCGACATATGGATATGCCGCCAGGCGCAGATCACCTGAGACCGCAGTTCAACGTGGCCTGCCGGGCCGATCAGCAGCGCGCTGCCCGCGTTCTCCAGCTGGCCGGATTCGCGAACCGGCGCTTTGATGCCGAGGGTAAAGCCGTCGGCGCGGGAGATTTCCAGCTGCGATATCGGGCGGGTTGGGCCGAGGACGCGCACGTGGGTGAGCGAGCCCTTCGGACCGACCACGGTGACGCACTCCTGGGCGGCGAACTGTCCCGGTTGACGCAGCGGCTTAAACGGCGTCAGGACATAACCCTTGCCAAACAATGCTTCGACGTCCTGCTGTGCCAGATGGACGTGACGGTTAGAGATACCGACTGGGATAGCCGGCGCGACGTGGCTCAGGCGTGCGGCGATTTTTTCATGGAGCAGGGTGTCGATCATGCCTTCTTCCCTTTCCTCATCGCCGCGTTTTTATCTTCCGTCGCTGCGGGCGCGGCGGCGGGCTCAGTGTGTACCCTTGTTTCCACAGCGGCGGGCGCGACGATTTCAGCCTCAAGCGGGGCAGCAACGGCAGCTTCCGCACGCTGTGGAAGGCCTTTGAGGGTGCTGAGGGCTTCCACGACGCTGCGTTCCGGACGAGCGATCGTCAGGGATTTCACCTGCGGGTCGATAAGCTCAGCGACGGCCACGCCGCGTTCGATGGCGGTATGAATCGCGCTGATCTCCCCCTCAAAGCAGACGCTAACCAGCCCCGATCCGACTTTGCGGCAGCCAAAGTAGGTTACTCCTGCGCTTTTACAGGCGGCATCCACGGCCTGAACGGCGGCAACTAACCCTCGTGTTTCAATTACGCCTAAACTTTTCATTGTCGGCTCCTGTTAATGGCGGACTATGCGAATATCAAAATCAAACTGCGTGAAGAACGTTTCCAGCCGGTCTAACTCTTCGGCGGAATATGTCGGGTCCCGGGTGATGGGGTAGGGCATATCGAGGCGCTCATATTTTTTGCGCCCGAGCTGGTGGTACGGCAGCATATCTATGCGGCGAATATTTCCGCGTTTCGCCAGTTTCTGGATGTAGTCAATTGCGCCAGTAATGGCATCCCATGAATCGTTATATCCACGAACCAGCGGCATGCGGATAATGACGTTAGCGCCGGAATCCACCAGCCACTCTAGGTTCCGGCGAATGCCTTCGTTACCAATGCCAAATAACGCTTTATGGTGCTCGCTATTAATTTGCTTAATATCGAATAAGAAGGTGTCGGTCACCGGCGCCAGCTTTTGATAATTAGCCAGCGGCGTGGTGCCCTGCGTTTCCACGGCGGTATTGAGCATCATCTTTTTGCATTCGCTAAAGAGCGCGACGGCAAAATCGGTCTGCAGACTCATTTCACCGCCGCCGATGGTAACGCCGCCGCCGGAGGAGATATAAAAGTCGTAGTCCTGCATGATGATCTCCATCAGTTCGCTGACGGTGACATCTTTACCCATAATATCCAGCGCGTTCTGCGTGCAGATCTCTTCGCACTTGCGGCAGCCGATACAGTCTTTATTGCGGTTGACGAAATGCTTCATTTCGCCGTTTTCCTCCGCCCGATAATGAATTCCCGCTGGGCAGACGTTGACGCAGTCGCCGCAGTTAATGCATTTATCCTGTGAGAACATCACCTGAAACTGGCTATTCAGCCCTTCCGGGTTAGCACACCACGGGCAGCGAATATTGCAGCCTTTGAAAAAAACCAGCGTGCGGATCCCATCGCCGTCATAGATCGAATATTTCTGAATATTGAATATTCGCCCGGTTAATTCTTGTTTTGCGCTCACACATACCTCCAGAAAAACGATCGGGACATCCGTGTCCAAAAACGTCCGTGTCTTTATCAGAACTTCTCGATGACCGTACGGCTGATAATCTCGTCCTGAACTTCTTTGCACAGCTCAACGAAGTAGGCGCTGTAGCCCGCGACCCGGACGATCAGGTCGCGGTATTTTTCCGGCTCCTGCTGGGCTTTTTTCAGCACTTCGTTATCGACATAGCTGAACTGCATCTGGCCATTGCCGAGAATCGACGCGGTGCGCAGCAGGGTGATCAGGCCGTGACGACCTTCCGGGGTATCCAGCAGCCCTTTGAGGAACTTGAAGTTGTGCACCATGCCGATATTCATGGTTTCGACGTTCATCTTGCTCACCGACTTGATGATCGCCGTCGGACCCTGCTTATCTGCGCCCTGAGTCGGGCTGATACCGTCGGAGAGCGGCATCCACGCTAGGCGACCGTTCGGCGTGGCGTTGGTCAGCTCACCGATCGGCGTGTTGTTGGAGATGGACAGGGTGCCGTGGCTCAGGCTGGAGTAGAGCATCTTGTACTTACGGCACTCGCGCTCGGTCCACTCGGTGATATCCAGTGCATACTGGTCAACGTAGTTATCATCGTTGCCGTATTTCGGCGCGTTAAGGCAGTCGCGACGCAGGCCTTCAAAGCCTTCGAAGTTCGCCAGCAGCGCGTCGCGCATCTGCTCAAGGGTGTATTTCTTATCTTCAAACACCAGCTTACGAATCGCCGCCATGGAATCGACGTAGGTCGCCAGACCGGAGAAGATCAGCCCCGGGCCGTGGTTGATCATCGCGCCGCCGGCGGCAACGTCTTTCCCTTTTTCCATGCAGCCTTCTACCAGCAGCGACATCAGCGGCTTCGGCGCCACGTCGCGGTGCACGCGCTGGCTGATGACCGTCCCGATCGCCGACAGGCGTACGATATGAGCAATCTGTTTTTTCACCGCCGCGTCGAACGCTTCGAAGGTGTGCAGGTCGCGCAGGTCGCCGGTATCCAGCCCCTGATAGCTGTCAAACAGCACCATCCGACCGCGGTTTAAAACGAACTCAATGGCGATGGGCCACTGGGTGTAGCCGGTGGAGGTCCACTGGTAGATGCGGCCGGATTTCTGCGGCTCAACGCAGCCCATCAGGCAGTAGTCGCGGGCGTCTTCGAAATCGAAGCCTTTTCGCAGCATCATCTTGATATGGGAGTCGTCGAAGTGGCAGGCCGGGAAGCCCATCCCCGCTTTGACGACGTCGACGATTTTTTCCATATACTTCTGCGGCGACTGGTTGTGAATACGGCAGGCCAGCGACGGCTGGTAAACCTTCACGAAGCGCACGGCGTCCATGATCAGATAAGTCAGGTCGTTACAGGCATCGCCGCCGGAGCGCTTCTGACCGCCGACGGTCAGGTTGATAAACGGCTGATAGCCGGCGAAATATTTCGCCCCCAGCTCGCTGGACATCCACATCAGCTCGGCGCATTTGATGATAAACGCCTGCAGCAGCTCCAGCGCGGTGTCGTGCGTCAGGCGGCCTTCGCGGATATCGGCTTCAAACATCGGGTAGCAGTACTGGTCTACGCGGCCCAGGGACAGCCCGGTCTGGTTCTCTTCAATTTCAAACAGCGATTCCACGGTCCAGATGCTCTGTAGCGCCTCCTGCAGCGTTTTCGGCGGATTCGCCGGGACGTTCTGGTTCACCTCGGCAATGGTCAGCAGCTCGGCGCTGCGCTGGGCGTTCTGTTCAACGGCGGCCAGTTCACGGGCGCGGGCGGCGATGCGGTGTGCGTAGTTAATCACCCCTTCGCAGGTTTCAATGGCCGCTTTGTAGTAGTAGATGCGGTCGATATCTTCGGGGTTTTCCATGCTCAGGCTGGCAAGGTGTGCCTCGGCGTCGGCTTTAATGCCGTTCATCCCTTTGGTAAACAGCAGCACATCGTAGCCCGGGCAGGTATCGCCGCCGCCGTTGATCTGGTGGTAGGAGAGGTCGCTGACGAAGGTTTCGCCGCTGAACGCCCATACGCCGGCTTCGCGGTACTGGGCTTCGCAGATTTCGTCCAGCGAGCGGCCTTCCCAGAACGGCACGATCTCTTCGCGGATGGTTTTTTTGTCTGCTTCGCTGATTTCAAACGGATCCTGCGGACGGGTGCTCATGGTATCGAGTTCGTCGCGCACCCAGCGCCAGGCGATATCCGGCGAGAAGGCGCCCGCGCGCGGCTTGCCGCATGGATGACCGACGATCAGCTCATCATCCTGAATCAGAATTGGCGCGGTTTCGCAGGCGTGGCGGAAGGCTTTGGCGCGCAGCAGAATTGTCGGCATGCCGGGGTTGGCTTTGACCACTTCGGTAAAGGCCAGCGCGCGATAGATAGAGACGCTCGGGCGCACGGTCAGGTAGTGGTTGCGCAGGCGCTGCATGCGCGGAGTCAGCCCTTCTGCTGCCGGCGTATCGCCGGCGGCGGCAAACGGGGCGGCGGAAACGTGTTGTACTCCCTTGAACAGACGCACCGGCAGATTCAGGGCGCTCAGGTTTTGCTGCGCGCTGAGGAACATGTCGGAGAGTTCGTTGATGCGCGCATTCTCAAGGCTTGCGCCGTGCAGCATGGCGTCAAACATCGGATAACCGTCGATCGCGCAGGCGGCGCGCACTTCGCACAGTTCCGCCAGCTTGAACCACAGCGATTCGACGATTTCATACGCCTGCTGCGGGGAGAGCGCGCCGTTGTTGATATCGTGCTGGTAGTAAGGCAGCAGGGCTTTGTCGGCGCCTTCCGGGTTGACGGCGTAGCTGCCGTTATCCAGCTGGAGCGCCAGCTGGAACAGATAAAAGGCCTGGCACGCCTCTTTGAAGCTGCGCGCCGGATGCGCCGGAACATGGTGCAGAATGGCGGCGCTGTCCAGCAGTTCCGCCCGGCGGTAAGCGTTGGTTTCCGCGGCGGCCAGCTGTTCCGCGCTGTTGGCCAGGTTTTGCGCCAGCGCCAGCAGGGCATCGCAGGCGTAGATGGCCGCACGGCAGCCGTTGACTTCGTCCATGCCGCTGCGGCTGACGGCGCTGCCCAGCGCGCGGGTTTTCTCTTCCAGCTGATGTTTTATCGCCAGTACGCCTTTTTCGACCACCAGCTTGTAATCCGGGGAGTCGAGATCGCTATTCAGATTGAGAAACTGGAACGCGGACGGGCGACGGGCGGCGCTCTCGTCGTGGAAAATCGCCCCGTGCGGTTTGCGGGTCTGGTTGCCGACGATCAGCTCGTCGGCGTTGATGCACAACGGCAGCTGGCGCATCAGTTCATAGAAGCGGCGCGCCGGTTTGACGGCTGCGGGAACCCCGGCGATATCGCCATCAAGGGCGTTGAGCGTGGTGGCATGTTCGGTGCACAGGGTGCTTTTTTGTGAGAGTAAGCGTTCTGCCAACACTTTGACGCGCGGCGTTAAGCTGTAGTGTGCCATGGGTAAGGTTCTCCAAATCTTGTTATCAGTGGCCCTGAACGGCGTTGCCGGTCCATGCCCGGCGATAGAGTTCGGTCAGTGCGTGAGCGTCCGGCGCGCGTGGGTTCGTCGGGGTACAGCTGTCGCGTAACGCCTGGCCGACCATCTCCGCCAGCCGCTGTTCAAACTCGTCTGCAAGGACGCCGGTATCGCGGATGCCGGCCGGCATGCTCATTTCGTCTTTAAGCGTCTGAATGGCGACCAGCAGGTTGGCGACGCCCTGGCGGGTAGTGGCCGCAGGCAGATCCAGCAGATGGGCTAATCGGGCATATTTTCGGGCGGCATCGGTATCGCACAGCCCGTGATAATCGGCGTTCCAGGCCACCACGTCCGCCATTAGCAGGGCGTTGGCGCGACCGTGGGGGACGCGAAACACGCCGCCGAGCGCGTGGGCAAGGCTGTGGGTAATGCCCAGCGAGGCGTTGGTGAAGGCCATGCCCGCCATGCAGGAAGCGTTGTGCATTTTTTCCCGCGCCAGCAGATCGCCACCGTTGCGCCAGCAGGTCGGCAGAAAGCGAAATACCTGCTGAACCACTTTCTCCGCCAGCGCATCGGAAAAGTCGCTGGCGGCGCGGGAGACATAGGCTTCCAGCGCGTGACACAGCACGTCCATCCCGGTATCGGCGGTGATCGTCGGCGGCACCGAGGCCACCAGCGCCGGGTCAAGAATGGCGATATCCGGCAGTAGCGATGGGTCCACCAGCACCAGCTTCTCGGCGTGGGCTTTTACCACTGAAAAGGCGGTGACCTCAGAGCCGGTGCCGCTGGTGGTGGGGATCGCCACAAAGCAGGGCGGCTCGCGGTGAGCGTTCGGACGGGTTTGCGCCAGGGCGAAAATAACCGCTTTGGCTGCATCAATCACCGAACCGCCGCCCAGCGCGATAACCAGATCCGGATAGCTGGTATCCATCCGCTTCATACCACGCACCACGGTGGCGATATCCGGGTCGGCCACCACGTCGTCCCAGACCTGGAAAGCGATGCCGCGCGCATGGAGGATCTGCGTGACGCGATCGGCGAGGCCAAACTTAACCATCGCCTGGTCGGTGACCAGCAGCATGTTGCGGGCAGGCAGCTCGTTCAGGATGGCAAGCGCATCCTGACCAAAGCGAATCCGGGGTTTCAGCAAAAATTCACTCATTGGGTTATTGACTCCTTAAGCGTCCCGAAACACGTTCTCGACAATGGCGACCACCGACATGGCCTTGTAGCGCTCTTTGTTGAGCGCCAGGTACTCTTCGGCCAGCACGATGTCGTGCATACCGGCGCCGACGCTATCAACGGCAACCCAGGCCTGGTCTTTCATCGGTTGCTGGTCATCATTCAATTTGACGATCAGCAGTAGGTTGCTGCCCCGTAGCTCATCGCACTTCTGCGTGGCGACGACATGTCCGACTACCTTTGCGAGAATCATTGTTTTTATCGCCTTATATCAATGTGTTACTTACCGAGGCGTTCCAGCACCTGGCGGATGACGCGTTCCACGTTTTGCTCATTAATCTCGCTTTCCGCGCCGACGGCGGCGGCAGCCGCAAAGCGATCGTCGGCGCTGGCCGGATGGGCTGCGGTGGCGGCGGTCGCCGGGGCGTTAAAACGTTCATCGTCGAAGATGCTGCGGTTCGGGCCGGACGCCGGGCTGACGACGGTCGGCTGCAGTTCCGGGCGGCTGCCCGGCGCGCGCAGTTCATCGATGGAGCGAACGCCGTAGCCCACTTTGCGGATGTTGAGCAGGTTCATCGGTCCGACGTTATCTGAGCTGGAGCCGCCGCCGACTGCGCCGCAGCCGAGGGTCAGGGCCGGAGTGATATTGGTGGTCGCGCCGATGCCGCCCAGCGCCGCCGGGGTGTTGATCAGAATGCGGTTAACCGGTTTTTCCAGGCAGAACTGGCGGATGACGTCCTGATTACGGGTGTGGATCACCAGCGTGTGGCCGAGGCCTTCGTTGGTCAACAGTTCCACGACGCGGTGGCAGGCGGCTTTCCAGTCCTCTTCGACGTACAGGCCGAGTACCGGGCACAGTTTTTCACGCGAGTAGGGGTTGGTATGCGATACCGTGGTCTGCTCGGCAATCAGCACCCGGGTGCTGGCCGGAACGCAGAAGCCGGCCATCTGGCTCAGATAGAGCGCGGTTTTACCCACCACTTTAGGGTTGATGGTGCCGTTGGGACGCAGCAGCAGGGCCGCCATTTTCGCCGCTTCGTTTTCGTTCATGAAGTACGCGCCCTGAGCTTCCAGTTCGCGATGCACTTCGTCGTAGATGCAGCGTTCGACGATAATCGACTGCTCGGAGGCGCAGATCACGCCGTTATCGAAGGTTTTACTGGTGATGATATCTTTCACTGCGTGGGGGATATCGGCGCTGCGTTCGATGAACGCCGGGCCGTTACCCGGGCCGCCGCTAATGGTCGGCGTGCCGGACGCGTAGGCGGCGCGCACCATGCTTTCGCCGCCGGTCGCCAGGATAAGCGACACGTCTTTACTGTGCATCAGCTCTGAGGTGGCTTCGAGGGTCAGCTGGCTAATGGCGTCGACGCTACCGGCCGGAGCCCCTGCCGCTTCCGCCGCGCGCTTCACGATTTCAATCGCTTTCCAGCTACACTGGCGGGCGCCGGGATGCGGGGAGAAGATAATCGCGTTGCCGGCCTTCAGAGCAATCAGCGTTTTGTAGATGACCGTGGAGGTCGGATTGGTCGATGGTACCAGCGCACAAATCACCCCCAGCGGCACGCCCACGTCCATCACTTTTTGTAGCGGATCGTCATGAATGATGCCGACGGTCTTCATATCTTTGATGGCGTCGTAGACGCGCAGCGAGGCGAAACGGTTCTTCAGCACTTTGTCCTGCCAGTTGCCAAAACCGGTTTCTTCCGCGGCCATTTTCGCCAGCGCTTCGGCATGATGCGCTGCTTCCTGGGCCACGTTTTTCACGATGGCGTCGATTTGCTGCTGCGAAAAGGTGGCCAGAATCGCCTGCGCCTTTTTGGCATTGCGCACCAGTTCCCGGGCGTTCTGCCGGGACTGCAAATCGTTATCCAGTTCAATCA
The DNA here is from genome assembly GCF_011752815.1 of Enterobacter sp. Cy-643. Classification (GTDB taxonomy): domain Bacteria; phylum Pseudomonadota; class Gammaproteobacteria; order Enterobacterales; family Enterobacteriaceae; genus Cedecea. Next base: position 281,460 of record NZ_VWWV01000001.1, read on the forward strand.
TGAGTCTATCCTTCATCAGACTAAAAGAGTGGAGACGGGGCGCGTCCTGTCAGGTCATGCTTTGTGCTGCGCCGCGATTTTTTCGATGTCGTTATGCGGACGCGCGATGACGCGATAGGTGACGACTTCGCCGATGCGTTTTGCCGCTTCCACGCCTGAATCTACGGCGGCATTCACCGCGCCGACGTCGCCCTTCACCATCGCGGTGACCAGGCCGGAGCCGACGTTTTCATAGCCAATCAGCTCAACGTTAGCGGCTTTGCACATCGCATCCGCCGCTTCAATACAGGCCACCAGACCTTTGGTTTCGATAAGCCCTAGCGCTTCTTTCATCAGGTTTTCCTCCGGTTAATCCATGATTTTGTAATGCGAGACGATTTTGTTGATGTCGTTGTGCGGGCGGGCGATAACCAGAGAAGTCACCACTTCACCGATGCGCTGCGCGGATTCGACGCCGGAATCCACTGCCGCTTTCACCGCGCCGACGTCGCCCTTCACCATTGCGGTGACGAGGCCGGAGCCGACGTTTTCATAGCCAATCAGTTCAACGTTGGCGGCTTTACACATGGCATCCGCCGCTTCGATACAGGCCACCAGACCTTTGGTTTCGATCAGACCTAATGCATCACCCATTTGCGTTCTCCCGGCCATCAGGCCTTGTGTTTAATGACGATTTTGTTGATGTCGTTATGCGGACGAGCGATAACCAGCGAGGTCACCACTTCACCGATGCGCTGCGCGGATTCCACGCCGGAATCTACCGCCGCTTTCACTGCGCCGACGTCGCCCTTCACCATGACGGTCACCAGCCCCGAGCCGATGTTTTCATAGCTAATCAGCTCGACGTTGGCGGCTTTACACATGGCATCTGCGGCTTCAATGCAGGCCACCAGACCTTTGGTTTCGATAAGCCCTAATGCATCACCCATGGTTTCTCCTCCAGAACAGGTTTTGTGATTCGGAAAACCGACCGCGTAACGGCGTCAGGACGCGGATGCGGCGTTCGGAGTTCACTATAGGGAATGGCGAATGAAGTGAAATTTAAATCTACTGACGTGGTATTTTTAGTCTTTTGCTCTGTTATTTAGATTGGTTAAGGCGATTATTTATGCGTTTGTGCTGCGATGGTGGGGGATGTTGAGTGACAATTGTGGCGCTTTTTTGACCATTTAGCCGGAGGCGGATTGATGTTAATAAGTTGCTAATTTATTGCAGAGCGGGAGTGATTTATTCCCATGCTAAGTGTGGGGAAGATCGTGTTTTATCCGGCTGGCTAAATACAAAACGTGCGGTTTTACTAACGGGAAAGCGATGAAGGAAAAGCGGGTGTGAGCTTAGTCAAGTTTACTGCCGGACTTCAGCGTGCAGACGTAGAGCGGTGAGTTGATAGAGCTGAGAAGGACGGCTTTCTCATTGAGCTTCTGTGCGTTCAGGAACAAGCCATCGTGGCTGTCGGACATCTCACGCATAAAGTAGTCGAAAATCACGTCCGGCGACTCATCGATGGACGAGGCGCTGGATTCCCACTTGCTGATGCGATAGTGGCGCTCGGTGGTGGAGATGCGCTTGCTGGTGTAGCTAAATTTGACGTAGCGCTGGAGATAAAGCCAGCCGGCTGCGGAATCGGTGTAGCCTTCGACGACCATCGCCCCTTTTCCGTTGGCGGCAAAGTTGAAATGGATATTGCCGTTAACGTTCTCCTTCTCCATGTTCTCAAAGCGCATAATCGCTTTTGTCGAACAGCTCATTACCCTGCCGTTTTCGACCGGCAGCAGCTTCCAGGCGCAGAACCCGGCGGCGGCAATAAACACCAGGCTGGAGAGGGCGAAAAAGGGGCGCGGGGCGAGTCTCATTGCGGCTTCCATGAATAATAAAAATAGTTATCGCAGTAGCTGAACGGGTTATCTTCATGCATCGCGCAGTGGGCGAGGAACACCCGGCCAAGGCCGTTGGTTTCCAGCCGGTCGCCATAGAAGAAGACGAAGCGTTCGCCGAGTTTGCACTCCAGCTTCAGGCGCTGGCGTACGGCATCAAAATTTTTACCGTAGGCGGATTCGGCAACGGATCGCAGCATCTCATCGCTGGCCAGCAGTTCGCAGTGGCTGTGGGGAATAGGGGTAAGGCTGATGGGACGAAGTTTTTCTTTTCCCACCAGCGTCAGAGCCAGCAGGAGAAGGGCTATCAGCAAAAGGGCCGCGCTGGCCATATACCAGCATATTCCGTTTTGATGCGTACCAAAGGAAGAGACGATCTGTTCGGGAGGGTGGGGCGGGGCTTCAGCAGGCTGGCTTTCCTGGGTTATAGGGGCGGGATCGGGGTCAATCTTCTCGATACGGAGGTCTGGATTGAGCTGCAGGTTACCGCGGGAAATAGTAAGAATGGCATGCTCAATGTCATAGCACCGTAGCGTTTTACGCAGCATGCTCAAATACTGGTTCAGGTTGGCATTGGATGATGTTAAGCCATTATCATCCCAGACTTTTTTAAGCACTTCTTCACGGCTAACTACCCCCGTGTGGTGCAGGAAAAACGACAGCAGGGCATTTGTCGTTGTGGAAAGCTGTGCCTCAGGCGATGTGCCACACGGCAGCGTCAGAGTGCCGTCGGCAGAATTGTAAATCACGCAGGCATTGATGTTGTAACGCATCCTTTGATTCCCGTTCCACAGCCTTATGTATTTACACCGGAAACGTCATAGCGCTGAGGCTACAAACCAACGCCAGTCGGTGCTCCGGGCTCATGGTTTTCCCTTCCGTTAGCTCTGAAAGCCAGAGTCCATCCGCCGCATAACGAACCAATGTTCCGGTGGGACCGTTATCCAGTGCATCGCCTTCTTGCAGGTGATTCAGGATCCAGTCACGCCAGCACCGTCGTAGTACCGGTTCATCCGGCATCGCGAGGGAGAGCACCATGAGCTGACGGCTTTCATCGGTATCCGTCAGCGAAGACAGGTAGTTCAGGTAGGCGCGGGTAAAACGCCCGTAAGTTATTCTGTCGGCGTGCATCAACCCTGAGATTGCATCTTCCATAATGGCAAGAAGGCGCTCAAAGAGAGCAAAGATAAGCGCTTGTTTACTAGGGAAATGATACAGCAGTCCCCCTTTACTTACACCTGCCTCCCGGGCGACTGCATTCAGGGATAGCGCGGCAATACCGTCTCGTCCTGCAATTTTGGCCGCGGACTCGAGCAATTGTTGCTGAAGAAGGATGGGATTTTTTTTACGATGAAGGGCTTCTGTATTCATGGGGGAACCATACCGTCTGGTCGGTATGGTTCATGTTGATCGCGATCAACGCTGGCGGGCAGCGTCTCTCTATTGTCCTAAGAGTGCGTATCGCCTCACATTTCGTCGCCCTGCCCGGAGATTAAATCCAGTCTGTGATTTTTATGAACTCGCTCAGCGCAGCCTCCGGGCTGCCTTCTTCAGGCTGATAGTCATACTCCCAGCGCACCAGCGGCGGCATCGACATTAAAATCGATTCGGTGCGCCCGCCGGTTTGCAGGCCAAACAGCGTGCCGCGATCCCACACCAGGTTGAACTCAACGTAGCGCCCACGGCGATACAGCTGGAAGTCACGTTCGCGCTCGCCGAAGGGGTGATCCTTGCGGCGTTCAACAATCGGCAGATAAGCGTCCAGGAATCCCTGTCCGACGGCCTGAATAAAGCGGAAGCCGTAGTCAAAGTCTGGCTTGTTCAGATCGTCGAAGAACAGCCCGCCGATACCGCGCTGCTCGTTGCGGTGTCTGATAAAGAAGTAGTCATCGCACCACTTTTTATAACGCGGGAATACGTCATCACCAAACGGCTGGCACAGGTCACGCGCCGTACGGTGCCAGTGAACCGCATCTTCTTCGAAGCCGTAGTAAGGCGTTAAGTCGAAGCCGCCGCCAAACCACCAGACCGGATCGGCGCCAGGTTTTTCGGCAATAAAGAAACGCACGTTGGCGTGGCTGGTCGGCACATAAGGGTTGTTCGGGTGCACCACCAGCGAAACGCCCATCGCCTGAAAACTTCTGCCCGCCAGTTCCGGGCGGTGGGCCGTGGCCGATGCCGGCATGGCGTCGCCGTGAACGTGAGAAAAGTTAACGCCAGCCTGTTCAAACACCGCGCCGCCGCGTAAAACCCGACTGCGCCCGCCGCCGCCGCCTTCTCGTTGCCAGTTGTCTTCCTGGAAGACGGCGCCATCAAGGGCGGAAAGCTGCTGGCATATCGTATCCTGCAGGGAGAGCAGGAACTGTTTTACGGCGTGGATATCGGGCTCAGTCATAAAAATTAACGCTTCTTACCGTGGACTTTATGGTTATCAAACCAGTTGAAATAGCTCATTACACCGGAGGCAATGGCGGTGGCAATCTTCTGGCGGAAGGCGGTCGTGCCGAGCAGCTTTTCTTCGCCCGGGTTGGTGATAAACGACGTTTCAACCAGCACGGACGGAATGGACGGCGACTTCAGGACCACGAAGGCTGCCTGTTCCGTGTTGCGGCTGTGCAGCTTATGCACCGGCTTTATCTGTTTCAGAATATGCGAGCCGAGCGTCAGGCTGTTTTTAATCGTATCGGTCTGCACCAAATCAAACAGCACCTGCTGCAGGTAGTGATCTTTATCTTTAACTTTGCTGCCTGCTACGTCATCGGCGGCGTTCTCTCTGTCAGAAAGATATTTCGCCATGGCGCTACTTGCGCCGCGATTGGACAGGGCGAATACCGAAGCGCCTGCGGCGGTGGGGCTGGTGAAGCCATCCGCGTGAATCGACATAAACAGATCTGCGCCGTGCTGGTGGGCGATTTCAACGCGATCGTACAGCGGAATAAATTCGTCCGTGGTGCGGGTCAGCCTGGCGTCGATCCCGTTACTGCGCAGGATGCTGCGCACGTTTTTGGCAATGGCCAGAACCACGTGTTTTTCCTTCGACCCGTTGTGGCCAATGGCACCGGTATCAATCCCACCGTGGCCCGGGTCGAGCATAACAATACGCTTTGCCCCGGATTTTTTAGCCACTTTACTGTGGGAATTGGTGGTTTTCAGCGATTTGGCTTCTTCCTTTGCCAGCGCTTTGTTCATACCGGTTAACGTCAACGCTGCTAAACCCGTGAGCAGGACCTGGCGGCGCGTCGTAAGTTGCGTTAGCGATTTAATTTTGCTCATGCGGATGAATTATTTATCTTATGGAGTCCAGATGGGAAGTTATAACGTATCGGCAGCATGCAAACGACACTCTGGCGTCAGAAATGTATATCCATTCGTTTCATTTCGTGACTGGCTGGCGATTATGCCATTTTTTTCGCACTTTTGCGGCAGTTATTGGCTTAACGGACGGTTAACGCCATAATCAACCTTTTACGGTTTAAGGTGGCTAATACCATGGAAATTCGCGTTTTTCGCCAGGAAGATTTCGAAGAGGTCATTACCCTTTGGGAGCGCTGCGATTTACTGCGCCCATGGAATGATCCGGAAATGGACATTGAACGTAAGCTGCATCACGATGCGGACCTGTTTTTAGTCGCTGAAGTGGGCGGTGAAATCGTCGGTTCGTTGATGGGCGGGTATGACGGTCATCGGGGATCGGCCTATTACCTGGGCGTGCACCCGGAGTTTCGCGGCCGCGGTATTGCGAACGCCTTGCTGAACCGGTTGGAAAAAAAACTGATTGCCCGCGGCTGTCCGAAGATCCACATCATGGTGCGCGAAGAGAACGATCTGGTTATCGGGCTCTATGAAAAGCTCGATTACGAGCATCAGGACACCATTTTGCTCGGCAAACGGCTGATAGAAGATCAGGAATATTAATTTTTAAATGTGTCTATGCCATGTATTTGCCAGCTGATTATGATTCGCAGGGCAACTTAAAAGCACCGCTGCTGTTCTGGGCGGTGTTGTTGTTACAGGCTCGTACCTGGGTTTTGCTGGTGCTGGCGGGAGCTTCTCGTCAGCAGGGCGATGCGCTGCTGGGTCTGTTTTATCCCGATCGCGATAACTTCTGGCTGGGGCTGATCCCCGGTATTCCGGCTGCGCTGGCCTTTTTGCTCAGCGGACGTCGCCACCTTTGGCCCCGGTTCTGGCGGGCGTTTCGCTGGATATTGATTGCCGCCCAGGTTGGGCTGCTGGCGTGGCAACTGGCGCTGCTGGCCGGGGATGAAACGCTGACCGGTACCACAATTGTTTTACTGATGGTCGATCTGTTCGCGCTTTGGTGGCTGCTGGCTAACCGCCGGCTGCGGGATTACTTCGCCCTGAAAAACGAGTTAAGCGGCACTTTTTGACGTCCCCGTACTCCAAAGGCCGTTACCATTTTTTGAAAAGGAATGACCAATGAAATCTCTGCGCCTGATGATGCTAGGCCTGCCGCTGGTTCTGAGCGGGTGTTCCACGCTGTCCTCCGTTAACTGGTCTGCGGCTTATCCGTGGAACTGGTTTGGCTCTTCCATTGAGGTGAGCGAGCAGGGCGTGGGGAAACTGACTTCAGCCACCGCGATGGATGAGAAGGCCGTGAGTGAAGGGTTGAATGACAATTATCGTCTGCGCAGCGGCATGAAAACTGAAAACGGCACCATCGTGCGCTACTTTGAGGCGATGAAAGACAAAGACGTTAAGCTGGTGGTGAACGGCGAAAAAGGCACCGTGAGTCGCGTAGATGTGATGGATGCTGACATCAAAACCGCCAGCGGCGTGAAAATCGGCACGCCTTTCAGCGATCTGTATCAGAAAGCGTTTGGGGTCTGCGAAAAAGCGACCGGCGACGATGCGGCAGGCGTTCTCTGCCAGGCGCCGAACAGCCAGCACATCAGCTATCTGTTTACAGGCGAGTGGCACGGGCCGGAAGGATTGATGCCGTCGGATGATACGCTGAAGAAATGGACGCTTAACAAAATTATCTGGCGTCGATAAAATTTGCGCCGGGTTTGCGCCGTCGCAAGTCGGCGTGAATAAATCAGGTTAGAATAGCCCGATAAATGCCTCCGTTCGGAGTCATCATAGTTATGTGCCACCTTTGGTGGCATTTTTTTCAGGAGGAATCATGTCTCGGGTTCAAAGCGGCATTCTGCCGGAACATTGTCGTGCCGCCGTTTGGCTGGAAGCTTCTGTCCAGGGCGACTTCAGCGCGCTGAGCGCAGGGTGCAAAACCTTTATTGAAGCGTTGAATGCTTTCCAGGAACAATTCCCTGACGCGATGCTGGGAGCGACCGTTGGCTTCGGGCACGATCTGTGGCGCGACCTTAGCAAAGGCGAAAGTGCCGCAGAGCTGAAAAACTTTACGCCACTGGGCAAAGGTCTGGCGCCCGCAACCCAGCACGATGTGATGATCCACATTCTTTCTCTGCGCCATGACGTAAACTTCTCCGTGGCTCAGGCCGCGCTGGCCGCGTTCGGCGATGCGCTGAAAATTGAAGAAGAGATTCACGGTTTCCGCTGGGTAGAAGAGCGCGATCTTAGCGGCTTCGTTGATGGAACAGAAAACCCGCAGGGCGAAGAGAATCGTCGCCAGGTGGCGGTGATCAACGAAGGCGTGGATGCCGGCGGCAGCTACGTGCTGGTTCAGCGCTGGGAGCATAATCTCAAGCAGCTTAACCGCCTGAGCGTGCACGACCAGGAGATGATCTTCGGCCGTACCAAACAGGAAAACGAAGAGATCGACGGCGACGCGCGGCCAGCCACGTCTCACCTGAGCCGGGTCGATCTGAAAGAAGACGGTAAGGGGCTGAAAATTGTGCGTCAGAGCCTGCCTTACGGCACCGCCAGCGGCGTGCACGGTCTCTATTTCATCGCCTATTGTGCGCGTTTGCATAACATTGAGCAGCAGTTGCTGAGTATGTTTGGCGACGCTGACGGCAAGCGTGACGGTATGCTGCGCTTCACTAAGCCGGTGACCGGCGGCTACTATTTTGCCCCATCGCTCGATAAATTACTGAGCCTGTAATCCCCCTCCGGCGTGGCCTTTGCTACGCCGCTTTCTTATATCCCTTTCTTCTTGTAAATCGCCAAACGGTATATAAAAGCGTTACAGCTTTATCGCTCGTTATAAATACACTGACTGTCATGACATTTATGGCATTCATCACATTTATAAGGGCGAAGCATGGCAATCAGGTCAGTTAAAAAAGTATGGAACGCGCTCGCTGTCTCTTTGCTGCTGGCAGGCTCTGCCCATGCAACAGAGCTGCTGAATAGCTCTTATGATGTGTCCCGCGAGCTGTTTGCCGCGCTTAACCCGCCGTTTGAAAAACAGTGGGCGCAGGAGAATAACGGCGACAAGCTGACGATAAAACAATCTCATGCCGGGTCATCAAAACAGGCGCTGGCCATTTTGCAGGGCTTAAAAGCTGACGTTGTAACTTATAACCAGGTGACCGATGTGCAGATCCTGCACGACAAAGGCAACCTGATCCCGGCGGACTGGCAGAGCCGCCTGGGGAACAACAGCTCGCCTTTCTACTCCACCATGGCTTTCCTGGTGCGCAAGGGCAACCCAAAGAACATCCACGACTGGAGCGATCTTGTGCGCCCGGACGTGAAGCTTATTTTCCCGAATCCAAAAACCTCCGGCAACGCTCGCTATACCTATCTGGCAGCCTGGGGTGCGGCAGACAAAGCTGACGGCGGCGATAAAGCCAAAACCGAGCAGTTCATGACGCAATTCCTGAAAAACGTCGAAGTGTTTGATACCGGCGGCCGCGGGGCGACAACCTCCTTTGTCGAGCGTGGCCTGGGCGACGTACTGATCTCTTTCGAGTCAGAAGTGAATAACATTCGCAATCAGTACGCCAAAGACGGTTATGAAGTCGTAGTGCCGAAGGTCAACATTCTGGCCGAGTTCCCGGTTGCCTGGGTGGATAAAAACGTGAAGGCCAACGGGACGGAGAAGGCGGCGAAAGCCTACCTGAACTATCTCTATAGCCCACAGGCACAGACGATCATTACGGATTACTACTACCGCGTGAATAACCCGCAGGTAATGGACAAGCTGAAAGATAAATTCCCACAGACCGAGCTGTTCCGCGTGGAAGAAGCGTTCGGCGGTTGGCCTGCAGTGATGAAAACGCATTTTGCCACCGGCGGGGAGCTGGACAAGCTGTTAGCGGCGGGGCGTAGTTGATGTTTGCCAGCCGTTCAAAACGCGTATTGCCGGGCTTTACGCTAAGCCTCGGCACCAGCCTGCTGTTTGTTTGCCTGATCCTGCTGCTGCCGCTGAGCGCGCTGGTGATGCAGCTGGCACAAATGTCGTTCTCCCAGTACTGGGACGTGATTACCAATCCCCAAGTGGTCGCGGCGTATAAAGTCACGCTGCTTTCCGCCGCGCTGGCCTCGGTGTTTAACGGCGTGTTTGGCCTGTTAATGGCGTGGATCCTGACGCGTTACCAGTTTCCGGGGCGCAGCCTGCTAGATGCGCTGATGGATTTACCCTTTGCGCTGCCCACCGCGGTGGCGGGTTTAACCCTCGCCGGGCTGTTTTCCGTGAACGGCTGGTACGGTGAGTGGCTGGCGCAGTTTGGCATTAAGGTGACTTACACCTGGCTGGGTATTGCCGTCGCGATGGCGTTTACCAGCATTCCGTTTGTGGTGCGCACCGTTCAGCCCGTGCTGGAAGAATTGGGGCCAGAGTACGAGGAAGCCGCTGAAACGCTCGGCGCGACTCGCTGGCAGAGTTTCCGCCGCGTAGTGCTGCCGGAGCTTTCTCCGGCACTGATGGCGGGCGTGGCGCTCTCCTTCACCCGCAGCCTGGGGGAGTTTGGCGCGGTTATCTTCATCGCCGGGAACATCGCCTGGAAGACGGAAGTCACCTCGCTGATGATCTTCGTGCGCCTGCAGGAGTTTGATTACCCGGCGGCCAGCGCCATTGCGTCAGTGATTCTGGCGGCGTCGCTGCTGCTGCTGTTCACCATTAACACGTTGCAGAGTCGCTTTGGTCGACGCGTGGTAGGTCACTGATGACGGACATCACTGCTTTGAAAAACCATACCCGCTCCCGCATCAACTGGGGAAAATGGGCGCTGATCGCTATCGGCGTGCTGGTCTCTTTCCTGATTCTGGTGGTGCCGGTCGCTTCTATCTTTGTAGAAGCCTTTTCCAAAGGGCTGATGCCCGCGCTGCAAAATATCGCTAACCCGGACATGCTGCACGCCATCTGGCTGACGGTGATGATTGCGCTGATTACCGTGCCGGTAAACCTGGTGTTCGGCACGCTGCTGGCCTGGCTGGTGACGCGTTTTAACTTCCCTGGCCGCCAATTGTTGCTGACGCTGCTGGATATCCCATTTGCCGTTTCCCCGGTGGTTGCTGGCCTGGTTTACCTGCTGTTTTATGGTTCTAACGGCCCGCTGGCGGGGTTCCTGGATGCCCACAACCTGCAAATCATGTTTGCCTGGCCGGGCATGGTGCTGGTGACTATCTTCGTCACCTGCCCGTTTGTGGTGCGTGAGCTGGTGCCGGTGATGCTAAGCCAGGGCAGTCAGGAAGATGAAGCCGCGATTTTACTGGGCGCTTCCGGCTGGCAGATGTTCCGCCGCGTGACGCTGCCCAATATTCGCTGGGCGCTGCTTTATGGCGTGGTGCTGACCAACGCCCGCGCTATCGGTGAGTTTGGCGCGGTATCGGTGGTGTCCGGTTCGATTCGCGGCGAGACGTTCTCGCTGCCGTTACAGATTGAGTTGCTGCAGCAGGATTACAACACCGTGGGTTCGTTTACCGCCGCCGCGTTGTTGACCCTGATGGCAGTCCTGACCCTGTTCTTAAAGAGTGCGGTGCAGTGGCGTCTGAATAATCAGGAAAAACGCCTGAAGCAGGAGGAAAATCATGAGCATTGATATTGCCAATATTAAGAAGTCATTTGGACGCACCCAGGTGCTGAACGATATCTCGCTGGATATCCCCTCTGGTCAGATGGTGGCGCTGCTTGGTCCGTCCGGCTCGGGTAAAACTACGCTGCTGCGTATTATTGCCGGGCTGGAGCACCAGAACAGCGGTCGCATCAGCTTCCACGGCACCGACGTCAGCCGGATGCATGCCCGCGATCGCAAAGTCGGCTTTGTGTTTCAGCACTATGCGCTGTTCCGCCATATGTCGGTATTCGACAATATCGCCTTTGGCTTAACGGTGCTGCCGCGTCGCGAACGGCCTTCCGCCGCGGCGATCAAACAGAAAGTGACGAAACTGCTGGAAATGGTGCAGCTTTCCCATCTGGCCGACCGCTACCCGGCGCAGTTGTCCGGCGGACAGAAGCAGCGCGTTGCCCTGGCGCGTGCGCTGGCCGTGGAGCCGCAAATCCTGCTGCTGGATGAACCGTTTGGCGCTCTGGACGCACAGGTTCGTAAAGAGCTGCGCCGCTGGCTGCGCGAGCTGCACGAAGAGTTAAAGTTCACCAGCGTGTTTGTGACGCACGATCAGGAAGAAGCGATGGAAGTTGCCGACCGCGTGGTGGTGATGAGCCAGGGCAATATCGAGCAGGTCGATACGCCTGAGCAGGTCTGGCGTGAGCCCGCGACCCGCTTTGTGCTTGAGTTCCTCGGCGAGGTTAACCGCATGAAGGGCGTGATCCGCGGGAGCCAGTTCCACGTCGGCGCGCATCGCTGGCCGCTGGGGTTCACGCCGGCCTATCAGGGTGACGTTGATTTGTTCTTACGCCCGTGGGAAGTGGACGTCAGCCGCCGCACGAATCTTGATTCACCGCTGCCGGTGCAAGTGCTGGAAGTCAGCCCGCGCGGGCATTACATGCAGTTAGTCGTACAGCCGCTGGGCTGGTATGACGAACCGCTGACGGTGGTTTTGAAAGAGCAGCAGATTCCGCAGCGCGGAGAGCGTCTGTTTGTGGGATTACAAAACGCGCGCCTGTACGAAGGAGCCAACCGTATTCAGGGTGTAGACCTGGCGCAGTCTGCCTGATAATTTACCCCAACAGGACACGCACCAGCGGCCCACCGAGGCCGCTTTTTCATTTATTGCGGGCAGGCAAGTGATCACTTTAGAAAGCACAATTGGCAATACTCCTCTGGTCCGGCTGCAGCGCAGCGGGCTGACAAACGGCAGCGAAATCTGGGTGAAACTCGAGGGCAACAACCCTGCAGGTTCGGTAAAAGATCGCGCGGCGCTGTCGATGATTGTTCAGGCGGAAAAGCGTGGGGAAATTCAACCCGGCGATACGCTGATTGAGGCAACCAGCGGCAATACCGGCATTGCGCTGGCGATGATCGCTGCGCTCAAAGGCTACCGTATTAAGCTGCTGATGCCGGACAACATGAGCATGGAGCGCAAGGCGGCGATGCAGGCTTACGGCGCGGAGCTGATTCTGGTCAGCAAAGCTCAGGGCATGGAAGGCGCGCGCGAGCTGGCTCAGCAAATGGCCGACCGCGGCGAAGGTCAAATTCTCGACCAGTTTAATAATCCGGATAACCCGCTGGCGCATTACACGACGACCGGGCCAGAGATCTGGCGACAGACCGAAGGACGAATCACGCATTTTGTCTCCAGCATGGGCACGACGGGCACGATTACAGGCGTGAGTCGCTTTATGCGTGAGCAAAGCAAGCCGGTGAAAATTGTCGGACTGCAGCCGGAAGAGGGCAGCAGCATTCCGGGTATCCGCCGCTGGCCAGAAGAGTGGTTGCCGAAAATTTTCAACCCGACGCTGGTGGATGAAGTCATCGACATGGCACAGACGGAAGCCGAGCAGACGATGCGCCGCCTGGCGATGGAAGAGGGAATTTTCTGCGGCGTAAGCTCTGGCGGGGCGGTGGCAGGCGCCTTGCGCGTAGCCAAAGCAAATCCGGGGGCCGTAGTGGTGGCGATTATTTGCGACAGGGGCGATCGCTATCTTTCTACCGGCGTATTCGGTGAGGAGAGCTACGTTCAGGGCGCGGGGATCTGACGCTGTAAGCCAGGAAAAGGTCGCCTGAGGCGATCTTTTCCTGAGAGCAGGCTTACTTCACAACCGGGTTTTTATGCAGGTTCAATGCCTTCATAAAGGTATCATCAAGCTGTAAATGCTGTTTAACCAGCTCAGGCGGCGTGCTGGCCAACCACTGGTTGAGGGAAATATCCGCGTAATAGTCACTTTTAAACAGTTCAAGGAAGCGCAGGGTCGTGGTGCCGGTATTCTCAATATAGTGCCCCATCGCAAAGGGAACGTAGCCGACATCCCCGGCGCGGTAATCAAAGGTTCTGGCCTGGCCCGAAGAGGCGAAAACGCCCATTCTGCCTTCCCCTTCAAGATAGTACTGCCATTCATCGTTATTTGGGTGCCAGTGAAGTTCTCTCAGCCCGCCGGGCTCTATTTCCACCAGTGCTGCCGCAATAGTTTTCGACACCGGGAAATTAGATGAATCCGTTATTCTGACGGTGCCCCCAGGAGCTTTGATGGGATCCTGCGCCAGCATATGGTGGGTGAAATTAATCTCTGATTTAGCCGCGCCATTAATACTGTCTGAGGCAAGGCTGCCGGGCACGGTACCCGCGAAAATATATTCATCGGCAGGTGAAGGCAGTTTAGAAAATGTGGAAACCGGCACCTGGAAGTTTTTCGCTAATATTTCTGGGGGAATATGTTTAAACCAGTCAGATAACAGGAACGTACTGTCTTCATCAAATCCGCCGTCGTCGAAGGCCAAAAGAAATTCACAGCCGTCAGGCCCGATACCTTGAATAGAGTGAGGAATGCCCGGCGGGAAATACCATAAATCACCGACGCCGATATCATCCACAAACCAGCCGCCTTTTGCATCGAAGGCCGTTACCCGCGCATTGCCGTAGGTCATGTAGGCCCATTCACCCTCTTTGTGCCAGTGAAGTTCGCGGATGCCTCCGGCATTAAGGCGCATATCCACCCCGGCGATGGTGGTTGAAATCCCCAGCTCGCGTTTGGTCACCTGCCTTGTCCAGCCGCCGGTGCCTTTTCTGACATGGGCGTCGCTGAAGGAGTAACGCAGGTTTGGCAGCGTGCCGCTGTCGGTCGCAGGCGGGTTAACAATGTCAGGGTTTTCAGCTTCCCGGATGGGATCGTGGGGGCCGGGATCCCGCACGCTTGCCGGGTAGGATTTTACTTTGTCATCGTGGGCATGGGCCTGCCCGGCTGCTAATACGACGGTACCGCCTGCGGCAAAGGCCATGAAGCTTCTTCTGGATATATCTTTCATATAATAGCTTCCTTATTTCATGCAGAGTGAGGTTTATTCTCCGGAGGGAATTTTTGTTATAGGTGAACTTATGAAATTTCACCTTGTAAAATTGTAAGGCAGGCAGATCTCTATAATGTAAAAAGAGGTGGGTGAAGATACATTATCCAGAGATGATGAAGATGTCGTTGATGAAATGTTTACGTGAGTATTATTAATCGCCAGGTATCCAGCACTAATCGGTAATAATGTTTTGTTCATCATTCAGGTGATATATCTTCAAAATATTACGAAGGAAATAAAATATTACTTTTGTCATTGATTCGATAAATATGAATGATGGCAGAGGCATATCAGCTATTGCCGGAATAAAGAGGTTGTTCTTCTCGTGGTTGTGCCGCCCAGGTCTGGCTATAATGGCCGCTTCGCAATTCAGACCTTCGCTGTCTGGCGGGCAAGGGGAAAATATGAGTCAGGATAACGATATACAGTCTGTACTGTTTCACGATGCAGGCCGGGCGCTGCAGGCCGATATTGTGGCGGTGCAATCTCAGGTTGTTTATGGCAGCGTCGGGAACAGTATCGCGGTTCCGGCGATTCAGCAGCATGGCTGGCGGGTCATGGCGGTGCCAACGGTGTTATTCAGCAACACGCCGCATTACGATACGTTTTATGGCGGGGTGATCCCGGCGGACTGGTTTAGCGGTTATCTGCGCGCGCTGGAAGAACGGGATGCGCTGCGTGAACTGAAGGCCGTGACAACGGGTTACATGGGCAGTGCTGAACAAATCCATCTGCTGGCGGAGTGGCTGCGCCAAAGACGCAACAGCCATCCTGAACTGTTGATACTTGTCGACCCGGTAATGGGGGACACCGACAGCGGTGTTTACGTCAAGGCGGGTATTCCTGAAGCTTATCGCACGGCGCTGTTGCCCCATGCGCAGGGGATCACGCCGAATCTCTTTGAATTGCATATTCTGACCGGGATGCCCTGCGATACGCTTGAGCAGGCGGCGATCGCGGCCAGAAGCCTTCTTTCTGAAACGCTGCGCTGGGTGGTGATAACCAGCGCGCCGGGGAACAGTGCGGATACGATTTCCGTGGTGACCGTAACCGCGCATGACGTTGATGTGACCAGCCATGCGCGTGTGGTAACCGACCTGAAAGGCACCGGGGATTTATTCTGCGCCGAGCTGGTAAGCCGAATGCTGGAAGGTAAAGCAGTGGCGGTTGCCGCAGGAGAAGCTGCGCACCGGGTGTTTGACGTGATGACCTGGACTCAGGGACAGCGCTCAGATGAGCTGATTCTACCTCGCTGAATCGCAGCCAATAAAAAAGGCACCAGAGGTGCCTTTTTTTCTGCATGAATCTTACTTCTTGATGCGGATAACCGGGGTTTCGCCCACGGTCACGCTACCCGTCAGTTTGATCAGCTCTTTGATTTCGTCCATGTTGGAGATAACAACCGGGGTCAGGGTAGACTTGGCTTTCTCTTCCAGCAGCGGCAGGTCGAACTCAATAACCACGTCGCCTTTCTTCACGCGCTGGCCTTCTTCAGCGATGCGCTTGAAGCCTTCGCCTTTCAGCTCAACGGTGTCGATACCAAAGTGAACGAACAGCTCAATGCCGCTATCGGATTCGATAGAGAAGGCATGGTTGGTTTCAAAGATTTTACCGATGGTGCCGTCAACTGGAGCAACCATTTTGTTGCCAGTTGGTTTGATAGCAATTCCATCACCAACGATTTTTTCGGCAAACACGACATCCGGCACGTCTTCAATGTTAACAATTTCGCCAGACAGTGGAGCAACGATCTCAATGGTTCCGGTGTCGCTATTGCCTTTGTCACCGAACAGTTTACTAAATAACCCCATTAGCCTTCTCTCCTAAGCAGTAATTTGGGCAGCATCTCGTGAATTAGCAGATTGTTTTTTCTTCAATGAACTTGTTAACCAGCGTCATTAACTCGTCCGTTGTCGGTTGAGCAAGAGCCTGCTCTGCTAACACTTTCGCATCTTCGAAGTTCGTGTTACGAATAATCTTCTTGATACGTGGGATAGAAATGGCGCTCATACTGAATTCGTCCAGGCCCATCCCAAGCAACAGAAGTGTAGCACGTTCGTCACCCGCAAGCTCACCACACATACCGGTCCATTTACCTTCTGCATGAGAAGCATCAATAACTTGCTTAATCAGAGTCAGTACGGACGGTGACATCGGCTGGTAAAGATGTGAAATCATATCATTACCGCGGTCAACTGCCAGGGTGTACTGAGTTAGATCGTTGGTGCCGATGCTGAAGAAGTCGACTTCTTTGGCCAAGTGACGAGCAATCGTCGCGGCCGCAGGGGTTTCGACCATCACGCCGATTTCGATAGATTCATCGAACGCTTTGCCTTCGTCACGCAGTTCCTGCTTGAAGATCTCAATCTCTTTTCTCAGTGCGCGCACTTCTTCAACAGAGATGATCATCGGGAACATAATGCGCAGCTTGCCAAAAGCAGAGGCGCGCAGGATGGCGCGAACCTGGTCACGCAGGATCTCTTTGCGATCCATGGCGATACGAATAGCACGCCAGCCCAGGAACGGGTTCTCTTCTTTAGGGAAGTTCATGTACGGCAGCTCTTTGTCGCCGCCGATGTCCATGGTACGGACGATAACCGCCTGAGAGCCACAGGCTTCAGCCACGGCTTTGTACGCGGCAAACTGCTCTTCTTCGGTTGGCAGTGAGTCGCGGTCCATGAACAGGAATTCGGTACGATACAGACCAACACCTTCTGCGCCGTTACGCTCAGCACCGTCGATGTCACGCACGGTACCAATGTTGGCACACACTTCGACCTGGTGGCCGTCGAGGGTGATAGCTGGCAGGTCTTTCAGCTTAGCCAGCTCTGCTTTCTCAGAGGCAACCTGCTGCTGAACGGCGCGCAGCTCTTCGATCTGCTCGTTGGTTGGGTTAACGTAAACTTTGTTGTTAACCGCGTCGAGAATCAGATAGTCGTCGTTTTTCACGTCGGAGGTGACGCTACCGGTGCCCACAATCGCTGGCAGCTCAAGGGAACGCGCCATGATGGAGGTGTGGGAGGTACGCCCACCGATGTCGGTGATGAAACCCAGCACCTTTTTCAGGTTCAGCTGTGCGGTTTCGGACGGGGTCAGATCTTTGGCAACCAGGATAACTTCATCCTTGATTGCGCTTAAATCGATAATGTTCAGGCCGAGAATGTTCTGCAGCAGGCGTTTACCGATGTCACGCACGTCAGCCGCACGTTCTTTCAGGTATTCGTCATCCAGCTCTTCCAGAGCCGTTGCCTGGCCTTCAATCACTTCGTAGGCCGCAGCGTCTGCGGTGACCAGCTTGTCTTTGATAAGGGCTATGATTTCCTGCTCGAGCTCTTCGTCTTCCAGCAACATAATGTGGCCTTCGAAGATAGCTTCCTTTTCTTCACCGAAGGTCTCGCCAGCTTTAATTTTGATCGCTTCTAACTGCTCGGATGCTTTGGCGCGCCCGCTGAGGAAACGTTCAACTTCCTGCTCAACTTTGTCGGCAGAAATTTTCTTCCGGTCGATGACAATTTCATCTTCTTTCAGCAAAAGTGCCTTGCCGAAAGCGATACCCGGGGATGCTAAAATGCCTGAAATCATAACCCTACCTTACTTGTGACTGATATTTACGAAGAACCCAGAACTTACTCGAGTTCAGCCATCAGTTTTACTAAATGCTCAACGGCTTTCTGCTCATCTTCACCTTCGGCGGAGAGCGTCACTACGGTACCCTGAGTCAGGCCCAGAGTTTGCAGTTTGAACAGGCTCTTAGCGCTGGCGCTTTTGCCGTTGGAAGTCACAGTGATTTCGGAAGTGAAGCCTTTAGCTTCTTTAACAAACTGAGCAGCAGGGCGGGTATGCAGACCGTTCGGAGCGGTAATAGTTACTTCTTGCTGGAACATTGTATTTCCCCAACTTATAGGTTTAGTGTTGTGGAACTAAAGTCTAGCCTGGCGGCTACACTTTAGCCTGTATCGTTAGCGCTATCGTCAAAGGGACGAGGCACCGGATGCATGGGAACCGTGAAAAAAACGCCAACAGCGTTTCACAGATTCTTCATCATTATGCCGTGAAAAGCAGACAGGCACCAAATCGTTAAATCGATTCAGCAGGCGCATCTCACAGCCTGATTAATTTCGCGCATCAAAATAATTGCTGGTTAAATACCAGACCTGCGGGGGTAAGCGCAATGCCGATGAGGGTGAAAGTTTGATGCAGGCCACAAAAAAGCACCCTCACGGGTGCTTTTTTAAGCATATATCAAATACTGGCATTACTGTTGCAGCTCTTTCTCAGTGAACAGATCGGCAAACAAAGCAGTACTCAAATAGCGCTCCCCGGAGGACGGAAGGATAACCACAATATTCTTATTGGTAAAGGCTTCGTCTTCCTGAAGTTTCAGCGCCGCGGCAACGGCTGCACCAGATGAGATACCGGCCAGAATGCCTTCCTCGTCCATCAGGCGGCGAGCGGTGGAAATGGCATCGTCATTGCTGATGGTAACGACTTTGTCGATTAGCTTAAGGTCGAGGTTACCAGGAATGAAGCCGGCACCAATCCCCTGAATTTTATGCGGACCAGGCTTCAGCTCTTCACCCGCCAGCGCTTGAGTAATCACCGGAGAATCCGTTGGCTCTACCGCCACGCTAATCAGTGAGGTTTTGCCTTTGGTATTTTTGATGTAGCGGCTCACGCCGGTCAGCGTACCGCCGGTACCGACGCCGGCGATAAACACATCTACTTCACCGTCGGTATCTTCCCAGATCTCCGGGCCGGTGGTTTTTTCGTGAATTTCCGGGTTTGCCGGGTTGCTGAATTGCTGAAGCAGCAGATATTTAGCCGGATCGCTGGCGACGATTTCTTCGGCTTTCTGGATGGCGCCTTTCATGCCTTTTGCGCCTTCGGTCAGCACTAGATTTGCACCCAGGGCTTTTAACAGCTTCCTGCGTTCGATGCTCATGGTTTCGGGCATGGTCAGCGTTAGCTTATAGCCGCGCGCTGCCGCGACGTAGGCCAGAGCGATACCGGTGTTGCCACTGGTAGGTTCGACTAACTCCACGCCAGGCTTCAGCACGCCGCGTTTTTCGGCATCCCAAATCATGTTGGCACCAATACGGCATTTGACGCTGAAGCTTGGGTTACGGGACTCCACCTTAGCCAGAATGCGTCCGTTGCCGATACGGTTCAGGCGAACCAGCGGCGTGTGGCCGATTGTCAGGGAGTTGTCTTCATAAATTTTGCTCATGGCTCGTCCTTAACTGTCTGAATTTTGGGATACCGGTCCAGCATACCCGCTCAGGAAATATGCGGAAGTAAGGAAATAGCATATCTATATGTGGAAGGGAAATAAGCCAATACAACATGGAATAAGCAATGGCATAAGCCGCTTCCCCTTCCTGAAGACATTATTTCCACATTGCGTGTTTTGCCCGGTAGCAGTCCACCCACATGGCCGTCGCGCCGCAGACGGCAACCGGCATGATAAACAGGTTCAGAACCGGGATCAGCGTGAACAGGCTCACCAGCGCGCCAAACTGCATGTTGACGACCTTTTTCTCGCGAAGCGCCACTCGCATCTGTTTAAACGGCACTTTATGGTTATCAAAAGGGTAGTCGCAGTATTGAATAGCCAGCATCCAGGCGCTGAACAGGAACCACAAGACCGGGGCGACGGTTTGGCCGATACCCGGAATAAAGTAGAGTAGAAGCAGGACTAGCGCGCGCGGCAGATACCAGGCCAATTTTTGCCACTCGCGCTTCATGATGCGCGGCAGATCTTTCATTATATCGAGCACGCCCGTATCAGGCGGGGTTGCACCCGTGAGGCGAGCTTCAAGCTGCTCTGCCAGCAGACCGCTAAACGGCGCGGCAATCAGGTTTGCGATTGTCGAAAAGAAGTAACCAAACACTAATAACACTGAGAGCGTCACCAGCGGCCAGAGCACGTAACTCAGCCATTGCAGCCAGTCCGGTACGTGGCTCATCATTGACGGGATCCAGACATCAAGACGCGTGAAAAGCCACCAAAAAGCGCCGCCAAGTAAGATGATATTGACCAACAGCGGCAGCAGAACGAAACGCTTGATGCCGGGTTCGCGGACCAGTTTCCAGCCCTGGGAAAAATAATACACGCCACTACGCGGCGGGGTTCCGGAAGATGAAACCATAATCTGAGCAGACTCCTTATCAGGTCAATGCAGTTAGCTACCTGGCTATCATAACTGACTGCATTCAGAAAAACTCGCCAGGAATTGTTCGAAAAATCATCAAAAAGGTGCACTTAAGCTATCTTTATGATGAGAAAATCGTGCTCGCACTTGCACTTGAGCAGATGGGCAAATACTCTTAGTGAGTAAATGTTTGCCGCGGTGGCAAGGTGTTAGAACAACAGAGAATATAATGATGCAGGATTTGCGTCTGATATTAATCATTGTTGGCGCAATCGCCATAATAGCCTTACTGGTACACGGTCTGTGGACCAGTCGTAAGGAACGCTCTTCCGTGTTCCGCGATCGCCCTTTGAAACGTATGAAGTCGAAGCGTGACGAATACGAAGAAGAGGATGATGAGGAAGAAGAAGGCGTCGGTGAAGTGCGCGTGCGTCGTACTGCGCCCGTGCCGGAATCTGCCTCTCGTGAAGCGAATGCGCCACGTCAGCCTCAGGCACCTCAGCACAATTATGAGCCGCCGTATGCGTCAGCAGAACCTCGTCCTGCTCCGCAGCCGCGCCAGCCTGAGCCGGTTACCCCGCGCCACGCTGAGCCCGCGCCTCAGCAGGTTGAACCTGTGCGTCCCGTTGCGTCTCCTGCGCCAGCCCCGGCGGCAGTGCCTGAGCCACAGCCGGCTGCTCCTGCTCAGCCTGCGCCACAGTTCACCGCAGAACCGGTACCAGAGCCTGTTGCTGCTGAACCAGCGCCGCAGCATGCACCGGTGAAAAAAGAGACGGTGATCGTGATGAACGTCGCTGCCCACGCTGGCACGATGTTGAACGGTGAGCTGCTGTTGAACAGCATTCAGCAGGCCGGTTTCAAGTTTGGTGAAATGAATATTTTCCACCGCCATCTCAGCCCCGATGGCAGCGGCCCGGTACTGTTTAGCCTTGCGAACATGGTTAAACCTGGGTCTTTTGACCCTGAGAATATGGCCGATTTCGCCACGCCAGGCGTGACTATCTTTATGCAGGTGCCGTCCTACGGCAATGCAGCGCAAAACTTCAAGTTGATGCTGCAGTCCGCGCAGCACATCGCCGATGAAGTCGGCGGCGTGGTGCTCGACGATCAGCGTCGCATGATGACTCCGCAAAAGCTGCGCGAGTACCAGGACAGGATCCGCGAGGTTGTTGAAGCCAACGCCTGAATCATGGCCTGAATCTTTCCCCTAAACCCCCGCCTGTCGGGGGTTTTTTATCATTGATGGTGCGATATGGACTCAATCGAACAACAACTTAACCACCTGCGAACCACGCTTCGCCATCATGAATATCTGTACCATGTGCAGGATAATCCCGAAATTCCCGATGCGGAATACGACAGGCTGATGCGCGAACTCCGTGCGCTCGAAGAAGCGCATCCGGAATTGATCACCCAGGATTCACCGACCCAGCGGGTTGGGGCTGCGCCGCTCAGTGAGTTTACCCAGGTGCGACATGAAGTGCCGATGTTGTCCCTGGATAACGTTTTCGATGAAGCAAGTTATCTGGCGTTCAACAAACGCGTGATGGACAGGCTGAAAAGCACTGATGCCCTGACGTTTTGCTGTGAACTGAAACTGGATGGCCTGGCGGTAAGCCTGCTGTATGAGGATGGGATCCTTGTGCGGGCGGCAACGCGCGGCGACGGTACAACCGGTGAAAATATCACGTCTAACGTCCGGACCATTCGCGCAATACCGCTTAAACTTCACGGGGACAATATTCCTCGTCGCCTTGAGGTGCGTGGCGAAGTTTTCTTGCCGCAGGCAGGCTTCGAAAAAATCAACGAAGAGGCGCGCCGCACGGGCGGGAAAGTATTTGCCAACCCGCGTAATGCGGCGGCAGGTTCGCTGCGCCAGTTGGATCCACGTATTACCGCGAAACGCCCGTTGACCTTCTTCTGCTATGGCGTGGGGCTGCTGGAGGGCGGTGAACTGCCAGCCAGCCACATGGGGCGCTTACAGCAGTTTAAAGCCTGGGGATTGCCGGTCAGCGACCGTATCCGCCTGTGCAGCACGCCGGAAGAAGTGCTGGCGTTTTACCATCAGGTAGAGGCCGATCGCCCAACGCTGGGCTTTGATATTGACGGCGTGGTTATCAAAGTTGACTCGCTTGCGCTGCAGGAAACGCTGGGCTTTGTGGCGAGAGCGCCGCGCTGGGCCGTTGCGTTTAAATTCCCGGCACAGGAACAGATGACCACGGTGCGGGACGTTGAGTTCCAGGTTGGCCGTACCGGCGCCATTACGCCCGTTGCTCGTCTGGAGCCGGTGCAGGTTGCCGGAGTGCTGGTGAGTAACGCGACGTTGCACAATGCCGATGAAATAGAGCGCCTTGGCCTGCGCATTGGCGACAGAGTCGTGATCCGTCGCGCCGGGGACGTTATCCCGCAGGTTGTTGGCGTGGTGGAATCTGAACGTCCGGAAAATACCCAGGAAATTATCTTTCCTGCGCAGTGCCCGGTTTGCGGTTCAGACGTGGAGCGTGTGGAAGGCGAAGCCGTCGCCCGCTGTACCGGGGGCCTGATCTGTGGTGCCCAACGCAAAGAGGCGCTGAAGCACTTTGTGTCCCGCCGTGCGATGGATGTTGACGGTATGGGCGACAAAATCATCGATCAACTGGTGGAGAAAGAGTACGTTCACACGCCAGCCGATCTGTTCAAGCTGACGGCGGGCAAGCTCACCGGGCTGGATCGCATGGGGCCTAAATCGGCACAAAACGTTGTTGATGCGCTGGCAAAAGCCAAAGAGACAACTTTTGCGAGATTCCTGTATGCCTTAGGCATTCGTGAAGTCGGTGAAGCCACCGCCGCAGGGCTGGCCGCGCACTTCGGTACGCTGGATGCGCTTATCTCTGCCAGCATTGAGGAACTGCAAAAAGTGCCGGATGTCGGCATTGTTGTGGCGACGCACACCTTTAACTTCTTTGCGGAAGAGAGCAACCGGGATGTTATCCGTCAGCTCACCGAAGAGGCCGGGGTCCACTGGCCTGCGCCTGTGGTTATCAAAGCGGAAGAGATCGACAGCCCGTTTGCCGGTAAAACCGTGGTGCTGACCGGTTCGCTGAGCATTCTTTCCCGTGACGAAGCCAAAGACCGGCTGACCGCGCTCGGTGCAAAAGTGGCCGGAAGCGTGTCGAAAAAAACCGATCTGGTTATTGCCGGGGAAGCGGCCGGCTCTAAGCTTGTTAAGGCGCAGGAGCTGGGCATTCAGGTTATCGACGAAGCGGAAATGATTCGTTTGCTGGGTGATTAAATGGACAAAGAACAGCTCATTGAGATAGCCAACACGGCCATGCCGTTTGGTAAATACAAAGGCCGGATGCTGATTGATTTACCGGAGGAGTATTTGCTGTGGTTTTCCCGCAAAGGAGAGTTTCCCGCGGGCCATCTCGGTGAGCTGATGGCCCTGACGCTGCTGATTAAAGTGGAAGGGCTGGACAATCTGGTCAGGCCCCTCAAGCGACACTAGGTTCTGATGGATGCGGTCTGCTTTTCACCGGCTGCAGCCGCTTTTCTTTGGTAACGTCGGGCCATACCGGCGCACACCATCAGCTGGATCTGGTGGAAGATCATCAGCGGCAGCACCATCATTCCTACGGCAGCCACAGGAAACAGAATATTGGCCATGGGGATCCCGTTGGCCAGGCTCTTTTTCGAGCCGCAGAAAACAATCGTAATTTCATCCGCCTTGCTAAAGCCAAAGCGCCGCGCCACAAAGATATTTACCGCTATTACAATAGCCAGCAGCACGAGGCTGGACACCACGATAAACAGTAACGAACCAGCCCCGACTTTGTGCCAGATGCCGTGCGTGACGGCTTCGCTAAAGGCGGAATAGACCACCAGAAGAATCGAGGTCTGGTCAGTTTTGCCGATCCATTTCTTGTTTTTTGCCACCCAGGCGCCAATCCAGGGCCGCATCAGATGCCCGGCCACGAACGGCACCAGAAGTTGCAGCATAATGCTGCCCACCTGATGCAGGCTGCCGCTTGCACCCTGAACATGCATAACCAGGCCAACCAGTAACGGCGAAAGAAAAATGCCCAGCAGGCTTGATGCAGAGGCTGAACAAATGGCCGCCGCGACGTTGCCCCCGGCAATAGAAGTAAAGGCGATGGCCGATTGCACCGTGGCGGGCAAAATGCACAGATAAAGGAACCCGCTGTAAAGCTCAGGGCTGACATTGACTGGTTTCCACCAGCTAAACAGGACGCCAAGTATCGGGAACAGGACGAACGTGCTGCACATTACCCACAGATGTAGCCGCCAGTGGCTACCGCCGGAGATCACCGCCTCGCGAGACAGTTTTGCCCCATGCATAAAGAACAACAGAGCAATGGCAGCGGTAGTCAGGCCCTCGAAGAAACCGACAAAACTGCCTTGTGCCGGAAAGAAAGAGGCCAGCAGGACGGTACACACCAGCGTTAACGTAAAAGGGTCGACAATGCGGAGCAATTTCATAGCCATTCCTCAAAGGTGAAGAGCGCTATTGTGTTTCTGCTGATTTCAGAAATAAAATTGATTTATTAAATGCATTGATGAAGAAAATAGATGAATTATTCCCTGCGTCAGCTTCGCGTGTTCGTTGCCGTGGCCCATGCCGGCAGTTTCAGTCGGGCAGGGGAGAGTATTGGGCTTAGCCAGTCAGCCGTAAGCCACAGTCTGAAGGAGCTGGAAGCCGAGCTGGGCGTGAAGGTGCTTGACCGTACTACCAGGGAAGTGGTGCTTACGCCTGCGGGAGAGTTGCTGGCTCCTCGCCTTGAGCGGCTGCTGGAAGAGCTGACCACAACGCTGCTGGATGCACGTGTGGTTGGGCATCAGCTTAGCGGCACGGTTCGCGTGGCCGCCAGCCAGACGCTATCCGCGCACCTGATGCCGCAATCTATCGCTGCCAGCGCGGAGGCGTATCCGAATATTCGATTTATGCTGCATGATGCTTCACAGCAATGGGTTTTGCAGAGTATCCGCCAGGGCGAAGTTGATTTTGGCGTAGTTATCGATCCGGTACAGGCCAGCGATCTGGAGTGCGAAACGGTGTTGTCTGAGCCTTTTCTGCTGTTGTGCCGCAGCGATCATCCATTTGCTGAGAGGGAGCAGATTGACTGGCAGGCGCTGCAGGGGCAAAAGCTGGTGCTGCAGGACTATGCCTCAGGCAGCCGCCCATTGATTGATGAGGCTTTTATCCGGCAGGGAATCGAAGTGAATGTTGTCCAGCAGATTGGGCACCCCGCAACGCTGTACCCGATGGTTGAAGCCGGGATTGGTTTAAGCGTGTTGCCCGCATTGGCACTGCCTTTGCCAGAAGGGAGACCGCTGGTGGTTAAGCGGTTAACGCCGGTAATAAACCGACAACTGATGCTGGTCAGGCGAAAAAATAGATCGCTTTCTCGTGCGGCGGAAGCTATCTGGCAGGAGGTGCGGGAGCAGGCCAGGCTGTTAACCCTGGCCCGTGTTGGCGACCCGTTATTTATGGACGACTAGATATAAATATCAATTTGGTGATCGTCGGAAGGTTTGTTCACGCCGGTGGCCTTGATCTGCTGCTGTTCCTGTTTCTGCTGAGCTTCCTCAGCCTGCTTGCGCTGAAGCTGAGCCAGCTGGGCCTGCAGCATTTTTATCTCGGTCTGAAGTAACTCGACCTGTTTCTTTTTCTCTTCAGCTGGACGATCCGGCGTGCTGGAGGCTTCTCTCAGTTTCTCCGTCAGCTGGGTAATTTTTTTACTGATCTGGGCAATCTGCGCGGCTGTGCTGTTATCAGTGCTGCCGGAGGCAGAAGAGGACCCGGTAGCTGTGCCGGTGGTCAGCTGAGAGCCCTGAAGAGCATTACTGGATATTGTAGTCATCATAACTCCTTTGATGGAATGGTAAGGGAGTTATCGGCCTGGCCGCGAGGAAGTTGATAATTTTTTGACGATGGGATTTTCAGATATCGCAGATAGCAAAAAGGCGCCTTTAGGGCGCCTTTCCACATTGGTGGGTCGTGCAGGATGGTATTGCCCTGCGGGCTCGTCGCAAGCGACGCGCAAAATCAAAAGCGATTTTGTCGAACCTGCTGCAGGCTCGAACCCTGCCCGAATCGCAGATAGCAAAAAGGCGCCTTTAGGGCGCCTTTCCACATTGGTGGGTCGTGCAGGATTCGAACCTGCGACCAATTGATTAAAAGTCAACTGCTCTACCAACTGAGCTAACGACCCGATGGTGGGTGATGACGGGCTCGAACCGCCGACCCCCTCCGTGTAAAGGAGGTGCTCTACCAACTGAGCTAATCACCCAAACTTCGGTACTGCTAATTTCGTAAGAGGAGATGGTGGGTGATGACGGGCTCGAACCGCCGACCCCCTCCGTGTAAAGGAGATGCTCTACCAACTGAGCTAATCACCCATCTCTAAATCTCTTACTTCACATTCCGGGTCACTCTAAAGAGTGGTGGGTGATGACGGGCTCGAACCGCCGACCCCCTCCGTGTAAAGGAGATGCTCTACCAACTGAGCTAATCACCCCCGGTTTGTGGAGTCGCATTATAGGGACAGTTGAAAATGAGTCAACGCATTTTCTAAAGTTTTTATTCGTTCGTCTTAAAATTAAACGATGCGATCAAGAAACAGGCATTGGCGTTTGATTTATCATCAAATTCTCTGCTTTCCCGCTATCTACAGGCATCAACATTGAGGAATTAGCGCACAGTGATAGAATGTTGCCTGTTAATTTTCCCTGGCAATTGCCGCTTTGCCGGCAAATATGTGTAACTAAGGCCGTTTAATGAAAATCAAAACTCGCTTTGCGCCAAGCCCAACAGGCTATCTGCACGTTGGCGGTGCCCGTACTGCTCTCTACTCCTGGCTGTTTGCTCGTCATAACAAAGGCGAGTTCGTGCTGCGTATAGAAGACACCGACCTCGAGCGTTCAACCCCGGAAGCCATCGAAGCGATTATGGACGGGATGAACTGGCTGAGCCTGCAGTGGGATGAGGGCCCGTACTATCAGACCAAGCGTTTTGATCGTTACAACCAGGCCATCGACGAAATGCTGGCTGCGGGCACGGCGTATAAGTGCTATTGCTCTAAAGAGCGCCTTGAGGCCTTGCGTGAAGAGCAAATGGCCAATAACGAGAAACCTCGTTATGACGGTCGCTGCCGCCATAGCCATGAGCACCATGCTGATGACGAACCGTGTGTTGTGCGTTTCGCCAACCCGCAGGAAGGTTCCGTCATCTTTGATGATCAGATCCGTGGCCCGATCGAATTCAGTAACCAGGAACTGGACGACCTGATCATTCGCCGTACCGATGGCTCTCCAACTTATAACTTCTGCGTAGTGGTGGACGACTGGGATATGGAGATCACCCACGTGATCCGTGGTGAAGACCATATCAACAACACGCCGCGCCAGATCAACATCCTGAAGGCGCTGAACGCGCCGGTTCCGCTATATGCCCACGTTTCCATGATCAACGGCGACGACGGTAAAAAGCTGTCTAAGCGTCACGGGGCGGTGAGTGTGATGCAGTACCGCGACGACGGCTACCTGCCGGAAGCGTTGCTCAATTATCTGGTGCGTCTGGGCTGGTCCCACGGTGACCAGGAAATCTTCTCTCGCGAAGAGATGATTGAGATGTTCAGCCTGAACGCGGTAAGCAAGTCAGCCAGCGCCTTCAATACTGAAAAACTTCAGTGGCTCAACCACCATTACATCAATACGCTGGAGCCAGAGTATGTGGCAACGCATCTGCAATGGCACATCGAGCAGGAAAATATTGATACGCGTAACGGTCCGCAGCTGTCTGAACTGGTGAAACTGCTGGGTGAACGCTGCAAAACCCTGAAAGAGATGGCGCAGACCTGCCGCTACTTCTACGAAGATTTCAGCGAGTTTGATGCTGACGCCGCGAAAAAGCATTTACGCCCGGTTGCGCGTCAGCCGCTGGAAGTGGTGCGTGATAAACTGGCCGCGTTGAGCGACTGGACCGCCGAAAATGTTCATCACGCTATACAGGCCACGGCCGATGAGCTGGAAGTTGGGATGGGCAAAGTGGGGATGCCGCTGCGTGTTGCAGTGACCGGTGCAGGTCAGTCTCCTGGCCTTGATGTCACCGTACATGCCATTGGCAAACAGCGTTCCGTGGCACGCATCAATAAAGCGCTCGATTTTATCAGCGAGCGTGAAGCTCAGCAGTAAACGTCGCAAAATGTAAAAAGCCGGTGCTTAGCCACCGGCTTAAAATTGCTGACAAAGGGGAAAAAAGCGTGGTTTTTCCCCCAGTGTAGTTATCAGCCGAAAATCAATGAATTGATTTTCCTGTTTTTTTAACGAGCCGTCTGATTTTACTTCTCGCGTCAGAGGTTTGTCTGCTGTCTGAAGCCGGTGCTTAGCCACCGGCTTTTTTATTTACTCATTCTTTTGAATTCCGAGGCGGTTCAGCAGACCTTCACTGCCTTCACGCTCAAGGATTGCGGTCATTTTATGCTGTTCTTCTTCGGATAAGGTACGCAGGGCGTTTAGCATCAGCTGTTCCAGTGGCGTGCGAGGGACGCTATAAGATGCCACTTTTTCGTTCATTTTGCTGGTGTTATAAAGGAACGTTTTGACCTGCTCGGAGATATAAACAAATCTTGCTTTACCGCCTGGAACGCCTCGTTTTTCACTGGTTTCCCAGTTATGTTTCAGTATCCATTTATTGATAGTCTGGCGGGTGTAACCCGTCATCTCTGCCAGTTCATCGGTGGTCATCTTTTCCTTGAACATTTGTAATCCTTTATTTTTCCTGACGCCGGCAGGAAACAGCCGGGCAATTACTCGCGATCGCGGATACCCAGCCGCGTAAGTAAACCGGCAATGCCGTCCCGCAGCAGCATGGCAGACATCTTTTTCTGTTCGCTGTCGGACATTTGCTGAACGGAGTTGATCAGCAGATTTTCCAGGGAGGCATCCGTTGTGCTGTAGCGGGCTGTACTTTCCGTCACTCGTCGGGTGCTGTTAATAAATTCCCTGACCTGCTCATCTATATGTATCAGCCGCGCTTTGCCGCCCTGAACGCCGGGTTTAGGTGAGGTTTCCCAATTTTCTTTACGTACCCACTTATTGATGGTCTGGCGGCTGTAGCCGGTGATAACGGCCAGTTCTTCGGGTGTCATTCTTTCCTTGAGCACAGTGATTCCTTTTCATTGCGGCCGAAACGGCTTTGTTAGTGGTTCATTTTATTGAACTGACTAAGGCGAAACTGTGACAGAATTAACTACAACGGGATGATATGCAACCGAGAATTGCCAAAGGCGATGGCTTTTTAGGCGATTGATCGCGGAAGAACAAATTGCCGTTGACACGCTATGTGGGGTTTCATATTATGCCGCCCGTCAACACGACAAGGTCTTTACGGTTTGGGGCTATAGCTCAGCTGGGAGAGCGCTTGCATGGCATGCAAGAGGTCAGCGGTTCGATCCCGCTTAGCTCCACCAAATCTTCACCAGCAGATTGGGTACCGTAAAATAAGCACCTGTCCGTGGGGCTATAGCTCAGCTGGGAGAGCGCTTGCATGGCATGCAAGAGGTCAGCGGTTCGATCCCGCTTAGCTCCACCAAAATTTAAAACCCTCGCTTAGGCGGGGGTTTTTGCTTTTCAGACCCAAACACACCTGCTTTTGGCTACCCTCGGTAAAAAAACCTCAACTTATGTCCGCTTGTTCTATTATTTCTGCTGTACGGTAAGTTCTGCTTTTGTGCAGGCCTGAAACTTGATTCGCTCAATAAATAAACGTAATCTTGCCGGCGAAAATTACTTGTTAAGCAATCACATAAAATTAACACCAGGGCCTATGATTATTTACAAAATGATAAGAAAAATAGCGATTGCCCTGGCGTTATGTTTACTCCTCATTCCCTTTTCTCGTTATATTTCACCGACAACCGTTGTTGATGGACATAAAACTTACCTCGCCTATCTGCCCCTCAGCTTTATAATGGCAATGATTATTATTTATGGCCGGTCTGCGATTATTCCGCTCACGCTAGGGTCGCTGGTTATTTACAGTTGGCTACTTGATTTAGCCGTTGTGCCGCTGGTGGCTTTTATTTTCTGCCTGCTATTCCCCTTATTGATTGCCAGTTTAATTACCCGCCGTTATGTGGGCCGCCGCTGGCGTTTTGGGTTGCCTAATCAAGGCATGGGGCAGCGTATTTTTTGGCTTGGCTTTGCCGCCCCGTTGACCATCAAACTGCTGATGTATCTCACAGGCAATGTGATTGACTACCCACCGGAACTGGCGCCATTCTTTGGTGGCGGTTCCATTATCTATATGATTGTCGATGTGCTGAACCTTGTCGTGGCCTCGCTCATCTTTACAACGCTTTTCTATTACCCGCTGCGTATGTTGTTGAACCCGCATTTTGCGGTCGGCTTCTGGCGGCGCTGTGTCCGGCACTACAGGCAGGATAAAAACCGATTTTATACGCCGCTTTGGCTGGTTACCTGGATGGTATACCTGATGCTGATGTGTTCGCCGTGGCATAGCGAACTGATTTCAGGCTATCTGGTTCCGCTGATCTTTGTCCTGCTTACCCTGGGGATCCGCCGCCTTGGAGCGAGGCTTGTTTCTCTGCTGTGGGGGATTTCGGCATGGGTATTACTGACATACAACACGGGTTTTTTACAGGGCGTAAATACGCAATATGCTCTTTCCTTTATTCTGTCCGTCTTTATTTCCTTTACCGTATGTCTGTTGTATATGGCGACGTCCTACCATAAAAATGAATGGATGAAGCGTGTTTATCATCTTCAGGCACAGACCGATCCATTAACGCAATTACCGAATTTACGTGCACTTGAAGAACATATCGTGACCTGGCCAACCGGCGCTCTTTGCTGCCTGAGAATGGCGAACTTTGAGTTTCTTAGCCGACATTACGGCATGATGATGCGTATTTACTGCAAAAAAACCATTGCCAGAGAATTACAACCCTGGCTGCTGGAAGGGGAGAAGATATTTCAGCTGCCGGGCAGCGAGCTGCTTTTATTTTTACGGGAAGGTGAAACAGAAGCCCGGCTTACCTATTTTGTTGAGCATCTGAATAATAAGAAAATTCCCTGGCATAATGTTGCCCTGGAAATTGAATATGGTGCCTCCTGGGGCATAGTGGATTCACCGAAAGAACTGCAGCGCATGCTCGGGCAGCTAAGCTATCTGGCTGAAAAAGCCAGCGACACACAGCGCGTACTTGGGCTTGATGCCAGGCAGCAGGCTGTCTCAGGGCAAACAACCGAGCGGGTGCTGCTGCTGCAAAAGATTAAGCGGGCAATCGACGAAGAAGCTTTTCAGCTTTACGCGCAGCCGATTGTCGACTGCGAAGGGAAGGGCTATCACGAAATCCTCAGCCGCCTGGTGATTGATGGCCAGCACATCACCCCGGATAAATTTATTCCGATTATCGCTGAGTTTAACCTCAGCACCCGTTTTGACATGATGGTGATGAAGATACTGCTGACCTGGCTTGCAAAGCACCCTGGCAACGTGCAGCAAACGCGTTTTTCGGTCAATCTGATGCCGCTCACGCTTATGCAAAAAGAGATTGCCCAGCAGATTATTGCCCAGTTTGACGCTTACAAAGTGCCGACCAGCGCGGTCGTCATTGAAGTTACGGAAGAGCAGGCATTTTCAAACTCAGAAACCTCTAACCAAAATATTGCCCTGTTGCGTGAGAAAGGTTTTAAGATTGCTATTGATGACTTTGGAACAGGCTACGCTAACTATGAGCGCCTGAAGAAGCTGCAGGCGGATATCATTAAGATAGATGGTTGCTTTGTCCGTGATATCACCAGCGATGTGATGGATCAGCTGATCGTGAAGTCTATTTGCAAACTGGCGGCGGCCAGAAAGCTCAGCGTCGTCGCAGAGTATGTCGAAACGAAAGAGCAGCGCGACATCCTGCTGCAGCTTGGCGTCCAGTTCCTGCAGGGGTATCTGGTGGGGAGACCCGAGCCTTTGCAGCAGCTTAAGCACTGACGCTCTGCTTTGCGCCATAAAAGGAATCACCGTGAGCTCGTCGCTGATTAGCCATATCCGTCTGCCGATGGTAAAAACACTGCGCATCACCCATGTGTGCTTTCTGTCGCTCTTTCTGCTGATTACCTTTCTTTTCTGGCAGCAGGGGGAGCTGTTCAACCACGGCTATCGTACCAGCCAGCTTAGCCACCTCGAAAGCGTTATCGCCCGGCTTGAAAGCAAATCTGAGTATCAGATGGATAACCTGCGTTATCTCCGCCGAATGTTCATTGAAACGCTAAATGAGCCACAGTTCACGCCGCTGTCACAGCTGGCCTCCCGGGCCAGCAATAAAGAGATGCTGTCGCCGCTGCACATACAAAGCCTGCCGATCCCCGATAGCGTTCAGCCTTTTAAAAACAAGCCGAAAGAGGAAAGAGTAAAACTCACGCAGCGTGAATATCAGGCTCTGCGCGATATTCAGGATCTCTTTCCGCTGGCGGGTGGGAGCAACCGTCTCTCGTCCAGCATTTACTACATGTCGCGCTCTGGGGCATTTATTGCGTCGCTCTCCCCCGATGTGAATAAACTGCTTATTGAAAGCGCTAATCCGCTGGCGATGCAGGGATCCTTTGTGCTTGGCTCACCGCTGTTAAACCCGAAACGTGAGCCGTTCTGGACGCGACAAATTATCGCGGATACTGGCCAGACGTTGATCAATGGCTCTCTTCCGGTGGACTTTGACGACCGGTGGATTGGCCTGTTTGGCCTCGCCGTCACTACCGAAACGCTTCGGCTGTTTCTCTCCAGCGCTCTGCCAGAAGAGACACAAAGCGCCTATCTACTTTTTGATGAGCAGATGAATCCGCTGACTCGCCCCGTAGGCTCACAAAATGGCTATCGACTCAGCGATAAGCAGCGACAGGCGATTCTGGAAACGCTGGCCAATGAATCCCGGGGCACTTTACGCTTTGGCTATGCTTATGCCACTTTCGGTCATGTCACGGGGACGGGGGCAATCCTTGTCAGCGTTCAGACAATCCGGCAGGGGTTGCATGAGGACTTCGGGCGCTTTAGCGTGCTGCTGGTGGTGATGTGGCTGACCGTTATTCTTATCCTGTTTGGTTCACACCGCATGATTTGTCGGCTGATTCGCAACATGGGCCATTTGCAGCAGGAAATGCACCGGCATGCGCTGCACGATGACCTGACCGGCGTTTTAAATCGCCGTGGCTTCTTTGAAACAACCGGGCGCATCAGCCCGCAGTACGTGGATTACTCCCTGATTCAACTGGATCTCGACCACTTCAAAAAAGTGAATGACCGCTTTGGGCATCAGGTTGGCGATCGGGTTCTTATCCACGCCACGCGCTGCATCCAGCAGGCGATCCGCACCCAGGACATTGTCGGGCGTATCGGCGGCGAAGAGTTTTGCGTCTACCTGCCTGATACCGATCTGCATGCGGCGATTGCCGTGGCGCAGCGGGTACGCAAAATGCTGGTGAACACGCCGCTCAGGCTGGAGGACGAGTCTGAGCTGCTGGTGACGGCCTCGCTGGGTGTGGCTTCCCATGAAGAAGCCCCGGACGGTGACCTGGAACACATCCAGAGTCAGGCGGATATTCGCTTGTATAGGGCTAAGCAGCAGGGACGAAACAGAGTGTGTTGGGGCGGCGAGGCACAATCGCAGGCATAAAAAAAGCCGGTGACCAGCACCGGCTTTTTAATACGCAATAATCAGATAACCAGCGCGGCGATGGACGCGGACAGGATACTCACCAGCGTAGAACCGTAAACCAGCTTCAGGCCGAAGCGGGAAACCACGTTACCTTGTTCTTCGTTCAGGCCTTTAATTGCCCCGGCGATAATGCCGATAGAAGAGAAGTTAGCGAAGGACACCAGGAACACGGACAGGATGCCTTCCGCGCGTGGAGACAGGGAACTGGCAATCTTCTGCAGATCCATCATGGCAACGAATTCGTTGGAAACCAGTTTGGTCGCCATGATACTACCGACCTGCAGCGCTTCGCCGGACGGCACACCCATCACCCAGGCTACCGGGTAGAAAATGTAGCCCAGAATGCCCTGGAAGGAGATACCCAGTACGGCGGCGAACAGTGCGTTCAGGCCAGAAATCAGAGCGATAAAGCCAATCAGCATTGCGGCAACGATAACCGCGACCTTGAAACCTGCCAGAATGTACTCGCCGAGCATTTCGAAGAAGCTTTGACCTTCATGCAGGTTAGACATCTGCAGGTTTTCTTCTTTCTCATCCACGCGGTACGGGTTGATCAGTGACAGCACGATAAAGGTACTGAACATGTTCAGCACCAGCGCGGCAACCACGTATTTTGGCTGCAGCATGGTCATGTACGCACCCACGATTGACATGGACACGGTAGACATAGCGGTCGCCGCCATGGTGTACATGCGGTTGCGCGACATCTTGCCGAGAATATCCTTATAGGCGATGAAGTTTTCTGACTGTCCCAGAATCAGCGAGCTTACGGCGTTAAAGGATTCCAGCTTACCCATACCGTTGACTTTGGAAAGCACGGTACCGATAGCGCGGATAACAATCGGCAGAATGCGAATGTGCTGCAGAATACCGATCAGCGCAGAAATAAACACGATAGGGCACAGGACCTTCAGGAAGAAGAAAGCCAGGCCTTCGTCGTTCATTTTGCCGAAGACAAAGTTTGTCCCTTCGTTAGCGAAGCCGAGCAGTTTCTCGAACATCTCGGAGAAACCTTTCACGAAGCCCAGGCCGACGTCGGAGGTCAGGAAGAACCAGGCCAGTAACACTTCGATCACTAACAGTTGAATGACAAAGCGAATACGAATTTGCTTGCGGTTAGGGCTAACCAGCAAAGCCAGCAGCGCGACCACAGCAAGCGCTAAAACAAAGTGCAAAACGCGGGACATATTTGCTCCAAATATGAGGCAGGTTTAATTTCGTTGCACATTCTATGTAACAAGCAATAAGAAAACGAGATCAATTCCACACTATAGTGATGACCTGTGACGGAACGCAAAAATAGTGATCCACCATACATTTCTGCTATGTTAAGTAAAGAAGCTAAAAGTTACGTTAAGATGGCTCATCGACAGTTTACACGTTGGCCAAATGTTAATCCGTTAACCGGCATCCAGATTCACTATCTCACGCCTCCTGCACATCGTTTTCAGCTATCAGAGAAATCAATTTCCCCGCACTAAATGAACTTGATAACCATTCTCATTTTGATAGCATAAAACATAGCAAAGGCTATATCTCAGAGGCAGAAGATGACAAGCAGTCGCATTGACAGCAATACCGGACGCACCGCGCGTAAGCTGCGGCTGGCGTTGATGGGGCCAGCGTTTATCGCCGCTATCGGCTACATCGATCCCGGTAACTTCGCGACCAATATTCAGGCCGGGGCGAGCTACGGCTATCAACTGCTGTGGGTAGTGGTGTGGGCAAACCTGATGGCGGCGCTGATTCAGGTACTCTCCGCCAAGCTGGGGATCGCTACCGGCAAGAACCTCGCCGAGCAAATCCGCGATCATTACCCGCGTCCGCTGGTCTGGATTTACTGGGTTCAGGCGGAAATTATTGCCATGGCGACGGACCTCGCGGAGTTTATCGGGGCGGCTATTGGCTTCAAGCTGATTCTGGGCGTCTCCTTGCTCCAGGGGGCGGTGCTCACCGGGATAGCCACTTTCCTGATTCTGATGCTGCAAAGCCGCGGGCAAAAGCCGCTGGAAAAAGTTATCGGCGGACTGCTGCTGTTTGTGGCCGCGGCGTACATCGTTGAGCTTATTTTTTCCCAGCCGAAGGTGGCTGAGCTGGGCAAAGGGATGCTGATCCCAAGTCTGCCGACGTCCGAGGCGGTGTATCTTGCCGCCGGCGTTCTGGGCGCGACAATCATGCCGCACGTAATTTATCTGCACTCTTCTCTGACCCAGCACCTGCATGCGGGCAACCGGGCGGAGCGCTATTCCGCCACTAAATGGGACGTGGCAATAGCGATGACTATTGCCGGCTTCGTCAACCTGGCGATGATGGCCACCGCCGCCGCGGCGTTTCATTTCACCGGGCATACCGGTGTTGCCGAGCTGGAAGATGCCTATAAAACGCTGGAGCCGCTGTTGAGCCATGCCGCAGCCACGATTTTTGGGCTTAGCCTGGTGGCAGCCGGTTTGTCATCCACGGTGGTGGGTACGCTTGCCGGGCAGGTAGTGATGCAGGGGTTCGTGCGTTTTTATATTCCGCTGTGGGTTCGCCGGGCGATTACCATGGCGCCGTCCTTCGTGGTCATCATGATGGGGCTTGACCCAACGCGTATTCTGGTCATGAGCCAGGTGCTGTTGAGCTTCGGGATTGCGCTGGCGCTGGTGCCGCTGCTGGTGTTTACCAGCGACAAAAAGCTGATGGGTGATTTGGTTAACGTGCGCTGGGTTAAGCTGGTTGGCTGGGCGATAGTCGCGGTGGTGGTGGCGCTCAACCTGTGGTTAATTTTTAGTACGCTTTTTAGCAACTAATCTTGCCGAACAACGTTAAAAGGGCTGGATAATCCAGCCCTTTTTTATTTAATGACGGTGTCCGTGACCTCTGCCGCGATGGTCGTCGCGGTCGTTCCAGCCTTCGCGATAGCCGCGTTCATAGCTATTCCGTCCGCGGTCCCAGCCGCGATCCCAGCCACGGTGGCGATGCCAACCGCGATCGCGCCATTCATAATTGCGGTGCCAATAATCACGGTCGCGCCATCTGCCGCCGTCCCAGTAATTACCGCGATAATCTTGATCGCCAATCTGTAATTTCACCGACGGCAGCAGGGTGATTTCACCCGCGTTTGCGACCATCGGCGCCGCGGCCAGTAAGGCAAGGGCAAGCATTAGTGACCTGAACATACTTTCTCTCCCTGGTTCTCAGAGCCGTGTTGCGGCTTGTTAACACAATCTTACAAACCGACAACCGGGCTGATGAATTACACAATTCCTAAATCATCGGCCATAGCACTTATTGCACAAGTCACTGGCGTGAACCAGGAGGGAAAGTTAAACGTTTACACTAAGATCGCCTCTATGTCCGCCCGTTCCTGTGCGCTGAAATGGCGCTGGCTTAGCATGCCCACGGCGTCCTCTATCTGACTGGTTTTACTCGCGCCAATAAGCACCGAAGTGACCTTCTCATCGCGGAGTACCCAGGCCAGCGCCATCTGCGACAGCTTCTGCCCGCGTTTCTCCGCCAGCGCGTTAAGCTGGCGTACTTTTGCCAGCTTTTCTGCCGTAATCTGGTCGGGGTTCAGGAAACGGCTGCCGCTGGCGGCGCGTGAATCCGCAGGGATACCGCCCAGATAGCGGTCGGTTAGCTGGCCCCCGGCCAGAGGGGAAAAAGCGATGCTGCCGACGCCTTTTTCCTGCAGCAGATCCAGCAGGCCGCCTTCAACCCAGCGCTCAAACAGGGAGTAGCGCGGCTGGTGGATCAGGCAAGGCGTACCGAGATCGTTCAGGATATCAATGGCCTTCTCCGCTCTATCGGCCGGATAGTTAGAGATCCCGACATACAGCGCTTTGCCCTGGCGCACCACATGGTCGAGGGCACGCATGGTCTCTTCCAGCGGCGTGTCAGGATCCGGGCGGTGATGATAGAAGATATCGACGTATTCAAGCCCCGTGCGCTTCAGACTCTGGTCGAGGCTCGAAATCAGATATTTGCGCGACCCCCAGTCGCCGTAAGGCCCATCCCACATGGTGTAGCCCGCTTTGGTCGAGATAATCAGCTCGTCACGCCAGGCCTGAAAATCTTCCCGCAAAATGCGCCCAAAGTTTGCTTCCGCTGAACCGGGCGGAGGGCCGTAATTATTGGCAAGATCAAAGTGGGTAATGCCGAGATCGAAAGCCTTTCTCAGCAGCTGGCGGCTGGTTTCCAGCAGCGTTTCATCACCAAAATTATGCCAAAGGCCAAGGGAAATGGCGGGCAGTTTCAGGCCGCTGCGGCCGCAGCGGCGGTACTCCATAGACGAATAGCGTTCAGGGTGGGGCTGCCAGGTCATTATTGTCATCCTTACAGGTAACAGAGAAATTAGTGTATACGCTTTCACACTCCAGAATACGCCGTATTCCACTGTAAATTCCACGTGCCACCCCTTAAATCGGATATATTCTCGACACCGATCCCGGTTACTTAATACTCACAGCAAGCCCTCATAGAAGGAAAATCCTATGCGCTACTGTGTGGCAGACTATCTTGTTGACCGGCTTAACGAAGGCGGGATCGAGCACCTCTTCGGCGTCCCCGGTGACTACAACCTTGTTTTCCTGGATCACGTGATTGCGCATCCGAGGCTTGCCTGGGTGGGCTGCGCTAACGAGCTGAACGCGGCCTACGCCGCCGATGGGTATGCCCGGTGTAAAGGCGCTGCGGCGCTGCTGACCACATTTGGCGTGGGCGAACTGAGCGCGCTGAACGGCGTGGCGGGCAGCTATGCCGAGCATCTCCCCGTCATTCATATTGTTGGCGCGCCCAATAGCCATGCTCAGCAGCGCGGCGAGCTGCTTCATCACACCTTAGGCGACGGGGATTTCCGCCATTTCCTGCGCATTGCCGAAGAAGTTTCTGTGGCGCAGGCCTCGCTCACCCCCGCCAATGCCTGCAGCGAAATTGACCGCGTGATTCTTGAAGCGCTCAAGCAGCAGCGCCCCGGTTACCTGTTACTGCCGAGCGACGTTGCGGAGGCACCGGCAACGCGGCCTTCAAAACGACTCATTGCAACTGAAACAGCGGCTGAACCTGCAACGCTGGAAG
The DNA here is from genome assembly GCF_011752815.1 of Enterobacter sp. Cy-643. GTDB lineage: Bacteria > Pseudomonadota > Gammaproteobacteria > Enterobacterales > Enterobacteriaceae > Cedecea. The sequence goes on from NZ_VWWV01000001.1 coordinate 320,558, forward strand.
CGTTTCGTCATTGCGCTCAGGCAAAAATTGCCGAAAGCCGAAGCGTGGCGCTGCTGGCCGATTTTCTGGCCCTACGCTATGGGCAGCAAAAAACACTCCAGCAATGGATGGCGAGCACGCCTATCCCCCACGCTTCGCTGCTGATGGGGAAAGGGCTGTTCGATGAAAGCCAGCCTGGTTTTCTGGGCACCTACAGCGGGGCGGCCAGCCCGCCGCAGGTAAAGCTGGGAATTGAAAGCGCGGAGCTGGTTATCTGCGTGGGCGTGAAGTTTACCGATACCATCACCGCGGGTTTCAGCCAAAAGCTAAGTCAGCAGCAGACGATTGAGGTTCAACCGGAGGCGGTGCGCGTCGGCGAACGCTGGTTTAGCGGGATCTCTATGGCTCAGGCCATTGCCATTTTGCAGCCGCTGTGTGCTCAACAGGCTGCGTCCTGGCCGGAGGCCACGCAAAGGCCACCGCAGCTTCCCGTTTGTGACAGCGACCGGCTGGATCAGCACGCGTTCTGGCAAACTCTGCAAGATGCTCTACAGCCCGGCGACATCATTCTGGCTGACCAGGGCACGGCGGCGTTTGGTGCCGCCGCCCTAACGTTGCCTGCGGGAGTGACGTTTATCGTTCAGCCGCTGTGGGGATCGATTGGTTTTACGCTGCCTGCGGCATTTGGGGCGCAAACCGCATGGCCGAAAAGACGCGTGCTTTTGCTGATAGGCGACGGCTCCGCCCAACTGACTATTCAGGAACTGGGCAGTATGCAGCGCGATGGCCAGAAGCCGGTCGTGATGGTACTGAATAACGATGGCTACACGGTTGAACGCGCTATCCACGGCCCGGAACAGCGCTACAACGATATCGCCGCGTGGGACTGGACCCGCCTGCCGCAGGCGATGAACGTGGATAGCCTGGCCGAATGCTGGCGCGTCACGGAAACATCACAGCTTGCTGCCGTGCTGGAAAAACTGGCCAGCCCGGAGAGGCTGGCGCTGGTGGAAGTGGTGCTGCCTAAGCAGGACATTCCCGAACTGCTCAGGGCGGTCACCACCTCGCTGGGTAAACGCAACTCGGAAATGGAACATTAGTCAGCGGTTTGGCCGCCCGGCCATCATTAACGGTTTACCCGCCAGCAGGAGCCAGGCGGGTAACATCACGATGCACAGTAAGGGCAGGAGTTTGACGTCCGGTACCACGGCCATCGCCATAAACAGGCTTAGCCAGCCGTCACGCGTCACCACCAGTACCATGCCAAGGACGGCACAGGAGAGCGTAATGGCGGCGGGAACCGCCTCAACGTGCTGGTGCAGCATCATGCCTAACGCCACGCCCACAAATACCGCCGGGAAAATCCGCCCGCCCCGAAAACCGCTGGCGGCCGCAATAATCAACGCGGCCAGCTTCACCACGGCAAACAGCAGCAGCGACGACACGGAGAAGTCGGAAATAGCCAGCTGGCGCATTTCATCCAGGCCTTTAAACATCGTGACCTCGCCGCCAATAATCCCCAGCAGGCCAAGCAAAAATCCACCAGCGCCGAGTATAAGCACCGGATGTTTTAGCTGGTGCATCAGGCGGTGCAATCTGGGCAGGCACCAGACGCCCACCATGCCCATTGCAATGGCGATAGCTGCGACAACGGCCCCGCTGAACAGATCTTCAATGTGCATTTCGGGGTAGCTGGCAACCGGCAGAGCAAAGTGAGGCTGAAAGAAAATGCTGGTGGTCAGCGCCCCGGCGGATGCCGCCATCAGCGGCGCGAAGAGCCTGTCCCACAGCGGGACGTCATTATTTCCGCCCAGCGTTTGCGAAAAAATCAGCGCAGCGGCCACCGGCGTGCCGAATAAAGCGCCGACGGTGCCCGCAGCGGCAAGGATAGTCCAGTCAAGCGGGCTGACCTTCGGTAAAACGCGAGCGCCAAGCGCCACCGCGAGCGCAATGTTTACCGCCATAATCGGGTGCTCCGGCCCCAGGCTCACGCCGCCGGCCAGGCCAATCACCAGCGCCATCACCAGGCCTGGAATAGCCATCGTCGGCACGGGCGCTCCGATAAGCGGTTCGGTGGCTGGATCGGGCCCGCCGTGGCCCGGCAAATACCGGATAACGAGCCCAACCGCGACGCCGGTCAGGGTTAAAATAAGCAGGATCCAAAACGGGGACTGGGGATCGTACCCACGCGCCGCGGGCAGCGTCGTCCACAGGTACTCCTGTAGCACAGCGGCGACCTTCATCACGACAATTAACACCAGGCTGGATAAGACGCCGATAATCAGAGCCGGAATGGAAAGTACCAGCATTGTTCTGGCTCGCGGATGGAGCATAGTCAATCCTTACAATAGGAAGTCGCACGACGCAAAAGCGGAAAGTCTGAAGCCGCATTGCAAATAGAGCTGAAACGGTAAAGCCAGAATGTGACCTGGTTCAACAATCGCACCGCACCTGAATGATGGGCGTTGTTGTTTCGGCTGGCTAATTTTACAGTGTTGCCAGAACTTATTCTGACTTTAGCGGAGCTGTTTGAGAATGACAAAATATGCTTTGGTGGGAGATGTCGGCGGCACCAATGCACGTCTGGCGCTATGCGATTTGAATACGGGTGATATTTCACAGGCAAAGACTTACTCCGGCCTTGATTTTCCAAGCCTGGAAGCGGTGATTCAGCACTACCTCAAAGAACATAACATCAGCGTGCAGTCAGGCTGTGTGGCCATCGCCTGTCCGATAAACGGGGACTGGGTGGAAATGACCAACCATACCTGGGCGTTTTCCACCGCTGAAATGAAGCAAAACCTGGGCTTCGAGCATCTGGAAATTATCAACGACTTTACCGGCGTTTCCATGGCCATTCCGGCGCTGAAAAAAGAGCATCTGATTCAGTTCGGCGGCGGCGAGCCTGTGGCAGGCAAACCGGTGGTGGTGTATGGCGCGGGCACCGGGCTGGGCGTTTCTCACCTGGTGCACGTCGACAAACGCTGGATCAGCCTGCCGGGTGAAGGCGGTCACTCAGATTTCGCGGCGAACAGCGAAGAAGAGGGCATTATTCTGGAGCAGCTGCGCAACGAACTTGGGCACGTCTCCAACGAGCGTATTCTCTCCGGACCAGGCTTGCTGAATCTCTACCGCGCCATCGTTAAGGCCGACGGTCGTGAACCGGAAAACTACCAGCCGAAGGACATTACTGAAAAAGCCGCGGACGACACCTGCACCGACTGCCGCCGCGCGCTGTCGCTGTTTTGTGTGATCCTGGGGCGTTTCGGCGGTAACCTGGCGCTGAATATGAGCACATTTGGCGGCGTGTATATTGCCGGCGGTATTGTGCCGCGCTTCCTGGAATTCTTTAAGGCGTCTGGCTTCCGCGGCGGCTTTGAAGATAAAGGCCGCTTCAAAGCGTTCGTGAAGGATATTCCCGTTTATCTCATCGTGCACGATCAGCCGGGGCTGCTGGGCGCCGGGGCACACCTGCGTCAGACGCTGGGGCACGTCCTGTAATACCGGGCGGGCGCGCTGCGATTGCGCCCGCCAGCTTCCCTTCTCTACAGGCGCATCAGCTGCCTGAACTCTTTCACCTTGCTGCGGCTAACCGGTACCTGAAAGTCCAGGTCACGCAGGCGTAGAATATAGGTATTGTTAAACCACGGCTCTATTTCACGGATTTTGCTCAGGTTCACCACATAAGAGCGGTGGCAGCGGAAGAAGTGGCTTTCCGGCAGGCGGCTGCAAAATTCGGTGATATTCATCGGCATGACGTAAGATTCGCGGCGCGTATAGACGAAAGTCATCTTCTCGTGAGCTTCGGCATAATAAATATCGTTGATGTCGGTAACGATAATTCGCTCGTCTTTGATCAGGTTTATCGTCGTGGCGTCGCGATTTTCATGGCTGGCGGCAGGCTGCGAGGTTTGCTGCTGATAGGCCGCCTCGAGTTTTTGCAGCATGCCAATAATGCGTGATTCCTGATACGGCTTCAGAATGTAGTCAAACGCTTCCAGCTCAAAGGCTTCCACCGCATGCTCTTTCCAGGCGGTAATAAACACGATGAACGGCCTGTGGGCAAATTTACTGATGTTCTGCGCCAGCAGCACGCCGTCCAGCGACGGAATATTGATGTCGAGGAAAATGGCGTCAACTTCGTGATGCTGCAAATACTTCAGCACGTCCATGCCATCGTCGAAAGAGGCGACGATCTCCATTCCGCTGTGGTTTTTAATGAGCCAGCTCAGCTCCTGCTGCGCCAGAAACTCATCTTCTACGATAATGACCTTCATGCTTCTCTCCCTTCCAGTGGGCGGGGCGCGGCGGTGGGGACATAGCGCGGCACGTAAAAGGCAATTTCTGTTCCGGGCTCCAGGCGGCGGATGATTAGCCCTTCGCCGTAGAGCAACTGCACGCGGTGATGCACGTTCAGCAGGCCAATTTTATTCCCCGGCATTTCGTTATTCTCCACGCGTTCGACCACTTTTGGGTCGATCCCGTGGCCGGTATCGCGCACGGCAATGCGCACCCGGTTGCCGCTCTCTTCAATACTTATCGTCACCACGCCTTTACCTTTACAGGGCTGAATGCCGTGCACAATGGCATTTTCCACCAGCGGCTGGATAAGCAGGCTGGGAATGCGGCAGTTGACCTCTTCATCAATGTTATAAATCACCGTCAGCTTGTCGCCAAAGCGCGCCTGCTCAATGGCAATGTAATCCTTGATTTGATACAGCTCTTTGCGGATATCAATTTGCTCGTCGTCGTTCAGCTCGATGTTATAGCGCAGGTAGCGTGACAGGTTGACGATAAGCTGGCGCGCAGTGTCCGGATTCATACGGATTGAAGAGGATATCGCATTCAGCGCGTTGAACAGGAAATGCGGGTTTATCTTGCTTTGCAGCGCTCTGAGTTCGGCTTTGTTAGCCATTTCGCGCAATTGTTCCGCGCGGGAAACTTCGAGCTGGGTAGAAATAATCTGCGACAGGCCAACGGCCATTTCCTGCAGCGTGGAGGTGATCTGGTGGGCATGGCGGTAATAGATTTTCAGCGTGCCGGTCACCACGCCTTTTTCCCACAGCGGGATGATGATTAAGGAGTGAATTTCCGGGGTTCGCCAGGCTTCGTCATCGTTGCGAATGATGATACGCCCCTCTTTCAGCGCCTGCCGGGTGCGCGGGCTGAAAGCCTGGTCGTTCTCGTGGTAGTTGTTTTCCCCCAGCCCGACATAGGCCAGCACTTTTTCGGTATCGGTAATGGCCACCGCATCCGCATCGATATCGTGGCGAATAATCTGGCAAACCTGGCGCAGAGACTCACTGTTAACCTTGCGGAACAGCGGCAGCGTTTTGTTGGCGATATCCAGCGCAAGCTTGGCCTGGCGGGCGGCGCTGGCCTCTTTCTCGCCCTCGACGCTTTGTACCAGCAGGATAATAAAGCCTATTGATACCGAGCCGAGGATCATCGGCACGCCGATTTTGGACACGATATCGAGGCCGAGCGCGGTGTTCGGCGCCCAGAGCACCACCAGAATCATGGTCATTGTTTCACAGAGCATGCCGCCGATGATACCGACTCGCCAGTGCTTCTCTTTGGGCACCTTGCGGTTGATCCAGCCGGAGATTATCCCGGCCAGGATGCTGGTGATAAAGCAGGGGATAGCGGTGATACCGCCGATATCAATCAGGTAGCGGTGCGTCCCGGCGATAAGCCCGGTAATAATCCCCACCCAGGGGCCAAACAGGATCCCGCCGGACATCACCGCGATAATACGCACGTTGACCAGCGAGCCTTCAACCGGCACGCCTGACCAGGTACTGAACAACGCAAACATTGAGAAGATAGCGGTGACCGCCAGCAATTCTTTAGGCGTATGGGCGTTTTTGTGCAGCAATTCGCGGAACAGGCGAATACGAATCAGGAAGAAAAGGCAAATAAGCATCAGCGCCGCGCGATCGAACACCGCCAGCAGCATAGTAAAAATTTCGTGCACGGGTCACTCGCGTGGCTCAGAAGGGAAGCCTCAATGATAAGGAAATTTACCGGGGGTTTCCAGTTGAGGACACCCCTCACCCCGGCCCTCTCCCCAGGGGAGCGAGGGAGAAAATACCAGGTCAGAACAAAACACAATATATTCCCTCTGCTTTCCAGGGAGAGGATTAGGGTGAGGGTGAGGGTAAAAAACCGGAAGCCATTCTGCAGGTTAAGTCAGGCCAGGAAATACAGCGAGGCTCGGTTCCGGCTTAAATCGCCTGCGTTTTCTCTCCGACTGGCCAGGGGCCGGACGTCGGGAACGCATCTCAGCCGACCCAGGACTGGGAGATAAAACGGCGGTCTGCCGCTCACGCGGACGATTTATTTGGCCGGGAGTCCGGGTTCTCAGGGGAATGACGGTGACTCCCCTGAGACGTTCACTGACTCTGTGATGACATATAAAACAGGGCTGGAAGTGAACGGAATATTATCCAGGCCTGCATAAGCGCCGATATTTATGACTAAGTGACAACTCTGGCAGCGTGAGGGTCAATCACTTCCCACCAAGCTGTTCTTTTCCGGCAGGCGTCAAATCCTGCGCGGTTGCGCGGCCAATAAAATCAACCTCAAAATCATCGGCGGCGAAATCCGGCGGCGTCTTGCCCTCTACAAACGCTTCCCACTGGCGAGGCAGGTATTCTGCATTCTTCTCGCACCACGGCGCGGCCGCGATGTACATCACGTTGCTATCGAACTCACCGAAGTGCTCGTTCTCGACGGCATGAATCACATCGCAGTGCCAGAAAACGGTATCGCCCGGCTCCATATCGGGAATTGAGGAAATCCCAGTCAGTAAAAGGGGATGCCACTCTTTGTTAATGGATAATGCTCTGCCTGGCTTAGCTTCGCACAATGATTCTTCTGGCACATCGTCCTGCAGCGCACGAAGCAGGATCCAGGCCATGGCGTTAGCCACCGGTAGCAAATTCAGCGTGCCGCCGTGTTTGCGCTGGGGCGTTAGCGCCGTCCAGCCCTGGAAGGTACGGAACATCGAACAGACCGCAGGGGATGGGAACTCCCTCACTTCCGTTCGGCCTTCGGCGGCAAACGGATCGTAATCTTTCCAGTTGCCGGAAAAGACGTGGCGATAAACGTGGCGGAAGTTCTCGTCTAGCCAGCGCTCAACCGAGCCGCCGTCAACGTGTGGCGAAAGCCCCAGCGAGCTTGACCGGGGCGGGCGGCGGCGAGTGCGGTCCGCGTAGGAAACAACGCGATTGGGATCGAAGTGTTGCCTGCCGTGACTTTCCGTTTGCCACAGATTATTGAGAAACACCTGCACCGCTTTCATACGCTCATGCTGGCGGGCTTCGGTTTGCGGCTTAGACCAGTAAATGCCGTAAATTTGCGGCTTACTGTCGGCAAGCGTGCCGAAATAGTTGTCTTCTGCCGCATTTTTCAGGCGTTCGACAAAATGATTTCGTGCCAGATAATGGCCGATCTCTTCATTCCAGCCACGAGCTTGTTCCTGCGGGAAAACGCCCCGGATCGTGCAGCAGCCGCGCTGGCGGATCAGCGCTTTTTGTTGCTCGCTCACGCGGCCCTGAAGAATATCCTCGGCGTCGAGCTGCGGAACAGGGTTCTCGCCGCGCGCCATTTCAGCGCGGATCGTCTCGATCTGCTGGCGAATATTGATTTCAAGCTCGGCAAATACCGATTGATAGTGGGGCAGATCGCGGCGCAGCTGTTGTTTTATCTCGCGGATAGCTTTCGGCAGATCGTTAATGTCCAGGTGCATAGGTGGCTTCCTCTGGCAGAGAGTAGGTTACTGAGTTGTTGCTACCTGGTTAATGTATGCCTGAATAATTGAATGAAATAGAGATGTATTTCATTCGAAACTTCCTATTTTGTGTCACGGAAAAAATATTTTCATTTCCCCCTCGACAGGCGATTTTTATTCAGGCTATTTTCAAAACAGGCCACATCGCGTGGCAGCGTCGCTCGGACGGTCCGGGCGCTCACGTTACTCTGAGGAATTTATGGCTGACTCCAGTCCAAAACGTCGTTTTTCGCGTATCGATCGCTTGCCCCCTTACGTTTTTAACATCACTGCCGAGCTGAAAATGGCTGCGCGACGCCGCGGCGAAGACATTATTGATTTCAGCATGGGCAACCCGGACGGGGCGACACCGCCGCACATCGTCGAAAAACTTTGCACCGTGGCGCAGCGTGAAGACACGCACGGGTACTCCACTTCTCGAGGCATTCCCCGTCTGCGCCGCGCCATTTCTCGCTGGTACAAAGATCGCTATGACGTGGATATCGACCCGGAAAGCGAAGCCATTGTGACTATTGGCTCGAAGGAAGGGCTGGCACACCTGATGCTGGCGACGCTGGATCACGGGGATACCGTGCTGGTGCCGAACCCAAGCTACCCGATTCATATTTACGGGGCGGTGATCGCCGGGGCGCAGGTTCGCTCCGTGCCGCTGGTGGAAGGCGTGGACTTCTTTGCCGAGCTGGAGCGAGCCATTCGCGAAAGTTATCCGAAACCGAAGATGATGATCCTCGGCTTCCCGTCTAACCCAACCGCCCAGTGCGTGGAGCTGGAGTTTTTCGAGAAGGTTGTGGCGCTGGCGAAGCAGTACGACGTGCTGGTGATTCATGACCTGGCTTACGCCGATATTGTGTATGACGGCTGGAAAGCGCCTTCCATTATGGAAGTGCCCGGCGCGCGCGACGTGGCCGTTGAGTTTTTCACGCTGTCAAAAAGCTACAACATGGCGGGCTGGCGCATCGGTTTTATGGTGGGCAACCAGGAGCTGGTCAGCGCGCTGGCGCGTATTAAGAGCTACCACGACTACGGCACCTTTACGCCGCTGCAGGTGGCCGCGATTGCCGCCCTTGAAGGCGATCAGCAGTGCGTGCGCGATATCGCAGAGCAATACAAACGCCGTCGGGACGTACTGGTGAAAGGGTTACACGAAGCGGGCTGGATGGTGGAATGCCCGAAAGCGTCCATGTACGTCTGGGCAAAAATTCCCGAACAGTACGCGGCGATGGGCTCGCTGGAGTTCGCCAAGAAGCTGCTGCAGGAAGCGAAAGTCTGCGTTTCACCGGGGATTGGCTTCGGCGACTACGGCGACACTCACGTTCGTTTCGCGCTGATTGAAAACCGGGATCGTATCCGCCAGGCCGTGCGCGGTATTAAGGCGATGTTCAGGGCTGACGGGCTGTTGCCGCCGCTGCCGAAAAATGCCGCAGAAAACGCCGAATAATGAAACGAAAACAGGAGCCCTTTGGCTCCTGTTCTTTTTGCGCTGCTGTTTGTGAAGGCTTATTCAACCATCAGGAAGAAGGTACCGGCCCACAACACAACAATCACAGAAATACCCATCAGAAAATATTTCACTTCACATCGCTCCGCGCTGACGCGCATCTCAACAGGTACATAATAAGCTGAAGCCGCAAAACGCTTTTGTCGCCGCTTCATCTGGTATTCGGAGGTAAAACCTTACCCGGACGGCGCTAATGTACTCCCAAATTAAAAATGAAAACAAGTGTCTCAAAATTGTGACAGTTGTCTGTTTTTTGAACTTTAATTGGGTGTGGGTGATACCTTATTTACTTCATTAAAAACATTAGGATATATCGATTTTTTTAGTGATATTTTTCATCTAAAAATAAGTATTTTTGCTTACCCTAAAATTTATAAATTTTTATCGTTAAAAGGGAGAGATCGTGATCGTTTCAAAAGAAAATGCGGAACACTATCTTTGGGGCGGAGATTGTGATGGATGGCACCTGTTAAAAGATTCTGCACTAAGCGTGATTCATGAACGTATGCCGGCGGCGCGGGCGGAGCTTAGGCACTACCATTCAGCGGCTCAACAATTCTTTTTTGTGTTATCCGGGGAATTGACGATGGAGCTGGAAGGAGAGTCTTACGTGGTGCCGGCGGGCAGGGGCATTCCGATCCCGCCGCAGGCAAAACATCAGGCCCGTAATGATTCAGATAAAGAGGTTGAGTTTCTGGTTATCTCTCAGCCCACAACGCGAGGCGACAGGATCAATTTGCCAGTAACGAATTAAATCGCTTTTCAGCGTTTTGATGCAGTTCAGGCGGCGGTTAAGCAGGTATCTTTGCACTCTCAGCAAATCGCCAGGGCGAACTTATTCGCCGTCCCAGGCGGGGATGCCACTGCCGCGCCAGCCTGGCGCGCAGGCGGTACACGAACTGCCTGCGGCGATCCGTAACGATTATTTGCAGGCTTTTGGCTCAGCGATTCATTCCGTGTTTATAATTTCGGCGGGCGTTATGGTGTTGGGCTTCGTCCTGGCGCTGTTGATAAAAAATAAGCCGCTGCGTAAAGGCTGACTATGAAAAAAAATATCGATTTAAACAGTGATTTAGGTGAAAGCTTCGGCCAGTGGACAATGGGGGATGACGCCGCGATCCTGCGAATTGTCAGCAGCGCCAACGTGGCCTGCGGTTTTCACGCCGGGTCGCCTGCGGGCATACTCGAAACGCTACGCGCCGCAAAAGTGCAGGGCGTTGCCGTGGGCGCGCACGTGGCGTATCCGGATCTCGTCGGGTTTGGGCGGCGCAATATGGATATTGCCAGCGACGAACTGACGGCGGACGTCATTTACCAGATCGGCGCGTTGCAGGGGCTGGCTCAGGCAGTGGAAACGCGTGTTCAGTATGTGAAACCGCATGGGGCGTTGTATAACACTATCGCGCATGACAGGCGCCAGGCCGATGCGGTGCTGGATGCCATTCTGGCGTTTGATGCCTCTTTGCCGCTGGTGGTGCTGGCAGGCTCACCGCTGCTGACGTGGGCGCAGCAAAAAGGCGTGACTACCGTCAGCGAAGCCTTTGCCGATCGGGCCTATCACTCCGATGGTTCGCTGGTGTCAAGACGTGAACCCGGTGCTGTGCTGCACGATGCCGGGCAGGTTGCCGCGCGTATGCTGCAGCTGATTACCGAGGGCGGCGTGGCGTCAGTCGAAGGTGTATTTACCCCCATCCTGGCCGACTCCATTTGCGTTCATGGCGATAGCGCGGGGGCGCTTGCTATGGCGCAGGCAATCCGCAACCTGTTTATCTCTCAGGGAATCGGCGTGCAGGCTTTTGCCAGATAAACGCGCTTTGCGCTGCAGGCGGAGTGCTGGGTGACCGGTGCCCCGCGAACACCGTGGCTGACGCTTTTCCCACCTCTGAGATGGCTTTCATCCCTGTTTCTTTTGCTTTCTGAATTTAACAATACAATAACATTATATCTAACAAAATTGTGACAAAGCACAATATACATATAACTTAATATGTTTTATAAAATGTAGCCATTGCCTGCAACTATGCCCCTAAAGAGAAAGACATATGGAACAGACATCTGCTACAAAAAGTACCGATCCCCAGCCGGAGAAGGGCCAGCAGTTCAACCGCTCCATCGGCCTGGTATCGAACTTTGCGCTTGGTTTTACCTACCTCTCACCGTTGACCGCGGTGTACTCCCTGTTTGCGCTGGCGATAACCCTCGCCGGGCCGCCAGCCATCTGGTGGATCCTGATTGCCGCCTGCGGGCAGCTGCTGGTTGCCTTAGTGTTTGGCGAGGTGGCTTCGCAATATCCCATTACCGGCGGGCTGTATCCGTGGGCCAGAAGGCTGTGGGGGAAGAAATACGCGTGGATTGCCGCGTGGATTTACCTCTGGGCGCTGGTGGTGACTATTACGTCTATCGTGGAATACACCTCGACCTTCGTGGCCTCGCTTTTCCATTACGGCGACACGCCGTTTGCGATGCTGCTCACTTCCGTGGTGCTGCTCACCATCATGATGGGCGTCAACATGTCCGGGACGAAAAACCTGGCGAGAGTTGCTAGATTCGGCTTCTGGTGCGAAATCATCAGCGTCATTGCCCTCGGCATTTACCTGCTGATTTTCCACCGCAATCAGCCTTTCTCCGTGGTGTTTGACGCCATGGGCGCGCTGGCGAAAGACGGCAGCTACGGCACGGCCTTTATGTCGGCCTCGCTAATGGGTCTGTTTATGTTTTTCGGCTTCGAAGCCTGCGGCAACGTGGCGGAAGAGGTGAAAAACCCGGGGCGTAAAATCCCGGTGGCGATGATCCTTAGCATTGTCTTCGGGGCGATCTCAGCGGTGATCTCTATCCTCGGTTACCTGCTTTCCTCCCCGGATCTGATGAACATCGTGAACGGCAAAATAGCCGATCCGATCCCGGCGATACTGAATGATGCGCTGGGCGAAAAGGGCGCCACGTTGTTTATTGTGATTGCGATTGTGGCGATGCTCTCCTGTATCCTGTCGCTGCAGGCCGCGCTGAGTCGCCTGATCTTCTCGTTCTCTCGCGACAAAATGCTACCGGGCAGCGAGTGGATGGCAAAGATCTCGAAGCATAGCGTGCCGGACAATGCGATGTTGGTAAGCTGCCTGCTGCCGATGGTGATTTGCGTCTGGGTATATTTCCAGCCGGATAACCTTGCCCGGATCACCGCGTTTGCCGTGATAGGGATTTACGTCTCCTTCCAGATGGTGATCCTGGCCGCGCTGCGCCAGCGCCTCAAGGGCTGGAAGCCTGCGGGAGAATGGACGCTGGGATCATGGGGCATGCTGGTGAACGTGCTGGCGCTGGCCTACGGTATCGGCGGGATCTGGCTGCTGGCCCAGCCTGCGGACAGCGCAACCTTTATCGACCGCTGGACGGTGCTGATTGGCCTGGCGCTGGTTATCGGCTCGGGGCTGATTTATATGTCTATTGCCAGACCGTTTGGCCACTCCGATGCGCCTGAGAATGACGCCATAGAATACGCCAAACGGCTAAATCTCTCTCGCGAATATTAATCCAGGGCCCTCGGGCCCTTTTTTTCCACTTTGTCCGCAACGTTAAGGGCCTTATGGCCCTTTTTTAATCAGCTCATATAACGTGCAGTATTCTGTGTTATAGACTTCAGCCGCCTCAGCGGTATTCAATAATTCACCGACGCGGTATTTAGGATAAGTAGAGAAAATAATCCGCTTATCTAAATTAGTCAGCATAACTTTGTGGTTATTGAACAGCGGAAGTAATTCTTCCTCTACTTCGCTGACCAGCACATCAATTGCCGCCACGCCGATGAAACGCTGGTGCAAATAAACCGGCATCGCTGACGTTAAGGTATAAGACGTATTACAGACGTAATCGACATAAGGGCCGTGAATATATGCCTGGCCATTTTCCTGCGCGTCTTTAAACCACTCAAAGGTTCTGAAATCCAGCCGCTGCTGGGTGGCCTGATCGAGGTCGAGATTCACCTTTTTCACGCCGTCAGCCTTTTTGTACCACCACTCCAGCAGCCAGTACTCTTTCTCTTCCGTGCTGCCTGCAATGTGGCTGGCAAAGCCGGAGCCTGAGCAGTAAGGCGTTTCGTTCAGCGTCTCTTTAATGTGTTCCTGGATAGCTCTTTTTACCGCGGGATCCAGGAGCAATTTATGATCGTCGCCGTGAAACGCGGTCAGCGTGGACTCAACCTGCCCGGCAAGCGCAATGGTTGCCTGGATGGTGGTGGTAATGATGTCGTCGATTTTACGGGTAAAAGGGATGAGGCTTGCAGGTACATTCATGGCGATGCCCGTGTTGTTGTGTCAGTTTTATTTATATTTTAATTTGCTTTCAATGAGATAGAAGGTGAAGGTGTCGATGAGTTGCGTGGCTAACCGCACCGCCTCCTGCTCGTGATGGGTTTCCAGCGCGGCGATCAATTCGGTGTAAACATCAATCACTTCCCGATGAATGGCTTCATCGCGATAAAGAATGGCCACCAGTGAAGCCCATTCCGCCTGCAGCAGCAGTTCCTGGTTGGCAAGCCTGGCTGACTGGGAGCTGGCGGAAAGTGCCAGCAGGCAACGCATATCCGCCTGAGTTTTTAGCTCCGGCGTGCCGGCAGATTTCAGCGCTTCAACAAATTCCCGCAGCCGGGTGATATCCGCGCCGGTCATGCGCCTGGAGGCCAGCTTTGCGCTATGGCTAATGATGGCGCAATGCATTTCGCCGAGGTCAGAAATATAGTCGGAGCTGATGGCTTTAAAAGGGTGAAGTGGCGTCTGAAATTCGCCGCTATTTTCGCAAACAAAGCTGCCGCCATTTCTCCCACGAATGGTGTGGATTAAATTATTGGCCCGCAGCGTATTTAAGGCTTCGCGTATTGTTATGTGGGAAACGCCCATCATTTTGGCAAGGTCAGCCTCATTTGGAAGCTGCTCATTTGCCTCAAGCAAACCAGTAATAATTGCATTTGAAAGCCGCTGCACAATTTGATCGGATCGACTTGCCTGTCCTATAGGTGCGAATATTACTGCATGAGTAATCATAGTGCTCTCTGATTAAAATTCCCTGAATCAACGGTTATTGATAGCACAGCCCGGGCCTTTAAGAAAGGCATCGACGGGCTACCAGAAACGGCGGTTTTCACCGCTTTCCCGGCATTGCAATGTAAAAATGTTGTTAAATTGTGGGGTTGATCATGTTGCTATCAAGCGCAGATTGAAAAGTCGCCACTCAAAAGATATTACATAATATTGTTTATATTTAACTTTAGGAGAAGGCGATGCAAACCCTGAAGCATTTTATCAACGGGCACTATGTGGCGGGCCAGCCAGCCACATTGTTTGACCTGGTCAGCCCGGTCAACGGCGAGGTTTATGCGCAATCCCCTGACGGCGGCGCGGAAGAAGTTAACCTGGCTTACGCGGCGGCAAAAGCGGCGTTCTCGGAATGGAAACATTCCCTGCCGTCCGAGCGGCAGCGTGCCTTGCTGAAACTTGCCGATGAAATTGAACGTAATGCCGCGCGGATTGTGGAGGTGCAAAGTCAGGAAACGGGGCAGCTTAAACACTTTATCGAGCGCGATGAAATCGCGGCGTCCTGCGACGCTATCCGCTTCTTTGCCGGGGCGGCCCGTTGCCTTGAGGGAAAAGCTTCCGGGGAATATGCCGCCGGGTTTACCTCAACCATTCGCCGTGAACCGCTGGGCATTGTCGGGCAGGTAACGCCGTGGAACTACCCATTCATGATGGCGGTATGGAAAATCGCTCCGGCGCTTGCGGCGGGCAACACCGTGGTGCTGAAACCGAGCGATACGACGCCTATCAGTACGCTGATTCTGGCCGAAATTGCGGCACCTTTGTTCCCTCAGGGCGCCTTCAACGTGGTACTGGGCAAAGCGGGGACGGGCTCGCTGGTGGTATCCAACCCGGAAGCCTCGCTGGTGTCGATCACCGGTTCCGTTCGCGCCGGGCTGCAGGTTGCCGCCTCTGCTGCCGCCAACCTGACCAAAGCGCACCTCGAATTAGGTGGCAAAGCGCCGGTGGTGGTGTTTGCCGATGCGGACATGAACAAAGCGGTCGAGGTGATAACCGCTGCCGGTTTCTCTAATGCCGGGCAGGATTGCACCGCTGCCACGCGTATCATCGTTGAAGCCTCCGCCTACGACGCTTTCCTTGAAAAGCTGATTCAGAAAACCAAATCAATCACCTTCGGCGAGCCGGACGATCGCGAGGCTTTGTATGGCGCCCTCAACAGCCGCAACCAGCTGGAGCAGGTGACGGGCTTTATTGAACGGCTTCCTGCCCATGCAAAAATTGAAACCGGCGGCAAAAAGGGCGCGGGTCCCGGCTTCTACTTTGAGCCGACGATCGTTTCCGGGCTGAAGCAGCGCGATGAGGCCATCCAGCATGAAGTTTTTGGCCCGGTGATGACTATCCAGTCCTTCAGCAGCGAAGAAGAAGCGCTCAGCAGAGCCAACGACGTAGAGTATGGTCTGGCGGCAAGCGTCTGGACCAGCAGCCACAGCCGGGCGCAGCGCTTTAGCACCCGTCTCGATTTCGGCACCGTGTGGATCAACAACCACATCCCGCTGTGCGCGGAAATGCCCCACGGCGGGTTTAAAAAGTCCGGCTACGGCAAAGACCTCTCGTCTTACTCCCTCGACGAATACACCCGCATCAAACACATCATGTGCGACATCACTGAATAAGGATCCCTGCGATGAAAAGAGTTAATGCTGTTGCGCTGTCGCTGTTTTTCTTTTCAACCCTGGCACTGGCCGAAAGCGCTCCGCTTTCCGTCGTGAAAAATTATATGGCCGCGTGGAATGCCCACCAGGCCGGGCAGGCGGCCCAGTATCTTGCCAGCGACATGGTTTATTACGACGCCGCCGTCGGCACACCGGTTGAAGGGAAAGAAAAAGCCGAGAAAGAGGTGATTGGCGCGTTTATTAAAGCGGTGCCGGATCTGCACTGGCAGATGACCAGCGAGCCGGTTTATAACCACGACACCATCGCTTTCCGCTGGACGTTCACCGGCACCAACAGCGGCGAGTGGGGCGGCAGCCCGGCAACCAACAACCCGATCAAATTTGAAGGCGTGAGCTTTATCAAAGTCAGCCACGGCAAAATTACCTGGCAGGGCGATTACTACGACTCGAAGAAACTCGACGAAGAGCTCAAACCTCGGCAATAGCCCGCAGCACGTCGCTTACTGGTCGTTACCCGCGGGCGGCGCACCGGCAACCCGTTACCAGAAAAGACACTATAGTTAACAGGCTTATCGCGTAGCGAAGCGGCAGTGAGTTTGTTATCATTTAGTGAATAATATGTCTAACAGACTGATAAAAAAGGTTATCTATGTCTATTACCCGACGTGACTTTCTTAACGGGATGGCAATTGCAATTGTCTCTGGTTTAACGCCTCTGGAACTGGTGAGGGCAAACGGCAAAGCACCCGGCAGCGCCGTGATAAATGCAGATTACTACCCGCCGGGGCTAACGGGTCTGCGCGGCAACCACCCTGGCTCGTTCGAAATGGCGCACGCCCTTGGCCGCGAGCACGAAAAATTCGACTTCGGTAAGCTGCCGGTAGAAGAAGAGTACGACCTGGTGATTGTCGGCGGCGGGATCAGCGGCCTGGCGGCGGCCTGCTTCTGGCGCGAAAAAATGGGGAAGGAGGCCAAAATCCTGATCTTCGACAACCACGACGACTTCGGCGGTCACGCCAAGCGTAACCAGTTCAACGTCGGCGGTAAAACCCTGCTCGGTTACGGCGGCAGCGAGTCATTCCAGTCGCCGAACAGCAACTTCAGCCCGGTGGTTCACGGCCTGATGGATTCTCTGGGCGTCAGCATCACGCGAATGAAAAGCAGCTTTGACGCCACTTTCTACCCGGACCAGAACCTGAGCCGCGGCGTGTTCTTCGACAAAAAGAACTTCGGTGAAACCAAAATCGTTAGCGGCGACCCCGGTCGCGCGGTGTCGGACGATATTCCGCCGGACAGGCTCAATGGCCGCAGCATCGAAGCCTTTATCAATGACTTCCCGCTGAGCGAGGCAGACCGCAAGGCGCTGCTGGATCTGCACGTCAACCCTGCCGATTACCTGCCAGGCATGACGGTCGAGCAGAAAAGCGAATGGCTGGATACCCACAGCTATCATGAATTCCTTGAGAAGAAAGTCGGCTTAAGCAAAATGGCGCTGATGTATTTCCAGCAGCGTACCAACGACTTCTTCGCCATCGGCATTGAAGGCGTGAGCTGCAGCGACGCGCGCGCCTGCGCGCTGCCGGGCATGGAGGCGATGAATTTACCGCCGCTGGACGGCGAAGCGCTGGCCGACCTCGAAGAGCCATACACCTACCACTTCCCGGATGGCAACGCCGGGCTGACGCGCCTGATGGTGCGCAAACTGATTCCTGACGCGCTGCCGGGCAGTACGATGGAAGATTCCGTCACCGCAAGGCTGCACTACGAGCTGCTGGACAGGCCGGAAAACGGTACCCGCATTCGCCTCAACAGCAGCGTGATTAACGCCGCCAATGCCGATAACGGCGTGGTGGTGCGCTATATCAACAATCAGAGCGGCAAGCTGCATTGCGTGAAGAGCCGCAACGCCATCATGGCGGGCTACAACATGATGATCCCGTACATCGTGCCGGAGGCGCCGGAGCAGCAGAAAGAAGATCTGCGCCTCAACGTCAAAGCGCCGCTGGTCTACACCAACGTGGTGGTCAACAACTGGCGTGCTTTCAAAAACACCGGCGTGCATGAATTCTATTCCCCGGCAGCGCCGTACAGCCGCGTGAAGCTAGATTACCCGGTCAGCATGGGCGATTACCATCACCCGCAGACGCCGGACGACCCGATGTGTATCCACATGGTGTATGTGCCGACTTATCCGGGCAGCAACATGTCTCCGCGCGAGCAGTTCCGCCGGGGCCGTGCATTCCTGCTGGGTTCTACCTTTGAAGCCCACGAGCAGATGATCCGCTCTCAGCTGCAGGAGATGCTAGGCCACACCGGCTTTGACCACGAGCGCGATATTGCGGCCATCACGGTCAACCGCTGGGCGCATGGCTACGCCTACTACGCAAACTCGCTCAGCGATGATATGGAAAAGATGCCGGAAATTATCAACCGTGCCCGCCAGCCGATAGGCCGCATCACGATTGCTAACTCTGACTCAGACTGGAGCGCTTACGCTCACGCGGCTATCGACCAGGCATGGCGCGCAGTCAACGAACTTGTGGCGATGGGGTAACCAGAAAATGAAACGTATTTTAGCGGCTATCTCGATCCTCTTTTCTGCCAGCGGCTACGCTGCCGTATCGCAAGGTGAGTATGTGGCGCGCGCGTCAGACTGCGTCGCCTGCCACACCGTAGACGGCGGCCAGGCGATGGCCGGAGGCAAAAAGTTTTCCACGCCGGTGGGGGATATCTACGCCACCAACATCACGCCGGACAAAACCCACGGCATTGGCAATTACAGCTACGAAGATTTCGAGAAGGCGGTTCGCCAGGGGATAGCCAAAGATGGCCACGCCCTTTACCCGGCGATGCCTTATCCTTCCTACGCCAAAATGACCGATGAAGACGTGAAGGCGCTGTACGACTACTTTATGCAGGACGTTGCCCCGGCGGCGACCGCCAATAAAGAGAATGATATTCCGCTGCTGCTGTCGGCCCGCTGGCCGCTGCGCGTCTGGAACGGCCTGTTCGTGGATGACGTGAAATCCGGCGGCGTGGTGGTTGAAGCCCGCGGAGATAACGCGGAGAAAATCAAACGCGGGGCTTATCTGGTGCAGGGGCCGGGCCACTGCGGCGCCTGCCATACGCCGCGCGGCATGGCGATGCAGGAGAAAGGCTACGATGATTCCAGCCCGGAATTCCTGAGCGGGGCGATGATCGACGGCTGGTATGCGCCTTCCCTGCGCGGCATGAATATGTCCATCCAGGAAGTGAAAGACTTGCTGAGCAAAGGCCGCAGCCAGCATCACGCTATTGCTGGGCCAATGGGGGAAGTGGTCACCCAAAGTACCCAGTACCTGACGGATGCCGACCTGGAAGCTATCGCGCTGTATATCGCCAACTTCAAGCCGCAAAACCCAACGGCGACGCCGGTGAATGCTGCCGTGGTTTCTCAACCGTCCGACGGTAAAACCCTCTACATGCGCTACTGTTCCACCTGCCACAGCCCGGACGGGAAGGGCACGGACTTTAACGTGCCGTCGCTGGTGGGCAACTCGGCGGTAATGGCGAAAGATCCGTCCTCGCTTATCCGCGTGATTGCCGACGGGGCGCACACGCCGCAAACCCAGGGCACTATTCCGTTCATGATGCCAGGCTACAAAGGCGTGCTGTCGGACAAAGAGATGACTGACGTGGTGAACTACGTGCGCGGCTCCTGGGGCAACGGCGCGCCGGCCGCAACGGCAGAGGAAGTGAAAAATATTACCGGCGAGGACAAATAGTTCAGCCAGATAAGTTTAAACAGGGGCCTTAATGGCCCCTTTTGCGGGGCTAAATTAGCCTGGCTTCGTGAAATTCGCTATCATCCGGCTCCATTCTCTAGCCGGGCAGCCCAATGTCTACGATTATTGATACGTTTATTGCCCCGCCTTGTTTTGATGAGATAGAAATTCTTTATCAGGACGAGCATCTGGCGTTGATCAATAAACCTTCCGGCTTGCTCAGCCTTTCAGGGAAAAACCCGCAGAATCTTGACTCGGTGCACCATCGGCTGGTGAAGATATTCCCCGGCTGCACGCTGGTGCATCGCCTGGATTTCGGCACGTCCGGGCTGATGGTGATTGCGCTGAATAAGGCAGTCAATGCGTTGCTTTGCCAGCAGTTCAGCCAGCGTTCTGTTGCCAAGGTGTATACCGCGCTGCTTTGCGGGCATCTTGAAAAAGAGGAAGGAGTGATCGACGCGGCGATTGCCAAAGATCCGGCGCTGTTTCCGCTGATGTCGATTTGCGCCGTCAGCGGCAAGCCCGCCCGCTCTCGTTACAAGGTGATTGAGCGGTTTTATCGTGAGCTGGAGAATGGCGCGCAGCTACCGTTAACGAGGGTGCAATTTGCGCCGGAAACCGGGCGAACTCACCAGCTACGCATCCATGCACACTATCTGGGCCACCCGATCCTGGGCTGCGATCTGTATGGCGGGCTGGCGTTGCCGGGCACGGAACGAGCGCCGCGGCTGATGCTGCATGCCAGCGAACTGCATTTTGTTCACCCCGTCAGCGGCGAACCGGTGGCTGCCAGATGCGGCAGCCCGTTCTGACGGGGAAATGTATCGCGGCAGAAATTACTCGTTGCCCCACTGATTCAGAAACTCAGCGATTTCGTCAATCCGCTGTTCGGCAAGGCCAGCCTCAACGGCCATTTCGCCCTGCGCTTCTTCGCTGATTTCCTCGTTGTTCATTAAGCGGGTAATCAGCAGCTGGAAATAGCGCGCCACGGCATCACGCTCATCCTCGGCAACGGGCTTTGCCGCTTCCGTCGAGTACTCGTCCGCGATGTCGTAATATTTCAGGTCGATTTCGTTGTTCATGGTTATCTCTGGGTTTGTTAGCCTGGCCGCGATAATAGCATTGTTCAGCCAGATTCAGCGCGCTAAGGCGTGACGGAAATACTCGCGGATAAGCCAGCCACTAACTCAATGCCTGCCGGTAGCCTGTCGATATGGATGCGTACCGGTACCCGCTGCGCAAGACGCACCCAGCTAAAGGTAGGGTTAACGTCCGGCAGACCGAGGTCGCCTGTTTCATCGTTGCTGTCGCCGATACCGTGGCCGATGCTTTCCACATGGCCGGGTATCACTGCGTCGAAGCCCATCAGCGCTATCTGCGCGCGGTTCCCCACGCGGATGTGTCGCAGTTTTGTCTCCTCAAAATAACCGACAATCCAGAAGCTTTTTGCATCAATGATGGCAACTTTTGTCACGCCTGCGGTGGCGTAGTCGCCAGGGCTGAGCCTGAGATGCGTCACGTAGCCCGCCACCGGGGATTTAACGATGGAATGAGCTAAATTGAGCTGCGCAAGCTCCAGCGCCGCCAGCGCCCCCTGATAGTTGGCGACGGCCACGTTTGCCGCACTGCGGGTTTGCTGTAAATCTTCTTTAGATATTACGCTCTGAAGCTGCGTGCGCCGCGCGGCAGAATCCTGGCGCATCAGCATTTCGTGGCGCTTTACGTCAACTTCTGACCGGGCGCTGCTGACGGCGAGCTTCAGCCAGCGCGGGTCAATGGCGTAGAGAATATCGCCGCGGTTCACCCACTGGTTGTCCTTCACGGCCACGCTGCTCACCGGGCCAGAGACATCCGGCGCAATCTGCACCACGTCGGCGCGAAGCCGGCCATCCCTCGTCCAGGGTTTTTGCGATTCATGCTTCCACATCGTAAAAGCGATAAACAGAGCCGCGGCGGTGGCGAGAAGCGTCAGCGCGTAGCGGCCTGTCAGAGCCAAAAATGATTTCATACGATAAACCCCTGGGCGTTCAACCCCTGCAGCAGCAGGAATGCGGTAAAAATATAAGCAGCGAAATCAATCAGTGGCCGCCAGGGCAGGCGGCGATATACCCCGCTGAGCATCAGCCGCGAAAGCAGAAAAAGAGTGCAGAGTAACGCGACAAGCGCGATGACCAGCAGGCCGGGCAGATAAACCCCGCCAATATTTACGTCACCGATCATCGGCCGACTCCTTACCTGAAATATTCAGTGCGCAGTACAAATCTATTAGTCCGCGATTAAGCCGCCGGGTCAGCGCATTCGCCGCCGGAGAATGCGCGTTTATCAGTGCAAAAACAGTTGCCTGTATTTTTCGGAGGTCTGTTTCGCAGGCCAGCAGGCCAAGCAGCTCATGAATCTGGGCGGCGGTTTCCCGGTTGAGGTGAACCTGCAACTGCCGCAGATGCAGCGTGGCGAGGCCAGTGCGCAGGTAGTGGAGCATTTGGTTAAGGATTTGCTCTGCGGACTGTTCGCTGCGCTGCAGGCGCGGCAGCAGCAATGCCGTTCTGTCGATCATCAGGTTGGTCCAGACCACTTCATCCGGGGTGAAAGCGCCTTTGGCGCTGAGTTTGACGTCGCGGTGGCAGAGCTGAAGCAGGCGATCTATCGCCGCGTCGGCCTGTACGGTTTGCAGCAGCCCCATGCCGAACACGGCAAAGCCGATAGCAATAAATAATGCGGTGGCTGTATTGAGCGCTACAGCGAAGTCACCGCCGTAGTGGGGGCCCAGCCCGGATAAAATGGGGAGCGTGAGCGTGATGCCCATCGCCATAAACGTCGTCGGGGGGTTGGCCTGCAGCGATCCTGCCAGCAAATAGACGGGGGCCAGTGCGGCGGCCAGCACGCTGAACGTGGTGATTTGCGGCAGAATTGCAAAGCTGTAGAGCAGGCTTATCGCCACGCCGTAGAGCGAGCCAATGGCATATTTGATGAGGTGAGGCGCGGGCGTGTCGAAACTGCCAAACAGCGTACAGCAAACCCCAATTACCGATACCGCCGTGGCCCCGTCCGGCCAGGCCGAGTAAATCCACGCCAGGCATCCGGCTAACACCAGCGTGAAGGCACCCAGCGCGGTCCTGGCCGCGGACAGACCGTCGCGATGCAGCACATAGCCTTTGGCTGCCGGCTCGTTTTCCAGGGGCTGGGGTGACTGCGCTATCGTTTGATACAACTTCTCGCACTGCAGCAGTAGAGTGATGGCCTCACAAAGATAAGCGGCTAGACTCGCCTGCAGCACATCTTCTGGCTGAAGTGCCGCTGCAGCTAACATTTTCGCTAACGCTGAACTTTGTTTGTCCAGCGCTTCACCCGTGATTTCAGGTTCATCGTTCAGCCAGCTTCGGACTTCGTTCTCCAGCCGCAGCAGCCGAGGATCCAGCGCGTTTATCATCTGCCGGCGTTCGCTCAGTTCGCTATTCACCACTAGCAGGCGAGTAAGCTTATCGTGCAGTTTTTTTCTTGCCTCCCTGACAGGCACGGAAAGGGCAAAGTCAAAGGGAACATGGTGATTGAGAGTCTGTAAAAGCTGAAGCGGCAGGGCCATGTGAAGGTGTTTTGCGCCTGAAGACGGCCCGTCACTCAGCGAAGCTGCCACGGCTTGCCGCGCCGAGTGCAGCGTTTCTGAGAATTTGGCGTTAAACAGCCCGGCGATTCGCTTCGGCAAAACATAGCGGTGAACGAGGCTCGCGCAGAGTATGCCCAGCGAAATCTCCTGCACGCGGGTGATGGCCGTATCGAAAATTGAACCGGGATCGTGCAGGGCAGGAAAGCCGATCAGGCTCGCCGTGTAGCCCGCTAATACAAAGGCATAGGCGCGGGGCGTGCGCTCAAGCAGCGAGAAATAGAGGCACAGGGTAATCCAGCCGGTGAGCACCACGCTGCACAGAATCGGCATATTCACAAACGTCGTCACAATCAAAACGGTCGCTGCGGCACCGACAACCGTGCCCGCCAGGCGATAAACCCCTTTGCTTAGCGAGGAGCCGACCGTTGTTTGCGACACGATATAGACGGTGACGATGGCCCAGGAAGGCGTTCCCAGCCCGATAGACAAGGCGAGGTAATACGCCAGCATGGCAGCCGCAAAGCTTTTGGCTGCATAAAGCAGGGCGTGAGCGTCATTCAGCAGAGCGGGTGTCACACGCTTTCCCCACAAAGGGGCGAGGTGGCCGGCGTTTATTTTATTCATGGCGGCCATTATTGCCGCGTTACAGATATCGCTAAATATCCTATTCTGTCAAAAAATCCCTAAATGTTGCCAATCAGCATGAAGCCACTGCCCGCCACGAGCCTGTACGATCCCGATCCCGCGCTAAGCCCGGCGATAGCGCGCCGCCTCGATTTTGTCGATTACGGAGAAGAGGTGCCGGTTCACGTCCACCGGAAGGGGCAGCTCATTATTGCACTTTACGGGGCGGTAGTTTGCCGGGCGGAAAATGAGATATGGATAGTGCCGCCCGATTGCGGGGTCTGGATCCCCGAGGGTGTCCCCCACAGCGCGAAAGCGACCTGGAACGCGCATCTGGATTATTTGTTCGTGGCGCCCGGCGCCGTTGCGCTGCCGTCAAAATGCTGCACTTTAGCGATTTCCCCGCTGATCAAAGCCCTGGTGGGACGCTTAACCTGTGAGAGCGAGGAGTATGCCCCCGACAGCCATGCGGCGCGGCTTGCGAGAGTGACGCTCGATGAATTAGCGACGATGCCGCAGCAGAATTTCAGCTTACCCGTTTCGGCTAATCTCAAAATACGCGCAATGGCCGACGCGCTGGTCAGCCGACCCGAGGACCGCAGCACCTTAAAAGCATGGGCCAAACGGCTGGCGCTCAGTGAACGCTCCCTGGCTCGATTGATGGTACGTGAGACGGGGCTGACTTTTGGGCGGTGGCGACAGCAGCTGCATTTGATTATTGCCCTGAAGGAGCTGGCCAGCGGCGTATCTGTCCAAAACGTGGCGGCGCAGCTGGGGTACGAATCCGTGAATGCGTTTATCACCATGTTCAAAAAAACCATGGGCAGCACGCCAGCGCAGTATTTTACCGAGCGTAAAAACGGGGAGCTTTAGGCCGGGTAAGACTAAACTCCCCACTGGGGCAAGCATGTTACTCTTTAACGCAATCTGCTTCGCTTGCGGGTTACATTCCCGAGGGCTGACCAGTCTAAATCTCCGTCGCCGCCGGCGATCGCTTCGAGGTAGTTGTCCCGCATCACGCTGGCAAAGGGCATAGGGACATTTTTCTTCTCAGCGGCCTGTTGAACCAAAAGCATATCCTTGAGCCCAAGCGTTAGCTTAAAGCCTACCGGCGTGTAGCGTTCTTCAGCGACCATTGCGCCATAGCCCTTGTAGGCCGGGGCAGAGAAAAGCGTGCCTGTCAGCATAGCAATAAAATCGCTGGCATTGATGTCATGGGATTCAACCAGGGCGCAGGATTCGCCTAACGCCTCAATGGCGCTTGCCAGAACAAAATTTGTGGCCAGTTTTGCGGCGCACGCATTTTCAGGTTTATCCCCAAAACGCCACGTTTTTTGCCCCATCACATCAAAGAGCGGCTGCGCGCGATCGATTTGCTGCCCGTCGCCGGAAGCCAAAATGTTCAGGTTACCGGCGTCCGCCACTTCCACCCGACCCAATACTGGCGCATTGATGAAAAAGAGATGACGGTCAGGGCAAATTTCCGTTAATTCGCGGATTAAACTGACCGAGATGGTGGCCATATTTATCACCAGCGCACCGGGCTTCAGGGTGGTTAATACGTTTTGGCTGAACAGGACGTCACGAGTGGCATTATCATCGGCCAGCATTGAAATGACGATATCGCAGTCTGCAGCCGCTGAAGGGGCGGTGAGGACGGAAGCCCCCTCGCTGACCAATGTTTCTGCCACAGACTGGGTTCTGTTCCAGACGCTGACATCATAGCCAGCTTTGAGCAAATTACGCGCCATAGGGTGCCCCATGCCGCCCAGACCAAGAAATGCAATATTCATAATAAGCTCCGAATGAAAGTGACTATAAGACTCTCTTTAATACACTGCCCCGGGTCGCGAGTCTTTTCCACTTCGTGCCCCTATCTCAGTCCGCGAGGGGCTTTACTGTTTGAGACAAGACCAGCTATTGCCGCCTTCTGACCTTAGACATAAATATGCACACTTTTTTCAGTGACCGCTTCTGGTGTTCAAAATCTGCTCACGCTAGAGTGATTTTTTTGCGTTCTATGGCGGGTAAAAAATGAAAGTATTAAGTATCGTGGGGGCGACATTGTTAGCGACCTCATTCCATGCCTCGGCATTCGTTTCTAATTCCTCTGTTCACCCTGAACAGACGGCGAAGGTGAACAATAACGCCGCCAATGGGCATGCGATCCCTTCTGAAGCCAACTACGACATCACCAAAATCATCCCGATTGCGGGCTGCAACTGCGCCTTTTGCACCGCTTTACGCAGCGCGAATCTTTAATCTGCTGTTGTTTTCAGGCCCGGTTTATCTCGAGGGTAACGGGCCGCAATTCTGGTAGCTTGCCCGTACCCCCTAAATCTCGCATCATGGCCTGAATTTCTTACCCCCAGGAGAAGGCCGGCGTGGTCGGAAGCAAAAAAAGAATAGTTGTAGTGGGGGCCGGGATCGTCGGGGCTTCAATCGCGTGGCATTTGGCCCGTCTTGAATTTGACGTCACTCTGATTGAACAACATGAGCCTGCCTCCGGGGCGACAGGCAGCGCGTTTGGCTGGCTGACCGGTGCGGTCAGTGATGATGCGGCGGATGTGTTTCTCCGGCGAGCCGCATTTGCCGACTGGCGCAGACTGCAGGCCCAAATCCCTGACCTGCAGATTAGCTGGAGTGGTTCGTTGAAATACGACGCAGCCCCTCAGGCCTGTTTGCCGGGCGAACGCCTGGTCGACAGGTCTGAAATAGCCAGCCTTGAACCTGCGATGGTATGTCCTCCCCCGGAAGCCCGCTATGCAGCAAAAGACGGAACCGTGGATGCCGCCGAGGCGACGCGTGCCATACTGGAACACGCCTGTAGGATGGGCGTCGTCCTGCACAAGCAAACGACCGTGACGGCTATCTGCACCACCGAAGGTAAAGTCACAGGCGTTCAGACCAGTCAGGGGCAATGGGAGGCGGATTGTGTGGTGCTGGCCTGCGGAGCAGGTATTCCCGCGCTGGCTCAGCGGATGGGAACTCACGTCCCCGTTCTGACATCCCCCGCTATATTGCTGCGGTTTGCCGTCCCTCAACGGGTAGTCAACACGCTCATCGCCGGGAACGAGATAGAAGTCAGGCATGCCCACAACGGAGATCTCCTGGCCGCCGAGGATTATCCGGAAAGCGGCCAGGTGACAGAAACCGTGAGTGCCGCTCAGGCCTCAGTCAGAAAGCATCTCCGGGGGGCAGAATCGGCTTCTTTGATGCATTACTCGGTGGGAGAGCGCCCTGTGCCTCAGGATGGGCATCCAGTGCTTGGTTTTACTGACGAGAGCCGGGGAGTGTATGTCGCCGTTATGCATCCGGCGGTGACCTGCGCGGCGACAATAGGACGACTGGTTGCTGAAGAAATACGCGACGGCAGGCACGAAGAGATTCCTGCAAGCTATCGTCCTGCTCGCTTCAAACATCAGGTTTTGTAGTCAATTTTAAAACGACCGGGTGCGGATCTGCCTCTTTGATTCCGTCCGGCAGTGCTTTCCCCCGCTTTAGCAGAAAGAAGTATTCAGTCAGCAGACCGCCGTAACAGTAAAATCAATGGATATAAAAATATGTAAGGGCGAGGGGAACGGGACGGTTTCCGGCTAACTGCCTCATTTCTGATATTATATTGCCGTAAATCTATGCACGATTCTAAGTCCACTTTCACATAATGATGAATAACCTGTATCAGGGGGTTTTGTGCGTATTCGACCATCCTCTCGCTGGATAGTTATTTCCCCAGAAAATCATGTCTTGCTGTTTAATTTCTGCCATACAGAGGATGCTTTGCGTGGAAAATCATACTGGGCAACGCCGGGCGGAGGGCTTGAACACGGTGAATCATATGAACAGGCCGCTTTGCGAGAACTCTTTGAGGAAACGGGGTTAACAAGAACCACGGCAGGACAGCAGATAGCAGCCAGAGACTTCGAAATGATGCTGCC
The DNA here is from genome assembly GCF_011752815.1 of Enterobacter sp. Cy-643. GTDB lineage: Bacteria > Pseudomonadota > Gammaproteobacteria > Enterobacterales > Enterobacteriaceae > Cedecea. The sequence goes on from NZ_VWWV01000001.1 coordinate 348,451, forward strand.
CAGCGGTGAAACGGTTCTTGCGGCAGAGCGTTTCTTTACCCTTCATGTGGATAAATCAGATATTGACCGTGCGAGGTGGACTGACAACGAAAAGAAAGTCATTCGGGAGCACCGCTGGTGGACAACGGAAGAACTCAGACAGACCAGTGAAATAATCTTCCCGCTTGATTTGATCCTCAATATGATTGAAAAAAATTAACCAGGCGGCCCGGCAAAACCAGGCTGCCTTAACGCAATGAATCGTTACCACATCAAATCATCAGGCACCACGAAGTCCGCGTACGGATCGTCTTCGTCTTTGTCTTCCGGAGCCAGGTCGCTGCTCAGCACGATAAAGCTGGCGTCGCGCTGTTTAATTTTATCGGCAACGCCTGCGGGAATAATGGCGTATTCGCCTTCAGGATTTTTATCTGAAATCAGGCGGGCGATGGCCAGGCGGCCTTTAATCAACTGAGTCTGGGTTACTTTATCGACGTAGACTTTTTTAATTAAGTTATTGTCCGTGAAGTTATAGCCGATATCACCCTTCGAAATAACAATGCGGTTCATTTCGATCAACTGCTTGATCTGCGCTTTATATTCTTTGGCTAAAGTGGCCTGCTTTTGCTGTTCGCTGAGTTCTTTATCGCGCTCAACCTGAGCCTGTTTGTTGGCTTCCACGGCTTCCCGAGCTTCACGAGCCTGCACGCGTGATTTCTTCGCAGTGCGCTGCACTTTGGCCACTTTTTTGCTGCTGACCAGGCCTGCTTTGAGCATCTGCTCTTGTAACGTAAGTTTTGTCATGTTCTTTTCGACGGCTGAGGGATCGTTGCAGGGATTATATCCTTAATGCTTCCGGTGATTCCATGCTGTGGATATGCAAAGCTCACTGCATTGATAGCATCAGGTATTTTTAATGGCGAGTTTGAAAGAAAGGCAGAATGGAAAGGGTAAATCTAATGGCGTTCCCTGCAGGAATCGAACCTGCAACTAGCCCTTAGGAGGGGCTCGTTATATCCATTTAACTAAGGGAACGCGGCGGGCGTAGTATACCCGCTTTTCGAGGCAGGTTAAGGGGTTGGCGGTCCGTTTGCCTGGAAGATGAACAATTTACCCGTTGCCTTGTTCACTCTTCGCTGAATTTTGGTTCTTTTCTTCCCGTTTTCGCTTTGCCTCCGCCTTTTTCTTGTTGCTCATATCGTTGCGGATTTGCGCGTGGCTTATCAGCGCGAAAATAAACGTGCCGCCGCAGATATTCCCGGCTAAGGTGGGCAGGGCAAACGGCCAGAAGAACTCGCTCCAGTGCAGCGTGCCGTTAAATACAAGGTAAAGAATTTCAACTGAGCCAACCACGATATGGGTTAAGTCGCCCAGGGCTACCAGCCAGGTCATCAGCACGATAACAAAGATTTTTGCCGAACCTGCAGCGGGAAACATCCACACCATGGTGGCGATGATCCAACCGGAGATAATGGCATTGGCGAACATCTCGCTTGGCGGGTTAGCCATCACCTTCATGCCGATGTCGTCGAAGGCCTGGCGGGTGGCTTCGTCGAATATCGGCATGTATTCGAAGGCCAGCGCCGCCAGCGCGGTGCCGACGATATTCCCGAGCAGCACAATGCCCCATAGCCGCATCAGCAGCCAAAAGTTGCTGGTAGTCGGATGCTGCATCACCGGCAGTACGGCGGTGACGGTGTTTTCGGTAAACAGCTGCTGGCGCGCCATAATGACGATGATAAAACCAAAGGTGTAGCCAAGATTTTCCAGAAGAAAATTGCCGGGTATGCCGACCAGGTTAACGTGAAAAATGCCTTTTGCCAGCAGCGAGGCGCCCATCGACAAACCCGCCGCCACGGCTGACCAGAACAGCGCCATGCCGTCGCGCTCCAGCTCTTTTTGCCCGTCCTGGCGAATGTGCTCGTGAATCGCCATTGCGCCGGAGGGCAGGCGATCCTCGTCCAGTTCTATTTTCTTGCCGCTCGACTTCTCATCGCTGTCCACTGCCAGCTCATCGGTCTTAGCGATTTCATCGGGCTCGATCTTGTCCATCAGGGCGGTTCCTGGTCGGAAAATGTTCACTTAAGCGTAGCGGTTTTTATCCCACATTTTTGACGAATGGGAATAATCGCCCCGGTTTTGATCTGAATAAGCCAATTAACCCTAATGGAGTAGCTGAAGGCGCCGGGGGCAACCTGAAGAAAACAGGGCGATATGATATGCTTAGCGTCACCCGAGACAAGGAGCGCCTCCTGATGCTAGAAGCCCGACAACTGACCTGCCAGCGTGACGATCGCACGCTGTTCAACGCGCTGTCGTTTAGCGTTGGGCCGGGAGAAATGGTGCAGGTGGCGGGCAAAAACGGCGCGGGGAAAACCACGCTTTTACGTATTCTGGTCGGGCTGGCACAGGCCGATGAGGGCGAGGTTTTTTGGCAAAATCAGCCACTTCGCCGCCAACGCGATAATTTCCACGGTGACCTGCTGTGGATTGGCCATCAGCCGGGTATCAAGTCCGTTCTCACCCCTTTTGAAAATCTTACCTTTTTTCATGCCGATGTAACTGAAGAACAGCTGTGGGCTGCGCTGGAGCAAACCGGGCTGCTCGGCTTCGAAGATTTACCCGTCAACCAGCTTTCCGCCGGGCAGCAGCGCCGCGCCGCGCTCGCTCGTCTGTGGCTATCCACGGCAAAGCTTTGGCTTTTGGATGAGCCATTCAGCGCGCTGGACGCCGTCGGTATTGAACGTCTGACCCGCCGTCTGCAACATCACGCTGAAGCAGGTGGGATAGTTATTCTCACCAGCCACCAACCTTTGAGCTGTGCTGTGCGCCAAATTCATCTGCAGGAAATCGATTTATGATTCGGCGTATTTTCTGGCGCGAGCTGCAGGTCGTGTTTCGTCGTGGGGCAGAAATCGCCAACCCGCTGTGGTTCTTCCTGATTGTGATAACCCTGTTTCCGCTCGGCATTGGCCCGGAGCCGCAGCTGCTGGCGCGCATTGCGCCGGGGATTATCTGGGTGGCGGCTTTGCTGGCTTCTTTAATGGCGATGGACAGGCTGTTCCGGGATGACTTTCAGGACGGCTCGCTCGAACAGCTGATGCTGCTGCCGGTGCCTTTGCCGCTGGTGGTGCTGGCGAAAGTGACCGCTCACTGGGTGGTCACGGGTCTTCCGCTGTTACTACTTTCGCCGCTGGCGGCCTTGCTGCTCGGGCTGGATGTTTATGGCTGGCAGGTGATGGCCGCCACTTTGCTGCTGGGCACGCCAACGCTGAGCTTCCTCGGCGCGCCCGGCGTGGGGTTAACGGTTGGGCTGAAGCGCGGCGGGGTGCTGCTTAGCCTGCTGGTGCTGCCGCTGACTATCCCGCTTTTAATTTTTGCCACCGCCGCGATGGATGCCGCCTCGATGCATCTGCCGGTGGAGGGCTATATGGCAATTCTTGGCGCGCTGCTGGCCGGCAGCGCCACGCTAAGCCCGTTCGCTACGGCGGCGGCGCTGCGGGTAAGCATTGCGTAACTTTATTTTTTGTTTTGTGAGCAAAACCTATGTGGAAAACGCTACATCAGCTGGCTAAACCCGAGCGGCTGTATCACTTTTGCGGCCGCCTGCTGCCCTGGCTGGCTATCCTCAGCGCGGTGCTGCTGCTGGTCGGCTGCGTCTGGGGCTTTGGTATTGCTCCGGCGGACTATCAGCAGGGACAAAGCTACCGGATCATGTACCTTCACGTCCCGGCGGCGATGTGGTCGATGGGCATTTACGCCAGCATGGCGATGGCCGCCTTTATTGGCCTGGTGTGGCAGATAAAAACCGCCGATCTGGCGGTGATGGCGATGGCCCCCGTCGGGGCGGCATTTACCTTTATCGCGCTGGTCACCGGCTCCGCCTGGGGTAAGCCAATGTGGGGCACCTGGTGGATTTGGGACGCAAGGCTGACCTCCGAGCTGGTGCTGCTGTTCCTCTACGTGGGTGCCATTGCGCTGTACAGCGCGTTTGACGATCGCCGCCTTGCTGGCCGGGCCGCCGGGATTCTGGTGCTGGTCGGCGTGGTGAACCTGCCGATTATTCACTTCTCGGTGGAGTGGTGGAACACGCTGCATCAGGGGTCCACCAATATGCAGCAGTCCATCGACCCTTCTATGCGCACGCCGCTGCGCTGGACCATTTTCGGCTTCCTCGCGCTGTTTATCACGCTCACTCTGATGCGGCTGCGTAACCTGCTGCTGTTACAGGAAAGCCGCCGTCCGTGGGTGTCAGTGCTTGCTAACGGCAAAGGAGCAAAATCATGACGTGGGCGTTTACTGACTGGCACGAGTTCTTCGCCATGGGCGGCTACGCCTTTTACGTCTGGCTGGCGGTGGCTTTCACGCTCCTGCCGCTGCTTGGGCTGATTTTTCACACCCGCTACCAGCATCGCGCGATTTTGCGAACGGTGGCGCGCCAGCAGGCAAGAGAGCAGCGTATTCGTGTCGCTCGCCAGCGTCAGGAGGAAGTTTAAGTGAATCCGCGTCGTAAAAACCGGCTTTATCTGGCCGTAGCGGTGCTGGTCGGTCTTGGGCTGACCATCACGCTCGTGCTCTATGCCCTGCGCAGCAATATCGACCTGTTTTATACTCCCGGCGAAATTATCCACGGCAAAGGCGAAAGCCATTTGATGCCGGAAACCGGGCAACGCCTGAGGATCGGCGGCATGGTGATGCCGGGCAGCGTGAAGCGCGACAGCCAAAGCCTGAAGGTCAGCTTCAAGCTGTATGACGCGCGCGGCGTGGTGGACGTGACCTACGAAGGCATTCTGCCGGACCTGTTCCGCGAGGGGCAGGGCGTGGTGGCCCAGGGCGTGATGGAAGGTGCCACGCTTATCCACGCTAAAGAAGTGCTGGCGAAACACGATGAAAACTACACGCCGCCTGAAGTGAAAGCGGCGATGGAGCAGAATCACCAGCAGGCCCCGGAAGTGTATAAGGATAACGCCTCATGATGCCGGAAATCGGTGGGTTCCTGCTAAGCCTGGCGCTCGGTTGGTCTTTGCTATTAAGCGTTTATCCACTCTGGGGCGTGGCGCGCGGCGATAAGCGGCTGATGGCCTCGGCGCGGCCGTTTAGCTGGGCGCTGTTTATCACCCTTTGCGCATCATTCCTGATACTGGTTAACGCCTTCGTGGTGAACGACTTCAGCGTGCTTTATGTCGCCAACAACTCGAATACCGAGCTGCCGGTCTGGTATCGCGTGGCGGCCACCTGGGGGGCGCACGAAGGGTCATTGATGCTGTGGGTGCTGATGATGAGCGGCTGGACGTTTGCCGTTGCTCTCACCGGGCGCAGCATGCCTAAAGAAGATCACGCCCGCGTGCTCGCTGTCATGGGCATGATTAATTTCGGCTTCCTGCTGTTTATTATTTTCACCTCCAATCCGTTTATCCGCACGCTGCCGGACTACCCGCTGGAAGGGCGAGATTTAAATCCGCTGCTGCAGGACATCGGCCTGATACTGCATCCGCCGCTGCTGTATATGGGCTACGTGGGTTTCTCAGTGGCGTTTGCTTTCTCGATTGCGGCGCTGCTGGGCGGCAGGCTGGACAGCGCCTGGGCGCGCTGGACTCGCCCGTGGACGCTGGCGGCCTGGGCTTTCCTGACCGTGGGGATTGTGCTGGGTTCGGCGTGGGCGTATTACGAGCTTGGCTGGGGCGGCTGGTGGTTCTGGGACCCGGTAGAAAACGCCTCGTTTATGCCGTGGCTGGCGGGCACGGCGCTTATCCACTCGCTTTCCGTTACCGAAAAACGCGGCAGCTTTAAAGCCTGGACGGTGCTGCTGGCGATAAGCGCCTTTTCGCTTTGCCTGCTGGGCACGTTCCTGGTGCGCTCCGGCGTGCTGGTGTCGGTGCATTCCTTTGCGTCCGATCCGGCGCGCGGCATGTTTATTCTGGCTTTCCTGGTGGTCGTTATCGGCGGTTCGCTGCTGCTGTATGCGGTCAAAGGCAGCAAAGTACGTTCCCGCGTGAGCAACGATCTCTGGTCGCGCGAGTCTTTCCTGCTCGGCAACAACGTCCTGCTGATTGCCGCCATGCTGGTGGTTCTGCTGGGTACGCTGCTGCCGCTGGTGCATAAGCAGCTTGGCCTCGGCAGCATTTCCATCGGGGAGCCGTTCTTCAATACGATGTTTACCGCGCTGATGGCTCCGTTTGCGCTGATGCTCGGCATTGGGCCGCTGGTTCGCTGGCGACGCGACGAGCCGGGCAAGCTGCGCAAGCATCTGTTGGTGGCGGTGGTCATCACGCTGGTTATGTCACTGCTCTTACCGTGGCTGATGCAGGATCGCGTGGAAGCCATGACGGTGGTCGGCCTGCTGATGGCCGTCTGGGTCTTTGTGCTGGCGCTGATGGAAGTTTATCAGCGCGCCATGCATCGCCACGGCTTCCGGGATGGGTTACGCAAAATTCCTGCCAGCCACTGGGGCATGGTTTCCGCGCATCTGGGCCTGGCGGTGACGGTGGTCGGCATCGCTTTTAGCCAGAGCTACAGCGTGGAGCGCGACGTGCGCATGAAGTCAGGCGACAGTATTGATATTCATCAGTACCACTTTGTGTTCCGCGAAGTGCGGGACATCACCGGCCCTAACTATCGTGGCGGCGTGGGCGTGATTGACGTCACCCGCCACGGCAAGCCGGAAGCCACGCTGCACGCCGAAAAGCGTTTCTATAACAGTAATAAGGCGATGATGACCGAGGCGGCCATCGACGGCGGTTTCACCCGCGACCTTTATGCTGCGCTGGGCGAAGAGCTGGATGACGGCAGCTGGGCGGTGCGCCTGTATTACAAACCTTTCGTGCGCTGGATTTGGGCGGGCGGGCTGCTGATGGCCCTCGGCGGGCTTTGCTGCCTGTGTGACCCGCGTTATCGCAGCCGTAGAGTTAAGCCGGAGGCCGCAGTATGAAGCGCCGCTATCTTTTTATTCCGCTGGCGCTGTTTCTGCTGCTGGCCTCGCTGCTGCTCTGGCAGCTGGCGCGTAATGCGCAGGGGGAAGCGCCCACGGATCTGGAATCGGCGTTGATTGGTAAACCGGTGCCGGAGTTCCGCCTGGAATCCCTCGACGAGCCCGGCAAGGAGTGGAGCCGGGCAGTGCTGGCGGACGGCAAGCCGCTGCTGCTGAACGTCTGGGCGACCTGGTGCCCAACCTGCCGCGCCGAGCATAAGTTTCTGAACGGACTTGCCGCGCAGGGCGTCCGCGTCGTCGGCATGAACTATAAAGACGATCGCCACAAAGCGATTACCTGGCTGCGCGATCTCGGCAACCCGTACAGGCTAAGCCTGTTTGACGGCAATGGCATGCTGGGGCTGGATCTCGGCGTGTACGGCGCGCCGGAAACCTTTCTGATCGACGGCAAGGGGATCATCCGCTATCGCCATGCGGGCGATCTGAACGATCGCGTCTGGCAGCAGGAGCTGAAGCCGCTTTGGGAGAAATACAGCCAGGAGGCGGGCTCATGATGCGCGCAATGTTCTTTTTGCTCGGGATGCTGTTTAGCCTCCATGCGGCGGCGGCCATTGATACCTTCACCTTTAAAGATGAAGCGCAGGAGCAGCAGTTCCGCCAGCTAACCGAAGCGCTACGCTGCCCGAAATGCCAGAACAACAGCATTGCGGATTCCAACGCAATGATTGCCACGGATATGAAGCTTAAAGTCTACGAGCTGATGCAGCAGGGCAAAAGCAAGCAGCAGATTGTGGATTATATGGTGGAGCGCTACGGCCACTTTGTGACCTATGAGCCGCCGCTGACGCCGGCCACGGTGATCCTCTGGGTGCTGCCGGGGCTGTTTATTGTCGGTGGTGCGGCGGTGATTGTGCTGCGCAGCCGCAGGCGGCAAAAGATTTCGCTCACGGAAGAAAATCCGGCGCTGAACGAAGGGATAACCTCAGGGAAAATCTCGCTGTGGGTCTTCTTGCCGGGGGGCGTGTTGCTGCTGGCGGTCAGCGCTGGCAGTTATCTGAAAACGTCCGGGCTGGCGCAGGTGCAGGCCTGGCGGCAGGCGACGGCCGAGACGCCAGCGTTGTTAAAACGTGTTCTTGATCCGCAGGCCGCGCCGCTGACTATGGAAGAGATGGCGCGTCTTGGGTTAGGATTACGCACGCGATTGCAGCAACAGCCTGATAATCTTGAAGGCTGGATGATGCTTGGGCGCATTGGCATGGTGCTGAATAACGCCACAACGGCGACACAGGCTTTTGCTCACGCATATAAACTTGCGCCCACAAACGGCGAAGCAAAGCTGGGCTATGCTGAAGTATTGACCCGCTCTGCCGACGCGCAGGATAACCAGCTTGGTGGGCTTCTGCTCCGCGAAATGTTAAAAGATGACCACACGAATATTCGCGTGCTCAGCCTGCTGGCGTTCAATGCTTTTGAGCGCCAGAACTACCGTGAGGCGATTGGGGCGTGGCACATGATGCTGAAAATTTTACCGGCAAACGACCAGCGCCGCGCCGTCATTGAGCGCAGCATCGATCAGGCGAGGGCCCAGCTTGAACCGGGCACCACTGAAAGCGCAGACAAACAATAATAGGGAGACGCTAATGAATTTCCGCCTGACCGGACTTGCTCTGGCAACAACGGTATTAGTGGGATGTGCCAGTTCTGGTAGCCAGCAGCCTCAGGGGCGTTCGGACCCGCTCGAAGGGTTCAACCGTTCAATGTTCAACTTCAACTACAACGTGCTGGATCCGTATGTATTACGCCCGGTAGCCGTAGCGTGGCGTGACTATGTGCCGGTGCCCGCGCGCAACGGCCTGAGCAACTTCACCAGCAACCTCGAAGAGCCCGCCACGATGGTGAACTACTTCGTGCAGGGCGACCCGTACCAGGGGATGGTGCACTTTACGCGCTTCTTCCTGAACACCCTGCTGGGAATGGGCGGCTTCATCGACGTGGCCGGGATGGCTAACCCTAAACTTCAGCGCGTCGAGCCTCACCGCTTCGGCAGCACCCTGGGCCATTACGACGTCGGTTACGGTCCTTATGTGATGCTGCCGGGCTACGGCAGCTTCACGCTGCGCGAAGACGGCGGTGATTTTGCCGATACGCTGTATCCGGTGCTTTCCTGGCTCACCTGGCCGATGTCCATCGGTAAATGGGCGGTCGAAGGCGTCGAAACGCGTGCGCAATTGCTGGATTCCGACGGCCTGCTGCGCCAGTCAGCCGATCCTTATATCACCGTGCGTGAAGCCTACTTCCAGCGCCATGACTTCCTCGCTAACGGCGGCCAGCTGAAACCAGAAGCGAACCCGAACGCGGCGGCGATTCAGGATGACCTGAAAGATATCGATTCCCAGTAAGCAATACCCGGACGTGAAAAAGCGAACATTGATGTTCGCTTTTTTATTGTCATCATACTGACATAAAATGACACATCTTTACCCACCAGCATTTTGTGTTGATATGTTATAAAATAACAATCTAAAAATACTGTGCAACTCTTGCGCACCTCACGTTTAAAACATCATGCCACCAACCCGGTTACCCGAAGCTGAACTGCTGCCTCAGGCGCTGCCCGCTCGCTATTCGCTTGCCGGCGCACAGGCCCGACTCGCCGCGCGTGCGGTGTTCACCTTAACCTTCCTGCTGTTTATGATGCTCCTGCTGGCGCTGACGGTCAGTATTCTGGAGCCGACTTCACGCTGGGTCGCTTTGCTATGCAGCAATGCCGCAGCGCTTTTATTATTGGTCGTTACGCTGCACGCCACGCAGCGTATTTGTCAGTGGCGAAACATTAAGTTTTCCCCATCGGCTGCCCCCCCGATTCAGGATGAAGAAGCGCCAAAGAACCCTCTCTTAAGCTGGTTCACGGGCCTGGTGCCGCTAAATTTTGCCCGAGCTGAGGCTCTGCTTAAGGCGGAAGGTATCTGGTCCGGGGCGCTTGCCGCGCTGGCGTTCTATATTGCATTTTCTGGCTGGAGTAGCCGCTACGTTCCGCTGTTGGACAATAATAATCGCTGGATTGCGGTAGCCTGCCTGGCGGGATCGGTTTTTGTGCTGCTGGTGGCCGAGCGGCATCTCAGCGCGGTGGCGAAAGAGGCATCTCCTGAAGCCGGGTCCATAGCGCCGCTGCTGCGCCTGGTGATGGCGGTCCAGGTGCTGAGTTTACCGGGGCTGGTCTGGCCGCAGCTGAATAGCGCTTTAGCGGTAAACTTACCCGCTGTGCTGGTTATGTTAGTTGCCGCTGAGTTTATGCTGCGCGGGCTGTTCTCTCTCTTCACGCCACCCGGTGACGGTACGGCAGAACCCGCACTTATCCCCAAAAGCCAGCTGGCCGCCCAGTTAACCTGGCCGCCGCGCCCCCTCGGTTTTTTACAGCAGGAGCTGCACCAGCGTTTCGGCATCGATCTTCGCCAGGTCTGGGCCTTCACCGTCCTGAAGCGCGCGTTTATCCCGATGGTGGGCCTGATGCTGCTTTGCGGCTGGTTGCTGACCGGGCTACAGCAAATCTCAGCCACCGAACGCGGCGTGTACGAGCGTTTTGGCCGCTCTGTGGCGGTGCTTGAGCCAGGCCTGCATTTGGGGCTGCCCTGGCCGTTTGGTCGGGTGCAGTTGACCGAAAATGGGCAGGTGCATGAGCTGGCTGCCGGGGAAGATCCGGCCAGCCAGCCTCCTGCAAAACGCGCCGATGCTGAAGGCCCCGCGCCCGCCAGCGCCGACAGACTGTGGGATGCCACCCACAACTTCGACAAAGCACAAATCATCGCCAGCCAGAGCGGGGATCGGCAAAGCCTGCAGATCGTTAACAGCGACGTACGCTTTATGTGGCGTATTGGGCTGAGCGATGAAGCTGCGCTGGCGGCGACCTACCGGGCGGTGAACCTGTCGGAGCTGGTGCGCAGCACGGCAAATGAGGTGCTGGTACATCAGTTTTCGTCTTTAACGCTGGACGATGTCCTGAGCGAGCGGCGTGACGACCTGGCCGGGCAGATTAACCAGGCCGTTCAGCAGCAGCTGGATAGCCTGCACAGCGGCGTGGAAATTCTTTCTACCGTCGTGGAGGCGATTCATCCGCCTGCGGGTGCTGCCGATGCATTTCATGGCGTGCAGGCCGCGCAGATTGCCGCGCAGTCGCTGATCCTGAGAGAGCAGGGCAGTGCGGCGGAAAAAGCCGCGCTGGCCGCGACCAATGCCGCAGTGCGCGAGAACACGGCGCAGGCCAATGCCACCGAAGCGTTAAGCGAAGCTCAGGCAACGGCCACCCGCTTTGCCGCGCAGAAAAATGCCTGGCAGCAGGCAGGGCAGGTCTTTATTGACGAGCTTTGGTTTAAACAGCTTCAAGTGGCGCTCAGCGGTCGCCCTCTGCTGGTCATTGACCAACGGATTGGCGCCGGTTCGCCGCCTACGCTCGATCTGCGTGATTTCCCTACTTCTACCGATGCGGCGCGGCGTGACGCGCCCGCCAAACCCGCACAGGAGCTTTCCCGGTGAGCCATTCGCACTCTCATGGACATCATGATCACCATCATGGTCACGGCTGCAGCCATGGCCACTCTTCCGCCCCGGAAGGGGGTAAAAAAGGCGCCTGGAAGCGGATTACCGCTGCCGTTGGGTTGGTCATTATTCTGCTTGCGGCCGCGAGTCTGGTGCAGGTGAGATCTGGCGAATCACTGGTGATCACTCGTTTTGGCAAACCCGTCCGCGTGCTGCTCGAGCCGGGGCTTGCCTGGCGTTTGCCTGCCCCTTTTGAAACGGCAACGGTGGTGGATTTGCGCCTGCGAACGACGTCCAGCGGGCTGCAGGATGTCGGCACGCGCGATGGCCTGCGGATCATCGTTCAGTCCTACGCGGTATGGGAAGTGGACAGCACGCCTGAGCACGTGCAGCGGTTTATGCGGGCGGTGCAAAACCAGCCGGATGAAGCGGCCCGGCAAATTCGCACTTATTTAGGCTCAGCGCTGGAAACCACCGCCAGCGGCTTCACGCTTTCTCAACTGGTGAACACCGACGGCAAGCAGGTTCAGCTGGCGGAGTTTGAATCGCATCTTCAACAGCAAATCAGCCAGCCGTTGCTGCAAAGTTACGGCATCAGGCTGGTGCAGATGGGCACCGAACGCCTGACGTTGCCGGCCGTGACGCTCAACGCCACGGTTGACCGTATGCGAGCAGAGCGCGAAACCATTGCCATTGAGCGCACGGCGGAAGGTAAGCGCGCGGCGGCAGAGATTCGTTCCGCCGCCGACCGCGATGCCCGCATCACCGAAGCTCAGGCTTCAGTGAAAGCGGCGGATATCGAAGCCCAGGCCCAGGTACAGACGGCGTCCATTTACGGTAAAGCTTATGCCAGCGCCCCGCAGCTTTATAGCCTGCTGCGCCAGATTGACGCGCTTAGCGGCATGGTGAATGCGCAAACCCGACTGGTGCTGCGTACCGATGCCAAACCGTTCAGCCTGCTGGTTGACGGGCCGCAAATGGATAAAGCGGCGGATAAAAAACCATGACCGAACGGCAAAAACTTGAGCCCGGTGGGCCGTGGACGCAGTCGATTCGGCTGGCGTTTATCGCGATATTTGTGCTGACGCTGTTTGCCGCCGGGGCGTGGTTGCTGTCGAATGTCCGGCAAATTCCGCCGGGCAGCAGGGCCGTGGTGCTGCGCTTCGGCGCGGAGCAGCGCGTGGCCGAGCCTGGCTTGCTGCTTGCCTGGCCCGCGCCGGTCAATGAAGTGGTGATGGTGCCGGGACCGGATCGGGTGATTGAACACCGGGTGACCGCGCTGCTGCGCTCGTCCGAGGCGCAAAGCCTGGATATCAACGGCGGCCCCGGGAATGATGCTGTTTCGGGCTCTGGTTTTTTGCTCACCGGTGACGCGGGCGTTGTGCAGCTGGATATTAGCGTGTTTTACCGGGTCAGAACGCCAACCGCTTACGTCTTACAGGACAAGCATGTCCTGCCGCTGCTGGACCGGCTGGTGGAGCGCGCGGCGGTGGCGGTTTGTGCTTCCCGCGATCTGGATACCATTCTGGTTGCCCGGCCCGAAATGCCCGGCAACGATATGAACGTTGCTCAGCAGCGCGAACAGCTGCGGAGTGATGTGCAGCGGAACATCGAACAAAATTTGCTGCGGCTTCAGCAGTCGGGGAGCGATGCGGGTATCACTCTTGAGCGGGTGACCGTTCAGTCTGCTTTACCGCTGACGACCGTAGCGGCATTCAATGCGGTCTTAACCGCCAGCCAGCAGGCCTCGAAAGCGATTGCGACGGCGCAAAGCGATGCCTCATTAACGCGGCAAAAGGCGGTTCAACAGGCTGACCAGATGCGACAAACCGCCCAGGCCAAAGCGCAGGAGAGCGTGGCGAAGGCGCAGTCGGACACGGCGACAATTGCCCGTCTGGCCAGCAACCACGACGACCCTGATTTGCTGGGACGTATTTATCGCCAGCGAATAGCCGGGATCCTGTCCCAGGCCGGATCGGTAATTACCGTGTCGCCGCAGGATGATGCCCATTTGATCCTGCAGGGTGTAGCGCAACAAGAGGCGACGAAACCATGACTTCTTCTGTACAAGCCGGTGGGGCGCTGACCCGCAAGGAGCAGCGGTATATTACCCGCCAGTTGATGCTGGCGCTGGTGGCCAGCGGGGCGCTGATTCTTGGTTTGCTTTGGCGGTGGCTGGCGCCTCAGCAGGTTGCCGTCGGTGATTTACTTTTGGGTACCGCCTCGGTGGTCGTTGCTGTACCCGTGCTCCGTCACGCGTTACATAGCCTGCGCTACCCCAGCCTGCACGGCTTGACTGACCAGCTTATCGCGCTGGCATTGCTGGGCGCCTGGGCGACGGGCGATCTTCTGACTGCCGCGCTGCTGCCGCTGATCATGATTGTCGGACATATTCTCGAAGAGCGCAGCGTGATTGGCTCGCAGGAAGCTATTGCCGCGTTGAGCAAACTCACACGCAGCCGGGCGAGACGCTTAAGCGCAGATGGCCAGCTGCAGGAGATCGACAACCACGACCTTGAACCTGGCGATGTGGTTGAGGTGCGTGCCGGGGATCATATTCCTGCCGACGGCCTGGTGCTGGAAGGCAAAGCCAGCCTGGACACAGCCCCCATTACCGGAGAGTCCGTGCCGCAGGAAGTTGAACCGGGTGCGGAAGTTTTTGGCGGGGCGATAAATCTGGATGGTTTGCTGCGCATCCGCGTCACGCGTACCGGAGAAACCTCGACTCTGGGGCGCGTGATCGCCCTGATGCAAAGCGCGGAACAGGCAAGCCCGCCGATCACTCGCCTGCTCGAACGCCACGCGGCGCGCTACCTGCTTTTGGTGCTGATGATTGCCGCCAGCACCTGGTTCCTGACGCAGGATGCCCAGGCGATGCTGGCCGTTTTGGTGGCGGCCTGTCCCTGCGCGCTGGTGCTTTCCGCCCCGGCATCATCTATTGCCGGGCTGACGGTGGCCGCCCGCCACGGCATTTTAATTCGCGGCGCGGCGTTTCTTGAGGAGCTGGCGGAGATCAACGCCGTGGTGGTCGACAAGACCGGCACGCTGACCCACGGCAGGCTGCACCTGCAGGCCGTGGCGCCTTATGACGATGCCGACCCCTCTCTGCTGCAAAACCTGGCGGCCAGCCTGGGCGCGACCAGCAATCACCCGGTCAGCCGTGCGGTAAGCGAGATTGTTTCGCGGGAAGCCTGGCTGCCCCTCGACAACGTGCGTGAGCATCAGGGATTAGGCGTTTCTGCTTCTACAGCTCGGGGGGAAGCGGTGCTTGGCAGGCGCGAGCTGTTAGCCACCACGTTGACCGATTTACCTGAAGCCCCGGAGCACGATGGTCCGATTGTCGGGCTGGCGCTTGATGGCCGTTTTCTTGGCTGGCTGCTGCTGGCCGACAGCCTGCGAGACGAGGCAGCAACGGCGATGGCCGAGCTGAGCGATCTTGGGCTAAACCGACAGCTTTTACTGACCGGCGATCGTCAGTCGGTTGCCGACCGGATTGCGCACCAGGTGGGGATTACCGATGTGGTGGCCGGGGCGCTGCCCGCGGATAAGCTGGCGCAGGTGAAACGGCAGATCGACAGCGGCTATCGGCCGATGGTTATCGGCGATGGTATCAACGATTCGCTGGCATTGAAGGCGGGCGTGGTGGGCGTGGCGATGGGGGCCGGAGGATCTGATATTGCGATGTCCTCGGCGGATATTGTTCTGATTGGCAGCGATCTGCGCCGGCTGGGCACCTGCGTGCGCCTGAGCCGCCGCTGCCGCAGGACTTTGCAGGTGAACGTGTTTATCGGTCTGGGCTGGACGCTGGCGATCGTCGCGATGGCGGCTTTTGGCTGGTTAGGGGCTTCCGGCGCGGTGGTTGCCGCGTTATTGCATAATCTCAGCACGCTGTTGGTGCTCGGCAATGCGGGAAGACTATTGCGGTTTGAAGAAAAGCTGAGCGAGCAGGTATAAAAAAAGCGCCTTCATCAGAAGGCGCTTTATTTTTCGGGGCAGTAACTTAGAACGCGTAGTTGAAGTTAGCGCCGTACAGCCAGGCTTTACCTTCGGATTTGAAGGTGTATGGGCCTTCTTCGATATTGACTTTCTGGCCGTGCATGTAGGAAACGCCTACGTCCACAGACGCGTCTTTGTTAAACGCATAGGTGGTACCGGCGCTCAGCCACAGGCGGTCCTGATCCGGAATGGAGATGGAGCGCTTGTTAGCCGGAACCGGGCTGTCATCGAACGCGATCCCGGTGCGGAAGGTCCAGTTGTCGTCCATGTAGTAGGTGGTACCCAGCGCGATGCGGTATGCATCTTTGAAGCCTTCATCTTTATAGAACAGCGTCTGGCCGTTGCTGCCTTTCGCTTTCAGCTCCTGGAACTGGCTCCAGCTGGTGTAGGTCAGGCTATAGTGAATGGCCCATTTCGGTGCCACTTTGTTATAGCCGGACAGCTCCCACATTTCTGGCAGATACAGATTCAGAGAGCCAGGGATGGTTGCTCCGCCGGTGCCCGTTGGAATATTGTTGGCCGCTAACAGCGCTGATGCTGCCGGTGGCAGGGCGCTTGAAGGTGGCAGGCTGCTCTTATAGTCGCCGTCAAAGTCAATTTTCACTTCTGAACGGTAGGTGAAGCCGTAGCGGTTATCCTTATCAATTTCATACAGGATACCGGCGTTCCAGCCAAAGCCCCATTTGTCACCCTTCAGGTGTGCAATTTGGGTATCTGGCGCGATAGAGTTTGCGTAGGCTGCAAGAGCGCGACCTTCAGGCGTTGCTAAACCACCGCCCTGGGCAATTTTACCCGCCATCAGCTGACCTAAGTCACCCGCGTAGCGGTCGATTTTCGCCTTAGCATATACCGCGTTGAAGCCCAGACCGAAGCTCCAGTTGCTGCTCAGGCGGTACGCGCCGCTCAGGTTCATGTTCAGGGTCGTCAGGTCGGTAGTACCGCCCATCGAGCCTGCTGCGTAGCTGTCATTATATTCGGTGGCCAGGCCGTAGTTGGAGGTGACGGAAGCCCCCCAGCCAAACTGGTCGTTGATCGGCGCTACAAAGTGCAGGTTAGGCACCCATGCGGTTGGCGCGATGTTTTTTGCATCCAGGCTTTTGCCTGACGGCGAACGGCCGGAGATATCAACGTCCGGGTCAACGAAGATTGCGCCGGCAGAGAAAGAAGGGCGATCGAACATCATGATGGTAGCGGGGTTGCGGCTTGCTGAACCCGCATTATCCGCAACTGCACCTTCCCCCGAATACGCTCGGCCAAGGCCAGAGGAAGAGAACTCGTTTAATTGAAAGCCGGCGGCGTACGCCTGGGAGGAGACTATTGCCACTGCAACCGCGAGGGCTGACTTTGTAAACAGGTTTTTCTGGCTCATGACCAAAACCTCATTGATTTATTTTTATGCAAACAATGTTACATACCGTAACAGGAGCGCGAATAGTAGGGACTGATCGGGTACAGAGAAATCAGACCAGTGGCGAGAGTATAGGTCTGACCAGCGAGGATGTTGCAAGTTTGTTTCTAAAGTTTTTCATGTTTGATCTTGAAAACGGGATCTGGTTGGCAAAATCCGGGGGAACTTCTCCCCAGACGGGGGATGTTATTTGTTTTAGATCATTTTTAAGTGTGATTTCCGTCACTTGTCGGTTTTGTGAGGATTATCAACTGGAGCAGATGCAACGGCGGGCGTAAAATAGCCACAATTATTTTAACCATTCTCCTTTTTTAAGCCGCATTACAGAGGAAAGCGTGATGAGTAAAAATACCGCCGATGAAACCCCGGTTTGCTGCTGCATTGATGTCGGTTCCATTATCGACAACACAGATTGCATCGCCTCCTACAGCCGCGTATTTACTAGCAAAACAGAAGCCGATGACGTTCTGGCTGCGTTAACGGCCAAAGCCCGTGAAGTGGAGTCTGAACCTTGCCAGATTACACCGCGCTACACCGACGTTGCCGATGGCGTGCAGCTGGATATTGATTTCCAGTTTAGCTGCCAGGCCGAAACGATGATCTTCCAGCTCGGCCTGCGTTAAATTCCTCCTCTCTAATTCCCCCGTGTAAAACGGGGGCGTTCATTTCGTTATGTAATAATTCGTGTCGCTTCTCCCATTTTTCTCGCCCGCTGGTTGGCTGGATGTGAATTTTTAGTTAAGACTGTGATCAGGTCAGACCACTTTTTGTCTGTATTCACTTTTTTTTAGCAGGGGAGCGTTATGAGTCAGGCACTGCCGTTGATTACCCGCCAGGGCGATCGTATTGCCATTGTGAGTGGTTTACGCACGCCGTTTGCCCGTCAGGCCACGGCTTTTCATGGTATTCCCGCCGTCGATCTCGGCAATATGGTGGTGAGCGAGCTGATGGCTCGCAGCGAAGTACCGCCCGAAGCGATTGAGCAACTGGTCTTTGGCCAGGTGGTACAAATGCCTGAAGCGCCAAACATTGCCCGTGAAATCGTGCTGGCGACCGGCATGAGCGTCCATACCGATGCCTACAGCGTCAGCCGTGCCTGCGCCACTAGTTTCCAGGCCGTTGCGAACGTGGCCGAAAGTTTGATGGCCGGCACCATTCGCGCCGGGATTGCCGGCGGCGCAGATTCCTCTTCCGTGTTGCCAATTGGCGTTAGCAAAAAGCTGGGGCGAACGCTGGTGGACGTGAACAAAGCGCGCACGCTTGGGCAGCGGCTGAAACTGTTTTCCAAATTACGCCCTCGCGATCTGTTGCCGGTGCCTCCAGCTGTGGCTGAATATTCTACCGGTCTGCGCATGGGCGATACCGCTGAGCAAATGGCGAAAACTCACGGCATCACGCGTGAGCAACAGGACGCGCTGGCGCATCGTTCCCACGAGCGTGCCGCCCAGGCCTGGCAGGAAGGAAAGCTGGCTGAAGAAGTGATGACGGCGTTTATTCCGCCGTATCGTCAGCCGTTCGCCGAAGATAACAACGTCCGTAAAGGCTCAAGCCTCGCCGATTATGCAAAACTGCGCCCGGCGTTTGACCGCAAGCACGGCACCGTGACAGCGGCGAACAGTACGCCGCTGACGGACGGCGCTGCGGCGGTGATCCTGATGACCGAATCCCGGGCAAAAGAGCTTGGCCTCAAGCCGCTCGGCTTCCTGCGCAGCTACGCCTTCACTGCCATTGATGTCTGGCAGGATATGCTGCTTGGCCCGGCGTGGGCAACGCCGCTGGCGCTTGAGCGGGCGGGGATCACGCTGAATGATTTGACCCTGTTTGATATGCATGAAGCCTTTGCCGCGCAGACGCTAGCCAATCTGAAAATGCTTTCCAGCGAAAACTTTGCCCGTAATGTGCTGGGCCGGGCTCACGCCACGGGCGAAGTCGATGACGCGAAATTTAACGTGCTGGGCGGGTCGATTGCCTACGGACATCCGTTTGCGGCGACGGGCGCAAGGATGATTACCCAGACGCTGCATGAACTGCGTCGCCGCGGGGGGGGCTTTGGCCTCGTTACCGCGTGTGCGGCCGGCGGGCTTGGTGCGGCAATGGTTCTGGAGGTGGAGTGATGGAACAGAAAGGCGCATTCGATTTACACATCCGGCTGGATAACGTTGCCGTGGTGACCATCGACGTTCCGGGTGAAAAAATGAATACCCTGAAGGCCGAGTTTGGGGCGCAGGTGCACAGCATTATCAAAAAACTGCGCGACAACCCGAGCGTGCAGGGGCTGGTATTTATCTCCGGCAAACCGGACAACTTTATCGCCGGGGCCGACATCAACATGATAGCCGGCTGCAAAACGGCTGAAGAAGCCCAAGAGCTGGCGAGGCAGGGGCAGCAGATCATGGTGGAAATCGCCGCGCTGCCGATCCCGGTGGTGGCCGCGATTCACGGCGCCTGCCTGGGCGGCGGCCTGGAAATGGCGCTTGCCTGCCACGCCCGCATTTGCACCGATTCCCCCAAAACGCAGCTTGGCCTGCCGGAAGTGCAATTGGGATTGCTGCCAGGCTCGGGAGGCACTCAGCGTTTGCCTCGCCTGGTCGGCGTCAGTCACGCGCTGGACATGATTTTGACCGGTAAACAGCTGCGCCCGCGTCAGGCCCTGAAGCTGGGGCTGGTGGATGACGTGGTGCCCGAATCTATTTTGCTTCAGGCTGCCGTTGAGTTGGCGCTTAAAGGGCGGAAACCTTCGCGTGAGCTGCCGGTAAAAGAACGCATACTCGCCGGGCCACTGGGGCGCTCGCTCCTGTTCAGCATGGTCAGCAAGAAGACCGAAGAAAAGACCCAGGGGAACTACCCGGCAACGGGCCGCATTCTTGAGGTTATTCGCACCGGGCTGGAGCAGGGGAGCAAAAGCGGCTATGAGGCCGAGGCCAAAGCGTTCGGTGAGCTGGCAATATCTCCTGAATCTGCCGCCCTGCGCGGCCTGTTCTTCGCCAGCACGGAGTTGAAAAAAGAGTACGGCGGTGAAGCGAAGCCCGGCAAACTTAACTCGGTCGGCGTGCTGGGGGGCGGCCTGATGGGCGGCGGGATTGCCTATGTGACCGCCACCAAAGGCAAGCTTCCGGTGCGCATTAAGGACATTAACAACGACGGTATTAACCACGCGCTGAAATACAGCTGGGATCTGCTGGACAAGAAAGTCCGTCGCCGCCATATGAAGCCTGCCGAGCGCCAGCGCGAGCTGGCTCGCATCTCCGGTGGAACCGATTACCACGGCTTTAGCCAGCGCGATATTGTGGTGGAAGCCGTGTTTGAAGACCTGGCGCTGAAGCAAAAAATGGTGGCTGAGGTTGAACAGTATGCCGCACCGCACACCGTTTTTGCCTCGAATACTTCTTCGCTACCGATTGCCGATATTGCCGCTCAGGCAGCGCGCCCGCAGCAGGTTATTGGCCTGCATTTCTTCAGCCCGGTGGATAAAATGCCGCTGGTCGAAGTGATTCCTCACGCGGGTAGCAGCGCGGAAACCATTTCCACGACCGTGCAGTTGGCGAAAAAACAGGGCAAAACGCCGATTGTGGTAGGCGACAGCGCCGGGTTTTACGTCAATCGCATTCTTGCGCCTTATGTTAATGAAGCGCTGCGCTGCCTCACGGAAGGTGAGCCGATCGAGCGTATTGACGATGCGCTGGTGAAGTTCGGTTTCCCGGTGGGGCCGGTGCAACTGCTGGACGAGGTTGGGATAGACGTCGGCACGAAGATTATCCCGATTCTGCAGCAGGCTTTCGGCGATCGCTTTGCCGCGCCCGATAGCGTGGATGCGATCTTGAAGGACGATCGCAAAGGAAGAAAAAATGGTCGCGGTTTCTATCTTTATCCGGCAAAAGGGCGTAAAAGCAAGAAACAGCCTGACACAGCGATTTACACGCTGTTAGGCGTGACGCCGAACGGACGTCAGACCCCGGAACACATCGCCGAGCGCTGCGTCATGATGATGCTCAACGAGGCCGCTCGCTGCCTCGATGAAGGCGTGGTCAGAAGCGCGCGTGATGGTGATATTGGCGCCGTTTTCGGCATTGGTTTTCCGCCGTTTTTAGGCGGGCCGTTCAGGTATATGGACAGCCTGGGAGCCGCCGATGTGGTGGCAAAACTGCAGCGTTTAGCGGGCCAGTACGGGGAGCGGTTCAGCCCCTGTGAAAGGCTGATTATTATGGCTGAACAAAAGCTTAGTTTCTGGCCTGCGTTGACATCGCAGCCGGTGACAGAGCTTGACGAAGCGCTGAGCTGAGCCTGTAAATGTACGCTGCAAGGTCATTTTGTAAACAGATATTGACTATACTTGCAGCATTGAGGTAAAAGACAGCGTTTCATTCGATGTACGGATAAGGCACAATGCCCGGCTGCCGTGAACCCCACTTTTTCAGTGTGTGGGTTCAGGCGTTCCTGGTTAACAAAAGCGGTGCAATATGCAAGTTTTTATCATGCGTCACGGCGACGCAGCACTCGATGCTGCCAGCGACTCGGTTCGTCCCTTAACCCAATGTGGGTGTGATGAATCCCGTCTGATGGCGACCTGGTTAACGGGTCAGGTGGCAAGTATCGAACGTGTTCTGGTGAGCCCTTACCTGCGAGCTGAACAGACCCTGGACGTGGTGCGGGAAGCGCTGAACCTCCCGGAAAAAGAAGACATCCTGCCAGAGCTTCGGCCCTGTGGTGATGTGGGCCTGGTGGGGGATTACCTGCTGGCGCTGGCAAGTCAAGGCGTTGAATCTGCGCTGGTGGTTTCCCATCTGCCGCTTGTTGGTTACCTGGTTTCGGAGCTTTGCCCGGAAGAGGCCCCGCCGATGTTTACCACGTCGGCCATTGCCAACATCACGCTGGATCCGGATACCGGCAAAGGCGTGTTTAACTGGCAGATGAGCCCCTGCAACTTTAAGGTGGCTAAGGCTATCTGATTGCTGTGAGCATGAAAAAAGAGTCGCGAAAGCGGCTCTTTTTGCTTTTAAGGTGCTCAGGATTTTCCCCTCATCCTAACCCTCTCCCCAAAGGGGCGAGGGAACTGCTCCCGATCGTTTTCCCCCTCTCCCTCTGGGAGAGGGCCGGGGTGAGGGGAATCCCTTGCGCTGAGCTTATGGCAGCTCCGGCGGCTGCCACTCTTCAATTTCTATTAACACCAGCAGCGCGGCATCGCCGCCGTACTCTTTCGGCGCCTGATGAAACGCCACAATATGCGGATGCTGCGCCAGCCACAGCGGCGTTTGCTGCTTAAGGACGTGTTTACCGTGGCCGTGCATCACGCAGGCACAGAAAACATGCTCGCGGCGGCAGGCGGCAATCAGCGCGCCCAGCTCCTGTTTTGCCTGAAGCTGGGTCAGGCCGTGCAAATCAAGAAACAGTTCCGGAGAATAATCCCCGCGACGCAGTTTCTTCAGTTCAAAGTGACTCACGCCTTCGCGCACGTAGCGCATTGGCCCTTCGGTCGCCAGGCGCGGCTGAAACTCATCGGAAAAGTAGTGGCTGGCATCGGCCTGTTCCTGCAGCAGACGCTTCACGGGCACTTCCGTTATTTTCTTGCGCACCGGGCGGTGGACAATCGTGTCCTGAGCCAGTTTTTTCGTGCCGCTCATCAGGCCGCGAAACAGCGCCTCATCTTCGGAACTGAGCGGTGATTTCTTTTTCATGTTTCTCTCATCTCGCATTCGCTTTGTAGCCAGTTTACCCGCTTTCTCCGGCGGCAATAAAGAAAACGCAAATTTCGCGGTCTCGCGGCGTCGATGAATGCTGATTTGTCGCCTCCTTCATGGCAAACTAGCCGATTATTATTGAACTAGCGTGAGTCGCCTGCGGAGGGCACGTGGATAAAATTTTCGTCGATGAGGCAGTAAACGAGCTGCATACCATTCAGGACATGCTGCGCTGGTCGGTCAGCCGCTTTAGCGCCGCCAACATCTGGTATGGGCACGGCACCGACAATCCATGGGATGAAGCCGTTCAGCTGGTTCTGCCAAGCCTGTACCTGCCGCTGGATATTCCAGAAGACATGCGTACCGCGCGCCTGACCCCAAGCGAGCGTCACCGCATCGTCGAACGCGTGATTCGCCGCGTCAACGAACGTATTCCGGTTGCCTACCTGACCAATAAAGCCTGGTTCTGCGGCCACGAGTTCTACGTGGACGAACGTGTACTGGTGCCGCGCTCGCCGATTGGAGAGCTGATTAACAACCGCTTTGCCGGGATGATCGACCACGAGCCGCAGCACATTCTGGATATGTGCACCGGCAGCGGCTGCATCGGGATTGCCTGCGCCTATGAATTCCCGAATGCGGAAGTGGATATTGTTGATATTTCCCCTGACGCTATCGCCGTGGCCGAGCAGAACATTGCCGAGCATGGCCTGGACCACAACGTCACGCCGATTCGCTCGGACCTGTTCCGCGACCTGCCTAAAGTGCAGTACGACGTGATTGTGACGAACCCACCGTATGTTGATGAAGAAGACATGGCGGATCTGCCGGGCGAATACCACTTCGAACCTGAGCTGGGCCTGGCGGCCGGCAGCGATGGTCTGAAGCTGGCTCGTCGTATTCTTGGCTGCGCGCCGGATTACCTGGCCGACGGCGGGATCCTGATTTGTGAAGTGGGGAACAGCATGGTACACCTGATGGAGCAGTACCCGGAGGTGCCGTTCACCTGGCTTGAGTTCGACAACGGCGGCGACGGCGTATTTATGCTGACTAAAGCGCAGCTGATTGACGCTCGCGAGTACTTCAGTATCTACAAAGATTAATTGCCGAACGTAGACGAGCCTTCGGGCTCGTTTTACTTCCCGCGCACAACACAATAACTAGAACGGTGATTAAGGAGCCGTGATGGCTGGTAACAGTATTGGACAGGTTTTTCGCGTAACGACATTTGGTGAATCTCACGGCATCGCGCTGGGCTGCATTGTTGACGGCGTTCCGCCGGGCATTCCGCTGACCGAAGCCGACCTGCAGCACGATCTCGATCGTCGCCGCCCGGGCACATCGCGTTACACCACTCAGCGCCGTGAGCCTGACCAGGTTAAAATTCTCTCCGGCGTGTTTGAAGGCGTGACGACCGGTACGAGCATTGGCCTGCTGATTGAAAATACCGATCAGCGTTCCCAGGATTACAGCGCTATCAAAGACGTGTTCCGTCCGGGCCATGCCGATTACACTTACGAACAAAAATACGGCCTGCGCGACTATCGCGGCGGTGGTCGTTCTTCTGCGCGTGAAACGGCTATGCGCGTTGCGGCAGGTGCCATTGCCAAGAAATACCTTGAGCAGAAATTCGGTATTAAAATTCGCGGCTGCCTGACGCAGATGGGCGATATTCCGCTGGAAATCAAAGACTGGGATCAGGTTGAACAGAACCCGTTCTTCTGCCCGGATCCGGATAAAATCGACGCGCTGGACGAGCTGATGCGAGGCCTGAAAAAAGAGGGCGACTCCATCGGCGCGAAAGTGACCGTTGTGGCTGACAACGTGCCGCCGGGCCTTGGCGAGCCGGTCTTTGACCGCCTGGACGCAGACATTGCCCACGCGCTGATGAGCATCAACGCGGTGAAAGGCGTGGAAATTGGCGAAGGTTTCGGCGTAGTAAACCTGCGCGGTAGCCAGAACCGGGACGAAATCACCCAACAGGGCTTCCAGAGCAACCATGCGGGCGGCATTCTGGGCGGCATCAGCAGCGGCCAGCAGATTGTGGCCAACATGGCCCTGAAACCAACGTCCAGCATTACCGTGCCGGGCAAAACCATTAATCGCGAAGGCGAAGAAGTGGAGATGATTACCCGCGGGCGTCACGATCCGTGCGTCGGGATCCGCGCCGTGCCGATCGCGGAAGCAATGCTGGCTATCGTGCTGATGGATCACCTGCTACGGCAGCGTGCTCAGAACGCTGACGTTTCTTCCCCGCTGCCTCGCTGGTAAGACGATGAACAAACTCCTGATCGGGATGCTGGCGCTGGCCGCCAGCGCTCAGGCTTTAGCGGCCACGCCGTGGCAAAAAATCGACCACCCGATCGCCGGTAGCGCGCAGTCTATTGGCGCGTTTTCCAACGGCTGTATCGTGGGGGCTCACGCGTTGCCGCTTGAGGATGCCCGCTACCAGGTGATGCGCCCGGATCAGCGTCGCTACTTTGGTCATCCCGATCTGGTGATGTTTATTCAGCGCCTGAGTAATCAGGTCAATCAGCTCGGCCTGGGCACGGTATTGATTGGCGACATGGGCATGGCGGCAGGCGGGCGTTTTAGCTCAGGCCACGCCAGCCACCAGACCGGGCTTGATGTTGATATCTTCCTGCAGCTGCCGAAAACTCGCTGGACGTCAGCACAATTGTTGCGTCCTCAGGCGCTGGATTTAGTCGCTGCAGACGGCAAGCGCGTGGTGCCTTCGCTGTGGAAACCGGAAATCGACAGCCTGATTAAGCTCGCGGCTAAAGATAACGAGGTGACGCGTATCTTCGTAAACCCGGCGATTAAACAGCGGCTTTGCGAAGATGCTGGCGCCGATCGCGACTGGCTGCGTAAGGTGCGTCCGTGGTTTGCTCACCGCGCCCACATGCACGTTCGCCTGCGCTGCCCGGCTAACAGCCTCGAGTGTGAAGATCAGCCGCTGCCTCCTCCGGGAGACGGCTGTGGTGCCGAGCTGCAAAGCTGGTTCGCGCCGCCTGCGCCGGGCAGCACGCCACCGAAAAAGACAACGCCACCGCCTTTACCCGCCTCCTGTCAGGCATTACTGGATGAGCACGTTCTCTAACGGATAAGTTAATGGAATGGTTTATGGTTTCCCCGCTGCTGCTGGTGGCGCTGTTTTTTGTCGCCATGCTGGCCGGGTTTATTGATGCCCTTGCGGGCGGCGGTGGGTTACTGACGGTCCCTGCTTTGCTGGCGGTAGGCATGTCTCCTGCTCAGGCCCTGGCAACCAACAAGCTCCAGGCCTGCGGCGGCTCGGTTTCAGCCTCGCTCTATTTCATCCGCCGGAAGGTGGTCAGCCTTGCCGATCAGAAGCTCAATATTCTGATGACCTTTATCGGCTCCACCTGCGGCGCATTGCTGGTGCAGCACGTGAAGTCCGATATTTTGCGCCAGATCCTGCCGCTGCTGATTATCGGCATCGGGCTCTATTTCCTGCTGATGCCAAAGCTCGGGGAAGAAGACCGGCAGCGCCGCCTGCACGGTTTGCCGTTCGCGTTAATTGCCGGGGGCTGCGTCGGTTTTTATGATGGCTTCTTTGGCCCCGGCGCCGGGTCGTTTTACGCGCTGGCCTTTGTGACGCTTTGCGGCTTCAACCTCGCCAAATCCACCGCCCACGCGAAAGTCCTGAACGCTACCTCTAACCTTGGCGGGCTGCTGCTGTTTATCATCGGCGGCAAGGTGATTTGGGGCACCGGCTTTGTGATGATGGCCGGGCAATTTTTAGGGGCAAGGGTGGGTTCGCGCCTCGTCTTAAGTAAAGGGCAGCAGCTGATTCGCCCAATGATTGTCGTTGTTTCGGCGGTAATGAGCGCCAGGCTGCTGTATGACAGCCACGGACCGGAAATTCTCCATTGGTTAGGGATAGCCTGAAATGAATGATGTCACCATGAGCAAACAACACCATTACCAGGAACTGATTGACGTGTTCGATAGCTGCTTCCTGGCAGAGTTTAATACCCGCTTGATCAAGGGCGATGACGAGCCTGTCTATCTGCCTGCGGATGACGAATTGCCGTATAACCGCATCGTCTTTGCGCACGGCTATTACGCCAGCGGAATGCATGAAATCTCCCACTGGTGCGTGGCGGGCGCAGAGCGCCGTAAGCTGGTGGACTTCGGTTACTGGTATTGTCCGGACGGGCGAGACGCCGAAACCCAGGGCAAGTTCGAAGATGTGGAAGTGAAGCCGCAGGCGCTGGAGTGGATGCTCAGCACCGCCGCAGGCTTCCCGTTTAACGTCAGCTGCGACAACCTGAGCGGCGATTTTGAGCCTGACCGCATTGCGTTTCAGCGCCGGGTTCATGCCCAGGTTATGACTTATCTGAAAGACGGGATCCCGGAGCGCCCGGCGCGTTTGATTGACGCGCTAAGGGCGTATTATGGCACCCCTGCGCTCGAAGCCGGGCAGTTTGCCTGGCCAGAAGACCTAAACTAAAAATCACCTGTATGAAGAGGATGTATGATGATCGCGGAATTTGAGTCACGTATTTTGGCGTTGATTGATGAGATGGTGGAGCACGCCAGTGACGACGACCTGTTTGCCAGCGGTTATCTGCGTGGGCACCTGACTCTGGCGGTAGCCGAACTGGAAAACGGCGACGACCATACGCCAGACGCGCTGCATGTGGTGGTGAGCGATAGCCTGCAAAAGGCGATTCAGGCCGGTGAGCTTTCGCCGCGCGACCAGGCGCTGGTGTTGGGCATGTGGGAAACGCTTTTCGAGAAGGCGAAGTTTTAACCCTCACCCTAACCCTCTCCCTAAAAGGGAGAGGGGATAAAAGCGTTACAGAGAAGCTGATGAGGGGAACATCACTTCACCGCTTTTCCTTTCAATAGCTTTCTTACCCAAAGCCGGTTCGGGTTCAGCGCCGCGAGCGTGACGGCATCCAGCGGAATTGGTTCTTCACTCATCTGTGCTGCCAGAATCTCAGAAGCCAGCGGCGCGCTACACAGCCCGCGTGAGCCCAATGCACCCAGCATATAAAGATTGCCGTAAACCGGTGCAGGCTCTGCGTTCTTACGATCCTCCGCAAGCCCGGCGTACTGCTCAAGCGTGGCGTCATAATCTGGCACACTGCCCACCATTGGAAGGTGGTCGCGTGAAGCGCAGCGCACGCCGCAGCGGGCTTCGTTGGCTGAAACGTCCACTTCTTTTGCCCATTCGGCGTTAGGCAGGCAGTCGAGCAGGCGCTGGCGATTATGCTGCTGATCTTCTGCATTCCAGGTCATTTCATCCCGGCCACGGTGATAGCTGGCGCCAATACAATGCTGCTGGTTGTGCGGGTTGACCGGCGTCAGATAGCCGTCGTAGCACAGCACCTGGCGGAGCTGGCTTAATCCCGGCGTGGTAGGAATATGGCTAACCTGGCCGCCGACCGAGTAAACAGGCAGGTTCTGAGTTTGCGCGAATCGGTTTATTTGATGTCCGTTGGCCAGTACGGCAGCGGCGTGATGGGCCGCGTCCTGCTGAGCAAAATCTATCTGCCAGCCGCCATTGTCTGCCGTTAGGTTGGTCACCCGGTGACCATAATGAATCCTCAATCCTTGTTGTTCGGCCAGCGCCAGAGCGCCGGCGGTAAGCTGCGCCGGATAAAGCCAGCCGCCCAGCGGATAGCTAATGCCACCGCACTGCGTGTCCACGCCACAGGTGTCCGCCACCGTTTCAGCATCCACCGCCTTCGCCAGTAAGTCTGGTAGGTTCAGACCGAGCATCTGTTCGATTTTATGGGCGCTTTTTTCATCCCAGGCGAGCTGGGTTACGCCGCACCAGGCATGATCAAAAGTTACCGGAAGGGTATCGTACAGTCGGCGCGCGAAGGTGAATGCCGCCGGGAAAAAGGTGGTTAGCGCCGCATCATGCGCGGTGAGCAGCGGGTAAAGTGCGCCCTGACGGTTGCCGGATGCGCCCTGGGCTGGGGCTTTATCCTCGCAATACAGGGTGACCTTCCAGCCTCGACGCAGCAGCGCCAGGGCGAGCAGGGCGCTGGCAATGCCGCCGCCAATAATCGCGGCTTCACGTTCACTTGTGCCAGGGCGAGCGTACCAGGGCGTGCGGGCAGGGGTAGCTACGGGGTGTGGTAGCGACCCGACGAGCATTTCGCGTTTGCGGCCAAACCCTTTGCTGCGTGTCACGGTGAAGCCCGCTTCAATTAACCCACGGCGCACAAAGCCTGCGGAGGTAAAGGTCGCCAGCGTGCCCCTAGGGCGAGCCATACGAACCATGGCCTGAAAAAGCTGCGGCGTCCACATATCCGGATTTTTAGAGGGCGCAAAGCCATCCAGAAACCAGGCGTCCACCTGCTGATTAAGGGTGTCATCTAACTGAGATATCAGCTCGTTAATATCGCCAAACCACAGGTCAAGCGTGATGCGGCCATTGTCCAGCAGCAGGCGGTGGCACCCGGGAATCGGCAGCGGCCACTGTTGCTGAAGCTCGGTGGCAAAACGACTTAGCTCTGGCCAGTGTCGGTGGGCCAGCGACAGATCGGCGGCGGTCAGGGGGAATTTTTCAAAACTGATAAAATGCAGCCTTTTTAAGCAGGCATCTTCACGTTTCACACAAAATTCATCGAACGCCTGCCATAAAGTCAAAAAGTTAAGGCCGGTGCCAAATCCACTTTCTGCGACCACAAATAGCGGTCTTTCATGGGTTGCAAAGCGTTCAGGGAGATGGTTTCCGCCGAGGAAGACGTATCGCGTCTCTTCCAGTCCGTTATCGTTAGAGAAGTAAACGTCGTCAAAATCTCGGGATACAGGTGTACCTTCTTCGTTAAAACCGAGGTTGGCGGATTGTATAGGGGAATGTTTCACGTAAGTTGCTCGTCTGACAGGCAGTGGCACGATCATAACGGTGTGAGCGGAGCGGCGCAAATTTCCGCACAATTTGGCTGATCGGACTTGTTCGGCTTACAACTGTACGCTATTGTGCGACACGAAATCCTACATAGTGCAGTGAACGAGGTATTTGAATGAAACGTGCAGTGATTACTGGCCTGGGCATTGTTTCCAGCATTGGTAATAACCAGCAGGAAGTCCTGGCATCTCTGCGAGAAGGACGCTCAGGGATCACTTTCTCGGAAGAGTTTAAAGACGCGGGAATGCGTAGCCACATCTGGGGTAACGTCAAGCTGGATACCACCGGTTTGATTGACCGTAAAGTGGTTCGTTTCATGAACGATGCCTCTATCTATGCCTATCTCTCCATGCGTGAAGCGATTGCCGATGCAGGCCTGAGCGAAGAGGTTTACCAGAACAACCCACGCGTTGGTCTGATTGCCGGTTCCGGCGGCTCTTCTAAAGCGCAGGTCTTTGGTGCTGACGCCATGCGTAGCCCGCGCGGCCTGAAAGCCGTGGGTCCTTACGTAGTGACCAAAGCCATGGGCTCTGCGGTTTCCGCTTGCCTGGCAACGCCGTTCAAAATTCATGGGGTGAACTACTCCATCAGCTCCGCCTGTGCAACTTCCGCCCACTGTATCGGTAACGCGGTAGAGCAGATTCAGCTCGGTAAACAAGACATCGTCTTTGCCGGCGGCGGCGAAGAGCTGGGCTGGGAAATGGCGTGTGAGTTCGATGCAATGGGCGCGCTGTCCACCAAGTACAACGAAACGCCAGAAAAAGCTTCCCGTACCTATGACGCGCACCGTGACGGCTTCGTCATCGCGGGCGGCGGCGGTATGGTCGTGGTTGAAGAACTGGAGCACGCGCTGGCTCGTGGCGCACACATCTACGCTGAAATCGTTGGCTACGGCGCAACGTCTGACGGCGCAGACATGGTTGCCCCATCCGGTGAAGGTGCGGTGCGGTGCATGAAGATGGCGATGCACGGCGTTGATACCCCAATCGACTACCTGAACTCCCACGGTACTTCTACTCCGGTAGGCGACGTGAAAGAGCTGGGTGCGATTCGTGAAGTATTCGCTGACAACAGCCCGGCTATTTCCGCGACTAAAGCCATGACCGGCCACTCTCTGGGCGCCGCGGGCGTACAGGAAGCCATCTACTCTCTGCTGATGCTGGAACACGGTTTTATCGCGCCAAGCATTAACGTGGAAGAGCTCGACGAACAGGCTGCCGGCCTGAACATCGTCACTAAAGCGACGGATGCAGCGCTGACCACCGTGATGTCCAACAGCTTCGGCTTCGGCGGCACTAACGCCACGCTGGTGATGCGTAAGCTCAAAGCTTAAGCGACAGAATGATTCAGAATGGGGCTCCTGCGGGGGCCCCATTTTTTTGCCCATCGCTTAGCATTGACAGCCGGTCAAGCGAAAGGCACTATGCCTTCCCCTCCATTATCATTATTGATAATGCGTAAGCGTTTAACGTTAACCAACGCACCCTGTCATCTGAACGCTCAGAGGCAAGGGCGCGGGGTAACTTGCGCCTTGCTCTGAATTTATGGAGTAAGCAGTATGCCTGCAGTACCTGATTCCACTCTTAAAACGTCGAAATCGGCAAATACATCGCTTTTCAGAATTACCTTTGCGGTCTTTCTTACCTATATGACGGTTGGCCTGCCGCTGCCCGTTATCCCGCTTTTTGTTCATCAGCAGCTGGGTTACGGCAACATGATGGTTGGCGTGGCGGTGGGCATTCAGTTTCTCGCCACCGTATTGACCCGGGGTTACGCGGGGCGACTCGCCGACCAGATGGGGGCTAAACGCTCCGTCCTGCAAGGGATGTTTGCCTGCGGACTGGCGGGCGCTGCCTACCTGCTCGCCGCGCTATTGCCGGTAGAGCCAGCGGTGAAGTTTGCCTTGCTGATTGTCGGGCGGCTGATCCTTGGTTTTGGCGAAAGCCAGCTGCTGACCGGTAACCTGACCTGGGGACTGGGGCTGGTTGGTCCGGGTCGCTCGGGCAAAGTGATGTCCTGGAACGGGATGGCGATTTATGGCGCGCTGGCTGCCGGTGCACCGCTGGGGCTGATGCTTAACAGCCAGTGGGGGTTTGTGGCGCTGGGTGTGACAACCATCGCTTTGCCGCTGATTGGGCTGCTGTTTAACGGCACCGTGAAGCCAGTTCCGGCCCATAAAGGCGAGCGGCCTTCGCTGCTTACCGTCATCGGGCTTATCTGGCAGCCGGGGCTGGGGCTGGCGCTGCAGGGCGTCGGTTTTGCCGTGATCGGCACCTTTGTTTCGCTCTATTTTGCCGCAAACGGCTGGGCCCATGCAGGCTTCACGTTGACGGCTTTTGGCGGCGCTTTTGTACTGGTGCGCGTGCTGTTTGGCTGGATGCCCGATCGCTACGGCGGCGTGCGCGTGGCGCTGTTTTCCCTTGCGGTTGAAACCGTGGGTTTGCTGCTGCTTTGGCACGCGCCTGGAGCCTGGACCGCGCTGCTGGGTGCGGCGCTCACCGGCTGCGGTTGTTCGCTTATATTCCCCGCGCTTGGCGTGGAAGTGGTTAAGCGTGTTCCGCCTCAGGTGCGCGGCACGGCGCTGGGCGGCTATGCTGCTTTCCAGGATATTTCATACGGTGTCACCGGGCCGCTGACCGGAATTCTGGCAACGTCTATGGGCTATTCGTCGGTGTTTATGGCCGGGGCCGTTTCTGCGGTGCTGGGGATTGCCGTGACGCTGGTGGCGTTCAGGAAGTAGGTTTGCTTGTTGCCCGTTTTTTCCCTCTCCTTTTGGGAGAGGGTTGGGGTGAGGTACTAGATCACCAGCCAGAGCAAAATCATCACCACGACCAGCGCGATCAACGCCAGACCAGGCCTCGCGCTCAGCGCCTTTATCGGCTCGATAATTGCGCTAAACATCGGGTTGTAGATCGGCTTAATATCACGCACTTCAATCGTAGCTGGATGGCGCTCGGCACGTTTTAAAAACACCTGATTGAGAATGTCCTGTACCTGCGCGGTCGTCAGTACCGTTTGCGGCGTGGCCTGGAAGCGCTGCTGGCTGTAATCCACCATCTCTTTCCACTCCTGCGGCTCAAGCGGCTGCTTTAGGGCCGCCTGCACGCTGTGCAAAGTAGGCGCAGACTGCTGGCTCAGCGTTTGCCTTGCCTGGAGCCAGGTTGTCAGCAAAGCAAAGTGCTTAGCCGGAATGAGTTCACCGGTTTTCACGCCGGACAGCTCCAGCATTGACTGCCAGATTTGTTTGCCGGACTCGCCCGTTGCCGCGGCGAGTTTGGTGACAAGCTGATTCAGGCTGTTGTGCTCGGCGGGGAGCAGCGGGCGGTCGGTGGCCGGGCGCTGCTGCGGCTGAGGAATGGCGAGCTGGTTGTTTTGCAGCAGCGTCAGCACGGTTTTGAGCTGGTCCGGCGTGAGCTGGCTCAGCGCCGTCTGGCCAAACTGCTGGCGGATAAAGTCGCTCACCGCCTGGCGGTTATTGCCCTGGGGCAGCAAATCGCTCAGTTGCTGAATGATCTGACGCGTTGCCAGCGTGGTTTGCGCGCTGGTCAGACGCTGATTCAGGTTTTGCTCAGCGGCGGGGAAATGCCGGGACAGCAGCGGCGTCTCGCTTTTGAGTCCCAGATCGTGCTTAAGGCCCGCCCACACTTCAGCGCTCTGCTGTTGACTAAGCGCAATGATCCGGGTGATCAGGCGCTCCAGCACGGTACGTTGCTGGCTGGAAAGCGGCTGTTCGCCGGCGGCAGAAGGTGCGGAGGGAGGTTCCCCCGGAGGACGCGGCGTGGCGCCCTGAATGGGTTGCATTATAGTAAAATCCTTAGGCTCGCCTTAAACACGGCAAAACATATAACAAATATGCTCTAGATAATTCGAGTTGCAGGCAGAGGGCAAGACCGTGAGTCCTCAGGAGCATAGCTAACTATGTGACTGGGGTGAACGGGTGCAGCCAACGCGCCTGCAGCTTGAAGTATGACGAGCATAGTTCGTTATGCCCGGACGTCAGATTATGGCACACTATCCGGCCTTATCTCGACGATTAACAGACAGGTACTCAGGTGAAAATCCTCGTTGATGAAAATATGCCCTATGCCCGCGAACTTTTCAGTCGCCTGGGCGAGGTGACTGCCGTGCCGGGGCGTCCGATTCCGGTGGAGGCGTTAACGGATGCTGACGCGTTGATGGTTCGTTCGGTCACCAAAGTGAATGCCGAACTGCTGGATGGTAAAGGGATTAAATTTGTCGGGACGGCCACGGCCGGAACCGATCACGTTGATGAAGCGTATTTGCAAAGCGCCGGGGTGGCTTTCTCTGCCGCTCCTGGATGCAACGCGATTGCCGTGGTTGAGTATGTGTTCTCCTCCTTATTGATGCTGGCCGAGCGCGATGGTTTTCAGCTGAAAGACCGAACCGTCGGTATCGTCGGCGTGGGTAACGTTGGTGCCCGTCTTCAGGCGCGTCTGGAAGCCTGGGGCGTGCGCACCTTACTGTGCGATCCGCCGCGAGCCGATCGCGGTGACGAAGGCGATTTCGTTTCGCTGGAAACGCTGGTACAGGAAGCCGACGTCATCACCTTCCATACGCCACTGTTTAAATCCGGCGAGTATAAAACGTTGCATCTGGCGGACGAGGCGCTGATTAGCCGCCTGAAGCCTGGCGCTATTCTGATTAATGCCTGTCGTGGCCCGGTAGTGGACAACAACGCATTGCTGAAATGCTTAAAAGCAGGGCAGAATCTCAGCGTTGTGCTGGACGTCTGGGAGCCGGAGCCGGATCTCAGCGTAGAGTTGCTCGACAAGGTCGATATTGGCACGGCGCACATTGCGGGCTATACGCTTGAAGGTAAGGCTCGCGGTACTACTCAGGTCTTTGAAGCCTTTAGCGATTTTATCGGCCAGTCTCAGAAAGTGGCGCTGGATTCATTGCTGCCTGCGCCGGAGTTTGGCCGCATCACGCTGGCAGGCCCGCTCGATCAGCCCACGCTCAAAAGACTGGTGCATCTGGTGTATGATGTGCGCCGCGACGACGCGCCGCTGCGGAAGGTTGCCGGTCAGCCTGGTGAATTCGACAAGCTGCGTAAGAACTACCTGGAGCGCCGCGAGTGGTCATCGCTGTACGTGCAGTGTGATGATGCTGAAACGGCAAGCATGCTGCAAAAACTTGGCTTTAGCGCGGCACATCACCCGCTTCGCTAAGCAATATCTTCTGGCTCCCTGGGGCGACGTCCTGGGGAGCATCTGTTCTATTTTCTGGAGTAAACCAACATGTCCGAAGGCTGGAATATTGCCGTTTTAGGCGCCACCGGTGCCGTAGGCTCAGCTTTGCTTGAACTGCTTGCTGAACGTCAGTTCCCGGTTGGTGAATTGTACGCCCTGGCGCGCGGTGAGAGCGCCGGTGAAAATCTGCGTTATGAAGGTAAAACCCTCCAGGTGCAGGACGCGGCAGAGTTTGACTGGACTCAGGCTCAGCTGGCGTTCTTCGTCGCGGGCGTTGAAGCCTCCGCTCGCTATGTCGAAGAAGCGACTAACGCGGGCTGCCTGGTGATTGACTCTAGCGGTCTTTTCTCGCTCGAGCCGGATGTGCCGCTGGTTGTGCCGGACGTGAACCCGTTCGTACTGGGTGATTACCGCAACCGTAACCTGGTGGCCGTGGCGGACAGCCTGACCAGCCAACTGCTTAGCGCGCTGAAACCGCTGATTGAACAGGGCGGCCTGTCACGTATTCAGGTAACCAGCCTGCTGTCTGCTTCTGCGCGCGGCAAAGTGGCCGTAGACGCGCTGGCCGGGCAAAGCGCCCGTCTGCTGAACGGCATCCCTATTGATGAAGAAGACCTGTTTGGCCGCCAGCTGGCGTTCAACATGCTGCCGCTGGTGCCGGATGCCGAAGGCAGCGTGCGGGAAGAGCGCCGTCTGGTGAATGAAGTGCGTAAAGTGCTGCAGGACGATGGCTTAATGATCTCCGCCAGCCTTGTGCAGTCGCCGGTGTTCTACGGCCATGCCCAAATCGTCAATTTTGAAGCGCTGCGCCCGCTGGCGGCAGAAGAAGCCCGCGATGCGTTTGCTCAGGCAGAAGATATTGAGTTGTCTGAAGAGGGAGAATTCCCGACTCAGGTGGCGGATGCGTCCGGCAGCGGCCATCTTTCTATTGGCTGCGTACACAACGATTACGGCATGCCGGAGCAAATCCAGTTCTGGTCAGTCGCCGATAACGTTCGCTTTGGCGGCGCGCTGATGGCGATAAAAACCGCTGAGAAACTGGTGCAGGAGTATATGTACTGATGTCCGAAGTGCTAAGCGAAATTCCGCTTCATAAAATCGCGCTCGGCATTGAGTACGACGGCAGTAAATATTACGGCTGGCAGCGGCAGAACGAAGTGCGCAGCGTGCAGGAAAAGCTGGAAAAAGCGTTATCTCAGGTGGCCAATGAGCCGATTAACGTATTTTGCGCAGGGCGCACCGATGCCGGCGTTCACGCCACGGGCCAGGTAGTGCATTTTGAAACCACCGCGGTGCGCAAAGATGCGGCCTGGACGATGGGCGTCAATACGAATTTGCCTGGTGACATCGCCGTACGCTGGGTAAAAGACGTGCCGTCTGAGTTCCATGCCCGGTTTAGCGCCACGGCCCGCCGCTATCGCTACGTGATTTATAATCATCGCCTGCGTCCAGCCATTTTGCAGCAGGGCGTCACCCATTTTCACCTGCCTCTGGATGCGGATAAAATGCACCGTGCCGCGCAGAGCCTGCTGGGGGAAAATGACTTTACCTCGTTCCGTGCGGTGCAGTGCCAGTCCCGCACCCCATGGCGCAACATGATGCACATCACGGTAAACCGCTACGGCGCTTACATCGTGGTGGACATTAAGGCCAACGCTTTTGTGCACCACATGGTGCGCAACATCGTCGGTAGCCTGATGGAAGTCGGCTGCGGCAACCAGGCAGAAACCTGGATGGCCGATCTGCTGGCAATGAAGGACCGCACTAAGGCTGCTGCCACCGCGAAGGCGGAAGGGCTGTACCTGGTGTCGGTGGATTATCCCGACCACTTTGCGCTGCCACGTCTGCCGATGGGGCCGCTTTTTTTAGCCGATTGATTGCTGCTTAAGAAAGGATACTTTGATGGATTTCATCCGTTTTATCATCGACTTCATTTTGCATATCGACGTGCATCTGGCCGAGCTGGTGGCACAATACGGCGTCTGGGTTTACGCTATTCTGTTCCTGATTTTGTTCTGCGAAACCGGGCTGGTGGTCACGCCGTTTTTACCGGGTGATTCACTGCTGTTTGTGGCGGGCGCGCTGGCGTCGCTGGAAACCAACGACCTGAACGTGCATTACATGGTCATTTTGATGGTGATTGCCGCCATCATCGGCGATGCGGTGAACTACACTATCGGGCGGCTGTTTGGCGAGAAGTTGTTCAGTAATCCGAATTCAAAAATCTTCCGCCGCAGTTATCTCGATAAAACTCACGCTTTTTACGAGCGTCACGGCGGAAAAACGATTATCCTCGCGCGCTTCGTGCCGATTGTGCGAACCTTCGCACCGTTTGTCGCCGGGATGGGGCACATGTCCTATCGCCATTTTGCGATCTATAACGTTGTCGGCGCACTGCTATGGGTCTTGCTGTTTACCTACGCGGGCTACCTGTTCGGTAACCTGCCGGTGGTACAGGAAAACCTGAAGCTGCTGATTGTGGCAATTATCGTGGTGTCGATTTTGCCTGGCGTGGTGGAAGTTATCCGCCACAAACGCGCGGCGTCGCGGCAGTCAAAATAATACGTGGCAGCGGTTCGACCACTTTTTTATCCAAAGTAGCGGGCCGTTGTGTTTTAATGAGCACCATTTATGGTCTGGGGCAGGGAAAACTGCCGCAGAAAAGCTGGTATCGACCAGGTTCAAGCAGAAAGGTCATCAATGAGCTGGATTGAACGAATTCTCAATAAGAGCAATATTACTCCCACCCGCAAGGCGAGCATCCCTGAAGGGGTGTGGACCAAGTGCGACAGCTGCGGCCAGGTCCTGTACCGCGCCGAGCTGGAACGCAATCTTGGTGTCTGCCCTAAGTGCGATCACCACATGCGTATGTCGGCCCGCGATCGCCTGCATAGCCTGTTAGATGAAGGCACAATGGTGGAATTGGGGAGCGAGCTTGAGCCAAAAGATTTGCTGAAGTTCCGTGACTCCAAGAAGTACAAAGATCGTCTGGTTAGCGCACAGAAAGAGACCGGCGAGAAAGACGCGT
Organism: Enterobacter sp. Cy-643; assembly: GCF_011752815.1. GTDB lineage: Bacteria > Pseudomonadota > Gammaproteobacteria > Enterobacterales > Enterobacteriaceae > Cedecea. The sequence goes on from NZ_VWWV01000001.1 coordinate 386,100, forward strand.
TAGTTGTTATGAAAGGCACGCTGCACGGTATGCCTGTTGTGGCCGCTGCCTTTGAGTTCTCCTTTATGGGGGGTTCTATGGGCTCTGTGGTCGGCGCGCGTTTTGTTCGCGCCGTTGAGCAGGCGCTGGAAGACAACTGCCCGATGGTCTGCTTCTCCGCTTCCGGCGGGGCGCGCATGCAGGAAGCGCTGATGTCGCTGATGCAGATGGCGAAAACCAGCGCTGCGCTGGCAAAAATGCAGGAACGCGGTCTGCCGTACATCTCTGTGCTGACTGACCCAACCATGGGCGGCGTTTCCGCAAGCTTCGCGATGCTGGGTGACCTGAACATTGCCGAGCCGAAAGCGCTGATTGGCTTTGCCGGTCCACGCGTTATCGAGCAGACCGTTCGTGAAAAACTGCCGCCGGGCTTCCAGCGCAGTGAGTTCCTGATCGAAAAAGGCGCGATCGACATGATCGTTCGTCGTCCGGAAATGCGCCTTAAACTGGCGAGCATCCTGGCGAAGTTCATGAATCTGCCAGCGCCAAACCCGGAAGCCCCGCGTGAGCCCATCGTGGTTCCGCCAGCACCGGAACAGGGTCAAGAGGCCTGATTCGCAACTAAGGGCAGGCCAGCAGGTTCTGCCCTTTTCTTTATGTGCATGTTAAGTGGGCATCATGGACAAAGACCTTATTCCTCAAGCCACGTCGCCCCTGGCCACGTGGCTTTGCTATCTTGAAAACCTTCATTCCACCACTATCGATATGGGCCTTGAGCGCATCAGCAACGTTGCGCGCAAGCTCGATGTGCTGAAACCTGCGCCAACGGTCTTTACCGTGGCCGGCACGAACGGGAAAGGCACCACCTGCCGTACGCTTGAAACCGCGCTGATGGCCGACGGCTATCGCGTAGGGGTTTATAGCTCTCCGCATCTGGTGCGTTACACCGAGCGCGTGCGCATTCAGGGTGAAGAGTTACCTGAAGCCCTGCATACCGCCTCGTTTGCCGAAATAGAGGCCGCTCGCGGAGATATTTCCTTAACCTATTTTGAATACGGAACGCTCTCGGCCTTGCTATTGTTTAAGCAGCAGGCGGTTGACGTGGTGATTCTTGAAGTGGGTCTGGGCGGGCGTCTTGATGCCACCAATATTGTGGATTCTGATGTGGCCGTGGTCACCAGCATTGCACTCGATCACACCGACTGGCTTGGCCCGGATCGTGAGAGCATTGGCCGTGAAAAAGCCGGCGTCTTCCGCAGGGACAACCCCGCGGTGGTGGGCGAGCCAGATATGCCGCAGACGATTGCCGATGTGGCGCAGGAGAAGGGCGCGCAATTACTGCGCCGCGGCGTTGACTGGGATTATGAAGTTAACGGCACAGGCTGGACGTTCCGGGACGCTAACGGCGAGCTTAAAGATCTGCCGCTACCGCTGGTTCCACAGCCCAATGCCGCCACGGCGCTGGCCGCTTTACGTGCCAGCAAACTGAACGTGAGTGAAAACGCGATACGCTATGGCATCGAACATGCCACGCTGCCGGGGCGTTTCCAGATTGTGTCTCAGGCACCGCGCGTGATTCTTGACGTTGCCCATAATCCGCATGCGGCGGCTTATCTTGCGGGTCGACTGGCGGCGTTACCAAAACAGGGACGCGTGCTGGCGGTGATTGGCATGCTACACGATAAAGACATTGCCGGAACGCTTGCCTGTTTGTCGCCTCAGGTCGATAGCTGGTATTGTGCTCCGCTGGAAGGGCCACGAGGCGCAAGCGCAGAGCAGCTTATGGCCCATCTTGGTCACGGCAAAGCATTTGCAACCGTCGCGGACGCATGGCATGCCGCCATGGCGGAAGCAACGGCCGAAGATACCGTGCTGGTGTGTGGTTCGTTCCACACGGTGGCCCATGTAATGGAAGTACTGGACGCGGGGAGAGCAGGTGGCGAGTAAGTTTCAAAACCGATTAGTCGGAACCATTATTCTGGTCGCACTGGGCGTGATTGTGCTGCCGGGTCTGCTGGACGGGCAGAAAAAACATTATCAGGATGAGTTCGCGGCCATTCCTTTGGTGCCAAAACCTGGAGACAGCGACGAGCCCGATATGCTGCCGGCGGCTACTCAGGCTTTACCAGCCCAGCCGCCGGAAGGCGCGGCGGAAGAGGTAAGGGCGGGGGCTTCCGTACCGCCCGGGCTGAACAGCGGGGCTATCCCGAATGAAGGCTCCGCGGGCGTTGACGAAGTGCCTGTCGCGCGCGAGCAGCCTAAGCCGCAGCCCGTGCAGGAAAAACCAAAACCGAAGCCGGTGGAAAAACCGCAGCCTAAATCTGCAGCAGATGACAATACCGGGCAGCAGCTTGCCATGGCCTCCGAACAGCCATCGAAGGCGGAAAAAACGGCCGACAAAGCGCCGACCGGGCAAGCGTATGTGGTGCAGCTTGGCGCGTTGAAAAATGCCGACAAAGTGAATGAAATTGTTGGTAAACTGCGCGGAGCCGGGTTCAAGGTTTACACCTCACCAACCACGCCTGTGCAGGGGAAAATCACCCGTATTCTTGTCGGGCCGGATGCGTCGAAAGATAAGCTGAAGTCTTCGCTGGGCGAACTGAATTCGCTTTCTGGCCTGAACGGCGTGGTGATGAACTACTCGCCGAGGTAGTCGTCTGTTACCCTCACCCCGGCCCTCTCCCTGGAAGGGAGAGGGGGAAGCTGTTGCACCGTTCGGTATCCTCGCCCTCTGGGGAGAGGGAAAAGTTATTACACCTATCGGTTACCTCGCCCCTTTGGGGAGATGGTTAGGGTGAGGGGAAAAACGACGGTATATCGTCGCTTTCCCCCAACGGAGTGAAGGCAAAACAGGCACTTTTTTAATGGCGTTGATGCTTTTTTCAACGCCATTATTTATTTACGCGGGGGAAGGAAATCCCTACGCAAACGTTTTCTTTTTCTGTTAGAATTCGCCCCGAACTGGACGTCAGGGCAATTTATCACGAGATTTTTTCATGGTCTGGATAGATTACGCCATCATTGCGGTTATCGGTTTTTCTTGTCTGGTAAGCGTAATACGTGGGTTTGTGAAGGAAGCGTTATCGCTTGTGACCTGGGGATGTGCTTTCTTTGTCGCCAGTCATTACTACACTTATCTGTCAGTCTGGTTCACTGGCTTTGAAGACGAACTGGTACGTAATGGGATAGCTATCGCGGTGCTGTTTATCGCGACGCTGATTGTCGGTGCGATAGTCAATTATGTGATTAGCGCGCTGGTGCAAAAAACCGGCCTGTCGGGTACAGACAGGGTGTTGGGGATCTGCTTTGGCGCCTTGCGTGGCGTTCTGATCGTCTCCGCCATTCTGTTCTTCCTGGACACCTTTACCGGTTTTTCAAAAAGCGATGACTGGCAAAAGTCACAGCTTATCCCGCAATTCAGTTTCATCATCAGATGGTTCTTTGACTATCTGCAAAGCTCGTCAAGTTTCTTGCCCCGCTAATCGTAGCGGGGGGTGTGGCTTAATGAGGAAAAGACAACATGTGCGGTATTGTCGGTATCGCCGGTTTTATGCCGGTAAACCAGTCGATTTATGATGCGTTAACGGTGCTTCAGCACCGTGGCCAGGATGCCGCAGGCATCGTCACCATCGACGCGTTAAATTGCTTCCGTCTGCGTAAAGCGAATGGCCTGGTGAGCGATGTGTTTGAAGCCCGTCACATGCAGCGTCTGCAGGGGAATATGGGTATTGGCCACGTGCGTTATCCCACCGCCGGCAGTTCCAGCGCTTCTGAAGCTCAGCCGTTCTACGTCAACTCACCTTACGGGATTACGCTGGCGCATAACGGTAATCTGACCAATGCCCACGAGCTGCGTAAAAAGCTGTTTGAAGAAAAACGCCGCCACATTAACACCACCTCTGATTCTGAAATCCTGCTCAACATCTTTGCCAGCGAGCTGGATAACTTCCGCCACTATCCGCTGGAAGCAGACAACATTTTTGCCGCCATCGCCGCCACTAACCGCCAGATTCGCGGCGCATACGCCTGCGTGGCGATGATTATCGGCCACGGTATGGTTGCCTTCCGCGACCCGAATGGGATCCGCCCGCTGGTGATCGGCAAACGCGATCTTGGCGATGGCCGCACCGAGTACATGGTGGCCTCCGAGAGCGTGGCGCTGGATACCTTGGGCTTTGAATTCCTGCGTGATATTGCCCCGGGCGAAGCGGTCTACATTACCGAGAAAGGCCAGCTGTTCACCCGCCAGTGCGCTGACAACCCGGTCAGCAATCCTTGCCTGTTTGAGTACGTGTACTTTGCTCGCCCGGACTCGTTCATCGACAAGATCTCCGTCTACAGCGCGCGCGTTGAGATGGGTAAAAAACTCGGCGAGAAAATTGCCCGTGAATGGGAAGACCTGGATATCGACGTGGTCATTCCGATTCCAGAAACCTCCTGCGACATCGCGCTGGAAATTGCCCGCATTCTTGAGAAGCCGTACCGCCAGGGGTTTGTGAAAAACCGCTACGTAGGCCGTACGTTTATCATGCCGGGCCAGCAGCTGCGCCGTAAATCCGTGCGCCGTAAGCTGAATGCCAACCGTGCTGAATTCCGCGACAAGAACGTGCTGCTGGTGGATGATTCCATCGTGCGCGGCACCACCTCTGAACAGATTATCGAGATGGCGCGTGAAGCCGGTGCCAAAAAGGTTTATCTGGCATCTGCGGCACCGGAAATTCGCTTCCCTAACGTGTACGGCATTGATATGCCGAGCGCCAATGAGCTGATTGCTCACGGTCGCGAAGTGGATGAGATTCGCCAGATCATCGGCGCCGACGGCCTGATTTTCCAGGATCTGGACGATCTCATCGAAGCAGTTCGCGTGGAAAACCCGGACATCACCCAGTTCGAATGCTCCGTCTTTAACGGCATTTACGTGACGAAGGACGTTGACCACAAATATCTGCAGTATCTCGAATCCTTGCGTAACGACGACTCCAAAGCGCTGGCGCGTCAGAACGAAGTGGAAAACTTAGAGATGCACAACGAAGGCTAAGCTAAGCCGCCCTCGTTTACAGGCCCACGGTTTACCCCGTGGGCTTTTTTATGCCCGATGCACAGAGAGACAAATTGCGGTTGGTTTTTCATTCTATCATTCCATTACTTTATGGAATGATAGATGGAAGAGTGAATGTCAGACATTACGAGTCAAAATGCCTCCTGGGCCACGTTGCTTAGCGGCCATAACGGGCTGCGCTCCCTGGCCCTCGCCGGCGGCGTGGCGCTGCATGCCATTAATATTTATATCGTCACCACAATTTTGCCGACCGTCATTCAGGAGATTGGCGGCCTGGCCTGGTATGCGTGGAACACCACGCTCTTTGTCGCCGCGTCGATTGTAGGCTCCGCCATCTCTGCGAAGCTGATTGCGCGGCAGGGCGCGGCGATGGCCTACCTGTCGGCCCTGCTGCTGTTTTCCTGTGGGGCGGTAATCTGCGCGCTGGCACCCTCCATGCCGGTCATGCTCCTGGGGAGGGTGGTGCAGGGGCTCGGAGGCGGCGTGTTGTTTGCGCTGAGCTATGCGCTGATCCGCGTCGCCTTTGAGGCTCCGCTTTGGTCCCGGGCTATGGCGCTGGTTTCCGGCATGTGGGGCATCGCAACCCTATGCGGCCCGGCGATCGGCGGTGTTTTCGCGGAGATCGGCGAATGGCGCCTGGCGTTCTGGGCGCTGCTGCCGATAGCCGCCGTGCTTGCCCTGATTGTGATGGTGCAATTTAGAAGCATGTCGAAACCTGAAGCCGGTGAGGCGCGGTTGCCCGTCCTCACCATCTCGCTGTTGGTGCTGTCCGTGCTGGTCATTTCCATCGCCGGGCTGGGCGACTCTTTGCCCCTGAACATCTCTGGAATAGCCATTGGTCTGGGGCTGGGGTGGCTCATCGCTCGCCTGGACAGCAGGCCGGGTGCGGCAAAATTGCTGCCTCGCGGCGCTTATTCCCCGACGCGCGGTATTGGCCTGCTTTATGCGATGATGGCGCTGCTGGTCATTGGCCTGACGACGGAAATTTACGTGCCATACTTTCTGCAGCTCATCCATCTATTCAGCCCGCTGTCCGCCGGTTATTTGACGGCAATGATGGCCGGAGGCTGGACGCTGGCGGCGCTTTGTAGCGCTTCAGTCAGTTCAAAAATGTCGCAGCGGATAATTTGCGTCGGGCCGCTGGTGGTGCTTGTGTCGCTGGTCACGCTGTCCATTATTATGCCGACACCGTTTAACGGCCCGGCGGGCGTGGTTGTCTGCGGTACGGCGCTGGCGGGCGTTGGGTTCGGGATTGGTCTTGCCTGGCCTCATCTTTTAACGAAAGTATTTCAGGCGGCACCGCCCGGGGAAGAAACGCTGGCGTCCGCCTCTATTACCACCGTGCAGCTTTACGCGACGGCGCTCGCCGCCGCCCTGGCCGGGGTTATTACTCACGGGGCCGGCATCACCTCCCCCGGAGGGGTTGAAGGGGCCAGCACGGCCAGTATGGCGTTGTTTGGGGTCTTCGCTTTGGCGCCGGCCGGTGCGACGCTTTTAGCAATACGCCTGAGTCGGCAGGCCAGGTGATATCTGTCACTTTAGGGGCGGCAATGCTAACATCGGCGGCGTTTGGCGGATAACGGGCAGCGTGGATGAAAAAAGTGATGGGGAGCCCGCAGGGCCAACTAGAAATACTGGCAGGTCTTGCTCGCGCGATGGCGCATCCCCATCGTCTTGCCTTGCTGGAGGCCGTTTTTCAGCACGAAAGTTCAGTTGAGCAACTGGCAGAGACAACCGGCCTTTCCGTGACCAATACCTCCCAGCATTTACAGCAGCTCAGGCGGGCCGGGTTCGTCCAGTCGCGGCGCGTCGGGAAGCAGGTTTTTTACCGCGAAGGCGAAGGGCCGGTGGCAAACGTGCTCTCTGCCCTGCACAATTTTAATACCTGGCAGCACAGCGAAATGCAGCGCGTTGCGACGGAGAGTCTCTACAACCCGCAGCGGCTGGAGGGGGTTTCCATTGAAGCACTGCTGGCCAGGCTGGAGCAGGGCGCGTTGTTGCTGGATGTTCGCTCCGCGGAAGATTATTCCGCCGGCCATATCCCCGGCGCGCTGAATATTCCGCTGGAGAAGCTGGAGCAGCACCTGTCTGATTTACCTCGCGACAGGGATATTCTGGCCTACTGCGGCGGGCGTTTCTGCGTACTCTCCAGACAGGCAGTGGCGTTTCTGCGCCAGAAAGACTTTATGGTGCAGCGCGTGGATGATGGTTTTCCTGGCTGGCAGGCGGCCGGGTTGCGAGTTGAGTCGAAATGGTCATCCTGAAAGGGTGAGAAAAGGTGATGAATGAAACGACTGATTGTCGGTATTTCCGGCGCAAGCGGCGCCATTTACGGGGTGCGTTTACTGCAGATCCTCCAGCAGCTGCCGGAGGTGGAAAGCCACCTGGTGATGAGCAATGCGGCGCGCCAGACGCTGGCGCTGGAAACCGATTACTCGCTGCGTGATGTGCAGGCCCTGGCGGATGTTGTGCACGACTCACGGGATATCGCCGCCAGCATCTCTTCCGGCTCGTTTAAGACCATGGGCATGGCAGTGCTGCCGTGTTCAATCAAAACGCTCTCCGGCATCGTGCACAGCTATACGGACGGGCTGCTGACCCGCGCGGCGGATGTGGTGCTGAAAGAGCGTCGCCCGCTGGTGCTGTGTATTCGTGAAACGCCGCTGCACCTCGGCCACCTGCGCCTGATGACCCAGGCCTCCGAGCTGGGCGCGGTGATCATGCCGCCGGTCCCCGCGTTCTATCATCGCCCACAAACCCTGCAGGACATTATTGACCAGACGGTAAACCGGGTATTGGATCAGTTTGACCTGGCCCTGCCTGAAGACCTCTTTGTGCGCTGGGGTGAGCACAAGTGATGCACTAATGCAGTGCATCACAAAATGATTGCCTCATAATGGGGCAATTCTGTAACGCCGATCGCTTTTAGAAGATTTAATCCACGAAAACCGCTTTCCCCTCTATGCCCGCTTCCCAGACCTGCTATCTTTCAAACTAGCGCGAAGTTGCAACGTTTTATTAACATAACCAGCGGCTTTTCCCCACGCAGGGAAAAGTGGCATGAGAACTGCAACTCTCCGTATGCAAAGGCATTACCACACAACAAGACATCACAAATAAGAAAGCCAAACTTGAGGGTATCGTATGAAGAAGTCGGTTCTTGCACTGTCTTTACTGCTCGGTCTGTCCAGCGCAGCCAGCGTGTTTGCAGCGATTCCGCAAAACGTCCGCATTGGTACCGATGCGACCTACGCGCCATTCTCTTCGAAAGACGCGAAAGGCGATTTTGTTGGGTTTGATATCGATCTGGGTAACGAACTTTGCAAGCGCATTCAGACCAAATGTACTTGGGTTGGCAGCGACTTTGACTCCCTGATCCCGTCGCTGAAAGCGAAGAAAATTGACGCCATTATCTCGTCTCTGTCGATCACCGAAAAACGCCAGCAGGAGATTCTTTTCTCCAACAAACTTTACGCGGCGGATTCGCGCCTGATTGCGGCCAAAGGCTCCCCGATTCAACCGACGCTCGAATCGCTGAAAGGCAAGCACGTTGGGGTGCTGCAGGGCTCTATTCAGGAGACCTACGGCAACGCTGAATGGCGCCCGAAAGGTGTCGATGTGGTGGCCTACGCCAACCAGGATTTGATCTACTCTGACCTGGCGGCAGGGCGCCTTGATGCGGCCTTCCAGGACGAAGTTGCCGGGAGCGAAGGCTTCCTGAAACAGCCGGCCGGGAAAGACTATGCCTTTGCTGGCCCGTCCGTGAAGGACAAGAAATACTTCGGCGATGGAACCGGTATCGGCCTGCGTAAAGATGACACCGAGCTGAAAGCCGCGTTCGACAAAGCGCTGGCTGAAATACGTAAAGACGGCACTTACGACAAACTGGCGAAAAAGTACTTCGACTTTAATGTTTACGGCGAATAAGTTTATCCCTGGTATGTAGCCCGGTTTTGAATATATTCTTAACCGGGCAGGATAACTATGCAGAGTGCAGCCCCGTTCCGGCTGCACCTTTATGGTGCGAAAGCTGTGTATTCGCAGCGTGTTGCGTAGGTTTTCCCTGTTTGTAGTGGGCGTGAGCCTTAAGTAACGGACAGTCTATTGAGGATAATTATGAAAAAGCTGGTTTTGTCTCTTTCTCTGGTGCTGGCGTTTTCCAGCGTGACCACAGCATTCGCCGCTATTCCGAAAAATCTGCGGATTGGCACGGACCCAACCTATGCGCCATTTGAATCCAAAAATGCTCAGGGCCAGCTGATCGGCTTTGATATCGATTTGGCGAAAGAACTCTGCAAGCGCATTAACACCCAATGTACCTTCGTTGAAAACCCATTGGACGCGCTGATCCCCTCGCTGAAAGCGAAGAAGATCGACGCCATCATGTCTTCCCTGTCCATCACCGAAAAACGTCAGCAGGAAATCGCGTTTACCGACAAGTTGTACGCGGCGGATTCTCGTCTGGTGGTGGCCAAAGGTTCCCCGATTCAGCCGACCCTTGAGTCGCTGAAAGGCAAGCGCGTCGGCGTGCTGCAGGGCACCACGCAGGAAACCTACGGCAATGAGCATTGGGCGCCAAAAGGCATTGAGATTGTCTCCTACCAGGGGCAGGACTCGATCTACGCTGACCTGGCCGCCGGGCGTATTGACGCCGCGTTCCAGGATGAAGTCGCCGCCAGCGAAGGCTTCCTGAAGCAGCCGGTGGGCAAAAACTATCAGTTCGGTGGCCCGTCCATCAAAGATGACAAGCTGTTTGGCGTGGGTACCGGCATGGGACTGCGTAAAGAAGATAACGAACTGCGTGAGGCGCTGAACAAGGCGTTCGCAGAGATGCGTAAAGACGGCACTTACGACAAGTTAGCGAAGCCGTACTTTGATTTTAATGTGTATGGTGAATAAGCCTTACCGGTGACAAAGGCCCCGCGTCAGACGGGGCCCAATAAGCAGCAAACACTGACGACAGGATACGCACCATGTTGTATGGCTTTTCCGAAGTAATTTTCAAAGGGGCTCTGGTTACGCTTGAGCTGGCGCTCGCCTCGGTTGTCCTTTCCGTGCTGATTGGGCTTGCCGGTGCCGGCGCAAAACTGTCCAAAAATCGCCCGCTCGCTTTGCTGTTTGAAGGCTACACCACGCTGATTCGCGGCGTGCCTGACCTGGTGCTGATGCTGTTAATTTTCTACGGGCTGCAGATGCTGCTCAACAGCATTACAGATGCGCTTGGAATGGCGCAGTTTGATATCGACCCAATGATTGCCGGGATCATCACGCTGGGTTTTATTTACGGGGCTTATTTCACCGAAACCTTCCGTGGGGCCTATCTTGCCGTGCCGAAGGGCCATATTGAGGCGGCCACCGCTTTTGGCTTTACCGGGTCACAAACTTTCCGCCGTATTCTGTTCCCGGCCATGATGCGCTACGCGCTGCCGGGCATAGGTAACAACTGGCAGGTTATCCTCAAAGCCACCGCGCTGGTTTCTCTGCTTGGCCTGGAGGATGTGGTGAAAGCCACGCAGCTCGCCGGGAAAAGCACCTGGCAGCCGTTCTACTTCGCGATTGTCGCCGGGATTATCTACCTGGTCTTTACCACGGTTTCAAACGGAGTGCTGCTCTGGCTTGAACGCCGCTATTCCGTTGGCGTGAAGAGGGCCGAGCTATGATCGATATTATTCACGATTACTGGCAGTCGCTGCTGTGGACTGACGGTTACCGCTTTACGGGCGTTGCCATTACGCTGTGGCTGCTGATTACGTCCGTGGTCATGGGCGGGATTCTGGCGCTGTTCCTCGCCATCGGGCGCGTGTCCAGCAACAAGTTTATTTCGTTCCCGATCTGGCTTTTTACCTACATTTTTCGCGGTACGCCGCTATACGTGCAGTTGTTGGTGTTCTATTCCGGGATGTACACGCTGGAGATAGTCAAAGGGACGGAGCTGCTGAACGCGTTCTTCCGCAGCGGCCTGAACTGTACCGTGCTGGCGCTGACGCTGAATACCTGCGCCTACACCACGGAGATTTTTGCCGGTGCCATCCGCTCTGTCCCGCACGGTGATATTGAAGCGGCGCGCGCTTACGGCTTCTCAAAAGTGAAAATGTACCGCTGTATTATTCTGCCTTCCGCGCTGCGTATTGCGCTGCCGGCCTACAGCAACGAAGTGATCCTGATGCTGCACTCTACGGCGCTGGCGTTTACCGCCACGGTGCCGGATCTGCTCAAGATTGCCCGTGATATCAACTCCGCAACCTACCAGCCGTTTACCGCGTTTGGCATCGCGGCCGTGCTGTATTTGATTATCTCTTATGTGCTGATAAGCCTGTTCCGCAAAGCGGAAAAACGCTGGCTGCAGCACGTTAAACCCGCTTCGCACTGAGTGACTTCTGATGGCTGAAATTAAACTAAACGTAACGGATTTGCACAAACGCTACGGCGAACATGAAGTGCTCAAAGGGGTGTCTCTGAAGGCTAACGCCGGGGATGTGATCAGTATTATCGGTTCATCTGGCTCAGGCAAAAGTACCTTTTTGCGTTGTATAAACTTCCTTGAAAAACCGAGCGAAGGCACGATTGTGGTCAGCAACCAGAACATCAATCTGGTGCGGGATAAAGACGGCCAGCTCAAAGTCGCCGACAAAAACCAGCTGCGGCTGCTGCGCACTCGCCTGACGATGGTGTTCCAGCACTTTAACCTGTGGAGCCACATGACGGTGCTGGAAAACGTGATGGAAGCGCCTATTCAGGTGCTGGGTTTGAGTAAACAGGAATCGAAAGAGCGGGCGATTAAATACCTGGCCAAAGTCGGCATCGACGAGCGTCAGTACGTTAAATACCCGGTGCATCTGTCCGGTGGCCAGCAGCAGCGCGTTTCCATTGCCCGCGCGCTGGCGATGGAGCCGGAAGTGCTGCTGTTTGACGAGCCTACTTCAGCGCTTGATCCGGAGCTGGTGGGGGAAGTCCTGCGCATTATGCAGAAGCTGGCGGAAGAGGGGAAAACCATGGTGGTGGTCACCCATGAGATGGACTTTGCCCGGCATGTTTCCAGCCACGTTATCTTCCTGCATCAGGGCCGCATTGAAGAGGAAGGGCCGCCCGCCGAACTGTTTGGCAGCCCAAAAAGCGCCCGCCTGCAGCAGTTCCTTTCTGGATCGCTGAAGTAACCCCTCACCCTAACCCTCTCCCAAGGGGAGAGGGAATAAACATGATTCCACGTCAGCTGTTTTCCCCCTCTCCCTCAGGGAGAGGGCCGGGGTGAGGGTGAAAAACGCCTCACTTCTCAGCCAACAACCTTACCGCCGTACTCTCATCCGTCACCAGGCCTGACATCCAGCGACCGGTCAATGCTGCTTTGATGGCGGCAAATTTTCGCGCTCCACCGGAAAAAGCGATGATCTTACGCGGGTTATCGCTTTGCAGCGGCACGCTGGTCAGCAAAGCATCCAGCTCGCTGTAAACGCGCTGGCCACCGTGGTCAAAGAAATGCCCCAGCATTTCACCGGCAACGCCCTGGCGGTGCAGCATGTTGACCTGCTCGTCGGTAATAAAACCCTCGGCGTTCAGCGGGCAGCCGATGTCCACCTCGCCAACGCCGAGAAACGCGACATTGGCCGCCAGCGCCCGGTCGGTTACTCGCTGGTACACTTTATGCCGGCACCACATGTCGCGGTCTTCTTCGCTGTCGGCGTACAGAGGGGCGGGGATGAAATAATATTTGCCCTGCATTTTTTCCGCCATTTTTAGCGGCATGTCATAGCGCGTACCTGAGTCATCGCGCGCAATCGCCCCAATCATTGAGACGCAGTGGTGCTGCGGGCGTTCGATCCACGGCAGCACGTCGATGATTGAGCGCAGCGTTTTCCCGGAGCCGATGCCGAAAACCTGCGGCTGCTCGTCAGCGATAAACTGTGACATCACTTCGGCACCTTCTACCGCCAGCATCTGCTGGATAGCTTCGTCATCCAATCCTTCCGAAGGCACCACGCGGCAGATTTCCAGGCCGAAACGCGCCTGGACTTGCTGCGCCAGCTTCAGGCAGCGGGCGACCGGATGGGCGATTTTCACCGTTACCATACCCTGCTCGCGTGCGGAAGAAACCAGCCGCTGAGCGACCTGACGGGAAATGCCCAGTTCGCGGGCAATATCCTGCTGCGTCATACCCGCCACGTAATACATCCAGGCAACGCGTGCGGCTTGCTCTTGTTTTTTCTCTTCTCTGCTCATGGCGACACCTTATGACTCTTTGAAACGCATTCTACTCCGCACGCGTTTCGTTGGTAATTGGGCAAAAGTCATTTTTGTGGGCAAATGTTGTCTGTGTGAGTTTGATCTCAGAAAGACGGCACCTGCCGCAACTAGACTACAACAAACGGGCAAATGCCCATAAAAATGACAAATGCTTAATTCTGAGGTGAATCATGACGACGAAATCGGTATGGATGCATATTGGCGCAGGCTCTTTCCACCGTGCCCATCAGGCGTGGTATCTCAATCAGCTGCGCGAGCAGGGCGATGACGGCTGGAGTATTTCGCTGGGCAATATCCGCGATGATGCCGGCGAGCTGCTGAGTCAACTGACTGCGCAGGGTGGCGAATACGTGCTGGAAACCGTTACGCCGGAGGGCGAGCGTGCCTACGAAAAGATTGCCTCTATCCGCAAAGTGCTGCCGTGGGATAAAGAGATTACTGCCCTGGTTGAAGAGGGAGCCAGGGCGTCGACCCGTGTGATCGCCTTCACCGTCACCGAAGCCGGTTACTACCTCACGCCGCAGCACGAGCTGGACGTTAATCAGCCGGATGTTAAAGCCGATCTTGCCGGGGGCATGACCACGCTTTACGGCGCGCTCAGCCGCATTCTGCATCGGCGTATGAGCAACGGCGGTGAGCCAGTCACGCTACTGAACTGCGATAACCTGCGCCACAACGGCGAACGCTTCCGCCACGGCTTTCTGTCGTTCCTGAAGGCGAAGGGCGACCACGCGCTGTTTGACTGGGTAACCACCCACACTGTGTCGCCTAACACCATGGTTGACCGTATTACCCCTCGTCCTACGGCAGACATTGCTCCGCGGGTGAAAGCGGCGACGGGGTTCGACGATAAGGTGCCGGTGATGGGGGAGTCTTTTATTCAGTGGGTTATCGAGGACGACTTTATCAACGGCCGCCCGCCGCTTGAGAACGTTGGCGTCGAAATGGTGAAATCGGTGCTGCCGTATGAAGAGGCAAAAATCCGCATTCTGAACGCCAGCCACAGCTGTATTGCCTGGGCGGGGACGCTGACCGGGCTGAACTACATCGATGAAAGCACCGTGCAGCAGCCGATTAGGCAGATGGCATGGGACTACGTCACGGAGGATGTTATTCCTTCGCTGTCGCCAAGCCCGTTGGAACTGGCTGAGTATCGGGATGTGGTGCTGGCCCGCTTTAGCAATCCCTATATCAAAGACACCAACCAGCGCGTGGCGGCCGACGGCCTGTCCAAGATCCCAGGCTTTATTACCCCGACGCTGATTGAGTGCTATCAGCGAGGTGAGGAGCCTGCGGCAACGGCGGTTCTGCCCGCACTGTTCTTCCTCTTCCTGCAGCGCTGGGCGCAAGGTCAGCTGCCTTACGAGTACCAGGATGGCGTCATGCAGGACGACGCGATTCGGGCTGTATTCAGCGCACCTGAGCCGCTTAAAGCCTTTGTCAGCGACGAAACGTTGTTTGCTGAACTCGCGCATTCCTCCGCTTTCCATGAGCTGATGGCGCGGACGGTCACTCGCCTTGAGGCGTGGATCAAGTCTCCGCAATCGCCTTTGGCAGCAGCTTAAGGAGGCGCTATGTATCTTGGCATTGATATTGGCACCTCTGAACTAAAGGCTTTGCTGATTGACGGGCAGGGCGAAATTTTAGGCTCTGCTCACGCGGCTTTAACCGTTCAGCGCCCGCATCCGCACTGGGCGGAGCAGGATCCTGAGGCCTGGTGGCAGGCGACGCAGCAGGTGGTCTCTACGCTGCGTCAGCAAATGCCTGATGCCTGGGCGAGAATTCGCGCTATTGGCTTGTCCGGGCAGATGCACGGTGCGGTGCTGCTGGACGACCAGGAAAACGTGCTGCGCCCCTGCATTCTGTGGAACGACACGCGCAGCGCCGAACAATGCGCTCGGCTCACGGCAGAACATCCTGAATTTCTGACCATTAGCGGCAACCTGGTGATGCCCGGCTTTACCGCCCCGAAGCTTCGCTGGGTGGCGGAGCACGAGCCGGAAATCTTTTCCCGCGTGGATAAGGTGCTGCTGCCGAAAGACTACCTGCGCTGGCGGCTGAGCGGCGCGTTCGTTTCTGACCCGTCCGACGCCGCTGGAACGCTGTGGCTGGACGTGGCAAAACGTGACTGGTCAGACAAACTGCTGGCGGCGACCGGACTAACCCGCAGCCAGATGCCGCGCCTGGTAGAGGGCAGCGAAGTCAGCGCCGTTTTACGTTCCGCCCTGGCGACCGAGTGGGGGCTTAGCTCCGGCGTCAACATCGCCGGCGGCGGTGGCGATAATGCTACCTCGGCAGTGGGCGTTGGCGCGGTGAACAGCGGCGATGCGTTTATTTCGCTCGGCACGTCTGGCGTTATCTTCGTGGTAAACGACGAGCTGCAAACCCGTCCTGAATCCGGCGTGCATGCTTTTTGCCACGCTCTACCTCAGCGCTGGCACCAGATGAGCGTGATGCTCAGCGCCGCCAGCTGCCTGCGCTGGGTGTGCAATCTGCTGTCGGTCACCGAAAGCCAGCTTATGGAGGAAATGGCCGAGTTGAGCGACGAGCAGAAAAAACATGCGCCTGTTTTCCTGCCTTATCTGTCAGGGGAGCGCACGCCGCATAACGATGCTCACGCCATGGGGAGTTTCTTCGCGCTCAACCATGAAACCAGTCGTGCCTTACTGGGGTATTCGGTGATTGAGGGCGTGACCTTTGGCCTGGCGGACGGCATGGCGGTGCTGGAGACGTCCCGCAGCCAGATTACCCAATGCAGCCTGACCGGCGGAGGGGCGCGGAGCGCTATCTGGGCGCAGCTGATTGCCGACGTGCTGGATGTGCCGATTGTGACCCATCCGGCGAGTTCCTCCGGAGCGCTCGGTGCTGCTCGCCTTGGCTGGTTGGCCGATGGCGGCGTAGAAGAAGTTGTTTGCCGCAAGCCTCCTGTTCAACAGCGTTTCACGCCGCGTAAAAGC
Source organism: Enterobacter sp. Cy-643 (assembly GCF_011752815.1). Lineage (GTDB taxonomy): Bacteria > Pseudomonadota > Gammaproteobacteria > Enterobacterales > Enterobacteriaceae > Cedecea. The sequence continues at coordinate 402,333 of NZ_VWWV01000001.1, forward strand.
CTGCAAAGCGTGCTGCAGCAGCGGTTGTCCGTGTTCCATCTGCTTTACCAACAACAAAAAGCCGCTCGTAAGCTGCTGCCCTGACGGCCCTTCCTGCGGCCTCTCTGCCGCCGGAAACCCCTGTACCCGTGAACGAGGAAGCGTGTGATGCAATCTAAACACTACTGGTTTGGTTTACCTAAACATCTGCTGTGGGGATTTGTCGCCATCGCTATTTTTATGAGCGGCGATGGTTTCGAGATGGCGTTTTTGTCTAAACACATTACCGACATGGGCTTTACGCCCGCGGAATCGGCGATGGTGTTTACTCTGTATGGCCTTGCGGCAGGTCTGGCGGCCTGGGCTTCCGGCGTAGTCGCTGAGCTTATCACCCCGCAAAAAGCAATGCTGATTGGTTTTGTGACCTGGGTCGTGATGCACGCATTGTTTATGACGCTTGGCCTCGGGATGCGTAACTATCCGCTGATGCTGCTGTTCTACGGCATTCGCGGCCTGGCTTATCCGCTGTTTATCTACTCCTTTATGCTGATGCTGGTGCAGGTAGTGCCGCGCGAAAGACTGGCGGCGGCAACGGGCTGGTTCTGGGCGATGTACTCTATCGGCATCGGCGTGGTGGGGAGCTATCTGCCGAGCCTGACTATTCCGGCATTTGGCGAAACGGGGACGCTGTGGATGGCCATTGCCTGGGTAACGGGCGGGGGGCTTATCGCCTTCTTCAGCCTGCGTAATGTGCCGGTTGATCGTTCGCGGGTTAATTTGCCGCTGAAAGAGAAAATGACGGAGATGTCGCGGGCGGTGACCATTCTGTTCAGCAACCGCGACGTATTTTACGCCTGTCTTATCCGCATTATTAACACGCTGTCGCTGTTTGGCTTCGCGATAGTGATGCCGCTGCTGTTTGTTGACCGCCTCGGCTTCACGATTTCTGAATGGCTGCAAATCTGGGCGGTGTTCTTCTTTGTGACCATTTTCACCAATATTTTTTGGGGCATTATGGGGGAGTACATCGGCTGGATCCGCCAGGTACGCTGGTTCGGCTGTTTAGGCATGGCCATTTCCAGCCTGACGTTTTATTACCTGCCGGTGTGGGTGGGGCATAACTTCTGGGTGGCGCTGATCCCGGCGGTTATGCTCGGCACCTTTGTCGCGGCGTTTGTGCCGATGACGGCGGTATTTCCAACCCTGGAGCCGCACCACCGTGGCGCGGCTATTTCTATCTATAACCTGTCGGCGGGAATGAGCAACTTTGTGGCACCGGCTATTGCGTCACTGATCCTGCCGTTCTTCGACATTGTGGGCGTCGTTTGGGCTTATACCGGGCTGTATCTCTTCGCGGGCGTGCTGACGTTTATTATCAAAGTTCCGCAGCCGAAACGCGTGAAGAATAAAGCTGGCGCGGGGGAAATGAACGCTGTAGAGCAGTAAAATGAAAAGCCGGGGATAAGCCCGGCTTTTTGCCGTTAGCGAATCACATCCGCCAGAGCTTCATCTAAATCAAACCAGCGGAAGCCAAAGCCGGATTCCTCAAGGCGTTTAGGCAGCGCCCGCTGCCCGCCGAGCACTAACACCGAAGATTCCCCCATCAGAAGACGAATGGCCGTGGCCGGAGCGCGAAGTATCGCCGGGCGCTTGAGGGCATGGCCGAGAGCATGGGAAAACTGTTCGTTGCGAACGGGATAAGGGGAAACCAGATTAAACGGCCCGCGGAGATCATTATCCAGCAGCCAGAGAATGCCGTTCACCATATCGTCGACGTGGATCCACGCCAGATACTGCCTGCCATTACCGATGGGGCCGCCCAGCCCCAGCTTGAACAGCGGCAGCATTTTGGCCAGAATTCCGCCTTTGGGGGCTAAAACAACGCCGGTACGTAGCAGGCAAACTCGCGTCTTTTCACTTTGCGCGCCGCAGGCGATTTGCTCCCAGCGGGCGCAAAGCTTGTGGGTAAATTCATTGTGGGGAGGCTCGTCTTCGGTGACGACCACTTCGCCAAGATCGCCGTAATAGCCGGTGGCTGAACCGGAAATGAAAACTTTGGGCGGCTGCTGGCTGGCTTTAAACAGCTCGACCAGCCGCTCGGTGATTTGCCAGCGGCTCTGGCACAGGCGCTGCTTTTGCTCCTCGCTCCAGCGTTTATCGGCAATCGGCTCTCCGGCCAGGTTGATGACCGCGTCAAAGGCGTCGAGATTCTGTAAGCCCTCTAACCCTTTGAGCAGTACGACGCGATTATTCAGCCGCTTGCGGGCCTTTTCCGGCGAACGTGTGACGACCGAAACAGTATGGCCCAGCTCAAGCAGGCGAGCTGTCAGGTGGCGGCCAATCAGCCCGCTGCCGCCGGTAATCAGGATCTCCATACTTTCCTCCCACCTGGACGCGCTTATCGCCGCCAGCTCAGGGTCATGGATACCGAGTCGGCATAGCGGAGCGCGTGAAGTTTATCGATCTCTACTTCAGCATATGTCACCCACGGGTGGGCGCATGCGATGTTCAGCACATCCTGAGTTAATTTCTCCAGCAGGGAGAAGCGGTTATTCTCAACCAGCTGGATGATGTCTTTGGTCACGGTGCGGTAATTCAGCGCGTCGTTGATGTCTTCACTCTCCCTGGCTTTGCCCGCAGGGTAGTGGAGAGCGACGTTAATCACGATATCCTGCCGGTTGGCGATCTCTTCTTCTTTGATACCAATAAAAGTCCGCAGGCGCAGGTTTTTAATGCGAATAATGGCGTCTGGTTGCATGGATGACATTGCAGGTTCCTTATTAGTCTTTTCCCACCACAGGATACACCAGCGCGGGAAAAAACCTGAACCGGGGATTACGCCTTCTCCGCCCGCTGATAAGCCTTCACGGTGGCAGGCCGAGTGCGGATCCGCTCAAACCAGTTCCTTACCGCCGGGAAATTGGCGAGGTCAACGCGCTGGCGCTCATGGGACACCACCCAGGGATAAGTCGCGATGTCCGCAATGCTGTAATCGTGGCCGCCAAGCCACGGGGCTTTCTCCAGCTGTTTGTTGAGCACGCCGTAAAGGCGCTGAGTTTCAACCTGATAGCGCTCGATAGCATAAGGGACAGGCTGCGGAGCAAAGTGGTTAAAATGGTGATTCTGGCCCAGCATCGGGCCGAAGCCGCCGACCTGCCAGAAAAGCCACTGCAGCGTGGCATGGCGGGCGCGCAGTTCTTTGCTGAGGAGCAACCCGGTTTTATCCGCCAGATAAAGCAAAATTTCGCCGGACTCAAAGAGGCTTATAGGCTCGCCGCCGTCGGCCGGTTTGTTATCGACGATGGCAGGAATTTTGTTATTCGGCGAGATAGCCAGGAAATCCGGGCGAAACTGTTCGCCTTTGCCGATATCGACCCGGTGGATCTTGTACTCCAGGCCAGCCTCTTCCAGAAACAGGGTTATTTTATGGCCGTTTGGGGTAGGCGCATAATAAAGTTCGATCATGGTCACTCCAGGGGTTAGTCCATTTTGGCAAATGTTTCGAGTATAGAAGTATTTGCTATTTCTGCACCGCAATGGTGCGTTTTAACCGGATGACAAAACGCTTTTTTCGCCCTATGTTCAATAACCTGTCGTGGGAATAAGTGAGGATATGATGAGCCAGCCTGCCATTACGTTGTGGACCGATAGCCAGTGTTTTAGCCCCTATGTGCTTTCCGTTTTTGTTGCGCTGAAAGAAAAAGGGCTCGCCTTTTCTCTACAAACTGTCGACCTCGCCAGCGGCCAGAATTTAAAGCCAGGCTGGAAAGGTTTTGATCTCACTCGCCGCGTGCCGGTGCTGGCCGTCGGGGATTTTGTGCTCAGTGAATCCTCCGCGATTGATGAGTATCTGGAGGAGCGTTTTGCCCCGCCGACGTGGGAGCGTATTTATCCTCACGATATTGAAAAACGCGCCCGGGCGCGGCAGGTGCAGGCGTGGTTGCGCAGCGACTTAATGCCCATTCGGGAAGAGCGTTCTACTGCCGTGGTCTTTGCCGGTGAGAAGAAACCGGCGCTAAGCCCGGCAGGCCTTCAGGCTGCAGAGAAGTTAATCGCTACCGCAGAGCATTTGCTCCCGGCAGGGCAGCAAAATTTATTTGGCGAATGGTCTATCGCCGACACCGACCTGGCGCTGATGCTCAACCGTCTGATTCTGAACGGGGATGACGTGCCTGAGCGATTGAAAGAATATGCCGGCTTCCAGTGGCAGCGCGCGTCGGTGCAGCTTTGGCTGGCGCAGTCGGCCAAAAACGCAGGCTGATAGCGGGCAGGGAATTCGTTATCATTGGCGGATTGTCATTACTGGAGCCAGGGATAAATGAAACTGATGTTTGCCTCGGACCTTCACGGTTCGCTACCCGCCACGGAAAATGTTCTGGAACGTTTCGCGAACAGCGGCGCGCAATGGCTGGTTATTCTGGGCGACTTACTGAATCACGGACCGCGAAACGCGTTGCCTGAAGGCTACAATCCTTCGGCGGTGGCGCAGTGCCTGAATAGCGTTGCCGATAAGATTATCGCGGTGCGCGGAAACTGCGACAGCGAAGTGGATCAGATGCTGCTCCAGTTTCCGATTACCGCACCCTGGCAGCAGGTTTTGCTGGCACAGCAGCGGCTTTTTCTGACCCACGGGCATCTTTATCATCCGGGGCATTTACCGCCGCTTTCCGCTGGCGATGTTCTGATTTTCGGCCATACGCATCTTCCGGTTGCAGAAAAGCACGAACAGATCTATTTGTTTAATCCAGGCTCTGTCAGCATACCGAAGGGCGGTTTTGAGGCCAGCTACGGGATGCTGGATGATGGCGTTCTGACCGTTCGCACGCTGGAGAGTGATGGGGTTATTGCACAGGTGCGTATTACCCCGTAACGTTGGCAGGCTAATCCAATAACGCGCCGTAAGAGCGCCCCTGAATAAGGTTTCCCTGATGGTGGAACAGAGTCATTTTGTCGGCACGGAATGGGTAGATATTGTTAATGAGGACAATGAGGTCATCGCACAGGCGAGCCGCGAGCAAATGCGTGCGCAGCGGCTGCGTCATCGCGCGACCTATATTGTTGTTCACGATGGTATGGGCAAAATTCTGGTGCAGCGTCGCACCGAAATTAAAGACTTCATGCCGGGCATGCTGGATGCCACCGCAGGCGGCGTCGTGCAGGCGGATGAACAAATGCTCGAGTCGGCTCGCCGCGAGGCGGAAGAAGAGTTGGGCATTGCCGGCGTACCGTTCGCGGAGCACGGGCAGTTCTACTTCGAAGACGATAGCTGCCGCGTTTGGGGCGGACTCTTTAGCTGCGTTTCCCACGGGCCTTTCGCGCTGCAGGAAGAAGAGGTCAGCGAAGTAAGCTGGATGTCCCCGGAAGAGATCACCGCGCGCTGCGACGAATTTACCCCTGATTCGCTGAAGGCGCTGGCGCTGTGGATGACCCGCAACGCCAAAAACGAGTCGCAAAGCGAAGAAAGCGAGTAATTGTTTGCCCTCACCCCGATCCTCTTTTCACAAGGAGGGGACCAGGGTGAGGGAAAATCAGCAGCTGTCCCGCATACAAAGCGATGACGCGATAGTCGGGCTTCTGTCCCATTCTTCTTCGTTAATTCTTGCCAATAGCGCCCGCCCGGCTTCAATCCCAATCTTACGATGCGGTACCGCAATGGTGGTCAGCGCAGGCTGGCACACGCGGCTTACGTCGCTGTCGCCAAACCCGACGATGGCCAGATCGTCAGGAACTTTGATGCGCCTGCGCTGGCATTCGTACAGCGCGCCGCAGGCCAGCTCATCCGACACGCAGACCAGCGCATCCAGCTCAGGCCAGGCCAGTAAAAACTCGGGTAGCTGTGCGGCCCCGGTGGAGAAAGTAGGCGGGGCCGCCGCGTTGATCACTCTGTTGGGCGACATATGATGGCGCAGCATTGCTTTGTACCAGCCCTGAAGGTGCTGCTGGAAAATCCATTGTTCCTGATTCGCGCACAGGAGCCCGATGTTCTGATAGCCGCGGTGGATGAGCATTTCCGTCAGTTCAAACATGGCGGCGACGTTATCAATGCCGATGTTCATGTCCAGCGGATCGGCGCGGGTGGCGCCTATTTCGAGCACGGGGATGCTGGCGTGTTTCAGCCAGCCCCGCACTGTGTCACTGTGTTCCACGCTCAGTAGAATAGCCGCGGCAATATTGGACGCCAGCAGGGTTTCCAGTAGCTTCTCCTCCTGCTCAAGCCGGTGCTGGGATTCCGCCAGGACTATCTGATACCCCGCAGGCTGCAGTACCTGTTGCAGGCCGGCAAACATTTCACTGCAGCCGGATTCCGCCAGGCTTGGGACCACCATCGCAATGGTGTACGAGGAGGCTGAGGCCAGCGCGCTTGCCGCAAGGTTGGGCATGTAACCCAGCTCGGAAACTGCCGCTTCGATTTTTTCGCGTAATTTGTCGGAAACCTGCTCCGGGGTTCTTAGCGCACGCGAAACGGTCATGGTACCAACTCCGGCGAGCTGAGCCACATCTGCAAGCGTCACCTTACCGGTACTTCGCCGCTTTCGGGTTATGGACATTGTGATTCCTGATTCTCGACCTGAAAAACGCCAGGCTGACGTTGGCCCCTGAAAACGAAGGGGAAATATCGCTCAAGTATACGCCTGAAATCGTGCGCCTTAATGCGATTTAACACAATGATTGCAATTTGATAGCGCTATCACAAAATCGAGTGATAGTTATTGGTAGCGCTATCTTTGTGATATCAATCACAGTTAAACCCGAGGCCGTTGAATAAAGTTTGCCCATCATCAATGTCGATTTCGAGAGGTTATCGTGCTCAACCAATGGCTGCATCCGCAGACTATTCAGCTTCATGACGAGGTCGCAAACTGGCAGCAGGCGCTGGAGATTAGCGCCCGGCCGCTGCTGGACGCGGGGATTATTGCTCCCCATTACCTGACGGCCATCATGCAGCAGCACCAAAAGCTTGGGCCGTACTATGTGCTGGCACCGGGCCTGGCGATGCCGCATGCGCGTCCGGAAGAGGGCGCGACCGGCCTTGGCCTGTCGCTGCTGAAGTTAAAGCGAGGCGTTAACTTTCATTCTGAAGGAAACGACCCGGTGGACGTTATTATTATGCTGGCGGCGCCGGACAGCCATAGCCACATTGAAATGATTTCCGCGCTCGCTGAGCTATTTTCCAGCGACGAAGACATGGCGTTACTGCATCAGGCCAACAACCTGGAGGAAATACAAAAAATAATTAATCGATTCTAGTTTTTTAATTTAACACCATGGTTTTTTACGTTGCATTGAAAAATGCGATGTGCTCGTACTCTACTAAAAATATAAGGTATGTAAGATGAAAATAATGGCAATCTGCGGTTCCGGACTCGGCAGTAGTTTTATGGTCGAAATGAATATTAAAAAAGTACTTAAAAAACTCAATATTGAGGCAGAGGTTGAACACTCGGATTTATCTTCTGCCACGCCGGACGCGGCAGATGTGTTTGTGATGGCGAAAGATATTGCCGCCAGCGCGCGCCTGCCGGACAGTCAGCTGGTGGTAATCAACAACATCATCGATATCAATGAGCTGGAAAATAAGCTGAGCGCTTATTTCGCCGGTCGTCAATCATAATCTATAGCCAAAATAATTCGAATTGCAGAAAGGCGGCAAGCTCAGGCACTCCAGGAATTTACATCAAGTAAATGACTGGGAGGGATGAGTGCAGCCAACGCGTCTGCGGTTCGAAGTATGACGGATATAAGCGGAGGCGGATATGTTTATCCTTGGCACGCTGAATTTTATTGTTGATATTCTAAAGGTTCCGGCCATTCTGGTCGGGCTGATAGCCTTAATTGGTCTGGTTGCGCAAAAGAAGTCATTTTCTGATGTGGTAAAAGGCTCAATTAAAACCGTATTAGGCTTTATTGTTTTGGGCGGCGGCGCTACCGTATTAGTGGGATGTTTAAATCCACTGGGCGGTATGTTTGAGCACGCCTTTAATATCCAGGGCATTATTCCTAATAATGAAGCGATTGTTTCTATCGCGCTGGAGAAATACGGGGCATCCACGGCGCTGATTATGGCCTTCGGGATGGTGGCGAACATCATTGTGGCTCGCTTTACCCGCCTGAAGTACATCTTCCTGACCGGGCACCACACGTTCTACATGGCGTGCATGATAAGCGTCATTCTGACCGTGGCGGGCTTTGAAGGCGTGGCGCTGGTGTTTACCGGGTCGTTGATCCTCGGTCTGATCATGGCGTTCTTCCCGGCTATTGCACAGCGCTATATGCGTCGCATCACCGGCACCGATGATATCGGCTTCGGCCACTTCGGCACGCTGGGTTACGTGCTGTCCGGCTGGATCGGCAGCAAGTGTGGAAAAGGCTCGCGCTCCACGGAAGAGATGAACCTGCCGAAGAACCTTAGCTTCCTGCGTGACAGTTCAATCTCCATCTCCCTGACCATGATTGTCATCTACATGATCCTCGCGATTTGTGCGGGCCAGACTTATGTAGAAGAGAAACTCAGCGGCGGCCAGAACTTCCTGGTTTACTCCATTATTCAGGCGATTACCTTTGCGGCCGGGGTGTTCATCATCCTGCAGGGCGTGCGCTTGATTCTGGCGGAAATCGTCCCGGCGTTTACCGGTTTCTCTGAGAAGCTGGTACCTAATGCACGTCCGGCGCTGGACTGCCCGGTGGTTTACCCTTATGCGCCGAATGCCGTGCTGGTGGGCTTCCTGTTCAGCTTCCTCGGCGGCCTGGTGGGCTTGTTCCTTTTAGGGCAGATGAAGCTGGTGCTGATTTTGCCGGGCGTGGTGCCTCACTTCTTTACCGGGGCAACAGCGGGCGTGTTTGGTAACGCTACCGGCGGCCGTCGCGGCGCGATGGTAGGGGCTTTTGCCAACGGGCTGCTGATTACTTTCCTGCCAGTGTTGCTGCTGCCTGTTCTGGGCGCGCTGGGCTTCGCCAACACAACCTTCTCCGACGCTGATTTTGGCGTAGTGGGGATTATCCTCGGCAACCTTGCACGCTTCCTGTCACCTGCGGCGATTACCGCGGTGGTGGTCGCCGTGTTTGCGGTGCTGGTCGGGTTCAACTATCTGGGCAAAGGAAAAGGCACTCCTGCCGTACACACTGAAGACAATACGGGGGCTAAATAATGAATGAACTGGCAGACGTCGCGCGGTTTGCGCGCGACATCCGTGTAGAGACGCTGAAAGCGCTCACCCAACTGGGGTTTGGCCATTACGGCGGCAGCATGTCGGTGGTTGAGACGCTGGCGGTGCTGTACGGCGACGTGATGAATATCGATCCGGGCGACCCTGACTGGGCAGAACGCGACTACTTTGTGCTGTCCAAGGGGCATGCTGGCCCGGCGCTGTACAGCACGCTGGCGCTGAAAGGGTATTTTCCTGTGGAGCAATTGGCCACGCTAAACCAGAACGGTACCAGCCTGCCCAGCCACCCCGATCGCCTGAAAACGCGCGGCGTGGATGCGACCACAGGTTCGTTAGGGCAAGGAATTTCGATTGCCGCCGGCATGGCGCTGTCCCACAAACTGGCGCAGCGTCGCAACCGGGTCTTCAGCATTGTCGGCGACGGCGAGCTGAACGAGGGGCAGTGCTGGGAGGCTTTCCAGTTTATTGCTCACCACCGTCTTAACAATCTGACGGTGTTCGTAGACTGGAACAAACAGCAGCTGGACGGCGAGCTGGACGAAATCATCTGTGCTTTCGATCTGGCAGAGAAGTTTAGCGCCTTCGGGTTTGACGTGGTGCAGGTGAAAGGCGATGACATTCCCGGTTTGCTGGCGGCGGTGAAACCCGTTCGCAGCGGCGAACAGCGTCCTCTGCTGGTGATCCTCGACAGCATAAAAGGGCAGGGGGTGCCGTACCTTGAGCAACTGGGGAACTCCCATCATCTCCGCCTGACGGAGCAGTCAAAACAGGCGCTGGAGCAGGCCATCGCGCAACTGGAGGCGGCACATGATTAAGGTAAGCCAGACCGGCGGCCAGGACGCCGTTGAAATGCGTAAAGTCTACGCCGGGTTTGTTCAGCAACAGATTGGTGAAGGCAGCGGAATTATCGCGCTGGAAGCTGACCTGATGAGTTCGATGGCGATGGATGGCGTGCAGCGCGATAACCCGCAGCACGTGATTAACTGCGGCATCATGGAAGCTAACGTGATTGGCGTGGCGGCAGGACTGTCGCTGACCGGACGCAAGCCGTTCGTGCACACCTTTACCGCCTTCGCCAGCCGCCGCTGCTTTGATCAGCTGTTTATGTCGCTGGATTACCAGCGGAATAACGTCAAGGTCATTGCTTCCGACGCCGGGGTGACGGCTTGCCACAACGGCGGTACCCATATGTCGTTTGAGGATATGGGCATTGTTCGCGGGCTGGCGCACTCCATTGTGCTTGAGGTGACTGACGCGGTGATGTTTAAGGACATTCTACGTCAGCTGATCGAGCTGGAAGGTTTTTACTGGGTGCGGACTATTCGCAAGCAGGCGGCTACGGTCTATGAGGCAGGCTCAACCTTCACTATCGGCAAAGGGAATGTGCTGCGCGAGGGCACGGATATTACGCTGATCGCCAACGGCATCATGGTTGCGGAAGCGCTGAAAGCGGCTCAGCAGCTGGAACGGGAAGGGGTTAGCGCGGCAGTCATCGACATGTTTACCCTCAAGCCTATCGACCGCATGCTGGTGAAGAACTACGCCGAAAAAACCGGCCGAATTGTGACCTGTGAAAACCACAGTATTCACAACGGGCTTGGGTCAGCGGTGGCGGAAGTGCTGGTGGAAACCTGCCCGGTGCCGATGCGCAGAGTGGGCGTGAAGGAGCGTTATGGCCAGGTCGGGACTCAGGACTTCCTGCAGCAGGAGTATGGCCTGACGGCGGCAGATATCGTGCAGGCAGCGAAAGAGCTGCTGTAACAGCCAAAGGTGACAGAAAAAGAAAAGGCAGCCATCTGGCTGCCTTTTTTGCGTATCAGTGAGCTTACGCTTGCTGAGCGGACTGAATCGCGGTCAGCGCGATGGTGTAAACGATATCGTCCACCAGCGCGCCACGGGACAGATCGTTAACCGGCTTGCGCATACCCTGCAGCATTGGCCCGATGGAGATCAGGTCTGCAGAACGCTGTACCGCTTTGTAGGTGGTGTTCCCGGTGTTCAGGTCAGGGAAGATGAACACGGTCGCACGGCCCGCAACAGGAGAGTTTGGTGCCTTAGACTTCGCCACATCAGCCATAACCGCAGCGTCATACTGCAGCGGACCGTCGATGACCAGGTCAGGGCGTTTTTCCTGAGCGATACGGGTGGCTTCACGCACTTTCTCAACGTCGCTACCCGCGCCGGAGTTACCGGTGGAGTAGGAGAGCATTGCCACGCGTGGATCGATCCCAAAGGCGGCAGCGGAGTCAGCGGACTGAATCGCGATTTCTGCCAGCTGTTCAGCGGTTGGATCCGGGTTGATCGCGCAGTCGCCGTAAACGTAAACCTGTTCAGGCAGCAGCATGAAGAACACGGAAGAGACCAGTGAACTGCCCGGTGCGGTTTTGATCAGCTGCAGCGGTGGACGGATGGTGTTGGCGGTGGTGTGAACCGCGCCGGAAACCAGGCCGTCAACTTCGTCCTGCTCAAGCATCAGGGTGCCCAGCACAACGTTGTCTTCCAGCTGCTCGCGGGCAACGGCTTCGGTCATGCCTTTGCTCTTACGCAGCTCAACCAGGCGGGCAACATAGCTTTCGCGAACCACTTCTGGATCAACGATTTCGATGCCTGCGCCCAGCTCAACGCCCTGTGCCGCAGCAACACGGGTGATTTCTTCCGGGTTACCCAGCAGAACACAGGTGGCGATACCGCGCTCAGCACAGATGGCTGCCGCTTTTACGGTACGCGGTTCATCGCCTTCCGGCAGCACGACGCGTTTACCGGCTTTGCGAGCCAGTTCGGTCAGCTGGTAACGGAATGCTGGAGGAGACAGACGACGGCTGCGCTCGGAGGTCGCGGTCAGGGATTCGATCCAGTTAGCATCGATGTGGCTGGCCACATATTCCTGCACTTTTTCGATACGCTGATGGTCGTCGGTTGGGACTTCCAGATTGAAGCTCTGCAGGCTCAGAGAGGTCTGCCAGGTGTTGGTTTCAACCATAAACAGCGGTAGGCCGGTGGCGAAAGCACGTTCGCACAGCTTGCTGATGCGTGGGTCCATTTCGTAACCACCGGTCAGCAGGATAGCGCCGATTTCCACGCCGTTCATGGCGGCCAGGCAGGCAGCAACCAGCACGTCCGGGCGGTCTGCAGAGGTGACTAACAGAGAGCCTGGGCGGAAGTGTTCCAGCATGTGAGGAATGCTGCGCGCACAGAAGGTGACGGACTTCACGCGGCGGGTGTTGATGTCGCCTTCGTTTACGATGGTTGCGTTCAGGTGGCGAGCCATGTCGATTGCGCGGGTGGCAATCAGTTCGAAGCTCCACGGCACGCAGCCCAGAACCGGCAGCGGGCTGTCGGCAAACAGCTGCTTAGGATCGATGTTCGCAATGCTTGCTTTGCTGGAGTCGTCGAAGATTTCAGACAGATCGGGACGGGTGCGGCCCTGTTCATCAACCGGAGCGTTCAGCTTGTTGATGATAACACCGGTGATGTTGGTGTTTTTGCTGCCGCCGAAGCTGCTGCGGGTCAGTTCGATACGCTCTTTCAGCTGCTCCGGAGAGTCATTGCCCAGAGACATGACGAAGACGATTTCTGCGTTCAGGGTTTTGGCGATTTCATAGTTCAGCGCCTGCGCAAACTGGTGTTTACGGGTTGGCACCAGACCTTCAACCAGCACAACTTCAGCATCTTTGCTGCTATTGTGATAGTTGGCGATGATCTCTTCCATCAGCACGTCCTGCTGGTTGCTGGACAGCAGAGACTCAACGTGGCTCATGTGCAGCGGCTCAGCGGCCGGGATGGTGGAGTTAGCGCGAATGATGCTGGTGGTCTGGTCCGGCGTATCGCCGCCGGTACGCGGCTGGGCGATAGGTTTGAACACGCTCAGGCGAACGCCTTTTTGTTCCATAGCACGGATAACGCCAAGGCTTACGCTGGTAAGGCCGACGCTGGTTCCGGTAGGGATCAGCATAATAGTACGGGACACGGTATAACCTCTTTCGTTTTCGCGAGCAGATATGCTCACTCGACTCAGAAAACAACACCGCCAGCTAAGGCTGGCGGTGAGGGAATCAGGCGGTCAGGCGGGATGCATCCTGAGCGATGACCAGCTCTTCGTTGGTGGTGATAACCACCGCAGGGCGGGTGCCTTCCTTGTTGATAAAGCCAGACTTGCCGAAACGTGCAGCCAGGTTGCGCTCGTGATCGACATCGAAGCCCAGTACGCCCAGTTTGCCCAGGGACAGTTCGCGTACCATCGCGGCGTTTTCACCGATACCGCCGGTGAAGACAACGGCGTCCAGACGGCCATCCATCAGTGCGGTGTAGGAACCGATGTATTTCGCCAGGCGGTGGCAGTAAACGTCCATCGCACGCTTAGCGTCTTCTTTAGTTGCGTAGTTGTCTTCAACGTAACGGCAGTCGCTGGTCACTTCGGTCAGACCCAGCAGGCCAGACTCTTTGGTCAGCATTTTGTTGATGTCTTCTACGCTCATGCCCAGGGCATCGTGCAGGTGGAAGATGATTGCCGGGTCGATGTCGCCGGAGCGGGTACCCATCACCAGACCTTCCAGCGGGGTCAGACCCATGGAGGTGTCAACGCATTTGCCGTTACGGATTGCAGACACGGAACCGCCGTTGCCCAGGTGGCAGGTGATGATGTTCAGTTCATCAACCGGCTTGTTCAGCATTTTTGCGGCTTCCTGAGTCACGTAGAAGTGGCTGGTGCCGTGCGCGCCGTAGCGACGAACGCCGTGCTCTTTGTACAGTTTGTACGGCAGGGCGTAGAGGAAAGATTCTTCCGGCATGGTCTGATGGAACGCGGTGTCGAACACGGCAACGTTTTTATCAGCCAGGTTAGGGAAGGATTTCAGGGCTTCAGCGATACCGATCAGGTGAGCCGGGTTATGCAGCGGTGCAAAAGAGGCTGAATCTTTGATACCCTGAATCACGGAATCATCGATAACTACAGAGCTGGTGTATTTTTCACCGCCGTGTACGATACGGTGACCAATTGCGGTCAGTTGAGCGGACAATTCTGGTTTTTCTGCCAGAATTTTATTAACGATGAAGTTAAGAGCTTCGCTGTGAGCGGCACCTGCACCCAGAGCCGCTTCTTGTTTAGCGCCGTCCAGCTTCCACTTGATACGGGCTTCAGGAAGGTGGAAACACTCTGCTAAACCAGAAAGGTACTCTTCACCGTTTACAGCATCGATAATTGCGAATTTCAGGGATGAGCTACCGCAGTTCAGAACCAGTACTAGCTTACTCGACATGGAAGTACCTATTTTTGATACGTGGCTAAAAAAACGTCAGTGAGTCTATCAGCGTAGCGCATGATGACGCGGACATTTATGATTAACGTCATGCCAGAAGCGTTTTTCGGCATGGCGAATAAAATTACTCAGAGTTTACGCCATATTCCTGAGGATGCAGGTCACGGCGATGTAAAAGAATGTTTGACAGCTTGTAGTTTCCCAACTACGGCCACCAAAAGGCCGGCACAGGGTAGCAGATAGCGGCTCGGAAAGACAAAATTTTTTGAACGATGTCATTTAGAGTTGTTGAGTTGCAGTATTATTTTATTTTTTATACGTAGAGTTGAGGTATGAGCCATGTCGACACCCCAGAATAGCCATGTAAGCTGGTTTAGCCTGTTCGGACGTGGGCAACACTACTCGAAGACCTGGCCGCTGGATAAGCGCCTGGCGCCGGTATTTATCGAAAACCGCGTGATACGCGCCACCCGCTATGCCATCCGCTTTATGCCGCCGCTGGCGGTATTTACCCTGACGTGGCAGATCGCGTTGGGTGGCCAGCTTGGCCCGGCGGTGGCGACGGCGCTCTTTGCCTGTAGCCTGCCGATGCAGGGATTGTGGTGGTTGGGCAAGCGATCGGTCACGCCATTACCGCCGTCGACGTTACAGTGGTTTTATGACGTTCGCATGAAGCTTCAGGAAGCCGGGCAGGCGTTGGCACCGGTGGAAGGCAAGCCAGACTACCAGGCGCTGGCGGACGTGCTGAAGCGCGCGTTTAAACAGCTGGATAAAACTTTCTTGGATGATTTGTAATTACCCTGCGGTTGCGCATATAAAGGAAGGCACACTTTCTTACAGGTTATCCCGATCGTAACCTGTATTTTTCCATGTACCAAAGGAGCCCGGAAATGGAAATGACCCACGCGCAGCGTCTGATTTTATCCAACCAGTATAAAATGATGACGATGATGGACCCGGAAAACGCCGAACGCTATCGTCGTTTGCAGACCATCATCGAACGCGGCTATGGCCTGCAAATGCGCGAGTTGGATCGCGAGTTTGGCGAGCTGAAAGAGGAAACCTGTCGCATCGTCATCGACATCATGGAAATGTATCACGCGATGCATGTCTCCTGGACTAACCTGAAAGACAGCAAGGAAATCGATGAGCGCCGCGTCACCTTTATGGGATTTGATGCTGCCACCGAAGCCCGCTTCCTCGGCTATGTTCGCTTTATGGTGAATATTGAAGGCCGCTATACCCATTTTGATGCCGGCACCCACGGTTTTAACGCCCAAACCCCTATGTGGGACAAATATCAACGTATGCTGAAAGTGTGGCACGCTTGCCCACGTCAGTATCATTTAAGCGCTAACGAGATTGCGCAGATCATTAATGCCTGAGGAGAGACGCGGAGTGAAGTGTAAAGGTTTCTTGTTTGATTTGGATGGTACGCTGGTTGACTCTCTTCCTGCCGTTGAGCGCGCATGGGTAAATTGGGCAAAGCGTTTTAATATTTCCCCGGAAGAAGTATTAGGCTTCATCCACGGCAAGCAGGCGATTACCTCACTGCGCCACTTTATGGCCGGTGCTTCTGAGGAAGAGATTCAGCAGGAGTTTCTCCGACTGGAAAGGCTTGAGTCTGAAGATACCGATGGCATCGAAGCGCTCCCGGGAGCGGCAGAGTTATTGGCTCATCTTAATGAGGCGGGTATTCCGTGGGCCATCGTCACTTCGGGTTCTGTGCCGGTGGCATCTGCTCGCCGTCTGGCCGGTGGGCTGCCTGAGCCGGACGTGTTTGTGACCGCGGAACTGGTCGCACGCGGTAAACCAGAGCCGGATGCCTATTTACTGGGTGCGCAGCTGCTTGGCCTGGAGCCGGAAGAGTGCGTGGTTGTTGAAGACGCGCCGGCGGGCGTGCTTTCAGGGCTGGCTGCCGGTTGCCATGTGATAGCGGTTAATGCCCCGGCGGATACGCCCCGGCTTGAGCACGTGGATTACGTTCTGACTTCCCTCACCGAACTGCTCGTCCAGAAATCCCCGGACGGAAGCGTCGAAGTGTTAAGAAAACACTAATCCCATGATTTAACCCCGCATTTGCGGGGTTTTTTTATGGCATTCTCGTCTACATTCAATTCACCAATATTCAGCCATTCAGGGACGCATTTTGAATTCGGAACTCATTTGGGTGTTGTCGTTACTGGCGGTTGCCGTTCTGCTGTTCGCCACCGGAAAAATGCGTATGGACGCGGTGGCGCTATTGGTGATAGTTGCTTTTGTGCTCAGCGGAACATTAAGCCTCAGCGAAGCGTTTTCCGGCTTTAGCGATCCCAACGTGATTCTGATTGCCGCGCTATTCATTATTGGCGACGGGCTGGTACGCACCGGGGTAGCCACCAAGATGGGAAGCTGGCTGGTGGACGTGGCGGGCAGCAGCGAAACCAAAATGCTGGTCCTGCTGATGGTGACGGTGGCCGGATTGGGGGCATTTATGAGCTCTACCGGCGTGGTGGCGATTTTTATTCCGGTGGTAATCAGCGTTTCCATGCGCATGAAAATCTCCCCTTCCCGACTGATGATGCCGCTCAGCTTTGCCGGGCTGATAAGCGGTATGATGACGCTGGTTGCGACGCCGCCCAACCTGGTGATCAACAGTGAATTACTGCGAGAGGGGCTGGAAGGATTCCAGTTCTTTAGCGTGACGCCGATTGGCCTGGCGGTGCTGGTACTGGGCATCCTTTATATGCTGGTGGCGCGTTTCGCGCTCAAAGGGCAGGGTGAAGAGGCAGGGAAAGAGAGCTGGAAGCGCCGTTCATTTCGCGATCTGATCAAAGAATATCGCCTGACCGGGCGGGCTCGCCGGTTGGCTATTCGCCCCGGTTCTCCAATGGTTGGCCATCGTCTGGACGATTTAAAGCTGCGTGAACGCTACGGTGCGAACGTGATTGGGCTTGAGCGCTGGCGCCGTTTCCGGCGCGTTATCGTGAACGTGACCGGCGGTACGGAATTCCGCGCCCGCGATGTACTGCTGATTGACATGTCGGCCTCTGAGGTCGATTTGCGAGAGTTTTGCGGGGAACAAATGCTGGAGCCAATGATCCTGCGCGGGGAGTATTTCTCCGATCAGGCACTGGATGTGGGAATGGCAGAAGTTTCTCTGCTGCCGGAGTCAGAGCTCACCGGGCAGACTTTGCGAGAAATGGCTTTCCGAACCCGCTATGGTCTTAACGTCGTTGGCCTGCGGCGGGCGGGTGAAGTCATGGAAGGATTGCTGGTGGATGAGCCTATCCAGTTGGGCGACATTATACTGGTGGTCGGAGACTGGAAGCTGATCAACCAGCTTTCACAGCAGAACCGTGATTTCCTGGTGCTTAGCCTGCCTGTGGAAGAGCAGGATGCCTCCCCAGCCCACAGCCAGGCGCCTCATGCGATTTTCTGCCTGGCGCTGATGGTAGCGCTGATGCTAACCGACGAAATACCCAATCCAATTGCCGCGATTATTGCCTGTTTGTTGATGGGCAAATTCCGCTGTATTGATATGGAAAGCGCCTACAAGGCTATTCACTGGCCGAGCATTATTTTGATTGTCGGGATGATGCCCTTTGCTTTGGCGCTGCAGAAAACCGGCGGGGTGGACCTGATCGTACATGGCCTGATGGAGTTTGGCGGCGGCTACGGCCCCTATATTATGCTGGTGTGTCTGTTTGTGATGTGTGCGGCTATCGGGTTATTTATTTCTAATACCGCCACGGCAGTGTTGATGGCGCCTATTGCGCTGGCAGCGGCTAAATCAATGGGCGTGTCGCCTTATCCGTTTGCGATGATTGTAGCGATGGCGGCTTCTGCGGCGTTTATGACGCCGGTATCTTCGCCGGTCAACACGCTGGTGCTTGGGCCTGGAAACTATAGGTTCAGCGACTTCGTGAAGCTGGGCGTGCCGTTTACCGTGATAGTGATGATCGTAAGCGTGGTGATGGTGCCGATGCTGTTCCCATTCTGATACTCCCCCTCATCCCTTTGGGGCGGGGTGAGGGGAAGTGATTAAAGCGGGGAATCCTGGCTGATTTCATCCAGCGAAAGCTGGAAGCTTGGTACAAAGACCTGCATAAAATAATCCATCTCCGGACTGTGGCGGTCGGCCAGCGTTTTTTCCAGGCGACCTTTCGCCAGCAGAAACTCGTTGTTCCCGGCCGAGAGCTCTTCCAGGCATTTCAGATAAGCGCATAGCGCATCGGCCTGCTTCACCAGCGCTTTCTCTTCTTCACTGTAGCTGTGCTCGTCAATCAGCGGCGTCCAGATATCACGAAGTTCTTCCGGCACCATTTCGATTAACTTCTGCTGCGCAATCTTTTCAATGGCTTTGTATTCATGGGCGATTTGCGAATTGAAGTATTTTACCGGCGTGGGGAGATCCCCGGTCAGCACCTCGCTGGCGTCATGATACATCGCCAGAAGCGCGATTCTTTCAGCATTAACGTTGCCGTTAAACTTGCGATTTTTGATAGCGGCAAGGGCGTGGGCAACCATGGCGACCTGCAGGCTGTGTTCAGACACGTTCTCGGTGCGAACGTTGCGCATCAATGGCCAGCGGTTAATCAGTTTCAGGCGGGAGAGGTGGGCAAAGAAATGACTCTGACTCATGACGTTCTCGCGATAACAACTTGGTGACGTCATTGTGAGGGGAGAAGGGGGACATTGCAAATGCCCCCCGAACGGCTTACTGGTGGTAGTGTCCGAGGAAACGCCCCAGCTTGGCTATCGACATTTCCAGGTCATCAATGCGCGGCAGAGTCACGATACGCACGTGATCCGGCCACGGCCAGTTGAATGCCGTGCCCTGAACCAGCAGAACCTTTTCCTGCAGCAAGAAGTCCAGAACCATTTTCTGGTCGTCATGAATATTGAAGCGCTTTGCGTCAATTTTCGGGAACATGTACAGCGCGCCACGAGGCTTAACGCAGGAGACGCCGGGGATCTCATTGATCAATTCCCAGGCACGGTTACGCTGTTCGTATAGACGGCCACCAGGCACGATAAACTCGCTAATGCTTTGGTATCCTCCCAGCGCTGTCTGGATAGCATGTTGGGCAGGGACGTTGGCGCACAGGCGCATCGAGGCCAACATTTCCAGACCTTCAATATAGCCTTTCGCGTGTTTCTTCGGTCCGTTAAGCACCATCCAGCCCTGACGGAAACCGGCCACGCGATAGGTTTTTGACAGGCCGTTGAAGGTAATTGTCAGCAGATCCGGTGCCAGGGCTGCGATTGAGTGATGCTCGGCATCGTCATAAAGAATTTTGTCGTAAATCTCATCGGCAAAGATGATCAGATTATGCTGGCGCGCAATCTCGACAATCTCTAGCAGCAGCTCTTTGGAGTAAACAGCGCCGGTAGGGTTGTTCGGGTTAATAATCACAATGCCACGCGTGCGTGGGGTGATTTTAGCGCGGATATCGTCGAGATCCGGGAACCAGTCAGAGCTTTCATCGCACAGATAATGCACCGCTTTACCGCTGGATAAAGAGACGGCTGCCGTCCAAAGCGGGTAGTCCGGCGCGGGGACCAGCATTTCGTCACCGCTGTTTAGCAGCGCCTGCATTGACTGAACGATCAGTTCAGAAACCCCGTTCCCGATGTAGATATCTTCCGTAGTGACATCCCGCATCCCACGAGCCTGATAATGCTGCATGATGGCTTTACGGGCAGAGAAGAGCCCTTTGGAATCGCAATATCCCTGGGCGGTCGGAAGATTACGTATCACATCAACAAGGATCTCATCCGGCGCTTCGAAACCGAACGGCGCGGGGTTACCGATGTTGAGTTTAAGCACTTTGTTGCCTTCTTCTTCAAGGCGCTTTGCCTCTTTGAGTACCGGGCCACGGATGTCATAACAGACATTATCAAGTTTGCTGGATTTTTCGATGGGGGACATGAAGCTTCGACCTTTGTTGTTAATTGCGCGTCCTGCCGTGGAAGCGCACCGCCACAATGTACTCCTGCTGCAGCCAGATTTGAAGGACAGGGCTTGAAGAAATGCAATTTATCTTTACAGCACAATGTATAAGCGGGTAGCGCGCTTTAAAAATATTGATGGTTAAAAAAACTATTAATTTAAGTTATTGTGGTTTTATTGGCTATTTATATCGCCATGATGCAATGGTATTCACTGCTTGTTGCTCGCTGCGGAGGGAGAGGTGCTGCCGACGTAAATGCATTGTCGCCAAACATAAGTAAAAATTAATATTCATGCCTGAAACATTAAGGGATTAATGAAAAGGTAGTTAAAGAGATGTATATCAAAAGATTGGTCAATGTAATAGATAAATACCTCGGCAATAATTAAGTGTCTTTTATTATAGTGTGTGGCTGACTTCAAAAAACGTTGTAAATAATCAACAGAGTGGAAACCACAAAAAGAGAATAAGATCAGATAATTCGCAATAAGTGTTATAAAACATCATGTTTTACTGTAAGATACACTACGAAAAATGGTAGGTTTTGGATGCCAGTGGCTGTGCCAACGACATGGCTTTGCCGGAATATTAAAATATTTCCATTATTATTCAGCTGGTTGTGTGTTTTGGCCGGTTTAAGCCTGCCGCTGCACTCCAGCCCGTTAAATAATCATATAAAAGCTTATTAAAAGTCGTTTTTTGAAGCTGACTTACCTTTTTAACTCAGTTTTAAAATAGTTAACTGGTACGATGAGTTGGTGGTTTTTTTCTTATCCTGACCTGCATAATATCCCGTTTGGGTGTGTTTTAGATTATTGGGACATGCCGGGGAATACAAAAATAACAAACAGAAGCGTCGCTAACGTATGCGGCCAAGACTACCGGAGACTTCCGGTAAAAGGAATTGCTTTATCTCTTTGATAAATCATAGCAATACAACCAGGGCAGACTCGAAAGAGCAACCTATTAGTGAATAAATTATGATTAACGCAAATCGTCCGATACTGAACCTCGACCTCGATCTGCTGAGGACATTCGTTGCGGTCGCCGATCTCAATACCTTTGCGGCTGCGGCTGCAGCGGTGTGTCGTACCCAATCCGCTGTAAGCCAACAGATGCAGCGCCTTGAACAATTAGTCGGAAAAGAGCTTTTTGCCCGACATGGCCGCAATAAACTGCTCACCGAGCACGGCATTCAACTGCTGGGCTATGCGCGTAAAATCCTTCGCTTTAACGATGAAGCGTGCTCTTCCCTGATGTTTAACAATCTGCAAGGGTCGCTGACCCTTGGGGCCTCTGATGAAACGGCGGACACCATCCTGCCGTTCCTGTTGAACCGCATCAGTTCGGTTTATCCCAAGCTGGCGCTGGATGTCAGGGTCAAACGAAATCCGTTTATGATCGAAATGCTTAATCAGCATGAGGTCGATCTGGTGGTGACGACATCAAATCCGTCTAACTTTGATGCCATTGTCCTGCGAACCTCGCCCACGCTTTGGTACTGTGCCGCTGATTATGTCTTTCAGCGTGGCGAAGCGTTGCCGCTGGTGATGCTGGACGATCCAAGCCCGTACCGCGATATGATGCTCGAACACCTTGATGCCAGCCACACGCCATGGCGCATTTCTTATGTCGCCTCCACGCTTGCCGCCGTCAGGGCCGCAGTAAAAGCGGGATTAGGCGTGACGGCCAGGCCGGTTGAAATGATGAGTCCGGAACTTCGCGTTCTGGGGGCGTCAGAAGGGCTGCCCGTTTTACCTGAAACCCAATATCTGCTGTGCAAAAACCCTGAAAGTGGTAATGAGCTGGCGCAGGCGATCTTCAGCGCGCTAGCGACACCGGAAAATCCATATCGTTATAACACTGCGGGCGCTGAAGGGGACGACACGCTGCTGGTTGAAGGGGATTTTGAGTAGCTGCAGGTCGACTAGTTAGTAACAAAATATTAAAGATAAAAAATGGGCCGTTGGTGGTTTTTTTAACGCCAACGGCCCATTTTTTATAGCTGATTTTCATCAAATCACCGGCGCTATCATCTTTTCTAACAAATTCAATGCATTGGTCGCACACTTATTTTTGTTCGTTTTATGCGCAAAAACTTCATGCAAAGGCCGGGTAATGTTAAAAAACGCATAACAATGTTGCTTCTTTTTGAAGTGGATTAACAAAAGCGTGTCTCAGATCAAGAAAATACTCCCTCTTGGGGGGAGGAATAGTTGTAATTTCCTGCCAAAATATAGGGGCTGTTTATTTTTTCACACGGAACGGACACGATTCACCCTCATCTAAATCTGGTCTTTACGCGAGTGTTGATGAGTTTTAACGCATTAAATGTTAATGGATTGCTGTCGGTGTAAATTAATGTGTGGATACTTTTGTTAAAGTTGACAAAAGGTTATAGAAAGGAGTAAAAAACCCCATCAATTGGCTGCCTACGCATTATTTCCGGTAGTTATTGTACGGTTGATTGTTCCTCCCCATGAATCGATGTGGCGTTCATCTGCCAACAAGAGCAGAGACTTTGGCGCCACTTTTGATGAGTAAGCAATGAGTATGTCAACATCCACTGAAGTTATCGCTCATCACTGGGCGTTCGCTGTCTTTCTTATTGTCGCCGTTGGCCTGTGTTGTTTGATGCTTGTCGGGGGCTGGTTCCTTGGCGGAAGAGCTAAGGCACGGCACAAAAACACCCCATTCGAGTCGGGCATCGACTCCGTTGGTACGGCGCGTCTACGTCTCTCCGCCAAGTTTTACCTGGTCGCCATGTTCTTCGTTATCTTTGACGTGGAAGCCTTGTATCTCTATGCGTGGTCAACTTCTATCCGTGAAAGCGGCTGGATTGGCTTCGTCGAGGCCGCAATTTTCATTTTAGTGCTACTGGCTGGTCTGGTTTATCTGGTGCGCGTTGGCGCTCTGGATTGGACTCCTGCGCGTTCGCGTCGTGAGAAAATCAACCCGGAAACAGACAGTCTCACTAACCGTCATACGCAGTAACAGCGAGGCAATAAGATGGACTATACGCTCACCCGCATAGACCCCAACGGTGAGAATGACCGTTACCCCCTGCAAAAGCAGGAGATCGTAACCGATCCCCTCGAACAAGAGATTAACCGCAGCGTTTACATGGGCAAGCTCGAGCATGCCATGCACGATGTGGTTAACTGGGGTCGTAAAAACTCAATCTGGCCATACAACTTTGGCCTTTCCTGCTGCTATGTAGAGATGGTGACCTCGTTTACCGCTGTACATGACGTGGCGCGTTTCGGTGCAGAAGTTTTACGTGCTTCTCCTCGTCAGGCTGACCTGATGGTGGTGGCCGGTACCTGCTTCACCAAAATGGCTCCGGTAATTCAGCGCCTTTACGATCAGATGCTGGAGCCGAAATGGGTCATTTCCATGGGCGCCTGCGCTAACTCTGGCGGCATGTACGACATCTATTCCGTTGTGCAGGGTGTCGATAAATTTATCCCGGTTGATGTGTACATCCCAGGTTGCCCACCGCGTCCGGAGGCTTACATGCAGGCGTTGATGCTGCTGCAGGAGTCCATCGGTAAAGAGCGCCGCCCGCTGTCGTGGGTCGTTGGCGATCAGGGCGTTTACCGCGCCAACATGCAGTCCGAGCGTGAGCGTAAGCGCGGCGAGCGTATCGCGGTCACCAACCTGCGGACGCCGGACGAGATTTAATTAGCGCCTGCGGTCAGTGAGCGTCTTTGTATATCAATAATATAAAAACAAAGACACTGAGCGCAGTCACCACAGAACCATTTGCAATGGTGAGAACTATGACCGATTTAACCGCGCAAGACGCCGCTATGCCAGCCTGGCAGACAAGGGATCACCTGGATGATCCGGTCATTGGCGAATTGCGTAACCGTTTTGGGCCGGATGCCTTTACCGTTCAGCCAACCCGCACCGGGGTGCCCGTCGTTTGGGTTAAGCGTGAACAGTTACTGGAAGTGGTCGATTTCCTTAAGAAATCACCAAAACCCTACGTGATGCTGTTCGACCTGCATGGCATGGATGAGCGTCTACGCACACACCGCAACGGTTTACCGGCTGCGGATTTTTCCGTTTTCTACCACCTGATTTCCATTGAACGCAATCGCGATATCATGCTCAAGGTGGCGCTGTCTGAAAACGATCTCAACCTGCCGACGCTGACCAAACTCTTCCCGAACGCCAACTGGTACGAGCGTGAAACATGGGAGATGTTTGGCATCACCTTTAACGGTCACCCGCACCTGACGCGCATCATGATGCCGCCGACCTGGGAAGGCCACCCGCTGCGTAAAGACTACCCGGCGCGCGCCACCGAATTCGATCCGTTTATCCTGACTAAACAGAAAGAAGATCTGGAAATGGAAGCGCTGACCTTCAAGCCTGAAGAGTGGGGCATGAAGCGCAGCAGCGAACATGAAGACTTCATGTTCCTGAACCTGGGGCCGAACCACCCCTCCGCGCACGGTGCTTTCCGTATCATCCTGCAGCTGGACGGCGAAGAGATCGTCGACTGCGTGCCGGATATCGGCTACCACCATCGTGGTGCTGAGAAGATGGGTGAGCGTCAGTCCTGGCACAGCTACATTCCGTATACCGACCGTATTGAGTACCTCGGCGGCTGCGTCAACGAAATGCCTTACGTGCTGGCGGTCGAAAAGCTGGCTGGCATTGTCGTGCCAGAGCGCGTTGAAGTTATCCGCGTTATGCTCTCTGAGCTGTTCCGTATCAATAGTCACCTGCTCTACATCTCCACCTTTATTCAGGACGTGGGCGCCATGACGCCGGTCTTCTTCGCGTTTACCGATCGTCAGAAAATCTACGATCTGGTGGAAGCGATTACCGGTTTCCGTATGCACCCGGCCTGGTTCCGTATCGGCGGCGTTGCACACGACCTGCCGAAGGGGTGGGAACGCCTGCTGAAGGAGTTCCTCGAGTGGATGCCGAAGCGTCTGGATTCTTATGAGAAAGCGGCGCTGCGCAACACCATTCTGAAAGGCCGTTCTCAGGGCGTTGCAGCCTATACCGCGAAAGAAGCGCTGGAGTGGGGAACCACCGGTGCGGGCCTGCGTGCCACCGGTATTGACTTCGACGTGCGTAAGGCTCGCCCTTATTCTGGCTACCAAAACTTCGACTTCGAAGTGCCGGTTGGCGGTGGCATCAGCGACTGCTACACCCGCGTTATGCTGAAAGTTGAAGAGCTGCGCCAGAGCCTACGCATTCTTGAGCAGTGCCTGAAAAATATGCCAGCCGGCCCGTTCAAAGCGGATCACCCGCTGACTACGCCGCCGCCGAAAGAGCGCACGCTGCAGCATATCGAAACCCTGATCACTCACTTCCTGCAGGTTTCCTGGGGTCCGGTTATGCCGGCCAACGAATCCTTCCAGATGATTGAGGCAACGAAAGGGATTAACAGTTACTACCTGACCAGTGACGCTAGCACCATGAGCTATCGTACCCGTATTCGTACCCCGAGCTTTGCGCACCTGCAGCAAATTCCGGCGGCGATCCGCGGCAGCCTGGTTTCTGACCTGATTGTCTATCTGGGTAGTATCGATTTTGTAATGTCTGATGTGGATCGCTAACTATGCACGATAACCAACAAAACCAGGCTGAGGCTTTTGAGCTGAGTGCGGCAGAGCGTGAGGCGATTGAGCACGAGAAACACCATTATGAAGATGCCCGTGCGGCCTCTATCGAAGCGCTGAAAATCGTTCAGAAACAGCGCGGCTGGGTGCCAGATGGCGCCATCTACGCGATTGCTGACGTGCTGGGTATCCCGGCGAGCGACGTAGAAGGTGTGGCCACGTTCTATAGCCAAATCTTCCGCCAACCGGTTGGCCGCCACGTGATTCGCTACTGCGACAGCGTGGTTTGCCATATCACTGGCTACCAGGGCATTCAGTCGGCTATCGAAGCCAAACTGAACATCAAGCCGGGCCAGACTACGTTTGACGGCCGCTTTACCCTGCTGCCAACCTGCTGCCTGGGGAACTGCGACAAGGGGCCGACCATGATGATTGATGAGGACACTCACAGCCATCTGACGCCGGAAGCCATCCCTGACTTGCTGGAGCAGTATAAATGAAGACGATTATTCGTACTGCCGAAACCCATCCGCTGACCTGGCGTCTGCGCGATGATAAACAGCCGGTCTGGCTTGACGAATACCGTAGCAAAAACGGCTATGAGGGCGCGCGTAAGGCGCTGACCGGCATGGCGCCAGATGAAATCGTGACTGCGGTAAAAGACGCTGGCCTGAAAGGGCGCGGCGGCGCGGGCTTTTCCACCGGTTTGAAGTGGAGTCTGATGCCGAAAGACGAATCCATGAACATCCGTTACCTGCTGTGTAACGCCGATGAAATGGAGCCGGGTACCTATAAAGACCGCTTGCTGATGGAGCAGCTGCCGCACCTGCTGGTGGAAGGCATGCTGATTTCTGCTTTTGCGCTGAAAGCTTACCGTGGCTATATCTTCCTGCGCGGTGAGTACATTGAAGCGGCAGACCACCTGCGCCGCGCGATCGCCGAAGCCACCGAAGCGGGCCTGCTGGGCAAGAATATCCTGGGCTCAGGGTTTGATTTCGAACTGTTCGTGCACACCGGTGCCGGGCGTTATATCTGCGGGGAAGAAACTGCGCTGATTAACTCCCTGGAAGGCCGCCGCGCGAACCCACGTTCTAAGCCACCGTTCCCTGCATCAAGCGGCGTTTGGGGTAAACCGACCTGTGTAAACAACGTCGAAACCCTGTGTAACGTCCCGGCGATTCTGGCTAACGGCGTTGAGTGGTATCAGGGCATCGGCGGCGGCATGAGTAAAGATGCCGGCACCAAGCTGATGGGTTTCTCTGGCCGCGTGAAAAACCCTGGCGTCTGGGAACTGCCGTTTGGCACAACCGCCCGTGAGATCCTTGAAGAATACGCCGGCGGCATGCGCGATGGCCTGAAGTTTAAAGCCTGGCAGCCGGGCGGGGCGGGGACCGACTTCCTGACGGAAGCACACCTCGATCTGCCGATGGAGTTTGAAAGTATTGGTAAAGCAGGCAGCCGTCTCGGTACGGCGCTGGCAATGGCGGTTGACCATGAAATAGGTATGGTGCCGCTGGTGCGTAACCTGGAAGAGTTCTTTGCCCGTGAATCCTGTGGCTGGTGTACACCGTGCCGCGATGGTCTGCCGTGGAGCGTAAAAATCCTGCGTGCGCTTGAGCGTGGCGAAGGACAGCCGGGGGATATCGAAACCCTTGAGCAGCTTTGCCGCCATCTGGGTCCAGGTAAAACCTTCTGTGCCCACGCGCCGGGTGCCGTTGAGCCATTGCAGAGTGCGATTAAATATTTCCGCGACGAATTCGAAGCAGGCATTGCCAAACAGGATTACGGAAATCTGCGTGCCATTAATGGTATTCAGCCGAACCTGTTAAAAACGCGCTGGTGATAGACAACGTTTCATCCTCACTCTAACCCTCTCTCTGAGAGAGGGGATAGACCGGTGATTTTTCCCCTCTCGTGGGGATAGCGCCGGGGTGAGGGCGAAGGTGGTTCGCACAAGAATTTTTGATTAACGCCTGAAGTTATTCAGGCCAACTGGAAGCATGCTGACTATGGCTACGATTCATGTAGACGGCAAAGAATACGAGGTCAACGGAGCAGACAACTTGCTGGAAGCTTGTCTCTCTCTCGGTCTTGATATTCCTTATTTTTGCTGGCATCCGGCGCTGGGCAGCGTCGGTGCTTGCCGCCAGTGTGCGGTGAAGCAATATCAGAACGCGGAAGATACTCGCGGTCGCCTGGTGATGTCCTGTATGACACCGGCCTCCGACGGGACCTTCATCTCTATTGATGATGGCGAAGCGAAACAGTTCCGTGAAAGCGTTGTGGAATGGTTGATGACTAACCACCCACACGACTGTCCGGTCTGTGAAGAGGGCGGCAACTGCCACCTGCAGGATATGACCGTGATGACCGGTCATAGCTTCCGTCGCTACCGCTTTACCAAGCGTACTCACCGCAATCAGGATCTCGGTCCGTTCATCTCTCATGAAATGAACCGCTGTATCGCCTGCTACCGCTGCGTGCGTTACTACAAAGACTATGCAGACGGTAAAGATCTGGGCGTTTACGGCGCACACGACAACGTCTACTTCGGTCGTCCGGAAGACGGCACGCTGGAAAGCGAGTTCTCCGGTAACCTGGTAGAAATTTGCCCGACCGGCGTATTTACCGACAAAACGCATTCCGAACGCTACAACCGTAAGTGGGACATGCAGTTTGCGCCGAGCATCTGCCAGCAGTGCTCGCTGGGCTGTAACACCAGCCCAGGTGAACGTTACGGTGAACTGCGTCGCATTGAAAACCGCTACAACGGTACCGTGAACCACTACTTCCTTTGCGACCGTGGTCGTTTTGGTTACGGCTATGTGAACCTGAAAGACCGTCCGCGGCAGCCCATTCAGCGCCGTGGTGATGACCTCATTACCCTGAACGCCGAACAGGCAATGCAGGGTGCGGCGGATATCCTGCGTCAGTCGAAGAAAGTGATCGGCATCGGTTCTCCGCGCGCGAGCGTGGAAAGCAACTTTGCTCTGCGCGAGCTGGTTGGGGCTGAAAACTTCTACACCGGTATTGCAGCAGGTGAGCAGGCTCGTCTGCAGTTGATGCTGAAAGTGCTGCGTGACAGCGGCATTCACACGCCTGCGCTGCGTGAAATCGAATCTTACGATGCGGTGCTAATTCTGGGTGAAGATGTGACCCAGACCGGCGCACGTGCCGCTCTGGCTATCCGTCAGGCGGTAAAAGGGAAGGCGCGTGAAATGGCGGCGGCTCAGAAAGTGGCTGACTGGCAGATCGCCGCCATCCTGAACATCGGCCAGAACGCCAAGCATCCGCTGTTTGTCACCAACGTAGACAGCACCCGTCTGGACGATATCGCCGCATGGACTTACCGTGCGCCGGTTGAAGATCAGGCGCGTCTTGGTTTCGCGATTGCCAATGCGCTGGACAGCAATTCCCCGGCGGTTGAACTGGATCGTGACCTGAAAAACAAAGTGGACGTTATCGTGCAGGCGCTGGCCGGTGCGAAGAAACCCCTGATTGTTTCCGGAACGAACGCCGGTAGCGAAGCAGTGATTCAGGCCGCGGCCAACGTGGCTAAAGCGCTGAAAGGCCGCGGTGCAGATGTTGGCGTAACCATGATTGCCCGTGCGGTTAACAGCGTTGGCCTCGGCATGATTGGCGGCGGCTCTCTGGACGATGCTCTGAGCGAACTGGAAAGCGGCGCTGCCGATGCGGTAGTGGTGCTGGAAAATGACCTCCATCGCCATGCTTCCGCAGCCCGAGTAGATGCGGCGCTGAGCAAAGCCCCTCTGGTGATGGTTATTGACCATCAGCGTACGGCCATCATGGATAAAGCGCACCTTGTGCTTTCCGCCGCAAGTTTTGCAGAAAGCGATGGGACGGTGATAAACAACGAAGGCCGCGCCCAGCGCTTCTTCCAGGTTTATGACCCGGCTTACTACGACACCAGCGTGACAATGTTCGAAAGCTGGCGCTGGCTGCACTCGCTGCACAGCACCGTGCAGAGTCGTGACGTTGACTGGACGCAGCTGGACCATGTGATTGACGCCTGCGTGAAGGTATTGCCTCAACTGGCCGGTATTAAAGATGCCGCGCCGGATGCTTCCTTCCGTATCAAAGGCCAGAAGCTGTCCCGTTCTCCTATCCGTTCGAGCGGACGCACCGCCATGCGCGCCAATATCAGCGTGCACGAACCGCGTCAGCCGCAGGATAAAGACACGATGTTTGCCTTCTCTATGGAAGGGAACAACAGCCCGCTGGCCGACCGTCAGCAGATTCCGTTTGCCTGGGCTCCAGGCTGGAACTCCCCGCAGGCATGGAACAAATTCCAGGCTGAAGTGGGCGGTCATCTGCGCCACGGCGATCCGGGCGTGCGCCTGATCGAAGCCTCTGAAACGGGTCTGGAGTACTTCACCTCGGTACCGGACACCTTCCACGCGGAAGAGGGCAAATGGCGTATCGCGCCGTATTATCACCTGTTTGGTAGCGACGAGATGTCCCAGCGTTCTCCGGTGTTCCAGAAGCGTATGGTTGAGCCTTATATCAAGCTGAACCCGGCCGATGCCGCGAAGCTTGGTATAAACGCCGGGAGCCTGGTCTCCTTCAGCTACGAAGGCCAGACGCTAAGTCTGCCTCTCCAGCTGTCCGAAGGTCTGGTTGCAGGGCAGGTTGGTCTGCCGATGGGGATGCCGGGGATTGCGCCAGTGCTTGCCGGTGCTCGTCTTGAAAATCTGCAGGAGGCTGCGCAATGAGCTGGCTGACACCGGAAGTTATCGACATTCTGCTGAGCATCCTCAAAGCGGTTGTCATTCTGCTGGTCGTGGTGACCTGTGGCGCATTCATGAGCTTCGGCGAACGCCGTCTGCTCGGTCTGTTCCAGAACCGCTACGGACCGAACCGCGTAGGCTGGGGTGGTTCACTCCAGCTGGTTGCGGACATGATCAAGATGTTCTTTAAAGAGGACTGGATCCCTAAGTTCTCTGACCGCGTGATCTTTACGCTTGCGCCGATGATCGCGTTCACCTCGCTGCTGCTGGCCTTTGCTATTGTGCCGGTCAGCCCAAGCTGGGTGGTTGCGGATCTGAACATCGGGATCCTGTTCTTCCTGATGCTGGCGGGCCTGGCGGTGTACGCCGTACTGTTCGCTGGCTGGTCCAGTAACAACAAATACTCCCTGCTGGGTGCGATGCGCGCTTCCGCGCAGACCCTGAGCTATGAAGTGTTCCTGGGGCTTTCCCTGATGGGCGTGGTGGCGCAGGCCGGTTCCTTTAATATGGCCGACATCGTCAACAACCAGGCACATCTGTGGAATATCATCCCGCAGTTCTTCGGCTTCGTGACCTTCGCGATTGCCGGCGTTGCGGTTTGCCACCGTCACCCGTTTGACCAACCGGAAGCCGAGCAGGAACTGGCCGATGGTTATCACATCGAATATTCCGGCATGAAGTTCGGTCTGTTCTTCGTCGGGGAATACATCGGCATCGTCACCGTTTCTGCACTGATCGTGACGCTGTTCTTTGGTGGCTGGCATGGCCCGTGGTTACCGCCGTTCATCTGGTTCGCGCTGAAAACCGCGTTCTTCATGATGATGTTCATTTTGATTCGCGCCGCACTGCCTCGTCCACGTTATGACCAGGTGATGTCCTTCGGCTGGAAAGTTTGCCTGCCGCTGACGCTTATCAACTTGCTGGTGACCGCCGCGGTCATTCTTTACCAGGCACCATAAGGGGTGAAAAAACCATGACATTGAAAGAGTTAGTGGTTGGTTTCGGCACCCAGGTACGCAGTATCTGGATGATCGGCATGCACGCTTTCGCCAAGCGCGAAACCCGCATGTATCCGGAAGAACCAGTGTATCTGCCGCCGCGCTACCGTGGCCGTATCGTGCTGACGCGCGACCCGGACGGTGAAGAGCGCTGCGTTGCCTGTAACCTGTGTGCGGTAGCCTGCCCGGTAGGCTGTATTTCACTGCAGAAAGCCGAGATGAAAGACGGCCGTTGGTATCCGGAGTTCTTCCGCATCAACTTTTCCCGCTGCATCTTCTGCGGCCTGTGTGAAGAAGCCTGCCCAACCACCGCGATTCAGCTTACCCCGGACTTCGAGCTGGGTGAGTACAAGCGCCAGGATCTGGTGTACGAGAAAGAGGATCTGCTGATCTCCGGTCCGGGCAAATACCCGGAATATAACTTCTACCGGATGGCAGGTATGGCAATCGACGGCAAAGATAAGGGCGAAGCGGAAAACGAAGCCAAGCCTATCGACGTCAAAGGCCTGTTACCTTAAGGAGTCAGGAATGGAATTCGCTTTTTATATCTGCGCCATTGTGGCCGTCCTGACAACCCTTCGGACGATCACTCACACCAATCCGGTGCACGCGCTGCTGTACCTGATCATCTCGCTGCTGGCGATCTCCGGGGTGTTTTTCTCCCTCGGGGCTTACTTCGCCGGTGCACTGGAGATCATCGTGTATGCCGGGGCTATCATGGTGCTGTTCGTCTTCGTGGTGATGATGCTCAACCTCGGTAACGCGGTTCAGCAACAGGAGCGCGAGTGGCTGAAGCCGCAGCTGTGGATCGGGCCAGGCGTCCTGTCTGCCGTTCTGCTGGTGGTACTGATTTACGCAATCCGCACCGTTAACGACCAGGGTATTGATGGCACGTCCATCGATGCGAAGCAGGTCGGTATCGCGCTGTTCGGGCCTTACGTACTGGCGGTGGAGCTGGCCTCCATGCTGCTGCTGGCGGGCCTGGTCGTTGCGTTCCACCTGGGTCGTGAAGACCGTGCCGGTGAGGTGCTGAGCAATCGCCCTGCTGACATGGCCGTGAGAAGAAAAACGGAGGAGAACGTATGATCCCGCTGCAACATGGACTGATCCTCGCCGCCATTCTGTTCGTGCTGGGTCTTACCGGGCTGGTCATCCGCCGCAACCTGCTGTTCATGCTGATCAGCCTGGAAGTGATGATTAACGCCGCCGCGCTGGCCTTCGTGGTTGCCGGCAGCTACTGGGGCCAGGCTGACGGTCAGGTGATGTATATACTCGCGATAAGCTTAGCTGCTGCCGAAGCCAGTATTGGCCTCGCGCTGTTACTGCAGCTCCATCGTCGTCGCCAGAATCTGAATATCGATTCAGTAAGTGAGATGCGTGGATGAACCTTCTCTGGTTAACCATTGTTCTGCCATTGATTGGCTTTTTACTGTTGGCATTCTCCCGCGGTCGCTGGTCAGAAAACCTGTCCGCAACCATCGGAATGGGCTCTGTAGGTCTGGCGGCGGTTGTCACCGCCATTGCCGGGGTTGATTTCTTTAACAACGGACAGCAGGCGTTCACTCAGCCGCTGTGGACCTGGATGGCGGTCGGTGACTTTAACATCGGCTTCAACCTGGTGCTGGACGGCCTGTCCCTGACCATGCTTTCCGTGGTCACCGGCGTCGGCTTCCTGATCCACATGTTCGCTTCCTGGTACATGCGCGGTGAAGAAGGGTATTCCCGCTTCTTCGCTTACACCAACCTGTTCATCGCCAGCATGGTGGTTTTGGTTCTTGCCGACAACCTGC
The DNA here is from genome assembly GCF_011752815.1 of Enterobacter sp. Cy-643. Classification (GTDB taxonomy): domain Bacteria; phylum Pseudomonadota; class Gammaproteobacteria; order Enterobacterales; family Enterobacteriaceae; genus Cedecea. The sequence goes on from NZ_VWWV01000001.1 coordinate 435,788, forward strand.
TGCTAATGTACCTCGGCTGGGAAGGCGTGGGCCTCTGTTCTTACCTGCTGATCGGTTTCTACTACACCGATCCGAAGAACAACGCGGCGGCAATGAAAGCGTTCGTGGTCACCCGCGTTGGGGACGTGTTCCTGGCCTTCGGCCTGTTCATCCTCTACAACGAGCTGGGCACGCTGAACTTCCGCGAAATGGTCGAGCTGGCACCGCAGCACTTCGCTGCTGGTAACCAGATGCTGACCTGGGCAACCCTGATGCTGCTGGGCGGTGCGGTCGGTAAATCTGCACAGCTTCCGCTGCAAACATGGCTTGCGGATGCGATGGCGGGTCCAACCCCTGTTTCCGCTCTGATTCACGCGGCCACCATGGTTACCGCGGGCGTTTATCTGATTGCCCGTACCCATGGTCTGTTCCTGATGACCCCGGAAATTCTGCATTTGGTGGGTATCGTGGGTGCGGTTACGCTGGTGCTGGCAGGCTTTGCCGCGCTGGTTCAGACCGACATCAAGCGCGTACTCGCTTACTCCACCATGAGCCAGATTGGCTACATGTTCCTGGCGCTGGGCGTACAGGCGTGGGATGCGGCAATCTTCCACCTGATGACCCACGCGTTCTTTAAAGCGCTGCTGTTCCTGTCATCCGGCTCGGTGATTCTGGCGTGCCACCACGAACAAAACATCTTCAAGATGGGTGGTCTGCGTAAGTCGATTCCGCTGGTGTATGTCTGCTTCCTGGTTGGCGGCGCGGCGCTGTCCGCTCTGCCGCTGATTACCGCAGGCTTCTTCAGTAAAGATGAAATTCTTGCCGGTGCGATGGCGAACGGCCACATCAACCTGATGGTTGCGGGCCTGGTTGGGGCGTTCATGACCTCGCTCTATACCTTCCGCATGATTTTCATTACGTTCCACGGTGAAGAAAAAATTCACGCTCACGCAGGGAAGGGGATTACCCACCACCTGCCGCTGGTTGTGCTGCTGGTGCTGTCCACCTTCGTTGGCGCAATGATTGTGCCACCGCTGCGCGGCGTACTGCCGGAAACCACTGAACTTGCGCACGGCAGCGTGCTGACCCTGGAGATTATCTCTGGCGTCGTCGCCATTGCCGGTATCCTGATTGCCGCCTTCCTGTGGCTGGGCAAACGTACTCTGGTGACGTCGCTTGCGAACAGCGCACCGGGACGTTTCTTCGGTACATGGTGGTTCAATGCCTGGGGCTTCGACTGGCTGTATGACATGATTTTCGTCAAGCCGTTCCTTGGTATTGCGTGGCTGCTGCGTCGTGACCCGCTGAATGCGCTGATGAACATTCCGGCAATTCTCTCCCGCTTCGCTGGCCGCGGCCTGCTGGTGAGCGAGAACGGTTACCTGCGCTGGTATGTTGCATCCATGAGCATCGGTGCCGTTGTGGTTCTCGGCCTGCTGCTGATTCTGCGTTAACAGGATTTCTTCCATCCCCCCTCTCTCTGAGGAGAGAGGGTCGGAGCGAGGTTTAAGCCTCCTCTGGCGCTGGGAAGTGAGCGATGTTTAAGAATTATTTTGACTTAGGGACTCAAACGCCATGCTATTACCCTGGCTAATACTAATCCCCTTTATCGGCGGCTTCTTCTGCTGGCAGACCGAACGCTTCGGCGTGAAAGTGCCTCGCTGGATTGCGCTGATCACCATGGGGCTGACACTGGCACTGTCTCTGCAATTGTGGTTGCAGGGTGGCTATTCTCTGACGCAGTCGACGGATTTTCCGCAGTGGCAGTCAGAGTACATTCTGAAATGGATCCCACGTTTTGGCATTGATATTCACCTGGCGCTCGACGGTCTGTCGCTGCTGATGGTGGTGCTGACCGGCCTGCTTGGCGTGCTGGCGGTGCTCTGTTCCTGGAATGAAATCGAAAAATATCAGGGCTTCTTCCACCTCAACCTGATGTGGATCCTCGGCGGCGTTATCGGCGTGTTCCTTGCCATCGACATGTTCCTGTTCTTCTTCTTCTGGGAAATGATGCTGGTGCCGATGTACTTCCTGATTGCGCTGTGGGGCCACAAAGCCTCCGACGGGAAGACGCGTATTACCGCCGCGACCAAGTTCTTCATCTATACCCAGGCGAGTGGCCTGGTAATGCTGATAGCTATCCTTGGTCTGGTGTTTGTGCACTACAATGCGACCGGCGTGTGGACCTTTAACTATGCACTGCTGCTGAAAACGCCGATGTCCCACGGCGTACAATGGCTGCTGATGCTGGGCTTCTTTATCGCCTTTGCGGTAAAAATGCCGGTGGTTCCTCTTCACGGCTGGCTGCCGGATGCACACTCCCAGGCACCAACGGCGGGTTCCGTTGACCTCGCGGGTATCTTGCTGAAAACTGCGGCCTACGGCCTGCTGCGTTTCTCTCTGCCGCTGTTCCCTGAAGCATCTGCTGAATTTGCACCAATCGCCATGTGGTTGGGTGTCATCGGCATCTTCTACGGCGCGTGGATGGCCTTTGCCCAGACCGACATTAAACGCCTGATAGCTTACACCTCCGTTTCCCACATGGGCTTCGTGCTGATTGCTATCTACACCGGCAACCAGCTGGCTTATCAGGGTGCGGTGATTCAGATGATCGCGCACGGTCTGTCAGCAGCGGGTATGTTCATCATCTGCGGTCAGCTTTACGAGCGTCTGCACACGCGTGACATGCGCATGATGGGCGGCCTGTGGAACAAAATTAAATGGCTGCCGGGTCTGTCGATGTTCTTCGCTGTTGCCACGCTGGGTATGCCAGGTACCGGTAACTTCGTCGGTGAATTCATGATCCTGTTCGGCAGCTTCCACGTTGTGCCGGTCATTACCGTGATTTCAACCTTCGGTCTGGTCTTTGCCTCTGTTTACTCTCTGGCGATGCTGCACCGCGCGTACTTCGGAAAAGCTAAGAGCGAAATCAGCGATAAACAGCTGCCGGGCATGTCCATGCGCGAGTTCTTTATCATTCTGTTGCTGGTGGTGCTGTTAGTTCTGCTGGGCTTCTTCCCGCAGCCGATTCTGGATACTTCGCATTCTGCGATGAGCAATATTCAGCAGTGGTTTACCAGTTCACTTTCTACTACAAGGCCGTAATTCGCCATGACAATAACTCCTCAACATTTGATCGCGCTGCTACCGCTGTTGATCGTCGGATTGACGGTGGTGGTTGTGATGCTCTCCATTGCGTGGCGACGCGACCATTTTCTGAATGCGACGCTGTCGGTTATCGGCCTTAACGCCGCGCTGATTTCACTGTGGTTTGTCGGTCAGGCAGGGGCGATGGATGTCACCCCGCTGATGCGCGTTGACGGTTACGCCATGCTCTACACCGGGCTGGTACTGCTGGCGAGCCTGGCAACCTGTACTTTTGCTTACCCGTGGCTGCAGGGCTACACCGACAACCGCGAAGAGTTCTATCTGCTGGTCCTGATTGCTGCCCTGGGCGGTATTCTGCTGGCGAATGCGAACCACCTCGCGGCGCTGTTCCTCGGCATTGAGCTGATTTCTCTGCCGCTGTTCGGCCTGGTCGGCTACGCCTTCCGTCAGAAGCGTTCCCTGGAAGCGAGCATCAAGTACACCATTCTGTCAGCGGCGGCATCGTCCTTCCTGCTGTTCGGTATGGCGCTGATTTACGCCGATTCCGGTAGCCTGTCGTTTGTCAGCCTCGGTAAGAGCCTGGCGGACAACATGCTGCACGAACCTCTGCTGCTGGCTGGCCTGGGTCTGATGATCGTCGGCCTCGGCTTTAAGCTTTCTCTGGTGCCGTTCCACCTGTGGACTCCAGACGTATACCAGGGCGCGCCTGCGCCGGTTTCCACCTTCCTGGCAACCGCCAGCAAAATCGCCATTTTTGGCGTGGTGATGCGTCTGTTCCTCTATGCGCCAGTGGGCAACAGCGAAGCGGTTCGCGTTGTGCTGGGGATTATCGCCTTCGCGTCAATCCTGTTCGGTAACCTGATGGCGCTGAACCAGTCCAACATCAAGCGTCTGCTGGGCTATTCTTCCATTGCGCACCTTGGTTACCTGCTGGTGGCGCTGATTGCGCTGCAAACCGGTAACATGTCTATGGAAGCGGTAGGGGTTTATCTGGCCGCTTACCTGTTCAGCAGCCTCGGCGCGTTTGGTGTGGTTAGCCTGATGTCCAGCCCGTACCGTGGCCCGGATGCCGACTCGCTGTTCTCCTACCGCGGTTTGTTCTGGCACAAGCCGGTGCTTTCTGCGGTGATGACCGTGATGATGCTTTCCCTGGCGGGTATCCCAATGACCCTGGGCTTCATCGGCAAGTTCTACATCATTGCCGTGGGCGTTCAGGCTCACCTGTGGTGGCTGACCGGCGCAGTAGTGCTGGGCAGCGCCATCGGCCTGTACTACTACCTGCGCGTGACCGTGAGCCTGTACCTGAGCGCGCCTCAGCAGCTTAACCGCGACACCCCATCTAACTGGGCGTTGACCGCGGGCGGCGTGGTGGTGCTGATCTCCTCCCTGCTGGTGCTGCTGCTCGGTATTTATCCGCAGCCGCTTATCAGCCTGGTGCAGTTAGCGCAGCCGCTGATGTAATCGGGTTTACAAAACCGTTCAAAAACCGCCACCTGTTGGCGGTTTTTTTATGGGTTCAGGTTTTGGCCAGCTCAAGAATAAACTCAAGAAAACAGCGGGTGCGGGCGGCAGGATTAATCCGCGAGGGGTAATACGCGTAAAGCGGGAACCGTTCATCCGGCCAGTCGGGAAATAAATCCACCAACAGTCCCTGCTTCACGAGGTCGTCAGAGCCAAACGTCATCATCTGGGCAATAGCGTGTCCGCTCAGGCAAGCTTCATGCAAAGTACGGGCGTCGTTCAGCGTCAGGCGGCCGCTGACCGGGACTTTGATCGCTTCTCCTTTACGATGAAACTCCCATTCAAACGGCCTGCCGGTTTCCGGATCGCGGAAATGAATACAGGTATGTCCCAGCAGCGCCTGCGGTGTTTCAGGCCTGCCGTGTCGCGCCAGATAGGCGGGGGTGGCGACCGTCATGATGCGGGTTTCCAGCAGCTTGCGTGCCACCAGCGTGCTGTTGCGCGGCACGCCAAAGCGAATAGCGAGATCGAACCCGTCGCCAATCATATCCCCCAGCCGGTCGCTGGTGACCAAATCCAGCTCGAGATCGGGATAGCGGGACATAAATGTGTCCAGTTGCGGGCCCAGAATGAGGCTGGAAAAGAACGGATCGATGTTGACCCTGAGCCTGCCGGTAATCGCTTTAGTGGAGCGCGAGGCGGTGCTGGTCACATCTTCCAGCGCGGCCAGCAGCGGCAGGATCTGACGATAAAACGCTTTGCCTTCTCCGGTTAACGACACCGCGCGGGTGGTACGGTCGAAAAGGCGGATACCGAGACGCTTTTCCAGGCGGGCAATCGCCCGGCTGACCCCCGGCGGTGACATATTGATCACCTCCGCGGCGGCGGCAAACGTGCCGCTTTCTACCACGGCGGTAAACACGGACAAGCCGTCGAATGTCCGATCGTTGAAAATCATATTAGTGCCCTGCAGTCATCAGTGAATTGTCTATGGTGCTATCGATACAACATAGCTGCATCCGCATAATGCCGTCCACACCCTGTCGTGGGCTCTCAAACTGGAGAAACATTATGTTCGCAATTACAGGTATTACCGGACAAGTTGGCGGCGCACTGGCCAATGCATTGCTTGCTCAAGGACATGAGATTCGGGCCATCGTACGCTCAGAAGCTAAAGGGCAACCCTGGGCACAGCGGGGCGCTGACACTGCGCTGGCAGAAATGCACGATGGCGAAGCGCTGGCAAAGGCCTTCAGCGGGGCTGAAGCGGTCTTTATCCTGCTGCCGCCGGTGTTCGATCCTTCCGGCGATTTTGCTGAGCCGCGTGCAAATATTGCGGCCATTAGAAACGCCCTGCTGGCTGCGCGTCCGCAGCACGTGGTCTGTCTTTCCACCATTGGGGCGCAGGCAACGCAGCCAAACCTGCTGAATGCCCTGGGGTTGATGGAGAAAGAGCTCTCGGATGTTTGTGATTCCGTCGTGTTCCTTCGCGCGGGCTGGTTTATGGAGAACTTCCTCTGGGATATGGAAAGTGCCAAAGAGACCGGGACTATCTACAGCCATTTGCAGCCGCTGGAGCGTGTTATCCCGATGATTGCGACGGTCGATATCGGCCAGCTTGCCGCCGAATTATTGACTCAGCCAGCATCAGGAACCCGCATTGTGGAGCTGGAAGGGCCGCAGCGTTACAGTCCGCAGCTGGCAGCCGAAGCGTTCGCTCAGGTTCTGGAGCAGCCGGTAACGGCAAAAGCCGTGCCGCGTGAAAACTGGGAAGCAGACTTCCTTGCTCAGGGCATGAAAAACCCGCTCCCACGCATGCAAATGCTGGACGGCTTTAACGAAGGCTGGATTGATTTCACCGGTGACACGGTGAAAGGTGCCACGCCTCTGGAAACTGTGCTAAAACAGTTGCTTGAGCGTCGCCGCTAACCCGCGGGTGGCGCCTGAATCAAAAGGAGTTTTTCAATGCTTAACTGGCAGGATTTACACCATTCTGAACTGAGCGCCACCGATCTCTATGCTCTTTTGGCCCTGCGCTGCGAAGTCTTCATCGTTGAGCAGCGCTGTGCCTATCTGGATGTTGATGGTGAGGACTTGGTGGGAGAGAACCGCCATATCCTCGGCTGGCGGGATGGCAAATTGATTGCCTATGCCCGCATTCTTAAGCGTGACAACGCGCTGGAGCCGGTGGTCATTGGTCGGGTTATTGTTGATGCGTCGGTGCGCGGTGAAAAGCTTGGACAACAGCTAATGACCCAGGCGCTTGCCGCCTGCCAGCGCCAGTGGCCTGACCGTGCAATTTACCTGGGCGCTCAGGCGCATTTGCAGGCGTTTTATGCCCGGCTCGGCTTTCACCCGGTAACCGAAGTGTATGACGAAGATGGTATCCCGCATGTCGGGATGGCCAACAGCCCGGCGGGCGAAACCTGTTGATGTTGTCTATAGTTAGCGGACGAGAAATTTTTTAACACGGAGAACAGTGATGCAACCGTATGAATCTCGTCTCGATGATGACCTGGCACTTTTAAGTGACACCCTTGAAGAAGTACTTCGCGCCTCCGGCGATCCGGCTGACCAGAAGTACCTTGAGCTAAAGGAAAAAGCCGAGCAGGCGCTGAATGAAGTCAAAGCGCGCATCAGCCAGGCTTCCGACACTTATTATTACCGCACTAAAAAAGCGGTTTACCGTGCCGATGATTACGTGCATGAAAAGCCCTGGCAGGGTATTGGCATCGGGGCTGCGGTCGGGCTGGTGATTGGGCTTTTGCTCCGCCGATAATCTTGACCGCGGCTGCAAATGGCAAATAAAGAATCTTACCCCCTGGGTAGGATTTTTTTTTGTGCGAACGACCACGTATAATCAGGGGTTTTTACGGAGCATGAGGTAAACGTGAATTCAGTGGCCGTCGCGCTGCAGCAAATGCAGCAGGAATTAGCAGGGGAATTTGCGGATGAACCGGGCCTTCAACGCCTGTGTGTGCCGGTCACGCTGAGTGACGCGTCCGATCCTCTTGCCTGGCTCACTGCCCAGACACAGTATCCCCAATTTTACTGGCAGCAGCGCAACGGTAACGAAGAAGTTGCCGCGCTGGGCGCGTTACTGAGTTTTTCCGCACTGGAAGATGCCCAGGCTTTTTTGCAGTCTCACCCGGAACAACCTTTTCTGCGCGTCTGGGGATTAAATGCTTTCGATCCGTCCCACGGTTTTCTGTTTCTCTCGCGCCTGGAATGGCGGCGCGTAGGCGGGGAGGCATTTCTTTGGCTGCATCTGTACAGCAAAACCTCCCTTAAGCAGGATGCGTTGGCGGCGGCCGCGTTTATTGGGCAGCTTCTGCCGGCGAAACTTCTCCCGCAGTTAAATCTCAAATGCCTCGGTGAAACCCATTTGCCGGAGCAGACCGAATGGCACCGCCTGGTCGATCGGGTGGTCAGCGCCATCAGCCAGAAAGCACTGGATAAAGTCGTGCTCGCCCGGGCCACCGATCTGGCGTTTTCTTCCCCGGTTTCCGCCGCAGGGTTTATGGCCGCCAGCCGCCGGGTGAACCTGAACTGCTACCATTTCCTGATGGCGTTTGATGCGAAAAACGCCTTTCTTGGCTCCAGCCCGGAACGCCTGTGGCGAAGAATCGACGATGCGCTGCGAACTGAAGCCCTGGCCGGCACGGTGGCTAATCACCCGGACGATGCTCAGGCCGCTAAACTGGGTCAGTGGCTGCTAAAAGATGACAAAAACCAGCGCGAAAATATGCTGGTGGTAGAAGACATTTGCCAGCGCCTGCAGGCTGCGGTCGGCGCGCTGGATGTACTGCCGCCGCAGGTGATGCGGCTGCGCAAAGTGCAGCATTTGCGGCGCTGCATCTGGACACAGCTCAAGCGTCAGGATGATGCACTTTGCCTTAAACAGCTGCAGCCTACCGCCGCCGTGGCGGGATTACCCCGTGAGCTGGCTCGGGGATTTATTGCCGTGAACGAGCCTTTTGAGCGTGAATGGTACGCAGGTTCGGCGGGTTATCTGTCCCGTCATCAAACGGAGTTTTGTGTGGCGCTGCGCTCGGCAAAAGTGAGCCATACCGGCGTTCGTCTTTATGCCGGGGCGGGCATTGTCGCCGGCTCGGTTGCCGCAGAAGAGTGGCAGGAAATTGAAAATAAAGCGGCCGGTTTGAAGACGTTGCTGATCGGCAGTGGTAATTGAATAAGCTATTCACGACGCAAATCAATTTAACTCTTGCCATAGTATTTATAATCGAAAGTCGAAATTGACTGCGGACAATATTATGTCGATAAGCTCATTTAACCGCCGTTGGGCGGGCGTCATACTCGAAGCATTGACCCGACATGGGGTGCGGCATGTGTGTATCGCGCCAGGCTCCCGCTCTACGCCGCTGACGCTCAGCGCGGCGGAAAACCGCAGTTTCATTTGCCATACTCATTTTGATGAACGCGGCCTGGGCCATCTGGCGCTTGGGCTGGCGAAGGCCAGCGGTGAGCCGGTGGCGATCATTGTGACCTCCGGCACCGCGGTGGCCAATCTCTATCCTGCGGTGATAGAAGCCGGCTTGACCGGTGAAAAGCTCATTTTACTGACGGCAGACCGACCGCCCGAACTTATCGACTGTGGCGCAAATCAGGCTGTACGCCAGCCGGGGCTGTTTAGCTCTCATCCTTCCGCCGCACTTAACCTGCCTCGTCCAACGCACGATATTCCCGCCAGTTGGCTGGTGTCTGCGGTTGACAGCGCCGTCGGCCAGCTTAACGGAGGCGCTCTGCATATCAATTGCCCCTTTGCCGAGCCGCTCTACGGTGCGCCAGATGACACGGGCCTTGACTGGCAAAACCAGCTCGACGGCTGGTGGGAAGGCAACGCTCCCTGGCTGCGTGAAGTCTACGAAAATGCAGTACCGAAGCAAAGAGACTGGTTCTTCTGGCGGCAAAAACGCGGCGTGGTGGTCGCCGGGCGGCTTTCTGCCAGCGAAGGTGAGCAGGTCGCGGCCTGGGCGCAAATGCTCGGCTGGCCGCTTATCGGCGACGTGCTTTCACAGACCGGACAGCCGCTGCCGTGTGCAGACCTGTGGCTGAGTAATAGCCAGGCCGTGACCTGTCTTGAGCAGGCGCAAATTGTTATCCAGTTTGGCGGCAGTTTGACCGGAAAACGGGTACTTCAGTGGCAGGCCGCGTGCAGGCCGGAAGAGTACTGGCTGGTGGATAAACAGCCCGGGCGTCTTGATCCTGCCAACCACCGTGGCCGCCGTCTGATCGCCAGCGTCGAAGCCTGGCTGGAAAAGCATCCGGCAGAAAAACGGCTGCCCTGGGCCGAAGCGCTAACGTCTCTGGCCTGGCAGACGCTGGAAAAAGTTGAGCAAGGAACCCGCGAATTTGGTGAGGCGCAGGTTGCCCAACGCCTGCCGCGGCTGCTACCGGAAGGCGGTCAGCTGTTTGTTGGCAACAGTTTAATTGTGCGTTTGATCGATGCTTTTGCCCAGCTTCCCGTGGGGTATCCAGTGTACAGCAATCGCGGTGCGAGCGGCATTGATGGCCTGCTGTCTACCGCCGCGGGCGTTCAGCGGGCAACGGCGCGCTCCACGCTGGCGATAGTCGGCGATATTTCGGCACTTTATGACCTTAATGCTCTGGCGCTGCTGCGCCACGCCTCGGCGCCGTTTGTGCTGCTGGTGGTTAATAATAACGGCGGCCAGATCTTCTCGCTTTTGCCTACGCCTGCCGAAGAACGCGAGCGTTTTTACTGTATGCCGCAAAACGTGAACTTCTCCCACGCGGCCGCCATGTTTGAATTGGGCTATCAGAATCCTGAAAACTGGCAGGCGCTTGAAGAGGCCGTTCGTCGGGCCTGGTTGCGCCCCGGCGCGACGGTGATTGAAATTAGCGTGCCGGAAACCGCCGGCGCTCAGACCCTGCAGCATTTACTGGCCCAGGTTAGCCAGGCATGATCCTTCATGCCGTGCCGTATTCGGGCCGCCGTTCCACTCTGCCGCACATAGTCTGGCTGCACGGTTTTCTTGGTAGCCATCATGAGTGGCAGGCGCTTAAGCCGCACTTTTCCGACTGGCCGCAGCTATACCTGGATCTGCCCGGCCACGGCGGTTCCGCCGGTCTTGACGTGCAGAGTTTTGCCGAGGTTGATAGCGCGTTACGAAACACCCTCAAACATCACGGTATAAATCACTATTGGCTCGTGGGCTACTCCCTGGGCGGGCGCATCGCGATTTATCACGCCAGTCAGGCTGAGTCGAAAGGGCTGCGTGGCCTGGTGGTAGAAGGCGGTCATCCTGGCCTGGCAAATGTGGCCGAGCGCGAGGCGAGAGCGCTGAACGATGCCCGATGGGCGCAGCGTTTGATGCACGAAGATTTCCAGGCCGTGTTGAACGCCTGGTATCGGCAGCCTGTGTTCCATTCTCTTAGCTGTGAGCAGCGCGCGGACTTAGTTACCCTGCGTGCGCAAAACAATCCCAGGGCGCTAGCCCGGATGCTGGAAGCAACGTCGCTTGCCCGACAGCCTGATTTACGTGAAATGCTCGGCCAGCTTGCCGTGCCGTTCCATTTTATTTGCGGTGAGCGAGATGAAAAGTTTCGCGCCGTTGCCGCCGGGCTGAACTGCGCCCAGACTCTGATTTCGGGGGCCGGACACAACGCCCACCGTGAAGCTCCCGCCGCGTTCAGTTCCGCTCTGCTAACCCTCTTTCGTTCCTATGACCTGTAAGGATCTTTCATGATTTATCCTGATGAACAAATGCTTTACGCCCCGATTGAATGGCTGGATTGCTCCGAAGGTTACACCGATATTCGCTACCACAAATCCAGCGACGGTATCGCCAAAATCACCATCAACCGCCCGGAAGTGCGTAATGCGTTTCGTCCGCTGACCGTTAAAGAGATGATCGACGCCCTGGCCGATGCACGCTATGACGACAATATCGGCACTATTATTCTGACCGGCGAGGGGGAAAAAGCCTTCTGTGCGGGCGGTGACCAAAAAGTGCGCGGTGACTACGGCGGCTATCAGGATGCCAGCGGCGTGCACCATCTGAACGTGCTCGATTTTCAGCGCCAAATTCGCACCTGCCCTAAGCCAGTTGTGGCGATGGTGGCGGGTTTCTCCATCGGCGGTGGCCATGTGCTGCATATGATGTGTGACCTGACCATCGCGGCGGAAAACGCCGTGTTTGGCCAGACTGGCCCAAAAGTCGGTTCTTTCGACGGCGGCTGGGGCGCTTCCTACATGGCGCGTATTGTCGGCCAGAAAAAAGCGCGCGAGATTTGGTTCCTGTGCCGCCAGTATGACGCGAAAGAAGCGCTGGACATGGGCCTGGTGAATACCGTTGTCCCGATTGCCGATCTGGAAAAAGAGACCGTGCGCTGGTGCCGTGAAATGCTGCAGAACAGCCCGATGGCGCTACGCTGCCTGAAAGCGGCGCTGAATGCCGACTGCGACGGCCAGGCCGGGTTACAGGAACTGGCGGGGAACGCCACGATGCTGTTCTACATGACCGAAGAAGGCCAGGAAGGGCGCAACGCGTTTAACCAGAAGCGCCAGCCGGACTTCAGCAAATTTAAACGGAATCCATGATGCGCAGCGCGGCGCTGTGGCGCTTTCAAATCCCGATGGAGGCTGGCGTAGTGCTTCGCGACCAGCGTCTCAAGTTTAGAGAGGGGCTGCTGGTGCGCCTGACCCTGGGCGAGCGCAGCGGATGGGGCGAAATTTCCCCTCTGCCGGGCTTTAGCCGGGAAACCCTCGCGGAGGCTCAGGCGCAGGTCGAGCGCTGGCTTGAACGGTGGGTGGCAGATGAATCGACGCCGTTACCCGGGATGCCTTCGGTGGCCTTTGGCTTAAGCTGTGCGCTGTCAGAAGCAGAAGATAGCCTGCTGCAGGCCGCTGACTACCGCGCCGCGCCGCTGTGCACTGGCGATCCGGACGAGCTGATTCTTACGCTGGCCAAAATGCCGGGCGAAAAAATTGCGAAGGTGAAAGTGGGGCTGTACGAAGCGGTTCGCGACGGCATGGTGGTTAATTTATTGCTTGAAGCCGTGCCTGAACTTCGCCTGCGTCTCGATGCTAACCGCAGCTGGACGCCGCTCAAAGCGCAGCAGTTCGCCAAATACGTCAATCCGGATTACCGTTCGCGCATCGACTTTATTGAAGAACCGTGCAAAACCCGCGAGCAGTCCCGTGCTTTTAGCCTGGAAACGGGAATTGCCATTGCCTGGGACGAAAGCCTGCGGGAGGCTGATTTTACTTTCACCGCTGAGCCGGGCGTTTCGGCAGTGGTTATCAAACCGACGCTTACCGGTAGCCTGGATAAAGTGCGTGAGCAGGTTGCGGCGGCACATCGTCTGGGGCTGAAAGCGGTGATTGGCTCCTCCATTGAGTCCAGCCTCGGTTTGACTCAACTGGCCCGCATCGCCGCCTGGCTCACGCCGGGAACCCTGCCTGGGCTGGATACTTTGTCCCTGATGCAGTCTCAGCTTGAGCGCAGCTGGCCCGGCAGTCCTCTGCCGTGTGTTAGCGCAGACAGGCTCGAGCGTATTCGATGACCTTTACAGACTGGCCGTGGCGTCACTGGGCCGATGTCCGTGGTACGAGTGTTGCGCTCCGCCTCGACGATGAGCTCTTAACCTGGCAAACCCTGTGCCAGCGCGTGGATGCGCTGGCGGGAGGCTTTCGCCAGCAGGGTGTCAAAGAAGGTGACGGCGTTGCGCTCAAAGCGAAAAATGGCCCGCAAACGCTGCTCGCCTGGCTGGCGTTATGGCAATGCGGGGCGCGTATTCTGCCGCTAAATCCTCAGCTGCCTGATAGCTTGCTGGCGCAGCTCTTACCATCGATGACGCTTCGCTATGGCATTATCTTGACCGACAGCCAGTCTCTGCCGGATGTGACGCCACTGTCGCTGGTCAGGGCGCCTGCCTGGTGTGAAACCTGGCAGCCATCGCGTTTAGCCTCTATGACGCTAACGTCTGGTTCAACCGGGTTACCCAAAGCGGCGGTGCATACATTCTCTGCCCATCTTGCCAGCGCGGCTGGCGTACTGACGATGATGCATTACGGGCCAGGCGATAGCTGGCTTTTGTCTTTACCGCTGTTCCATGTGTCCGGGCAGGGGATCCTCTGGCGCTGGCTGTATGCAGGGGGCCAGCTGGCGATCTCGACCGCGCAATCGATAAACGAGGCGCTGCGTGGATGCAGTCACGCTTCCTTAGTGCCAACTCAGCTTTGGCGGCTGCTCGAAAAAGAGGAGCCTCTGGCGCTGCGGGAAGTGCTCCTTGGCGGGGCTGCAATTCCGGTTGAATTAACCCGGCAGGCAGAAGCGCGAGGAGTGCGCTGCTGGTGCGGCTATGGCCTCACCGAACTGGCTTCTACGGTTTGTGCGAAACGCGCTGACGGTCAGCCTGATGTGGGTGCACCGCTGCCGGGCCGGAAGGTGAGAGTTGTCGATGAAGAAGTGTGGATCCAGGCGGACAGCCTGGCCAGCGGCTACTGGCGTGACGGGCAGATTATTCCTCTGGTGAATGAGCAGGGCTGGTTTGCTACCCGCGATCGGGGCGTTTTGCATTCAGGCCGCCTGACGATTGTCGGACGTCTTGATAACCAGTTCTTCAGCGGTGGAGAGGGCATCCAGCCGGAAGAGGTGGAGCGGGTCATTGCCGCGCATCCAGCGGTTCAGCAGGTGTTTGTGGTGCCGGTGGACGACGCTGAGTTTGGACAGCGGCCGGTCGCCGTGGTTGAGATAAGTGCCGGGTGTGAGTTTAATGATATTGCGGTCTGGCTTGACGGAAAACTGCCTCGTTTTCAGCAACCCGTGCGCTGGTTAACCCTGCCACAGGCGCTAAAACAGGGCGGGATTAAAATCTCCCGCCGTAAATTAATGGAATGGGCAGCAGGGGCATAACCCCCGCAAGTTATTACTTATTGTTCTTCAGTGCCTGAAGTGCGTTCGCCACTCCTGCACCGTATTCAGGATGTACCTGGCTGAACAGGCAAATCTGACGGTTCTGAATGTTTTCCGGGACGTCTTTCATCTCACCCGCAATGCGCGCAAACATACGATGATGCTCTTCATCGCTTAGCAGGTTATACAGCGCGCGCGGCTGGCTAAAGTAGTCGCTGTCTTCCCGATGGTTCCAGTGGTCTGCCGCGCCTTCCAGGCTCAGCGGTGGCTCGCTGAAATCTGGCTGTTCCTGGAAAACGTTAAAGCTGTTTGGCTCGTAAGTCGCGCCATTGCCGCTGTTGCCATCTACACGCATCGACCCATCGCGGTGGTAGTTATGGAACGGGCATTTTGGCGCATTCACCGGGATTTGATGGTGGTTCACGCCCAGGCGGTAGCGGTGTGCGTCGCCGTAGGAGAACAGGCGACCCTGAAGCATGCGATCCGGTGAGAAGCCAATACCTGGCACAACGTTGGCCGGGGACATCGCCACCTGTTCCACGTCAGAGAAGTAGTTTTCCGGGTTGCGATTCAGTTCCAGCACGCCCACTTCCATTAATGGATAGTCGCCGTGTGGCCAGACTTTCGTCAGGTCAAACGGGTTATACGGCGTTTTTGACGCTTCGGCTTCCGGCATAATTTGCACGAACAGCGTCCAGCGTGGGAAATCACCGGCCTCAATGGATTCATACAGATCGCGCTGGGCGCTTTCACGGTCTGCGGCAATCAGGCGGCTGGCTTCATCATCCATCAGGTTCTCAATGCCCTGCTGGGATTTGAGGTGGAACTTCACCCAGAAACGCTGATTGTCGCTATTGATAAAGCTGAAGGTATGGCTGCCAAAACCGTGTATGTGGCGATAAGAGCGCGGTAAGCCACGGTCGCTGAAATCAATGGTTAACTGGTGAAGGGCTTCCGGCAGGTGCGAGAAGAAATCCCATTTATACGTTGGGTTGCGCAGGTTGGTGCGCGGATCGCGTTTAACAACGTGGTTCAGGTCAGGGAATTTCAGCGGGTCACGGAGATAGAACACCGGCGTGTTGTTGCCCACCAGGTCCCAGTTGCCTTCCTCGGTATAGAATTTCATGGAAAAGCCGCGAATATCTCGTTCGGCGTCAGCCGCGCCGCGTTCACCGGCAACGGTGGAGAAACGCAGGAAAAGCTCAGTTTTTTTGCCGACTTCTGAGAATAATTTTGCCCGAGTGTAGCGGGTGATATCGTGGGTTACGGTAAAATGACCAAACGCGCCGGAGCCTTTCGCGTGCATACGGCGCTCAGGGATCACTTCGCGGTCGAAGTGGGCGAGTTTTTCAAGGAACCAGACGTCCTGAAGCAGCATCGGGCCGCGCGGACCTGCGGTAGCAACGTTGTTATTATTCGCAACGGGAGCACCTGCGCCGGTTGTTAATCCTTTCTTGCTCATTTATGCCTCCTTGGTAGCCAGGTTTCACAGTAAAAAAGTGTTTAATTAAATCCTCTTTTTTACTGTGCTTATTATTCACCTGCTCAATGTGTCATTGGGTGCTACCCGGCTGCATTGATCTTGTCACACAAAAAGGCGTCTTTTCATTTTCTTACAATCAAGGAAATATTGGCATTTTCCAGCGCGTTAATAAGATAATGCACAACGCCATCCAATGGCATTTTTAAGGGCAGCCCTTTTCTTTTTCAGGAACCAAGGAATGAATAAATTACTTTTAGCCGGCGGCGCGGGTTTGCTGCTGGTTTCTGCAGGTGCCAGTGCAATTGGCGTGAGTGCTGAAGTCGGTAAGGAATACACTAATCTCGGCGTGGGTTTTGGCACCGAAAGCAGCGGCATTGCGGTAACCGGTAACTATGCCCATAACGACGACAATGGTGATACCGTGGGCCTGGGCCTCGGTTTTAATATTCCTCTGGGGCCGATGATGGCAACCGTAGGCGGTCGGGGCGTTTATCTGCACGCAAAAGATCGCAAAGAAGGTTATGCGCTTGCGGCGGGTGGCGGTTTGAGATGGCCAATCACTTCTGACATTGCCATTTTTGGCGATTACTACTATTCGCCGGACTCTCTCTCCAGCAGCGTGAAGGACTACAAAGAGGCTAGCGCCGGTGCAAGCTGGAACTTTATGCGTCCATTCTCGGCGCAGGTTGGTTACCGCTATATTAGCCTCGGTGGCAAAGACGGCGACCGGACTGACACCGTTGCCGACGGCCCGTATGTGGGCGTGAGCGCCAGTTTCTAATTCTTCAACGCGGCTTTTAGCCGCGCTGAAGTTGCTGACAAAGAGGAAAGAAGCGTGGTTTTTCCCTCTTTGTGGTGAGCAGCCGAAAATCAATGAATTGATTTTCCAGTTTTTTTGACGATCCCTTTGGCGTTTTATCTCTAACCAGCGGTTGGTCAGTAGTTTAAGCGCGGCTTTTAGCCGCGTTTTTTGTGTCTGCCGTTCTTTGGTGCCTGCGCTATAGTGGGGCGTTCCCCTGCTGCGGAGTAAAAAATGTTAAAAGTAGAAATGCTGTCCACCGGCGACGAAGTGCTGTATGGGCAAATTACCGATACCAATGCGGCCTGGCTTGCCGACTATTTCTTTCACCAGGGATTGCCCATGTCGCGCCGTAATACGGTTGGTGACAGCCTTCCAGACCTGGTTGCGGTGCTGAAAGAGCGTAGCCACGAAGCCGATGTGCTGATTGTTAACGGTGGCCTGGGGCCAACCAGCGATGATTTAAGCGCGCTGGCGGCGGCGACGGCAGCGGGCGTTGAGCTGGTTGAGCACGCGGAATGGTTAACCTATATGGAGCAGTTTTTTGCCGAGCGCGGGCGAGTGATGGCGCCCAGCAACCGCAAGCAGGCGCAAATTCCGGCTAACAGTGAAATGATCGACAATCCTGTGGGCACCGCCTGCGGGTTTGCATTGACCCTAAACCGCTGCCTGATGTTTTTCACTCCCGGCGTACCGTCAGAGTTTAAGGCTATGGTGGACAAACAAATCATGCCGCGGCTGCGTGAGCGTTTTACTCTCCCCGAGCCGCCTGTATGCCTGCGTTTAACGACTTTTGGGCGCTCCGAGAGCGAGCTGGCGCAGTGCCTTGATCCGCTGGCGCTGCCGGATGGCGTGGTGATGGGCTATCGTTCTTCTATGCCGATCATTGAGCTCAAACTGACCGGCCCGGCCAGCCAGCGTGACGCAATGGAGGCTGTCTGGCCGGAAGTTCGCCGCGTGGCGGGTGAAAGCCTGATTTTTGAGGGCACCGAAGGGCTTCCGGCACAAATAGCACGCCGCCTCGGCGAACGTTCACTGACGCTTGCCGTGAGCGAACAATTTACCGGGGGCCTGCTGGCGCTGCAGTTAAACCGGGCGCAGGCCGCGCTTCTGGGCAGCCGTGTTTTACCGCAGAAAGCTGAAACACTGGTCGATGCGTTAGCGTCCAGCGCAGAGTTGCGCCTGAATCAACAGAGCGATCTGGGCCTTGTCATTTCTGGCGAAGAAGAGCAGCAGATAAACTTTGCGCTCTCCACGCCAGGCGGTACTTTTGGCCTGGGCGTGAAGTTTGGTACCCGCCGCCACGCGCTGGCAATACGCCAGGAAGTCTGCGCCATGATGGCGCTGAACGTGCTGCGCCGCTGGTTCAACGGCCAGCCGCTGGAGAGCGATCATGGCTGGATTAAGGTCGTGGAGTCAGCCAGCCTCTAAACTTCAGGTGAGCGCCCGGGCCAGCAGCGTGATCGGGTGCTCGCAGCGTTTGCTGGTCGACATTTCTATCTGCCATTTACAGGTTTCGCAATCCGTCACCACCAGGTCTACGCCGCTCTCTTCTATCTGCTGAAACAGTGGCGCGCCGATACGCTGGGACGTTGGATAGTTCTCCTTTTTAAAACCATAGGTACCGGCAATGCCGCAGCACTGAGAGTCCAGCATCACCAGTTCCACGCCGGGAATGCGGCGCAGTAGCTCAATGGAATAGAGCGTCCAGCCCATTTTCTCCATATGGCAAGGCGTATGGTAAGCGATACGCAGCGGCGTGTTATTTAACGATAGCGTTCTGCCATCCTCTTCCAGCAGTTTCCAGATATAACGCGTGGCGAGTTCAACCTGCTCGCGAACCGGGGCCGTGTCGACGCCAAGAAGATGCGGATATTCATCGCGCAGCGTAAAGGTACAGGTTGACGAGGTTGCCACAACCGGCAGCCCGCGCTGTATCACGGCTTCTTCCAGCGAGCTGGCGTTTACCCTTGCCTGTTTTTTTGCTTTTTCGATAAAGCCGTTGGCGATAAGCGGCACGCCGCAGCATTTTTCTCTTTTCAGTAACTGGACGCCGACACCCATCGCGTTAAGCACTTTGACCATGTCTTTGCCGAGCTGCGGATGGTTGTAGTTCACGAAGCAGCCGTGGAAGAAAGCAACCTGCTGCGGGAAGCTTGCCTGGTGCGCCGCCTGGCGCCGATACCACTGGCGAAATGTGCCGAAGGAATATTTTGGCAACTCGCGGTGGGAATCAATTTTCAGGGTTTTATCCAGCAGCTTACGTACAGGCTTCATACCGGTAGTGGCGTTGATCAGCGGGGCGAAAGGCGTGGAGAGCGTACCGAGCAAATCCGTATGGCTGAGAATAGCATCACGCAGCGAAGGTTTATGTTCGCCATATTTGGCCCGCGCCCGCTGGATAATATCGCCAATTTTGACTTCGGACGGGCAGGAGACTTCGCAGCGCTTGCAGTTGGTGCAGTGCTTAAGCGCGTCGTCATACAGCGAGGGATCTTTCAGGCGCAGTCTTTCTCCGTCGGGCCCGGCCTGCTTTGGCCCCGGATATTCCGGGCGAACGCGGCTTACCGGGCAAGCCGTGGTGCAGACCGTGCATTTAATACAGCTTTCAAAGCTGGTTTCATCAAGCAGGTTCATGACAAGCCTCCGCGGCAACAAGGATTTGAGTGGCCACACAGAGCGCCGTGAGCATCGAAACGCCGGCTCCGCATCCCTGCTGAATAGGATCAAAGCCCCCCAGCACAGAGCCAATTGCGTAGAGGTTTTTGGTGCATTCCCCGTGGTGGGACGGCTGGAAATGGTTATTCACGGTGAGCCCAAACTGCAGCCACGGCTGCGGCGTAAAGAAATCAGCCTTACTCCAGGCTGCTCGCTCGGCCTGTATGTTTACGTCCAGACCGAAGATGGGCTCGGTGACGTGCTGCCGGCTAGCGTCCAGTCCGCCGCTGAAAAAGCTGCCGCTGGCCAGGATGACATGTCGGGTCCGCAGCGGCACTTCGCGGTGATTTTTGGTGAACAGGGCGTTGATACACCCTTGTTCAAGCTGAGCGCCGGTCACGGTATCTCCGGGCATGATAAGCCCGCCCAGGATCTGAAAGCGGCGGCGTAGGGCATTGTGTAGCCTCATCCCAAGGACTGAAGGCGGCAGCGTTGGTAGCAGTTTTACCGGCACACCGAGGGCCTGCTCAACGGCGGCCACCGTTCGGGCTTCCAGGCCAAGGCAGGCAGGCAGAATCATGGCCTCGCCGCTGCCCAGCAGCAGCCTGAGTTCATCCACCAGCGCCGGAAGGTTTTCCGGCAGATCCAGCACCCGGGCGATGTTCACGGCGCGAAACTCGCTGGGGTTGTTACGTAAGACATCCAGCACCGGCAGAGTAAGTTCGGCGACGTGAACGCCAGAGCCGGTGGCAGACAGTGAGCCAGACACCAGCTCCGCCTGAAAATCCAGGAAGCCAGCGATATTAATCACCGTCACTTTTTGCCAGGGCAACGGCGCCTGCGGCACTTCCGGGGGGCTGAGCCAGCTGGCTCTTTGCTTGCCCAGCGGCGTGATTCTGAGGTGATTCTGGCGGTGATGGCCCACCAGCGAAATATCTGCTCTGGTCAGCAGTTGCTCACTCTCTGCGGCGAGTGCCAGCACGTTTTCTTTGCCCATCAGGCTGTAGGGATGACGAGGGGCTTGCTCCGCCAGGTTTTCCAGCGCGGCCTCAGGGGTGTGAACGGGGGTGCCGTCCGGTAACGTTGAAAGCAAATCCAGCGAACCAGAGGAGAAATGCAGCGCGCTTTGCCCACGGCTGATGATGGCGCAGCGCTGGCCGCTTTCCGCCAGTTTTATGCCCGCTGTCAGCCCGGCCAGACCGCTGCCGATGATGATGGTGTCAAATTTCATCCCTGTTCTCCATTATCCAGACCGCATAGCCCCTGGTAAACCCAGGCGGTAAATTCGCTTTCCCGCAATGCATTTCCCCAGGCGACAGGGCGAACCCCCTTCCAGCGTTCGTTGAGGAAGTGGGAGAGCTGCTCCAGTGATTGTGCAGGCGTCGTGAGCTGAAAGCGTTGCAGGAGACCGGCTGCCCGGCAGGCGCACAGCTCGCCCTGGCAGGTGCCCATGCCCACGCGCGTTCTGCGGCGCAAATCTCCCAGGTTTTTGACGCCGAGGGCATCAATGGCATAGCGCACTTCGCCGGTGGTGACGGCTTCGCATTCGCACACCAGGCTGTTGCTGAGCCGGCTGTTATTGAGCAGCCGCGTGGCGCGGTCCCCGTGCCGCCAGACGGCGGAACCGCGAATAGTCGGCGGTAAGGAGATAACTTTGCCCAGCGTTTGCTCCGCGGTCTGTTCGGAGCCCGGTAACGGTGCCGAAGCCGTGGAGCAGGGCGTGGTATTCCCCAGTCGCTCGCAAACCA
Source organism: Enterobacter sp. Cy-643 (assembly GCF_011752815.1). GTDB lineage: Bacteria > Pseudomonadota > Gammaproteobacteria > Enterobacterales > Enterobacteriaceae > Cedecea. Next base: position 456,923 of record NZ_VWWV01000001.1, read on the forward strand.
GGTCCGATGCCCACTCCGCCATCAGGCGGTAGGTCATCAGTTTCCCGCCGGTAATCGTGATAAAGCCGTCCATGCCGTCGCGTTTCGCGTGGTCCAGCAGAACAATTCCGCGGCTGACGCTGCGCCCGGTAGGATCGTTGTCGCTGGCAACCAGGGGGCGGACGCCAGCGTAGGCCCGAAGAATGCGGGTTCGGCCAAGCACTGGAGCCAGTTTTTCCCCTTCGCGAATCAACGTGTCCACTTCATCCGGCGTGACGCACATATTGTCGATTTGGTCGTAGTCGATATGCGTGGAGGTGGTGCCAATCAGCGAAATGGTATCGCCGGGGACCAAAATATCGGCGTCCGCCGGTTTACGGCAGCGGTTGATGACCATGTTGTTGATACGGTGGCCGAGGATCAGTAATGCGCCTTTGGCCGGGAACATTTTTACGCTGAGATCGGCGTATTCTGCGATGCGTTGCCCCCAGATGCCTGCCGCATTCACGACCATTGGCGCCCGGAACTCGCCTGCCTGTCGGGTAAGGTGGTTGAAGACGCGCACGCCGCAAACGCGTGAGCCTTCACGGATCAGCCCGACGATCTCGCAGCCTGTCAGCACTTCTGCCCCGTGCTCTTTAGCATCAAGCATGTTAGCGGCGGTGAGACGGAATGGGTCGACCGTGCCATCCGGGACACGAACCGCACCGATCAGCGATGGATTGGCTGACGGCTCCAGCCGCAATGCCTCTCGGGGATCCAACGCTTCTGCCGGAATACCGGCCCGGCGGCAGGCGGCGATGAATCCGCTTTGGAACGCCAAATCATCTTCTGGCAGGGTAATAAACAAACCGTCCGTGGGCTCGATACAGTGGCGGGCAATACGCCGCAGAATGCGGTTTTCTTCGATGCACTCTTTGGCGGATTCCCCGTCGGTGACCGCATAGCGTGAGCCGCTGTGAAGCAGGCCGTGGTTGCGACCGGTGGCACCCGTCGCGATGTCGTGACGCTCAAGCAGCAGCACTTTCAGCCCGCGGCGGGCGCAGTCTCGTGCTATCCCGGCGCCGGTCGCTCCTCCGCCGATGATGATCACGTCCGTTTCTCTGCTCACACGATGCTCCTTTGTCCCCTTTTTATTTACCGTTATTCAGCCACAAAGAAAGTGTGGAATGTTTGATTGCGAGCAAATTCGAGCAAAAAACGAAAATAATTAGTGAAACTATGCACCATTTCGCCTTTTTGTAATAAAAATGTAACATTGTGTGCGATGTTTCACAGTAAATACGCGCACAGATAACTACCATGCGCTCGCAAAAGAACATTTGGCAGGAGTCGTTTGCTCCCGCCGCAAATCCAGGCCACGGAGGCTCGTATGCTTAGTATCTTTAGACCTGCCGCGCATCAGGCGCGTTTGCCAAAGGAGCAGATAGATCCTGTCTATCGCCGCCTGCGCTGGCAAATCTTCATGGGCATCTTTTTTGGTTATGCCGCTTACTATCTGGTGAGGAAAAACTTTACCCTTGCGATGCCGTATCTGGTGGAGCAGGGCTTCTCCCGAGGAGACCTGGGCTTTGCGCTTTCCGGGATATCGATCGCCTACGGATTTTCGAAATTCATCATGGGATCGGTTTCTGACCGCTCGAATCCGCGCGTATTTCTTCCCGCCGGGCTGATTCTTGCCGCGGCCGTGATGCTGTTTATGGGCTTTGTGCCGTGGGCCACGTCCAGCATTGCGATCATGTTTGTGCTGCTATTCGCCTGTGGCTGGTTCCAGGGCATGGGATGGCCGCCGTGCGGGCGCACCATGGTGCACTGGTGGTCGCAGAAGGAGCGTGGGGGCATTGTTTCCGTCTGGAACTGCGCCCATAACGTCGGGGGCGGTCTTCCTCCGCTGCTGTTCCTGCTGGGGATGGCGTGGTTTAACGACTGGCATGCGGCGCTGTATATGCCTGCTTTTGCCGCCATTCTTGTGGCAATTATTGCTTTTGGCTTAATGCGCGACACGCCTCAATCCTGCGGCCTGCCGCCGATTGAAGAGTACAAAAATGACTACCCGGACGATTACAGCGAGAAAGCGGAAGAAGAGCTGACGGCTAAGCAGATCTTCATGAAGTACGTCTTCCCTAACCGCCTGCTGTGGTACATCGCCATTGCTAACGTGTTTGTCTATTTGCTGCGTTACGGCATCCTGGACTGGTCGCCAACTTACCTGAAAGAAGTGAAACACTTCGCGCTGGATAAATCCTCGTGGGCCTACTTCCTTTATGAATATGCGGGTATTCCCGGCACGCTGCTGTGTGGCTGGATGTCGGATAAGGTGTTTAAAGGTAACCGCGGTGCGACAGGCGTGTTCTTCATGGTGCTGGTGACGATTGCCACCGTGGTTTACTGGCTAAACCCGCCGGGTAATCCGGGCGTGGATATGGCCTGTATGATTGTTATCGGCTTCCTGATTTATGGCCCGGTAATGCTGATTGGCCTGCATGCGCTTGAGCTGGCTCCTAAGAAAGCGGCAGGGACAGCAGCAGGCTTTACCGGTCTGTTTGGTTATCTGGGGGGCTCGGTCGCGGCCAGCGCAATTGTCGGCTACACCGTGGACTTCTTCGGCTGGGACGGCGGCTTTATCGTGATGATTGGCGGCAGTATTTTGGCCGTGCTGTTGCTGATTGTGGTGATGATTGGCGAGCGCAGACACCACGATGAAAAAATGCTGAAAAACGGCTAAGGAGAACACCATGAAACTGATGGCAAAATCTTTCCTGGCGGGCGTGGTGCTGGTGGCAACCAGCAGCGTCTTCGCCCAGACGGCGGACAAAATTGTGATTGCCCACCGGGGGGCCAGCGGCTATCTGCCAGAACACACGCTGCCGGCGAAGGCGATGGCCTATGCCCAGGGCGCGGATTACCTTGAGCAAGACCTGGTGATGACCAAAGACGACAGGCTGGTGGTGCTGCATGACCACTATCTGGACAGGGTGACCGACGTCGCGAAGCGCTTCCCGGATCGGGCGCGTAAAGACGGGCGCTACTACGCCATCGATTTTACGCTGGCGGAAATCAAGTCCCTGAAGTTTACCGAGGGCTTCGACATCGTTAACGGCAAGCAGGTGCAGACCTATCCGGGCCGTTTCCCGATGGGCAAATCCGACTTCCGCGTGCACACCTTTGAAGAAGAGATCGAGTTTGTTCAGGGGCTGAACCATTCCACCGGGAAAAACATCGGTATCTATCCTGAGATAAAAGCGCCGTGGTTCCACCATCAGGAAGGCAAGGATATTGCGACAAAAACCCTCGAGGTGCTGAAGCAGTACGGCTATACCAGCAAGCAGGATAAGGTCTATCTTCAGTGCTTTGACGCCGCCGAGCTGAAGCGCATTAAAAACGAGCTTGAGCCGAAGATGGGCATGAACCTTAACCTGGTGCAGCTTATCGCCTATACCGACTGGAATGAGACTCAGGAAAAACGGCCGGACGGCAAGTGGGTAAACTACAGCTACGACTGGATGTTTAAGCCTGGCGCGATGAAGCAGATTGCTCTGTATGCCGACGGCATTGGCCCGGACTACCATATGCTGGTGGAGAAGGCGTCAACCAAAGGGAACGTGAAGCTCACCGATATGGTGACCGAAGCGCACGCCAGTAAACTGACCGTGCATCCTTATACGGTAAGGGCTGATGCGCTGCCGGACTACGTGAGCGATGTGAATCAGCTGTACGACGTGCTGTATAACCAGGCGGGCGTAGATGGGCTGTTTACGGACTTCCCGGATAAAGCCGTGCGGTTTCTTAATAAACCGTAGTCGTTAATAAAAAAGGCCGCATTTGCGGCCTTTTTCACAACTACATCTCGAGTTCGATATCTCCCCGCGCCTTACAGCAGCAGGGGAGAATTTCACCGGGCTGGATAAACGCCAGCGGCTCGGTCAGCCACTGTACTTCCCCCGCCAGCAGCCGGGTGCGGCAGGAGCCGCAATAGCCTTCCCGGCACTGATACTCTACGCAGACTTTATGTGACTCCAGCGCCGCCAGCAGCGAAGGGTGTTCTTCTTCGCTCATCAACTGCGCGCCGGTAATGCTGAGCGTAATGCGGCCCATTGTTTACAGCTGGAAGTTGCTCAGATCGTCGGTATCGACTTCCGAGTCAATCTGGCCCACCAGGTAGGAGCTAACTTCCACTTCCTGCGGCGCAACCTGTACGTTGTCGGACACCAGCCACGCGTTGATCCATGGAATCGGGTTGGAGCGAGTCTGGAACGGCAGATCAAGGCCCACGGCCTGCATGCGGATGTTGGTGATGTACTCCACATACTGGCAGAGGATGTCTTTGTTCATCCCAATCATCGAGCCGTCACGGAACAGGTACTCGGCCCACTCTTTTTCCTGCTGGGCGGCCAGCACGAACAGATCGTAGCATTCCTGGCGGCATTCAACGGCGATTTCCGCCATTTCCGGATCGTCTTCACCGCTGCGCATCAGGTTCAGCATATGCTGGGTACCGGTCAGGTGCAGGGCTTCGTCACGGGCGATCAGCTTGATGATTTTGGCGTTACCTTCCATCAGCTCGCGCTCGGCGAAGGCGAAGGAACAGGCGAAGCTCACATAGAAGCGGATAGCTTCCAGGGCGTTAACGCTCATCAGGCACAGGTACAGCTGTCTTTTCAGCGCGCGCAGGTTCACGGTGACGGTTTTGCCGTTCACGTTGTGCGTGCCTTCGCCGAGCAGGTGCCAGTAGCTGGTCATCTCAATCAGATCGTCGTAGTAGCCAGAGATATCTTTGGCACGCTTGAGGATTTCCTGATTGGTCACGATATCGTCAAAGACGATAGCCGGATCGTTGACGATATTGCGGATGATGTGGGTGTAAGAACGAGAGTGAATCGTCTCGCTAAACGCCCAGGTTTCGACCCAGGTTTCCAGCTCAGGAATGGAGATCAGCGGCAGCAGCGCGACGTTCGGGCTGCGCCCCTGGATGGAATCCAGCAGCGTCTGATACTTCAGGTTGCTGATGAAGATGTGTTTCTCATGCTCCGGCAGCGCCTGGAAGTCGATGCGATCGCGGGAGACGTCCACTTCTTCCGGGCGCCAGAAGAAGGAGAGCTGCTTTTCAATCAGCTTTTCAAAGATGTCATATTTCTGTTGGTCGTAGCGCGCCACGTTAACCGACTGGCCAAAGAACATAGGCTCGGCGAGCTGATCGTTTTTCGTCTGTGAAAAAGTAGTGTAAGCCATGAGGTTAAATCCTGTAATACGTCGGAAAAATCCCCTCGTAAGAGGGGATTAAGCGTTAAATCTTACATGCGCCGCTTTCGCAGCCATCGTCCTGGATGGAAGGCGCCAGGTCATCCTGAGTGTCTTCCGCGCCGTCACGGGTGTTTTGATAGTACAGGGTCTTCACGCCGAATTTATAGGCGGTGAGCAGATCCTTCAGCAACTGCTGCATTGGCACTTTGCCTGACGGGAAGCGCGTTGGGTCGTAGTTGGTGTTGGCAGAGATCGACTGGTCGATAAACTTCTGCATCAGGCCAACCAGCTGCAGATAGCCGTCGTTGCCCGGCATTTCCCACAGCAGCTCGTAGTTGTTTTTCAGCGCTTCATAATCCGGCACAACCTGACGCAGGATCCCGTCTTTCGACGCTTTAATACTGATGTGGCCGCGCGGCGGCTCAATGCCGTTGGTGGCGTTGGAGATCTGCGAAGAGGTCTCGGACGGCATCAGGGCAGAAAGCGTGGAGTTACGCAGGCCGTGAGTTTGGATGGACTCACGCAGGCCTTCCCAGTCCAGATGCAGAGGCTCGTTACTGATCGCATCCAGGTCTTTCTTATAGGTGTCGATTGGCAGGATGCCTTTCGCGTAGGTGGTTTCGTTGAACCACGGGCAGGCACCTTGCTCTTTCGCCAGTTCATTTGACGCTTTCAGCAGGTAGTACTGAATGGCTTCGAAAGTCTTGTGCGTCAGGTTGTTTGCGCTGCCGTCGGAGTATCGTACGCCGTGCTTCGCCAGATAATAGGCAAAGTTAATCACGCCGATACCCAGGGTACGACGGCCCATCGCGCCGCGTTTTGCCGCCAGAATCGGGTAATCCTGGTAGTCGAGCAGGGCGTCCAGTGCACGCACGGCCAGCACCGCCATCTCTTCCAGATCGTCCAGGCTGTTAATCACGCCAAGGTTGAACGCGGACAGCGTACACAGGGCGATTTCGCCGTTTTCGTCGTTAACGTCGTCCAGAGGTTTGGTCGGCAGGGCGATTTCCAGGCACAGGTTGGACTGGCGCACCGGAGCGATCGCCGGATCAAACGGGCTGTGGGTGTTGCAATGGTCAACGTTCTGGATGTAGATACGGCCGGTGGAAGCGCGCTCCTGCATCATCAGGGAGAACAGATCCACCGCTTTGACGCGCTGTTTGCGGATGCTGTCGTCTTTTTCGTATTTGGTGTACAGGCGCTCAAATTCGTCCTGGTCGGCGAAGAAGGCGTCGTACAGCCCTGGCACGTCAGACGGGCTGAACAGGGTGATCTCTTCGCCTTTTAGCAGGCGGGTGTACATCAGCTTGTTGATCTGTACGCCGTAGTCCATGTGTCGCACGCGGTTGCCTTCCACGCCGCGGTTGTTTTTCAGCACCAGCAGGCTTTCTACTTCCAGGTGCCACATCGGGTAGAACAGCGTCGCTGCCCCGCCGCGCACGCCGCCCTGGGAGCAGGACTTCACCGCAGTCTGGAAGTGTTTATAGAATGGAATACAGCCCGTGTGGAACGCTTCACCGCCGCGAATCGGGCTGCCCAGCGCACGAATGCGGCCGGCGTTGATGCCGATACCTGCGCGCTGGGAAACGTATTTCACGATTGCGCTGGAGGTAGCGTTAATGGAATCCAGGCTGTCGCCGCATTCGATCAGTACGCAGGAGCTGAACTGACGGGTCGGGGTGCGCACGCCGGACATAATTGGCGTAGGCAGGGAAATCTTGAAGGTGGAAACCGCGTCGTAGAAACGTTTCACGTAGCTGAGGCGAGTTTCACGCGGGTAGCCGGAGAACAGGCAGGCGGCGACCAAAATATAGAGGAACTGCGCGCTTTCGTAGATCTCACCGGAAACGCGGTTCTGCACGAGGTATTTACCTTCGAGCTGCTTCACCGCCGCGTAAGAGAAGTTCATGTCACGCCAGTGATCGATGAAATCGTTCATCTGCTCGAACTCTTCTTCCGTGTAGTCTTCCAGCAGGTGACGATCGTATTTGCCCATCTCAACCATTTTCACAACCTGATCGTAAAGCTTCGGCGGCTCGAACTGGCCGTAGGCTTTTTTACGCAGGTGGAAAATCGCCAGGCGTGCGGCGAGATACTGATAATCCGGGGCGTCACGGGAGATCAGGTCCGCGGCTGCCTTGATGATGGTTTCATGAATGTCAGAGGTCTTGATGCCGTCGTAAAACTGGATATGGGAACGCAGTTCAACCTGGGAAACGGAGACGTTGTTCAGACCCTCAGCGGCCCAGTCGAGTACCCGATGAATTTTATCCAGATTGATGCGCTCTTTGCTGCCATCGCGTTTTGTAACCAGCAGACTCTGATTCATGTGAGTTTTACCTGTCCGTGAGATGAGTTTTCCCCTGATTTATACACATCCGCCAGCCTGTGACTAACTCTGTGGATAAATACTATATATAGGGGGTGGGTGACAAAATGGTCACTAGATGGTGAGTATTCTAGTAAGGAATCCGTTCAGTACAAGTATTGATTTCGACGCTAAAATGAGGTTCGGCGAGGGACTTTTTTCGTAAGTCCACGTCACATAAGGCTTGAGGGAATTGTCAATGGGATGCAAAAAAAATGAAAATTTTGATCGGGTGCTGATTTCTTAAACTTCACCGATAATTGCGCAACGGTTCTGGCGCAATTATCGATAATCAATTCTTATACGATATGCCGATTTACGCTTCAGTATGCAGCATATAATTAACATCTACCCCAGGGCCCAGCTTGAATGCGTTGGTGATTGGGTTGAAATGTAGTCCGGTCATGTGGCGTTCACGCAGCGGGGTTTCATCCACCCAGCGTAAGAGTTCGGCGGGCTTGATAAACTTTTTAACATCGTGCGTGCCTTTCGGCACCATGCGCATCACATACTCTGCGCCGACGACGGCCATCAGCCAGGCTTTGCCATTGCGGTTAATGGTAGAGAAGAAGACGTGGCCGCCGGGTTTGACTAAACGCGCGCAGGCGTGAACCACAGATTGTGGGTCAGGTACGTGCTCCAGCATTTCCATACAGGTTACGACGTCGTACTGCCCGGCGTGTTTGCTCGCGTGTTCTTCAACCGTCTCCTGGACATAGTCCACCTTAACGCCGCTTTCCAGTGCGTGAAGGCGAGCCACCTGCAGCGGTTCAAAGCCCATATCCAGGCCGGTGACGTTGGCACCTTCACGAGCCATGCTTTCCGCCAGAATACCGCCGCCGCAGCCAACGTCGAGCACGGTTTTGCCGAACAGCCCACCGGCGCGCTGGTTGATATAGCCCAAACGCAGCGGGTTGATGCGGTGCAGCGGCTTAAATTCACCTTCCAGATCCCACCAGCGGGAAGCGACAGCTTCAAATTTGGCGATTTCCTCGTGGTCGACGTTCTGCATAACCGGTTGGTTTTCAGCATTCATTACAGCGGTGACTCCTTGCAGATGTTAAGGCTGGCAGTATATCAGGCTAACGGCGTGAATAAAGCGCCGACAATTGCGTTGAGGTTTCCCCACACAGGGCCGGATGTGTTATAATTTGCGACCTTTGAATCCGGGAAAACAGTAGAGGGATAGCGGTTACATGAGCGACCTTGCCAGAGAAATTACGCCGGTCAACATTGAGGAAGAGCTAAAGAGCTCGTATCTGGATTATGCGATGTCGGTTATTGTCGGCCGCGCACTGCCAGATGTCCGCGATGGACTTAAGCCGGTACACCGTCGCGTGCTTTACGCGATGAACGTATTGGGCAATGACTGGAACAAAGCATACAAAAAATCCGCCCGTGTTGTTGGTGACGTTATCGGTAAATATCACCCTCATGGTGATACCGCGGTTTATGACACCATCGTCCGTATGGCACAGCCATTTTCCCTGCGTTACATGCTGGTCGACGGCCAGGGTAACTTCGGTTCCGTAGACGGCGACTCCGCCGCGGCGATGCGTTATACGGAAATCCGTATGTCGAAAATCGCCCACGAGCTGATGGCCGACCTGGAAAAAGAGACGGTTGATTTCGTCGATAACTACGACGGCACCGAAAAAATTCCAGATGTCATGCCAACCAAAATCCCTAACCTGCTGGTAAACGGTTCATCCGGTATCGCAGTCGGGATGGCGACGAACATTCCGCCGCACAACATTACTGAAGTGATTAACGGCTGCCTCGCCTATATTGAAGACGAGAACATCAGCGTTGAAGGGCTGATGGAGCACATCCCAGGCCCGGATTTCCCGACCGCCGCTATCATTAACGGCCGCCGCGGTATTGAAGAAGCGTATCGTACCGGCCGCGGTAAAATTTATATTCGCGCCCGTGCTGAAGTAGAAGCGGACGCGAAGACCGGCCGTGAGACCATCATCGTTCACGAAATTCCGTATCAGGTGAACAAAGCTCGCCTGATCGAGAAAATCGCCGAGCTGGTGAAAGACAAACGCGTGGAAGGCATCAGCGCCCTGCGCGATGAGTCTGATAAAGACGGTATGCGCATTGTTATTGAGATTAAACGCGACGCCGTGGGCGAAGTGGTGCTCAATAATCTGTATTCCCAGACGCAGCTGCAGGTTTCCTTCGGTATTAACATGGTGGCATTGCACCATGGTCAGCCGAAGATCATGACCCTGAAAGAGATCCTGTCTGCGTTCGTGCGCCACCGCCGCGAAGTGGTGACCCGTCGTACCATCTTCGAATTGCGCAAAGCCCGCGATCGTGCCCACATCCTTGAAGGTCTGGCGATCGCCCTGGCGAACATCGACCCGATCATTGAACTTATCCGTAACTCGCCAAATGCTGCCGAAGCGAAAGCGAGCCTGGTGGCCCGTTCTTGGGACTTGGGCAACGTTTCTGCCATGCTTGAGCGCGCGGGCGACGATGCCGCGCGTCCTGAGTGGCTGGAGCCAGAGTTTGGCATCCGCGACGGTAAATATTTCCTCACCGAGCAGCAGGCTCAGGCGATTCTGGATCTGCGTCTGCAGAAACTGACCGGCCTTGAGCACGAAAAACTGCTCGACGAGTATAAAGAGCTGCTGGAGCAGATCGCTGAATTACTGCACATCCTGGGCAGCGCAGAGCGCCTGATGGAAGTGATTCGCGAAGAGCTGGAAGCGATGCGCGACCAGTTCGGCGATAATCGTCGCACCGAGATCACCGCCAATACCGCCGATATCAATATTGAAGATCTGATCAACCAGGAAGATGTGGTGGTCACCCTGTCTCACCAGGGCTATGTGAAGTATCAGCCGCTGACCGATTATGAAGCGCAGCGCCGCGGCGGCAAAGGCAAGTCGGCCGCCCGTATTAAGGAAGAAGACTTTATTGACCGCCTGCTGGTGGCCAACACCCACGATACGATCCTGCTGTTCTCCAGCCGTGGTCGCCTGTACTGGATGAAGGTTTATCAGCTGCCGGAAGCGAGCCGTGGCGCGCGTGGCCGTCCAATTGTGAACCTGCTGCCGCTGGAGCAGGACGAGCGTATTACCGCGATTCTGCCGGTGCGCGAGTACGCAGAAGGGATCAACGTGTTCATGGCGACCGCAAGCGGTACCGTGAAGAAAACTGCGCTGACCGACTTCAGCCGTCCGCGTTCAGCGGGCATCATCGCCGTTAACCTTAACGAGGGTGACGAGCTGATTGGCGTTGATTTAACCAACGGTAGCGACGAAGCCATGCTGTTCTCGGCTGCAGGTAAAGTGGTGCGCTTCAAAGAAGACGCCGTTCGTACCATGGGCCGTACCGCAACGGGCGTTCGCGGGATCAAGCTTGCCGGTGACGACAAAGTGGTGTCTCTGATCATTCCTCGCGGCGACGGTGCGATTCTGACCGTCACCCAGAATGGTTACGGGAAACGCACCGCGGCGGCCGAGTATCCAACCAAGTCTCGTGCAACGCAGGGCGTTATCTCCATCAAAGTCACCGAACGTAACGGCAGCGTCGTTGGGGCGGTGCAGGTGGAAGATACCGATCAGATCATGATGATCACCGATGCCGGTACGCTGGTGCGTACCCGTGTGTCTGAAGTCAGCGTGGTCGGGCGTAACACCCAGGGCGTTATTCTCATCCGTACTGCGGAAGACGAAAGCGTTGTGGGCCTGCAGCGCGTCGCCGAACCTGTGGATGACGAAGAGCTGGATAGCATCGACGGTAGCGTAGCGGAAGGGGACGATGATATCGCGCCTGAAGCGGATACCGATGATGATGTTGCCGACGAAGCGGACGAATAATCCGGAATAGTCGTAAATAAAGGGTCGCTTTGGCGGCCCTTTTTGTTTGCCGTTGCGGGACAAAGGTTTTGCGGCTACCTTAAGCGCATCTCCGTTCACTCGCTCGTGTACTTTCAGGCCCAATTTGAAATACTTCGTCTCTTTTCGCAGCACCCTTAAAATTTCGCGCTACCTGTTCAGGGCGCTGGCGCTTCTGCTCTGGCTGCTTATCGCGCTGTTTTCCGTGTTTTACATCGTCAACGCGCTGCATGATAAAGAGTCGGAGATTCGTCAGGAGTTTAACATCAGCTTTGACCAGGCCCAGCGCTACATCCAGCGCACTTCGGACGTGGTGAAAGAGCTGAAGTATATTGCTGAAAATCGCCTCACGGCGCCCAATGGCGTGCTTCCTCCGCTCGATCAAAGCGCGGATAAAACCGAGGCGCCGACGTTTATGCCGCTCTTCCCGGACTCTGACTGTTCGGCAGTGAGCGTGACCTGGCGAAGCTCGCTGCAGTCTCTCTCCTGGTTCCTGCGCTACTGGCGCGATAACTTCTCCGCTGCGTACGATCTTAACCGGGTGTTCCTGATTGGCGGCGATAATCTTTGCATGGCAGATTTTGGGCTGCGTGATATGCCGCTGGAGCGGGAAAACGCGCTGAAAACGTTGCATGAACGTATCATGAAGTATCGCACTGCTCCGCAGGATGAAAGGGCTAACAGCATTTACTGGATTGGGCAGGGGCCGCGCCCAGGCATTGGCTATTTCTACACGCTGACGCCGGTTTACCTGGCCAACCGCCTCCAGGCCCTGCTGGGGATTGAGCAAACGGTGCGCATGGAGAACTTCCTGACGCCGGGCACGCTGCCTATTGGCGTCACTATTCTGGATGAAAACGGGCACCCGCTGATATCGCTGACCGGCCCGGAATCGCGCATTGAACCGGAAAGTCGCTGGATTCAGGATCGCTCCTGGTTCGGCTATACCTCTGGCTTTAAGGCGCTGGTACTAAAGAAAAACCTGCCGCCGTCCTCGCTGAGCGTGATTTACTCTGTGCCTGTCGATCTGGTGCTGGAAAGCATCAGAATGCTTATCCTCAATGCGGTTTTACTCAACGTCCTGGTGGCCATTGTGCTGTTTACCCTGGCGCGAATGTATGAGCGCCGGATCTTTATTCCGGCCGAAAGCGATGCCCAGCGGCTGGAGGAGCACGAGCAGTTCAACCGGAAGATCGTCGCGTCTGCGCCCGTGGGTATCTGTATTTTGCGTACCCAGGACGGCACAAATATTCTGAGTAACGAGCTGGCACACAATTACCTCAATATGCTGACGCACGAAGACAGGCAGCGGCTGACGCAGATTATCTGCGGCCAGCAGGTCAATTTTGTCGATGTGATGACCAGCAACCACACCAATCTGCAGATCAGCTTTGTGCATTCGCGCTATCGCAATGAGAACGTGGCAATTTGCGTGCTGGTTGACGTTAGCGCCCGCGTGAAGATGGAGGAGTCCCTGCAGGAGATGGCTCAGGCCTCGGAGCAGGCAAGCCAGTCTAAATCGATGTTCCTCGCCACCGTCAGCCACGAACTGCGTACGCCGCTGTACGGCATTATCGGTAACCTCGATCTCCTGCAGACTAAAGAGCTGCCGAAGGGCGTGGACAGACTGGTCACGGCGATGAACAACTCATCTAGCCTACTGCTGAAAATCATCAGCGACATCCTCGACTTCTCGAAAATTGAATCAGAGCAGTTGAAGATTGAGCCGCGTGAGTTTTCTCCCCGCGAGGTGATGAGCCACATTACCGCCAACTACCTGCCGCTGGTGGTTCGCAAGCAATTGGGGCTGTACTGCTTTATCGACGATGATGTGCCGTTAACGCTGCAGGGCGATCCCATGCGGCTGCAGCAGGTTATCTCCAACTTGCTGAGTAATGCGATTAAGTTCACCGATATTGGCTGTATTATCCTGCATGTTTCGATCAACGGTGATTACCTGAGCTTCCGGGTGCGCGACACCGGGGTAGGGATCCCGGCCAAAGAAGTGACCCGGCTTTTTGACCCGTTCTTCCAGGTCGGAACCGGCGTGCAGCGTAATTTCCAGGGAACCGGGCTGGGGCTGGCGATTTGTGAAAAGCTTATCAGCATGATGGACGGCGATATCTCGGTGGATACCGAGTCGGGAATGGGCAGTCAGTTTACGGTGCGTATTCCGCTGTATAAAGCGCAGTTTGCGCCGAAGAATAATGTTGAAGGGCTGGCGGAAAAGCGCTGCTGGCTGGCTATTCGCAATGATTATCTCAGCAGTTACCTGGAATCTTTGCTGATCAAAAACGGACTACAGGCGCAATCCTGGTCGGGTGAAACGCCGGGCAGCGACGATATCCTGATTACCGATGATAATCTGGCGGCGCCGTGGGGCGGCAGGGCGGCGATCGTCTTCTGCCGCCGCCATATCGGTATTCCCGTTGAATTTGAACCCGGCTGTTGGGTACACAGCGTCGCAGCGCCACACGAGCTGCTGCCGCTGCTGGGACGGATATACAGCATCACCGTTGATGTGCCTGGCAGTAACCCGGGGCTGACCGCAGCCAGCGAGATAAGCGAGCGCAACGATGACATGATGATTCTGGTGGTGGATGACCATCCGATCAACCGTCGCCTGTTGGCGGATCAGCTCGGTTCGCTCGGCTATCAGTGCAAAACGGCGAATGACGGGATCGATGCGCTGAACGTGCTCAGCAAAAATCATATTGATATCGTACTCAGCGACGTCAACATGCCGAATATGGACGGCTATCGCCTGACGCAGCGCATTCGCCAGCTGGGGCTGACGCTGCCGGTCATCGGCGTGACGGCAAACGCACTGGCGGAAGAGAAGCAGCGCTGTCTGGAATCCGGTATGGACAGCTGCCTGTCTAAGCCGGTCACGCTGGATGTGATTAAGCAGACGCTGGCGGTTTATGCTGCCCGGGTGCGAAGTACGCGCGATGCCTCGTAAACTAAGCGCATAAAAAAGCCCCGCATGAAAATGCGGGGCTTTTTCTTGGTGGCCGTGGCGGAGATTATTCTTTGTCCGCCGGCGTCAGGCTCACTGAGGAAAGGTAATTCAGCAGGGCAATGTCGTTCTCCACGCCCAGCTTCATCATCGCTGATTTCTTTTGGCTACTGATGGTTTTGATGCTGCGGTTCAGCTTACGGGCTATCTCAGTCACCAGGAAGCCTTCGGCGAACAGGCGGAGGACTTCGCTTTCCTTCGGCGACAGGCGCTTATCGCCATAGCCACCTGCGCTGATTTTTTCCAGCAGGCGAGAAACGCTCTCAGGGGTGAATTTCTTGCCTTTCTGCAACGCGGCAAGCGCTTTAGGCAGATCGGTTGGGGCACCCTGTTTTAACACAATCCCTTCAATGTCCAGATCCAACACGGCGCTAAGAATAGCCGGGTTGTTGTTCATGGTCAGCACGATGATCGACAGGTTAGGGAAGTGACGCTTAATGTATTTAATCAGCGTGATGCCGTCCCCGTATTTGTCGCCGGGCATGGACAGATCGGTGATCAGAACATTGGCATCAAGCTTTGGTAAGTTATTGATAAGTGCCGTGGAGTCTTCGAATTCACCGACAACATTCACCCATTCGATCTGCTCAAGAGATTTGCGAATGCCGAACAGAACAATTGGATGGTCGTCAGCAATAATTACGTTCATGTTGTTCATGTAATAGGCTACCTTGCTACAGCAGACTTTTGACGTAAGCATCAATGTCGCTGATATATTTTTGTATGTTTGGAGCATCACTTTCACGAATGTGGTGCTCCAAGGTTTCACATAACTGTTTGCCGGGCACCAGATTCAGCATCGCAAACACGCCCTTCAGGCGGTGCGCAGTCTGCGCCAGAGCGGCAAAGTCGCCCGCTTCAGATTCAGTATACAGTCTGGTGACATCTTCCGGTACCGTGTCGACAAACAGCGCGTAATAACCGCTGGCATGCAGCTGAGCGTTTTCGTCGCCGCCCAGAGGCGAATCCGGTGTGCCTTCTTCCGCCAGTTGGTTTTCAATCAGCTGCAGAACGGCGTCCTGCATCGCATTGCTGATATTAAAGTTTACCCTGAACTGGCCAGGTGCAATCTTCCGCATTCCGTTTTCATCATCGCTTAAAAGCAAGCCCGAAGCAGTAAGATTAGACGGATTATCAGTGAGGAAGATATCAAAGTCTTGACTCGCGAGTCTTTCGTCCGGGGAAATGCAGTTTGCGCCCCAGTTTTCCAGCATTCGGGTCACAATCGTCCGAACTTCGTTGGAGGTGATATCCAGCATCGCTACAACGTCATCCAGCAGTCTTTCATCCCGCGAATCTGCCTGGGGCTCGGCGGCCATTCTGATGTGTAAATTATAGCGTGTGCCGATGTCCGGGCGCGTTTTGATGTTCAGATGCCCGCCTAGCTTACGAGCAAGGCGATCGCAAAGGTAGAAAGCCAGTCCGTTGGCCTGCCCATAGCGATCTTCGCTGGTTTCGTTGAGGAACGGGAAATGCAGGTTATCAATTTCGCCGCCGCCAATGCCGTTACCGGTGTCCAGAACGCGGAACAATAAGCGATCTGGCCCGGCTTCTTCCTCGCTGATATCAAGCGTAATTTTGCCAATCTGCGTAGTGGTCACGGAATAGTGCAACAGCAGCTCAAGGATTTTGCGCAGCACGTCTTTGTCGCCATGGCGTTTCTCATCGGCCGGCAAATTGTTGTTGATAAGTAGCTGTAGCCCTTTGCGCTTGATAATCGGCAGCATCGACAGGACAACTTCATCAATCAGGGACTGAATAGAAAACTCGCTGACGCTGGTTTTCCAGCTGTCGGCTTCCAGCATGTTGAGGAGCTGGATCTCATCGACCAGGCGAACAATGACCTGGGCATCGTTTGCAAGCTGCAGATGTTTACTGTCGTTAATTTCTGCGGCATGTTCTGCCAGTTGCTTCACTGGAAGCTGCAGGGCTTCGCCGATGTGCTGCATAAAGGCGGCCCGGCCCTGCTGATTTTTCTCATAAAGGCGCTGGGCCTGTTTGAGTTTTTTGTTCACCAGAATTTCGCGATCCTGATCGCGGATCACAAAAATCTGCGTGCGCGGCGCTATCTGGCTGCGGAACTGGCGAATCTCATACAGCTCGTTATTGACCGTGGCCTGAATGACTCCCTGATGCTGGTCCGCCATCGAAATAATATTTTGCAAATTCAGGTGAGGGAGCAGGTGATCGGCAATTTTATTGCTGATCACGGTACGGTTCGCGTCGAGGTCGTGAACCAGCAGACCAAGGGGCAGGATCGCCACAATCTCTTCATTTAGCGCACGCAGTATTTGCAGTTCGCCATTTCCCGGATTGCTTTCAGCCTGTCGCTGAGGCTGCTGGCGGAAGGTTGCAAAGCCAAACACGGCCAGACCAAGTAGCGCGATGTTCAGCAGCAGCGGCAGAAGAATATTTTGCAGCGTATCCATCATCAGCGTCCCAAACGGGACTTGCCACACCAGTTGGAGCTGCGTGGTCGCTACCGGCGCAGTAATTTCAATTCGGGCGCTATTAAAGTTAATGCTAACGCTGTCCGGATCGTCCTTATCCGTTGAGGTCGCCGCGGCTGTCCGCTGGCGTTCGTCAGGATCCAGCTGGAAGCTGTCCAGTGACATAGTGGGCGGGATAAGATCGTTAATCGGCAGATCGAAGGCGACCACGGTTGCCAGATGCCCTGGCTGGTTAAACGTAGTTCTCAGCGTGAAATAATGGCCGTTTTGCCAGTTAAGTTTGCGCAGAGGTGAGAAACTTTCCCGCTCATCGAGGGCATTAGCCTGCTGCAGCATCTCCGCGCGGCGTGAATCCACGATGGTACCGACGCCAGCGTCTTTAAAACCAGATGACAGATCCTTGAGCGGCAGGGTTGAGACCAGAATCATGCTGTTGTCCTGGCCGTTAAGGTAGTACATCGACCACGGGCTACTTTCGGCCCCCCACAGCGTGTCCAGGTAGCCGGATATCCGCTGCGTCATTTCCAGCGTGGAGCTGTCATGGGAGCCAAAAATCAGCGCCTCGGTTTTGCTTCGTGGTTTATCGAGGTAATAGACGTCCTGACGCAGCCGGGTTTCCTGGAGGTTTTCGCCAGAGGCTGCCGGGGCAGTCGCGATGTTGTCATAGATTTGCCATGTTGCGTAACGGTAGGTTTCTACACGCTTGTGCAAAGCATGGGTGATGTCGACAATCTGGTAGCTTTTGTCCTTTAGCCAGGCATTAACTGCGCTTTGCACCAGCACGCCCATCGAAACGAGCAGAACGACGATCAGCAGCAAAAAGAAGCGGGTAATGTTGCCGGGGAACAGTGAGAACTTATTTAGCGGCGTATTTTCAGACTGGCTCATTGTATGTATGCAACCCGGCGAAGCCTCGCCAATCCTGGATGATAGGTAGCCCAACTGCTTGAGTGAGCCGTTTCGCCTTAGCGTTTTAGCGCTTGCAGGTGCTAAGAATACCTTTATATGGCGGTGTCGTCAGCAATCTGACCGCAGTATAAGGTGTTCTCTGTTTTTTTTCAGGTGACTGATTATTAGGAAAAATCCTTAAATAATAATTTACCTTAAGTCTTGTTGGCAATTTGTACAGCCGGGCGAGATTTGTACAAATATTCGCTGAGGGTATGTTAGGCGTGGGAAATAGAATTGTTTAAGAAAAATCCGCATTCTGTATGAAATATGGAGAAAAAAAGCAGACTGATTAATTAACAGACGTTACAAATTGCATGGCTAGCACACAGATATTAAATTTGTGTAAAGATGAGTAAAAAAAAACCGGATGCAAGCATCCGGTACTAATAGGGGTAAACGGACATTCAGATTCGAATGACGGTAATAAATAAAGTTAATGATGATAGCGATAATGATTCTATCGCCTAAGTTAATAAAAAAATTATCATTGAGTGCTACTTTTTTATTTTGGATGTAACTAATTGATTTAATTGTGCTGTTATTATTTTTTGATTATTAATGCTTATATTTTTAGCTATTCGTGCTAAAAAAAGTTCCCTCTAATTTACATTTTGATACATCTATATTGATGAATGAAACATCTATATAGTTTTCGTATCATATTCTCGTTGGATTATTCAGTATTTGTTTTGGACAATGAATTTGCCGACTGATTAGAGGGTTAATCAGTAAGCAGTGGTAAATAAAATAAGGCATATAACAGAGGGTTAATAAGATGAAAGTTAAAGCACTGTCCCTTCTGGTACCGGCTCTGCTGGTAGCAGGCGCTGCAAATGCAGCCGAAATTTACAACAAAGACGGCAATAAATTAGACCTGTACGGTAAAGTTGATGGTCTGCACTATTTCTCCAACGATAAAACCGCTGATGGCGACCAGACCTATGTTCGCTTTGGCTTCAAGGGCGAAACCCAGATCAACGACCAGCTGACCGGTTACGGCCAGTGGGAATACAACGTTCAGGCGAACAACACTGAAAACTCCAGCAACCAATCCTGGACTCGTCTGGGCTTTGCTGGTCTGAAGTTCGGTGACGCAGGTTCTTTCGACTACGGTCGTAACTACGGCGTTGTTTACGACGTGACTTCCTGGACCGACGTTCTGCCAGAATTCGGTGGCGATACCTACGGTTCTGATAACTTCATGCAGTCTCGTGCTAACGGCGTGGCAACCTACCGTAACACTGACTTCTTCGGTCTGGTTGATGGCCTGAACTTTGCTCTGCAGTATCAGGGTAAAAACGGCAGCGCCAGCGGCGAAGGTCAAACCAACAACGGTCGTGGCCTTCTGCGTCAGAACGGTGACGGCTTCGGTGGTTCTGTAACTTACGCCCTGGGTGAAGGTTTCAGCCTGGGTTCAGCAATTTCCAGCTCTAAACGTACTACCGATCAGAATGCTGCTGGCGTACTGGGTCACGGTGATGACGCAACCACCTACACCGGTGGCCTGAAATACGACGCGAACAACATCTACCTGGCTACTCAGTACACCCAGACCTACAACGCAACCCGCGCTGGCAGCCTGGGCTTTGCTAACAAAGCACAGAACTTCGAAGTTGTAGCCCAGTACCAGTTCGACTTCGGTCTGCGTCCATCCGTGGCTTACCTGCAGTCTAAAGGCAAAGACCTGGAAAACGGCTACGGCGACCAGGATCTGCTGAAATATGTTGATGTGGGCGCGACCTACTACTTCAACAAAAACATGTCCACCTACGTTGACTACAAAATCAACCTGCTGGACAAAAATACCTTCACTCAGAATGCGGGCATCGGTACCGATGACGTTGTGGGTGTAGGCCTGGTTTATCAGTTCTAATCCTGTTAAAGCAGATAAAGGCGCCGCAAGGCGCCTTTTTTATGTCTCAAACCTCAATGGCTCGCCGCTTGCTCTCTTTCCAGGTCGCTTTTGCTGTACCCTTACGCTCCCGAAACTGGAGACTGACACCATGGATTTACGCATTATTCGTCACGGCTGGCTTGCCGTCGCTCTTTTCGCTCTCTCAGGCTGCGATAACGCTCAGCCTGACGCCACAAAGGCCATGGTGCTTGAGGGGAAAACCATGGGAACTTACTGGCGCGTGAGCCTGGCGGACGTTGATGATGCACAGAAAGCCTCGCTGAAGAGAAAAATTCAGGATCAGCTCGATGCCGACGATCGGCTAATGTCCACCTGGAAAAAAGACTCGGCGCTTTCCCTTTTTAATCAGTCCACCAGCACCGATCCGTATCCGGTGAGTGAGGCGATGAGTGATATTGTCACGATGTCGCTGCGCATCGGTGCGAAAACCGACGGAGCGATGGATATTACGGTCGGGCCGTTGGTCAATTTGTGGGGTTTCGGACCCGATAAACAGCCTCTGCACACGCCGAATCAGGCACAAATTGATGCTGCTAAAGCTTTAACGGGCTTGCAGCACCTGAAGGTCGTGAATGCGGCCGGTAAGCAGTGGCTACAAAAGGATCTTCCCGGGTTGTATGTCGATCTGTCGACGATTGGTGAGGGTTACGCTGCCGATCATCTGGCCCGTCTGATGGAGCAAAATGGCATTAGCCGCTATCTTGTTTCTGTCGGGGGCGCGGTCACGACTCGCGGCGCTAATCCGGCGGGACAAGCCTGGCGGGTAGCTATCCAGAAACCGACCGATCGGGAGAACGCCGTGCAGGCAATGGTGGATATCAACGGTCACGGGATCAGTACCTCCGGCAGTTACCGCAACTATTATGAGCTGGACGGCAAGCGTATTTCCCACATCATTAACCCCCAGACCGGGTGGCCTATCGAACATAAATTAGTTTCCGCTACCGTCATTGCACCAACGGCAATGGAAGCGGACGGTTGGGACACGGGGCTAATGGTGCTTGGGGAAGAAAAAGCCAAACAGGTTGCGGAGAAAGAAGGCCTGGCCGTTTACCTTATCAGCAAAGAAGGGGACGGGTTCCGAAGCTGGATGTCACCACAGTTCAAAACCTTCTTACTTGACGAAAAAAATTAAAAAGCAAGAATCCGAGTTTTTCATCCGGCCCGCGCAGCCATGATGGTATCGTTATAGTAAGCATGAGGTCTCGATGATGAAGCAGACAAACGGGTACATCACAGAGCAGCAACGCTGGCAGGCGGTGGAACAGCGCGATACACAGGCTGACGGGCAATTCGTTTTTGCCGTCAAAACAACCGGTATTTTCTGTCGGCCTTCCTGCAGCGCCCGCCGCCCGCTGCGTGAAAATACAGTCTTCTACGCTACTTCCGAAGCGGCGCTAGAGGCGGGATTTCGCTCCTGTAAGCGCTGCCAGCCGGATAAGCTTTCCCCTGAGCTCCAGCGAGTGGCGCGCATTGAAGAGGCCTGCCGGATTATTGAATCCAGCGAAGTACCGTTGACCCTTGATGCGCTAGCCGGGCGGGTCGCCATGAGCAGCTTTCACTTCCATCGCCTCTTTAAAAGCGTAACGGGCCTGACGCCAAACGCATGGCAAAAAGCGCACCGCGCTCGCCGTTTACGTGCTGGTCTGGCGCAAGGGAAAGGGGTGACAAACGCCATTTTTGATGCAGGTTTTCAGTCAGGGAGCGCGTATTACCATCAGGCGGATGCTGCGCTGGGCATGACGGCAAGCCAGTATCGTAAAGGTGGAGCCCGTGCCCACGTCCAGTTTGTGGTTGGTACCTGCCAGCTAGGCGAGTTTTTGGTGGCGGAAAGCGAGCGCGGTATTTGCGCAATTTTGTTGGGCGAGAACGCCGAAACGCTTATTGGTGAGCTGGAAACTGAATTTCCCTCCTCACACCTTACGCCTGGCGATGAGGCATTCGCTTCACGCGTGGCGCAGGTAATAAGCTTTATTGAATCGCCTACGGCTGACTTTTCGCTGCCGCTGGATATTCGCGGGACGGCATTTCAGCAACAGGTGTGGCAGGCGCTACGATCCGTGCCGCCTGGATCCACCGTTAGCTATAGCGAGCTGGCGGAACGTATCGGTAAACCTGCCGCCGTGCGGGCCGTGGCCGGAGCCTGCGCGGCCAATACGCTGGCGGTTGCCATTCCCTGTCACCGCGTGATCCGCAGCGACGGGGGGCTATCAGGCTATCGCTGGGGCGTGGAACGCAAGCGTCAGCTGCTGAAAAACGAAACGAGAAGGCAGAAAGAATAATGCTGGATTTGTTTGCTGATGAATCTCCGTGGGAAGAGCCCCTTGCTGACGGGGCGACAATCCTGCGCCGCTTCGCGCGGGAAGATGCCAGCGCGCTGATGGCCGGCGTTCTGGAGGTCTCTCAGCAGGCGCCTTTCCGCCATATGGTGACGCCCGGCGGCTACACCATGTCGGTGGCAATGACCAACTGCGGCGCGTTAGGCTGGAGCACCAATCAGCATGGCTACCTCTATTCGCCGCAGGATCCGCTGACCGGGCAGGGCTGGCCATTGATCCCTGATGTATTCCTGTCCATTTGCAACCGAGCCTCACGTGCGGCGGGTTACCTGGATTTTGAACCCGATGCCTGCCTGATCAACCGCTATGCCACAGGTACAAAACTGTCTCTGCACCAGGATAAAGACGAGCCTGATTTGCGCCAGCCCATAGTTTCGATTTCGCTTGGGTTGCCTGCCATATTTCAGTTTGGGGGCCTGCAGCGCGGAGACCCTTTACAACGTATCATGCTGGAGCATGGGGACGTTGTGGTATGGGGGGGCGCATCACGGCTTTTTTATCACGGGATTCTGCCACTCAAACCCGGTTTTCATCCGCTCACCGACCAATTCCGCTACAACCTGACTTTTCGCCGCGCCGCGTAAGACGAATAAAAATAAGAATTATTCTTGATGTGGGCAGCGAGCCGTTTAAACTGCTCGCTGTTTTATTTTGCAGGTAGGAAATCATGGAGCTACTTCGTGTGGTTTATCGCCAGTATCGCTGGCCTTTTCTGATGGTCATGGCGTTAAGCCTGGCAAGTGCGGCGCTGGGCATTGGCCTGATTGCGTTCATTAACCAGCGTCTGATTGAGACACCCGATCTTACCTTCGCGGTTTTACCGGAGTTCATGGGATTACTCTTGTTGCTGATGGCCGTGACGCTTGGCTCTCAGCTGGCGTTAACCACCCTTGGCCACCATTTTGTTTTTCGCCTGCGCAGCGAGTTTATCAAGCGCCTGATGGATACCGACGTAGAGCGCGTCGAGCAGTTGGGCAGCGCGGCGCTGTTGGCCGGATTAACCAGCGACGTGCGAAACATTACGATTGCCTTTGTGCGCCTTCCGGAACTGGTACAAGGCATTATTCTGGCTATTGGTTCCGCAGCTTACCTCGCCTGGCTGTCTCCTAAAATGCTGGGTGTGACCACCGTATGGCTGGTAATCACCATTGTGGGCGGTTACCTGCTGGTGGCGCGGGTATACCGGCACATGGCCCAGCTTCGGGAAATCGAAGACAAGCTTTATCACGATTATCAAACCGTGATTGAAGGGCGCAAGGAACTTGCCCTGAACCGCGAACGTGCGGAGCGGATGTACGAAGACACCTACACGCCCCACGCTGCCGATTATCGAAATAATATTATCCGCGCAGATACTTACCACCTTAGCGCCGTGAACTGGTCAAACATTATGATGCTGGGGGCGATTGGCCTGGTGTTCTATATGGCTAACAGCCTGGGCTGGTCCGATACCAACGTGGCGGCAACTTTTTCTTTAACGCTGCTATTTCTTCGCACGCCGCTCCTTTCCGCCGTAGGGGCGTTACCGACGCTGCTGAGCGCTCAGGTTGCCTTCAATAAGCTGAATAAGTTCCAGCTCGCCCCTTACGATGCTGCATTTCCCCGTTCGAAGGTTTCTGGAAACTGGCAGCAGCTTGAAATGCGCGACGTCGTGTTTCAATACGGGGATAACAGCTTTAGCGTTGGCCCGCTGAACCTCACTATCAAGCGCGGGGAGCTGCTGTTTCTGATTGGCGGTAACGGCAGCGGAAAATCAACCCTGGCGATGCTGCTGACAGGACTTTATCAGCCGGCCAGCGGGGCCATTTACCTTGATGGCCAGCGCGTTGAGACCCGGACGCAG
Organism: Enterobacter sp. Cy-643; assembly: GCF_011752815.1. Taxonomy (GTDB): domain Bacteria; phylum Pseudomonadota; class Gammaproteobacteria; order Enterobacterales; family Enterobacteriaceae; genus Cedecea. The sequence goes on from NZ_VWWV01000001.1 coordinate 480,879, forward strand.
GATGACTACCGCCGGCTATTCTCAGCGGTATTCACCGACGTTTGGTTATTTGACCGCCTTCTGGGGGCACAGGGTAAGCAGGCTAATCCTGAGCTGGTCAACGGCTGGCTCGAGCGGCTGAAGATGAGCAGCAAACTGGAGCTGGACAATGGCACCATCCTCAACCTCAAGCTTTCGAAAGGGCAGCGCAAGCGCGTGGCGCTGCTGCTGGCGATAGCGGAAGAGCGCGATATCATCCTGCTCGATGAATGGGCCGCAGACCAGGATCCCCATTTCCGTCGTGAATTCTACCAGGTATTGCTGCCGTTAATGCAGCAAATGGGGAAAACGATCTTTGCCATCAGCCATGACGACCACTACTTTATTCACGCTGACCGGCTTTTAGAAATGCGCCAGGGCCAGCTCAGCGAGCTGACCGGCGATGAGCGGGCACAAGCTTCACGTGACGCTGTGGCAAGAACGGGTCATTAATTCAGCGCCGCCTAAACAAAGTAAAAAAACCAGCCAATTAAGGCTGGTTTTTTGTTTTCTTCATCCTGTCAGGCTATAAACTAACTCGTCGTTTCCAGGGAATTATTTTATGACCGCCATTCAGAAGTACAGCACCAAAGAGCGTGACCAGGACAGGGCACGTATTCTGCAAATTCTGCTGACCAACAAAGCCGTCGCCAGCGGTATTCTGGCCAAAGAGCCTTTTGCTGAAACACAGAGCGCCGAGCAGGATATCGCCGAGATAGTGACGCTGGTTGGGCGACTGCCCGCGCCGGATCTCGCCGATGTCCTGGAAGCCTTGCCAACGGAAGAGCGTTTAGCGCTGTGGAGCCTCGTTACCGAAGACCGGCGCGGTAGCGTGCTGGTTGAGGCTTCAGAAACGGTCTGGGATGACCTGATTGAAGATATGAGCGATAAAGCGCTGCTCAACGCGCTGCGCCCGCTGGATATCGACGATCAGATCTATCTGGCGCAGTATCTTCCTCGCGATCTGGTCGGGCGCTTGCTGGCCACGCTGCCGCAGAATGAGCGCACGCAAGTTCGCCAGATCCTGCATTATGACAAGCACAGCGTTGGCGCGATCATGGATTTTGAAGTGATCACCGTACGTCCTGACGTCACGCTTGCCGTTGTGCAGCGCTACCTTCGTATTCGCGGCAAAGTGCCGCAGAACACCGACAAACTGTTTGTCACCAGCCGGGACAAAACGCTGTTGGGCGAGCTGGACCTCACCGCGATTTTACTGCATTCGCCACAAACGCCGGTGCTGAAGGTGATGGACGACAACCCCACCTGCTTCGCGCCGGAGGATCATGACGAACAGGCCGCGCGTACCTTTGAACGTGATGACTTGATCAGCGCCGCAGTGATTGACAGCACCGGCAAACTGATGGGGCGCTTAACGGTGGATGAGATTGTTGACGTGGTGTACGAGGAAACCGACAACGATCTTCGCCGCATGGGCGGCCTGAGTACCGAAGAAGATGTCTTTGCGCCAGTCAGCAAAGCCGTGCGTACCCGCTGGGCCTGGCTTGCCATAAACCTTTGTACGGCGTTTGTGGCCTCACGCGTGATTGGATTATTTGAACATACCATTTCTCAACTGGTGGCTTTGGCATCGCTGATGCCGATCGTGGCGGGCATCGGCGGTAACACCGGTAATCAGACGATTACCATGATTGTACGCGCGCTGGCGCTGCAGCATATTCAGGCGGGGAACATCTCTTTCCTGATGCTTCGTGAACTGGGCGTGGCGCTGATCAACGGGCTGGTCTGGGGGGGCGTAATGGGAGGCATCACCTGGCTGCTGTATAGCGACGCGGCTATGGGTGGAGTAATGACGCTGGCGATGATCCTGAATCTTCTGGTCGCGGCGCTGATGGGCGTGGTTATTCCGATGACGATGACCAAACTGGGCAAAGATCCTGCCGTCGGCTCAAGCGTGATGATCACTGCCATTACGGATACGGGAGGGTTTTTTATCTTCCTGGGGCTGGCTACGCTGTTCCTGCTGTGATCCGAAATAACGCCCTGATGTATTTTCAGGGCGTGGCTGATTTTATTTCTTCAGCCCCAATTTCTTCACAACATACCTTACCTGAGTGATAAGACTGGCGAGGTACTTCTTCTGACGGTATTCGTGCTTCGAACGCAGTTTAAGAAGGCTGACGGTGTGCGCGTCCTGCAGCGGCAGCCCTTTCCACGGCGAATGCTCATAGGCAATATCAAAATAGACGGAGGCGGGGTAGCGCATCCATTGCAGCCAGGGTTTCGAGCCGCTGGTGTAGTGAATAAAGATCGTCTCGTCGGTGATGGCTTCGCCATGCTGATGCGACGTTTTAAGCCCAAAATGATGGGCTGCGTCATAAATCTGATTATATTTTCCCGGCAGCAACAGACTGTTTTTATGGAAAAGAATATTCAGCACGTCCTGGTCCAGGAAGCTGTATTCCGTGGTTTTGTCGCCAATCATTGCCAGCGCTTTTTCGGTAAAGTTATTTAGCTTCCACTGTTCGAGATTCAGGTAAATCATCCCGGCATTAAAGTAGTTACCTTCCATTCCTGACAGCCCCAGGCGCCCCTCACACGTTTTCTGCACCGAACCCAGATCCGGCACCACGGCGGCATATTTCTCTCTTAGCTGGATATCAAACAGCTCGTCGGGGCTGGCTTTGCACATCACATCAGCATCAAGATAGAGAACCCTTTTCCTTGTGGCGGATAAATAGTTGAATGCGATAAAGCGGTAGTAGGTTGCAATTGTCCATTTAGCGCGCACGGGAAAATCTGCGAAAGCGGTTCTGTCGATCAGGTAAAGATAAACGTTGGTCTGGAATTTTTGCGCCAGTACGTTAAATTTTTCGAGGTGATCGCTGCTCAAAAAATCAGTAAAGAAATGGAAATTAAATTTTTTGCGGCTATTGATGAGTAACGATGTGGCGGAGACCCCAGCCCCTAATAAAAAGTTCTTGTCGATGCTATAAACGACATCGTGAATCTCTTCATCCTGTCCTGATTCGCCGTACTCATTACTAACAATGTATTTAACAATACGTTCCATTGCAGATTAGCCTATTTTGTTCTGAAGGACTGGTCCCTAGTTTGCTAATATGCCAAAAATTCGCACCGGGCGGAAGGGCATGCCATTCTCTTTGCCTGCCGGATACGGAATTTTCAGGCATAAAAAAACCAGCCATAAGAGGCTGGTTTTAAATGATTATTTGGTCGGCACGAGAGGATTTGAACCTCCGACCCCCGACACCCCATGACGGTGCGCTACCAAGCTGCGCTACGTGCCGACGCAGGAGAATAATAGTACATTTTTCCGCGTTGATTGCAAGGGAATACGCAGCTAACTGTCTTATAAATAAACAATTAGTTGGCGATAAACCGTTTCTCGTCAGTCAGCACTTGCAGCAGTAAATCCAGCTGCGGCTTGGTTTCATTGATCCGCTTACCCTGCAGGTCGTACATCAGATAGTTGCCGTTGTTTTTGAGCACCAGCGTCATCTCGGGCGTTGTCACCGCCAGGGTTTGATTGTCTGCACCGATCACCCAATTGTTACGGCGCGTAGCGGCAAATAAATCCTCACCCTGAGAGTACTCATTGGCCGCCGTTTTAACGTGCAGCAGACGCTGCATCAGGGTGGTCATCACGTCCTGATGATCGGTGAGTTTGGTGATGGTCTGCGCAGGCGTACCCGGCCAGTGAATCACCAGCGGCACCTGAATCCGCGCACGTGACCAGGCGAAAGAGTCACGCTGGTTGCCGAGAGGGATCCCGTGGCCTGCAGTAATGATAACTACCGTGTTTTGCAGCTTGCCTGCAGCTTCCAGCGCATCCAGTACGCGTTTAATTTGCTCATCGACGTTCCCGGCTGCGCGTGAATAGCGCTGCTCAAAGCCCTGCTGATTACCGTTGTCGTCGATATTTGTGCCGTTAAAGGCGACCCAGGAGAACCAGCGGTTGTCCTCGGAAGCGTACTGGTTAAGCCAACTTATCCATTGTGTCGTCGTCTGGCTATCGGTCTGGCTTTTGGCCGGGCGCAGCGAGAAATCAGACAGCAGTGCCTGGCGGTACATCGCAGAGTTAAAGCCGTCGGATGCAAACAGGCCAAGCTGGTAGCCCTGCTGATTTAAACCCGTAATCAGTGCGGCAGGGGTGCGGTTTGAAAGCACGCCGTCCATATAAGCAGGGGAGATGCCGTAGAACAGGCCGAAGATGCCGCTATCGGTGTTATTCCCGGAGCTCATGTGCTGAGTAAAGCGGATGTTATCGTGAGCAAATGCCTTCAGCGCCGGCATATCTTTGCTCATGCTTGCGGCGTTGAGCCCATCAACGGTAATCAGCAGCACATTGTTTCCGATCCCCATATCACGGAATTGCAGATTACTCAGCGGATACTGGACCGACAGCGCCTCCGGGCTACCTTGCTCAACCAGCCTGCGCTGGTACTCCTGGGCATCCAGCAGACCGTGTTTTTCAAGGAAGCGACGTGCAGTCATTGGATAGGAGAGCGGCAGATTCGCCCGTTGCATAGTAATGGGACGATAGAAGTTAGCATCCGCCCAGATGTACATCAGGTGGCTGCTGAAGAAAGAGATAAAAAACAGAACGACTAAAGGACGCGCGTATTGCCGACGACGCCCGAGGCTGCGCAGTTTTTGCCAGCTCCACGTCGCAAACAGCATCTCAATAAGCAAAATTACCGGCACGCTAATAAACATCAGCTGCCAGTCGCGGGCCATCTCCCCCTGGTCGGGGTTAATCACCAGTTCCCAGACGGTGGGATTAAGGTGGAGGTGGAAGCGCGTGAAAACTTCGCTGTCTATCAGCAAGAGCGTCATGCCTGCGGTGGCTAAGGCCGCGCTGATAAAGCGCAGCAGGCGCTGCGACATGACGATGAATGTCAGCGGAAAGATAAGCAGTAAATAGGCGGCAAATACCAAAAAACTGAAGTGCCCAACAACGCTAATGTACGAATAAATTCGCCCCGTCAGCGTCGTTGGCCAGTCGGCGATAAACAGATAGCGGCTACCCAGCAGCATGGCCAGCAGGATATTAAACAGGGCGAACCAGTGCCCCCAACTGACCATTTGGGAAACTTTTTCGCGGTAGCGCTGACGGTTAGTCACCATAACTTGTTACGATAGTTCCTTAGTGGGCTTTATCTTCGCTCACCGAAGCTTGAAGCGCCTCAGCAAAGGAGCGAGCCAAAGGACGACGCTGAGCGGACGCTACGTCGGTGTTTATCAGATTGGTGACCATATTTCCCAAAACCATCAGGGAAAGATCGGTAGGCGCGTGGTGTTTTTCCAGCACGGCCGCCAGCTCGGTCAGCATCGCTTCAACTTGTTCGTCACTGTAGCGGGATGTTTGTGGCATAAATTAAAAATCATTCTTATTCGGGAAAGGGCATTATCTTACCGTAGCAGGGACGATTTTTCCGCTTTTTTATCACGACTTGCGTCCCGGTAGCGGCAGTGGTTGAATACCGCCCGGTCTTAAAGGAGAGTTTAACATGAGTCTGGATATCAACCAGATTGCCCTGCATCAATTGATTAAGCGCGATGAGCAGACGCTGGACGTCGTGCTGCGCGATTCGCTGCTGGCAACTGACGGTGCTGTCGAAGAGATGATGGCGGAACTGCATCGCGTATATAGCGCTAAAAATAAAGCTTACGGCTTGTTCAGCGAAGAGAGCGAACTGGCCGAAGCGCTGCGCCTGCAGCGAAATGGCGATGAAGATTTTCTTGCCTTTACCCGTGCGGCGACCGGTCGTCTTCGCGATGAGCTGGCAAAATACCCGTTTGCCGATGGCGGCATCGTGCTGTTCTGCCATTACCGTTACCTGGCGGTCGAATATCTGCTGGTGGCAGTGTTGAATAATCTGAGCAGCATGCGCGTTAACGAAGAGCTGGATATCAGCGCGACACACTACCTCGACATCAACCATGCGGATATCGTGGCGCGCATTGATTTGACCGAATGGGAAACCAATCCGGAATCTACCCGCTATCTGACCTTCCTGAAGGGCAGAGTGGGGCGCAAAGTGGCCGATTTCTTTATGGACTTCCTGGGCGCCAGCGAAGGGTTAAACGCCAAAGCGCAAAACAAAGGTCTACTTCAGGCGCTGGACGACTTCACTACCGAAGCTCAGCTGGACAAAAATGAACGCCAGGCCGCGCGCCAGCAGGTTTACGCTTACTGCAACGAGCAACTTCAGGCGGGGGAGGAAATCGAACTCTCTTCTCTGGCGGATGAGCTGCCGTGGGCGGTAGACGACAAAAACTTCCAGCAGTTCACCGCCGAAAAAGGCTATGAGCTGGAAGAGAGCTTCCCGGCGGATCGCGGCACGCTGCGGCAGTTGACGAAATACGCCGGTAGCGGCGGCGGGTTGACGATTAACTTTGATGCCATGCTGCTGGGTGAGCGTATTTTCTGGGATCCGGCCACCGACACCTTAACCATTAAAGGGACGCCGCCGAATCTGCGCGATCAGCTTCAGCGCCGTACTGCTGGTAAATAACCTGCCAACAAGGCCCGTCTGTTTTTAGCCGGGCCGTATCAACCTCGCGAATGCTTACGGCGACACCGTCGGGGCTGTATTCGGGATATAGTCTGGCTCCGGCCCTTCGTTTTCAGGCAGGCGCAGCAAATGGCGAATCTCCAGCTTTTGCCCCATCCATACTGCGTGATCGGTATGATCCGCCCTGGGCTGCCCGGTGTTGGGATGCAGCAGCACGGTTAACCCGCAGCGGTTCAGCATCAACCACGGCGCAAATCGCGCAAACTCCTCCGGCATAAAAGCGACCTGGTACATCGGTAGCGCATGAGGGCCAACGGGCACATCGTGCCAGCGCCCCAGCAGCACTGAAAAACGCAGCGCAATCTCTGCCCGGAGCCGCTCCGCAATCAGCCTTTGCTCAGGCGTCTCGAAATAGATATGGGCGTGGAAGCTTTGTATCGTCCTGATAGCCTGGATATCCTTCTCTACGGCGGGGAGCAGCGATGCACCCGCAGGGATTTTTTCAACCATGGAATTTGTCTCTTTTGGCCAGGCGTGGCGTCGGAATGCTTATATAACAAAAAACCCCGCCGAAGCGGGGTTTTTTTCGAACTAAACTCGCGATTAAGCGCGAACGAAGTCGATGTGAGTCAGTTTTGGCTTGAACGGGTGACGCTGCACAGCCTGAACTTTCACTTTTACTTCTTTACCGTCGATAGACAGGGTCAGAACTTCTTCGTAGAAACCAGGTTTAGCCTGCTGGTTCATTACGGCGTCGTGATCCAGTTCGATGGATACAGGAGCTTCCGCGCCACCATAAACGATAGCTGGGAATTTGTTTGCTGCACGCAGGCGGCGGCTCGCACCCTTGCCATGCTCTTTACGTTCTACTGCATTGATAGTAAACATTGAATGTTTCTCTTTAAATAAGCCTGCTACAGGCGACCCAGCAGCAGGTAAAGTTTTCTGCTTTGCGGATGCAAAAGCGGGCGGCATTATAGCCGTATCCGGCTCTGCCGGCAATGAAAAGTACCGCTTAGCCGCGTAATTCGTTGGCCCGGCGGAAGCGCCCATGGTAGTCAAAAACCTTTTCACGCACGTTCCAGAACTGGCCATTTTTACGGGCTACCACAAAATCTGGATGGCGCAGCAGCGCCTGCTGTGCCACAACATCCGCGACGGTGATCCAGCGTAACGGCACGCCGGGCGCGCGGGAGTGCGGGCGGATAAACAGCTGTTCAAACGCCATGCGCTGGGCTGGCGTCTGGAGGCGGAAGCGCTCGCTAACGTCCGCGCCATCTTCGTCGAAATAGGTGATTTTAAGCCAATCGCCCTTAGCATCTCCGCCGGGCTGAAGCGTCATGCCGCTGCAGCGCAGCACCAGGGCATCTTTCAGCTTCAGCGCCGCTTTCAGCATATCGTCCGGGTCGACCAGCACATGGTCACACTGATGGCAGCGGCGGGCGGCGATATCGTTTTCAGCATTGCAGTTAGGGCAGTTTTTGAAGCGGAAGCGGTAATCGCACTGCTCGCGCAGGCCATCGTCGTCTTCAAACCAGCCCTGGCAGCGGCGGCCAAAGTGTTCAATCACCTTGCCGTCAGCGGTGGTTTTCCCCCAGAAGGTATTGGCAAACCCGCAGGAGGGGCAAAAGACCTGCACCGGCACGTTGTCGCTCTTCCCTTTGGCGCTGCCCACTTCCGGCGTGAATAAATCGTGTGGGTTTCCGGCATAGTCGAGAATCAGGCAGTCTTTTTTCCCCGGAGAGAGACGCAGGCCGCGGCCAACAATTTGTTGGTAAAGGCTAACTGACTCGGTAGGGCGCAGAATGGCTATCAGATCAACGTGCGGCGCGTCAAAGCCGGTGGTCAGTACCGCTACGTTAACCAAAAAGCGGAATTGCTGGTTTTTAAAAGCGTCGATGAGCTTGTCGCGCGCAGGGCCTGGCGTGTCGGCGGTGATCAGGGCTGCATCGTTTGCGGGCAAGAGGGCGGTTATCTCTTTCGCGTGCTCTACCGTGGCGGCAAAGATCATCACGCCGCGTCGGTCTGCGGCAAATTCAACGATCTGGCTGATAATGTGCGGCGTGATGCGTTTTTGTTGTTTCAGCTCGCGGTTCAGGTCCGCCTCGCTGAACAGCCCGTTGGACTGCGCCTGCAGACGGCTAAAATCGTACTGTACCACCGGCATATCCAGCCGTTCCGGCGGCGTCAGGTAACCGTGCTTAATCATATAGCGCAGCGGAAGCTCGTAAATGCAGTCGCGAAACAGCGCTTTTTCATCGCCGCGAACCATGCCGTGGTAATGAAACTGATAAATCCAGCCTTTACCGAGGCGGAAGGGCGTGGCGGTCAGCCCCAATAGACGCAGCCTGGGATTGTTGCCGCGCAGATGCGCCAGAATCTGCTGATACTGGCTTTCGTCGCTGTCGCCGATGCGGTGGCACTCGTCGACAATCAGCAGGGAAAACTCACCGTGGAAATGCTCGAGGTTGCGGGCAACGGACTGAACGCTGCCGAACACGACTTTGCCCTGGCTTTCCCTGCGCTGCAGGCCCGCGGCGAAGATATCCGCTTCCAGCCCGAGGGAGACATACTTCGCATGGTTTTGCGCCACAAGCTCTTTCACATGAGCCAGCACCAGCACGCGCCCGCGCGCCACTTTTGCCAGCTCCGCGATCACCAGGCTTTTGCCCGCGCCGGTGGGCAACACGATGACGGCAGGTTCAGGGTGCTTGCGGAAGTAGCTGAGGGTGGCATCCACCGCTTCTTGCTGGTAGGGACGAAGTGTAAAAGACATGGCCGGGCGGTTTTTCAACCTTGTTATCAAATGACTGCAACGATTATGCCATAAAGCATCGTTTTACCTTGAGAGAGTTTTTGATGTCGCTATACTGGCAAACTAATTATCAGGCAAACCAATTTCCACCTGAATGTGGGCTTCAGCCCCTGCCGCACGCTCGCTTGTCGGCACCTTCATGAAACAGGCAATACACTAATGCGACTCGATAAATTTATCTCTCAGCAGCTCGGCATCAGCCGCGCTATTTCTGGCCGTGAAATCCGCGCTAACCGCATCACCATCGACGGTGAAGTTGTGCGCGACGCCTCTTTTAAACTGCTGCCGGAACATCAGGTCGCGTTTGACGGTAATCCGCTGACCCAGCAGCACGGCCCGCGCTACTTCATGCTAAACAAGCCGCAGGGTTACGTTTGTTCTACCGACGATCCCGATCACCCAACGGTGCTTTACTTTCTCGACGAGCCGGTGGCGCACAAGCTGCACGCCGCGGGTCGCCTGGATATCGACACCACCGGTCTGGTGCTGATGACGGACGACGGTCAGTGGTCGCACCGCATTACCTCTCCGCGCCATCACTGCGAGAAAACCTATCTGGTGACGCTGGAATCACCGGTTGAAGAAGGCACGGCGGAACACTTCGCCAAAGGCGTTCAGCTGCATAATGAGAAAGATCTCACCAAACCTGCCGTGCTGGAAGTCATCACGCCGACCGAAGTGCGTCTCACCATCAGCGAAGGACGTTACCATCAGGTAAAGCGCATGTTTGCCGCCGTTGGCAATCATGTGGTTGGTCTGCACCGTGAGCGCATTGGCGACATCGCCCTGGATGCTGAACTGGCGCCAGGGGAGTACCGCCCGTTAACCGAACAGGAAATTGCCAGCGTCGGCATGCCCTAATCACCGGAGTCACTTTTGAGCCGTAAACAGAACTCTTCTGTCGGTATTATCGTTATCCTTGGCCTGCTGGCGATGCTGATGCCGCTGTCCATTGATATGTACTTACCGGCGTTGCCGATGATAGCCCAGGGCTTTAATGTCCCGGCGGGCAGCGCACAAATGACCCTCAGTACCTATATTCTGGGCTTTGCCATCGGGCAGATCTTCTACGGGCCGATGGCCGATAGCCTGGGGCGTAAGCCGGTGGTGCTGGGCGGCACGCTGGTGTTCGCGCTGGCGGCAATTGCCTGTGCGCTTGCACAGACCATCGATCAGCTTATCTGGATGCGTTTTCTGCACGGCCTCGCGGCGGCGGCGGCGAGCGTGGTGATCAACGCCCTGATGCGCGATATCTACCCGAAAGAAGAGTTCTCCCGAATGATGTCTTTCGTGATGTTGATTACCACCATTGCGCCGCTGGTGGCTCCAATGATCGGGGGCGCAGTGCTGGTGTGGTACAGCTGGCATACGATCTTCTGGATTCTGGCCGCCGCCGCGCTGCTGGCATCGGCGATGATTTTCTTCTTTATTCACGAAACGCTTGCCCCTGAAATGCGGCAGAAGTTTAATTTGCGCACCACGGCGGGCAATTTCGCCACGCTTTTCCGCCATAAGCGGGTGCTGAGCTATATGCTGGCCAGCGGCTTCAGCTTTGCCGGGATGTTCTCGTTCCTCAGCGCCGGGCCGTTCGTCTACATCGAATTAAACCATGTTTCGCCGCAGCACTTTGGCTATTACTTTGCGCTGAACGTCGTGTTCCTGTTCTTCATGACCATGATCAATAGCCGCTTTGTGCGCCGGGTGGGGGCAATAAACATGTTCCGTACCGGGCTGTGCATTCAGTTCGTGATGGCTTTGTGGCTGGTGGTCAGCAGCCAGCTGGACTTCGGCTTCTGGGCGATGGTGCTTGGCGTGGCGGTGTTTATCAGCTGCGTGTCGCTGGTGTCCTCCAATGCAATGGCGGTCATTTTAGATGAATTTCCGCATATGGCCGGCACGGCGTCTTCGCTGGCCGGGACATTCCGCTTTGGCATCGGCGCGTTAACCGGGGCGCTTCTCTCGGTGGCTACCTTTAACACCGCGTGGCCGATGATTTGGTCCATTGCTATTTGTGCGACGGCCTCCGTGCTGTTCTATTTTTACGCCAGTAAAGCCCGCCACACGAAAGTCTAAAAAGCCACGGGCGTTTATGTTCATAAACGCCCGTGTTCTTCCCGAAAATTCCCCTATAATCCCTGTGAGTACAGGATATATGTTTCCTAGATGTAAAAGCTTCAACTGTAAAAAGTCACAACTTTGTAGTTAAAAAGGTTGAGTTAGATCTCAGAAAGCGATACATATAGCGCCGAAACGCGTGCTATAGCACAAAAATAAAGCGTTATTTTTGAAATCTCTACATGAGATGTGAGCCGTTTTAATGCTCGTTTAAACGCAATTTATCAACATTGTGTTAACCTTTGTGTAAAGAGTTTGAGATAAATTGCCGATTGGAACTTCCGGGGAAATGAAATTGAACACCATACAACTGTCCATCGTGCATCGTCTGCCGCAGAGCTACCGCTGGTTGACGGGTTTTGCAGGCTCCAAAGTTGAACCGATTCCGCAAAATGCGCAACAGGATGACGATTGCCTGATTGGCCTGAAGCTGCTTAGCCCCGACGGGGAAAAAGCGTGGCCAATCATGGATACGCTCAGCCAGGCATTAAGCGACATTGAAGTGGACAGTTCGGTCGTGGAGTGTGAAGGCGAGCCGTGCCTGTTTGTTAACCTGCAGGACGAGCTGGCGGCAACCTGTCGCCTGAAAAATGTGGGCGTCGCTATCGCCGAGTCTTTTTCCAGCCATAATCCTTTCTGAATCTCAGGCGAGCGCCAGAAGCTGACGCGCGTAGTCGCTTTGCGGGGCGCTAAAGATCTGCCTGCAGTCTCCCTGTTCGACAACTTCTCCCTGACGCAGGACCACCATCTGATGGCAAAGCGCTTTCACTACCTGTAAATCATGGCTGATGAAGATATAAGCCAGGCGGTGCTTTTCCTGCAGTGATTTTAGCAGCGCCAGAATCTGAGCCTGAACCGAGCGATCGAGCGAAGAGGTAGGTTCATCCAGCACGATAAGCTGCGGCTGCAAAATCAACGCTCTGGCGATAGCGATGCGCTGACGCTGGCCACCGGAAAACTCAGCCGGGTAGCGGTGGAGCATATCTGCCAGCAGCCCGACCTCTTCCAGCGCCTGAATCACTCTGGCTTTACGTTCTGCGGCATTTAACGTCGGGTGATGCACCCGCAGACCTTCCTCTACAATTTGCAGCACATCCAGGCGTGGATTCAGCGCCGAATTGGGATCCTGGAACACCACCTGCACTTGGCGGCGCAGCGGCAGCAGCTGCCTGCGGTTGAGCTGGTGGAGCGGCTGGCCGTCAAACCAAATAGCGCCCGTGGAATGAATCAATCGCAGCAGCGCCAGGCCGGTGGTGCTTTTGCCCGATCCTGATTCCCCAACCAGCCCGAGGCTTTCCCCTGGCCGCAGTTCAAAACTGAGATTTTTAAGCCCGTAGTGGTATCCCACCGTTCTTTTCAGCAGTCCCCGGCGAATGGGAAATGCGACCTGTAGACTCTCAACTTTGAGCAGGGGATTAACGTCGGCTGCCAGCGGCACGGGATCGCCGGACGGTTCAGCGTTCAGCAGCTGCTGGGTATAGGGGTGCTGTGGATGACTGAACAGATCGGTGGTGGGTTGTTGCTCCACGCATTTGCCGTGGCGCATCACCGCCACGTTGTCCGCCAGCTTTTTCACGATACTCAGGTTGTGGGTGATAAACAGCAGGCCCATATTCAGCTCCTGCTTCAGCTCTTGCAACAGCTGCAGGATCTGCGCCTGAACCGAAACATCCAGCGCCGTCGTCGGTTCATCGGCAATCAGTAATTCAGGGCGGGTCAGCAGCGCCATCGCAATCATTACGCGCTGCCGTTCGCCGCCGGACAGCAGGTGAGGGTAGTCCTGGAGCCGGGTCGCAGGGTTGCGAATGCCCACGCGATCGAGGCAGGTGAGGATCTCCGCGCGGGCAGGTTCAGGCCGCATTCCCCGGTGGAGAGAGAGCACTTCATACAGCTGTTTTTCGAGGGTGTGCAAAGGATTGAGCGACACCATCGGTTCCTGAAATATCATTGCGATTTTGTTGCCACGCACGCCACGCAGCGTCTTTTCCGGGGTGTTTAGCAGATCTTTGCCGTGAAACAAAATTTCACCGGAGGGATAAACCACCGGCGGAGACGGCAGCAGGCGCAGCACGGAGAGCGCCGTCACGCTCTTGCCTGAGCCAGACTCGCCGACCAGCGCAAGGGTTTCACCCGCTTCCACCTGAAGCGAAACCGAGTCCACCACCTGCCGCAGGTTTTTGCCCTGCTGGAAAGCAATAGAAAGATGGTTGATAGCGAGAAGCGGAGTGGTCATGGTCAATGCGCCTTAGCCGGATCAAAGGCGTCACGAACCGCTTCGCCAATAAATATTAACAGGGAGAGCAAGATGGCCAAAGACAAGAAAGCGGAGATGCCCAGCCACGGCGCCTGAAGGTTATTTTTGCCCTGAAGCACCAATTCCCCCAAAGAGGGCGACCCCAGCGGCAGACCAAAACCAAGGAAATCCAGCGAGGTTAATGTCGTTATCGACGCGCACAGAATGAACGGCAGGAAGGTCAGGGTAGCCACCATGGCGTTAGGCAGCATATGCCGGGTCATGATAGACCAGTCGCTGACGCCCATTGCCTGAGCCGCGCGAATATAGTCGAAGTTGCGGGTGCGCAAAAATTCCGCCCGCACAACGCCTACCAGTCCCATCCAGCCAAACAAAACGGTGATACCCAGCAGCCACCAAAAATTAGGCTGTACCACGCTGGAGAGCATAATGATCAAAAACAGCGTCGGCATGCCGGACCAGACTTCAATCAACCGTTGCCCCCACAGATCAATGCGTCCGCCGTAATAGCCCTGTACCGCCCCGGCCAGCACGCCAATGATGCTGGAGAAAAAGGTCAGTAACAGGCCGAAGAGCACGGAAATACGAGTGCCGTAGAGGATCCTCGCCAGCACATCGCTGCCGTTGGCGTCGGTGCCAAGCCAGTTTTGTGCGCTGGGCGGCGAAGGAAAAGGGACATTGCTGGCGTAGTTGATGGTGTTGCTACTAAAACGGATAGGCGCCCAGAGGACCCAGCCTTTTTCATTCAGGCGTTCCGTTAACCAGGGATCCTGGTAGTCTGCCGGGGTTGAGAGCGGGCCGCCAAAATCACTTTCACTGTAGTTTTTCAGCACCGGGAACCAGAGCTTGCCTTCGTAGCTCACCAGCAGCGGGCGCTCGTTGGCGACCAGCTCAGCCCCCATGCTCAGGACAAAAATCAGCGCAAAGATCCACAGCGACCAGTAGCCGCGACGGTTCTGGCGAAAGCGCGCCCAGCGCGCCTGGTTGACCGGGCTTAATCTGCTCATCCTCGTCCCTCAAAATCGATACGGGGGTCGACCAGCGTGTAGGTAACATCGCTGATGATATTGGTCAGCAGGCCAATCAGACTAAAAATATAAAGCGTGCCGAAAATCACCGGGTAGTCGCGGGAAATCGTGGCTTCGTAGCCCAGCAGGCCCAGCCCGTTAAGGGAGAACATCACCTCAATCAGCAGCGAGCCGGTGAAGAACATGCTGATAAACGTTGCCGGGAAACCGGCAATCACCAGCAGCATCGCGTTACGAAAGATGTGGCGATAGAGGATTTTTTTCTCATCCAGCCCTTTGGCTCGCGCCGTCACCACGTATTGCTTGCGAATTTCATCGAGAAAGGCGTTTTTCGTCAGCATGGTTAAGGTGGCAAAGCCGCCGATAACCGTCGCCAGCACGGGCAGCGTGATGTGCCACAGGTAGTCGGTGATTTTGCTGTACCAGGGCAGGGTCTCAAAATTGGCCGACGTCAGTCCCCGCAGCGGGAACCAGTCGAGATAAGTGCCACCGGCAAACAGCACAATCAGCAGGATGGCAAATAAAAACGCCGGAATGGCGTAGCCGATAATAATGAAAATGCTGCTCCAGATATCAAAGCTGCTGCCGTTGCTGACCGCCTTACGGATCCCCAGCGGAATCGACACCAGATAGATAATTAGCGTGCTCCACAGCCCGATGGAAATGGAAACGGGCAGGCTGTCTTTAATCAGATTAATCACCGAAGAACTGCGGAACAGGCTATTACCAAAGTCGAAGCGTAAATAGTCACCGAGCATCGTGAAATAGCGCTCATGCAACGGTTTGTCGAACCCGTAACGATGCACAATCTCTGCTATCACTTCCGGATCCAGGCCGCGGCCACCCCGGTACTGGCTGCTGGTGACATCACCCACGCCGGTGCGGGCATGGCCGCTGCCCATGGCGTCGTTGCTCATGCCCGGCATGCCGGTTGCGTGGCCCATTTGTATTGCGGCAATCGCCTGATCCACCGGTCCACCGGGGGCAATTTGCACGATGAAAAAGTTGATGGTGATGATTGCCCACAGCGTAGGAATAATAAGCAGCAAACGCCGCAGAATATACGCGCCCACGTTATTCCCCCTGACGCCGGTCGGCGGGCAGCTTCGCCGCTTTGTTGACGTCATACCACCAGTTATCAAACCCGGTGCCGTAGAGCGGATGAATGGCGGGGCGGGAGAACTTATTCCACCAGGCCAGGCGGTCGGCCGACATATACCACATCGGCAACATGTAGTTGTTCCAGGTCAGCACGCGGTCAAGGGCACGACCCAGCGGCAGCAGTTTTTTCTTATCGCCCTGGCTGGCGATGATCATCCCGATAAGCTTATCGATAACCGGGCTTTGCACGCCAGGAGCGTTATAGCTCGAATTGATATATTCCGACGCCCAGATAATTTGTAAATCCGGGCTTGGGTAAGGCATTGCGCTGTATAAACTTGGCATCATGTCGTAGTCGCGGCTGCGCAGCCGGCTTGAAAGCTGCGAGTTATCGACCTGGCGAATATTCATGGTGATGCCCAGGCGCTGCAAATTGCGCTGGAAGGGGAGGATCCATTGCGTGTTGCCGGCCGTGCCGGTCAGCAGTTCGAACACAAACGGCTTGCCGGTGGTGACGTTTACCAGCTTCTGGTCTTTTAATTCCCAGCCCGCTTCTTTGAGCAGGCCGAGCGCTTTGAGCAGATTCTCCCGATCAAATCCGCGGCCATCTGATTTAGGTGGGCTGTAGATTGAGGTGAAGACCTCCGGCGGGAGATCCTTTTTCATCGGCGCCAGCAGCATCAGTTCGTCGGCGTCTGGATAGCCGCGAGCGGCGTATTCGGTATTCTGAAAATAGCTGTTGGCCCGGCTGTAAGCGCCATAAAACAGCGCCTTGTTCATCCATTCAAAATCAAAGGCCAGGCCGATGGCTTCCCTTACCCGGCGGTCGCTGAAAATGGGGCGCTGGATGTTAAACGCCAGCCAGCGGGTATCCTGGGCGGATTCATTTTTCTGCTCATCTTTGACGATGTAATGGTTGCTGAAGTTTTTCCCGGTGTAGCGCGTGGCCCAGTTTTTGGCTGAGACCTCGGTGCGAAAATCGAACGCCCCGGCCTTGAACGCCTCAAAAGCAACGTCATCATCGAGATAATAGTCGTAGCGGATGGTATTAAAGTTCCAGCGCCCGCGGTTTACCGGCAGATTTGCCGCCCAGTAGTCCCGCACCCGCGAATAGGTGATGTATTGCCCCATTTTCCAGTCGGTGATTTTATACGGCCCGCTGGAAAGCGGTGGGGAAGAGAGCGGGTCGCTCAGCTTGTGATCCTTCCAGAACTTTTCCGGGAATACAGGGAGCGAAAACAGACCCAGCATCCGGTCTTTGCTTGGTGCGGCAAGCTCAATTCGTACGGTGAGCGGCGCAATGGCCCGTACCGTCGCCCCTTTATAAATCAGGCGGAACTGCGGCACGCCTTCCGTCATGAATTTATTGAAGGTGAAGGCGACGTCCTCGGCGGTAATCGGGCTGCCGTCCTGAAAGCGGGCTCGCGGGTTAATGGACACTTCCGCCCAGGCAAAATTGGATGGGTAGCGGGCCATCTCAGCAATCAAAGGATAATAGCTGCCGGGCTCGTCATTGGAAGTGGTGAATAGCGTGTCGTACAGGGTCTCGGTGCGAACGCCCGGGTTACCCCGCATGGCAAAACGGTTGAAGTTATCAAAGGTCCCAATGGCCGAGAGCGTGATATTGCCGCCCTTGGGGGCTGCGGGATTGACGTAATCAAATTGCGTGAAGTTGACGGCGTACTTAGGTTCGCCCAGCACCGCAAAAGAGTAGCTTTCGTTTATTTCTGCGGCGCGCGGCGTGAGGGAAAAGATACTCAGGCAAAGCAGCATCAGTGCACGTACAGCTTTTGTCATCTTCATTCCTTGCCCGGTGGATGGGAAAGCGCAGGCGTTATGCGGCCGTGCCCGGTAAGCCCATGATGGTTAATCATAAGTTAGCCGGTGAAGATTGCGCAATGTCTGTCAGTCTTTCAATTCATCATAAAGCGTGTGGGAGGGGTTCCAACTGACAAGCTGGCTTAGGGTCAGGGGGCGGCTGAAATAATAACCCTGCAGGAAGTTACAGCCGCGCTCGATAAGCCATTTCGCCTGCTCCGGCGTTTCAACCCCTTCGGCCACCGTGTTCATGTTCAGACGCTGGGCCAGCGTCAGCACGGCGTCCAGCACCGGAGCGGTCACCGTTTCCATGCCAATGGAGTTGACGAAGCCGCGGTCAATTTTCAGATAATCCAGCGTAAAACGCTCCAGATAGATCAGCGCGCTGTGGCCGGTGCCGAAGTCATCAACCGCGATTTCAAATCCCTGTTCGTGCAGCCAGGCAAAAATGCCCATTGCCTCTGTTTCTTTCAGCATGTCCCGTTCGGTTATCTCAAACACTAACTGGAAATGGTGCGGCGGCAGTGAAGAGGCGAAGGCCTGAATGTCCTGTTTAAACGTGGGGGAGTGCAAATGGCTTGGGGCGAGATTCACGCCGAGCTTAGCCCCGGCGGGCAGAACTTTTTGCAGCGTGGGCGCGTCCCGGGCAATCAATTCAAACAAATGGCGCGTGAGTGGCACAATCAGCTGCTGAGCTTCGGCAAAGCCGATAAACGCATCCGGGGGGATCATACCCGCCGTGGGGTGCTCCCAGCGCATGAGCACCTCTATGCCACGCATCTGCAACGCCTGTGAGTCGACCACGGGCTGGTAAACAACAAAAAATTGCCCCCGCTTGATGCCGGTAAGAATTTCTTTCCCGGCTCGGACTTTTACCGAGAGAAAGTAACCGCACAGCGCGACGCTCAGCAGGCCGGATAATAACCCGGCCAGAATGGCCAGTTGAATATCCTCCAGCGGCCACGGCGTACCATAAATGTAGAGTTTAATCGGGTAACCGTTAAGGACAGAGATTCTGGTGGGCGAGGGGGGAAGCTCATCGGTATTTATCACGTCCGGTGAATAGGACGTGAGCGCCTTGTTGCCCACCACCAGGGCCATGGAGCTGATGTCCTGCTGGCGGGAGGTGAAAACCAGGTAGGGCGTAAGATTGACGTTTAGGGTGGTAAAAACGCCGCGCCCCGAGGCCAGCGGGTTAAGAAACCAGGCGGCAATCACCGGCTTGCCGGGCATCATTGGCGTGCCGTTCATAATCGCCAGGTCGACGGTTTTATTGATATTGATCTCGGGTTCCAGCGCATCCATCGACATTTCCATGCTGCCGGTGGCGGAAGAGCAGTAGGCAATGCCGTTACGCACCAGCAAAAAGGCTCGTACGTTAGGATTAAAAGCCGCACGAGAAGTCAGTTCACCGCTGACCCTTTCACACTCGTTCATGGTTAAAGGCTGGATACCCTCGGCGGTGGCGTGAAGTTCTTTAAAGAAGGTATCCAGGTAGTTACTGATGTCGCGAGAGAGGAGGTTATAAGCGGACTCACGCTTTGAATGGAGCGCCAGGCTGGTTAGCCCGCCGATAAATATTGCGGCACATAATCCCATCAGCAGGCTAAACGCGACTATCTGCTTGGGGGTGCTAAAGTAGCGCGAAAAAATATTTCTATAAGACATGGAATTATGAGTCCCGCAGGGGCAAGCGAATCATCGTTTGTTTTGTGCTTTTTTCTGACTATAACCCATAACCAGGAAATTGTTTAACTTGTTTCACAAGGTAACTATTTCATTTTTTAATTTTTAGAGGAAAGAGTAACCAGCTGAATTTCAGGCATAAAAAAACGCTGCACTGGCAGCGTTTTAAACGTTGGTGGTTTTGCTGAGTAGCCAAGGGAATAACTCTCAACAAAACATCTCTTACGGCGGCGTTAGCTGCGGCTTAGCACCCGGCGCGCTTCGTTGTAACGCTTCTTCCAGTATGGCTCGTCCATGCTGGAGATCACAACGCCGCTGCTGGTGGAGGCATGTACAAATTGGTTATTCCCAATGTAGATGCCTACGTGGCGGCCAGTTGAGCCTGCACGGAACAGCACTAAATCACCGGTACGTAACTTATTACGCGAAACAGATTTACCGGACTCCTGCTGCTCAGACGTTGAGCGAGGCAGGGTTAAACCAAACTGCTCCTGGAATGTGCGCTGCACAAATGCAGAACAATCAATACCAGCCCTGCTGCTGCCGCCAAGACGGTAGCGTACACCTTTCCAGCTCGCGTATTGCTCCATAATGCGTGACTTCACGTCAACATTACGAACCATCTCTTCGAATTCATCCTGAGAGGCTTGCAGTAAAAAACCATCTTTTTCACCGACTGCATGCGTCTCAGAATGCATATTTGCTGTGTTAGTAGAACTACAGGCGGAGAGCATAACTGCCACCGCAATCGCGGGTATCGCCCGCAAGATGTATCTCAAAATAGGCTGAGATTTGACCATTTTGTTTGTTTTCCCTTGATGTCCTTAACGAATAATTCGTTATACAAAAATACCAACGTGACGAGACTAATTACCTAAAAGCCACGAGACAATTATTCATGCACAAAAATGTGGAACATCGCACACTTTTATTCACAGCACAAATAGACTAGCCGCTAAGCAAACTTTCCCGAGACTACCCGATAAAACCAGGCTATGCGAGCGTTTTTATTCTTATTTTTATAAGAAATTGTGATGATTCTTCGCGAAAGGTTATTTCGAACAAATGATCGGCAATGTTGCTGGTTTTATCGCCAGGCTATTCAAATTGAAGCGGATTTTGTGTGAGTAAATATTCATCTTACTGTCATAGTGATGAAAAAATAAACCAGGGCCCGGATGGACCCTGCTCGTTGACTATCTTCATCGCTTATTAACCGTCAGCGGGACGCTTTATATTTTCCCGGAACGGTGCGGTTCAGTATGGAAATTAACCGGTCGCTGACTGGGGTTAATAGCACCCAGGGCAGGCCAACCAGAGCAATAGAGACTGACCCGACGTAGACATCGGTAAACCAGTGCGCGCCTATCATTATTCTCGGTGAAGAGAAGATAAAGAAGATCGCGAGGGCAATAAGAAACGCTCGTGGGCCGAAATAACGCAGCATAAAACCTGTGAAGATAAGCAGCATCAGGCCGTGATCGCCGGGGAAGCTGTCGCTTGAGGCGTCTTTCGTCGGGAAGTGCAGCAGTTCGCTGACGCGATGAATGTCTTTAAAGTACAGCGTAGGGCTGGCGTGCACCACCGGGATAAGGTGGCCGAGCTGGTTGATGACCACGGCGCACAGCAGCATCACCACGCCCATCAGTACCAGGCGGCGGCGGCCAGCGCCGTCTTCATGCAGCCAGAACCAGGAAAACAGCGCGCCCATCGCCAGCAGCGAAATGCCGTCGAAGGCCCGGTTATTGGTGATGGCAATCAGCGTTAAAAAGGTATGGCTCTTAACCAGTTCATTATTAAAGAAATGGAACAGCGCGGCGTCAATGTTGAACCAAAATCCATGGTTCTCTGGCAGGTACCAGCTAAAGAACAGGGCAATGCCCAGGACGTTCAGCAGCAGGATAAAAGGGAGGCGATTAATCATGATACAGCTTCTAAATCTCATTCTGGGGGCGCGAAGGTAGACGCGCTAACTTAAACGTAAGCTCAACAGGCTGGCTTGCAGGACGTTCCAGTCGGGCTGAGCCGGGTGAATCAATTCGATGCGGCTGTCCAGCGGCGGCGAGGGTTGCGTTTCAATATGCAGGTCGTTGCCCTGGCGGTTGATACGTACCAGGCCTTCGGGAATACGCAACACGCCTTTGACTCGTTCAACCGGGGCAAGACGTGCCCACTCCAACAGGCCAATGGTGTCGAACACGGTTTCTTCATCGAAAATCCAGCCACAGGCGTAATAACCCTGCCCACTGTTCACGCTCCGGCGCCAGCGCTGATGCCCCGGCAGGCTCAGCGCGGCAAGGTTATGAGGAACCGACCGGGCATGCTGGTGCTCATGGCTGTGCGGCAGCTCGCGTTGGTTCAGTCTTGGCTTGTCGAGAAGGGCAATGCCGATGGCTCCTTTTTCCGCATGGACCAGTTCGCGGTTGTCGCCATTATTTTGATACCAGCGTGATAAAGCCGCCTGGCTTTCCTGCGTGGCGCGATCTTGTTTATTCGCCACAATGACGTCCGCCGCCGCAAGCTGGTCGCGGAAGTTCTCATTATTCAGGGCTTTTTCGTCGAGAAGCTGGCGAGCGTCAAGCAGGCAAAGCGTGGCGCGCAGATCAATCCACGGCTGATATACGTCGGCGGTGAGCATATCCAGGATTTGTTTCGGGTGGCCGAGGCCGGTGGGTTCAATCAGCAGGCGATCCGGTTTGCCCTGGCGCAGCAGCGTATTGAGGCCGACCTGCATCGGCAGGCCGTTAACGCAGCACATACAGCCGCCGGGGATCTCTTTCAGCAGCGCGCCGCTGTCTGCCAGCAGGGCGCCATCAATACCCACTTCGCCAAATTCATTGACCAGCACCGCCCATTTTTCATCGGCGGGCTTACTGGCCAGTAAATGTAAAATGGTGGTGGTTTTGCCGCTGCCCAGGAAGCCGGTAATTAAATTTGTTTTTGTCACGGTAACTCCGGGGGTTTACTGCCTGTAAACCACGTCAATCTGTCAGTGATTATTCATTATTTACGCTGACTATCCTGACGACAACCCGGTGAAAAGAGAAGCCTTAACGCGGCTTACCGCACCTTAAGACCACGTTAAGCGCATTGATTGTTAACTTAAGTGCAAGTTTTCGACCGCACCGCGTGCGCCCAGGCGAATGAGTTGCTGCCAGGCCTGCTGAACGTTTTCGACAAACTTTTCGTTTTTGGGCAGGTCATCACCAAAAATTTCGTTCAGGCTGAGGAGGGCGCCGACGCGTTCTTTTTCGTCGCTGTCGCTCACCAGCATCTGGATTTTGCCCTGGAGCGGATCGCGAACGTCAATCGCATGGCCCTGTTCGTCGAGGCCGCTAACGTAGCGCATCCAGCCGGCGATCCCGAGCGCCAGGCATGGCCAACTGCTCCCGTTTGCCAGATGCCAGCGCACGCTTTCCAGCCAGCGCTGAGGGAGCTTCTGACTGCCGTCCATGGCGATTTGCCAGGTACGGTGCTTCAGCGCCGGATTTGCGAACCGCTCGAGCAGGCTGGCGGCGTACTGATTCAAGTCGACGCCCCGAATATTCAGCGTCACCGCCTGCTCCTGCAGCATCAGGTGTTTTGCCGCACGGGCAAAGTGCTCGTCAGCCATACAATCATTAATATGCGGATAACCGGCGAGATAGCCGAGATAAGCCAGAAATGAGTGGCTGCCGTTGAGCATCCGCAGCTTCATCTGCTCGTAGGGCACCACATCGTCTACCATTTCCACGCCAACGGCTTCCCATTCCGGGCGACCGGCCACGAAGTTATCTTCGACAACCCACTGAATAAACGGCTCGGCGGCAATGGCGCAGGGGTCTTTTACACCCAGTATTTCCGCAATTTCCTGTAAAGATTCTTCCGTGGCTGCCGGGACAATGCGGTCGACCATCGTGCTGGGGAAGGTGACTTCTTTGGCGATCCATTCTGCCAGCTCAGCGCTTCGACTCGCGGCCATGCCCAGTACGGCCTGGCGAACCAGGTGCCCGTTATCAGGAATGTTATCGCAGGATAAGACCGTGAACGGGCTTAATCCGCGCTCGCGGCGGCGGCTTAGTGCCTCCACAAGTATTCCAGGGACAGAATGCGGAGCCCGAGGCGACGCCAGATCGTGAATAATCCGCTCATGGGTGGTATCGAGCTTTCCGCTGGCGGGATCGATGCAGTAGCCTTTTTCGGTCACAGTAAGGGAAACAATGGCGACCTGCGGTTCACAAAACTTCTCTATGATGGCTTCCATGCCGTCCAGTTTCGCATTCAGGCATTCTTTCACGGCGCCGATAACCCGTGCCTGGTTTCCCGTTGCCCCCTTTTCCAGCACCGTGAAAAGATGATCCTGTTGCCTGAGATCCTGCATCAGCTTATCGCCGTTAAACAGGCTGATCTCACAGATCCCCCAGTCGCCGCCAGGTTTGTTGAGCACCCGATCGGTGAGCAGCGCCTGATGCGCACGGTGGAAAGCGCCAAACCCAAAATGCACGATACGCGTCTTAAGCGCGCGGCGGTCGTAGTCTGGACGTTGAACGGTATCCGGAAGTGAAGCAGTGGCAAGGGTATCCATAGAGTCGCATCCTGTGTGGGGAAGGGGGAATCTATGCAGTGTAAAGCTGTATGACAGGAAATGAAATTGGTCTGTTTAGTTAATCAATTTTGTGTGATGCAAGTCTGATAATAAGATGATTAGGTCGAATTGGTATAATACCTTTGGTGGGGAGATGAAAAAAAACGCTCCCGAAGGAGCGTCATTTATAATCAGTCTGCGCGGCCCATAGAGCGTTTTTCTGCGATATGAATGCGGATTTTTTCCCCGGCAACCATGTATTCCGGCACCTGAATCACCAGGCCGGTGGACAGCGTTGCTGGCTTAGTACGGGAGCTGGCGGAAGCGCCTTTGATTCCCGGTGCCGTTTCGATGATTTCCAGGTCCACGGTTTGCGGCAGCTCCAGCGCCAGCAGCTGGCCGTCCCAGGTCAGCACCTGCATATCCGGCATACCGCCTTCAGGAATGAACTGCAGCTCTTCTTCGATCTGGTCTTTGGTGAAGATGTACGGCGTGTAATCTTCTTTATCCATGAACACGTATTCGTTGCCGTCGATATAAGAGAAGTCAACGAAGCGACGGGTTAGGGTGATGGTGTCAACGATATCATCACCTTTGAAGCGCTCTTCCACTTTCTGTCCGGTACGAACATCGGAGAAACGCATCTTATACAGGGTTGCTGCGCCGCGTGCGCTGGGAGCCTGGATATCAATGTCTTTAACAATCAGCAGTTTGCCGTTGTAATTGAGAACCATGCCTTTTTTGATTTCGTTAGCTCTTGCCATCGGTGTTTCCTGTCAAAAATTGAGATGCGAAAATATTGCGTCAAAGTACTCGTGAGGCGCGTTTCAGGCAAGAGGATTTGATAAAGAAGCACAAAAGTAAGGGGATTAAGGCTTGCGTGCCGACAACATCCTGACTTGCCGACACGCCGGAGGCGTAAAGCGCCCTAGCCGCGGCCATCCTTAGGTGCTAAGAAATAGAAAGCAAACGGCAGCGAACACAAAATAGTGAACATAATCGTGTAGATAGCGACCCACGCGCCCTGCATGATAAACATGTCCAGCGTCCACTGCTCCATTGGCCAGTTGTACTGCTCTTCCACGCCTTCAAAAGTCACCTTTGAAATAAGCGACACGACAACAGTAAAGACGATGACAACCGCGATAAGGAATTTTTTACCTTCTGGCGTACGAAGTTTGGCAAACATATCAGCCTCCTGGCTGGGAAATGATTAAGCGTAATGGCCCCGCTAATCGGGGCCGTAATGATTAAAACGTGACGTTCACTTTGCCCCAGACCGTTCGGCCTGGTTCATTAACCGGGGTGTTGGACGAATAGCCAAAGCTACTGTTGCCCGCCAGGTTCAGGTGCTCGCTGTAGGTTTTGTTAAACAGGTTATCGACGCCGGCGCTGAGCTTGATGGCTTTACTGAGGCGGTAAGCGGCGTTAGCGGAAAAAATCGCAAAGCCGCTGCTTTTCTCGAAATCTTTCCCGACAACGTTACCCTCGTTCAGCGCCACTCTCTGCTGGCTGCTGACCAGCCGCAGCAGGCCGGTGCTGCTCCAGTCTCCTTGTTCCCAGGTCAGGCCGAAGCGTGTTTCCAGTGGGGCAATTTGCGGCAGCGGCTGATGGTCGCTGGTGTTTTGCCCCCAGGCATACGCCAGGCTTGCGTCCGCCTTCCAGGCTTCGGTCAGCGCGTAGCTCATGCCCATTTCGCCTCCCATAATGGTGGCGTCCACGTTATCTGCCTGGCTGACGCGGGCGTTATTGGGGTCATAGCGGAAGAGAATAAAATCATTCACCCGGCCAAGGTACGCGGAAACCCAACTGTTGAAGCGCTCACCGCTGTACTGGGCGCCAATATCCAGCTGCGTCGTTTTTTCCGTTTTCAGGTTGTCGAAGACATTTTTAGTGCCGTCCGGTCCGTAGGTGGGGGAGAACAACTCCCAGTAATCCGGGAAGCGTTCGGTATAGCCCACGCCGGCATAAAGCATGACGGGGATGTCGCTCAGCGTTTGTTCGTAACGCACAAAACCTGCAGGTAGCGTTTTGCTCCGCACGCTGGCACCTACGTCCGTGTCATTATTGACGCGAGTCCGGTCGAGGCGCGCGCCGCCGATAACTTTGCTGCTGTCTGTGGCATTCCAGGTCAGTTCGCCAAAGAGACCTGCGTCCTGGAAACGGGCATCCTGTTTCCAGCCCGTGTCCTGTTTGCTGCGGTGGGTACTTTGCTGCCCGTCAATGCCGCTGCGCAGTTCGTAGTCAGACCACAGCCACGTGCCCATCATGCGGCCGCCAACCGTGCGGCGATCGAGCTGCATCGCCATCGGCATATTCATGCTCATAGATGAACCCATGTCCATCGAACTGCCCATATCCATGCCCATTGAGGAGGCCATATGCCCGCCGGACATGCTGCTGGACATTGTCCCCGGCGACCGCAGCGAATAGTTATCCATAATGTGGTTCGCGTAGTTGTAGTAGACGCTGCTTTCAAATTTGTTGAACACCTCGCCGATGTTCGACATTTCAAAGCGCGCCCCGAGGCTGTCGCGCCTGAACTGGGAGCCATCCATGCTGCGACCTGCGTAACGGGCTTCGCCGTTGCCTTTCCCCGCCGTGAGCTCCAGCAATGTATCTTTGTTGGGCGTCCAGCCCAGCGCAACGTCGGCGTTCCATTTATCCCACTTTGAGGGCACCCGGTTGCCGTTGCCGTCTTCGTAATCGCCGGAATGGGATTTATTGCCGGTCAGGCGTAAATAGCCGTCTTCACTTCCCAGGCTGACGTCTGCGTTGCTGTCCCAGCGCTGATTAGAGGCGGTAAGCAAGCTGGCCGTGCCCTGGATACCCGCTTTATCAAAGCGCGGCGGTTCCCTGTCAAAGCGCACCGTCCCCGCGGAGTTACCCGGTCCCCATAGCACGCTTTCCGGTCCTTTAATCAGCGTCAGCAGATCAAAGCTCTCCGGTGAAATATATGAACTTGGGGCGTCCATTCTGGCCGGGCATGCCCCCGGCATTTCACCATTATTGGTCAGAATACGCAGACGAGAGCCAAACATGCCGCGAAATACCGGATCGCCGTTGGTGCCGCCGTTGCGTATTTGCGAGAAGCCGGGGATGGTTTTCAGGTAGTCAGAGCCGTCGCTGGCTGGCACAGGTTGACGCGGCGTTTTAGGGGACGTCACAACCTCCAGCGGCGACGATGCCGGAGAGGTGACGATCATCACGGTATCGTCCGGCATATTCATCGCGTCATGTGAACCCGCCGCGATGGCTGCGGGAGAAGTGATAGCCAGCAGTATCAAAGATACCAGCGGCTTTAAATGCGTTTTCATCATTGCCTTACTGTCCTTCAGGCGTAACGCTGCTGCTCTTTATAAAAAGAACGGCCCGAGACGGCGCTTCAGCGCTGCCTGCGGCGCTTCAGCGCTGCCTGCGGCGTTACGCGGTTAATTATTGGTGTTTTATGCGAAGTAACAGACGGCAGAGGGCGGGGCGCGGGCCGGGTGCGGTGACCACGGGCGAGAAATCGCCGCGCAGCAGAGTGCGACCACCGGTGTCCGGCGCACGCAAATCAACAATAACAGCAGTAAAACGGTGAGGCAGAACTCAATAAAAGGCAGGTGGATCAGTAACTGGCAATATCCGCAGGCGATTTCCTCTCCCGGAGACATGCCCGGGCCGGACATCAGCATGTTGTGCGGCATTGAGGCCTGAGGGCAGGGTTCGGGCACAGGCATGTGATGGTCCATGTCAGACATGTCCATTGTCATCATCATGCTGCTGTGTTCGCAGGCTGAATGGTGCATCAGCGATTTTGAAATTACCGGTGCAATAAACAGCATGGCAACGGCAAGCAGCGCCAGCCAGCAGGCTGTTCGGTGAAAGTGATTGCGCCGTGACAAAACGTTACCGATCCGTAGTCGTTGTGGCGCAAGTGTATCCTGAAAGATGGAATGATGTTAAATGAATTGTTAGATTGACGCAGGCATTGGGTCTGATATTGTCACGCACCTTTTGACGCCGGTGGAAACGTAAATGGATTGTCGTCCTGACTGCGGCGCTTGCTGTACAGCGCCTTCAATATCAACGCCTATCCCCGGTATGCCGGAGGGGAAGCCTGCCAACACGCCCTGCATCCAACTGGACGAACGGCTCCGCTGCAAGCTGTTTGGATCGCCTTTGCGGCCTAAGGTGTGCGGCGGCCTCCAGCCTGCCAGAGAGATGTGTGGTACCTCACGCCAGCAGGCAATGGCGTATCTGATCCACCTTGAGGCTGCAACGGCGCCTTAAATATCTTTGATGCGGGCCATGCAGTAAATACTGATGGCAATCATCCCCAGCGCGATGAAAAAGACGCTGTGATAGTTCCAAATCTCGGCGACAATCCCGGCAAGCGAACCCGCAATGATCCAGCCCACGCGCGTAGTGTTGGTATACAGCGTGGTGGCGGCACCCGCCTGGCCAGGCATAAGATCCTGAAAATAGATCATGCCGATCCCGGCCAGAATTCCGATAAAAATGGCGTTTAACAGCTGTAGCCCAAGCAGCATATATTCATTGGTCAGCGTCACCATCCCGACGTAGAACAGCAGCCCGGCGACAACGGCAAAGCGCATCAGGAAGCGTTTACCGAAGCGTTTGGCGTAGTAGCCCGCAATCAGCATCGTTGGAATTTCCAGCCCGGCCGCGGTGCCCATCATGACGCCGGCGAGCTTCTCCGGCAGATGCAGCTCATTGATGATGTAAAGCGGCATATTGATGATATAGAGGCTGTTACAGCCCCACATCATGGTACAGGCGGCGAACAGGAGCAGGGCGTCGCGGCGGTTACGGCGCGGAGACTCGAGCCTGGCTTCTGCTTTCGCCACCGGTTCTTTGCGCATGGACGGCAAAAAGAGCCACACCATCGCCCCGCAAATCACAAAGGCAAACGCCGCGCTCAGGTACATCACTTTGAAGCCAAATCCCATCGCCAGCGCGTAGGCAATTGGCGGCCCAATCACCCAGGCAAGAGACACCTGCGCGCGAAGAATAGAGCTGAACATCACCGCTTCTCGCCCGGTGCTGTCGGCATGTTCGCGCGCAAGCGCAAACATCTGCGGATTGGCGGTAGAGCCGAAGCTGCTTAGAAACACGCCGACGAACAGCAAAATAAAGTAGTTACGGTTCCAGGCGAACAGGATGCAGCCCAGCGCGCCGAGCAGACAGCAGGCAAAAATCAGCGTTTTTCTGTCGCCTTTACGGTCGGAGCGCCCGGCTAAAAACTGGCTCACCAGAATGCCAATCACCGCGCTTCCGGTGAAGAAAAAACCGACCAGGGCAGGGCGAACGTGGACTTCATCGGTTAAAAACAGGCTTAGCGTTGGGGTTTGTAGCGCGCCGGCAATGCCGGTCAAAAAAGCCACAATCAGAAACGCCGTTGAGGTGAAATCCAGAGGCTTACGGGCGGCGGTAACGGGAGCGTTTTGCATACGAGTGGACGACAGGAAAAAGAATGCGCGGAGTTTACCCGCGTTGCCCCTAAATAGACAGATTTACCCTTAAATCCTGAGTGGGAACTCGCACAAATAATCCCGTATGCGAAGGCTGCTTCGGCGAGACGCCGCCGTAGCTGAAATTTGCTGATGCCTGTCTATAAACGGCTGTCAGTGCGCTGAACTTCCCGCCTGCTAAACTGAAAATGTGCTGAAGCTCTAAATTTCGCAAACAGAAATGCGAGAAATGTTGCGTCAAATGCAGCATTAGCGCAACACTCATTGAAACGTTTCAGCGTCATCTTTTTGCATCCCGCAGCTCGAGATGGCGCATTTTTTCTCAAGCAAGCTGAATCGTTTCAATTCAGCGAGAGAGGCGATCTATGTTCCAGTTATCTGTGCAGGATATTCACCCGGGCGAAGCTGCCGGGAACAAAGAAGACGCTATCCGCCAGGTTGCCGCCGCCCTTGTACAGGCAGGCAACGTCGGCGAAGGCTACGTCAACGGTATGCTGGCGCGTGAGCAGCAAACCACCACTTATTTAGGCAACGGGATTGCTATCCCGCACGGCACCACAGACACGCGCGATCTGGTACTGAAAACCGGCGTGCAGGTTTTCCAGTTCCCACAGGGCGTGGAGTGGGGAGAAGGGCAGACCGCTTACGTGGCGATTGGTATTGCCGCCAGCTCCGACGAGCACCTCGGCCTGCTGCGCCAGTTGACCCATGTGCTGAGTGACGACGACGTTGCCGCACAGCTGAAATCTGCCACCAGCGCGGAAGAACTCCGTGCGTTGCTGATGGGCGAGAAGCAAAGCTCCGCCCTGCTGCTGGACAACAGCCTGCTGGCGTTGAACGTCGAGGCGAGCGATTTGATAACGCTGCAGGCGCTGAACGCGGGCCGCCTGAAGCAGGCGGGTGCGGTTGATGCCGCTTTCGTCAGCAACGTAGTTGCCGGTAATCCGCTGTATCTCGGCCAGGGTATCTGGCTGAACGATAGCCCGGCAGGCAACCTGGCGAGCGCCGTTGCCGTCAGCCGTCCGGCGGCGAGTTTTGAGGAGAACGGAAACCCTGTTTCTCTGCTGATGACCGTGGCGGTTGCCGACGAGCAGCCTTTACAGGTGCTAAACCGTCTGAGCGACATGCTGATTAGCAACCGTGCCGACAGGCTTTTAAGCGCAGATGCGCCGGCACTGCTGACGCTGCTGACTAGCGATGATGCCCCGGCAGAAGAAGCGCTGAGCGCCGAATTTACCGTGCGTAATGAACACGGTCTGCACGCCCGGCCGGGTACGGCGCTGGTCAACACGATAAAACAATTCAATAGCGAAATTACCGTGACAAACCTTGATGGATCCGGGAAACCGGCAAATGGACGTAGCCTGATGAAAGTTGTTGCTCTGGGTGTGAAAAAAGGCCACCGACTGCGCTTTACCGCGCAGGGTGAAGATGCTGAACAGGCGCTGAAGGCGATTGGCGAAGCGATCTCTGAAGGACTGGGGGAGGGCGCGTAATGACCAGACGTGTAGCGACGATCACCCTAAACCCGGCCTATGACCTGGTGGGCTTTTGCCCGGAAATCGAACGTGGAGAAGTGAACCTGGTGCGCACCACCGGTCTGCATGCCGCGGGCAAGGGCATCAACGTAGCTAAAGTGCTTAAAGATCTTGGCATTGACGTGACCGTGGGCGGATTCCTCGGCAAAGACAACCAGGACGGTTTCCAGCAGTTGTTCAGCGAGCTGGGAATAGCCAATCGCTTCCAGGTTGTACAGGGCCGCACCCGCATCAACGTTAAGCTGACCGAAAAAGACGGGGAAGTTACCGACCTGAACTTTTCTGGTTTTGAAGTCACCGGTGCGGACTGGGAGCGCTTTGTGGCGGACTCCCTGAGCTGGCTGGGCCAGTTCGACATGGTTTGCGTCAGCGGCAGCCTGCCGGCGGGCGTTTCTCCGGAAGCGTTCACCGACTGGATGACGCGCCTGCGCAGCCAGTGTCCGTGCATCATTTTCGACAGCAGCCGCGAAGCGCTGGTTGCCGGTTTGAAAGCGGCACCGTGGCTGGTCAAACCGAACCGTCGTGAGCTGGAAATTTGGGCCGGTCGCAAGCTGCCCGAACTGAAGGATGTGATTGAGGCGGCACATGCGCTGCGCGAGCAGGGGATTGCGCATGTGGTGATTTCTCTCGGCGCGGAAGGTGCGCTGTGGGTTAACGCTTCAGGGGAATGGATTGCTAAACCACCAACCTGTGAAGTTGTGAGTACCGTTGGCGCAGGGGATTCCATGGTCGGCGGCCTGATTTATGGCCTGCTGATGCGCGAGTCCAGCGAACATACGCTGCGCCTTGCTACCGCCGTTGCGGCCCTGGCCGTTAGCCAGAGCAACGTAGGCATTACCGATCGTACACAGCTGGCCGCCATGATGGCTCGTGTCGACCTGAAACCTTTCCACTGACAGCAGGAGACAGGCAATGAAAACGCTGTTAATTATTGAGCCGGGACTTGGGCAGGCGCGCGCGTATCTCGCGAAGACGCTGCTCGGTGCCGCAGCGCCAAAAGCGCATCTCGACATTATTGATAATCCGAACGATGCCGAACTGGCGATTGTGGTTGGCAACGCCATTCCTGCTGATACCTCGCTGAACGGCAAAAAGGTGTTCCTGGGCGATATCGATCGCGCGGTTCAGCATCCTGAGCTGTTCCTGAGCGAAGCGAAAGGTAAGGCACATACGTACACTGCCCCGATAGCTTCCGCACCTGTGCCAGCAAAAGGGCCGAAGCGTATTGTTGCCGTCACCGCTTGCCCAACCGGCGTGGCACATACCTTTATGGCGGCGGAAGCCATCGAAACTGAAGCGAAAAAGCGCGGCTGGTGGGTGAAGGTAGAAACCCGTGGCTCCGTCGGCGCAGGAAACGCCATTACCCCTGAAGAAGTGGCCGAGGCGGATCTGGTTATTGTGGCGGCGGATATTGAAGTGGATCTGGCTAAATTTGCCGGGAAGCCGATGTACCGCACGTCTACGGGCCTGGCGCTGAAGAAAACGGCCCAGGAGCTTGATAAAGCGCTGGTTGAGGCCAAACCTTACGAAGCCGCAGGTAAAGCCAGCGTGGCGCAGGAATCCGGCAAAAAAGAAAGTGCCGGGGCGTATCGTCACCTGCTGACGGGCGTGTCTTACATGCTGCCGATGGTGGTTGCGGGCGGCCTGTGTATTGCCCTCTCCTTTGCCTTCGGTATCACTGCCTTTAAGGAACCTGGCACGCTTGCCGCGGCGCTGATGCAAATCGGCGGTGGCTCTGCGTTTGCGCTGATGGTGCCGGTTTTGGCGGGGTACATTGCCTTCTCGATTGCGGACCGTCCGGGCCTGACGCCGGGTCTTATCGGCGGCATGCTGGCCGTTAGCACTGGCTCAGGTTTTATCGGTGGTATCATCGCCGGTTTCCTGGCGGGCTACATCGCGAAACTGATTAGCTCGAAGCTGAAGCTGCCGCCGAGCATGGAAGCGCTGAAACCTATCCTGATCATTCCGCTGTTCTCAAGCCTGGTTGTTGGCCTGGCGATGATCTACCTGATTGGCACCCCGGTGGCTAAAATTCTGGCGGGTCTGACCCACTGGCTGCAAACCATGGGCACCGCGAACGCGGTTCTGCTGGGGGCTATTCTGGGTGGGATGATGTGTACCGACATGGGCGGCCCGGTGAACAAAGCAGCTTATGCCTTTGGTGTCGGTTTGCTCAGTACCCAGACCTACGCGCCGATGGCGGCGATTATGGCCGCGGGTATGGTGCCACCGCTGGCGCTGGGCCTGGCTACGCTGGTTGCTCGCCGTAAGTTTGATAAGGCGCAGCAGGAAGGCGGCAAAGCGGCGCTGGTGCTTGGGCTGTGCTTTATTACCGAAGGGGCGATTCCGTTTGCCGCCCGTGACCCGATGCGCGTGCTGCCTTGCTGCATCATCGGCGGGGCGTTAACCGGGGCGCTGTCCATGGCGGTTGGCGCGAAGCTGATGGCCCCGCACGGCGGCCTGTTTGTCCTGCTAATCCCTGGCGCCATTACCCCGGTGTTGGGCTACCTGCTGGCGATTGTGGCCGGTACTCTGGTGGCAGGCCTGTCCTACGCCTTCCTCAAGCGTCCGGAAGCGGAGCTGGCGGCGAAGGTCGCTTAATCTCCCGCCCGGCTAAAAAACGCCTCGCTAATGCGGGGCGTTTTTCTTTCTAAGCCGTCGCTTCCTCGTGCTGCTGTGCCTTGAGCCAGGCAATCTCTTCGGCCCAGATATCCGGGTTGGTGGTTTCCAGGATTAACGGAATGCCGTCGAAACGGGCGTCACGCATGATCCAGCTAAACGGCGTGTGGCCGATATTCCCGAGGCCGAGGCTGTTGTGGCGGTCAACGCGGCTGCCGAACTCACTTTTTGCATCGTTAAGGTGCATCCCACGCAGGTATTTGAAGCCGACAATACGCTCAAACTCGCTAAAGGTTTTTTCGCAGTCAGCTTCCGTGCGTAGATCGTACCCGGCGGCAAACGCATGGCAGGTGTCGATGCAGACGCCAACGCGGGATTTATCGTCCACGCCGTCAATAATTGCCGCGAGATGCTCAAAGCGGAAACCAAGGTTGCTGCCCTGGCCGGCGGTGTTTTCAATCACGGCGGTCACGCCTTCGGACTTCTCCAGCGCAATGTTAATCGACTCCGCAATGCGCTTCAGGCATTCCTCTTCCGGGATCTGCTTCAGGTGGCTGCCCGGATGGAAATTCAATAGCGTCAGCCCCAGTTGCTGGCAGCGCACCATTTCGTCGATGAATGCCTCGCGGGATTTTTCAAGCGCGTCCTCAACCGGGTGGCCGAGGTTGATCAGGTAACTGTCGTGGGGAAGGATTTGGCCTGGGCCATAATGGTATTTTTCGCAGGCGTTCTTAAAGTTGTCGATAACTTCGCTGGTCAGCGGCGCGGCGCGCCACTGGCGTTGATTCTTGGTGAACAGGGCAAAAGCGGTGGCTTCCAGTTCGTGGGCGCGGATGGCGGCGTTTTCCAGGCCGCCCGAGGCGCTAACGTGCGCTCCAATAAACTTCATCTGTCTTCTCCTGTTTCTTGACGGGCAAACCCGCTATCGGTAATCCGTCATGATAGCGGGTCAGGAGGCTTTTTTCCGTATTGAATTATGCTAACAGGTGATGAATTGCCAGGTTAATGGCCGCGCCGCCGACAATCAGCCAGATAAACAGCACCAGCGCCATAAGGAGCGGGCGAACCCCGGCTTTTTTCAGGGCGCTAACGTGGGTTGTCAGGCCCAGAGCCGCCATCGCCACGGCCAGCAGGAAGGTATCCAGCGTGACCAGCACGTTCACCAGGCCCTGTGGCAGGAAGTGGAAGGAGTTGAAAATCGCCACGCCAATAAACAGTATCGCAAACCACGGGATGGTAATTTTACCCGTTTGCGCCGCCCCGGCCGGCGCCAGAGATTTAACGCGGGCGGCCAGGAAAATCAGGAATGGGGCGAGCATCATCACGCGCAGCATTTTGGCAATAACCGCCGCATTTTCCGTTTCCGGGCTAATGGCGTGGCCTGCGGCAACGACCTGGGCAACTTCGTGCATCGTTGACCCGGTGTAGATCCCGAAGGCTTCCGGCGTAAACCAGTGGCTGACGAACGGATAGATCATCGGGTAGATAAAGATAGCCAGCGTCCCGAAGATAACCACGGTGGCGACGGCCACGGTGACTTTACTGGCTTCGGCTTTCACCACGGGTTCGGTGGCAAGTACCGCCGCCGCGCCGCAAATACTGCTGCCCGCACCAATCAGCCAGCTGGTTTGTCTGTCCAGGCCAAACACTTTCTGGCCGAGCCAGCAGGCGAGAGCGAAGGTGCTGCACAGCGTCAGCACGTCAATCACCAGGCCACTCACGCCAACGTCGGCAATTTGCGAAAACGTCAGGCGGAAACCATACAGAATAATGCCGAGGCGCAGAAGGTGCTGCTTGGCGAACAGCACGCCGCCGTCGCATTGCTGCCAGATTCTGGGGTACACGGTGTTGCCGATTATCATACCGCAAAGGATGGCGAGCGTCAGGGCGCTAAGGCCGACGCCGGCCACCGCTGGAATATTGCCAAGCCATAACGCCAGGCCGGTAATGGCGGCGGAAAGCGCCAGCCCCGGTAAAAAGTGCCACAGCGTGTGGCGGTGAGCTTGTACGGTGAGTGCTGTCATAACCTTCTCCTCTGTCTTAGCGAAAAGGCTACGCCTGGCTGGCATAAAAATAAAATTGATTATATATTTATAATTAATCTTTATAAGTGGTAAGCGACGCGCTGCCACCACAGGAAATCTCTCTTATGCATATCACGCTGCGGCAGCTGGAAGTCTTTGCTGAAGTGCTTAAAAGCGGTTCGACCACGCAAGCCTCCCAGATGCTGTCCCTCTCTCAGTCGGCGGTCAGCGCCGCGCTTGCCGATCTTGAAGGTCAGCTTGGGGTTCAGCTCTTTGACCGCGTGGGGAAGCGCCTCGTGGTCAATGAACACGGCAGGCTGCTTTACCCGCGAGTTGTGGGGCTGCTGGAGCAGGCCGGTGAAATAGAACAGCTGTTCCGGGAAGATAACGGCGCGATCCGCGTGTATGCCAGCAGCACTATTGGCAACTACATTCTGCCGGAGATGATTGCCCGCTATCGCCGCGATTTTCCGAAGCTGCCGCTGGAGCTCAGCGTCGGCAACAGCCAGGACGTTATTAACGCGGTGGCAGATTTTCGTGTGGACATTGGCCTGATAGAAGGACCTTGCCATATGGCTGAGCTGGTGACCGAGCCGTGGCTCGACGATGAGCTGGTGGTCTTTGCTTCGCCGGGCAACCCGCTGGTGCACCAGCCGGTGACGCTGGAAAGCCTGGCCAGGCAGCCGTGGATCCTGCGTGAGCGTGGCTCCGGCACCCGAGAAATCGTCGACTATTTATTGCTTTCGCACCTGCCAGAGTTTCAGCTGGGCATGGAGCTGGGCAATTCCGAGGCGATCAAACATGCGGTGCGCCACGGGCTGGGCATCAGCTGCCTGTCTCGCCGGGTGATTGCCGAGCAGCTGGAGAGCGGCTCATTGGTTGAAGTGGCTATTCCCCTCCCTCGTCTGGTGCGGACGCTGTACCGGATCCACCATCGCCAGAAACATATCTCTAACGCGCTGCTGCGTTTCCTGCGCTACTGTGAAGCATAATGCACCAAAATCTTGCAGCTGCACCTGATTGGGGTGTGGCTGCGAGGCAATCACCTTCCCGTTAACTTCTTTTTCACCGTGATGCAGCTGCAATCCTCTCGATTGATCTGCGTTGGCACATTAGTTGCAAAATTGAATTCAAAGAATCTTTTGTTTCAATCAGGCGACGAGGCTGCACATGACGATGAAAAAATGGTTGTTCTCTTTAGTTGGCGCAACGGTGCTGCTGGCTCAGGCCGGAGCGGTGATGGCCGATCAGCTGCAGGATATTGAAAAACGCGGCGTGCTGCGCGTGGCGGTTCCGCAGGATTTCCCGCCTTTTGGTTCGGTGAACGCTGACCTGAAACCTCAGGGCTATGACATTGATATGGCGGCTTACCTGGCGAAAGGTCTGAAGGTCAAGCTACAGCTGGTGCCGGTCACCAGCGCGAACCGCGTGCCGTATCTGCAGACGGACAAAGTTGACCTGGTCATTTCCAGCCTCGGCAAGAACGCCGAACGTGAAAAAGTTATCGATTTTAGCCGCGCTTACGCCCCGTTCTTCCTCGGCGTATTCGGGCCGAAAGATGGCGCAGTGACCGATGCTAAAGCGCTCAGCGGGAAAACCATTGGCGTGACCCGTGGCGCAGTAGAGGACATGGTGTTAACTGACCTCGCGCCGAAAGACGCCGACGTAAAGCGCTACGAAGACAATAACACCACCATCTCCGCCTATCTTTCAGGCCAGGTGCAGTACATCGCCACCGGGAACCTGGTTGTGGCGGCGATTGCCCGCCAGAGCCCAGCCAAAGCGCCGGTCAGCAAATTTATGCTTAAGGACTCGCCTTGCTACATCGGGCTGAAAAAGAATGAACCTGCGCTGAAAGCGAAGGTGGACGAGCTGATTGGCGAGGCGCTGAAGGACAATACGCTCAACACTCTGTCGCAGAAATGGATGCAGGCGCCGCTGCCTGCCAACCTCGGCGCTTGAGGAGCCGGGCATGACCACGCAACTTGATTTTGCCGGTCTGCTGCCTTACTGGCCGGAGCTACTTTCCGGCCTGTGGGTGACGCTGGGACTCACTTTTATGGCGACGGTCGGTGGCGTTGCCATCGGCATTACCGGGGCGGCCATTCGCAGCGGAAAGCCGGGGCTGTTAAGCCTGGCGTGGGGCGGCTACGTGGAGCTGATTCGCAACACGCCGTTCGTGGTGCAGCTGTTCTTTATTGTCTTTGGGCTCCCGGCGCTGGGGCTAAAGCTTAACGCCGGGGAAGCGGCGCTTATCGCGATGCTGATTAATTTAGGAGCTTACAGCACCGAGATTATTCGCGCGGGTATTCAGGTGACGCCGAAAGGGCAGTGGGAAGCCGCTCGCGTGCTGGGGTTAAGCCGCAGCCAGACCTTTATACGCGTGGTGCTGCCGCCGTCGCTGAAGCGCATTTATCCGTCGCTGGTCAGCCAGTGCATCATCGTGATGCTGGGCTCTTCCGTGGTGTCTCAGGTGTCCTGTGAAGATCTGACCTTTGCGGCCAGCCTCATTCAGTCGCGTACCTTCCTCAGCTTCGAGGTCTATCTGGTGACGACCGTAATGTATCTGGTGCTGTCGTTAATGATGCGTCAACTGCTGCTGGCGGCAGGGCGGAAATGGTTGGGGAGGGATGTCGGATGATGATGTTTACCGACTGGGATATCGTGCGCAACCTGCTGCTGGCGGCCCGCTGGACGGTGCTGCTGTCGCTGATTGCGTTTTTCTGCGGCACTCTGGTGACGTTGCCTCTATTACTGCTGCGCATGAGCCGCTGGACATGGCCCAAACGCTTCATCAGCGCTTATGTTGCGCTGTTTCAGGGTACGCCGCTGCTGATGCAATTGTTCCTCGCTTTCTTCGGGATTGCGCTGTTTGGCATTGACGTCAGCCCCTGGACGGCGGCCACGCTTGCGCTGACGCTGTTTACCAGCGCATTTCTGCTGGATATTTGGTACGGCAGTATCCGTGCTTTGCCGAAAGGCCAGTGGGAAGCCTGCCGCTGTCTCGGTTTGAGCTTCGGGCAGACGCTGTGCCGGGTCATTGCCCCACAGGCTATGCGTATCGCCGTGGCGCCTACGGTCGGGTTTTCGGTGCAGGTTATTAAGGGCACGGCCCTGGCCTCGATCATCGGTTTCGTCGAGCTGACCAAAGCCGGCACCATGTTGAATAACGTGACGTTTGAGCCGTTTAAAGTCTTTGCCCTGGTGGCGCTTGGCTATTTCTTACTTTGCTACCCGCTGTCTCGCTACAGCCGCTACCTGGAGAAAAAATTTAATGCCGCTCATCACCATTAATGATGTACAGAAATATTATGGCGACAATCACGTCCTGAAGGGCGTGAGTCTTGATATCGACATGGGAGAAGTGGTGTCGATTATCGGCCGCAGCGGTTCTGGCAAAAGTACGCTGCTGCGCTGCATGAACGGACTCGAAGGCTACCAGGACGGCAGTATCAAGCTGGGCGGGATGACCATTACCGACCGTGAGTCTCAGGCGCGTGAAATCAGCCGTTCCGTGGGTATGGTGTTTCAGAACTTTAACCTATTCCCGCACATGACCGCGCTGGAAAACGTGATGCTGGCGCCGCGTCGGGTACTGAATAAAAGCGCTGCCGAATGCCGCGAGCTGGGGCTGGAGATGCTCAACAAAGTCGGCCTGGGGGAGCGGGTGGATTACTACCCGGCTAACCTGTCCGGCGGCCAGCAGCAGCGCGTGGCCATTGCCAGGGCGCTGGCGATGAACCCTAAAGTCTTGCTGTGCGATGAAATCACCTCGGCGCTTGACCCGGAGTTAGTGGGGGAAGTGCTGAAAGTGCTCGAACGGCTTGCGGCAGAGGGCATGACGCTTATTCTGGTCACCCATGAAATGAACTTTGCCCGGGAAGTCGGCGACCGCGTGGTGTTTATGCACCAGGGCAAAGTGTGGGAGCAGGGGGAGAGCAAGTCGTTCTTCGCCAATCCCCGGACTCAAGAGCTGCAGCAGTTTATTTCGTCCGTGCGCGGACTAGGCTAATCTTTTATCGCCGGGCAGGGCATTGCCCCGGCGGTTTTTTAATTCCCCTCAATTTATCGGCCTGATAAGTGACTTGCTAATAATCGCCGGGCGATCATGAAGCTCTCTTATAACCCGGGATTTCTGCTATCTGAACAAAGACGTTTTGTTACAATCTTGCCTCATTTTTTGGATAGGCAACAATTTCCTATGGTTTCACAAGATAAAACGACAGAAGCGCCTGGCTTACGCCGCGAATTAAAGGCGCGCCACCTGACGATGATCGCCATCGGCGGATCCATCGGCACGGGGCTTTTCGTTGCCTCTGGGGCAACAATTTCTCAGGCTGGACCGGGCGGGGCGCTGCTCTCTTATATGCTGATTGGCCTGATGGTGTACTTCCTGATGACCAGTCTGGGCGAACTGGCGGCATTTATGCCGGTGTCCGGCTCTTTCGCGACCTACGGCCAGAAATATGTCGAAGACGGCTTCGGCTTCGCGCTCGGCTGGAACTACTGGTACAACTGGGCGGTGACTATCGCCGTTGACCTCGTGGCCGCACAGCTGGTGATGAATTACTGGTTCCCGGACACACCGGGCTGGATCTGGAGTGCGTTATTCCTGGGCATAATGTTCCTGCTGAACTGGATCTCCGTAAAGGGCTTCGGTGAAGCGGAATACTGGTTCTCGCTGATAAAAGTGACCACCGTCATCATCTTCATCATTGTGGGTGTGATGATGATCGTGGGTATTTTCAAAGGGGCGCAGCCGGTAGGCTGGAGCAACTGGACAACCGGCGATGCGCCGTTTGCCGGGGGCTTTGCCGCAATGATCGGCGTGGCGATGATCGTCGGCTTCTCTTTCCAGGGCACAGAGCTTATCGGGATTGCCGCCGGGGAGTCCGCCGATCCGGAGAAAAACATTCCTCGCGCCGTGCGTCAGGTGTTCTGGCGTATCCTGCTGTTCTACGTGTTCGCGATTCTGATTGTCAGCCTGATCATTCCTTATACCGATCCAAGCCTGCTGCGCAATGACGTGAAGGACATCAGCGTCAGCCCGTTCACTCTGGTGTTCCAGCATGCGGGCCTGCTGTCTGCGGCGGCGGTCATGAACGCCGTGATCCTGACGGCGGTGCTGTCGGCGGGTAACTCAGGCATGTATGCTTCCACGCGCATGCTTTACACCCTGGCCTGCGACGGCAAAGCGCCGCGTATTTTCTCGAAGCTGTCAAAAGGCGGCGTGCCGCGGAACGCACTGTATGCCACCACCGTTATTGCCGCGCTCTGCTTCCTGACCTCTATGTTTGGCAACCAGACCGTTTACCTCTGGCTGCTGAACACCTCGGGAATGACCGGCTTTATTGCCTGGCTCGGGATTGCCATCAGCCACTACCGCTTCCGTCGCGGCTACGTGCTGCAGGGCAACGACATTAACGACCTGCCGTACCGCTCGGGCTTCTTCCCTATTGGGCCGATTTTCGCGTTCGTGCTGTGCCTGATCATCACGCTGGGCCAAAACTATGAAGCGTTCCTGTCGGATACCATTGACTGGGGCGGCGTGGCGGCGACCTACATCGGCATCCCGCTGTTCCTGGCTATCTGGTTTGGCTACAAGATAACGAAGGGCAGCCGCTTCGTGCGCTACAGCGAAATGGAATTCCCGAAATTTCGTGAGAAATAAGCCTTAGCAACAATAAGTTACTCTTTAAAGGGCGCGATCATCGCGCCCTTTTTTATTTCGCTCTCGCCAGCAATAATTCCTTCAGGTTATAGTAGAGAACAATTAAATTGATAACCATTATCATTTGCTTTATCGTTAACGCCATTCTTTAAGGAACGAAGGAGCGTTAGCGTGAAGCGTATGATTAAATTCAAGAATATTTGTCTGGCTCTGGCATTAACCGCCGCCGGTTTGCATTCTGCCCTGGCCGCCACGGTGACCGATATCGTCGGGCGTGAAGTCACCATCCCGCAGAAGGTTGACCGCATTTTGCTGGGGGAAGGGCGGCTGTTTTATGCCCTGGCGCTGCTGGAAGGGCAAAAGCCGATTGACCGTATCGTCGGCTGGCAGGGCGATTTCCGTAAGTTAGATACGCAGACTTACGCGGAATATAAAGCGAAATTCCCGAAAATTGATGATATTCCGCTGATTGGTAGTACCACCGCCGACAGCGTCAGCCCGGAAAAAGTGCTGACTTTGCATCCGGACGTGGCGATTTTTGGCCTCTCTGGCCACGGGCCAGGCCGCCACAGCGAGCTGGTTTCTCAGCTGGAGAAAGCGGGTGTTCCGGTGGTGTTTGTCGATTTTCGTACCTCGCCGCTGAAAAATACCTTGCCGAGCATGCGCGTGCTGGGCAAAGTGTTGCATCGCGAGAAACAGGCCGATGATTACATCGCCTTTTATGAAGCTAACCTGAAAAAAATTACCGACGTCACCGGCAAGATGGCGGAAAAAGAGAAGCCATCGGTGTTTATCGAACTGCGTGCGGCGGCAATGGAAGAGTGCTGCGGTTCGGCGGGCAAAGGTAACATGGGCGACTTCATCGACCTGGCGGGCGGCACGAATATTGCCAAAAACCTGCTGCCGGGCGCGCTGGGCACGGTGAACCTGGAGAAAGTGCTTGCCGCCGATCCGCAGGTTTATATCGCCAGCGGCGGTAAAGCGCCTGGCTCAACCTCTCCGGGCGTAGTGCTTGGCGCTCAGGCTACTCAAGCCGAAGCGCAGGCCAGCCTGAAGAGCGTGCTGGAGCGTAAAGGCATTGACCAGCTAACGGCGGTCAAAGAAGGGCGCGCCTATGGCGTATGGCATAATTTCTACAATTCGCCGTACAACATTCTCGCGATTCAGGCGATGGCGACCTGGTTCCATCCGCAGCAGTTTGCTGAGGTGAACCCGGAACAGACAATGCAGCAACTTTATAAACAGTTCCTGGCGGTCGAGCCTACGGGAACGTACTGGACCGATCTTAAGAAGTAACGAAGGTAAGACTTAATGAGTGCCACCACCGATCCAATGCCAAACGAGGCGCAGCCTGCCACCATTATGGGGCGCTACCAGCAGGTGCTACGCCACCGCTATTTGCTGATGGGGGCGTTGGTCATTGCGATTTTCGCCTCGCTGCTGCTGGACTTTACCCTTGGCCCTTCCGGGCTGCCGCTGGATACGCTGTGGCAGACTCTGATTGACCCGGCCAGCGCTAACGCCGGCACTCGGGTGATCGTGTGGGACATTCGTCTGCCTTATGCGCTGATGGCGCTGCTGGTCGGCATGGCGCTGGGCCTGGCGGGGGCGGAGATGCAAACCATCCTCAATAACCCGCTGGCCAGCCCGTTTACCCTTGGCGTTTCCTCCGCCGCGGCATTTGGTGCCGCGCTGGCAATTATCCTCGGCATCGGTATTCCTGGGGTGCCCGATCAGTGGTTTATCTCTGCTAACGCCTTCGTCTTTGCGCTGTTTGCCGCGCTGATGCTGGACGCCATTACCCGCTGGACCCGCGTGGCGAGTTCCGGCGTGGTGCTGTTTGGTATCGCGCTGGTGTTCACCTTTAACGCCCTTGTGTCGATGCTGCAGTTTATCGCCAGCGAAGACACCCTGCAGGGGCTGGTGTTCTGGACGATGGGCAGTCTGGCGCGCGCTTCCTGGGACAAGCTCGGCGTGCTGCTGCTGGCCTTCGCCATCATCATGCCGATTTCTATGCTGAGTTCCTGGAAGCTGACCGCGCTGCGCTTAGGCGAAGATCGCGCCGTCAGTTTTGGCATTGACGTA
Organism: Enterobacter sp. Cy-643; assembly: GCF_011752815.1. Lineage (GTDB taxonomy): Bacteria > Pseudomonadota > Gammaproteobacteria > Enterobacterales > Enterobacteriaceae > Cedecea. The sequence continues at coordinate 524,195 of NZ_VWWV01000001.1, forward strand.
AAGCGTCTGCGTTTAGGTACGTTGCTGCGCATCAGTATTTTGTCCGCGCTGTCCGTGGCGTTTGTCGGCCCCATCGGCTTTATCGGCCTGGTGGCACCGCACATCGCCCGTATGCTGTTTGGCGAAGATCATCGTTTCTATCTCCCGGGCAGCGTACTGGTCGGTGCTTTGGTGCTTTCGCTGGCGTCGGTCGCCTCTAAAAACATTATCCCTGGCGTCATTATTCCGGTGGGGATTGTCACCTCGCTGGTGGGCGTGCCGTTCTTCCTGAGTATTATTTTGCGCCATAAGGGGAACGTGTGATGCAGGGCTTAAAGATTGATGCATTCAACGCCGGTTACCCGAAGCGTAAAATCATCGAAGACCTCAGCGTACCAACGCTGCCGCGCGGCAAAATCACCGTGCTGCTGGGGCCGAACGGCTGCGGTAAATCCACTTTGCTGCGCTCGCTGGCGGGCCTGAACCGTGCCGAAGGGCAGCTGTATCTCGACGGTGAAGACCTGATGGCTTTGCCATTCGCCAAACGCGCCGAGAAAGTGGTTTATCTGCCTCAGTCGCTGCCGCAGGGCGTCCATCTCCACGTGCTGGAGTCCATTATCGTGGCCCAGCGCGCGTCCGGTGGCCGTCACAGCGCCGAAAGCGAGGCGCAGGTCATGGAACTGCTGAAACAGTTGGGGATCTCGCACCTGGCGTTGAGCTACCTGGATCAGCTTTCCGGCGGTCAAAAACAGCTGGTGGGTCTCGCGCAGTCTTTGATTCGCCGCCCGTCCCTGCTGCTGCTTGATGAACCGCTGAGCGCGCTGGATTTGAATTATCAGTTCCACGTCATGGATCTGGTCGCCCGCGAAACCCGCGAGCGAAATATCGTCACCGTTGTCGTGGTGCACGACATCAATATTGCTTTACGCCATAGCGAGCATGTCCTCATGCTGCGCGACGGCAAACTGGTTGCCAGCGGCGAGCCGGAGGCAGTGATTACTCCGCGCAGCCTGGCCCAGGTTTACGGTGTGAAGGGGCGCATTGAACGCTGTTCACAGGGTGTTGCCCAGGTGCTTATCGATGGCCTGGTGGAAACGCCCACCGTATAACAACGCATTTCAGGAATACTAAGGAACACAGTATGCAGCCGGCGGCCAATGTAGCCGCTGGCGCATAGTGCAATGTGAGCGCTAAACGGTTGTTTCGTTTGTAATTCACCTCATGGAGAGAAAGAAATGTTAAGGTTGAATCCCATTGTCCGGGGAGGACTTTGCGCATCTGTACTCGGTCTGGCTTTCCCCGTCATCGCCGACGATCGCGAAGAAACCCTCGTTGTCACCGCGTCTGCCACCGAACAAAACCTCAAAGATGCGCCCGCCAGCATCAGCGTCATCACCCGGGACGAACTGCAAAAAAAACCGGTTAACAACCTGAAGGATGTGCTGCAGAACGTGCCCGGCGTCCAGTTGACCAACGAAGGGGATAACCGCCGGGGCGTCAGCCTGCGCGGCCTGGACAGCAGCTACACTCTGATTCTGGTGGACGGCAAACGAGTCAACTCCCGCAATGCGGTATTCCGCCATAACGACTTTGACCTGAACTGGATCCCCGCGGATGCCATTGAGCGCATCGAAGTGGTGCGCGGGCCGATGTCCTCCCTTTATGGTTCTGATGCCCTTGGCGGCGTGGTGAACATTATCACCCGCAAAGTCGGCAAAACCTGGCACGGCACCTTCACCGTAGATTCCACGGTGCAAGAACACCGCGATCGCGGCGACACCTGGAACGGCAACTTCTTTACCAGCGGCCCGCTGATTGACGACGTGCTGGGCGTAAAAGTCTATGGCAGCCTGGGCAAGCGCCAGAAGGACGGTCAACAGGCGTCAACGACCAACGCCAGCGGCCTGACGCCGCAGATTGAAGGTTTCACTTCTCGCAATGCCAGCACCGAGTTTGCCTGGACGCCGGCTGAAAATCAGGATGTCACCGTAGGCTACGGCTTTGACCGCCAGGACAGGGAATCTGACTCGCTGGATAAGAATCGCATCGAACGTCAGGATTATTCCCTCGGCCATAACGGGCGCTGGGGCTTCGGTAACACCGAACTGCGTTTCTACGGCGATAAAATTGATAACCTGAATCCGGGCAACAGCGGGGCGATCACTTCGCGCAACAACAGCCTCGACGGCAAGCTGGTGCTGCCGCTCAGCGACATCAATCAGTTCCTGACCTTTGGCGGGGAGTGGCGGCACGACAAGCTGAGCGATCCGGTGAATATTACCGGCGGTAATAGCTCGAAAACGTCAGCCAGCCAGTACGCCCTGTTTATTGAAGACGAATGGCGCATCTTCGAGCCGCTGGCGCTGACCACCGGCATTCGTATGGATGACCATGAAACCTACGGCGACCACTGGAGCCCGCGGGCCTATCTCGTTTATAACGCGACCGATACCGTCACCGTCAAAGGTGGCTGGGCCACGGCCTTCAAAGCGCCTTCTCTGCTGCAGCTTAGCCCGGACTGGACCAGTAAATCCTGCCGTGGCGCCTGCCAGATTGTCGGCAGCCCTGACCTGAAGCCGGAAACCAGCGAAAGCTTTGAGCTGGGCCTGTACTACGCCGGGGATGAGGGCATTCTGGACGGCGTGAGCGGCAGCGTGACCGCTTTCCAGAACAACGTTGAGGATATGATTGATATTCAGCGTACCGCGAACCGTAGTGTGGCACCGTCTTACTCAAACTTTGTGGGCTTTGATAAGAGCGGTAACCCGATCTTCCGCTATTACAACGTGAACAAAGCGCGCATCCGCGGCGTAGAAACCGAGCTAAAAATACCGTTTAACGACCAGTGGAAGCTGTCGCTGAACTACACCTATAACGACGGACGCGATCTGAGCAACGGCGGCAATAAACCGCTGCAGCAGCAGTCGTTCCACACCGCCAACGGCACCGTTGACTGGGCGCCGCTGGAAGACTGGTCGTTCTATGTGTCGGCGAACTACACCGGCAAGCAGCGTGCGGTATCCGCGACGGATAAAACGCCCGGCGGCTACATCGTGTGGAACACCGGCGGAGCCTGGAAAGCGACTAAGAACGTGAAGGTGCGGGCAGGGGTTCTGAACCTCGGCGACAAAGACTTGAATCGTGATATCTACAGCTATAACGAAGACGGTCGTCGTTACTTTATGGCGCTGGATTATAGTTTCTAAGCGGGAGATAGCTTTGTCTGCTCTTTCAAAAGAGCCGATCGAAGTTCCGTTCACTTCCAGCTCTGTTTTATATGTTATCACAGAGACCGTGAACGACTCGGGGGAGCCACCGTCGCTCCCCCGAGACCCCGGACTCCCGGCGAAATAAATCGACCGCTGAAGCGGCAGACCTCCGTTTTATCTCCCAGTCCTGGGTCGGCTGAGATGCGTTCCCGACGCTCTCAGCCTCCGGCCGTTCCCGACGCCCGGACCCTGGCCAGTCGGAGAGAAAACGGAGGCGATTTAAGCCGGAACAGTGCCTCGCTTTATACCCGCAGCCACACGGAACGTTAACGTTGCGGCAAGTCTCACAGCCACGCCCTTGTCCCCGGCTCTCATCGCCCCCGGTGATGACCCAACTCAGGCGGGGTTGAGCTGTCGGGAACAGCGAAAGAGAGCGATCGTCGGGAACGCATCGCGAACGACCCCGAATGTTTGGGTGATAGCCGGTGGGTTTACCGCTTCAGCGGCGATGCGCTCGCCGGGCGCCAGGGTTGTCAGGGAGATGGCGTTATCTCCCTGACACGTTCACCGTGCTCTGAACGTGCAGGGAAAATCGATCTATGGGTGAACGGAAAATAGCGGAGTAACAGATTACTCATCATTAAAATTAAGGGGAGAGGGTACTCCCTATCCCCGCAAATACTCCGCGTGAAAACGCAAATGATCCTCTACAAACGTCGCAATGAAATAGTAACTATGGTCGCAGCCCGGCTGAATGCGCAGCGTCAGCGGCCAGCCCTTTTCCAGCGCGACTTTTTCAAACTCTTCTGGTCTTAGCTGGTCGGCGAGGAACTGATCGTCATCTCCCTGATCGATAAGCGTCGGTAACTGCGCCGACGGCAATGCTTTACCCAGCAGGCAGCAGCTGTCCCACTCTTGCCACAACGATTCATCTTCACCCAAATAGGCTCTGAAGGCTTTTTGCCCCCACGGCACGCGGGTTGGATTAACGATGGGTGCAAAAGCTGATACCGAGCGGAAGCGTCCTGGGTTTTTCAGCGCCATGATCAACGCGCCGTGCCCGCCCATCGAGTGGCCGAAGATTGACGCTTTTTCGCTGACGCTAAAGTTATCCGCAATCAGCTGCGGCAACTCATCGCGCAGGTAATCGTACATGCGGAAGTGCGTGGCCCACGGCTGCTGCGTCGCATTGAGATAAAAGCCTGCGCCCTGGCCCAGATCGTAGCCCGCGTCGTTAGGGACTGCTTCTCCCCTCGGGCTGGTGTCCGGCATGACCAACACAATGCCAAGCTCTGCTGCAACGCGCTGCGCGCCCGCTTTGGTCGTGAAGTTTTCATCGTTACAGGTTAGCCCTGAAAGCCAGTAAACCACCGGCGGTGGCGTAGCGCTTGCCGGCGGTGGGAGAAAAATACTGAACGTCATTGGGCAGTTAAGCACGGTGGACGCGTGGCGCCAGCGCTGCTGCCAGCCTTCGAAACATCGGTGTTCTTCCAGTAATTCCATCCAGAGGATCCTTATCTATTTTCAAGACTTATGAACAACTTTCACTTCACCTGAGTCTAGCCATCCCGCATTATGGCCGCAACGGTATTGTTCTCGCCCGCTCAGGCAATGAACGGTATTTTCGATTTCAATAATTATGCCCGGCACTACTGGATTCTAAGCACGTGCTGCCGCACAATAAGCGGACACTTTGCCCCATGAAGGGCAGAGGTCAGCCACACCTGCAGGAGAAAACAGCATGTCATCACTCTCAAAAGAAGCCGCCCTGGTTCATGAGGCGCTGCTTGCGCGCGGTCTGGAAACGCCGCTGCGTCCGCCGTTACGTGAACTGGATAATGAAACCCGTAAAAGCCAGATTGCCGCCCATATGACGGAAATCATGCAGCTGCTTAATCTCGATTTGAGTGACGACAGCCTGATGGAAACCCCGCATCGCATCGCCAAAATGTATGTCGATGAGATTTTCTCCGGCCTGGATTACGCCAATTTCCCGAAAATCACCGTCATTGAAAACAAAATGAAGGTGGATGAAATGGTCACCGTGCGTGATATCACCCTGACCAGCACCTGTGAACATCACTTCGTGACTATCGACGGTAAAGCCACCGTGGCGTATATCCCGAAAGATACCGTCATTGGCCTGTCCAAGATTAACCGCATCGTGCAGTTCTTTGCCCAGCGCCCGCAGGTTCAGGAACGTCTGACCCAGCAGATTCTGATTGCGCTGCAAACGCTGCTGGGCACCAATAACGTCGCGGTGTCGATTGATGCGGTGCATTACTGCGTGAAAGCGCGTGGGGTAAAAGACGCCACCAGCGCGACCACCACCACCTCGCTCGGCGGCCTGTTTAAGTCCAGCCAGAATACGCGTCAGGAGTTCCTGCGCGCAGTACGCCACAATTAATTCCCCAGGCAGGTATCCGTGGAGAGAAATGTCACCCTGGACTTCGTCCGCGGTACCGCCATTCTGGGCATTCTGCTGCTCAATATTGTCGCCTTTGGCCTGCCGAAGGCGGCTTATCTCAATCCGGCCTGGTATGGCGAGATAACCTCCCGCGACGCCTGGACCTGGGCGGGGATGGATCTGTTTGCCGAAGTTAAATTCCTCACGCTTTTTGCGCTCCTGTTTGGGGCGGGCCTGCAAATGCTGCTGGCTCGCGGCTCACGCTGGATCCAGTCGCGGCTGACGCTGCTTGTGTTACTGGGTTTTATGCATGCGTTGCTGCTGTGGGACGGCGACATCCTGCTGGCTTACGGCCTGACCGGGCTAGTGTGCTGGCGGTTGATTCGTGACGCCACGGGGCAAAAGCAGCTGTTTAATACCGGCGTCGTGCTGTACCTCATCGGCATCGGCGTGCTGTTGCTGCTGGGCGTGATTTCAGGTGACGGCGTTAACCGCTCCTGGGTACCGGATGCCGCCAACCTGCAATATGAGCGGTGGTGGAAGCTTGGTGGCGGCGTGGAAGCTATCAGTAACCGCGCCGATTTACTCTCTTCGAACCTGGTGGCGCTGGGCGCGCAATACGGCTGGCAGCTGGCAGGCATGATGCTGATTGGTGCGGCACTGATGCGCAGCGGCTGGCTGAAAGGGGAGTTTAGCCTGAAGCATTACCGGCGAACCGGCGGCATTTTGATCGCCCTCGGCATGGCCATTAATCTGCCGGCAATTTTGGCCCAGTGGCACCTGAAGTGGGATTACCGCTGGTGTGCGTTGCTGTTACAGGCCCCACGTGAGCTGAGCGCGCCGTTTCAGGCTATTGGCTATGCCGCGCTGGCCTGGGGCTTTTGGCCGCAGCTGTCCCGCTTCCGGCTGGTGGGCTGGATTGCCTGCGTCGGTCGCATGGCGCTGACCAATTACCTGCTGCAAACAATTCTCTGCACAACCTTGTTCTATCGCTTTGGTTTATATATGAAATTTGACCGTCTCTCGCTGCTGGCTTTTGTGCCTGCGGTATGGGCGGTGAACATTCTGCTGTCGGTATTCTGGCTGCGCTATTTCCGCCAGGGGCCGGTGGAGTGGCTGTGGCGGCAGCTAACCGCCCGCGCTTCAGGGAATGCCTTACGCAAAGCACAGAGATAATGATATTCGTCACAAAGGTTAACGAATTGTATGTAACCGCTTTCATCACTGTGATCGACTTCACGCCGGACGCCCCCCCACTCACCGCAAAATAGCCACCTTGCCTAAAACAGGGTGCACCTATGAGACCGACTCCCCCAACGCCGATTACCATTCGTGACGTTGCCCGTATCGCCGGGGTTTCAGTAGCGACAGTATCCCGAGTATTAAATAACAGCGTGCTGGTCAGCCCGGAAACGCGCGAAAACGTCATGCAGGCGGTTGCTGAGCTGGGCTACCGTCCAAACGCCAATGCGCAGGCGCTGGCCACTCAGGTGAGCGACACCATCGGCGTGGTCGTGATGGACGTCTCCGATCCTTTCTTCGGGGCGTTGGTCAAAGCCGTGGATGTCGTTGCCCAGCAGCACAATAAATATTTGCTGATCGGTAACAGTTACCACCAGGAAGACAAAGAGCGGCATGCCATTGAGGTGCTGATCCGTCAGCGCTGCAGCGCGCTGATTGTGCACGCCAAGGCGCTCAGCGACGAAGAGCTGGCTACTTTTCTGGAACAGGTTCCCGGCATGGTGCTGATCAATCGCCTGGTGCCCGGCTACGCCCACCGCTGTGTTTGCCTGGATAACGTCAGCGGGGCGGTGATGGCCACGCGGATGCTGCTTAACCAGGGCCATTCGCGTATCGGCTATTTGGCTTCCAGCCATCAGATCGAAGACAACGACCAGCGGCATCAGGGCTGGCTGCAGGCGCTGGCGGAGCAGGGGATCGTGCCGCCGGAGGGCTGGGTCGGTATGGGCTCGCCGGATATGCAGGGCGGAGAAGCCGCAATGGTTGAGCTGCTGGGCCGTAACCTGCAGCTTAGCGCGGTCTTTTCCTATAACGACAGTATGGCCGCCGGCGCGCTAACGGCGCTGAAAGACAACGGCATTGCCGTGCCGCAGCATGTATCCATCATCGGCTTCGACGATATTCCTATTGCCCGTTATACCGACCCGCAGCTAACAACCGTGCGCTATCCGGTGGTGTCTATGGCGCGTTTAGCGACCGAACTGGCGTTACAGGGGGCCGCCGGCCAGCTGGATCGTGATGTAACGCACTGTTTTATGCCGACTTTAGTTCGCCGTCACTCGGTGGCGATGAAGCAAAATGTGGCGTCGATCACTCCGCTGCCAAAGAGTTAGATGTAACCGGTTTCAATCTGTGAGTAAATTCACAGTTAATTAACATTGTGCTGTCTATTATGTCAGCGTTTTATCAGCTGAAACACTATGTAACGGTGACTACTCACTTTTAGCATCGTGATAAAGCCATAAGCTCTCATAAAAACGCAGTATTGGATTGTTACCGAACACGGAAGTGCAATTTTTTTAGGATAACTTCGGCATTCAGTAACTTTTTTAACCTTACTGTCCTGCCTGGTTTCGAACGTGAACTACCCTGCAAAATAAAAACCGGAGATACCATGAATAAGAAGGTTTTGACCCTGTCCGCCGTGATGTCCTGCATGCTGTTTGGTGCCGCAGCGAACGCCGCTGACCGTATTGGTGTGACCATTTATAAATACGACGACAACTTCATGTCAGTGGTTCGTAAGGCCATCGAGAAAGATGCTAAAGCGTCGCCAGACGTACAGCTGCTGATGAACGACTCCCAGAACGACCAGTCTAAACAGAACGATCAGATCGACGTGCTGCTGGCAAAAGGCGTTAAAGCGCTGGCCATCAACCTGGTTGACCCGGCCGCAGCGGGCACCGTTATCGAAAAAGCGCGCGCGCAAAACGTGCCGGTGGTGTTCTTCAACAAAGAACCTTCCCGCAAAGCGCTGGATAGCTACGACAAAGCTTACTACGTCGGGACCGACTCCAAAGAGTCCGGTATCATCCAGGGCGACCTGATTGCTAAACACTGGGCGGCTAACCCGGCCTGGGACCTGAACAAAGACGGCCAGATCCAGTTCGTGCTGCTGAAAGGCGAACCGGGCCACCCGGATGCCGAAGCGCGTACCACCTACGTTATCAAAGAGCTGAACGACAAAGGTCTGAAAACTCAGCAGCTGCAGCTGGATACCGCGATGTGGGATACCGCTCAGGCTAAAGACAAAATGGACGCCTGGCTCTCTGGCCCGAATGCTAACAAAATCGAAGTGGTTATCGCCAACAACGATGCGATGGCAATGGGTGCGGTAGAAGCGCTGAAAGCCCACAACAAATCCTCTATTCCAGTGTTTGGCGTAGATGCCCTGCCGGAAGCCCTGGCGCTGGTGAAATCCGGTGCGATGGCCGGTACCGTGCTGAACGACGCCAACAACCAGGCAAAAGCGACCTTTGATCTGGCGAAAAACCTGGCCGACGGTAAACCTGCCGCCGAAGGCACTAACTGGAAAATTGAGAACAAAATCGTACGCGTACCTTACGTAGGCGTGGATAAAGATAATCTCGCACAGTTCATCGGCAAATAAATACCCGTCATACTTCGAGCCGCAGGGCGTGAACTGCACTCGCTCACCCCAGTTGCTTACTTGATGTAAGCGTCTGGGGATCCTCGAGCTTGTTGCCTGCCTGCAACTCGAATTATTTAGGGTATAACGTTTTCTTGTTGTACACGGGCGCAGATACCTGCGCCCGGCTTCAGGCAGGTTACTCAGCGACACAGGTATAATTATGGTCGACAATAACTCAGCTACGCCGACGGAGTTTTTGCTGGAAATGACCGGCATTAATAAATCCTTCCCCGGCGTTAAGGCACTGGATAATGTTAATTTAAAAGTGCGGCCACACTCTATTCACGCCCTGATGGGTGAAAACGGTGCGGGCAAATCGACATTATTGAAATGCCTTTTTGGGATCTACAGCAAAGATTCCGGCAGTATTCTTTTCCAGGGAAAAGAGGTGAATTTCAGCAGCACGAAAGAGGCGCTGGAAAACGGTATTTCTATGGTGCATCAGGAGCTTAACTTGGTTCTGCAGCGCACCGTGATGGACAACATGTGGCTTGGGCGCTACCCGACCAAAGGCGTGTTTGTCGATCAGGATAAAATGTACCGCGACACCAAAGAGATATTTGATGAGCTGGATATTGATATCGACCCGCGAGCGCGCGTCGGTACGCTGTCCGTTTCCCAAATGCAGATGATTGAAATCGCCAAGGCTTTTTCCTATAACGCCAAAATCGTTATTATGGATGAGCCAACGTCGTCCCTGACGGAAAAAGAAGTTAATCATCTCTTTAAAATTATTCGCAAATTAAAAGATCGCGGCTGCGGAATAGTTTATATCTCCCATAAAATGGAAGAAATATTCCAGCTGTGCGATGAAATTACGATTTTGCGCGACGGGCAGTGGATTGCCACCCAGCCGCTGGAAGGGCTGGATATGGACAAAATCATCGCCATGATGGTGGGGCGTTCCCTGAACCAGCGCTTCCCGGACAAATCTAACGTGCCGGGCGAAGTTATCCTCGAAGTACGCAACCTGACCTCGCTGCGCCAGCCTTCTATTCGCGATATCTCCTTTGATCTACATAAAGGGGAAATCCTCGGCATTGCGGGCCTTGTCGGCGCGAAGCGTACCGACATTGTGGAAACGCTGTTTGGTATTCGCGAGAAGTCTGGCGGAACCATTACGCTACACGGCAAAAAGATTAATAACAGCAGCGCGAACGAAGCGATCAATCACGGTTTTGCGCTGGTGACCGAAGAGCGCCGCTCGACCGGGATCTACGCTTACCTGGACATCGGTTTTAACTCACTCATTTCCAATATTCGTAACTACAAAAACAAAGTCGGTCTGCTGGATAACACGCGTATGAAAAGCGATACCCAGTGGGTTATCGACTCCATGCGCGTGAAAACGCCGGGGCACCGTACCTCTATCGGCTCGCTGTCCGGCGGCAACCAGCAAAAAGTCATCATTGGCCGCTGGCTGCTCACTCAACCGGAAATCCTGATGCTGGATGAGCCGACGCGCGGCATTGACGTTGGCGCTAAGTTTGAGATTTATCAGCTGATTGCCGAACTGGCCAAAAAAGGAAAAGGGATCATTATCATTTCGTCCGAGATGCCGGAATTGTTAGGGATTACAGACCGTATTCTGGTGATGAGCAACGGGCTCGTGGCCGGAATTGTAGACACCAAAACAACAACGCAGAACGAAATCCTCCGTCTTGCGTCTGTGCACCTGTGATGATTTAGGGGCTATTAAAAATGAGTGCGTTAAATAAGAAGAGTTTTCTAACTTATCTCAAAGAGGGCGGCATCTACGTGGTGCTGCTGGTGCTGCTGGCAATCATTATTTTCCAGGATCCGACTTTCTTGAGTTTGCTTAACCTGAGTAACATCCTGACCCAGTCCTCGGTGCGCATTATAATCGCGCTGGGCGTGGCCGGGTTGATTGTCACTCAGGGGACTGACCTTTCCGCCGGGCGCCAGGTTGGGCTGGCGGCGGTTGTGGCGGCGACGCTTTTGCAATCGATGGATAACGTCAACAAGGTGTTCCCGGACATGCACACCATGCCGATTCCGCTGGTGCTGCTGATAGTCTGTGCCGTGGGCGCGGTCATTGGTCTGGTGAACGGCATTATTATTGCCTACCTGAACGTGACGCCGTTTATCACCACCCTGGGAACCATGATCATCGTGTACGGGATTAACTCCCTGTACTACGACTTCGTAGGCGCGTCGCCGATTTCCGGTTTTGACTCACACTTCTCTACCTTCACGCAGGGCTTTATCGCGCTGGGCAGCTTCCGCCTGTCGTACATCACGTTCTACGCCCTGTTTGCGGTGCTGTTCGTCTGGGTGCTGTGGAACAAAACCCGCTTCGGCAAAAACATCTTCGCTATCGGCGGCAACCCGGAAGCGGCGAAAGTATCCGGCGTTAACGTGGCGCTGAACCTGATCATGATTTATGCCCTGTCCGGCGTGTTCTATGCCTTTGGCGGGATGCTGGAAGCAGGCCGTATCGGCTCGGCCACCAACAACCTCGGCTTTATGTACGAACTGGATGCGATTGCGGCGTGCGTGGTGGGCGGCGTGTCATTCAGCGGCGGGGTGGGGACGGTTGTCGGCGTGGTCACCGGGGTAATTATCTTCACGGTGATCAACTACGGCCTGACCTATATCGGCGTGAACCCTTACTGGCAGTACATCATCAAGGGCGGCATTATTATCTTCGCCGTGGCGCTCGACTCCCTGAAGTACGCGCGCAAGAAATAACCTCCGCAGTTTGCAAAAAAGCCCGCCAGACAGTGTGCGGGCTTTTTTTTGCTCAGCAAAAAGCAGATATCACTTCTTCTCTTTTCTCTGAATCTCTAACAGCTGTTCCGGCGTGACGGCCGGATAGGCCTGCGCGTTCTCCGGGACTTCCTGCTGTGATGGAATAGGGACTAACGGGCCAAGGAAACGTGGCTCGCGCTTGAAGAGATAGAGATCGGCTAATGCGCCCAGGCGAGCGGCAAATTCTCGGGTACGCACGGTCAGCATATTTTTGGGGGAAGGTACCGCGTAGCACTGCGCCTGAATGCCCATATGCAGGGCGATGAACAGCGCACGCTCGCAGTGGAAGCGTTGGGTGATAATGATGAAATCGTTGGTATCAAAGACTTTACGGGTGCGGACAATGGAATCCAGCGTGCGGAAGCCTGCATAGTCCAGCACGATATCTGCCGGATCAACCCCGCCGGCGATCAGGTCTTTGCGCATGGTCATCGGCTCGTTGTAGCTTTGCTGCGCGTTATCGCCGCTCAGCAGCAGATAGTTGACCTTGCCGCTGTTATAGGCGTTCAGCGCGCCCTGAATGCGGTACAGATAATACTGATTGATGACGCCGGTGCGGTAATATTTGGCGGTGCCGAGCACCACACCCACCTGTCGGTAAGGTAAGTCTTGCAGTTCATCGTAGACGTAGGGCGCTGTTTTCCAGCTGATCCAGCGATCGAGCCCGAGCGCTGCTGCCAGCATTAAGCCGATAACAATAAGCAGGCTGTAAAACACGCGCTTCAACATGAACTTGCAGACTCATTCGCGGGGTGAAATTTTATCCAAGGCTACTTTACCCGGCCCTCAAGAGCAAGAAACGCGGGTTCAGTTGGGGCAAATTTCAACAATGCGAGTGTGGGTACACCCGCAACGGAGAATTATTGAGCAATGTTAACGCGCTCAACGGCTTCACAGCCCAGCGCTTTCAGCGTGGCGGAGGTGGCATCCCACTGCAGCAGCGGCGCATTGAATTTTTCTGCCAGCACGGCGCGTTTAATCTGCGGATAGTCGTAGCCATTCAGAGAAAGCAGGTTCAGCGCGGCCTGCAGCGGCGGCAGGGAAGGATTGAACGCGGCGTTTTCCGCATAGCAGCCGGTGAAGATTTTCCCGTCGAGCATTTCCAGCGCAACGCCTGCCGGGGCTTTGCTGTAGGGCGCGTGGCTGCGGTTAGCGGCAGCAATTGCCGCCTGTGTCAGGGCATCCCCCTGCAACGCGAAGCCATGATTCTCTTCGTCCAGCAGCAGCGTTTTGATCTCCAGGTCGCGTGGGCCAAAGGCATCTGGCAGATATTCGCCCAGAGTGGAAGGCTTGCGGCCAGGCAAATGAATGCGCAGCGCGGTGCCGCTGTTCAGTTCATTCATAAACTGACGGCAGTGGCCGCAGGGAGTGTAGTTGACCGTGATATCAACCAGACCCTTTTCGCCGCGCATCCACGCGTGGGTAATGGCGCTTTGTTCGGCGTGCACGGTTTGCTGCATGGTGGCACCCAGAAACTCCATGTTACCGCCAAAATAGAGGTTCCCGCTGACGCCTCGCGCGACGGCGCCGACGTTAAAATGAGAGAGGTCTGCGCGGGCGCAGGCGGCGGCCAGCGGCAGCAGAGCGAAAGCCAGGTCTTCATCACCCAGCCCGGTTTGATGTTGGAGCGCTTCAACTTCGGCTGCGGTAAACATCGCCGGGAAGTGGTCGTCTGCAAGCAGGGGCTGCAAAGCGGTTTGCAGTGCGGAAGGAAGTTGCACAACGGCGGCATCAAAACGTGAACGCATGTTAAAGCCTCATCAAAGGTAACGGAAACGTAGTTTACGGATCTGTACAGGCCAAATATGTGATCTACTTCTAATTGTTTGTGCAACTTATGAAAGCAAAAATGAAATTGCGCGATCTCTCGCAAGTTTTAGCCGAATAGTTTCAGCAGCACCGGGAATAAAAATGGGGCGATAAGCGAGGTCATGACCCCGCAAATCACCAGCGCCAGCGAGCTGAAAGCGCCTTCCTGGAAGTCCAGCTCCGCGCAGCGCGCCGTGCCCAGCGCATGTGAAGCCGTGCCCATCGCCAGCCCGCGCGAGGCCTTGGTCTTGATGCGCATCATGTTCAGCAGCGTGTGGCCAAACACGGCGCCAAGAATACCGACGAAGATTACGCAGACGGCGCTGATAGCCGGAATACCGCCAATGCCGCCGCCAACCGCCATTGCAATCGGCGTAGTGACGGATTTCGGCAGTACGGAGGCAGCGATTTCCGGAGACGCGCCCATCAATAACGCAATTGATGTGCCGGTGGACATCGCCACCATGCTGCCAATAAAGCAGATGGTAATAATGGATTTCCAGCGGGCGCGGATCTGGTGAATTTGCTCATAAAGCGGGAAGGCCAGCGCGACAACCGCCGGCTGCAGCAGGTCGTTAAGCACTTCGCTGCCTTTAAAGTAGTGGTCGTAGGGAATGCCGGTTACCAGCAAAAAGGGAATGATCACCACCATGCAAACCAGCAGCGGGTTCAGCAGCGGGGATTTCAACCGGGCGGCCAGTTTGCGGGCGGCAAAAAACACCAGCAGCGTTAACGGTAAAGACCACCATATAAAGTGCATCATTTTTTCTCTGCCTCGCCTTCACCAATCACTTTTCTTTCGCCGTGCACCAGATGCGAGCTCCAGCTCACGATAACCAGCACCACCAGCGTACTGATCAAACAGGACACCACCACCGGACCAAACTGGGCTTTCAGCACGTCGTAATACTGCATCACGCCCACGCCAATGGGCACGAACAGCAGGGCCATATAGCGAATCAGCAAATGGCAGCTGGGTTTTACCCACTTTGCCGGGAGGATCTGCAGCGACAGCAGCACAAACAAAATCAGCATGCCGATAATGCTGCCGGGAATGACGATAGGCAGTAAAGAGGCGACAAAAATACCGGCGTATAAGCACAGGTAAATTAAGATAAAAGCGCGAAGATACTGCCAGATTATCGTGAACGAGTTACGCATGGAGGTTACCCTTTAAGAAACGCATTCATCATACAATTAAACTCAAAATTGTGCTATCCATCACATCATGAATTATCAGCATAACAAACATTCCCTGCGTGAAGGTTGTAGGGCGGATTTCGGGCAATAAAAAAGCGGCCCGGAGGCCGCTATTTTGCAAACTGCTGGACTTAGTTTAGACGAACCGGCATCCCGGAACGGTTCTGAATCGCCTGGTCAACAACGGTGGTGTCAACGTCGGACTGAGCGGTTACCTGCTGAACGCTGCTGGTCAGTTTAATCGGCACGATTTCATCGGAGTTGAACTGCGCTTCGGTGGTGGAAAGCGGGTTGTGAACTTCGATGTAACGGCTGCCGTCTGGCTCGGTGGTGGCTTTTACCGGCTCATCAATGAACTGAACGCGGGTGCCAACCGGCACGTTGTCGAACAGGAACTTGATGTCTTCGTTACGCAGACGCACGCAGCCGTGGCTTACGCGCAGGCCGATACCGAAGTTGGCGTTGGTGCCGTGAATCGCATACAGGTTACCGATATACAGCGCGTACAGGCCCATTGGGTTGTCCGGGCCAGCGGGAACAACGGCCGGCAGCGGCGTACCGGCTGCGGCGTATTCCGCGTGCATTTTTGCCGTCGGGGTCCAGGTTGGACCATTTTTCTTACGCTCTACCTTGGTGGTCCAGTTGATCGGGGTATCTTTCCCCAGCTGGCCGATACCGATTGGCAGCACGATCACTGTGTTGGTGCCTTTCGGGTAATAGTACAGGCGCATTTCGGCGCTGTTGATCACAATCCCTTCATGCACGGTATCCGGCAGGATCAGCTGCTGAGGGATGTTCAGGATGGTACCGGCTTTTGGCAGGTACGGGTCAATGCCTGGGTTAGCTTCCAGCATGTTAGACAGACCCATCTGGTACTGTGCGGCATACTCTTCCAGCGGCGCGGTGCTGCCTTCAGGAATAGTGATAACCTGGTTTTCACCAACCAGGCGGCTGCCGTTAGTGGGTAACGGATAGGTCACGGCGGAAGCAGAGAAAGACGCGACAGCCACAAAAGCCAGTAAAAGCGAGCGTAATTTCATAGTCATGTTATGCGAGTGTTATGCCAGACGGGCCAGCTAGTGAGTGTTCATGGACGATTCAGCCGCGCATTATATGTGCATTACATTCATCTGGGAAATCAGATGTGGATGAAATCACAATTTTTTCACACTGATTAACTATTGTACGGTGAAGATGCGGGGCGACCCTTTATCATAGTTATGGCATAATGTGGCCGAAATCACATTCCAAAATCTCGACAACTTATTTCTCCAGGACATACCAGTGCTTGTATCCAGCAACGTTACCATGCAGTTTGGCAGCAAACCGCTGTTCGAAAACATCTCCGTTAAATTTGGCGGCGGCAACCGTTACGGCCTGATTGGCGCGAACGGAAGCGGCAAATCTACGTTCATGAAAATCCTCGGCGGGGACTTAGAGCCAACGCTTGGCAACGTTTCTCTCGACCCAAACGAGCGTATCGGTAAGCTGCGTCAGGATCAGTTCGCCTTCGAAAAATTCACCGTACTCGACACCGTTATCATGGGGCACGGCGAGCTGTGGGAAGTGAAGCAGGAACGTGACCGCATTTACGCTCTGCCGGACATGAGCGAAGAAGACGGTTACAAAGTTGCCGACCTCGAAGTGAAATACGGCGAGATGGACGGCTACACCGCAGAAGCGCGTGCCGGTGAATTGCTGCTGGGCGTGGGTATTCCGCTGGAGCAGCACTATGGCCCGATGAGCGAAGTCGCTCCAGGCTGGAAACTGCGCGTGCTGTTGGCGCAGGCGCTGTTCTCTAACCCGGACATCCTGCTGCTCGACGAACCAACGAACAACCTGGACATCGACACCATCCGCTGGCTGGAGCAGACGCTGAACGAACGTGACAGCACCATGATCATCATTTCGCACGACCGTCACTTCCTGAACATGGTCTGCACCCACATGGCCGATCTGGACTACGGCGAGCTGCGCGTTTATCCGGGCAACTACGACGAGTATATGACGGCGGCAACTCAGGCTCGTGAGCGCCTGCTGGCGGACAACGCGAAGAAGAAAGCGCAGATTGCGGATCTGCAATCCTTCGTTAGCCGCTTCAGCGCCAACGCATCCAAATCTCGCCAGGCCACCTCCCGCGCCCGTCAGATTGATAAAATCAAGCTGGATGAAGTGAAGGCGTCCAGCCGTCAGAACCCGTTCATTCGCTTCGAGCAGGATAAGAAACTGTTCCGTAACGCCCTTGAAGTTGAAGCCGTGACTAAAGGGTTTGAGAACGGCCCGCTGTTTAAAAACTTCAACCTGCTGCTGGAAGTGGGCGAAAAGATTGCCATTCTGGGCGCCAACGGCGTGGGTAAATCCACTATGCTGAAAACCCTGGTCGGCGAACTGACCCCGGAGAACGGCAGCGTGAAGTGGTCTGAAAATGCTCAGATTGGCTACTACGCTCAGGATCATGAATACGAGTTCGAAAACGATCTGACCGTGTTCGACTGGATGAGCCAGTGGAAGCAGGAAGGCGACGACGAGCAGGCGGTGCGCAGCATTCTGGGCCGTCTGCTGTTCAGCCAGGACGATATTAAAAAGCCAGCTAAAGTCCTCTCCGGGGGCGAGAAGGGCCGTATGCTGTTCGGCAAGCTGATGATGGAAAAACCCAACATCCTGATCATGGACGAACCGACGAACCACCTGGATATGGAATCCATCGAGTCGCTGAACATGGCGCTGGAGATGTATCAAGGGACGCTGATTTTCGTTTCCCACGACCGTGAGTTTGTTAGCTCGCTGGCAACCCGCGTACTGGAAATTACCCCAGAGCGCGTGATTGACTTCACCGGTGGCTACGAAGATTACCTGCGCAGCAAAGGGATCGACGGGTAATTTCACCCTCACCTTAACCCTCTCCCTGGAAGGGAGAGGGGACAGATTGAAGTATTTACCTCCTGCGGTTTTCCCCCGCGTTACAGCTGAGGGGGTAAACCTCATATTTTTTCTCCCTCGCCCCTTTGGGGAGAGGGTCGGGGTGAGGGGCAACTATAGCCCCCACACCTCACATTCCACGCCGTTCACCAGCAGTCGACGTTTTTCTCCCTCAGGCAAAGACAGCCTAATCTCGCGCCACGCGGGCAAATAATCCCCCTTACGGCTAAAGACCACGTTAATTGCTTCAGCCGAACAGGTTATTTCCCAGCTAAGCCAGAGCGCGTTACCGTCTCTATAACCCCAGGATTCTCCGTCATCCTCAAACAGCATGCCGTGGGAAACCCCAGCGCCCTGCAGCGGGTAAATTTTCAGCTGACGAACGGTATCGTCCTGTGGGGAAACGTAGCTGATGCGCTCGCTGTGGGGCAGCGCCGCACCGGCGCGAACCAGCAATGGCAAACGCTCAAGCGGGGCGGGCAGGGTGATGGTCTGGCCGCCGCTAAACCACTGGCCGCTGTCATAATCGTACCAGCCGTGCTCATTGGCCGGCAGCCATAAAGCGCGCTCGCGCTGTCCCGGCTCGACCACGCTTGCCACCAGAAGATCCCGGCCCAGCAGGAACTCATCGCATTCGTCAAAGGTTTTCACGTCATGTTCATGGTCAAGGAAGGTCGGCCGCAGCATGGGTTCGTCATCCGCATGCGCCTGCCACAGCAGCGTGTAGAAATAGGGCAGCAGGCGATAGCGCAGCTCAATGGCGCTGCGGATGGCCGGCGTGACCGCCGGATACATCCAGGGCTCGTTCACGGTATGGTCATCATTCCATGAATGGATGGTAAAGCGCGGGTGCATCACGCCGTTCTGAACCCAGCGCACGAAAAGCTCGGCGTCAGGTTTATCGCCTGAAAAACCGCCGACGTCATGCCCGACGTTAAACAGGCCGGACAGGCTCATGCCGACGCCCATTCGTGTGTTATAGCGTAGCGTATCCCAGCTGGTGCGATTGTCACCGCTCCATGTCTGAACGTAGCGCTGCATCCCGGCGCAGCCGGAGCGGGAAATCAGATACGGGCGCTTGTCCGGGGCGAATTTCTGCTGAGCCTCCATTGAGGCTCGCATCATCAGCAGCGGCATGACCGGGCGAATATGTTTGATGGCTATCGGTTGGCCAAAACCGTGGCA
Organism: Enterobacter sp. Cy-643; assembly: GCF_011752815.1. GTDB lineage: Bacteria > Pseudomonadota > Gammaproteobacteria > Enterobacterales > Enterobacteriaceae > Cedecea. The sequence goes on from NZ_VWWV01000001.1 coordinate 543,348, forward strand.
GCGCGCTTCCCCGTCCCACACTTCGTATTCGTTGTTGTCATTCCAGGTGGAGCCAATACCCATTTCCAGCAGCTGCGTGGTGACGCCAGCCTGCCACCACGTCACCGTGGCCGGGTTGGTGAAGTCCAGATGAGAGCCTTCATCGTCCCAGAAGCTGGAGCGTTCTGGCGCATCGGATTCCGAATCTTTGATAAACAGCCCGGCCGTGGCAACCTCCTCATAACGCGGATGATCCTGCAGCAGACAAGGCTTGATGTTGGCCGCAAGACGGATACCCGCCGCCATAAACGCCTCGCTCATCACCTTTGGCTGCGGCACTTTTTCATAATTCCAGTTAAACACGTAGCGTTTGTTATTGATGGAGGTGTAGCCCGACGACAGCTGGAAAGAGTCGCACGGAATCGCGTGCTGTTGGCTCAGCCGGATAAAGTGCATCAGCTGATTTTGGGCGTCGGGCGCGTCGGTGTAATGCATCGTTGAGCCACTGTAGCCAAGGCTCCATTTTGGCCCGAAGAAGGTTTTTCCGGTCAGGCGCACGAAGGCTTTGGTGACGTCCAGCACGCGCGGGCCGAGAAACAGGTAATAGTCCAGGTCACCGGCTTCGGCCTGCCAGCGGCGGTAGGCCAGATGATAGTTGTCTATCTCGTTGCCCAGATCCAGCCAGCAGCTGCTCAGGTTGTCATAGAACAGGCCAAAGCTCACGTCGTCCCGGCACGTAATAGTGAAGGGAATATGCTTGTAAAGCGGGTCGGTCGACACCGCGTTATAGCCCATTGCGTCCAGATTACGCATCTCATAGCGCCTGCCGGTGCGGTTAAGCGGCCCGGCTTTCTCACCCAGCCCGTAAAAGCGCTCCCCGGCAAAGCGCCGCTGATAGTGGGCCACGCCATCGCCGTGGGCGTTAAGCTGATAGGCGCTGGTGGGGCGATCGCAGGCGAGGGGCAGCCATTCGCCCTGAACGGATTTGTATTCCCACGCCAGATAAAGCGGCTGGTGCACGGTCACGCGCAGGCTCTCGGTACTGATAATCAGGCAATCAGCCTGCTGTTCCAGCGTGAAGCCGGGCAGGGTAAACCCGGCGAGGCTTTCGCGGTCGCGCCCCTGCCACGGAACATCCTGCTGCGGGGCAATGCTCCAGGTGCGATCCAACGCCAGGCTATGCTGCCGCTTGATCAGCACGCGAAACAGCTTATCTTCCAGCACATACAGGTGCAGCGAATGCTTGCCGTCGAGGGTCAGGATAACCTGGCTGTCATTCTGGCCGGCGAGCGTCCAGTTCTTAAGTGTTTTCATGAGAGACCATCCATTCAGGTGCGTTTTGTGCGGCGTTCGGCGATAAACGCCACCAGGAACACCGCGCCGATCAGATCAAAAAAGCCCATGGCGATAAACAGCGGGTTGAAGCCAATCTTGTCGGCGGTCACGCCGATGACCAGGGAGAAGATAAAGCTGGCAATCCAGGCCGCCGAACCGCGCATGCCGTTGACGGTGGCCATCTGGCCTTTATCAAACGAGTCCACCACCAGCGCGCTGAGCATGCAGGAGATAATCTGGTGCCCGAAGCCGCCGATGGAGATAAGCAGGATGGCAATCCAGGGATCTTTGGTGACGGCGACCAGCGCCAGAGAAAGCATCAGGAAAGCGCCGGTCACCGAACTCGCCACCACGGAATTGGTGCGCGAGCAGCCAAAAATACGGACGTAAACTTTGGTCAGATAGCCGCTGGCAATGCTGCCGATATCGGCAGCGAGGAACGGCAGCCAGGCGAACATAGCAATCTGTTTGAGGTCCATGCCGCGTTCGTTAGCCAGATAAAGCGGAACCCAGAAGCTCAGCACCGCCCAGGCGGGCTCTGCCATAAAGGCCGGAATCGCAATGCCGTAAAAACGTTTATTTTTGGAGACGGTTTTCAGGGCGGTGAAAAACGGCAGTTTCACGGCGGGCGGCTCGTTATCCTGCTTGATAAACGCCAGCTCTTCCTTGCTCAGGTTCGGGTGCTGCTCCGGGTTGTGGTAAAACAGCCACCACAGTACGACCCATCCCAGCGCCAGCGCGCCGCTGAACATAAACGCACCCTGCCAGCCAAAAAAACTGTGGGCAAAATAGATAATCGGCGGAGCCAGCATTGCGCCGATGGAAAAGCCCACTCCTGCCCAGCCTGCGGCAATCGGGCGCTCTTTTTTCGGGAACCATTCTCCCAGCGTTTTGGCGTTGGCGGGCGTAGCTGCGGCCTCGGCTCCGCCCATCATAAAGCGCAAAATTGCCAGCTGTAGCCAGCTTCCTGCGCCGGCATGGAGCATGCACATCACCGCCCAGATGCTGGCGCAGATCAGAAAGCCGATTTTCAGACCAATCACGTCTATCAGCCAGCCGCAGAGGGGCTGGAACAGGGTATAGGCCAGCTGAAAAGCGCCGACTATCCAGGAGTATTGCTCGGTGGTAATCCCGAGAGACGTTTTCAGCTCAGGCGCCAGGATCCCCAGCGCATTACGCGTGATGTAGTTCACGGTAACGCCAAGTAAGAACAGAACCAGAACCCACCAGCGCAGATGCCGGAAAACGCGTCCTGTCTTAACGGCGGTTATCGGTTGGTCGATGCCATGACTCATAGTTCACTCCACCTTGTAGGGTAATAAGCAGAATTGGTATGCCACTGTTTTTGGCGATGAATATGATTTAATTTATTGATTTATATGTTTTTAATTTGATTGTCTTTTTAATCGATAACTTTATTGGTCAACAAATCGGAGCGTAATTGAGTTATCAGCCAACCAATAGCGCAATTTCTGCAAATATTTTCACTACCTCGATCCGACGCGGAGAAATAACGCTAAATCTCCGGCACTATGGCGTATCTGCAGCGATGAAAATTTTTTCATTTCACAAACGGGCGTCGATCACAAAATGAGTAAAACGCTAAAAATCACCGAAATTGCCGCACAAACGGGGCTGTCGATAAGCACCGTTTCCCGCGTGCTGGCGGGCAAGGGGAACACCAGCGAATCGGCTCGTCAGCAGGTGCTGGCCTGCGCCAAAGCGAAGGGGGTATTGCAGGGCATTGCCGCCGGCAGATTATTGGTCAACAGTCTGGTGGTCTTTGCGCCTCGCCGGGCGTTTGATGAGCGGCTGGACGTTTTTTACTATCGGGTGATGCAGGGGATCGGCAAGGCGCTGGTGCCCCACGACGCCAGGCTGCGTTTCTGCGCGCTGGAAGAGAATGACAGCGATACCGGGCTGTTTCTCAGCAAGATGAACGAGCCGGAAACCGAAGCGGCCATTCTGTTGGGGATTGATGATACGCATATTCACGATCTGGCGGCGGATCTGGGCAAGCCCTGCGTGTTAATCAACTGTCAGGATCGCAAAATGCGTCTTTCAGGCGTGGCGCCGGATCACCTGATGACCGGTCGCTTTGCCGCAAACTATCTGTTCGATATGGGGCATAAAGGGGTGCTGACGTTGATGTGCCTGCGTCGCTACACCATGGAACAGCGCCTGGCCGGCATTCGGGATGCGTGGGATTGCCGTAATTTGTCGTTTGATGAAACCCGGCATTTGTTAATCGCCCAAAGCTTCGGTGCCAAAGAGAGTGAAGCTTTAATCAGCGGCTATTTGGCTGCTACGCCCCGGCCGGCGTGGCCAAGCGCGCTGCTAGTCGGCGGTGACTTTATGGCAGCAGGCGCCGTTAGCGCCCTACAAAAAGCAGGAGTGCGCGTGCCGCAGGACATGTCGGTGATGAGCATCGACGGCTTTAACCTGGCCGAAATTCATGATGTGCCTTTAACCTCGGTTCATGTTCCCAGGGATGAACTCGGTGAGGAGGCGGTTCAGCTGCTGCAGCGGCGCCTGATGCGCCCGGAAGCGCCGGTGGTGAATATTCTCCTGGCCGGTATGCTGAAGGTGCAGGCCTCAGTGCGGCGAATGGGAACGGGAAAAGGAGGCCCGGCGGTAACCAGCGATAAACTCTACGACTGAGCAGAAAAAAAGCATAAATAAACCCTAAACAGCGCAGGCTCTTTGCCTTGCGCCCGACGTTTAAATCCCTACTATAGGCCGCGGAAGACTTGCAGTATCTCGTTAGGCGAGGCTCCTGTACAAACATAGGTTGCTGATCTGACGACGTCGAGAGACGCCCAAGATTAGGACAGGTTATATCGAGCGAAGGTATAACCCCAGGTAACTTCCCCCGCTTTAGGGGATACGTTGTGCAGTGCTAAAACCGAGACATGGAGATAGCGTCAGCACTCTCATATCTTGCTTCGCCCCAGGATGAGGACTGTTTATTTTTAAAACAGTAACCGGGGAAAAATCATGACCTTTTCAACTAATACCTCAGCGCACTCCCGCGCTTCACTGGCCGTGTCCGTCAAACTGCCATCCTCAGACTCACAAAACACCGTGCTGGCTTACCTGAGCCAGGATTACATCGCTTTACCGCCGGGCACTTCGGTGCAGGATGCGCAGGCGTTGTTCTGTTCGGGCATTAAAAATGAGCAGATCCCGTCGCAGATATTTGTGGTGGACGACGATGCTCATCTGTTTGGCCTCGTGCCGGTGAAATCGCTGCTGCAGGCCGACAAAGAGGCGCTACTCAGTGACCTGATGCGGCCCGTGGCGTTCTCATTAACGCCGGAAAAAACGCGGCATGAAGCCTGCGTGGACATTAAAAAGGCGGGCGCAAACTATATCCCTGTATTGAGCTACGGTAAGCTGAAAGGCGTGCTGGGCCCGCAGGAAATCGCTCAGCTGCTTGAGGACGAAAACACGCTCGACAGCCAGCTGCAGGGCGCATCGTCGCCGCTGGAAACCCCCTATCTGCAAAGCAGCGTCTTTACGCTGTGGCGTAAAAGATCGGTCTGGCTGCTGCTGCTGTTTGTGGCCGAGGCTTACACCAGCTCGGTGATTAAATCGTTTGAAGATCAGCTTGAAGCCGCGATTGCGCTGGCATTCTTTATCCCGCTACTGATAGGCACCGGCGGCAATACCGGCACACAAATTACCTCGACGCTGGTCAGGGCGATGGCGCTCGGCGAAGTGGGGCTAAAGGATTTGGGCGCTATTTTGCGCAAGGAGATTTCGGCTTCGGTGCTCATTGCCTTAACCATTGGCACCGCCGGGTTTATTCGGGCCTGGATGCTGGGCGTGGGTATGGAAGTGATGATGGTGGTCAGCCTGACGCTCATCGCCATCACCGTCTGGAGCGCGATTGTTTCATCCATTATTCCGATGCTGCTGCGTAAGGTGAATATCGATCCGGCCGTGGTGTCGGCGCCGTTTATCACGACCTTAATCGACGGAACCGGGCTGCTGATTTACTTCGAAATCGCCAAAGTGATGCTCACCGATCTGGCGGTCTAAAAATCACGGGGATAGCAATATCCCCGTTTATGTTTCTATCCGCAAACTTCGCACTGCGGGTTACGCGCCAGCTTCATCTCTCTGAACTGGCAGGACATGGCGTCGTAAAGCACAATCTTCCCGGTCGCCGGGGTGCCGTAGTTTGCCAGCAGCTTGATGGCCTCCATGGCTTCCAGCGAGCCGATAATCCCCACCAGCGGCGCCATAACGCCAGCCTCCACGCAGCTCAGCGTACTTTCGCCAAACAGACGGCTCAGGCAGCGGTAGCAAGGTTCATCATCCCGATAGGTGAAGACGCTAATCTGGCCTTCCATGCGAATGGCCGCCCCGGACACCAGCGGGATCTTATGCTGATGGCAGCCGCGATTGAGCTGGTTGCGTATTGCCACGTTATCCGTGCAGTCCAGCACCACATCGTGGCGGGCGATTAGCCCGGAAAGCTGAGGGTATTCGAGCATCGCATTGACGGTGTCGAGTTGGATATGCGGATTCATCGCCGCCAGCGAATCCCGCGCGGAATCCACCTTCGGTTTGCCAATTGTGGCATCGCTGTGCAGCGTTTGCCGCTGGAGGTTTGAGAGCGAAACGGTATCGAAATCGAGCAGCGTGAGCTGGCCCACGCCCGCGGCCGCCAGATACTGTGCCGCCGCGCAGCCCAGCCCGCCCAGTCCGACGATGAGCACTCGCGAAGCTTTCAGCTTTTCCTGGCCCTCAAAGTCAAAGCCGCGCAGCACAATCTGGCGGTTGTAGCGCAGCATTTCCTCGTCGCTAAGCTCGATCATTTCAGCCTCCGAACAGCGGATTAAACGGTTCGACCTCAACCCATTCACCGGCCTCTACGTTGCCGCGTTCGCGCTCCAGCACCACAAAACAGTTGGCCTGGCTAAAGGAGCTGAAAATATGCGATCCCTGATGTCCGGTGCTTAACACCTCCAGATCACCCTGTTCATTGCGGCGCAGAATGCCGCGCTGGAAGTCGAGGCGGCCAGGGGATTTCTTCAGCTTGCCGACGGTGCGAACGCGCATGCGCGGCGGCAGAGGGCTGGCGATTTGCCCACTTAGCTTCGCCAGCAGCGGCTGCACGAGCTGATAAAACGTCAGGGCGGCGGAAACCGGGTTGCCCGGCAGACCGCAGAACCAGCTGTTTTTCAGGCGTCCAAAGGCAAACGGCTTACCGGGTTTGATAGCCAGCTTCCAGAAGCCCACCTCACCCAGCTCTTCGAGAATTTGTTTGGTGTAATCGGCTTCGCCTACGGAAACGCCGCCGCTGCTTATCACCACATCCGCCCGGCTGTCCGCTTCGTTAAACACCGCGCGAAGGGCCGCCTGGTCGTCCCGAACGATGCCGAGATCAATCACTTCGCAGCCCAGCTGCTCCAGCATGATATGCACCGCCAGGCGGTTGGTATCGTAGATTTGGCCTTCGGCCAGAGGCTGACCCGGAAGCTGAAGTTCGTCGCCGGTGGAGAACACCGCCGCACGTACTCTGCGGTAGACCTTAACTTCCGGGATGCCCAGAGAGGCAATCAGCGGCAGTTCGGCGGCGGTCAGCTTCACGCCTGCGGCCAGTACGCTGGCGCCCTGATGGATATCCTCGCCGCGACGGCGAATATTCTGGCCGTTCTTTACGGCGGCGTTAAAACGCACGCCGCTTTCGGTGACTTCCGTCTCTTCCTGCATCACAACGGCTTCAGCTCCGGCAGGGATCGGCGCGCCGGTCATGATGCGCACGCAGGTGCCCGCTGGCCATTCACCGCTAAAAGGTTGTCCGGCAAACGCTTTCCCGGCGACGGGCAGCGCGCCCCCGGCTTTGATATCCGTCAGCCGCACCGCGTAGCCGTCCATCGCTGAGTTATCAAAACCGGGGACATCCAGCGGCGAGATCACCGGGGCTGCCGTGACGCGGCCCGTGGCCAGCAGCAGCGGCAGGGTTTCTGTTTCGGACAGCGGATGAATACGGGACAGCATCTGTTCAAGTGCGGTTTCAAGCGGGATCAGCCCGGCGGTAAATTCCATTCATGACTCCTGGGGCAGGGGCAAAATAAGGGCCTAGTATGGCAGAAAACGCCGCCTGACGGCATGCCCGGGATCGGTAAAAACCTTTCAGGCGTGGTCGGACATGCGTTACATCACGTTGTCACGTTTCTTCTTTACGCTCGACCTGCGCGTCAACCGCCATTGGCTATAGTCATTGTGGCTAATAAAAAACCTTGCAAGGAAGAACTGATGATAAGCAAACAAAAAGCATTCAAATTCAGTATGCTGGCCGCCGCTGTGGGCTTCACCTCATCTGCATTTGCCTTTGACTCCCTCACCGTTTTTGGCGACAGCCTCAGCGATACCGGCAACAACGGGCGGTGGACCTGGAACAGTAGCCAGAACAAGCTCTATGACGAGCAGCTCGCCGCACATTATGGCCTGACGCTGACGCCTTCCCGCGAAGGTGGGAGCAACTATGCCGCAGGCGGGGGCACCGCTGTGCCCGCGCTTAATCCGGCCGATAATACGCAAAGCCAGGTTCAGCGCTACCTGAGCCAGACCGGCGGGCGGGCGGATGGCAACGGCTTATACATTCACTGGATTGGTGGCAACGATCTTGCCGCCGCGGCCACTCAGCCGGCGCTGGCGCAGGGGATCGCGGCCAACAGCGCAGCCAACGCTGCCGCTCAGGTGGGGGCTTTGCTTGATGCGGGCGCCGGGCTGGTGGTGGTGCCGAACGTTCCGAATATCGGCGCCACACCAACGCTAATGGAACTGGTACTCAGCGCCGGGCTGGGCGCGGCGGCCACGCCTGCGATTCAGGCTGCCTATGCGTCTTTGGATGCGGCACAAACGCCCGATCTGGCGAGTCGTCAGCAGGCGATTCATCAGGCGCTGCAGGCGGCGGCTGCCGTTGTCAGTGCCAATCCGCTTGTTCAGCAAGGGGTCGCCGCGCAGCTGATAGCCGCCTACGATCGGGCCGTGCAGCAGGCCGCGTTGCTTACCACGTTCTACAACAGCGCCGAAGATCAGGCCCTGTTGCAGCACGGGGGGAATATCGCCCGGGCGGATATCAACGGCGTCTTCCAGGAGATTCTGGCTAACCCTCAGGCCTTCGGTCTGACAAACACCGCCGGGATGGCCTGCCCGCCGGGCGTGGCGGCGACCGACTGCACCAGCTCTACGCCGGGATTTAACGCCGCGCAGGATTATCTGTTTGCCGATCATTTCCACCCGAGCCCGCAGGTTCACAGCATCATTGCCCAGTACATTGAGTCGATTATCGTCGCGCCCGTCCAGGTCACTCGCCTGAACCAGGGCACGCAGGCAATGGTGCGCGGCAGCCGGGCCACGCTCGACAGCCGCTATCAGCAGCTGCGCCAGGGCGATAACGCCGCAGGTTCGCTGGGCGTGTTTGGCGGCTACAGCGGCGGCTACCAGCGGTACAGCGGCAATCGCGAAACCGGTGATGGTAAAGGTAACACCAATAACCTGACCGTCGGCCTCGACTATCAGCTGAACGAAAACGTGGTGCTGGGCGGGCTGATCGCCGGTTCGCTGGACAATCAGCGCCCGGACGACGGCTACCGCTACGATACCCGAGGTTTTCAGGCGGCGCTCTTTGGCCAGCTTCGCGCGGGCCAGGCCTGGCTGAACGGGGACGTGCATTATCTCTCTGCCGACTTCACCAATATTCAGCGCGATATCACCCTGGGGCAGCTTACCCGCACGGAAAAAGGCGACACAGACGGCAGGCTGTATGGCGCGCGATTGACGGCTGGCTACGATATCCCCGTCACGACCTGGCTAACCACGGGGCCGGTGCTGCAGTACGCCTGGGATTACAGCCACGTAAACGGCTACAGCGAAACCGGCAGCAGCAGCACGGCTATGCGTTTCGGCGACCAGAACGGCCATTCGCAAATCGGCAGCGCGGGCTGGCGCGTGGACACGAAGCTGGGCGTCATTAATCCCTGGGCGCAGGCAAGCTATCGCCATCAGTTCGGCGATGACAGCTATCGGGCGAACGGCGGCCTAAAATCCACGGCGCTGACCTTCAGCCGCAGTGGTGAACAGCTGGATAAAAACTGGGCCGATATCGCCATCGGGGCAGATATGCCGCTCTCAAATACCGTGTCCGCATTCGCGGCGGTGGCACAAACGGCAGGCTTAAGCGACGGGAACCAGACCAGCTACAACGTGGGGATCAGCGCGAAGTTCTAAGATTTTGTTATTACCAAAGAAATAGCGGCTTTGGTGTGATTGGCCGCTATTTCTCCTTCCCGCCGGGGCGGCAAAAGGCTCATAGAGTAAAGTCAATTTTCTTTACAACACTTTTACGTCTTTCTATATTCAAAAATCGTATCAATGTTTGGCAACGATTCTGATATTTATAGAAAAAACGCTGCCGGATATCACTTTCTACAGGCAATGCCGAATGACCAAAGCCGTTATCGCTATTCATGGCGGGGCCGGAGCTCTGACCCGCGCCCACCTCACGCCTGAAAAAGAGCTGCAATTTATTCGCGCACTCTCCGGTATTGTCGAAGCCGGGCAGCAGATCCTTGAACGCGGCGGCAGCGCGCTGGACGCGGTGACCGAGGCGGTGCGTCTGCTCGAAGAATGCCCGCTGTTCAACGCCGGGATAGGATCGGTGTTCACCCGTGAAGGTAAACATGAGCTGGACGCCTGCGTGATGGACGGCAACAGCCTGAATGCCGGAGCGGTGGCGGGCGTGAGCCATATTCGCAACCCTGTCCTGGCGGCAAGACTCGTGCTGGAAAATAGCCCGCACGTGCTGATGATTGGCGAAGGGGCGGAGCGTTTCGCCGCGCAGAACGGGCTTGAGCCGGTCGAAGCCACGCTCTTTTCGACCGAAGAACGCTATCAGCAACTGCTGCGCGCCCGTGAAAGTCAGCAAACGTGGCTGGATCATGACGGGGCTGAGCCGATTGATGCCGATAAAAAATTTGGTACGGTAGGCGCAGTGGCGCTCGATAAACAGGGGAATCTGGCGGCGGCAACGTCCACCGGCGGAATGACCAATAAACTGCCGGGCCGGGTAGGGGATTCTCCCTTAGTCGGCGCCGGCTGCTATGCCAATAACGCCAACGTGGCCGTGTCCTGCACCGGCACGGGCGAAGTATTTATCCGCACGCTGGCGGCCTACGATATTGCGGCGCTGATGGAGTATGCCGGACTGAGTCTGCAGCAGGCGGTGGACCGCGTGGTGATGGAGAAACTGCCCGCGCTGGGCGGCAGCGGCGGCATGATTGCCATCGACAATCAGGGGAACGTCGCGCTGCCGTTTAACAGCGAGGGGATGTACCGTGGCTTTGGCTTTGTCGGCGATGCCCCGAACGTAGGAATTTATCGTGACCAGGAGAGTTAATGCCGCACAGTCATGAGCTACCGGACGAGCAGGTGCTTGCCGTTAGCGACCTCAATATTCGCTTTCGCCAACAGCAGCAGGTTACTGACGCGGTGCGTCACCTGACGCTGACCCTTAATCGGGGTGAAACGTTGGCTATCGTGGGTGAGTCGGGTTCCGGGAAGTCGGTCACTGCGATGGCGCTGATGCGCCTGCTGGAGCAGGGCGGCGGGCAGGTTAGCTGCGACAAGCTGCTGCTGCGTCGGCGTAATAAAGAGGTGCTGAACCTGCCCGAACTGAGCAATGCCCAGATGCGTCGCGTGCGCGGGGCGGATGTGGCCATGATTTTCCAGGAGCCAATGACCTCGCTTAATCCGGTGTTCACCGTGGGCGAGCAAATCGCTGAATCCATCCGTTTACATCAAAAGCTGGATGGCCGCGCAGCGCTGGCAGAAGCGAAGCGCATGCTCGAACGCGTGCGTATTCCTGAGGCACAGGCCATCCTGAACCGCTATCCGCACCAGCTTTCCGGCGGTATGCGCCAGCGAGTGATGATTGCCATGGCGCTCTCCTGCCGCCCGGCGGTGCTGATTGCCGATGAGCCAACAACTGCCCTCGACGTGACTATTCAGGCACAAATCCTGCAGCTTATTCGCGTTCTGCAGGATGAAATGCAGATGGGCGTCATTTTTATCACCCACGATATGGGCGTGGTGGCGGACATCGCCGACCGGGTGCTGGTGATGTACCGGGGCGAAGCGGTTGAAACCGGCACCGTGGAGCAAATATTCCAGAATCCACAGCACGCCTACACCCAGGCTTTGTTAGCTGCCGTTCCGCGCCTTGGCGCCATGAATGGCAGTGATTTACCGCGTAAATTCCCGCTGATAGTCCCAGGCCAACCGAATCAGCAAGCGCCAGAAACCGAGCAGGATACGATTCCTTCCGGCGCGAAGCCGGTGCTGGAAGTTCGCGATCTGGTGACTCGCTTCCCGCTGCGTAGCGGAATATTCAACCGGGTGACGCGCCAGGTTCACGCCGTTGAAAAGGTGAGTTTTGATTTATTGCCCGGCGAAACGCTGGCGCTGGTGGGCGAGTCCGGCTGTGGTAAATCGACCACCGGGCGCTCGCTGCTGCGGCTGGTGGAAACCCAGGGCGGCACCATCACCTTTAACGGTCAGCGTATTGATAATTTGCCCAACGGCGAGCTGCAGCACGTCCGCAAAGACATTCAGTTTATTTTCCAGGATCCGTATGCCTCGCTGGATCCGCGCCAGACCGTCGGCTACTCCATTATGGAGCCGCTGCTGGTGCATCAGGCGATGCCTAAAGAAGAGGCCCAGCGGCGCGTCGCCTGGCTGCTTGAGCGAGTCGGTTTACAGCCCGAGCACGCGTGGCGTTACCCGCATGAGTTCTCCGGCGGCCAGCGGCAGAGGGTTTGTATTGCCCGCGCGCTGGCGCTGAACCCGAAGGTGGTGATTGCCGACGAGTCCGTCTCGGCGCTGGATGTGTCGATTCGGGCGCAAATCGTTAACCTGCTGCTCGACCTGCAGCGCGAATTTGGCATCGCTTTTCTGTTTATTTCCCACGACATGGCCGTCGTGGAACGCATCAGCCATCGCGTGGCGGTCATGTATCTGGGCCAGATAGTGGAAATTGGCCCGCGCCGCGCCGTGTTTGAAAACCCACAGCATCCGTACACCCGCAAACTTATGGCGGCGGTACCGGTGGCTGACCCAACCCGCAAGGGACGCAAGCCTGTTTTAGTGTCTGACGAGATCCCCAGTGCCACACGCAGCCTGGGGGATGAACCGCACGTAGCACCGCTGGTTGCGGTGGGGCCGGGGCATTTTGTCGCTCGTCACCCCATCGGCAGCAGTGAAAATCGCCTATAAAGGAAAACAATAATGACAGCTAACACAACGCAAAAATGGCTGCTGGCGGCGGGACTTGCCTCCGCCGTTATCGCCACGCCCGCTTTCGCTGCTAAAGATGTCGTCGTAGCGGTGGCCTCAAACTTCACCACGCTCGATCCCTACGACGCGAATGACACGCTGTCCCAGGCGGTGGCCAAATCGTTCTATCAGGGGCTGTTCGGGCTTGATAAAGACATGAAACTGCAGAACGTGCTGGCCGAAAGCTACAAAGTGTCTGACGACGGTCTGGTGTACACCATCAAGCTGCGCACTGGCGTGAAGTTCCAGGACGGCACGGACTTCAATGCCGATGCGGTAAAAGCGAACCTCGATCGCGCCAGCAACCCGGACAACCACCTCAAGCGCTACAACCTGTATAAAACCATTGCCAAAACGGAAGTGGTCGATCCTTCCACGGTGAAAATTACCTTAAAAGAGCCGTTCTCGGCGTTCATCAATATTCTGGCCCACCCGGCCACGGCGATGATCTCCCCGGCTGCGCTGCAAAAATACGGCAAAGATATCGGCTTCCATCCGGTGGGTACCGGCCCGTATCAGCTGGATACCTGGAACCAGACCGATTTTGTGAAGGTGAAGAAATTCGCCGGTTACTGGCAGCAAGGCCTGCCGAAGCTGGACAGCATTACCTGGCGCCCGGTCGTGGATAACAATACCCGTGCGGCGATGCTGCAAACCGGTGAAGCGCAGTTCGCGTTCCCGATCCCTTACGAGCAGGCCGGTGTGCTGGAGAAAAACAGCAAGCTTGAGCTGGTTGCCTCGCCGTCGATCATGCAGCGCTACATCAGCATGAACGTCACCCAAAAACCGTTTGATAACCCGAAAGTCCGCGAAGCCATCAACTATGCGATTAACCGCCAGGCGCTGGTGAAAGTGGCGTTCTCCGGCTTCGCTACGCCAGCAGAAGGCGTGGTGCCGCCGTCGCTTGCCTATGCCGAGAAATTCAAGCCCTGGCCTTACGATCCGGCTAAAGCGAAAGCGCTGCTGAAAGAAGCGGGCTTCCCGAACGGCTTTGAAACCACGCTCTGGTCCTCCCACAACCACAGCACCGCGCAGAAAGTGCTGCAGTTTACCCAGCAGCAGCTGGCGCAGGTGGGTATCAAGGTGAAAGTGACGGCGATGGACGCCGGGCAGCGTGCGGCAGAAGTGGAAGCCAAAGGGCAGAAAGAGAGCGGCGTAAGAATGTTCTACACCGGCTGGTCGGCGTCAACCGGCGAAGCTGACTGGGCGCTGTCGCCGCTGTTTGCTTCCCAGAACTGGCCGCCAACGCTGTTTAACACCGCGTTTTACAGTAATCAACAGGTCGACAAAGATCTGACCGATGCGCTGAAAACCACTCAACCTGATGAGAAAGCGAAGCTGTATAAAGACGCGCAGGATATTATCTGGAAAGAGTCTCCGTGGGTGCCGCTGGTGGTGGAAAAACTGGTTTCTGCCCACAGCAAAAATCTTACCGGGTTCTACGTGATGCCGGATACCGGGTTTAGTTTTGATAATGCGGATCTGAAGTAGCGTGATGATGACCCTCACCCCGGCCCTCTCCCTAAAAGGGAGAGGGGGGAAAGCTAAGCCTGTTGGTGCCTTGTCTCTTGATTCCCTCTCCCCTCTGGGGAGAGGGTTAGGGTGAGGGGCTGCGATGTTTAACTATTTCCTCAAACGCCTTTTAGGCCTGATCCCAACGCTGTTCATCGTGGCGGTGCTGGTATTCCTGTTTGTGCATCTGCTGCCCGGCGACCCGGCGCGCCTGATTGCCGGGCCGGAAGCTGATGCCACGGTCATCGAACTGGTGCGCAAACAGCTGGGGCTGGATCAACCGCTGTGGCGGCAGTTCCTGCATTACATTACTCATGTCGTGCAGGGTGACTTTGGCACTTCGCTGGTTTCGCGCCGCCCCGTGTCCGAAGAGATCGCCAGCCGCTTTATGCCCACGCTGTGGCTGACGCTGACCAGCATGGCATGGGCGACTTTGTTTGGCCTTGCCACCGGGATCGTCGCTGCCGTGTGGCGCAATCGCTGGCCGGATCGCCTGAGCATGACCATTGCCGTGTCCGGTATTTCTTTCCCGGCCTTCGCGCTGGGGATGCTGCTGATGCAGGTTTTCTCGGTTGAACTGGGCTGGCTGCCCACGGTGGGGGCCGACAGCTGGCAGCATTACATTCTGCCGTCCATTACCCTTGGAGCGGCGGTTGCGGCGGTCATGGCGAGATTCACCCGCGCGTCGTTTGTGGATGTGCTGCACGAAGATTACATGCGTACCGCCAGGGCGAAAGGCGTGAGCGAAACGCTGATCGTGGTTAAACACGGCCTGCGAAACGCCATGATCCCGGTGGTCACCATGATGGGGCTGCAGTTCGGTTTCCTGCTTGGTGGCTCTATTGTGGTGGAAAAAGTGTTTAACTGGCCGGGATTAGGGCGCCTGCTGGTGGATTCGGTGGAGATGCGCGATTACCCGGTGATTCAGGCCGAGGTTCTGCTGTTTTCGCTGGAGTTTATTGTGATCAACTTAGTGGTGGATCTGCTGTATGCCGCCATTAACCCGGCCATCAGGTACAAATAAGGATGCGACTTTTAAACTGGCGACGCCAGGCCATAGTCAACGCGATGCCGGTGGTTCGTGCCGGGCAAATTCGCACCCCGTGGAGTGAGTTTCTGCGGCGTTTTCGCCAGCAGCCCGTGGCTATTACCGCCGGGCTGTTTGTGCTTTTGCTGATAGTGATTGCGCTTATTGCCCCATGGATTGCCCCTTTTGATGCAGAAAATTATTTCGATTACGACCGGCTAAACGACGGCCCGTCGATGCTGCACTGGTTTGGCGTTGATTCGCTCGGGCGGGATATTTTTAGTCGTGTGCTGGTCGGGGCGCAAATCTCGCTGGCCGCCGGGGTCTTTTCGGTGCTGATTGGGGCGTTGATTGGCACCTTCTTTGGCCTGCTGGCGGGCTATTACGAAGGTTGGTGGGACCGCATTATCATGCGAATCTGCGACGTGCTGTTCGCCTTCCCCGGTATTTTGCTGGCAATTGCGGTTGTGGCGGTGATGGGCAGTGGGATGACCAACGTGATTATTGCGGTGGCGATTTTCAGTATTCCGGCCTTTGCCCGCCTGGTGCGCGGCAACACGCTGGTGCTGAAACAGCAAACTTTTATTGAGTCTGCTCGTAGCATTGGTGCCCCGGATGCGACTATCATCTTCCGGCATATTCTGCCGGGAACCGTTTCGTCGATTGTGGTGTATTTCACGATGCGCATCGGGACCTCGATTATTTCCGCCGCAAGCCTGTCATTTCTCGGCCTCGGGGCTCAGCCACCTACGCCGGAGTGGGGCGCTATGTTGAACGAGGCGAGGGCGGATATGGTGATTGCCCCGCATGTGGCTATTTTCCCGAGTCTTGCCATCTTTTTGACCGTGCTGGCGTTCAACTTGCTGGGGGATGGGCTACGGGACGCGCTGGATCCTAAAATTAAAGGCTAAGCTGAGGCAGTAGATTCGTTGCCCTGGAGTGAAGAAATGAGAAAGATAACCGGGGCACTTCTGCTAAGCCCGTTGCTGATTGCCACTGCCTGCCCGGCGGCCAACTGGTCGCTTGGCGCGCAGGGGGGCCTGTATCAAACCCCTTACCAAACCCGGCACCAGCTTCGCTGGGCGCTGCCCTACGTCGGCTACGACGGCAAAACCTGGTACCTCGACGGCACCGAAGCGGGCTATAACTTCATCAATACCGACACGCTGCTGCTGCGCGCTAAAGTGTATTACTACGATACCCTGTATCAGGCAGATACCGGGCAGACTCCCGCGCTGCGGGGGCTGAATAATCGCCATAGTACGATGATGGGCGGCATGACGATGCAATACACCACGCCGATAGGCGCGTTCAGCGCGACAATTGCGGGCGACACGCTGGGCGTCAGCAACGGCCTAACGGCAAATACGGCCTATATTGCAATGGCGCAGTGGGGAGACTTCACGCTGGTGCCTGAGGTCGGAATGGACTTCTCGAATGCGCAAAACACGCGCTATTACTACGGTGTTTCAGAGAAAGAGTCGGCGAGAACGGGCCTTGCAGCATGGCGTCCACAGGGCAGTATTGTGCCTTACGCACAGCTGGCAATGAACTACGCATGGACACCGCTATGGAACACCTGGGCGCAGTTCACCCAGCGTTTTTATCCGAGTACCATCAGCGACAGCCCAATGGTGAATAAGAATAACCTGCGGGAGTTAACGGTGGGGGTGAGTTACACGTTTTAGGCGTGTGTTCAATGGTGATTTCGTATTTAAAAAAACTCTTTCTGAAGGGCTGGATAAGGTTCCGTTCACTTCAAGTCCATCTTTACATGTAGCTACTGAACCGGTGAACGTGTCAGGTGGCGTTACGCCATGCCCCCTGACAACCCCCGGCGCCCGGCAAGCTCATCGCCGCTGAAGCGGTAAACCCACCGGCTATCACCCAAACATTCGGGGTCGTTCGCGATGCGTTCCCGACGATCGCTCTCTTTCGCTGTTCCCGACAGCTCAACCCCGCCTGAGTTGGGTCATCACCGGGGGCGCTGAGAGCCGGGAACAAGGGCGTGGCTGTGGAACTTTCAGCAACGTTAACGTCCCGTGTGGCTGCGGGTTAAAAGCGAGGCTCGGTTCCGGCTTAAATCGCCTCTGTTTTCTCTCCGACTGGCCAGGATCCGGACGTCGGGAACGGCCGGAGGCTGAGAGCGTCGGGAACGCATCTCTGCCGACCTGGGACTGGGAGATAAAACGGAGGTTTGCCGCTCACGCGGTCGATTTATTTGGCCGGGAGTCCGGGTTCTTAGGGGAGTGACGGTGACTCCCCTAAGACGTTCACCTATGCCGGGTTACATATAAAACAGGGCTGGAAGTGAACGGAATATTCACCGATCTCACAAAGAGCCCTTTGTTATGCAGGACGGGCAAACTAAACCACTGAACCCCACAGATCGTACTCATCCGCGTTTTCAACTTTCACGCGGACAACGTCGCCTGGCTTCAGCTTCGTTTCGCCATTCAGGTAAACCGCGCCGTCGATTTCTGGGGCATCCGCCATGCTGCGGCCGATGGCGCCTTCTTCGTCCACTTCATCAACCATGACCAGAATCTCGCGGCCCACTTTTTCCTGCAGGCGCTCGGCAGAGATTTTCTGCTGCAGCTGCATAAAGCGGTTCCAGCGCTCTTCTTTTACTTCTTCCGGTACCTGATCCGGCAGCTCGTTGGCGGTTGCGCCATCAACCGGGCTGTATTTGAAGCAGCCGACGCGATCCAGGCGCGCTTCCTTCAGGAAGTCGAGCAGCATCTCGAAGTCTTCTTCGGTTTCACCCGGGAAGCCGACGATAAAGGTCGAACGCAGGGTCAGGTCCGGGCAGATTTCACGCCACTGCTTGATGCGCTGCAGCTGACGATCCGCAGAGCCTGGGCGCTTCATCAGCTTCAGAATGCGCGGGCTGGCGTGCTGCAGCGGGATATCGAGGTACGGCAGAATCTTGCCTTCCGCCATCAGTGGGATCACATCGTCAACGTGTGGATATGGGTAAACGTAGTGCAGGCGAGTCCAGACGCCCAGTTTAGCCAACTGCTCGCACAGGCTAACCATGCTGGTTTTTACCGGAGCGCCGTTCCAGAACCCGGTGCGGTGCTTAACGTCCACGCCGTACGCGGAGGTGTCCTGAGAGATCACCAGCAGCTCTTTCACGCCCGCTTCAACCAGACGTTTTGCCTCTGCCAGCACGTCGCCGATTGGGCGGCTGTCCAGATCGCCACGCATGGACGGGATAATGCAGAAGGTGCAGCGATGGTTGCAGCCTTCGGAAATTTTCAGATACGCGTAGTGACGCGGCGTCAACTTCACGCCCTGTTCCGGCACCAGGCTCAGGAACGGGTTGTGCTGCGGTTTTGGCACGTAGTGGTGAACGTGCTGCAGAACCTGTTCATAGCTGTGTGGGCCGGTGATCTCCAGCACCTTCGGATGCACTTCCCGGATCTGATCTTCTTTTGCGCCCAGGCAACCGGTGACAATCACCTTACCGTTTTCGTTCAGCGCTTCACCGATGGCTTCCAGCGATTCCTGTACGGCGCTGTCGATAAAGCCGCAGGTGTTGACGATGACCATGTCGGCGTCGTCATAGCTTGGCACCACGTCATAACCTTCGGTGCGCAGTTCAGTCAGGATGCGTTCGGAGTCCACGAGGTTTTTCGGGCAGCCGAGGGAGACAAACCCGATGCGGGGTTGTTGGGTCACATTGCTCATAGCTTAAAAAGTGTTCAATTATTAGAAGGATTAGGGCAGGGATTCTACAGAGGTTGGGCGGGAATTTGTACTGGAGAATTGCGGTTTGCATTGCGGGTGAGTTATTCCGCTGCGGTTTAACCCCCGCATACTCCCACTTACCCGATAAACAGCATCAAATGCGAAAGATATTAGCCGCGAATTATCATCCTTTGACCATACTTTACCTGTGGGTTAATCGGTAGCCCACGAGGAGGATGCGCTATGTCCGGACGTACGCTCAAACACGACCTGCTGCAAAAGCTGCAGGCCGCGAAGGTAGAGATCGCCGCCTACCTGGCGTTGAGAAAGGCCAAAGGGTACATGTCTGTCAGTGAAAGCGAACAGCTGCGGACCCGCTTGCTTGATGTCTGTCACCGGAGCCGCGATGCTGCCTTTGTGCTGCAGGCGAGCCTGGCCGACGCTGAAAAAGATGATTTTCGCCATGCCGTTGAGGCGTGTTCATCCGCCGCACTTTGCCTGATGAGCGGGCGCAAAGACTGCCCACAATACATTGCAGTTGATGCGGCAAAGCTTGAAACCAGCCTGATGCAGCTCACCCGGAGCCTGAATGCGCTGGCAGAACGCGGGAAGGCCGTCGAAGCCTGACCCGCGCGCGGGGAGTCAGTCAGGCTCCCCGTTCTTAATGTTATGTAAAACCGGGCGCTGGCTTGTCTGCGGCGGCTACCCTTAACGGATAGCCAAAACCAGGAGATTGCCATGCCGCCGTTCCCGTCCCGCACGCTGATTGCCGCCGCGCTACTTCTCTCTGCCTCTTATGCTCTGGCCGCTAAAACCAACGTTGAAGTTCTGCAAACCGACCTGCCTCACCCGTGGGCGCTGGATTTTTTACCTGATAACCAGGGAATGTTGATTACCCTGCGCGGCGGAGAACTGCATCTGTGGCAGCAGGGCAAGGGGTTATCCGCGCCCATTAGCGGTGTGCCTGTAGTCTGGGCCCACGGTCAGGGTGGTTTACTGGACGTTGTGCTGGCCCCGGATTTCGCCAGCAGCCGCCGCGTGTGGCTTAGCTTTGCCGAAGGCGGCAGCGACAACAAAGCCGGTACTGCCGTCGGATATGGGACGTTAAGTCAGGATCTGAAACGGCTGGAAAACTTTAAGGTAGTGTTCCGCCAGGCGCCAAAGCTCTCCACCGGTAACCATTTCGGCGGACGCATGGCGTTTGACGGGAAAGGCCACCTATTTATCGCGCTGGGGGAAAACAACGAGCGCGCTACGGCTCAGGATCTCGATAAGCTGCAGGGTAAAGTGGTGCGGCTGAATACCGATGGTTCCGTTCCGCAGGACAACCCGTTTATAGGCAAACCAGGCGTCCGGCCTGAAATTTGGTCCTATGGGCATCGTAACCCGCAGGGATTAGCCATTAATCCGGCCAACGGCGAACTGTGGTTAAACGAGCACGGGCCGAAAGGTGGCGATGAAATTAATATCCCGGCCGCAGGGAAAAACTACGGCTGGCCGCTGGCGACCTGGGGCATTAATTACAGCGGGCTTAAGATCCCGGAAGCCAAAGGGGGAGAAGCTGAAGGTACCGAGCAACCGGCGCATTACTGGCAAGTCTCTCCGGCGATAAGCGGCATGGCATTTTATTCGGGTGACACTTTCCCGCAGTGGAAAGGCAAGCTGTTTATCGGCGCGCTCAAAGAAAAGAATCTGATTGAACTGACGTTGGATGGTGACAAGGTGACGGACGAACGGCTGCTGCTGGGGGATCGTAAAAAGCGTATTCGCGATGTGCGCGTCGGCCCGGACGGCTATCTGTATGTCCTGACCGACGAATCAGACGGCGAGCTGCTAAAAATCAGCCCGAAGGAAAGCTCAATCAGGTCAGGGGGATCATCACAATTTTCTTGAACGCCGGGCGCTGGGTCAGCTGCTGATACCAGCGCTGAAGGTTTGGCGCTGCATCCCACGGAATATCAAGGTTGAGCAGGCTGTAGATTTGCGGGCCAAAGGCGAGGTCGCCCAGGCCAAAGGCTTCGCCACCCAGCCACGGCTGTTTTGCCAGTTCCGCATCCGCAATGGCAAACAGCTTGTTGCAGGCCACAATGCTTTGCTCAATCAGCTTGCGATCGCGCTCTTCCGGTGGGGTTCGGACCAGGCTGGCGTACACGCCACGGTAGGGACCCGCAACCGCCGTGGCGGACCAGTCCATCCATTTTTCGCCTTTGGCACGCTCTGCCGGGGCATTTACCCACAGCGAATCGCGACCATATTCAGCCGCCAGGTAGCGCACGATGGTGTTGGATTCCCACAGCGTCAGCCCGTGTGCGTCGTCGTGAATGCACGGCACCAGGCCATTCGGGTTCATCGCCAGGTATTCGGCATCATGCGTCAGGCCAAATTTCCCGCCCGCGGGCACGGAGCGGTACGGCAGTTGTAGCTCTTCCAGACACCACAGCACTTTCTTCACATTGGTCGAGTTATCTCTGCCCCAAACGGTAATCATGGTGGTTCCTTTTTTTTGCAGGTGGACATCGAGTATGCCCGGCTCCGGTCACGAAAACACCACTGTTTCTCAACCGAAGCTAAAAAAAATGGCGCGACGGCGGCAACTCGTGCAGATATCGAATAAACTTAAAAAACTTTACCAACTCTATGTTTCTTTAAGTGGATTCGTGCGTTATTACTCACATCCTGACTTTTGGGTGGCGGTGCGCACCGTGAATTTTTTAAGAATGGATACTCAGGTGGTTTTATGAAGAGCTTGCAAATGCCTGTAACACTACGTGGTTTACTCGCAGGGACAACCCTGCTGCTGCTAGCGGCTCCTGCGCTGAGCGCTGAGCAGACCGCAGATGCGCCCCAGGTCGATGCCAGAGCCTGGATTTTGATGGATTACGCCAGCGGGAAGGTGCTGGCGGAAGGAAATGCCGACGAAAAGCTCGATCCGGCAAGTCTGACCAAGCTGATGACCAGCTATGTGGTAGGGCAGGCGCTGAAGGCAGGTAAGATTCACCTGACGGATATGGTCACTATCGGGAAAGATGCCTGGGCCACCGGTAACCCGGTGCTGCGCGGTTCTTCACTGATGTTCCTGAAACCAGGCGATAAAGTCTCGGTGGAAGATCTCAACAAAGGCGTCATTATTCAGTCCGGGAACGACGCCAGCATTGCGATTGCCGACTATGTGGCGGGCAGCCAGGACTCGTTTGTCAGCCTGATGAACAACTACGCGCAGAAGCTCAAGCTTACCAACACCACCTTTAAAACCGTTCACGGCCTGGATGCTCCGGGGCAGTACAGCACCGCGCGCGACATGGCGCTGCTGGGGCAGGCGCTGATCCACGACGTGCCGGATGAGTACGCGGTGCATAAAGAGAAAGAGTTCACCTTTAACAATATCAAGCAGCCGAACCGCAACCGCCTGCTGTGGAGCTCTAATCTTAACGTTGATGGTATGAAGACCGGCACCACCGAGGGCGCGGGCTATAACCTTGTCGCTTCGGCAACCTCCGGCGATATGCGCCTGATTTCCGTCGTGCTGGGCACGAAAACCGATCGCATTCGCTTTAACGAGAGCGAAAAGCTGCTGACCTGGGGCTTCCGTTTCTTCGAAACCGTCACGCCAATCAAGCCTGACGCGACTTTCGTGACCCAGCGCGTCTGGTTTGGCGATAAGAGCGAAGTCAATCTTGGCGCCGGTGAAGGCGGCTCGGTGACCATTCCTCGCGGTCAGCTGAAAAACCTGAAAGCCAGCTTTACGCTGAATGAACCTCAGCTAACGGCGCCGCTGAAAAAGGGCCAGGCCGTCGGCACTATCGACTTCCAGCTTAACGGCAAATCCATTGAACAGCGTCCGCTGCTGGTGATGGAGCCGGTTGAAGAGGGCGGTTTCTTCAGCCGCATGTGGGACTTTGTGCTGATGAAGCTCCACGGTTGGTTCGGGAGCTGGTTCTCTTAAGCGACTACCACTACCACGTTAGCGTCAGATTTTCCGCCGCGGCAAAGTCTATAAACTCCGCGGCGGGAGGCCGGTTGGTAATAATCGTATCAAACGCCGTCAGCGGCCCCATGCAGGCGGCGCGAACCTTGCCAAACTTGGTGTCATCCACCACCAGAATATTACGCTGGGCCATGCTCAGCGCCCAATGCTTCACCGCCAGCTCATTCAAATTAAAGCAGGTTGCGCCGTAGCGCGGGTGGACGCCGGCAGCGGATAAAAAGGCGATATCCGGGCAGATATTCCCCAGACACTCCTGGAAGTTAATCGGATTAAATATCGCATTGCTGGCGTGAAACTCGCCGCCGCTTAAAATCACCCGGCAGTGGGGTTTTTCCTGGAGTGCCAGAAAGGTGTTGAGGGAATAACACAGGCCTGTGAAAGGCAGATCGTCGTCAAGGGCGTCAATAATGTAAGGCGTGGTGGTGCCGCAGTCGAAGAACACAGTCTGGCGCGGGCGAACATGCTGCGCGGCGAGCCTGGCGGCATGACGTTTCTCTTCCACCTGACGCGTTTTTTCATCGCTCAACAGGTAGTAGCTGGCCCCGGCGCTCCGGGGCTCCAGCACCACATATCCGCCCAGCAAAACAACCTGACCCGGCTCGCTGTTAATATCGCGGCGGATGGTCATTTCGGAGACGCCCAACAGCTGAGCGGCTTCTTTGAGATGAATTTTATCGCTGCGCTTCAGCGCCTGTACAAGGCGGTTAATGCGCTCGTCACGGCGGGTTTCCATAGCGTCCTCTGAGCATTAAAAAGCCCCGCTAAGGCAGGGCTTTAGTTAACGCATCTTACCTGCGGAGAACCGCTTAGTCACGTACCCAGCCTTTGCGGATGGGCAGCGCGAAACAGTAGCGGTAAATCTGATGCAGGCGCTGGTGGATTTGTGGCCCGCTCAGGTTCCAGACTACCTGCGACAACAGACAGGCGCTCATGCCGACCAGCAGGCCGCCGAGCATATCCAGCGGCCAGTGAACGCCGAGGTAGACGCGGGACCAGGCAATAGCGCAGCCGATCGCAAACAGCATTACGCCGGACCAGATGCGGTGCCAGCACAAAAATGCCAGAGCAAAGGTGAAGATCACCGTGCCGTGGTCGCTTGGGAAAGAGTCATCCGGCGCGTGGTGCAGGAAGTTGTAGCCAAGTCCGACCACAAAAGGACGCGGATGCGGGAACAACTGCCCAATGACCCACGACAGCGCCACGCTAATCACCAGCGCCATGCCGGTTTTGATCACCACCTGGCGCTGGGCCGGCATCTGTTTATGCTGGCCCCACAGCCAGAGCGCGACGATCAGCAGCGGGACGATGCTTATAAGATCCCGGGCGAAGAAAATCGCCATTTTTATCATCCACTCCGGCGAGGACGGGGTAGCATTAATGAGCAAAAACAGATTCTGGTTGAGCGTTTCCATCATAACTTGTCCTGTGCTTTAACTGACCAGGTGGACATCGCGCCGTAAAGCACCACCCGGGTTAACCATACCCAGCAACCTGTCCACAGGTTGTGGCTGAAAAAGTGTGCCCCGCGCATCATCTGGCCTTCTCCCGGAAAACCAGCGAAAAATGGCAGCCCGTATTATCAGGATGCAAAGCGGGAAAAGATAGAAGTAGGGCGGCAGACGGTAAAGCAGTTTTGTCTTATTTACCGTTGGTTTAGGAAAATATTTCATCTTGTCTCTCCTAAGAGAGTGCCGACCTTAAATTCATGGCAGCAGAATATTCATCACAGATTAAGAAATCCTTAATAGAATTGAGGTATGATATGCGCGGATTTACACCCCGTGCTATTTGTCAGCCGTTGACTACCGCTGGCACGGGCAATTGAATACACTCTGCGCGTTTCTTTATCTTCTGAGTTTCTAATGCAACATAATACGATAGCTAACAAATCGTTAGGCCGTCAGGCACTGCTGTTCCCGCTTTGTCTGGTGCTCTACGAATTCTCAACTTATATCGGCAATGACATGATCCAGCCGGGGATGCTGGCCGTGGTGGATCAGTTCCAGGCGGGCGTGGAATGGGTGCCGACCTCAATGACGGCTTATCTGGCGGGCGGGATGTTCCTGCAGTGGCTGCTGGGGCCGCTGTCTGACCGTATTGGCCGCCGCCCGGTAATGTTGACCGGTGTGGTCTGGTTTATTGTCACCTGCCTCGCGACGCTGCTGGCCCAGGATATTCAGCAGTTCACCTTCCTGCGATTCCTGCAGGGCGTCAGCCTGTGCTTTATTGGCGCCGTGGGCTACGCCGCTATTCAGGAGTCGTTCGAAGAGGCGGTTTGCATCAAGATAACCGCGCTGATGGCGAACGTGGCGCTCATCGCGCCGCTGCTTGGGCCGCTGGTAGGTGCGGCGTGGATCCACGTGGCTCCGTGGGAAACGATGTTTGTGCTGTTTGCGCTGCTGGCGGCCATCTCTTTCTTTGGGCTGCACAAGGCGATGCCGGAAACGGCGACCCGCCTTGGCGAAAAGCTTTCGCTGAAAGAGCTTGGGCGTGACTACAAGCTGGTGCTGAAAAACCTGCGTTTTGTCTCGGGCGCGCTGGCGACGGGCTTTGTCAGCCTGCCGCTGCTGGCGTGGATTGCCCAGTCGCCGGTGATCATCATCAGCGGGGAGAATCTCAGCAGCTATGAATACGGCCTGCTGCAGGTGCCCATCTTCGGCGCGCTGATCCTCGGTAACCTGGTCCTGGCGAAGCTGACGTCCCGGCGCAGCGTGCGCAGCCTGATCATCATGGGCGGCTGGTGGATTGTGCCGGGCCTGATTGTGGCGGCAGTGGCTACGGTGGTTTCTTCTCATGCTTATTTGTGGATGACCGCTGGCCTGAGTCTGTACGCCTTTGGCATCGGCCTGGCGAATGCGGGCCTGGTGCGCCTGACGCTGTTCGCCAGCGAGATGAGTAAAGGCACGGTGTCGGCGGCGATGGGCATGCTGCAAATGCTGATCTTTACCGTCGGTATTGAGCTGAGCAAGCACGCCTACCAGTTCGGCGGCAACGGTCTGTTCAGCCTGTTTAACCTGCTGGGCGGAGTGGTTTGGCTTGGGCTGATGGTGTTGTTCCTGAAGGACAAAACTGTCGGTCAGGCGAGAGACGCCTAATAAGAAAAAACCCCGGATTTCCGGGGTTTTTTATCGGTCACTTAACCGCCATGCCGGGCTGAGCACCGCTGTCCGGGCTCAGCAGGAAGATATCTTTCCCGCCAGGACCTGCGGCCATCACCATCCCCTCAGACACGCCAAAGCGCATCTTACGTGGAGCGAGGTTGGCCACCATCACGGTCAGACGACCTTCCAGCTGAGAAGGATCCGGGTAAGCGGTACGAATGC
Source organism: Enterobacter sp. Cy-643 (assembly GCF_011752815.1). Classification (GTDB taxonomy): domain Bacteria; phylum Pseudomonadota; class Gammaproteobacteria; order Enterobacterales; family Enterobacteriaceae; genus Cedecea. The sequence continues at coordinate 569,551 of NZ_VWWV01000001.1, forward strand.
CGGAGAAGACGTTACGTTTCTCGCCGCCGAGATCCAGCGTCAGGCGCAGCAGCTTGTCGGAGCCGTCCACGAATTCTGCTTTCTCAATCAGCGCGATGCGCATATCCACTTTCGCGAAGTCATCAAAGGTGATGGTCTCCTGAATCGGATCGTCCGCCAGCGGGCCGGTTACCGGCGCCGCATTCAGCGCTTTCACTTCTTCTTTAGACGCTTCCACCAGCGCTTCCACCTGTTTCGTTTCAATACGGTTATACAGCGCCTTGAAGCTGTTTACCTTGTGGTTCAGCAGCGGCGTAGCGATGCTGTCCCAGCTCAGTTCAGCATTCAGGAAGGCTTCTGTACGCTCGGTGAGCGACGGCAGAACCGGCTTAAGCCAGGTCATCAGTACGCGGAACATATTCAGGCCCATGGTACAGATAGCCTGCAGGTCGGCATCGCGGCCTTCCTGCTTAGCCACAACCCACGGTGCCTGCTCGTCCACGTAGCGGTTAGCGATATCCGCCAGCGCCATGATTTCGCGGATTGCACGGCCAAATTCGCGGCTGTCCCACGCTTCGCCGATGCTTTCTGCCGCGTCGGTGAAGGTTTTGTACAGCTCTGCATCGGCAATCTCTGCGGCCAGCATGCCGTCAAAACGCTTGGCGATGAAGCCGGCGTTACGGGACGCCAGGTTAACCACTTTGTTGACGATGTCGCTGTTCACGCGCTGCACGAAGTCTTCCAGGTTAAGGTCGATATCGTCGATGCGGGAAGAAAGCTTCGCGGTGTAATAATAACGCAGGCTGTCGGCATCAAAGTGATTCAGCCAGGTGCTGGCTTTGATAAAGGTGCCGCGAGACTTGGACATCTTCGCGCCGTTGACCGTTACATAGCCGTGAACAAACAGGTTGGTTGGCTTGCGGAAGTGACTGCCTTCCAGCATGGCCGGCCAGAACAGGCTGTGGAAATAAACGATGTCTTTGCCGATGAAGTGATACAGCTCGGTGGTGGAATCTTTCTTCCAGTATTCGTCGAAGCTGGTGGTGTCGCCGCGCTTGTCGCACAGGTTCTTAAAGGAACCCATGTAGCCGATAGGCGCATCCAGCCAGACGTAGAAGTATTTGCCCGGTGCATTCGGAATTTCGAAGCCGAAGTAAGGCGCATCGCGGGAGATATCCCACTGCTGCAGACCGGACTCGAACCACTCCTGCATCTTGTTGGCCACCTGCTCCTGCAGCGCGCCGCTGCGGGTCCACGCCTGCAGCATTTCGCTGAACGACGGCAGGTCAAAGAAGAAGTGCTCGGAATCACGCATTTCAGGCGTCGCGCCGGACACCACGGATTTTGGATCGATAAGCTCAGTTGGGCTGTAGGTGGAGCCGCACACTTCGCAGTTATCGCCGTACTGATCCGGGGCTTTACATTTCGGGCAGGTGCCTTTGACAAAACGGTCCGGCAGGAACATGCCTTTTTCCGGATCGTAGAGCTGAGAGATAGTGCGGTTTTTAATAAAACCGTTTTCTTTCAGGCGGCCATAAATCAGCTCCGACAGCGCGCGGTTTTCGTCGCTGTGGGTAGAGTGATAGTTATCATAGCTGATGTTAAAGCCTGCAAAATCAGTCTGATGCTCCTGACTCATTTCGGCAATCATCTGCTCTGGGGTGATACCCAGCTGCTGCGCTTTCAGCATGATAGGCGTGCCGTGGGCGTCGTCTGCGCAGATGAAGTTAACCTCGTTGCCGCGCATTCGTTGGTAACGGACCCAGACATCAGCCTGAATATGCTCCAGCATGTGACCGAGGTGGATTGAGCCGTTTGCGTACGGCAGGGCGCACGTTACCAATATTTTCTTCGCGGGTTGAGTCATAGTGGGAATTGCATCTTCTGATTTTAAAAAAGGGGACTTGATATTACCGGATTGGCAATTGTTTAGTAACCCCAAAGCCCGCAATAACCGCACATGAATAGGCGGCGTGGTTTCTGGTATGCTTAGCGGATTGCAATGTCCGATAAAAACATAAGGAGTCGGGATGAATTCGCAATCCCCGTCCAGCAAGTCCCCGGAACAGCTTCGCGCGATGGTCGCCGGGACCCTGGCTAATTTTCAGCACCCTACCTTGAAACACAACCTTACCGCCCTGAAAGCGCTGCACCATGTCGCCATGCTTGACGACACGCTACACGTTGAACTGCAGATGCCGTTCGCCTGGCAAAGCGGGTTTGATGCCTTAAAAGAGACCTGCAGCGCTGACCTGCTGCGGATCACCGGCGCGAAGGCGGTGGACTGGAAGCTAAGCCATCACATTGCCACGCTTAAGCGGGTGAAAAACCAGCCCGGCATTAACGGCGTCAAAAACATTATTGCCGTCAGCTCCGGCAAAGGCGGGGTGGGTAAATCGACTACCGCGGTAAATATGGCGCTGGCGCTGGCGGCCGAAGGGGCCAAAGTGGGCATTCTCGATGCCGACATTTACGGCCCGTCGATCCCAACCATGCTGGGTGCCGAACACGAGCGCCCAACGTCCCCGGACGGCAAACACATGGCGCCGATCGTGGCGCACGGCCTGGCGACTAACTCGATCGGTTACCTCGTGACCGACGAAAACGCTATGGTGTGGCGCGGTCCGATGGCCAGCAAAGCGCTGATGCAAATGCTGCAGGAAACGCTGTGGCCGGATCTGGACTACCTGGTGATTGACATGCCGCCGGGCACCGGTGACATCCAGCTGACGCTGGCGCAAAACATTCCGGTCACCGGGGCGATGGTTGTGACGACGCCTCAGGACATCGCGCTGATCGACGCCCGCAAAGGGATCGTGATGTTCGAGAAAGTTGAGGTGCCGGTGGTGGGCATTGTTGAGAATATGAGTATTCATATTTGCAGCAACTGCGGTCACCAGGAGCCGATTTTCGGCACCGGCGGCGCGGAGAAACTGGCACAGCAATATCACACCACGCTGCTGGGTCAGCTGCCGCTGCACATCACCCTGCGTGAAGACCTCGACGTCGGTAAGCCGACGGTCATTAATCGCCCGGAAAGCGACATCACTACGCTCTACCGCGACCTGGCGGGGCGCGTGGCGGCTCAGCTTTACTGGAACGGGGATGTGATTCCAAGCGAGATCGCCTTCAGAGCGGTGTAAACGTTAGCCGCAGTTTTCCCCCTCTCCCTCTGGGAGAGGGGGAAAGAGGGATTATTTTCAGGAAATGAGGCGGCTACCCCAATACAAAATGCATTAAATAGTATTCACCGTCCGGCCCGTCTCCCGGCGCCTCAATATGCCAGCCGTTACGGCGATAAAACTCAACCGCATGTTCATTTTTTGCCAGGCACTTTAGCGAACCCGTGCCGGTAAATTCACTCTGCACTTTCTTCAGCAGCGCCTTTCCCGCGCCCGTTCCCTGATGTTCCGGGCTGACGAACAGGTTATGCAGGAAGTTATCCTGCACCCAGACGGAAGCGAAGCCGATGCGGTGGCCGTTATCTTCTGCTACCCAGATGCGTTCATCCTGAGTGGCGCTGTCAAAGTCTTCGAGCTGCCAGGCGCTGCCGTCGAGCCAGGGCCAGGCCTTGCGGCGGGCGTGAAGGTAAAGGGTACGTAAGAAAGGACGGTCGGATTCTTGCCAAAGTCGTAGGATCAAATGATTGCCTTTTAGGATGAAAGTTAGCCCATTGAGTCTACCCTTAAGCCTGAAGAGTGCCAATTCACCGCCGGTAAATTTAGCGCTGGCGGACAAATCCGCGCGGTTTTTGTTACAACGCGTGCGCTTCTCTATATACTGCCCGCTTTTGGCCCTGAGATTGTCCCATGTTGAATAATGATGTACTGCTAAGCGTTCGCTACATGCTGAACCTGAATAACGATGGAATCGTTAAGATCCTTGCTCTGACCGGCACCGACGTCCCCGCGGAACAGATCGTTCCGTGGCTGAAGAAAGAGGACGAAGAGGGCTTTAAAGCCTGCCCGGATCTGATCATGGCGAACTTTCTTAACGGTCTGATCTACTTCAAACGCGGCAAAGACGAAAGCAAGCCAGAGCCGAAGCTTGAGCGCCGGATGACCAACAACATTATTCTGAAAAAACTGCGTATCGCCTTTGAGCTGAAATCTGACGACGTGCTGGAGATCCTGACCGCCCAGCAGTTCCGCATTTCTATGCCGGAAATTACCGCCATGATGCGCAACCCGGATCATAAAAACTACCGCGAGTGCGGCGATCAGTTCCTGCGCTACTTCCTGCGTGGCCTGACCCAGCGCCTGAAGCCGGCGAAAGCGGAATAGCCCTTAGAGACAAAAAGGGGATAACCGCCGTTATCCCCCTTCAAAACAGCCCCGAACTCAGTTCAGATGAGCACGTAACTCCCCTGCAGCCTGCGCAATGGCGGTACGTACGGTAGGTTCATCGCCGATCGCGTTTAATAAACCGTAATCGTGGATCATGCCGTTGTAGCGGGTCACGGTCACCGGCACGCCAGCTTCGTCGAGCTTCCGGCCAAACGCTTCGCCTTCATCACGCAGCACGTCAAGCTCCGCCGTTTGAATCAAGGCTGGCGGCAGGCCTTTCAGCTGCTCATGGCTGGCCTCCAGCGGTGAAGCCAGAATATTGCGACGGTCGCTCTCTTTCGTGGTGTAGTTATCCCAGAACCATTTCATCATGTTCTTGCTGAGGAAATAGCCGTTTGAGAACTGGGTGTAAGAACCGGTATCAAAGCGCGCGTCGGTCACCGGCCACAGCATGACCTGGTAGCGAATCGCCGGGGTATGCTGCGCTTTGGCCTGCAGGGCTACGGCGGCAACCATGTTCCCGCCCACGCTGTTACCGGCCAGCGCAAGGCGACTGCCGTCGACGCCAATCTCGTTCCCGTGTTCCGCCACCCAGCGGGTCGCTTCATAGGCCTGGTTGATGGCCACAGGGAAATGGGCCTCCGGGGACGGCGTGTAGTTCACGAACACCGCGGCAGCCCCTGACTCAGAGACTAAATCGCGCACCAGGCGTTCATGAGTCTGGAAGTCGCCCAGCACCCAGCCGCCGCCGTGGAAGAACATAAACACCGGCAGCGTACCGCTGGCATTTTTCGGCTTAACGATGGTGAGCGTCAGCGGCTTCCCCTCCACGGTAATTGTCTTTTCAGCGATATCAGCGGCGGGAAGCTTGCCCCCTTTTTGGGCGTCGATCAGTACCTGACGAGCGGCCTGGGGTGATAGTTGCTCGATGGGTTTGCCGCCGCCGCTGTTTAAAACGGCGAGAAATTTACTCACGCCGACCGTCGGAGTCGGCGCGTCGGCGGCCAAAGCAGAGGTCAGGCCGGAAGCGGTTAACGTCATGGCGATGAGTAAAGAACGTGACATTTTATCTCCTTTGCGATTGTATAGTGTGCTATTTAATTGATTGCGGCTTGTCGTGTTTCGATGTTGTTGGGAGTGAATTTAAATAGCGCACAATGTTATTGCAAGCGATTTGATATCAAGATATTTAATTGTATAACTAACTAATTGATTATTAATATTAAATATTTTACGGGCCGTCAGTACAGCGAGGCATCTCTCATCATCTCGATAAGTCTCCGCAAGCCTGGATGGAGCTGTCTGCGGCTGGGGTAATACATCACCATCGGTTCATCTTCACACACCCATTCCGGAATAACCTGCACCAGCTGCCCGCTTTCCAGCAGCGGCCGCACTCGCACATCCAGGCAATAAGCCAGCCCGAAGCCGTTCAGGGCGGTATCAATGATCATTTCGCTTTCATTGAGGATCAGCGAGCCGGGCACATCCAATGCCAGCGCCTCTTTGCCCCGGTTAAGCTCCCATTTGTAGAGCGTGCCGTTGCCGAGCCGCATTCGGATGCACTGGTGCTGGAAGAGATCGTCCGGGTGGCTCAGCGGAAGGTGTGCGGTATGGCTTAAATACTGCGGCGAGGCGACCACTATCCACCTAAGCTTGCGCGTCACCGGCATCGCAATCATGTCTTTTGGGACACTCTCTCCGTAGCGAATTCCTGCGTCGTAGCCGCTGCCGATAATATCAACCAGCGTGTTATCGACGGTAATCTCCATCTGCAGCCGGGGATACATAGCCATAAATTTCGCCAGCACCGGCGCAAACAGCAGTTGGGCTGCATCTCGCGGGATATTGATCCGCAGCCGTCCGACCGGGGATTCGCGGTAATGATCCAGCTCATCAAGCGCCATACGGATATGGGAAAACCCGGTTTCCAGATGCCCAAGCAGCGCTTCCCCGGCGTCGGTAGGCACAACGGAGCGGCTGGTGCGGTTGAGCAGGCGCACTCCAAGTCGCTCCTCCAGCCCGCGCATCGTGTGGCTTAGCGCAGAGGTAGACACGCCCAGCTCAGAGGCGGCAAGCCGGAAGCTTTTCCGGCGGCAGATGGTCAAAAAAACGTTGAGATCGGCGAGTTCGCCACGGACCGGAGCGGGCATAAAAGGGGCCTCTGTCATCAAGGGTTCGTTGAAATTAATTCAACTTAACATGAGTTACAATCGGTTCACAGAACAGACAGGGGGAAATCATGGCAATCGAAACAATTCACATCGCGGGCATCTCTGAGCCCGTCAGCCGTATCGGCCTGGGCACGTGGGCCATTGGCGGCAGCATGTGGGGCGGCAGCAACGACGGGCAGTCGATAGCGACGCTGCACGAGGCGCTGGAGCGCGGCATCAACCTTATCGATACCGCGCCGGTGTACGGCTTTGGGCATTCCGAAGAGGTGGTGGGCAAAGCGCTGGTGGGCCGCCGGGACAAAGCGATTATTGCCACCAAAGTGGCGCTGGACTGGGACGACGCCGGACGGGTCACGCGTAATTCCACGCCGCAGCGCATTCGTCAGGAAATTGAAGACTCACTTCGTCGCCTGCAAACGGATTACATTGACCTGTATCAGGTACACTGGCCGGACGATTTAGTGGCGATAGACGAAACTGCGCGCGTGCTGGAAACGCTGCATCAGCAGGGGAAATTCCGCGCGCTCGGCGTCAGCAACTATTCGCCCGCGCAGATGGACAGATTCCGCAGCGCCGCGCCGCTGGCAACGATGCAGCCGCCGCTTAACCTGTTTGAACGCGGGGCGACGGAAACAGATTTACTGCCCTATGCGAAATACCATCAGATGGTGGTGCTGGCCTATGGCGCAATTTGCCGTGGCCTGCTGTCTGGCCGCATGACGCCGGAAACCGCGTTTGGCGAAGGCGACCTGCGCAGCTTTGATCCGAAATTCCAGCCGCCGCGTTTTGCGCAATATTTGGCCGCAGTCGACGCGTTGAAAGCGTTGGCCGAAGAGCGCTACGGCAAGAGCGTGATGGCCCTGGCGCTGCGCTGGGTGCTGGATGCTGGCCCAACCATCGCGCTGTGGGGCGCCCGCCGGCCTGAACAGCTCAACGGGGTGGAAGACGTTTCCGGCTGGACGTTAACCGAGGAAGATAAATGCGATATTGATCGCATTTTAGCCAGTCATATTAGCATCCCGCTTGGGGCTGAATTTATGGCACCTCCGCACCGCAAAACAACGCTTTAGTTTTCTCTCGCACCCCGGCGAACCGCGCCGGGGCGTATTTTGTTGTTCACCTGCACAAGTCAAAAAACTATGTCATCACTTAATGAACAAGCCCTTGAACAGAGGGCTGAGACGGTTTCCCTGTCGCGAGTGGGGCTGCTAAAAGCGCTGTTCGCCCTCGGCATGGGCGGCTTTGCCATAGGCACCGGCGAATTCGTTATCATGGGATTGCTGCCGGATGCCGCAAACGGGCTGCACGTTTCGATTCCCTCCGCGGGCCACCTGATCAGCATTTATGCGCTGGGCGTGGTGGTCGGGGCTCCGCTGCTGGCGGTGCTGGGCGCCCGCATGGCGCGGCGCGATTTTCTGATTGCCCTGATGGCGATGTTTGCCGTGGGCAACCTGTTGAGCGCCTTTGCTCCCGGCTACTACTCAATGATGCTGGCGCGTTTCCTGGCTGGTTTCCCGCACGGGACGTTCTTCGGCGTCGCGGCTCTGCTGGCGGCGAGCCTTGTTGAGCGTTCGAAGCGGGCGCAGGCGGTGTCGATGGTGCTGCTTGGCCTGACGATAGCCAACTTACTCGGCGTGCCAGCGGTGGCGGCCATTGGGCAACTGTTCGGCTGGCGCAGCGCGTTTGCCATCGTCGGTGGCCTGGCGGTATTGACGCTAATTCTGGTTCGGGCCTGGGTGCCCTGGCATGCCGGAGATAAAGACGCCAGTCCTTTACGCGAACTGACCGCGCTGACCCGCAAGCAGGTACTGCTGACGTTGGCCATTGGCGCGATTGGCAGCGGCGGAATGTTCTCCGTCTTCAGCTACGTGAAGCCCACCATGCTGGAGCTGGCGCATCAGTCGGTAGGGATGATCCCGGTGATCCTGTCGATGTTCGGCCTGGGCATGATTGTCGGCAATATCGTCGGCGGTCGTCTGGCGGATCGCGGGCTGGAGAAAACCGTCCGGCTGCTGCTGATTTGGGCGATTCTGGTGCTCAGCGCGTACGTTTACACCTCGCACTACCCGTGGCTGGGCGCGGTCACCGTCATGCTGGTTGGCACAATGGTGTCGCTTTCTTCGGTGCTGCAAATTCGCCTGATGGACGTCGCCGGGGACGCGCAAACTATGGCGGCGGCGATGAACCACTCGGCGTTCAACATCGCCAACGCGTTAGGCGCCTGGCTTGGCGGGGTGACTATTTCCGCCGGCTTTGGCTGGGAGTCCACCGGCTGGGTAGGGGCAATTCTGGCGGTCTTCGGCCTGTTGATCCACACCTGGGCAGTTATTGACGCCAAAAAACATCCGCCGTTAGCGCATTGAGGTTTTATCGTGACAGTCAGTTTAGTTCTTGCAGAAGCGCTGATCGCCAGCGTAAAAACGGCGGTGGAGACCCACAGATTTCCACCGGTTTCCGTGGTGGTGCTGGACAGCGGCGGCCATTTAACGGCCTTTGCCCGCATGGACGGGACATTTCTGGCCACCATTGATATCGCCATGCGCAAAGCCCGCACGGCTGTGCTGTTCCAGGCCAATAGCGAAGACGTCGGCGTTAATTTGCACCCGAACGGTCCGGCGTATTCGCTGGAAAACAGTAACGGTGGGCTGGTCGGCATTGATGGCGGTATCCCGCTGCGCAACGCTGAGGGCGTAGTTGTTGGCGCGATTGGGGTTTCGGGTGCCACGAAAGAGCAGGACGGGCAAATTGCTGCCTTTGCCGTGGAAACGGTGTTCGGCATACGCGTTTAATGACAGAAAGGGAGCGAAATTCGCTCCCTTTCTTTTGCCTTATTTTGGCTGAAAATGTGGCCCTTTCGTCACAGAATCCCGCACGATCATCTCCGAACTGTACACGTTATCCCGCGAGAAATAGCCGCCGTCCAGCATCGCCGTCAGGCGGTTGATGACCTCATGGATCATCTCGCTCACCGGCTCTTTCACGCTCGACAGCGGTGGGGAGAGAAAAGCCCCGGTCGGGACATTATCAAAGCCAATAACCGACACATCGTGCGGTACCGACAGACCTGCCTGACCGAGTCTGCTAATGGCGCCGATAGCCATGTCATCGTTACTGGCGACCAGGGCGCTAAAATCCTGTTTCGCTGAAAGCAGCGTTTCTACGGCGGCAGAACCGCTGGCGGGCGTCCATTTTCCGGTGGCGATAAGCTCATCCCGGACCGGCAGCCCGGCCTGCTCCAGCGCTTCGCGGTAGCCCGACAGGCGCTCTCTCGCCGTGGGGGAGTCGAGGACGCCGGTGATAAAGGCGATGTCTCGGTGGCCCTGGTCAATCAGGTAGCGCGTGGCCCTGAAGCTGGAGCCTGTGTGATCGCAGCAAATGCAGTGGCTCTGGTGTTTACGCAGCTTGCGGTTCATCACCATGATCGGCTGCTTATGCTGCTCAATCAGCGCATCCATCTCATCCACGCTTAAAAAACGCGGGTAAATGATCACCGCGTCGCAGTGCAAATCGAGCAGAAACTGAACGGCGGCCTGCTCTTCCTGGGCGCTGTGTTTGCCGTCGACCAGAATCAGCTGCCGTCCGCTGGCTTCCAGCTTTAGCGCGGCCTGGGAAAGCAATTCGCTAAAATAGTTCCCGCTGTACAGCGTGTTGGTCACCACCAGGCCGATGTAGCCTGATTTGCTGGTTGCCAGATTGCGTGCCAGCAGATTGGGGCGATACCCCGTTTCCTGAATGGCCTGGTACACCTGTGTTTTAGTGGACTCGCTCACGTAGCCCTTGCCCGACAACACGCGCGAAACGGTCGCCTTTGATACGCCTGCTTTTTTCGCCACTTCCTGCATCGTCGACATAAAGGCTTCTCGTAAGTTCGTCATTTCTGACCATTTTACACCTTTCATGGCCCAGGCGCAGCGTGACCTGTATTTCGATGTGAATCACAAAAATAGATCTTCATAAAAATAGTTATTGTTATCTTATTTTTAACTACACATGATTATGTGGAACCGGTTACCTACGAAATCATAACAAGAGAGTTTCACCTCATGGCTAACAAGTACGAGGCAGTATCCCGACAGATTGTTGAGGCTTTAGGCGGCGCGGAAAACGTGGTGGCGGTAACCCACTGCATGACGCGGCTGCGCTTTGTATTACAGGACGATGCAAGGGTGGACAGTGCCAGGCTGAAGGCCATTTCCGGCGTGCTGGGCGTGGTGAAAAACGACCAGCAGTGCCAGGTCATTATCGGCAACACGGTATCTCAGGCCTACGCCGAAGTGCTCAAACATCTCCCCGAAGGGGCAGGAGACAGGCCGCAGGCGGCAAAGGGCAAACTGACCCTGAAACGCATCGGCGCGGGCATCCTGGATGCGCTGATTGGCACTATGTCGCCGCTTATCCCGGCGATTATCGGCGGCTCGATGGTGAAGTTACTGGCAATGATCCTCGCGATGACCGGGCTATTTGAAACGACCTCCTCGACGCTGACCATTCTTAACCTCATCGGCGACGGCGCTTTCTTCTTCCTGCCGGTGATGGTGGCGGCTTCCGCCGCCGTGAAATTTAAAACCAATATGTCGCTGGCGATTGCTATCGCCGGGGTGCTGGTACATCCGGCCTTTATTGACCTGATGGCGAAGGCGGCCCAGGGGCAGGCGGTTGATTTTATGGGCATACCCGTCACCGCCGTGAAATACACCTACACCGTGATCCCCGCGCTGGTGATGACCTGGCTGCTGTCGTACATCGAAAAAGGCGTGGATCGCATTACGCCAGCAGTGACCAAAAACTTCCTCAAGCCGATGCTGATTGTGCTGGTTTCCGCGCCGATAGCGATTTTACTGATTGGGCCGTTAGGTATCTGGATTGGCAGCGGGATCTCCTCGCTGGTGTACACCGTGCACGGTTATCTGGGCTGGCTTTCCGTCGCCATCATGGGGGCTATCTGGCCGCTGCTGGTGATGACCGGCATGCACCGCGTGTTTACGCCAACGATTATCCAGACCATCGCCGAAACAGGCAAAGAAGGCATGGTTATGCCGTCGGAAATTGGCGCTAACCTGTCCCTCGGTGGATCTTCTTTGGCCGTCGCCTGGCGAACGAAAAACCCTGAACTGCGTCAGACCGCGCTTGCTGCCGCAGCGTCAGCAATCGTGGCTGGCATTTCAGAGCCTGCGCTTTACGGCGTCGCGGTGCGGCTGAAACGCCCGCTGGTTGCCTGCCTTATCAGCGGTTTTATTTGCGGTGCCGTCGCCGGTATCGGCGGGCTGGCCAGCCATTCTATGGCTTCACCGGGGCTATTCACCAGCGTGCAGTTCTTCGATCCCGCCAACCCGATGAGCATCGTTTGGGTGGGGGCGGTGATGATTCTGGCCGTGGTGCTGTCGTTTATTACTACGCTTATTCTCGGCTTTGACGATATTCCCGTTGAGGAGGCGAAAGCCGAAGAGCAGGGCAGCAGCACGGCATTTGTACGACCAGATAATGCAGTAAAAACACTTTAAGCAGAGGTAATTATGGCTGAGACAGTTTTTCCAAAAGGATTTTTGTGGGGCGGCGCTATCGCAGCTAATCAGGCTGAGGGCGCGTACCAGGCCGGCGGCAAGGGGTTAAGCACCGTCGATACGATTCCCCATGGCGACAACCGCCTTGGGGTAAAGCTCGGGGTGGAAAAGCGGTTTGCGCTGCGCGACGATGAATTTTACCCGAGCCACGAGGCCATAGATTTTTACCATCGCTATAAAGACGACATCGCGCTGCTGGCAGACATGGGCTTCACCGTTTTCCGAACCTCCATTGCGTGGAGCCGTATCTTCCCCAAAGGGGATGAAACGACGCCGAACCCGGAAGGGATCGCGTTCTACCGCGACCTGTTTGCCGAGTGCAAGAAATACAACATCGAACCGCTGGTGACGCTGTGTCACTTCGATGTGCCGATGCACCTCGTGCAGGAATACGGCTCATGGCGCAACCGTAAAATGGTGGCGTTTTTCAGCCGCTACGCGCGCACCTGCTTTGAGGCGTTCGACGGCCTGGTGAAATACTGGCTTACCTTCAATGAAATCAACATTATGTTGCACAGCCCGTTCTCTGGCGCGGGGCTGGTCTTTGAAGCAGGCGATAACAAAGAACAGGTGATGTACCAGGCCGCGCACCACGAGCTGGTTGCCAGCGCGCTGGTCACTAAAATCGCTCACCAGGTTAACCCGTCAAATCAGGTCGGCTGCATGCTGGCGGGGGGGAACTTTTATCCGTACAGCTGCAAGCCGGAGGACGTTTGGGCGGCGCTGGAGAAAGATCGCGAGAACCTGTTCTTTATTGACGTGCAGGCGCGCGGCGCTTATCCCGCTTACGCGGCGCGGATGTTCCGGGAGAAAGGGATTCAGATTGTCACCGAGCCCGGCGACGACGAAATCCTCAAGAATACCGTCGATTTTGTCTCCTTCAGCTATTACGCCTCGCGCTGTGCTTCGGCAGACATGAACGAGGGCAATACCAACCCGGCTAACATCATTAAATCGCTCAAGAACCCGCATATTACTTTCAGCCAGTGGGGCTGGGGCATCGACCCGCTCGGCCTGCGCATCACCATGAACATGATGTACGACCGCTACCAGAAACCGCTGTTCCTGGTAGAGAACGGGCTGGGCGCGAAGGACGAGGTGAATGCCGACGGGGAAATCAATGATGACTACCGCATCAGCTATCTGCGGGAACACATTAAAGCCATGGGTGAGGCAATTGAGGACGGTATTCCGGTCATGGGCTACACCTCGTGGGGCTGCATTGACCTGGTGTCAGCGTCAACCGGTGAGATGAGTAAACGCTACGGCTTTGTGTATGTCGATCGTGATGATGAAGGGCAGGGAACGCTGTCCCGCACGCCGAAGAAGTCGTTCTACTGGTATAAGAAGGTGATTGCCAGCAACGGCGGGGATCTGGCGTAATTTTCCCCTCACCCCGGCCCTCTCCCCAGAGGGGCGAGGGAGAAAAAACTAAGAATCAACGTTTTATCCCATTCCCCAGAGGGGCGAGGGAGAAAAAACTAAGAATTAACGTTTTATCCCATTCCCCAGAGGGGCGAGGGAGAAAAATCAAAGAACCAACGCTTTTTCCCCTCTCCCTCCCCAGAAGGTTGGGGGGAAATACCGTTTTATCCCCTCTCCCTTTTAGGGAGAGGGTTAGGGTGAGGGTCGTTATCAGAACGCCAGAGAACCCTGCACGAAGAAGGTACGCGGCTCGCCTACGTATTTCCCGGAGTTATTGTCATTCGAACGCGTGTAATAACGCTGATCGAACAGGTTTTTAATCCCGGCACCCAGCTTCAGGTGAGACAGCGACGGCCCAAAGTCGTACTCGCCGCGCATATTCCACACCATATAGCCTGCGATATTACCAAACTGCCCGTCCGCGCTTTCGTCGGTGATGTAGTTCGGTCCGGTACCCGGGGAGCTCTGTTTAGACTGCGCAAAACTGTCCAGATTCCATACCCAGTTGCCGGTCGCGTAGCGGGTGCCCACGGTGTAAACCTGGCGAGAGTAGAACGGCAGATCTTTCCCGGCGAAGTCACCTTTATCACTGGTGGCTTTGGTGTAGGTGTACGTGGTGTATACGCTCACGCCGTCCAGCGCGCGGTTGACTTCACTCAGATCGTAATTCAGCGCCAGTTCAAGGCCCTGGTGTTTGGTTGCACCGAGGTTCGTCCAGCCCACAATGTTGTTGATGTACTGCAGCTGATCGTCGAAGTCGATGTAGAACAGCGTCGCTTCAGCCTTCAGCGCGGTATCGTCATAACGGGTACCGAACTCATAGGTATGCGCTTTTTCCGGGGTCAGGCCGGCTGCCGGCTGATTGCCGCTGCCGCCGCGGGTCAGCTGGAAGTACTGCATGCTGCCGAAGGAGGTGCTGGCATTGGCGAACAGTTTCCAGGCATCAGACATATGGTACATCACGCTGATAGAAGGCAGCGGCTGGCTGTAGGTCTTCTCGCGATCGATGTTCTGGAAGGCGTCGCTGGTGTGCGTTTTGATGCTTTCATAGCGCAGACCCGGCGTAATCGTCCAGTCGCTGACGTTGATGGCATCATCAATATAGAAAGCGTTCGCTGCAGTACCGCCCGAGCTGTGCTGGTAGTACTCGGTCATGTCCGGTTTGGTGAAGGTTGTCGCAGGATCATACGCTGTTGGCGTGCGGTAACCTTTCTCGTCCGACGTTTCGTTCAGGTAGCGGTAGCCCAGGGTGACTTCATGAGACATATCCCAGAAGCGGAACAGCTGAGAATAGGTTGGCTCAATCGCCCAGGTGGAGTAGTTGCGAGGTGCTGAGTTCAGGGTTCGTTTGCTGCCCTTGAAATACTCCAGATCGCTGCTGCGGTAGCTGTCGGTGAAGTAGGTCAGCACCTCCAGCTTTTTATCGTCTTCTGTGTGCTTGTATTTGAAGGACATGTCCTTGCGGCGGCCTTCAAAGCTGTCCCAGCGGCGGTCCGACTGGAATGGATCTTTCGCATACTGGGCGGTCGTCAGGCCGCCTGGCATACCTGACTGGGCTTCGTAATAGTGGAAGTTAGCCTGCAGCTCATCGCGATCGGTGAAGTTGTACTTGGTCTTCAGCATGAAATCGTCGATGTCGGTATTGTCGTTGCTTTCACGGTAGCCCTGGCCGTGCAGGCCGGAGTAAAGCAGTTCTGCACCAAAGCCGTTATCAGCCGTGCCGCCCACGGACGCGCTGGTCAGCGTTTTCAGGCCGCCGTGGCTGGCGCCCTGGGTCTGCGCGCTGACGGTGCCGCCAAACTCTTTTGGAATGTCGCGGGTGACAAAGTTAATCACGCCGCCAACGTTTTGCGGCCCATAACGCACCGCGCCGCCGCCGCGAACTACGTCCACGGACTGAATGTTGCCCATGCCCAGCGGCGCCATGGAAAGCTGTGGCTGGCCGTAAGGGGCAACCGCGAGCGGCACGCCGTCCATCAGGATGGTTGAACGTGGGGACAGGCGAGAAGTCAGGCCGCGCACGCCAACGTTAAGGGAAATGTCGCTGCCGCCGGTGCCGTTGTTGTCACGCACCTGCACGCCCGGAATGCCTTTTAGCGCATCGGCTAGCGTCTCTGAACCTTGCTCACGAAGCTGCTGATCTGTCACGATCGAGCGTGCGCCGGGGTGGTTAAGCAGCACGGTGCTGGTATCCGGATTATCCAGCCAGTTGCCGACGACGGTAATGTCGTCAGCTTTTTTATCTGCGGGAGCTTTATCTGTTTGTGTGTTATCAGCGGCGAGCGCTGGCAGCGCAAATGCTATCGCGCTTGCCAGGAGAGAGACACGAAAAAGGGGGCGCATCATCATTCCTATAGAATTATGGGGTTGTTGTTATGAGTTTTTTTGGAAATGACAATCTTAATGATAATTATTTTCAAGT
Organism: Enterobacter sp. Cy-643; assembly: GCF_011752815.1. Classification (GTDB taxonomy): domain Bacteria; phylum Pseudomonadota; class Gammaproteobacteria; order Enterobacterales; family Enterobacteriaceae; genus Cedecea. The sequence goes on from NZ_VWWV01000001.1 coordinate 585,398, forward strand.
AAATAGTTTTGTTGCGGAATAATTCGGGATTAGGCGAAAAGTAAGCAAAAAAAAACCGAGCGGTTGGATGACCGCTCGGCCGTAAAGATGAACAGACCAGGCATTCAGGCTGTTAAGGGGTAACCCAGAACACGCCGCTGTAATCCAGGGCGGTGAACTGCCTGTGAGCCTGCTCGATGTCGGCCTGTGGATCGATGTCCTTGAACAAATCCGGGTGCAGGAATTTAGCGATGGTTTCCACCGCAATGTAGTTCAGCGGAGAGTCGTAGAATTGATGGTAAATCGCCATCACGCGCTTCTCTTTCACCGCCGTGAGCACGTTAATGCCGGTACGGTTCATCAGCCCTTTGAGCTTCTGCTCGGCCACGGTTTTATCGGCCATATAGCCCAGCGGCACGGCTTTTGGCGAACGATTACCGCGGTTCCAGTCGGCACCGGTCATCAGATAAAAGTCCGGGTTGCTGGTGATAACCTGCTCGGTATTCACCTGGCCGCTCATTTCAGGGAACAGCTTGCTGCCAATATTGTTCCCGCCGGCGGTATCAATAAACTGGCCATAGCTGCCCTTGCCGAAGGTCTGGCAGCATTCATCCCCGCGAATGCCCGCCGCGCGCTCAATAAACACGCTTGGCCGCTGTTCTGGTTTCAGCGTGGCCACGCGCTCGCGCACCAGGTTCATCCGCTGCTGGTAGTGCTGAATAAAGGCGTCTGCGTTTTTCTGCTCATCAAACACTTTGCCCAGTAGCTCAATGCTGGGCAGGGTGTTGGTCAGCGGCTGCTGGCGGAAGTCGATAATCAGCACCGGAATACCCACTTTTTCCAGCTGGCTCAGCACGCCGCTGTTCTTCAGTTTGGCCAGCACGCCGATGTCAAAAATAATCAGATCCGGCTGTAAGGTGACCGCTTTTTCAACGCTGAAATCCGTGTAGTACGGATTTTCAAACATCGTGATTTTGCTTACCTGCGGGAATTTTCGCGCATAGGCGTCCGCCAGATCGGGCGCTTTGGTCTTCAGCGAGTTATCCCAGGCAATGATGTTTTCCAGCGGATCCTTCGGGTGAATAATATTCAGCGCCAGCAAGGCGCGCGCATCGGCCAGCATCACGCGCTTTGCCGGATGGGGCAGCGTCACTTCCCGGCCCGCTACGTCGGTAACAACAATCGGGGCGGCCTGGGCGGCGAAGCTCAGCAGGGCAACGGCGGCGAGCAGCCAGCGAGCTTTGGCGGTAAACACTGTGAACATGGATGACCTTCAGAACGGGAAAATTTAGGAAGGGAATGATAATCGATCTCATAGCGTTTGGAATGGGGACGCGGGAATTTTTCTGGTTACGAAAGATGCCAGGGCGAGGCTGACGGGAACCTGTCGTCTGCTTTGGCCACTCAAGGGCTTTACTAAATCGCGGTGTTGAACCGCACAGGAGAGTCCATTATGTATAGCGTTTCAAATAATGCCGCCCAGGGGCGGCACTTACATACTTCGAATATCCAGGCACCGGCCACGGCGTTTCAGGATGTACCGTCGCTGGGGCAGAAAATTGGCGCAGGCAGTCAAAAAGATGTTTTTCACTCACGACAGGATCCGCGCAAGTGCCTGTGCCTGTTCAGACCCGGCACCACCGGCACCATTTCAGCGGAGCAGTACGCTTTAAAAGAGCTGGAAACGACCAAACAGCTTAAGCATCTCGGTTTTCCCGTGGTGGACGCTCATGCATTGATTAAACATGGCGGTCACGTGGGCGTGGAGAAAGACTACATTCACAACGCTTTTGATTCCGAAGATATCGTGAATAATAAGAAAAGCCTGCCGGACGATAAGAAATTCAATCAAAACGTCCTGGCCGACTGTAACGCCATTATTAACAAGCTGAAAAATCATGAATTGCATATCGACGATCTGCAATTCTTAGTCGACAGCCATGGCCGCGTGCTGATTAACGATCCGCGCGATGTGATTCGCTCCTCGCCGGATAAAAGCATCAGTAAAGTTAACGAGCTACGGGCGCATGCTTTGAATAATCTGCTGGATATTGATAGCGACTAATAGCGAGCTTAATGGGAGGGGTAAACGTGCTACGAATAATGTTGGTGACGCCAGATAACAAAGGCTTTGCCTCACTCAAAGCACAAAGCGTTGAGGAACATTACAATATGCTGCGCCGGCTTGAAGCCAACTGGCTTAGCGGAGAAAACCGTTTTGACTTGCCCGGAGAAAAACTACTGGGTGTCTTTGCCCGTGAGGAACTGGTCGGTATTGGCGGGCTTAATCGCGACCCGTTTTCAGCAGACAAACGCGCGGGGCGTATTCGACACCTGTACCTTAGCCCGGCCTGGCGGGGAAAAGGAGCAGGGCAGCAACTGCTGCAGGCTCTGCTTGCCGGCGCAGACCACTGGTTTGATTTTTATAACACCCATGCTCCCGAACACGCCTTTCGTTTTTATGAGGCCGCCGGGTTTCAGGCCGTTTCCGGTGAGGAGAGGGTGACTCACCGGTTGCTTACTCGCCGCTAGTTTTGGGCGAACTGGCGGCCAGTTTTGCCGGGCAGAGGTTTTTAAGCCGCTCAATCAGCCAGCGTCCGGCCGGGCCGGGCGGGGAGGCTATTGGGTAGACGCCATACATCGGCAGCGCGAGTCCGTCTGGCGGGACGTCCTCAATATTTAGCCGCACCAGCCGTCCCTCGCGAATATCCCGGTCGACAACGTGTGAAGGCATGCTGCCCCAGCCGAGACCGTCGAGCAAAAAGGCGTGTTTGGCCAGCAGATCGCCCAGCCGCCAGGTCGAAGGCGACATCACGCCAAACTCTTTTCCTTTGGAAAGCTCTGAGCGGTCGGTCAGCACCAGCTGAACGTGTCTGGTCAGTTCGGATTTTGGAATGATGCCTTCGAACTGCGCCAGCGGATGGTCGGGGGCGGCCACCATCACCAGAGAAACGCCGGTCAGACGCTCCCCGGTCAGCGAGGCCGGCATATCCGGCAGCGAGCCCAGAATGCCAATCCCCGCGCTGCCGTTAAGCACCGGTTTGTAGCCGCCACCCAGCGCCTCTACAAACAGACGCAGCGGCGTGCCTGGAAACTGTTCGCGGAAGGCTTTGGCCGCCGAAGTCATCGCCTCCAGCGGGAAGAATACGTCCACCACCACCGAAAGTTCCGATTCCAGCCCCGACGACATGCCGCGTGCTCGCGCCTTCATAAAATCAACACCAGAAACAATGCAGCGGGCGTCGATCAGCAGCACTTCACCTTCCGGCGTTAGCTTTGGGTAGCGGCCTGAACGGTCGAACAGCTGCACGCCTATCTGGGCTTCAAGCCCCTTAATCAAATCGCTGATCACCGACTGGGCGCGGTACATTTTGCGAGCGGCCGCGGAGAAGCTGCCTTCGTCGACGGCGGCAATAAACGTACGAAGTTGGTCCAGTGAAATACCGTCCAGCATTGTGATTCCAGCCCGGCAGTGAGGAGGTGAAGCGCAATATAGCCCTTCGGCATGGCTTTGTCATTGGCGATGATGTATCGGGCATGGCGATGGATTACATCGAAATATAACGGCTGTTCGGGTAAGTGAGGCGATGGCATAGTGGCTGCCATGTTCAGCGAACCTAAAGATTGAGCACACCTATGTTAACGGCTTTCAAAAAACTCTTAACGCGCTTATCTCCTAAATCAGACTCCATTTCAGAGGCTAAAACGATGTCGACTATTCTGCATATTGATACCAGTGTTCTGGGCGGTTATTCCGTCAGCCGCCAGCTGTCGGCTGATATTGTCGCCCGCCAGAAAACGCTGCATCCTGGCGCCACCGTGATTTACCGGGACCTGGTTCAGTCCCCGGCACAGCACCTGTCAGACAAACACATTGCCGCTTTCCAGGGCGCGGAAGTGACCGACGCTGAGCTGGGCGCAGACCTTGCGGCCGGTGGGGCGTTTATTGACGATCTGTTCGCTGCGGACGTGATTGTTATTGGTGTGCCGATGTACAACTTCTCTATTCCATCCCAGCTGAAGGCGTGGATCGACCGCGTATGCGTGGCCGGGCGCACTTTCCAGTACGGCGCAAACGGCCCGGAAGGCCTGCTGCCAAAAGGCAAAAAGGTGTTTATCGCTTCTTCGCGCGGCGGCCAGTACACCGGCGATAGCCCGGCGGCATTCCTGGAGCATCAGGAATCCTATCTGAAAGCGGTGCTGGGCTTTATTGGCCTGACAGATGTGACCATTATTCGCGCAGAAAACCTGAGCCGTGGCGACGAAGCGAAAAGCGCCGCACTCGCCGATGCGAAAAACCAGATTGCGTCACTGGCCTGATTACGGATAACGGATAACGAGCCCTGGCTATGACTGCAAAGGCTCGTTTATTTCGCGGAGGTGAACTAAAACGCCCGCCAGATAAGCACGGCAATCCCGCCAAACAGGATCCATTTCACGATGTAATACACCGTTTTATTCCAGCTTTTTAACTTCTTGCCGACGATACGAATCTGATAGATGTAGCGGAAAGCGCGGTTGATCCCACCGATGCGGTCGTTTTCATCGTTAGGTGCCGACGCGGCGCTCATCAGGTTGCGTCCCAGCCAGTGGTTAACCGCCTGAGCCCAGCGGTAGCGCATCGGTCTTTCCACGTCGCAGAACAGAATCAGGCGATTTTCGCCGCTGGTGTTTTCCGCATAGTGAATAAAGGTTTCATCGAACAGGACTCCTTCGCCGTCGCGCCAGCTGTAGCGCTTCCCGTCCACTTCAATAAAGCAGCGATCGTCATTCGGGGTCGCAAGTCCCAGGTGGAAACGCAGCGAGCCGGCGTACGGATCCCGGTGCCTCGGCAGGCGGCTGCCGTCGGGCAGGGTGGCGAACATCGCGGCCTTGATGGACGGCATGGTGCGCAGCAGTTCGGTTGTCTTCGGGCACAGTATGCTGGCCGACGGGTGGGCGTTTTCATACCATTTCAAATAAAAGCGCTTCCAGCCTGTTTTAAAGAAGGAGTTAAAGCCTGCGTCATTAAATTTTTCCGCGGCTTTTATCTGCTCCAGCTTTTGCAGGTGAATACCCTCGTCGCGAATCACTTCCCAGTTTTCCCGCAGCGTTGTCAGCTCGGGAAAGGTTTCCGGCGTTAAGTAGGGCGTATTCGGCACCCTGGAGAAAAGATACATAAAACCGTTAAGTGGGGCGGTAAACGTGGAATGGTCCGACAGCTGCCGCCAGAAACGAAAGCGAATCTTGCCGCGATAATGCACATAGACCACTGAAATAATAATGATGAGTAAAATAATATATTTCATATTGTTATCTGACCACTGTGTTTTTGCTCATTCCCTGCCGGGCCAAAGCCCCGACTGCCCAAAAAGCGCCGTTGAAAAAGGCGCTGAATGAAATAGAGCTTAGCAGCGGTTTTAGCGAAGTAAATGTTGCCCTGACAACTTACCAGCCTACAGATAACCCCGCGCCGTAACCCACATTGTTTTCTGTATCGTCACTGACGGTGGCTTTCACCACAACAGCATTTCCGATACGCGTAGAGGCGCCCACGGCTAAAGCATTTTCGCCTTCATAGCCGCCAATACCAGCCCCTATAGCCACGGTTTGATTATTCATAACTTGCGGTATGTTGCTCATTGCCATTGCGCCGGAAATACCCGCATTGGCCTCTTTTTGATTATGGTTAACCTGATCTTTTAATGAAGAAAATGCGTTGGTTAATTGGCCGATTGCCTGGCTGTTATCCTTAATCATGCGCGTATTGTTTTCTGCGCGTTCAGTATTTAAAGAGATATTGTCAGCGTTAGTTGATACGTGTGCCTGAGTTGCCGTATCAAGTTTCTTTTCGGTGGTTATCAGGCCATTTTTGCCATTAATGCCATTTGTTCCGTTTTTACCATCAGCGCCGTTTTGACCGTTAATACCATTGGTTCCATCTTTACCATCAGCGCCGTTTTCACCGTTAATACCATTTGTTCCGTTTTTACCATCAGTACCGTTTTTAACCTGAGACTGAACGTATTCGATCATCGCTTTGTCTTTGGCTGCCTGGCGGTCGGCATCTGTCACCGGGCTGTCCAGGTGTGAACTTTTATCGGCTGTGGACGGTACATCCGGATCCATAATTATCGCCGTTGAAGGGGTAAGCGTGCTGGCGACGATTGAGTGGGGAGCATCGAGATGCGGCGGAACGGGCACTGAATGATTCCCGTCCATATGTGGGGTCGTCACCGTCCCAGTCACAAAATCGCTGGTATAGTTTGTCTGATGGGCGCGATCGTAATCCCGTACAGCCTGCTGCTGCGTTGCATCCATACTTTCAAAACGGGCTCTTGCTTCCTGCCAGGTAATAGATTTATTCACCATATTATTATAGAAGTCGCTTACCACATCAGCCCTGGCTGAAGCCGAAAGGACCAAAATACCAAACACCAGAGCCATTGATTGACCAAAGTTAAAGGATTTCATTTATCTCTCACCATAAATAAATTGAACGTTCCAATGCATTATTGAGCGCACTAATAACGGCGATGAACTATCCCGAAATGTGACAATCAAATCCTTGATCTAAATCATAAGAAAATTCTTAGTGGAGAGTGTTTAAAAGCGATAAAACAGGCCGTTTACATTCATTATTTGCGCTGGTGTCAGGCTGCTCACACCGCTGTTACAATCGGGGTGAAAAGGGGTAAGGCGCTTACGTTTGAAAGTGCAGTTACTCGTGGGCCGCGTGATGGCAGAAGGGCGTGGAGCGGCTAAAAGTCATAGCTTGTGCTGCCATCGCGTTCACGCCAGATCTGCATGATAATATTTTTATCAATACAGTTTTTAGGTGGCTTTACATCCTTAAAGCATAATCGATCTTCTTTTCCTTCTTCCTGATAACCATCACTGAAAGCAAACACAGAAATAAGAAATGGGCCAGCCTTACCAGAAGGGATATGATATTGCTCTCTAATCTGGTTCTGATTGCGTTCCCACCAATGAATTTTTGCCGACTCAGTGAACGGCAGTCTATCAACGAGGATTACGGCAGTACTTCCATTGTAATGAGCGCCCTTAATCATCGCATTTCTATTACCTAAGACGTAATAGCCACCATAACCCAATAAGGCTACCAGGATCAGAATTGTAAATATACGCATCAGCGTTTTCCTTCTATGTCGATCACTGCTTCCATATTTGTTAAAAATGGTTTAAAGCCAAACCGACTAAATCGCTGTAATACAAACCATATTTTAAAAAACTGGAATTGGTTGAATTTTTTCTTTCTTATGTCATCAACATCCAGCCCAAAATGGTCTTGCCCTGTAAATTTAACTCTTGCTTTCCAACCGGAATCGTTCACATCAAAACTTATTATATCTATTTTTGTTGCGTAAACATCATGAACGGTGATCCCCATTCCGTTGATCTTATCATGTATAGGTGAGTTGAACTTAGGAAGAATAGATATTTCAATTGCAGCTTCAAGATCTTTCAACCTATCTTGAGGGAATCCTTTATTTTGATGATCAACAAGTAACCCGATAGATTTTCGCATGTAAGTTACTGTGTTTTTTGTAGAATAATTAGAGTGTAATTTATGGCTATATGCAGCATTTAAGTGCTCATCATTAAACGGCGTTCCAGATGAACGATAAAAATGCCTTAGCATTTGATTAATTAAATATTTGTACGGACCTATACAAGAATACGGAAGAGATTTTTTTAGCATTTCTTCAAAAAGTAGTTTTGCACATTCTTGAATGCTTACAGTCCCGGAGTTATGCTTTCCACCGTATACGCCTGCAAATCTTGATTGGGAGTTATCGAACGCGGTAAGCCTGGTTAATGTGTAAGGGTCTACGACATTTGATACGTTTGTTAACCCAAACTCTCTTTTTAATCTGTCTTCTGATATATCGCGGTAACGCATGTCATTAGCACTATAATCATTAAAAGATTTAAGTGTAGTAAATACATTTCTTGGAAATACAACATTAGCCATGTGGGGTGTTCCTTTCCCTTAAAAATATTGATACAGATATAATAGCGCTGGCGAAAATCTGTGCAATTATTTAGATGGTGAATGAATTTGTGCGGTTTATTGATTTTGAAAATGAAAAAGTACGATATAGCAGAGGGTTAAACAGTCGCCTCAGGACTGTTTCAGTAACGCAGCCAGCACGCCGACGATGCGGGCTTCGGGATCCTGCTCGCGTTTTGGCTGCGTTGCCGATCTGCGCATTGGCACGGCCCAGAGCTGGAGGTACTTTTCCCATCCTGGCGCTGACGATATTAATTTTCTTGAACCTAATATCGACGATCGGACACTGCCCGGTTTGCCCGTCATTTCGGGTAATCTCGACAAGGTTCATTATGGGTTCAGCGATGAATTCGGAGTGCATGTTATGTTCCCGTTGGTTGATAATGAAAATTTAAAAATTTTTGATCAATAATAGAAATCAATAACTAAATAATTATCTATAAAAACGGTCAATGCATATAATTAATTTAATAATTTATTTTTAATATTATTCTTGTAATTTCTGAGGCTAAACGGTTTTCTTCTTCACATTCAGATCTACGGATTTAAAAACAACAACGAAAATCGCAACTGAACGAGGCTGGAGCAATCCGGCCTTTTTGCCATTTGGCTATGGGATACAGCGAGAGTCGCGATACGGCGCACATGCCGTTTTTGAGGGGGTTGCGGCTTTGGCTTTCCGCTGGCATGATCCAGAACAGGGATTAATGAGGAGCATTAATCGCAATCTTTTGATTTTGTAGTAAATGACTCGGGGTGCCCTTCCTTGTGAAGGCTGAGAAATACCCGTACCACCTGATCTGGATAATGCCAGCGTAGGGAAGTCAGATGCCTGTCCGGCGTCCCTTCTTTCACGCCGGACAGGAGCCTTACTGTTATGCAACCTGACCTGCTACCCGGCGCAACCGCCGCCTCCGTTTTGCACCACCTCCGCCAGCATTCGCCGCTGGTTCACTGCATGACCAATGACGTAGTGCAAACCTTTACCGCTAATGTGCTTCTGGCGCTTGGGGCTGCTCCGGCGATGGTGATTGAAGCCGAAGAAGCGGCGCAGTTTAGCGGGCTTGCCAGCGCGCTGCTGATCAACATCGGCACCCTGACGTCAGAACGCGCGGTGGCGATGCTGGCCGCGATTCACGCCGCCAATAGCGCCGGAACGCCGTGGGCGCTCGACCCTGTCGCGGTGGGTGGTTTGGCTTTCCGTACGCGGTTTGCTCGCGAAATTATTCAACTGAAACCCGCCGCCATTCGCGGCAATGCGTCTGAAATCATGGCGCTGGCGGGGGAGCAGGCCGGAGGCCGTGGCGTAGACAGCACCGATGATGCACTTTCGGCGATCCCGGCGGCGCAAAAGCTGGCGCGCGAAACCGGCGCGGTGGTTGCCGTAACCGGCGAAACTGATTACGTCACCGACGGCGAACGAACGTTTGCCGTGACCGGCGGGGGAGAACTCATGACGCGAGTCGTTGGCACCGGCTGCGCGCTTTCCGCCGTGGTTGCTGCGTGCTGCGCTTTACCGGGGCACAGGCTGGACAACGTCGCCAGCGCCTGCCGCTTTATGTCGCTTGCCGGCGAGCAGGCCATCGCCGCCGGCCGTGGGCCGGGCAGTTTTACGCCAGCCTTCCTCGACGCCCTTTATCTGCTGAACGCGGAGGTACTGGCATGAAACGTATCAACGCCTTAACCATTGCCGGAACCGATCCAAGCGGCGGGGCGGGGATCCAGGCCGATCTGAAAACGTTCTCCGCGCTCGGCGCTTACGGCACTAGCGTCATCACCGCGCTGGTGGCGCAAAATACCCGTGGCGTGCAGTCCGTTTATCGCATTGAGCCTGAATTTGTGGCGGCGCAGCTGGATTCGGTATTGAGCGATGTGCGCATCGACACCACAAAAATCGGCATGCTGGCAGAGGCCGATATCGTTGAAGCTGTGGCAGAGCGGCTGGCGTTCTATAAGGCACCAAACGTCGTGCTGGACACGGTGATGCTGGCGAAAAGCGGCGATCCGCTGCTGGCCCCGTCGGCGGTGGATAGCCTACGCCGGAAGCTATTGCCGCATGTCGCGCTGATCACGCCCAATCTTCCGGAAGCGGCAGCGCTGCTGGATGCTCCCCACGCGCGCAGTGAAAAAGAGATGCGCGATCAGGGTGAAGCTTTACTGGCAATGGGCTGCGAAGCTGTGCTGATGAAAGGCGGGCACCTCGAGGATGCAGAAAGTCCGGACTGGCTGTTTACCCGTCACGATGTACAGCGCTTTACCGCGCCTCGCGTACAGACAAAAAACACCCACGGCACCGGCTGTACTTTATCTGCCGCGCTGGCTGCGCTGCGTCCTCGCCATGATGGCTGGGCGCAAACCGTGGCTGCAGCAAAAATATGGTTATCGAAGGCGCTGGCGCAGGCGGATTCGCTGGAAGTTGGGCACGGCATTGGCCCGGTACATCATTTTCACGAATGGTGGTAACTGTCGGTTAAGAGAGAAGTTTTTCGCCAGCGTAGTACCAGTGGTACTATACTGGCTTCATCTTCCCTGCCGGACAATTGCGTACCATGGAACAGGCTCATCACCAGTTAGTTGAACAGCTCAGGCACCGCTTTGCCGCCCCGGATAACGCTCCTCTGTACCTCAAGTTTGTCGAAACGGTAAAAGATGCAGTGCGCGCGGGCCTGTTGCCGCAGGGTAATATCCTGCCTGGGGAGCGCGATCTCAGCCAGCTTACGGGGGTGTCACGCATTACCGTGCGCAAGGCGATGCAGGCGCTGGAAGATGAAGGCGTAGTGACACGTTCGCGCGGCTACGGGACGCAAATTAACGCGACGTTTGAGTATTCGCTGAAAGAGGCCCGGGGCTTTTCACAGCAGGTTGTGCTCCGGGGTAAAAAGCCAAATACGCTGTGGGTGAACAAACGCGTGGTGAAATGCCCGGCAGACGTGGCGGAACAGCTCGCGATCCCGGCGGAAAGCGAGGTTTTTCTGCTGAAGCGCATTCGCTATGTGGATGAGGATGCGGTGTCTATCGAAGAGTCTTATGTGCCGACCGGGCTGATTGCCGACCCGGATGAGATTGGCGTTTCGCTGTACGACTACTTCCGCAGCCAGAACATTATTCCGCAGCGCACGCGCAGCCGGGTCAGTGCCAGAATGCCGGACAGTGAATTTCAGTCGCACATCAAACTGGAAACGCCGGTGCCGGTTTTGGTTATCAAACAGGTGGCGTTCGACCCGCATAACCGGCCCATTGAGTACAGCATCAGCCACTGCCGCAGCGATTTATACGTTTTCGTCTGCGAGGAGTAAGGTTTGCTCAAGCTGCGCGAGTTTTGGCGCGCAGTCCCCGCCCCGGTGGCCGACCACATAGCTGGCTACCGCATTGCCGAGGCTGACCGATTCTTCCAGGCTCCAGCCCGCCGCCAGGCCTGCAATTGTGCCGCCCGCGTGGCTGTCGCCCGCGCCGATGGTATCCACGACGGCAGTCGGGAAGGGCGCAGCGATTCCCATGCCATTGCCGTCAGCAAACCACGCGCCGTCCTTATCTAAACGCACAATCAGCGGGCTGCCGTAGCGAGCGAGCCATGCGCGGCAAATCGCTTCAATATTTTCTGCCGCCACCTCAAGCCATTCGGCAACAATTGCCGCTTCCTGGCGGTTGAGCGAAACAATTGGCTTGCAGGCCATAATCCGCGCCAGCAGAGGTTGCGGGATATCTGCAATACGCGGGCCAAAGTCGATGAACGGGGTAATTGCCCGCAGCGACTCCAGCCAGCCAACGAGCAGCTCCGCACCCGGCCCGGCAAGCTGGTAGCCAGAGAGCGAGAGCAGGCTACCTGGCGGGATGGTCAGGCCGTCAAGCCAGGCCTGATTCCACTGATGCTCGACGCCGCGAAACGACATAAAGGTGCGTTCGCCGTCGGGTTCGACCAGCGCCAGGCACCAGCCGTTGTCTCCCGTATCGGTGTGGATCTCGCTGCGGATGTGCTGTTTTTCCAGGCTGTTGCGAATAATATCGGCCCAGGTGCCCTGGCCAATTGGCAGCGCGTTCTGCGAGTCAATGCCGAGGCGCGAAAGCGTGATGGCGATGTTCAGCGCGCAGCCGCCAATGTTCACGCCCTGCTGATGCAGTTCGATATCGCAGCCGCGCCACGGGAGGGCGTAGGCGTCGGCGATGACGTCAATCACCGCCGAACCGAGCACGCAAACCGGGCGCTGAGCCTGCAGCTGGGGCAGTTTGCTCCGCAGCTCATTGGGCTTCATGGCTGGCCTCTCTTTGCTGGCGGTAAGCTATAAAAATGCGGCTGTAGCACGTGAAGTCGAGCTGGTTCTCTTCATCCAGTTCCTGTTTCAGCGCAGGATCGATGCTTTCCACGCCGTTAAGGGCTCCGCAGATAGCCGTGGCCATCGCGCCGATGGTGTCGGTGTCTCCGCCGAGGTTAGCGCACAGGATGGCGCAGCGGTTAGGGTCGGTTTTCGCCAGTTCGACCATCGCAATCGCCGCCGGTACCGACTCAACGGTGCTGGTACCGGTACCGACCAGCTGGTAAATATCTTCCATGGCGGATTCTGTACCGCGCGCTTTTCTTGCCACGCCCAGCGCTAATTCCAGGCGTGCCGCGAGGGAAGCACTAAACGTCGTGATGCGTTTTTCCTGCGCGTGGCGGGCAATGGACGGCAGTTCATCGCAAATTATTGCCCAGCTTGCGCCGTCGATAGCGCGGGAAATGGCCCAGGCAATAACGACCGCCCCGGCAATGGCCAGATCTGATTTGTGCGTCGGGCTCGAAGCTAACGCGACCTCGTCCACAAACTCATCGAGACTGGCCGTGGGCAGCAGGCAGCCAAGCGGGGAGGCTCGCATCGCCGCCCCGTTGGTTACGCCATTGTTTTCCAGCTCGCTTACCGGCGTGCCTTGTTTAATCGCATTCAGGGCTATTTTCGACGTCGGGCCGAGCACGTTTTTATTAAACGCATCAAACCCTTCTGCCCACGCCAGAATATGGCGACCAATGGCGTCCGGGTTGATAGCCCCGTGGTGCTCGATGATGGCGTCCGCCAGCGCCAGCGCCATTGAGGTGTCATCGGTAAACTTAGCGCGGGCAAAATAACAGGCGGCGTTGTTTTCTGCCGGGCCCGGCAGGAATTTGTCTATCCAGCCGAAGTGGGCCTTCACCCGCGAGCGCGGCCACAGTTCGGACGGCATTCCCATCGCGTCACCTAACATCTGGCCGTAAAAGGCTCCCAGAATACGATTTTCCATTGTTACGCTTCCTTTAATACTTTTTCAGATTCATCGCCGGTCACGGCGATGGCAGCAATCTCTTTGTCCGACTCGCGGAAGAAGACCATGAACAGCACGGCGATGACGGCAATCATTATTGCGCCAAAGCCCCACATCCCCGCCCAGTTAAAGGTCTGGCCGTTAACCGGCGAGGGGTAAGCAAACATTTTTTCCATCATTTTTCCGCCGAGGCTGTAGCCCAGCAGGCTGCCGAAGCCCTGGCAGCAAAGGGTGATCAGCCCCTGCGCGGCCGTACGCATGTACACCGGGGACTTCTTGTCTACGTAAATGTAGGCGGTGACGTAGTAGAAGTCGTAGCTCACGCCGTGCAGCAGAATGCCGAGGAACAGCAGGCCATAGGTGAACAGGTGCGAGGCGTCGCCGTACACAAAGAAGCCGTAGCGAATGGCGGCGGTGATCAAGCCCAGCAGCAGAACCTTTTTAATACCAAAGCGCTTAGTGAAGAACGGCAGCGCCAGCATAAAGAAGATTTCTGAGAACTGGCCGAGCGTCATCCAGCCCGTGGCGTTGTGCATCCCGACTTCGGTCAGGTAGCCGTTGGCGAAGATGTAGTAAAACGCCAGCGGCATCGCGAACAGGAAGGAACAGAAGAAGAAGACCAGGAAATTTTTGTCCTTCAGCAGAACGATGGCATCCAGGCCCAGCATCACCTTCAGGCTGAGCTTGCCGGTGCTTTTCGGCGGGGTGTTCGGCAGGAAGAACGCGAACATGCCTAACACAACCGAGCTAATGGCAGTGATCAGCAGCGGCACGTTGGTCGGAGAGATATCGCTAAAGCCCAGCATCTGCGGCAGGAAGCCACACACTATCCCGGAGGCAATCCAGCCGATGGTACCCATCACGCGAATACGCGGGAAATCACGCTCCACGTCGTCGACGTTGGAAAACGCGATGCTGTTGGTCAGCGCAATCGTTGGCATATAGGTGAGCGAGTAAGCCAGCAGCAGCGGGAAGAAATAAACAAACTCCGTTTGCTGAGCGGCAAGATACATCAGTCCGGCACCAACAAACATCAGCAGCGCCAGCACTTTTTGCGCGGCGAAGAAGCGGTCGGTCAGCGAGCCGACCAGGATAGGAGACAAAATAGCAGCGATGGCGGTGCAGGCGTAGGACCAGCCGATTTCTCCGGCTGTAAAACCACTTTTGTTGAGGAACAGCCACAGGGGCACAAACCAGGCGCCCCAGATAAACCATTCCATAAACATCATGAACGAAAGGCTAATCGTTGTACGTTTCATGCTCAGGACCTTCATGACAGGTGTAGGGTGTGCCTTAACCATACCAATGAATAATACCTTTTAAATACCTTTGCGTCGATTCTATGATCGCCCTTGCAAAAATAGCCGGGTGGCCACCTGGCTTTACTCCTGGAAAGGAGGCAAAAGTGCGCTCGAACTGGCAAATCCACGCCGTCGGTACCAGGCTTAGTGCGGCCGGTTTTTTAGACCCGGCAGAACAGGATTTTTCATGCGCAGCGGGCAGGGGGCTCGCTGCCTTTACGGGAGCGTATTATGACTGATATTGCGCAGTTGCTTGGCAAAGATGCCGACGGCTTGTTACAGCATCGTTGTATGACTATTCCGGCAGACCAGCTTTATCTGCCCGGCTCGGACTACGTTGACAGGGTGATGGTGGATAACAATCGCCCGCCGGCGGTGCTGCGAAACATGCAGACGCTGTACAACACCGGGCGTCTGGCCGGCACCGGCTACCTTTCTATTCTTCCCGTCGACCAGGGCGTTGAACACTCGGCGGGGGCTTCTTTCGCTGCAAATCCACTCTACTTCGATCCGAAAAACATCGTTGAGCTGGCCATCGAGGCGGGCTGTAACTGCGTGGCTTCTACTTACGGCGTGCTGGCTTCGGTGTCTCGCCGCTATGCCCACCGCATTCCGTTCCTCGTGAAGCTTAATCACAATGAAACCCTCAGCTACCCGACCACCTATGACCAGACGTTGTACGCCAGCGTTGAGCAGGCCTTCAACATGGGCGCCGTTGCTGTCGGGGCCACGATTTATTTTGGCTCGCCGGAATCCCGCCGCCAGATAGAAGAGATCTCCGCCGCCTTTGAGCGCGCGCATGAGCTAGGCCTGGTCACCGTCCTGTGGGCCTATCTGCGTAACTCCGCGTTTAAAAAAGACGGGGTGGATTACCACGTCAGCGCCGACTTAACCGGCCAGGCGAACCACCTGGCGGCGACCATCGGGGCCGATATCGTGAAGCAGAAAATGGCGGAGAATAATGGCGGCTATAAAGCGGTAAACTTTGGCTACACCGACGAAAAAGTTTACAGCAAGCTGACCACCGAAAACCCTATCGACCTGGTGCGCTACCAGCTGGCTAATTGCTACATGGGCCGCGCCGGCCTTATCAACTCTGGTGGTGCTGCAGGCGGTGAAACTGACCTGGCCGATGCGGTGCGTACGGCGGTGATCAACAAACGTGCGGGCGGTATGGGGCTGATTCTGGGGCGCAAAGCGTTCAAGAAATCAATGCCCGAGGGCGTGAAGCTGATCAACGCCGTGCAGGATGTTTATCTGAATGAGAAAGTGACTATCGCTTAAGCTCTGTTGAGTAAGGTTATAAAGCCCTCTTTTATGAGGGCTTTTTTATGCGAATTTTTATACTGTGGCATTATTACCCTAACCCTCTCCCTGGAAGGGAGAGAGGATAAAATATTCCCCAGTGCTTTTTTACTCCCTCTCCCTTTTGGGAGGAGAGAGAAAATCATATTCCCTGTCACCTGTTTTCTGCCTCTCCCCAAGGGATAAGGGGAAACAAACAGCCTCGTGCTGGCTTACCCCAATAGCGGGCAATTAGGCGGTAAACGACAGGCCAGCGCATTCGGATGCACTTCAATGCGAAAATGCCGTCCGCTCAGCGGTTCCCCGTCCAGGTTAAAGGTAATATCGTGCGGGGCTGAAATCTCAAACCAGGCCGATTTCCCTTCAATAATGTTCGGGTTTTCATCCGGGCGCGTCAGCGTCGTTAGCAGCGCAGGAAACAGGTCTTCACTGGTGAATATCCGCAGCTCAAGCAGCCCGTCGTTGATCAGCGCCTCCGGGCAAAGCTGTTGCCCGCCGCCGGCCTGGCGACCGTTGCCGATGCCAATCACCAGCGCGTCTCCCTGCCAGCTAAAGCCTTCCCCACGAATATCGCAGCGATCCGGTTTCAGCATATCCATGCGCATTAACCCATGAATAAAGTAAGAGACGCCGCCGAGCGCCGCTTTGAGTTTTTCCGGCGTTTCGGTGGTGATGCGCGTGCCAAATCCACCGGTCGCCATGTTGATGAAGAAGGCTTCTTCGTTGACCTGCACCAGGTCGATACTGGCGGCTTTGCCGAACAGCGCGAGGCGCAGCGCTTTTTCAAAGTCTTCCGGAATACCGACGCTGGTGGCGAAGTCATTGGCCGTCCCTAACGGTAAAATACCCAGCGCCGGGCGACTGTCCGGCGAAAGTTTCGCGAGGCAGGTGGCAATCTCATTGATGGTGCCGTCCCCACCGCCTGCAACCACGGTTTCTGCACCCTGGGTCAGAGCTTCCTGGATGTAGCGCTCTGCATCACCTTTTTCCCAGGTCACCCTGATATGCAGGGTGTAACCTTCCTCACGCAGCGTATGCACGGCCTCGCGCAGCTGTGGGTTTCCGGCACCTTTGCCGTTCAGAATTAAAAATGAATGCGGGGATCTCTCCATGACTTACCTCAGAAAAGTGAGCATTATCAAAGTGTAGAGCAAAGTTGGTTCGGGGGAGTAAGAACTGGCTGAATCAGCGAAAAAAAGAAAGCCTGCGCAAGGGAGATTGCGCAGGCCAAGGAGGTGGTTCCTGGTACAGCTAGCATTTATGGGTTATGTTTTTCAGCTTGCGTATAATAACGTTATCTTGTGTAACCGTATGTGATCGGTTTCTAAGAATGGTCTTAGCGCGAAAAATAACCCAAATTCACTAGTTTGCGTGCGGTTTACGGGTTGTCTGACCAGAGAGGTTGCGCATTAGCAGAGCATAATCCAGCGCTATCTCCTGAGGTACAGGCATCCATACGGTATGCCCGTCGCCCGGGGCCACCTCTATCGGCTGGGCCTTGCCGTTTTCCAGCGTTTCCAGCGTAAAGGTGATGTTGCCCTGTGGGGTCATCATTTCCAGGCTGTCGCCCAGCAGGAATTTGTTTTTCACCGCCACGGCAGCCAGGTCACCACGGCGTTCGCCGGTAAACTCGCCCACAAATTGCTGGCTCTCGGAAATGGAGTGACCATACTCGTAATTCTGGTGGCTGTCGTGGGTATGGCGGCGCAGAAAACCTTCGGTATAGCCGCGGTGGGCCAGGCCTTCCAGCGTTTGCAGCAGCGTAGGATCAAACGGCTTGCCCGCAGCGGCATCGTCAATGGCGCGGCGATACACCTGCGCGGTGCGTGCACAGTAGTAGTAGGACTTGGTGCGGCCCTCGATTTTCAGCGAATGCACGCCCATTTTGGTCAGGCGCTCCACGTGCTCGATGGCGCGCAGATCTTTTGAGTTCATGATGTAGGTGCCGTGCTCGTCTTCAAAAGCGGTCATGTACTCGCCCGGACGTTTGGCTTCTTCCACCATAAACACTTTGTCCGTTGGCGCACCGACGCCCAGCGTAGGCTCAACGTTTTGTACCGGAATCGGCTCGTGCACGTGGACGATATTGCCGATGTCGTCTTCTTTGCCTTCCTGAACCTTATATTCCCAGCGGCAGGCGTTGGTGCAGGTCCCCTGGTTAGGATCGCGTTTGTTGATATAGCCGGAAAGCAGACAGCGGCCCGAGTACGCCATGCACAGCGCGCCGTGGACGAATATCTCCAGCTCCATTTCAGGTACCTGTTCGCGGATTTCGGCGATTTCTTCCAGCGAAAGCTCGCGGGAAAGGATGACGCGCGTCAGCCCCATTTGCTTCCAGAACTTCACCGTCGCCCAGTTAACGGCGTTAGCCTGCACCGAGAGATGAATATCCATCTCCGGGAACGCCTCGCGCACCATCATGATAAGCCCTGGATCGGACATAATCAGCGCATCCGGGCCCATGTCGATAACCGGCTTAAGATCGCGAATAAAGGTTTTCAGCTTGGCGTTATGCGGGGCAATGTTCACTACCACGTAGAATTTTTTACCCAGCGCGTGGGCTTCGTTGATCCCGAGCTGGAGGTTTTCGTGGTTGAATTCGTTATTGCGCACGCGCAGCGAGTAGCGAGGCTGGCCCGCGTAGACGGCGTCTGCGCCGTAGGCGAAAGCGTAACGCATGTTTTTCAGCGTTCCCGCCGGGGAGAGGAGTTCCGGTTTAAACATGAAGTTCTCGGTCTGATAACAGGTCAGAACCGCTCCACCTGGTGAAGCGGCTAAAGTCGAGTGGATTACCACAATTTAAGGGCGGGAATTGTAGCGCCGTGAGGCTGGGGAGTAAACCGTCTTGCGAATTCAGGCGATGAGCGGGATACCGACAAACAGGAGCGACGCGAAGGCAATATTCTCCGCGTACTCTTTCAGCGCGTCGGTATTTTCTTTGAAATGCGCGATAAACTTGTCGAGCGCGGCGACTTCATCCGTCGCCGATATCTCAAAGCCAATTTTTTTAAATCCATCAGCGGTCAACTGTTTTTTCTCTTCCTCGCCAAGAGATGCCTTCGGGTAGATATTGAAGGCAATGTCTCTGCTATAGAAAACATATTTTTCCACGATGGTCTCCTTGACGGGAAGGCGCCGGTCAACGTTGACCGGCCTACGTTCTATCGTAGAGTTTTTTTAGTTATCTGAGCAGTCTACTAAAAGTAGTCGTCCCGAAGGCGAGTTAAATCACCCGCCCGGCGTCCGCCTCCCAGCGGTAGCCAACGCCGTACACGGCGCGAATAAACGACTGATCGATATCCAGCGATTCAAGTTTACGCCGCAGGTTTTTAATGTGGCTGTCGATGGTGCGGTCGGTGACTACGCGGTAATCGTCATACAGATGATTCAGCAGCATTTCGCGTGAGAACACCTTGCCCGGTTCGTGGGAAAGGGTTTTTAGCAGACGGAACTCTGCGGGGGTCAGATCCAGCAGTTTACCGCGCCAGCTGGCCTGGAAGCGGCCTTCATCAATCACCAGCGGGCTTTCTTCCGAACCGGCAGAAATGGCCAGCTGGCGTTTGCAGCGGCGGAGGATAGTTTTCACGCGGGCGACGACCTCGCGCGGACTGTAGGGCTTGCAAATATAGTCGTCGGCGCCAATTTCCAGCCCCAGCAGGCGGTCAATCTCCTCTATTTTCGCGGTCACCATCACGATGGGCACTTCGGAGAAACGTCGAATCTCTTTGCACAGCGTCAGGCCGTCTGTACCGGGGAGCATCAAATCCAGCAGAATGAGATCCGGCGGCGTGTGGCGAACGTACGGCAGCACCAGATCGCCGTGGTTCAGGAGAGTCGGCGCATAGCTTGCCGCGCGGAGATAGTCGATGAGCAACTGCCCAAGCTTAGGTTCATCTTCTACGATCAAAATACGGGGCGTACTGTCGTCAATCGGTAGCTCGGTCATAGTGTCCTCGACGTTTCTGTTTCCAGAGGAAGTTCAACGGTAATACTAACGCCGCCAAGGCGTGAATGGGAGGCGGTTAGCGTTCCTCCATGGGCGGTCACAATATTCTGGCAGATAGACAGGCCAAGTCCTGAGCCGCCGCTGGCGCGGTTGCGGGATCCTTCCGCACGGTAAAAACGGTCAAACAGCTGGCCTAGCTGCTCGTCCGAGACGCCGGGCTCGCTGTCGTCAAAGCTCATTACAAACTGCTGATTCACGATTTTACCGCTAATCACCAGCTGTCCGCCGCTGTCGGTATAGCGGAGGCTGTTTTCCAACAGGTTATTGAACAGCTGCATCAGGCGGTCTCCGTCCCCAAAAATGATAGCGGATTCCGGTAGCGCCAGGCGTATCGCCAGCCCCCGGGAGTCGAAGCGGGAACGAAATGCCCCGGCAACCACCTCCAGCAGCGCGATGATATCCAGCGATTTTTTCTGGTAGGCCAGCGCCCCTTCATCGGACATGGAAAGCTGGTGCAGGTCGTCAACGAGCTTGGTCAGGGTGGCGACTTCCATCTGCAGTGAGGTGACGGACTCCGGCGTAAACTGGCGCACGCCGTCCTGAATGGCCTCCAGTTCGCCGCGCAAGACGGCAAGCGGGGTCCGCAGCTCGTGAGAGATATCCGCCATGTAAGCCCGGCGCATCTTGTGATTTTTTTCCAGAGTGCTGGCGAGCTGGTTAAAGTCCTGTGCCAGTCGCCCCAGTTCATCCTGGCTGCCAACCGCGACCCGGGTGGAGAAATCGCCGGCGGCCAGCTTGTGGGTACCATCAACCAGGCGTTTCACCGGGGCCAAAAGGCCACGGGCGAGCAGGAAGGTGGCCGCCGCCGCCAGCAAACTGGACAGGGCAACGATTATCCAACTCGTGCGCCGCTGCTGGCGGTCAAAGTTAATGTCGGTATTGCGGGTCAGTCGCTCAATGGGGGAGGCAATCACCCAGCCAACGTCCTGACCATTGACGTTAATCGCTTTGCGCATCCCGTCTGGAGGGAGCTTTTCTCGCGGGCCAACCAGAACCTGATAGTTTTGATCGACCACCCAAAACTTGGTGCGCCAGCCCTGCGGAGGCATGCCGTGTGCTTCATCACCGTCGCGCTCAAACGAACGTAAAATCTGAAATACAAACCTGTCGTTGTGCCGCAGGAAGCGCCAGTTGCCGTGAAGCGCATATTGCTCACCCAGGGCATCACTCAGCATCTCAATGCGCTGGGTATTGCCGCGCTTGATGTAGTCGATAAAGCCGCGCTCAAAGCTTAATCTCACGCCCCAGTGCATGATGGCCAGCACCAGCAGACAGGTGGAAAATATGGCGAGGAATAATTTCCCGGTGATCCCGGAGCGGCAGAGTTTCATGTTTCGCTCCTTTTACGGCGGCTGATTACCGTATTTTCTGAACGGTCATTTGGGACGCGGGCAAACAGCAATGCCGGAAGGGCAATGACCAGCGCCATGCAGAAATAGGTGTACATAAAGATACTGTGAGCCTGTTCCCCACCGGCCGGAAGTTGCTGGTGGCCAAACATGCCCAGCAGCAGGCCAGCGACGGTCACGCCAATACTCATGGAAAGCTGCATGACCATTGAGAGCATGCTGTTGCCGCCGCTGGCGAGGTCATCCGGCAGATCTTTTAGCGTCAGCGTATTCATGGAAGAGAAGCGCATAGAGTTGACCATGCCCTGCACAAACAGGACGACCGGCAGCAGCCAGAACCATCCCATCAGGGCCGTACCCATAAACATCAGCGTGATCAGCGCCAGGCCGAGCGTGGCGACGACCAGTACGTTGCGGTAGCCGAAGCGGTTGACGACCTGCACAACGATACGCTTCATGCCCATGCTGCCCAGCACCATAGGGACCATCATCAGGCCGGCATGGAGCGGAGAAAATCCGAGCCCAATCTGCAAAAACACCGGCGTCATAAACGGCAACATACCGCTGCCGATGCGTCCGCACAGACTGCCCAGCAGGCCAAGCGAAAAGGTTTTCGTGTTGAACAGATTGAGATTGAACAGCGCGTTTTCGTTGTCGCGCGCATGCCAGAGATAAAGCAGAATGGCGATAACCCCCCCGAGGATCAGCAACCCGAGCGTTTCGCTGGAAATACCCAGGCCCTTTTGCCCGTCCAGCGCAATGGTCAGCGCCGCCATCCCGAACGCCAGAAGCAGGAAGCCGGAAATATCAAAGCGACGGGTTTGCATGGTGTAGTTAGGCATCAGCCACAGGGTCGCTATGGCTCCAACAATGCCGACCGGAATGTTTATCAGGAAAATCCAGTGCCATGACGCGTACTCCACCAGCACGCCGCCCAGCGCAGGGCCAAGCAGGGGGCCAACCTGGCCTGGGATCGTCACGAAGGTCATCGCCGCCATATACTGCGCCCGCGGCACGATTTTCATTACCGTGAGGCGCCCCACCGGCACCATCATGGCGCCGCCAATGCCCTGCACGACGCGCGCCAGAACAAGCTCATTGAGCGTTGAGGCGTTGGAGCAAAACAGGGACCCGAGAGTAAAAAGAACGATCGCCGTGAAGAAAATATTGCGAACGCCCACTCTGTCCGCCAGCCAGCCGCTTGCCGGGAGCATGACCGCGACCGTTAACACGTAAGCCACCACTACCGAGTGCATGTGCAGCGGGCTTACGCCCAGACTATGCGCCATTGAGGGAAGGGCGGTATTAACAATCGTGGTGTCCAGCGCCTGCATAAAGAAGCCAAAAGCGACAATCCACAACTGCCAGCGAACGGCGGTGGGCAAATCGGTCATACGGACAGAGCCTTACTTTCACGGGGTTTGCGGCTAAAGCGCAATCTCAGTCGGTCAAAGAACAGGTAAACCACCGGCGTGGTGTAAAGCGTCAACAGCTGGCTCACCACCAGTCCGCCTACGATGGTGATCCCCAGCGGCTGACGCAGTTCTGCACCATCACCGCTGGTCAGCACCAGCGGTAACGCGCCAAACAGCGCGGCCAGCGTGGTCATCATAATCGGGCGGAAACGCAGCAGGCAGGCCTGGAAAATTGCCTCTTCCGGCGTTAAATCACCCTTACGCTGCGCCTCTATCGCGAAGTCCACCATCATGATGGCGTTCTTCTTCACGATACCTATCAGCAGCATGATACCGATTAGCGCAATCAGGCTGAAGGGGGCGCTGAAAAGTTCCAGCGCCAGCAGCGCCCCGACGCCCGCAGAGGGCAGCGTCGAGAGGATTGTCAGCGGGTGAACATAGCTTTCGTACAATATACCCAGCACGATATACACCGTGGCAATGGCCGCCAGAATCAGAATCACCTGCGAGTTCATGGTCTGCTGGAACACCTGTGCCGTCCCGGCGTAGCTGCCGCGCACGGTGGACGGTACGCCCAGCGAAGTCATGGTTCTGTCGATGGCGTCGCTGGCTTCAGAAAGCGATACCCCGTCAGGCAGGTTGAACGAGATGGTTGATGCGGCGGACAATCCCTGATGGTTAACCGACAGCGGAGCGTTCGCTGGCTGCCACCTGGCAAAGTAGGAGAGGGGGATCGACTTCCCTTCGCTGTTAATCACAAACATCTGGTTAAGCGAGCTGATGTCCTGGGTGTAGCGCGGGTCGACTTCCATCACCACCTTATACTGGTTCAACGGCTGGTAGATGGTGGAGATCTGGCGCTGACCGAAGGCGTTGTTGAGCAGATTATTGGCATCCGAGACGCTGATCCCCAGCCGCGACATGGTTTCACGGTCGTAAATCAGATCCATCTCCGAGCCGTTATCCTGCTGGTCGGAGTTAACGTCCGCCAGTTCCGGCAGCGCCGCCAGCGCTTTACGGATTTTCGGCTCCCACTCTCGCAGGGCGCTTAACTCATCGGAAAGCAGCGTGTACTGGTAGCTGGCATTCGCCTGACGGCCACCAACGCGAATATCCTGCACCGCCATTAAGTAGAGGTTGGCGCCGGGTTCTTTTGCGAGCTTGCCGCGCAGCCGGTCAATCACCTGCTGGGCGGTTTCACTGCGTTCGCTCAATGGCTTCAGTGAGATAAACATCATGCCGCTGTTAACCCGGGAACCGCCGGTAAAACCAGTGACGTTATCCACCGCCGGATCTTCACGGATGATCTTCATAAAGTCCTGCAGCTTCCCGCGCATGGCCTGGAAAGAGATGCTCTGATCGGCCTGAATATTGCCCATTAGCCTGCCGGTGTCCTGCTCCGGGAAGAAGGTTTTCGGGATAGCGATGTAGAGCCAGACGCTCAGGGCTATCGTACCGAGAAGTACCAACCCCACCAGCCGCGTATGGTTCAGCACCCATTTCAGCGAGCGCGCGTAGCCGCCCTGCATGGCAATCAGCAGGCGACCAAATCCACGGTTTTTGTTTCTCTTTTCCGGCGGCCGGTTTTTCAGCAGCCAGCCACACATCATCGGCGTGAGCGTGAGCGACACCACCAGCGAAATCCCGATAGCGACCGAAAGCGTGACCGCAAACTCGCGGAATAAGCGCCCCGGCAGTCCGCCCATTAACAGCAGCGGCAGGAAGACGGCCACCAGCGACAGGCTCATGGACAGCACGGTAAAGCCCACTTCCCGCACGCCCTGAAGCGCCGCCTGCATCGGCTTCACGCCCGCTTCCAGATGACGGGAAATATTTTCCAGTACCACGATGGCGTCATCGACCACAAAGCCGGTGGCGATGGTCAGCGCCATTAGCGACAGGTTATTGAGGCTGAAGCCGCACAAATACATGGCGGCAAAAGTCCCGATCAGCGACACCGGCACGGCCACCGCCGGAATAAAGGTCGCTCGCCCTGAGCGAAGGAACAGAAATACCACCAGAATGACCAGCGACACGGAGATCACCAGCGATTGTTCTACTTCGGCCAGCGAGGCGCGAATGGTCGGTGACCGGTCCTGGGCCACCTGAAGGTCGATGGAAGCCGGAATGGTTTCTCGTAATTCGGGGATTTTGGCGCGAATACGATCCACGGTTTCGATGATGTTTGCTTCCTGCGACTTGCGAATCATCAGCAGGATGGCAGGTTTGGCGTTGGTCATCCCGGCGTTACGCACGTCCTGCACGCTGTCGGTGACGCTGGCGACATCCTGAAGCCGCACAGCCGAACCGTTATTGTAATGCACGATAAGCGGCATATAGTTTGCCGCTTTTTTTAGCTCGTCGTTGGTCTGAATTTGCCAGCGACGCGCGCTGTCTTCTACCGAACCAAGAGGGCGACGAACGTTGGCATTGCTGATTGCAGTGCGGACAGCATCCAGCGATACACCCTGGTTAAACAGTG
Source organism: Enterobacter sp. Cy-643 (assembly GCF_011752815.1). Classification (GTDB taxonomy): domain Bacteria; phylum Pseudomonadota; class Gammaproteobacteria; order Enterobacterales; family Enterobacteriaceae; genus Cedecea. The sequence goes on from NZ_VWWV01000001.1 coordinate 610,520, forward strand.
CCTGAGGATTAAGGTCCACGCGCACCGCGGGCAGGGAGCTCCCGCCGACGTCTACATCACCCACGCCGTCGATTTGCGAGACGGTTTGCGCGAGCTGCGTGGAGGCAAAATCATACAGCTCGCCCTGCGAAAGCGTATCGGAGGTGAGCGTCAGGATCATGATCGGCGCATCGGACGGGTTGGCCTTGCGGTAAGTTGGCCGCCCAGGCATCCCGCTGGGCAGCAGGCTTTGGGCGGCGTTGATCGCCGCCTGCACGTCCCGCGCGGCACCGTTGATGTCGCGGTCGAAATTAAATTCCAGAATGATGCGGGTGCTGCCCAGCGAACTGGACGAGGTCATTTCGTTGACCCCGGCAATCCGGCTCAGGGAACGCTCCAGCGGCGTGGCCACGGACGACGCCATGGTTTCCGGCGACGCGCCCGGCAGCGAGGCGCTGACCATGATCACCGGAAAATCGACCTGCGGCAGCGGGGCAACCGGCAGCAGGCGGAAGCCCAGCACGCCGCACAGCGTAATGGCGACGGTCAATAAAATCGTCGCCACCGGGCGGTAAATGAAGAGGGCAAAAAACTTCACTTACGCCTCCTCATGCTGTCGGCCGAAGCGACGACGCGTGTAGTGCGACAACCGGTCGAACAGCAGGTAAATCACCGGCGTGGTAAACAGCGTCAGCACCTGGCTGAGCAGCAGTCCACCCACCATGCCGATACCCAGCGGGCGCCGAAGCTCTGCGCCAACGCCGGTTGAAAGCATCAGCGGGAGCGCGCCCAGCAGCGCGGCGAGCGTGGTCATCAGAATCGGACGGAAACGCAGCAGACAGGCCTGGTAAATCGCTTCGTAAGGGGCCATGCCCTGTTCACGCTCGGCGGCCAGCGCAAAGTCGATCATCATGATCGCGTTCTTCTTCACGATACCAATGAGCAGGATGATGCCGATGATAGCGATAACGTCCAGTTCGGCCCCAGCCAGCATCAGCGCAAGCAGCGCGCCAACGCCCGCCGTGGGCAGCGTCGACAGAATGGTGATCGGGTGAATGAAGCTTTCATACAGCACGCCAAGCACGATATACATCGCCACGACCGAGGCAATAATCAGCCAGATTGTACTGCCCAACGCGGCCTGGAAGGCGAGAGTGCTGCCCTGGAACTGCGTCGTGATATCCGACGGCATCGCCAGCTCTTTTTCCGCCGAGGTAATGGCATTCACCGCGTCGCCCAGCGATTTCCCTTCTGGGACGTTAAAGGAGAACGTGGTGGACGGGAACTGGTCGAGGTGATTGATCGACAGCGGGGCAAAGCGCTGCTCCACCTTTGCAATCGCGCTTAATGGAATGCTGCCGCCGGTGCTGCTGGTAAGGCGAATGTTGTCGAGCGCGCTCAGCCCTGGCGTGGTGCTGGTGTCATGTTCGAGTACCACGCGATACTGGTTGGCCTGGGTGTAAATGGTTGAAATCAGACGCTGGCCGAAGGCGTTATACAGGGCGCTGGTCACCGATGACATGTTGATGCCGAGGCGGCTGGCGCTGTCGCGGTCAACGTTGACGTAGGCCATCAGCCCCTGATCCTGCCAGTCACTGCTGATATCCGCGAGCTGAGGCAGCGTTTTAAGCTTGTCTTCCAGCTGCGGCACCCAGGTGCTGAGTTCGTCCAGCGAGGTCGCTTGCAGAGTGAACTGGTACTGAGTGCGGCTCACCGTGGTGTCGATGGTCAGATCCTGGATCGGCTGCAGATAAAGCTGCACGCCCGGGACGCTGGCGACATTCTGCTGCAATCTGTCAATCACCGTCGGGATGCGGTCATCACGGTCGCTGAGCGGCTTAAGGTTAATTTGCAGGCGGGCGCTGTTTAACGAGGGATTGGTGCCGTCAACGCCGACAAACGACGTCAGGCTTTCCACCGCAGGGTCTTTCAGTATCACGTCGGCCACCTGCTGCTGGCGCTGAGCCATGCTGGCGAAGGAGACCGACTGCGGAGCCTGCAGCGTGCCCTGGATGATGCCGTTATCCTGAATAGGGAAGAAGCCTTTGGGGATAAATATCCACAGCACAATGGTGAGCGCTAATGTGCCAAAAGCGACGCTAAGCGTTAGCCACGGATGATTCAGCACCTTGCTTAGCAGGCGGCCATAGGCGGCAATGATGTTATCAAACATCTTCTCGCTGGCGCGGGAGAAACGGTTCTGTTTACGCAGCGACTCGTGGCTCAGCATTCTGGCGCACATCATTGGCGTCAGCGTCAGTGAAACCACGGCGGAGATTAAAATAGAAATTGCCAGCGTGACCGCAAACTCCCTGAATAGCCGCCCCACGATATCGCCCATAAACAGCAGTGGGATGAGCACCGCAATGAGCGAGAAGGTCAGGGAAATAATGGTAAAGCCGATTTCTCCGGCACCTTTTAGCGCGGCGGCAAGCGGTTTCTCGCCTTTTTCGATGTAGCGAGAAATGTTCTCGATCACCACGATGGCATCATCTACCACGAACCCAGTGGCGATGGTCAGCGCCATCAGCGTCAGGTTATTGATGGAGAAATCAAGGAATACCATCACTGCAAATGTGCCGACGAGCGACAGCGGCACGGCGACGGCAGGAATGATGGTGGCCGGCACGTTGCGCAGGAACAGGTAAATGATCATCACCACCAGAGCAATGGCCAGCATCAGCTCGTGCTGGGTGTCGGTCACGGAGGCGCGAATGTTGGTGGTACGGTCGCTGAGCAGTTTCACTTCGACCGACTTCGGCAGGCTTTGGGTCAGCGTCGGCAGCATCTGGCGGATGCTGTCTGCCGTCTCAATGATGTTGGCCCCAGGCTGGCGCTGGACGTTCATCACGATGGCCTGCTGCTTGTTCGCCCAGGCGCCAAGCCAGCTGTTCTCTGCCCCTTGCTCAACGGTAGCGATATCCCCCAGGCGAATTGGCGCACCGTTCTGATAAGCAATGATTAAATCGCGGTATTCCTGGGCCGACTTCATCTGGTCGTTGGCGGAGAGCGTGACGGCACGTTCAGGGCCATCCAGGCTACCTTTGGCGGAGTTGACGTTGGCGTTGGTGATGGCGGTACGAATGGTTTCGCTAGTCAGGCCGAGTGCGGCAATCGCCGGCGCGTTCAATTTAACGCGAACGGCGGGGCGCTGGCCGCCCGCCAGCGTGACCAGGCCCACGCCAGAAACCTGGGAGATTTTCTGGGCTACGCGGGTTTCCACCATATCTTCCACCTGCGTCATCGGCAGGGCGGTTGAGGTCACCGCAAGCGTCATGATAGGCGGATCCGCCGGGTTGACCTTGCTGTAAACCGGCGGGTTTGGCAGGTCGGTGGGCAGGAGGTTGGTCGCGGCGTTGATGGCCGCCTGCACTTCCTGTTCGGCAACGTCAAGCGCCAGCGTCAGCTGAAACTGAAGGGTGATAACCGACGCCCCCCCGGCGCTTTGCGAGGACATTTGTTTCAGGCCAGACATCTGCCCAAACTGGCGTTCGAGCGGGGCAGTGATGGCCGAGGTAATCACATCCGGGCTGGCGCCGGGATAGAGCGTGACCACCTGAATGGTAGGGTAGTCCACCTCCGGTAGTGCTGATACCGGGAGAAAACGATAGCCAATAATCCCCGCCAGCAGAATTGCCACCATCAATAGCGTGGTGGCAACCGGACGGAGAATAAACAGGCGGGAAGGGCCGCCCGTGGAGCCAGGAGGTAACACCTGCATCAGGAGCGTGCTCCGTTGTGTTTGTGGCCGGGTTTCGCCTGAGCGGCAGGTTTCGCGTTATCGTCGGCCGCGCTGTGCGGTTCGACAACCTCAACCTGTGCGCCTTCCGTCAGGCGGTCAATGCCATCGGTCACCACGCGATCGCCTGCGGAAACGCCGGCGGCAATCACGACTTTCTGGCTGTCCTGAATCCCCGGCGTGACCAGATGTTTACTGACTTTGTTATCGCCGTTCAGTACCCAAACGAAGTGGCCTTCGTTGCCCATTTGCAATGCACCGGCTGGGATCACCACGGCATTTTGCTGGGTGTCCACCAGCATACGGGCGTTCACAAACTGATTTGGGAACAGCGCGTCATCCAGATTATCAAAGCGGGCTTTCAGCTTGATGGTGCCGGTGGTGGTATCGATTTGGTTATCAAGGCTCAGCAGTTTACCGCCGCTGAGTTTTACGCTGTTGGTGCGGTCCCAGGCTTCAACGCTCAGCGTTTCACCGGCTTTCTGCGCTTTAATCACCGTCGCGATGTCGTTTTCCGGCAGGGTGAACACCAGGTCAATCGGGTGCGTTTGCGTCAGGACGACAATACCGTTGGTGTCGCCGGTGGAAATCTGGTTGCCAATATCAACCTGTTTCAGGCCAACCCGGCCGTCGATAGGGGCGGTGACGCGGCTCCAGTTAAGCTGCAGCTGAGCGCTGGCCACGGCTGCTTCATCGGCTTTAACCGTGCCGAGCGTGGATTCCACAAGCGACAGCTGAGTATCGAGATCCTGGCGGGAGACTAAATTAGTTTTTACCAGCTGTTGGTAGCGGGCCAGGTCGCGGCGAGCGTTTGCCAGGGTGGCCTGATCCTTAGCCAACTGCCCCTGGGCCTGAGCCAGCGCGACTTTAAACTGGCTTGGGTCAATTTCTGCCAGCAAATCACCGGCTTTCACCTGCTGGCCTTCCTGGAAATGAATGGCCAGAAGCTGCCCGTCAACGCGGCTACGCACCGTCACGGTATTGGCCGCGACGATCGTGCCAAGGCCGGTTAGGTAATGCGGCACGGCTTCACTGGTTGCCGTTGCAGCCTGAACCGGAGCCAGCGCCCCGCCACGCATTCCGCGTCGGCCGCCCTGGGCTGATGTCTGGCCTGTTTTAGCCTGGGGCTGAGTCCCCGAAGATGCATTATGGCTGCGCCAGAACCAGACGGCGGCTATCACCACGAGAATAAAGGCTGTAATCCACAACCAACGGGAAGTCTGTGTGCCTTTCATAGATGACGTGTTCTCTTCCTGAAACGATTTTAGGCGTAATGTTACTAGTTTAGTAACGGATAGCCCCGCAATGATGGAGGAAATATGAAGTACTGTCAGATTAGCAACATATAGTAAGTAAGTGATGTTTTCGTGGCCAAATAAAACTGTTTTTTCGCACAACGTTTTCCGAGGTATTACGCAAGTTTCAGCCCCAAAAGTAGTCATATCACGAAATGGAAAATAAACTGTGGTTTATATTTTTAATATAACCTATAGTTTATGAGGTGAGTAATGACATGGAACGTGATATTTACCGACTATTTCTACTTTTAGTATCAGGCTCAGCCTGAAGAGCTCCGCAAACGGCTTGTGGCGGCATTCGGCAATATTGAGTTCTGGGGGCCTGCCTTAAGCCGCCCGCAGGCCGACACGGTAAAGGGATCTCGCTATCCCAATATGAAGGCATTACGTTTGCTATGGCGCGGCAACCCTTATCGGATCTTTTTTGATTTGACCCGCATCGCAGAGCCGTTGTGCTGTGTGGTGGAGACAAATCGAACGATAAGCGTTTTTATCAGGCACAGATAAAAGTGGCCGACACGCAATTTGCACATCACCTGGCGGAACTGGAGAATGAAAATGAAAACCTTAACTGAAGTGATGGCAGAGTTCTCGCCGGATGAGCAGGCCGAGATCCGTGCAATGACCGAAGTCTTAATTCTGGAAACGGGATTGCAGCTGGTGCGTGAAGAGCAGGGGCTATCTCAAAAACAAGTGGCGCAAAAAATGGGGGTTTCCCAGCCAGCAATCGCCGCGATAGAGCAACGAGGTAACGATCTCAAAGTGCTTACGCTGAAGCGCTATGTTGAGGCGCTGGGCGGCAAACTTTCTCTGCATCTGGAATTTCCCGAAAAGGAGAGGCGCTTTCAGATATAAAAAAACCGCAGGAGGCCTGCGGTTTGTTTAGTGATACTTTAACGCGGTTATCTGAACACCACGTCTGACCAGCGGGCCAGCCCCTGGGTCACCGAGCCAAAGTCATCGCCTCCGGCAATCGGAATATCAGGCAGCTGCTGGGCGAGTGCGTGACGCAGCAGCGGGGAACGCGCGCTGCCGCCGGTCAGGTAGATAACCTCAGGCTTCGCTTCGCTGTTGTCCATCGCCAGCGTGACTTGCTCCATAATGCGCTGCAGCGGCTGGCTGATAGCGGTTTCCAGCGCTTCCTGGCTGATATCGCAGCCGACGTCTTTGGCTATAAACGGCAGCAAAGCTGAAACCTGCTGGCTGTTGGACAGCGCAATTTTGCTCTCTTCTGCCGCCCTGACAAGGCGATAGCTCAGGCGCTGACGCCAGACTTTTTGCAGATACGCCACCTTTTCCGGTTCGCGCGCGTCCCGTACCAGTTCGTTGAGCGAACGGCCGTTCGCCGCGCTGTAGAAGTCATTTTGTGCCGGAACATCGTTAATCGCGACGGCGTTCCACCAGGGTAATACCGGCAGCGCGATACCTTTTTCCGTCTGGCCGCCCATGCCAAGCAGCGGAGCCAGCTGTTTAAATGCCAGCATAATATCCAGATCGTTACCGCCCACGCGGCAGCCGCTGTGGCCGAGCAGGCTTTGTTCACGGTCGCGACGCTGGTGCCAGTCAGGTCCCATCAGCAGCACCGAGCAGTCGGTGGTGCCGCCGCCAATGTCGACCACCAGCACCTGTTTTTCTTCCTGCAGCGTGGCTTCAAAATCCAGCCCCGCGGCTACGGGTTCAAACTGAAACACCACGTCGCGAAAGCCAGCGCGCTGCGCGGCGCGTTCCAGAATCCCCTGAGCCTGCCGGTTAGCCTCTTCCCCGCCCAGACCCTGGAAGTTAATTGGCCGGCCAATCACGGCCTGGTCGATAGTGCCGTCCAGCTGGTTCTCCGCCTGTTTGCGAATGTGCAGCATCATCGCGCAGACCAGATCTTCAAACAGCGCAACCTGCTGAGGTTTCAGGCCGGTGGCGCCGAGGAAGGATTTCGGTGATTTGACGAAGTACACCTCTTCCGGGTCTTCCATGTACTGGCTGAGCGAACTTAAGCCGAACTTTACGCTGCCGGGCAGCACGTCAATGTCTTCTTCGCGGTTGTAGCTCACCGCGCGGCGCAGCAGCGCCTGAGTCTCACTTCCCGTCGCCGGAACTTCGTGGTGACGGAAGAGCCATTCGCTCACCGCTTCACGCGTCGGTGCACAGAGCATAGAAGGCAGCAGCGATGAGCCGTTCTCCATCTCCAGCAGCTGTGGTTTTCCGTCGCGCATAATGGCGACCGAGCAGTTCGCCGTCCCGTAGTCAAAACCGATTTTCATTTTCGTTGATTATCCCCATGCCAGTGAGAAGGGGGGCGACTTTAGCGGAATGCCGGTCCGTGGGCAACTGAATATGAAAGCAAGGCAGAAATCCACATTTGGCGGTATGCTAAATAAGCAGTGTTGTCTGCCTAATGCCCTCATTCTCTTCAGGATTATTTATGTACACCCTTAGCTATCAACCGCCCTATGACTGGTCCTGGATCCTCGGCTTTTTACGGGGACGTGCCGTGGAGGGCGTGGAAGTTGTTACCGCCAGTCGCTATCAGCGCAGCTTCGCGCTGGGAGAATATGCCGGGCTGGTGACGCTTGAACCAGACGAGAAAAATCTTTGCCTCAATGTGACGCTAAGCGATGGCCTGCAGCCTGTGGCAGGCGACGTTTTACAGCGCGTGAAGAACTTACTGGATTTGGACAAGGATCCGCAGCAGGTATTAAGCAGCCTGGGCGCGCTGGCGGCAGCCCGGCCCGGCCTGCGTCTGCCGGGTTGTATGGATCCGTTCGAACAGGCCATTCGGGCCATTCTTGGGCAACTGGTCAGCGTGACGATGGCGGCAAAATTGACCAGCAAAGTAGTAAAGACTTACGGGAAGACGCTTGCAGATAACGATGGCTGGTATCTGTTTCCGGATGCCGGGACGCTGGCAAACTGCGATATTCAACAGCTGAAATCTTTGGGCATGTCGCTTAAGCGTGCAGAGGCTATCGTGCATCTTGCCGGAGAGGTCGTGAAAGGACAGTTTCCGCTGCAGCTACCCGATGATTTGGCGCAGGGAATAAAAACCCTGATAGCATTACCGGGTATCGGGCGCTGGACCGCCAACTATTTCGCCCTGCGCGGCTGGCAGGCCAGCGATGTTTTCCTGCCGGATGATTACCTGATTAAACAGCGTTTTCCTGATATGACACCTGCACAGATCCGCCGCTACGCCGAGCGCTGGCAGCCGTGGCGCTCCTACGCGCTGCTACACATCTGGTATAGCGATGGCTGGACGCCAGACTGACTCACCGGATTATATGCTACGATATTTGAACTTGTAACCGCCCTTTATTAGTAAGAAAATCCCGATATAAAAGTGGTGTCTGAATTTTATATTTAAATTAATATTACTGAATGAGTTTCATTTTTAATTCAGATGAACGGATTATAAGGGTCGAATGTGAGAATTCTGGTTACAGGGGCCACGGGTTTCGTGGGGAGTCGTTTAGTTAAAACGCTCAGGGAATTGGGGTATGAAGTCGTCGGCACAACGCGTCGTGGCTCGCAGAATACTGCCGGACTGGTTGATATCGGCGATATTTCGGCAACAACGGACTGGTCCTCGGTGCTTGAAGGGTGTGATGCTGTCGTGCATACGGCCGGTCGGGCTCATATCTTAAACGATTCAGCTGCAGATAAACTCTCTGCTTTTCGGCAGGTTAACTGTGATGCAACCTTAAAGCTTGCTCACGACGCGTTGAATGCAGGGGTCAACCATTTTATTTTCATCAGTTCTATTGGCGTAAATGGCAATGCCACTACTCATACGCCATTTACCGAAAAATCAATACCTAAGCCTGTTTCAGATTATGCGATATCTAAATTTGAAGCTGAGCAAAAGCTGAACGAAGCATTTTCTTCAGGCCCAATGGCGATTACGGTGATTCGTCCGGCGCTTATCTGTGGCGAAAATGCACCAGGAAATATTCGGCGTTTGTTAAAACTGGTTGCCAGCGGGCTGCCACTTCCCTTCAAAGGAATAAAAAACAAGCGAAGCATGGTTTCTCTGGAAAACGTTGTCAGCTTTATTGCCACTTGCCTGAACGATCCTCGTTCAAAAAATCAGCTTTTTGTTCTCGCCGATAAAGATAAACCCACCACGGAAGATATTGTTCGATCCTTCGCGAGTGGAATGAACAAATCTCCTCGTGTCTTTTGGTTTCCAGCAGCTATATTGAAGGTTTTACTGATGCTAACAGGAAAGCAAAGCATTTATGAGCAGCTCTATGGCTCACTGGATATTGATGCCTCCTACGCCTCCGAGCTGTTGGGTTGGCAGCAACCCGTGACGCTTTCCGAAACGATGGAAAAAACAGCAAAATATTATTCAAAGGACGCTCAGTAATGCAGGCATTAATTGTGGCCGTAGTCGTTTTTATTCTCTCATTTATTCTGACCTGGTGCCTGCGAGCTTATGCGTTAAAAAACAACGTTATTGATATACCGAATCAACGCAGCTCTCACTCTGTACCGACGCCTCGTGGTGGCGGTGTGGCCATTGTTATCAGTCTTATGGTTGGGTTGATTACGCTGTCCCTCCTTCAGCTCATTTCATACCCGACGATGTTGTCGTTGATTGTTGCCGGCGGAATTACCGCGGTGGTCGGTTTTCTTGACGACCATGGGCACATTGCGGCTCGCTGGCGATTACTGATGCACTTCCTGGCCGCCGCCGCAGGGCTTTTCTTCCTGGGAAACTTTCCTGCGATCGAGCTTTTCGGCTACACCTTCTCAGCCGGATGGATTGGGATGGTTTTCGGATTAGTCTATCTGGTATGGATGCTGAATCTTTATAACTTTATGGATGGCATTAATGGGCTGGCGAGCATGGAGGCGATTGTTTTTTCCCTTTCATCTCTGCTGATTGTCTGGATTGCTGTGCCTGACGCTTTGGGTTCAGACGCATCGCTTAGCGTTTTGCTGCTGGGGGCTGCCGCACTCGGTTTTATCTTCTGGAATTTCCCGAACGCAAAAATTTTCATGGGCGATGCCGGAAGTGGCTTTCTGGGAATAACCATCGGCTTGCTGGCTCTTCATATTGGCCTGCTTGACAGCAAACTCTTCCTTGCCGAGATGTGTTTACTTGGCGTTTTTATCGTAGATGCTACCTTAACGTTACTGCGCCGTTTGCTGGCGGGCAAAAAGGTCTACGAAGCTCACGCAAGCCATGGCTACCAGATACTTGCAAGAAAATATGGTAGCCATAAGCCCGTCACTCTTGGTGCACTGTGCATCAATCTTATCTGGCTAACCCCTTTTGCCATGTTGATTGCAGCGGGTGTCATTACGGGAGTGGTAGGATTAGCGATAGCCTGGGCTCCGGTTGTGATTATCGCGTGGCGCTGCGGAGCTGGCGTAAAGGATAAGGGCTAACAGCCATAAAGCAGGGTTACGGGCATCACTGATATATATTTAGTTGTACCAGAGGGTGCTCAGTAAAAATTTTCACTCTATAACAACAGGTTGGTGGACAGGTGTCCTGTTCTATTGAAAATATGCTTACGTTTCTGCTTGCTTTACCAAGACCGATAAAAAGAATTATTACGCTGGCAATTGATGTTGTGCTGCTGTTGTGTGCTTTCTGGTTCTCTTTCTGGGTGCGTATTGATGCCCTGACACCTCTGACAAGTGGGCCGCACTGGTTACTGATTCTGTCGATTATTCTGGTTACGTTAGGCTTCTTTGTCAGACTTGGCCTCTATCGTGCGGTTATTCGATATATTACGGCTAAAGTTTTTGTTTCGGTTGCGATGGGTATGGTGGCGTCGTCCATCCTGCTTATTGTGACCGCGTTTTATACAAATATTTATTTGCCTCGCACCATCCCATTTATCTATTTTTCCTTTGGTTTACTGTTGGTTACAGGCTCCAGGCTGGCGTTAAGAATGCTGGTCAACCATGGATTAAAACTGGGAACCAAGGTCATTATCTACGGCGCAGGTGCATCAGGTCGTCAGTTACTGCCTGCCTTAAGCCAGGCGTCTGAGTATTACCCGGTTGCTTTTGTTGACGATAACCCACGTCTACAAAAAACCGTTATGCATGGTGTGACGGTTTACTCGCCTGAAAAGCTGGCCTGGTTAGTCGAGAAGTACGAGGTCAAAAAAATCTTGTTGGCCATGCCAAGCTTGAGCCGCTCCCGTAAAAGCGAAGTGATGAAAAAGCTGGAAGGTCTCCCCTGTGAGGTACTTTCTATTCCCGGGATGGTTGATCTAGTGGAAGGGAAAGCCAGCATTGCTACGCTGAAAAAAGTCTCTATTACCGACCTGTTAGGACGTGACCCCGTGGCGCCTGTACCTGAGTTAATTGCCCGGAATATCCATGATAAGTCGGTCATGGTGACAGGGGCGGGAGGATCCATCGGCTCAGAACTTTGTCGCCAGATTATCCTGAACGGGCCAAAAGCGTTAGTTCTCTATGAGATCTCTGAGTTTTCGCTTTACGCTATCGAACGCGAATTATCTGAGATGATCAAGAGCAAGGGATTGACGATCAAACTTTATCCTGTGCTGGGTAATGTGCAAAACCAGGATCATCTGGAGCGGGTTATCGGGAGTTTCGGTATCGAAACTATCTACCACGCCGCGGCTTATAAACACGTACCGTTAGTTGAGTATAACGTTGCCGATGGCGTCAGAAATAACGTCTTTGGTACGCTGGCCTGTGCGCAGGCAGCAATCCGCTGCGGTGTCCCGAAATTTGTATTGATCTCTACGGATAAAGCCGTTCGCCCGACCAACACTATGGGGGCAACAAAACGCATGGCGGAGCTCGTGCTGCAGGCATTGGCGGTACAGCAGTCAGGTACCTGCTTTAGCATGGTGAGATTTGGTAATGTGCTGGGGTCTTCAGGTTCTGTTGTGCCACTCTTTGAAAAGCAGATAGCTAAAGGGGGGCCAATTACGTTGACACACCCGGACATTATTCGCTACTTCATGACGATTCCAGAGGCCGCGCAGCTGGTTATACAGGCTGGTGCTATGGGTAACGGCGGAGACGTTTTTGTCCTCGATATGGGCGATCCGGTAAAAATCATCGATCTGGCAGAGCGAATGGTTTCTTTAAGTGGCTTTACCTTACGTGATGATTCGAATCCGGAGGGTGACATTGAGATTAAAACCACCGGATTGAGACCGGGTGAGAAGCTCTTTGAGGAACTCCTCATTGGTGACAATGTGATGACCACGCAGCACCCACGAATCATGGCCGCCAGTGAAGTGAAGCTTTCATGGGAGGAGCTTAACGTTTATCTCACCGACATGAATGACGCCTGTGGACGCTATGACATGGATACCATTCGTTCCATTTTGCTCAAGGCGCCTACAGGCTTTAATCCTAGCGATGATATTTGCGATATCGTATGGAAAAATGCTTCCTGCAATATGCCCAATTAAGGCCACGAGTTGAACTCAGCGGTGACTAAGCCAGTTCTGGCTGGCAGACGCTAAATAAAAACCCCTGAATCGGTCAGCCGGACAGGGGTTTTTTTATTGGGGTGGCGCCGGTCAGTTAATGCCAAAATAACTATTAGCCAGCAGCAACTCCAGCGGCTGTGGCTGGGCGATAGTTTCCCCATAGATTAAATCGATGCCAATGCCCGACAGCGTATCCATCACCAGAGGCATATCTGCCGGGCCGGCGATCGTTTGCAGCGTCATACGTTGGGCATGACCGTGCACAATCGTCACCATCATTTCGTCCATCAGATTACAGTGCACGTTAAGGATCAGATCGGGATCTAACATCACGTAGTCGAACAAATGATGGCTCAGGGTATTAAACAGCTCCAGATCGCGCCCAACGTGGCTAAGCACCATGCGACAACCGGCTTTACGCAGCCGTTTCAGGCTGGCATAAGCGCGCTGAGGTTCGGTGAGCAAGTCGCTGCTTTGAATCGTCAGGTGCAGCAGACGGGCCGGCATTTTGCTTGTGGAAAGCTGTTCCAGCAGCGCATTGACAAAGCTATCGCTGACCAAACCCGCACCGGAAACGGGCAGCGCGACGCCAAAACCTTTCCTTGCGACCTGTGCAGCATACTTGTCAAAAAATTCGCTAAACACGCGGCGATCCAGCGCATGATGAAGTGCCGGGTCGGCGAGGCCCGCCCGGAATGCGGGTTCGTTGATAACGTCCCCTTCATTGCCCCAGAAGCGCAGGGTCAGGAGATAGAAACAGGAGGATTCCGGGATGCGCGGCGGCGCAATCGCCATCGCTATCATCAGAATGGGATTGTCTTTGATCACCTGCCACTGCTCGTCGAGCGGCATGGTGTCTCGCCCTTGCTCCATGTAGTGGCGGTGCGGCTCATAAACAGTAACCTGGCCGCGACCGTTGTTCTTCGAGGCGTAGCAGGCAATATCGGCCTGGGAGAGCACTTCAGAGGCGATAGCATTATCGCCGTCAATGTGGGTGATCCCGGCGCTGGCGCCGATGCGGTGCAGGCGGCCATCCCACATAAAGTGGTAGTCGTTGATGCTGCGAATGATGCGCTCAGAAATATAGCGTGCGTTTTCAGTGGAACAATCCGGCAGCAGCAAACCAAACTCGTCGCCGCCCAGGCGGGCAAGGAAATCTCCGGTGCGCAGCATACTTAGCATCATGGCCGCGAGTTCCCTTAGCAAAGCATCACCTGCGGCATGACCCGCGGAGTCGTTTACGGCTTTAAAGCGGTCGAGATCGATGAACACCAGGGCGTGGCGCTGGCGGTGTTCAATCGCGCCCTGCAGTAAACGCTTCAGGTGATTTTCAAAACTTACCCGGTTAGCCAGGTGCGTCAGACTATCGTGCGAGGCGCTATAGCTCAGCTGCTTGAGCATTTTCCGGGACTCAGTCACATCCTGGATGACCAGCACGGAGCCAATGCTTTGACCGTCCAGCGTGGTCAGCGGCGTAATGGTGTAGTGGATGTCGTAGCTGCCGCCGTTGCGGCAATGCAGCACGACATCCTGCTCTATAGCGCTCCGGGAAAAATCACCGCTGTGTATATTTTCCATCACCGGGCCGTTGTCGCCGAAGGTGATGCGCAGGATCGCCAGAATGTGCTGGCCGATGGCCGCTTCCTGCGCCCAGCCGCTGAGTTTCTCAGCTACCGGGTTCATAAAGGTGACATTCATGTCGACATCGGTACAAATCACCGCTTCGCCGATAGAGTCCAGCGTGATGTGCAGCCGCTCTTTTTCCTGGTACAGCGCTTCGTTGAGCTGCTTAACTTCGGTCATGTCCATATTGATGCCTAGCAGCCGCTCCACGTCGCCGTTCTTATTCAATACGCGGTTGGCCAGGGAGCGAATATGGCGGATGCCATCTTTCACATGGATTCGAAACTCAAGCTTAAATGGCACGCGGTTTTTTAATGATTCGCGAATGACCGCTTCCGAGTGAACAAGATCTTCTTTTACCAGCCTGTCCAGCCAGAGTTGGTAGGTAGGTTTGGTATGCGGCGGCACGTCGTAAAGCTCAAACATCCGCTTGTCCCAGCTGATGACATCGTTAGTCAGATCCCACTCCCAGATACCGATGCCGCCAGCTTCATTGGCAAGCGTAATGCGCTCCATCAGCCGCTTGTTGATCCATTCGGTATGCTTCAGGTCATTGATGTCTTCAATCTGGGCGATGTAGTAGAGAGGCGTGCCGTCGGTATGGCGCACAACGGACGCCGTGAGCATGGCCCACACGACATTGCCCGCGCTGGTGTAATAGCGCTTTTCCATTGAATAGCTATTGATGTGCCCGGCCTCGAGCTTGCTCAGCTGCTGAAGATCGAGATTCAAATCTTCCGGCCAGGTAATTTGCTGGAAGGTGAGGCAGCTCAACTCTTCGCTGGAATAGCCGAGGAACTTACATAATGACTTATTGACCTGCAGCCATTTGCCTTCGGTGGAGACCAGCGCCATGCCAATAGCCGAGTATTCCATGGCGTTACGAAAACGCGTTTCGCTTTCGGTGATGTGTTTGCGCTCTTTGCGGGAGGAGTACATCACCATTGTGATGACGTTTGCCGGCAGCAAAATCAGCAGGAATGGCAGCCACGGCGCATATTCCAGCACGCGCGGGTGGGGCGTTGACATCGAGAGTTTGCCGATGGCTATCATCGCGGAAACCATCATCAGCGTGGCAAGGAAAATAATAAAGGCTTCCAGACGCGGCAGCCGGATGGCGCTCCACATCAGAATGACAATGATAAAAGTGAACGGCCACGGCAGATAAATTAATGAAAAATAGCTGAGCGCCAGCGTGACGGCGAAGGTTGCCACGGTTTCAAACAGCAGGGCTGCTTTGCGGTGACGGAGCAAATAATAAGGTTTAAACAGCAGTCCGGCCGGCATCAGCGCCAGCGCCCCGATGGATTCAGAAAGCACCCATATAAAGAAGGTTTTCAGCGCCGAGGAGTCAACCGGTATCGGCAATAGCGTCACTAGCAGGCCGCCTGCCAGCGGAGGAATTGCCGCACTGCACAAGGCAAGTCTTGCCCAGTTATTGAGGTTTTGTAAGGGATTTTTTCGCGGCAAGAAGCGGCGTAACAGCAGGGCGCCTAGCAGCGCTTCAATCAGGTTTATCGCCGTTAACGAGAAATTCAGCCCGGTAAAGGGAAAAACGGCGGCACTGGCTGCCATGCTGCCCAGCGCACAGGCGGCGGCAATCAACGGCCATTGACGGAGAGGAGAACGGAAAAACGCCGCCATCATTACCGAGGTGGTAAACCAGATAGGCACCAGCTCGGTGCCCTTTAGCGTCAGCTCCAGGGAGTAGAGGGTGAAAACAAAGCTGAGTAACCCCAAGCCAGCCAGCAGAATCGGTAGATGGAAGGCGGCTTCTGTTTGTCTGTTTTTTATAATCATTACCGCAAATCCACCTGGACGCTGCCGCCAGGAGCCATACCCGGATGCATATAAATAAAGAATCGGTTTATGCTAGTACAAACAATTTACAATTCCTATGCTCGGTTGTCAGAATTTACCTACAGAGTGTCAGAAATTGCGTAGTCAAATCACGTAATTAAATAATTCCATTTCGCCCTGTTGGCTGGCGATGGCGCGCTGTCATGCCTTTGTCACTTTGTTGGCTGTTTACCGCGTAATTTCACGATTGCGGTGGGTAAGAGGCTGGTATCAAACGACGGTTGTCCCTATAATTGCGGCGTTTGACGCCTCCGCGTCGTCCTTCCAACACTTTTCGTATTCAGGCCGTAATAATATGACCGATCAGTCTCATCAATGCGTCATCATCGGGATAGCCGGCGCATCGGCTTCAGGGAAAAGCCTCATTGCCAGCACGTTATATCGTGAACTGCGCGAGCAAGTCGGCGATGAACACATTGGTGTCATTCCAGAAGACAGTTACTACAAAGATCAAAGCCATCTGTCGATGGAAGAGCGTGTTAAAACCAACTACGATCACCCCAGCGCAATGGACCACAACCTGCTTTTCCAGCATTTGCAGACGCTGAAGTCCGGCAAAGCTATCGAACTGCCGGTGTACAGCTACGTGGAGCATACCCGCACCGACCAGACAGTGCATTTGGTTCCGAAGAAGGTGATCATTCTGGAAGGCATTCTGCTGCTGACCGATGCGCGTCTGCGCCAGGAGATGAACTTCTCCATTTTTGTCGATACGCCGCTGGATATCTGCCTGATGCGCCGTATGAAGCGCGACGTTAACGAGCGCGGGCGTTCAATGGATTCCGTGATGGCGCAGTATCAAAAAACGGTACGTCCAATGTTCCTGCAATTTATTGAGCCTTCCAAACAATACGCCGATATTATCGTGCCGCGCGGGGGCAAGAACCGCATTGCAATCGATATTCTGAAAGCCAAAATCAGTCAGTTCTTTGAATAAAGACCTTTGCGAGCGCGCGTAAGCCGCTCGCTCTTACGTTGAATCCCTCATCCATTGCCAATTGGCTATCGACGACGCTCTGTGGCAGTGTGTGTAAAACTGAGATTGATAAGGAGAATCTGCGATGCGCCTTTGCGATCGTGATATCGAAGCCTGGCTGGATGATGGCCGTTTAGCGATTACCCCGCGTCCTCCGGTTGAGCGCATTAACGGTGCGACCGTAGACGTTCGCCTGGGCAATAAATTCCGCACGTTTAGCGGGCATACCGCACCTTTTATCGATCTCAGCGGCCCTAAAGATGAAGTCACCGAAGCGTTAGAGCGCGTGATGAGTGATGAGATTGTGCTGGATGAGGGCGAAGCTTTCTTTCTCCACCCGGGTGAGCTGGCGCTGGCGGTGACGCTGGAATCTGTTACTTTGCCGGACGATCTGGTGGGCTGGCTGGATGGGCGCTCCTCGTTAGCGCGTCTTGGCCTGATGGTACACGTCACTGCCCACCGCATCGATCCGGGCTGGCATGGCTGTATCGTGCTTGAGTTCTACAATTCAGGGAAGCTGCCGCTGGCGCTGCGTCCGGGAATGATGATTGGCGCGCTGAGCTTTGAACCGCTATCCGGGCCAGCAGCTCGTCCTTATAATCGCCGTCAGGATGCCAAATACCGCGACCAGCAGGGAGCTGTAGCGAGCCGTATTGATAAAGACTAAATCGCAGTAAATTGTTCGCCCTCTGGCGAATGATATGGAGAATGTTATGAGACGACTGTTAACCACGTTGATGATTCTGCTGGTTGTGCTGATAGCCGGCCTGACCTCACTTGTGTTGTTGGTTAATCCCAATGACTTCCGTGGTTATATGATTCGTCAGGTTGAGGCCCGCAGCGGCTACCATCTTGAACTGGAAGGGCCGCTGCGCTGGCATGTCTGGCCGCAGCTGAGTATTTTGTCTGGTCGTATGTCGCTGACGGCACCGGGCGCCAGTCAGCCGATGGTCAGCGCGGAAAATATGCGTCTTGATGTGGGGCTGATTCCACTGCTTTCTCACCAGCTTCAGGTTCGTCAGGTCATGCTAAAAAGCGCGGTGATTCAGATGACGCCGCAGGCTGAAGCGAAGCTTTCGGCTAACGCGCCGGTAGGGCCAAAAGACACCGTCAGTGAACCTGATACCGGACGCGGCTGGTCCTTTGATGTTTCGAAGCTTAAGGTGGTCGACAGTGTGCTGGTCTTCCAGCATATCAATGACGAGCAGGTTACGGTTCGCAATATTAATCTGCAAATGACGCAGGATGACAAGCGGCAGGCGCATATTGAACTCAGCAGTCAAATCAATCGCGATCAGCGGGATTTAACGCTTTCGGTCACCGCAGATGTCGATCTCCATGACTATCCGCAGCAAATAAACGCCACGTTAAGCCAAATTGACTACCGGCTGCAGGGCGCCGACCTGCCGGTTGACGGCATCGTTGGCTCGGGGTCGCTTCAACTGGGCTGGAAAAACACCAACAGCCAGCTTTCGCTGGCAAATATGCAGCTCACGGCCAACGACAGTGATTTGCAGGGCAATGTCAGCGTGGCGTGGCAGGATAAGCCACAGTGGACGGTAGATCTGCAATCTCGCCTGCTCAATCTCGACAAACTGGTAGCCAATGCACCCGCTGCGGGTACCGCGGCTAACCCACGAGCCCAGCAGACTCAGCAGCCGTCTCGTCCAGGCCCGGTGATTGCCGAAGAACAGGGTGAAACCAACTACCACAGCCTGCGTAATTTTACCGCCGAACTGAATATCAAAGCGGGTGAAGTGCGCTGGCGCGGTCTTGCGTTCAGCGATGTGCAGACTGCGCTGGTGAATCAGGCTGGGAAACTCAGTATTAACCAGCTCAGCGGCAAGCTGGGGCAGGGCACGCTCTCGCTGCCGGGCTTCCTGGATGCCAGCGGTAAAACGCCTGAGCTTGCCTTCCAGCCGCAGGTGAAAAATATTGAGATAGGCAAAATCCTGACCGCTTTTGATTACCCGATTGCGTTAACCGGGCAGTTTTCTATGACTGGCGATTTCAGCGGAGAGCGCCTGGATGCGGAAGATTTCCGCAGTAACTGGCAGGGAGAGGCTCAGCTTGAGCTGGCTCACTCCCGCCTGGAGGGGATGAACTTCCAGCAGCTTATTCAACAGGCTGTCAGTCGGAATAACGAGGGCGTGGATGCGCAGCAAAACGTTCAGAACGTCACCGAGCTTGACCACTTCTCCACGTCGGCGACGCTGGATAACGGCCTTCTGACGATGACGAAGATGGTCGGTGAATCCAGCGTGCTGTCCCTGACCGGCGAAGGCACAATGGATCTGGTGAAAGAGATCTGCGACACCAACTTTGCGATTAAAGTCAGCGGCGGCTGGCTGGGCAGCAACAGTAAACTGATTGAAGCGCTAAAAACCACGGCCGTTCCGCTGCGTGTTTATGGCCCGTGGCAGCAGCTGAATTACACGCTGCAGGTTGACCAGGTGCTGCGTAAGCAGCTGCAGGATGAAGCTAAGCGCCGGATCAATGACTGGCTGGATAAGCATAAAGATAGCGATAAATCGAAAGACGTTAAGCAATTACTGAATAAGCTTTAACGACAAAAAAACCGGCTCTCGCCGGTTTTTTTATACCTCATAGTCCAGCAGATCGTCCTCTGGCTCACGCGGGATAATTTGCACTTTATTTACCCTGTGGTTCACCACCTCCAGCGTTTTCAGCACGTAATTCCCCACTTCAACGCTCTCTCCTTTGGCAGGAATGTGCTGTAAATGCTCCATCAGCAACCCGGCAATGGTGTGGTATTCCCGTTTCTCATCCAGAGGAAGGGCGACGTACTGCACCAGATCGTCCAGCGGCATGTGGCCATTAGCCGTCCAGCTGCCATCCTGATTTCTTTGGATATCATGGCGGGCATCTATCTCTTCCACTTCGTTCGGCAGGTTGCCCGCGATGGTTTCCATCACGTCGCTTAGCGTGACAATGCCTTCCACCGAGCCAAACTCATCCACGACAAAAGCAAAATGGGTTCGCGCGTTGCGGAACTGCTCTAACGCCTGCAGCAGCGGCAATGTTTCCGGGAAAACCAGCGGTTGGCGAATCAACGGCACAATATCCAGTGCTTCACCGTGCAGCGACTGCTTTAATAAATCAATAACGTGCACCACGCCGAGAATGTCATCTTCAGTATCGGTAACCACGATACGCGTGTGCTGG
The DNA here is from genome assembly GCF_011752815.1 of Enterobacter sp. Cy-643. Taxonomy (GTDB): domain Bacteria; phylum Pseudomonadota; class Gammaproteobacteria; order Enterobacterales; family Enterobacteriaceae; genus Cedecea. The sequence goes on from NZ_VWWV01000001.1 coordinate 630,611, forward strand.
TTTTTATTCAGGAGTTCGCGGATCTCTGCTTCCGGGGCGGTAATGTCCATATGCTCGACGTCGTGGCGGGAAGTCATGATACTGCTGACGCTGCGCTGGTTCAGGTGCAGCACGCGCTCGATCATCCGCGTTTCCTGCGGGTTAAAAACATCGCTGTTAATGCCGCTGTCGGCAATGAGCGAGGCGGTCTGGGCATCCAGTTCCGCTTCTTCTTTCTTACCGTTCAACAGTCTTAGCACGGCTTCGGCAGTACGTTCCCGCAGCGACTGATTTGCGGAAAGAAAACGCCGGCGGTTAAAAATCGCCAGCTGATTAAGTGATTCAATCATCACTGAGAAACCGATGGCGGCATAGAGATAGCCTTTCGGAATTTGATAGCCAAAGCCGTCGGCCACCAGGCTAAAGCCAATCATCAGCAGAAAACTCAGGCACAAAATCACGATGGTCGGGTGACTGTTCACAAACCGGGTCAGGGACTTGCTGGCCAGCACCATTAGCCCGATGGCGATAATAACCGCGGCCATCATGACCGCCAGATGGTCGACCATGCCAACGGCGGTGACCACCGAATCAAGGGAAAATACGGCGTCAAGAATGACGATTTGCGCCACAACGGGCCAGAATTTGGCTCCCCGTTTTTGCGTGTGGTGCTCGTTGTCTTTGCCCTCCAGCCGCTCATTCAACTCCATTGTGGCTTTAAATAGTAGGAACATACCGCCAGACAGCATGATCAGATCCCTGGCACTAAAGCTAAGGTCGTGGAGGGCGAAAAGCGGTCGGGTAAGCGTTACCAGCCACGAAATTGAGGCCAGCAACAGCAGACGCATAACCATCGCCAGCAGCAAGCCCGTGACGCGGGCGCGATCGCGCAGTTTGGGAGGCAGCTTTTCGGCGAGGATGGCAATAAAAACGAGGTTATCAATGCCCAGAACCAGTTCTAAAACGACCAGGGTAACTAACCCGGCCCAGATTGAGGGGTCGGCAATCCATTCCATACGGGGTTTATAGCCTTTCACTTTCGGGCATATGCCACACGGAAATGATGGATAATTGTCGGACAAAAAGCAACGTTTGTCTGAGATTAATCCGTAATGACTTATAGAATTTCCAGCGTTAAATGAATGCCCGGCAAATTATTGCGGATAATATTTAAAGAAGCATTTGAGTTATATATTTTATATATGAATACGCCACCATGAGATAGTTCTGCATATTTGCCCGGAAATTGTCTTATTATTTTTATTGTCAATATAAAGAAAATCCTAAAATGTAATTATTGAGTGGTTCATATTATTCTTAAAAGTCCGCCTCCAGCCTTTTGTCTCCTTGCCTGCTGAGTTTTAAGCTGCAACAATCTTTGGCGATGATTAGCAATGAATGTGTGATTACTCGTTTAGTAATAGTTTGTCCCAGCATTGTCATAAGACCTGATTCATTTTTTTCAATATTTTTTCGGATATTAGAGAATCTCAGGTTATTAGGATTATTTACCTTTTTCAGTGGGTTGGTGACTGTGAACCAGGGGCGGTAGCGTGCCCGGATGCGGCCAGATAACAGCAAGCGATGGCGTCATCAGAATGTCGGGGAATAAGCTTATTTTAGGAATAATGCCAGTTTTCTCATTCTCTGAATATGTTCAATTCTGCACTTCGTTCTCACGGTTAATTGCTTGCCTGTTTTATTCGCTCAGGATAATTACTCTGCCATAGTGATAAATATTCAATGATAAAATACAAACTGAAGTTGATGCCATTATTGGTGTCAGTCACCCTGATGAGCGGCTGCACGATATTTCCCGGCAGCAATATGTCTACGTCGGGAAAAGACGTCATCAAACAACAGGATGCTGATTTCGACCTTGACCGAATGGTCAACGTTTATCCTTTAACGCCGCGACTGGTGGAGCAGCTGAGGCCTCGTCCGGTAGTTGCCCAGCCGAATGCCGGACTGGATAAAGATATCGCCAATTATCAGTACCGCGTTGGGCCGGGGGATGTATTAAACGTCACGGTCTGGGATCATCCGGAGCTCACCACGCCTGCGGGGCAGTATCGTAGCTCAAGTGACACCGGTAACTGGGTTCAGCCCGATGGCACCATGTTCTATCCGTATGTGGGTAAAATCAGCGTGACGGGTAAAACGCTGGCAGAAATTCGCAGCGATATTACCAGCCGTCTTGCGCAATACATTGCCCAGCCGCAGGTGGACGTTAATATCGCTGCCTTCCGTTCGCAAAAAGCCTATATCTCCGGGCAGGTCAATAAATCCGGCCAGCAGCCCATCACTAACGTGCCGCTGACTATCCTTGACGCTATCAATGCCGCAGGCGGTTTAACCGAAGTGGCCGACTGGCGCAACGTCGTCCTGACTCATAACGGCCAGGAAAAGCGCATATCTCTGCAGGCGCTGATGCAAAACGGCGACCTTAGCCAAAACCATTTACTGTACCCCGGCGACATTCTGTTTGTGCCGCGTAATGACGATCTGAAAGTGTTCGTGATGGGGGAAGTGAAAAAGCAAACCACTCTCAAAATGGACTTCAGCGGCATGACGCTTACCGAGGCGCTTGGCCAGGCCGAAGGTATCGATCTCACGTCTTCCAACGCCAGCGGCATCTTCGTGATTCGCCCGCTCAAAGGCCAGACGCAGCAAAACGGCAAGATTGCCAATATTTATCAGCTTGATATGTCCGATGCGACCTCGCTGGTAATGGGCACCGAGTTCCAGCTCCAGCCTTATGACGTGGTGTATGTGACCACCGCCCCGGTTTCCCGCTGGAATCGCCTGATCAACCAGCTCCTGCCAACCATCAGCGGCGTTCGTTACATGACCGATACCGCCAAAGATATCCATACCTGGTAACGCGCTATGTTCAACAAAATACTTGTGGTTTGCGTGGGGAACATCTGCCGTTCCCCCACGGCTGAACGATTGCTTAAACGTTACCATCCGGAGCTTAGCGTCAGCTCTGCCGGGCTGGGGGCGTTAGTCGGGAAGGGCGCGGATGCCGGTGCTATCGACGTCGCCGGACGGCACAACCTTTCGCTCGAAGGGCATTTAGCCCGCCAGGTTTCGGGGCGTCTATGCCGGGAGCACGATCTGATTCTGGCGATGGAAAAACGTCACATCACCACGTTGTGCGAAATGGCACCCGAAATGCGCGGCAAAGTGATGCTGTTTGGCCACTGGGACGCCGGCAGAGAAATTCCTGACCCCTATCGTAAAAGCCGCGACGCCTTCGAAGCGGTCTACAGCATGCTCGACCTTTCTGCCCAAAAGTGGGCTAACGCACTCAACGCTCATCAGGGATAACAATGACAGAGAAAGTACGCCGTTCGAGCGCCCCGACCGAGGGCAATGACGAAATTGATATTGGCCGTTTGTTTGGCACCGTGCTGGAGGCTCGCTGGTGGGTTATCGGCATTACGGGGCTGTTTGCCGTGCTGGCTGCGGTTTATGCCCTGTTTGCTACGCCGGTGTACAAGGCCGACGCGCTGGTACAAATCGAACAAAATGCCGGTAACACGCTGGTGAACGATATCAGCTCCGCACTCAGCAATAAGCCACCGGCGTCTGCCGCAGAAATTCAGCTGATCCAGTCCCGCATGGTGCTGGGGAAAACCGTGGATGACCTGAACCTGGACATCTCGGTAACCAAGAATACCTTCTGGCTGTTCGGCGCGGGCTGGGACCGCCTGCAGGGGCACCAGAACGACACGGTGAATGTCACCACGTTTACGCTGCCGGCGGCGATGAACAAAGACACCTTTACCGTGGAAGTGCTGAACGACAAACAGTATCAACTGACCAGCGACAATGGCTTTAGCGCCAAGGGAGAAGTGGGCAAGCTGCTGAGTAAATCCGGCGTCACAATGCAGGTGGACGGTATTCAGGCGCAGCCTGGCGACAGCTTTACGGTGGTCAAGTACTCCACGCTGGGGATGATCAACCAGCTGCTGGGCAACCTGACGGTGACTGAAAACGGCAAAGATACCGGCGTGCTTAGTTTGTCCTACACCGGGGAAGATAAAGATCAGATCCGCACCATTCTCGACAGTATCACCCGCAACTACCTGGCGCAGAACGTGCAGCGTAAATCTGAAGAGGCCGCCAAAAGCCTGAAGTTCCTGGCCGAGCAGTTGCCTGAAGTGCGCCACAACCTGGATGCCGCAGAGAACAAGCTGAACGCCTATCGCCAGCGCCAGGATTCGGTGGATCTTTCCCTGGAGGCGAAATCGCTGCTGGATTCAGTGGTCAACATTGACGCTCAGCTGAATCAATTGACCTTCAAAGAAGCCGAAATATCAAAGCTGTACACCAAAGCTCACCCGTCCTACCGCACGTTGCTGGAGCAGCGCAGAACGCTTGAAGATCAGAAAGCCCGCCTGACCAACAGCATTGCCGCGATGCCTAAAACCCAGCAGGAAATCGTACGCCTGACCCGCGATGTGGAGTCCGGACAGCAGGTTTACATGCAGCTGTTGAACAAGCAGCAAGAGCTGAAAATCACCGAAGCCAGTACGGTGGGTGACGTGCGCATTGTTGACCCGGCAATTACGCAGCCGGGCATGGTTAAACCTCAGCGCGTGCTGGTGGTGTTGGGCAGCATTATTCTGGGCCTGATTGTGTCGGTGATCGGGGTGCTGCTGCGCTCGCTGTTTAACGGCGGCATTGAAAGTCCTACCGTGCTGGAAGAAGCGGGGCTTAGCGTTTATGCAAGCATTCCCCTCTCCGAATGGCAGAAAACCCGCGACCAGGCCAACCTGCGCAACGTTAAAGGGGCTAAACGCTTCAAACAGAGCCAGCTGCTGGCGGTGGGTAACCCGACTGACCTGGCCATTGAAGCCATTCGCAGCCTGCGCACCAGCCTGCATTTCGCCATGATGCAGGCCTCCAACAATGTCCTGATGCTCACCGGCGTTAGCCCGTCTATCGGTAAAACCTTTGTGTGCGCCAACCTCGCGGCGGTGATTAGCCAGACCAACAAGCGCGTGCTGCTGATGGACTGCGACATGCGCAAAGGCTATACCCACGAACTGTTGGGGACCACCAACGTGAACGGGCTGTCCGACGTGCTGTCGGGGCAGGGGGATATTACCCGCTGTGCGCAGAAAACCTCCGTGCCGAACTTTGACCTTATCCCTCGCGGGCAGGTTCCGGCTAATCCGTCCGAACTGTTGATGAATGAGCGCTTCTCTCAGCTGGTGAAGTGGGCCAGTGAAAATTATGACCTGGTGCTGATTGATACGCCGCCGATTCTGGCCGTCACGGACGCGGCAATTGTGGGGCGCCATGCTGGCACCACGCTGATGGTGGCGCGCTACGCGGTGAACACGCTGAAAGAAGTGGAAACCAGCCTGAGCCGCTTTGAGCAGAACGGCATTACCGTGCGTGGCGTGATCCTCAACTCGATCTTCCGCAGAGCCACGGGCTACCAGGATTACGGGTATTACGAGTACGAATATAAGTCGGATGCTAAATAAGGTGATGGCCATGAACAGCAGCGCAACTCGCCCGCTTATCTCTATTTATATGCCGACGTGGAATCGTCAACAGCTGGCTATCCGCGCCATCAACTCGGTGCTGCGGCAGGATTATGACCACTGGGAAATGATCGTTGTCGATGACTGCTCCGCCAGCTTCCAGCAGCTGCAGCAGTTTGTTGCAGACCTTGGCGATCCCCGGGTGCGTTACATTCACAACGATGCGAACAGCGGGGCCTGCGCGGTACGCAACCAGGCCATTGGGCTGGCGAAGGGGCGGTTTATTACCGGCATTGATGATGATGACGAATGGACGCCAAACCGGCTGTCGGTATTTTTGTCCCACCAGCATCAACTGGTCACCCACGCTTTTCTCTATGCCAACGACTATTTGTGTGAAGGGCAGGTCTACTCCCAGCCGACCAGCCTGCCGCTGTACCCGAAGTCGCCGTATTCCCTGAAGCTGTTCTATAAGCGCAATATCATTGGCAATCAGGTTTTTACCTACGCAGAGCGCTTTAAAAGCAGCCTGTTTGATACCGATCTGAAAGCGGCGCAGGATTACGACATCTTTCTGCGCATGGTGGTGGCGTTCGGCCAGCCGTGGAAGGTAGAAGAGGCGACCCAAATTCTGCACGTGAATCATGGCGAAATGCAGATAACGCAATCCCCGAAAAAGTTTGCCGGTTATTTCCACTTCTACCGCAAACACAAAGACAAGTTCGACCGGGCCAGTAAGAAATATCAGCTGTATACGCTGTATCAGATCCGCAATAAGCGCATGTCGTGGCGCACCCTGTTAGCTCTGCTGACGGTGCGCAACGGCAAACGCCTTGCCGATAGTCTGCGGGGGAGGTAAGCGTGCTGGAGGATATGCGTGCCAATAGCTGGAGCCTGCGCCCGTGCTGCATGGTGCTGGCCTACCGCGTGGCTCACTTTTGCTCGGTATGGCGCAAGAAGAGCGTCATCAACAACCTTTGGGCTGCGCCTGTGCTGCTGGCCTACCGATTCATTACTGAATGTCTGTTTGGCTATGAAATCCAGGCGGGAGCCACCATTGGCCGGCGGTTCACTATTCATCACGGCTATGCGGTGGTTATCAATAAGTTCGTCGTCGTCGGGGATGATTTCACCATCCGCCACGGCGTCACCATTGGTAACCGGGGGAACAGTCTCGCCTGCCCGGTGATTGGCAACGGCGTTGAGCTGGGAGCCAACGCGATCGTCCTGGGTGATATCACCCTCGGTAATAACGTGACGGTAGGCGCGGGCAGCGTGGTACTGGACAGCGTGCCGGACAACGCGTTGGTGGTCGGCGAAAAAGCTCGGGTGAAGGTGATCCAATGAACATCATGCAATTTAATGTCCGCCTGGCAGAAGGCGGTGCGGCGGGCGTGGCGCTCGATCTCCACCAGCGCGCACGTCTGGCCGGGCTGTCCTCACGTTTTATCTACGGCTATGGCAAAGGCGGCAAGAAAAGCGCCAGCCACGATATTTACCCCGACGTTGAAAAACACACGCCTCGTCTGGTGTCGGTCGCCAATATCGCGCTGTTTCGTTTTCTGAACCGCGACCCATTCGGCAATCTGAATAAGCTCTACCGCCGGGTTACCCGCAGCCCGCAGCCGGTTGTCCTGCATTTTCATGTGGTGCACAGCTACTGGCTGAATCTGGATGAAATGGTGTCGTTTTGCCAGAGGGTGAAGGCGAACAAGCCGGATGTCACCTTCGTCTGGACGCTGCACGATCACTGGAGTATCACCGGGCGCTGTGCCTTTCTTGACGGCTGCGAAGGCTGGAAAACAGGCTGTGTTAAATGCCCGACGCTGAACAACTATCCGCCGGTTAAGGTGGATAAAGCGCATCAGCAGGTGGAGGGCAAACGCCAGCTGTTTCGCCAGATGCTGACGCTGGGCTGCAAGTTTATCTCCCCCAGCCAGCACGTTGCGGAGGCTTTTAATCAGCTTTATGGCGCCGGGCGCTGCAGCATCATTAATAACGGTATTGACGTTGCCACCGAGGCAATCCTGGCGGAGCTGCCGGAAAGCAGCGTCGCGGCGGCAAAACCCCGCGTGGCTATTGTGGCCCACGATCTGCGCTATGACGGCAAAACCAACCAAAAACTGGTGCAGGCGTTGATGGCGCTGGGTGAAAAAATCGAGCTGCATACCTTTGGCAAATTCTCGCCGTTTGAAGGCGCTAACGTGGTGAATCACGGCTACATGACCGACAAACGCGCGCTGATGAGCGAACTGAACACCATGGACAGTCTGGTGTTCAGTTCCCGCGTGGATAACTATCCGCTGATCCTGTGCGAGGCGCTGTCTATCGGCGTGCCGGTGGTGGCGACCCGCAGTGAAGCTGCGGATGAAGTTTTGCACAAGGTTGGCGGAAAAACTTTCACACCTGAGCAGGTTCTGGCGCTGGTGCAGCTTAAAAAAACGCAGCTGGCACAGCAGGTCTTCGCGACAGATTTAGCGACGTTCCGTGCGGCCAGCCGCACGGCCTATAGCGGCAAGCAGATGCTGGAGGAATATGTCTCGTTCTATCAGGGTCTGTAGCTATCTGCTGCTGCCGTTCATCTATCTGGTGGTGAACATCAAGCTTGCCTCTCTGGGGGAGAGTTTCCCGATAACCATCGTGACCTTCCTGCCAGCGATTTTGTTTCTGTACATCGAGCGTATCAACCTTAAAAAGCTGATGATTGCGCTGGGGGTGGGCGCGGGTCTGACGGCGTTTAACTACATTTTCGGCCAGTCGCTCGACCCGGCCAAGTACGTCACCTCGATGATGCTGTTTGTCTATATTGTGCTGATATTGGGCCTGACATGGAGTTGTCGCTTCAAAACTATTTCGCCGCGCAATCACCGTAAGATATTGCGGTTTTTCTATGCCGTGGTCGGCATTATTGTGGCGCTGGCGGCGGCAGAAATGGCCCAGATTATTCTGACCGGCGGCAGCAGCCTGATTGAGAAAATTTCAAAGTTTCTCATCTACAGCAACAGCTACGTGCTCAACTTTATTAGCTTCGGGGGGCGGCGTACCACGGCGCTTTATTTTGAGCCCGCTTTCTTCGCCCTGGCATTAATCTCAATTTGGCTCAGCATCAAACAGTTTGGTATCAAAACGCCGAAAACTGATGTTATGATTCTTTTAGGGATAATCCTGTCAGGATCTTTCTCCGGGGTAATGACGTTTATTTTGTTTTATCTGCTTGAGTGGGCGTTTCAATACCTTAATAAAAGTGCGATTAAAAAGAAGTTGCCGTTAGCAATTATATCATTGGCTGTTTTTTTAATCGGTATGGTATTTGCCTTTCCATATATCGCGACCCGTATTGGTGATTTGGGCACGGAAGGATCGTCATCGTATTATCGTATCATTGGCCCATTAGCCATGGTTGGATATTCACTGGCAAACGTTGATGGCGTAGTACGGTTTGGTTCTCTGTATGAATATGTCGCATCATTCGGAATATTTAACGGTGCGGACGTAGGGAAAACCGTGGACAATGGACTGTATCTGCTGATTATTTATTTCTCATGGTTTGCAGTGTTAATGACCGCTGGCTATATGTGGCGAGTCATGAAAATGATGCGTAATGCATTTGGCAATAATGAGAATTATCGTGTTCAGCTTTGGTTGTTTATGCCTGTATCTTTGTTCTTTACCGGTTCTATTTTTAGCCCGGAATATGCATTTTTAATTGTTTGCCCATTTATTTTGCGTAAAGCAATTAAGCATTCGCTGCCAGGAGGTGCGCAATAATGTTATTAAGTATTATTACAGTTGCATGGCGTAACCATGACGGGGTAGTGAAGACCTGGCAATCACTGGCGCACCTGGCACAGACTAAAGATATTAAGTTTGAATGGATCGTTGTGGACGGCAACTCTCAGGACGGCACGGCTGAATTTCTTGCAGGCCTGCATGGACAGTACAACCTGCGCTTTGTCAGCGAGAAAGACAACGGCATTTACGACGCGATGAACAAAGGCATCGCCATGGCACAAGGGCGCTATGCACTATTTTTGAATTCCGGAGATGCCTTCCACCCGGATATTGCCCGCGTCATTTATCAACTTGCGGCGCTGGGCGATCGCGATGATGCGATGGTGATTGGCGACGCGCTGCTGGACTTTGGCGACGGCAATAAAATTCGCCGCAGCGCCAAACGCGGCTGGTATATCTATCACAGCCTGCCGGCGAGTCACCAGGCAATCTTTTTCCCGCTGTCTGGTTTGCATAAATACCCCTACGATCTGCAATATAAAGTCTCATCTGATTATGCGCTGGCGGCCAAAATGTATAAAAACGGCTATGCCTTTAAGCGCATCAAAGGGCTGGTCTCAGAATTCTCAATGGGTGGAGTATCCACCTCAAATAATATTGAGCTGTGCCGTGATGCGAGAAACGTGCAGCGAAAAATATTACGTGTACCAGGCTTCATTGCCGAGCTCTCTTTCCGACTCAGGTTAAAAACAACCGGCAAAGCAAAAGCGCTTTATCACAAAGCTTAAAGCTCACGGGAAATATCATGCAGGAATTAAGCGGCTTCAGCGTGCCGAGGGGTTTTCGCGGCGCAGGCGGTATAAAAGTACAATTATGGTGGCTGGTTCAGGCCACGTTATTTGCCTGGTCTCCGCAGGTTCTCTATCCGTGGCGTGCATTTTTACTGCGGCTTTTTGGCGCAAGGATTGGAAAGAAGGTTGTTATTCGTCCGTCTGTAAAAATCACTTATCCATGGAAGCTGACGCTCGGTGATTACGCGTGGGTTGGCGATGATGCCGTGCTATACACCCTCGGGGAAATCACTATTGGAGCAAATTCCGTGGTGTCGCAAAAATGTTATTTGTGCACCGGCAGTCACGATTATATGAGCAAGCACTTCGATATTACGCAGTCGGCTATTGTGATTGGCGAAAAATGCTGGCTGGCAACGGATGTTTTTGTTTCACCTGGCGTCACGATAGGCGATGGCTGCGTCGTCGGGGCCCGGAGCAGTGTTTATAAATCATTACCGGCGAATGCCGTTTGTCGGGGAAATCCGGCAGTAAAAATACGCGACCGCGCGTAATGCTTTCACCCTTGCTCTGTTTGTTATCGGTTATCTCTTCCGTGGAGAGACAGGGAGTGAGGGGTAAGGGCCAATAAAAATGTTCACAGAGGATAAAGTATCATGACTAAAGTAGCTCTCATTACGGGTGTCACCGGACAAGACGGCTCTTACCTGGCGGAGTTCCTGCTGGAAAAAGGCTATGAAGTTCACGGTATCAAGCGCCGCGCCTCTTCTTTCAACACCGAACGCGTGGACCACATTTATCAGGATCCGCACGCGGGTAATCCGAAATTCCATCTGCACTACGGCGACCTGACTGATACCTCCAACCTGACCCGTATTTTGTCCGAAGTGCAGCCGGATGAAGTCTATAACCTGGGCGCGATGAGCCACGTGGCGGTTTCTTTTGAGTCACCGGAATATACTGCGGACGTGGATGCGATGGGCACTCTGCGCCTGCTGGAAGCCATTCGCTTCCTCGGCCTCGAGAAGAAAACGCGTTTCTACCAGGCCTCCACTTCTGAGCTGTACGGCCTGGTGCAGGAAATTCCGCAGAAAGAGACCACGCCTTTCTACCCGCGTTCTCCGTACGCAGTCGCCAAACTTTATGCTTACTGGATCACCGTCAACTACCGTGAATCCTACGGCATGTATGCCTGTAACGGCATTCTGTTCAACCACGAATCCCCACGCCGCGGCGAAACCTTCGTCACTCGCAAAATTACCCGCGCTATCGCCAACATTGCTCAGGGCCTGGAAAAGTGCCTGTACCTCGGCAATATGGATTCCCTGCGCGACTGGGGCCACGCCAAAGACTACGTGAAAATGCAGTGGATGATGCTGCAGCAGGAACAGCCGGAAGACTTCGTCATCGCCACCGGCGTGCAGTACTCCGTGCGTCAGTTCGTAGAAATGGCGGCGGCGCAGCTGGGCATCAAACTGCGCTTTGAAGGGCAGGGCGTGGAAGAGAAAGGCATTGTGGTTTCCGTCACGGGCCACGACGCACCGGGCGTGAAACCGGGCGACGTGATTGTCTCCGTTGACCCGCGTTACTTCCGTCCTGCGGAAGTAGAAACTCTGCTTGGCGACCCAACCAAAGCGCATGAAACGCTGGGCTGGAAGCCGGAAATCACCCTGCAGGAGATGGTCGGTGAAATGGTGGCCAAAGACCTGGAAGCGGCGAAGAAACACTCTCTGCTGAAGTCCCATGGTTACGAGGTTGCCATCGCGCTGGAGTCCTGAGCATGAATAAGAAACGTATCTTTGTTGCCGGCCACCGCGGGATGGTCGGTTCGGCCATCGTCCGCCAGCTTGGGCAGCGCGATGACGTTGAGCTGGTGCTGCGCGGGCGCGATGAGCTGAATCTGCTGGACACCAGCGAGGTAAAGGCCTTTTTTGCCAGTGAAAAAATCGACCAGGTGTATCTGGCGGCGGCAAAAGTGGGCGGCATCGTCGCCAATAACACGTTCCCGGCAGAGTTCATCTACGAGAATATGATGATCGAAAACAACATCATTCATGCCGCGCACACGCACGGCGTGAACAAACTGTTGTTCCTCGGCTCATCCTGCATTTACCCGAAGCTGGCGAAGCAGCCGATGGCCGAAAGCGAGCTGCTGCAGGGCACGCTTGAGGCGACGAACGAGCCGTATGCGATTGCTAAGATTGCCGGTATCAAGCTGTGCGAGTCCTACAACCGCCAGTACGGACGGGATTACCGTTCGGTGATGCCAACCAATCTGTACGGGCCAAACGACAACTTCCACCCGAGCAACTCTCACGTTATTCCGGCCCTCCTGCGCCGCTTCCATGAAGCCACGCTGGAGAATGCCCCGGACGTGGTGGTGTGGGGCAGCGGCACGCCGATGCGCGAGTTCTTACACGTCGACGACATGGCTGCGGCCAGCATTCACGTGATGGAACTGGATCGGGAAGTGTGGCAGGAAAACACCGAGCCAATGCTGTCGCACATTAACGTTGGCACTGGCGTAGATTGCACCATTCGTGAACTGGCGCAGACCCTGGCGAAAGTGACCGGCTACCGTGGGCGCGTGGTGTTCGATGCCACCAAACCAGACGGCACGCCGCGCAAGCTGCTGGATGTTTCCCGCCTGCATCGTCTCGGCTGGTATCACGAGATTTCCCTGGAGGCAGGCCTCGCCAGCACTTACCAGTGGTTCCTCGAAAACCAGTCGCGGTTCCGGGGGTAAGCATGTTTTTAAGCGCTGAGGATTTTGCCACCGTTGTGAGCGCTACACCGTTGATCTCCATCGATCTTATTGTCGAAAACCAGGCAGGCGAGTTCCTGCTGGGTTTGCGGACCAATCGCCCTGCGAAGGGCTTTTGGTTTGTGCCGGGAGGGCGGGTACTGAAGAACGAAACGCTGGCGAATGCTTTTATTCGGCTAACGGAGGCTGAACTGGGCAAATCGTTCACGCTGCTGGACGGGGAATTTTACGGCGTCTGGCAGCACTTCTACGGCGATAACTTCTCCGGCAAGGATTTTTCGACGCATTACGTGGTGCTGGGGTTCCGGCTGCGGGTGGACGACAAACGGCTCAATCTGCCGGCCGAACAGCACAAAGCGTACTGCTGGCTGACGCCGGAAGCACTGCTCAAGCGGGAAGACGTGCACGACAACAGCCGCGCTTACTTCATCACCCAGGGCAAAGGGAAGGTACCGGGCTTATGAAAATTCTGGTCTACGGCATTAACTATTCCCCGGAGCTGACCGGCATCGGCAAGTACACCGGTGAAATGGTGGAGTGGATGACCAGCCGGGGCCATGAGGTGCGGGTGATCACCGCGCCGCCTTATTATCCGGTCTGGCGCGTGCATCCGGACTACTCGGCATGGAAATACAAAAAAGAGCAGGGGAAAGCAACAGTCTGGCGCTGCCCGCTGTATGTGCCGAAGCAGCCTTCGACGCTGAAGCGTCTGATTCACCTGGGCAGTTTTGCGCTGAGTTCATTTTTCCCGCTTCTGGCGCAGCGTAGCTGGAAGCCTGACCGGGTGATTGGCGTGGTACCGACGCTGTTTTGCGTGCCGGGGATGCGCCTGCTGGCAAAACTGAGTGGGGCGCGGACGCTGCTGCACATTCAGGACTATGAGGTGGACGCGATGCTCGGCCTCGGCATGGCTGGCAAAACGCCGGGCAAAATTGCTCGTCTGGCCCAGCGCTTTGAAAAAAGTGGGCTGCACAACGTCGATAACGTCTCCACCATTTCTCGCTCGATGATGAATAAAGCCACAGAGAAAGGGGTCGACCCACAGCGGGTAATTTTCTTCCCTAATTGGTCGGAAGTAGCGCGTTTCCGCGACGTTGATCCTGAGCAAATCCAGGCCGTGCGTCAGGCGCTCAACCTGCCGGAAGATAAAAAAATCATCCTGTACTCTGGCAATATCGGTGAAAAACAGGGGCTGGAAACGGTGATTGAAGTGGCGGGCCGGTTCTCTGAAAGCCCGTATCTGTTCGTCATTGTGGGCCAGGGCGGCGGTAAAGAAAGGTTGGAAAAACTGGTGCACGTTCACGGGTTGAGTAACGTGGCGTTCCACCCGCTTCAGTCTTACGACGCGCTGCCCGCGCTGCTTTGCCTGGCCGATTGCCATCTTGTTATCCAGCGCCGGGGGGCGGCAGACGCCGTCCTGCCGTCAAAACTCACCAACATCCTGGCCGTCGGCGGAAATGCGGTGATTACCGCCGAGCCTGAAACAGAGCTGGGCCAGCTTTGCGAAGCGTATCCGGACATTGCGGTTTGCGTGATGCCTGAGTCCGCCGATGCGCTGGCGGCGGGCATTGAACGCTGTCTGCAGCTGCCCGCGGACAACACGACGGCACGTGAATATGCCGAACGCACGCTCGAAAAAGAGAACGTGTTAAGCCAATTTATTGCTGACATTCGGGGATAAATGATGAGTCAGTCACAACTCTATCCGGTGATCATGGCGGGCGGAAACGGGAGCCGTCTTTGGCCGCTGTCCCGCGTGCTGTACCCCAAGCAGTTCCTCTGCCTGAAAGGGGATCTGACCATGCTGCAAACCACCATCAATCGCCTGAACGGGGTAGAGTGCGAAAGTCCAGTGGTGATTTGCAATGAGGAGCATCGCTTTATTGTCGCCGAGCAGCTGCGCCAGCTAAGTAAACTGACCGAAAACATCGTGCTGGAGCCTGCCGGGCGCAATACGGCGCCGGCGATTGCCCTGGCCGCCCTGGCCGCGCTGCGTAATCAGCCGCAGCAGGATCCGCTGATGCTGATCCTCGCCGCCGATCACGTCATCCAGAATGAAGAGGCTTTTCGTGAGGCGGTGCGCTGCGCGATGCCTTACGCCGAAGCAGGCAAGCTGGTGACCTTCGGTATCGTCCCCGACCTGCCGGAAACGGGCTACGGCTACATTCGCCGTGGCGCAGTGGCCGCGCCGGAAAACGGCGCTGATGCTCTGGCGTTTAGCGTCGCGCAGTTTGTCGAAAAACCGGATCTTTCCACCGCCCAGGCCTATGTTGCCAGCGGGGAATATTACTGGAACAGCGGCATGTTCCTGTTTCGCGCGGGCCGCTATCTGGAAGAGCTGGCGAAGTTCCGCCCCGACATTCTGGCCGCCTGCGAAAAAGCCATGGCGGGCGTTGATCCGGATCTGGATTTTGTCCGCGTGGATGAGCAGGCGTTTCTGGCCTGCCCGGATGAGTCTATTGACTATGCGGTGATGGAAAAAACCGCCGATGCGGTGGTGGTGCCGATGGACGCGGGCTGGAGCGACGTGGGCTCGTGGTCCTCGCTGTGGGAAATCAGCGCCAAGAGCCCGGAAGGGAACGTGCATCACGGCGATGTCATCAGTCACGAAACCGAAAACAGCTACATCTATGCCGAATCTGGCCTGGTCACTACCGTGGGGGTGAAAGACCTGGTCGTGGTGCAAACCAAAGATGCGGTGCTGATTGCCGATCGTGACCACGTGCAAAACGTGAAGAAAGTGGTGGAGCGCATCAAAGGCGATGGCCGCCACGAGCACCATAACCACCGGGAAGTTTACCGCCCGTGGGGGAAATACGACTCCATCGACGCCGGGGAGCGTTACCAGGTGAAACGCATCACCGTTAAGCCGGGCGAGGGCCTGTCGCTGCAAATGCATCACCATCGCGCCGAGCACTGGATTGTGGTGGCGGGCACCGCGAAGGTCACGCTGGGGGATGAGGTTAAACTGCTGGGCGAAAACGAGTCCATCTACATTCCGCTCGGGATGACCCACTGCCTGGAAAATCCCGGCAAAATTCCCCTCGACCTGATTGAGGTTCGCTCCGGTACCTATCTGGAAGAAGACGACATCGTCCGCTTCCAGGATCGCTACGGGCGTATTTAATCCCTGACTAAAGACATGCTCCACGGGCCAAGAACCCGTGGGTTGGGTAACTGTTGCCCGAAGGAGCGAAATCATGCAGCAACTGACCTGTTTTAAAGCCTACGACATCCGCGGCCGCCTGGGCGACGAGCTGAACGAAGACATCGCCTGGCGCATTGGCCGCGCCTACGGTGAGTACCTGAAGCCAAAAACTATCGTGCTGGGCGGTGACGTGCGTCTGACCAGCGAATCGCTGAAGCAGGCGCTGGCGCGTGGCCTGCAGGATGCGGGCGTGGACGTGCTGGATATTGGCCTGTCCGGTACCGAAGAGATTTACTTTGCCACCTGGCATCTGAATGTGGACGGCGGCATCGAAGTGACCGCCAGCCACAACCCGATGGACTACAACGGCATGAAGCTGGTGCGCCAGGGGGCACGCCCTATCAGCGGTGACACCGGCCTGCGGGACGTGCAGCGCCTGGCGGAAGCCAACGATTTCCCGCCGGTGAATGAGGCGACGCGCGGCAGCTACCGGAAAGTGTCGGTGCTGGAAGCGTATCTCGACCATCTGTTCTCCTACATCAACGTCAGCCACATCAAGCCGCTGAAGCTGGTGGTGAACTCCGGCAACGGGGCGGCGGGCCCGATTGTGGACGCCATAGAAGCCCGCTTTAAGGCGCTCAACGTGCCGCTGACGTTCGTGAAGGTGCACAACACGCCGGACGGCAACTTCCCGAACGGTATCCCTAACCCGCTGCTGCCGGAGTGCCGCGCCGATACGCGCGACGCGGTGATTGCGCACGGGGCGGATATGGGCATCGCGTTTGACGGGGACTTTGACCGCTGCTTCCTGTTCGACGAGAAAGGGCAGTTTATCGAGGGTTACTACATCGTGGGTCTTCTGGCGGCGGCGTTTCTTGAGAAACAGCCTGGGGCAAAAATCATTCACGACCCGCGGCTGTCCTGGAACACGGTTGATATCGTCGAGCGTGCGGGTGGCCAGCCGGTGATGTCGAAAACCGGGCATGCGTTTATCAAAGAGCGGATGCGCGAAGAGGATGCGATTTACGGTGGGGAGATGAGCGCCCATCACTATTTCCGCGACTTTGCCTACTGCGACAGCGGGATGATCCCGTGGCTGCTGGTGACGGAGCTGCTGTGCCTGAAGGGTAAAACGCTGGGCGAGCTGGTCGCGGACCGGATGGCGGCGTGGCCGGCCAGCGGTGAAATCA
Organism: Enterobacter sp. Cy-643; assembly: GCF_011752815.1. Taxonomy (GTDB): domain Bacteria; phylum Pseudomonadota; class Gammaproteobacteria; order Enterobacterales; family Enterobacteriaceae; genus Cedecea. Next base: position 647,719 of record NZ_VWWV01000001.1, read on the forward strand.
ACAGCAAGCTGGAAGCGCCGGCGGACGCTATTGAACGTGTACGCGCGCATTTCGGCCCGCATGCGGCAGAGACAGACCACACGGACGGCATCAGCATGTCGTTTGGCGACTGGCGATTCAACCTGCGGAGTTCTAACACCGAGCCGGTGGTGCGCCTGAACGTGGAGTCCCGCGGGGATGAAGCGCTGATGCAGGCGCGAACGCAGGAAATTATGGCGTTGCTGAACCAATAATCTGCCGTATTGAGGTGTTTGACCCTCACCCTGACCCTCTCCCTGGAAGGGAGAGGGAATATCAAGTGCCAGCTTTTCTCGCACTCTCCAGTGGAGAGGGAATAGTCAGGTGCCAGCTTTTCTCCTTCTCCCGTGGGAAGGAAATATCTGATGCCAGCTTTTCTCCCTCTCCCCCGTGGGGAGAGGGCTGGGGTGAGGGGGAAAACACCGATGCGACAACTTTCTAAGGTAAAACGATGACAAATCTAAAAAAGCGTGAGCTGCCAAAAACCAACGCATCGTTGATCTCTATGGTGCAACGTTTTTCTGACATCAGCATCATGTTTGCCGGGCTATGGATGGTTTGTAAGGCTAACGCTTTGCCTTTTCTCTATATGCACTTGCTGATGGCTTTATTGACGCTCGTTGTGTTCCAGATGATCGGTGGGATGACGGATTTTTACCGTTCCTGGCGTGGGGTAAAAATATCCAGCGAGCTCTTCCTGTTGCTGCAAAACTGGACGCTGAGCGTGGTTTTCAGCGCCGGGCTACTGGCTTTTAACAGCGATTTTGATGGCTCTTTCTGGGTCTACCTTGCCTGGTATGTCCTGAGCGGCGTAGGGATGGTTATCTGCCGCTCCTGGATTCGTTTTGCGGCAGGCTGGCTGCGTAACAAAGGCTTTAATACTCGACGCGTTGCCATTGCCGGCTCTCTGCCGGTCGGACAGCTGCTGGCGCAAAGCTTCAAGAATGAACCGTGGCTCGGCTTTAACGTGCTTGGGGTGTATGACGATGAGCCGCCTGCGGGCGCCCTGGTTAGCTATATTGGCAACTTCAATACGCTGGTGGCGGACGCCCGCAACGGCCAGATTGATAAAGTCTATATCGCGATGGAAATGAGCCACGAGTCGCGCATTAAAAAGCTGGTGAGCGAGCTGGCGGATACCACCTGTTCGGTACTGCTGATCCCCGATGTTTTCACCTTCAATATCCTTAACGCCCGCACCGAAGAGGTCAACGGCGTGCCGGTTGTACCGCTGTTTGAAACGCCTTTGAGCGGCTTTAACAGCGTGCTCAAACGGCTGGAGGATATCGTGCTGTCTTCTTTTATTTTGCTGCTGATTTCCCCGGTTCTGATTTGCATTAGCCTCGCGGTGAAGCTGACTTCACCCGGGCCGGTTATTTTCCGTCAGACACGCTACGGCATGGACGGCAAGCCAATCAAGGTGTGGAAGTTCCGCTCTATGAAGGTGATGGAAAACGACGCGGTGGTTGTGCAGGCCACGAAAGGGGATTCGCGCATCACGCCGGTAGGCAGCTTCCTGCGCCGCACCTCTCTCGACGAACTGCCGCAGTTTATCAACGTGCTGCTTGGCGGCATGTCCATCGTTGGTCCTCGCCCCCACGCCGTGGCTCATAACGAGCAATACCGCGCGCTAATAGAAGGTTACATGCTGCGCCACAAGGTTAAACCGGGCATTACCGGCTGGGCGCAAATTAACGGCTGGCGCGGGGAAACGGATACGCTCGACAAGATGGAAAAGCGCGTGGAATTTGACCTGGAATACATTCGCGAATGGAGCCTGTGGTTCGACATCAAAATTGTTTTCCTGACCGTTTTCAAAGGCTTTGTTAACAAAGCGGCTTACTGACCGGAACCCAACATGAGCCTGAGAGAAAAAACCATCAGCGGCGCAAAGTGGTCCGCGATTGCAACGGTGATCATTATTGGTTTAGGGCTGGCGCAGATGACAATTCTGGCCAGAACCATTGATAACCATCAGTTTGGCCTGCTGACGGTATCGCTGGTGATCATCGCCCTGGCCGATACGCTGTCTGATTTTGGCATCGCCAACTCGATTATTCAGCGTAAAGAGATAAGCCAGCTGGAGCTGACCACGCTCTACTGGCTGAATGTCGGGCTGGGCGTGCTGGTGTGCATTGCGGTCTTTTTACTGAGTGGGGTGATTGCAGGCGCGTTACATAACCCGGATTTGTCGCCGCTGATTAAAACGCTGGCCTTGGCTTTTATTGTTATTCCTCACGGGCAGCAGTTTCGCGCCCTGATGCAAAAGGAGCTGGAATTTTCGAAAATCGGCTCGATTGAGACGGTATCCGTGCTGGTGGGGTTCAGCGTCACCGTGACGGCGGCGATGTACTATCCGTTCGCCATCACGGCAATCATCGGTTACCTGGTGAATACCGTCGTTCGTACCTCACTGTTTGGCTTCTTTGGCCGCAAGATTTACCGCCCTGGATTCCGCTTCTCCCTGAAGTCGGTGAATTCAAACCTGAAGTTTGGTGCGTGGCTGACCGCCGATAGCGTGATCAACTACGTCAACACCAACCTTTCCACGCTGGTGCTGGCGCGTATCCTCGGCGCCAGCGTCGCAGGGGGCTATAACCTCGCCTATAACGTGGCCGTTGTGCCGCCGATGAAGCTCAACCCGATCATCACTCGCGTACTGTTTCCGGCGTTTGCCAAAATTCAGGACGACACGGCGAAGCTGCGGGTGAACTTTTACAAGCTGCTGTCGATTGTGGGCATCATTAATTTCCCGGCGCTGCTGGGGTTGATGGTGGTCTCCAATAACGTCGTTCCGCTGGTATTTGGGGAAAAGTGGCAGTTCATCACGCCTATCCTGCAGCTGTTGTGCGTTGTTGGCCTGCTGCGCTCCATCGGGAACCCAATCGGTTCGCTGCTGATGGCGAAAGCGCGCGTGGACATTAGCTTCAAGTTCAACGTGTTTAAAACCTGCCTGTTTATCCCGGCGATTATCGTCGGCGGCCAGCTCGGCGGCGCGCTCGGCGTGACGCTCGGCTTCCTGCTGGTTCAGGTTGTGAACACCGTGCTCAGCTATTTCATCATGATTAAACCGGTGCTGGGCTCCAGCTATCGGGAATACATCCTCAGCATTTGGCTGCCTTTTTATCTCTCACTCCCCACGCTGATTGTCAGTGCCGGGCTGGGCATTGTGCTGACCGGGCATTTGCCGCTGGCGGCCATGCTTGGCGTACAGGTCGCTGCCGGGGCGGCGGCGTTTATGGTGATGATTATTTTGTCCCGTAATGCGCTGATCGTTGAACTTAAGCGGCAGTTTTGCCGAAGCGAACGCCTGAAAGCGCTACTCCGCGCGGGCTAAGAACAACAAAGAGGGGAAACCACACGTTTCCTCTTTGTCATAAAGTCAGAGGTCGATATGAAATTACTTATTCTTGGCAACCATACTTGCGGCAACCGCGGCGACAGCGCCATTTTGCGCGGATTAATTGATGCCATCACTACGCTTGATGACGGTGTTCATGTGGATGTCATGAGCCGCTACCCGGTAAGTTCTGCCTGGTTGCTGGGTCGGCCGGTTCTGGGGGACGGACTCTACAAGCAGATGAAGCGGTATAACAACGCCGCCGGGCTGGTTGGGCGGGTGAAAAAAGTTCTGCGCCGTAAATATCAGCACCATGTGCTGGTGGCCAAGGCAACCAATACCGGGCGGCTGCGCAATATTGCTATCCCCCAGGGGTTTATTGATTTTGTGAAATCGCTGCAGGAATACGACGCGATTATTCAGGTGGGCGGCTCTTTTTTTGTCGATCTTTATGGCGTCACGCAGTTTGAGCACGCGCTGTGCAGCTTTATGGCCCGCAAGCCGGTTTATATGGTTGGGCATAGCGTGGGCCCGTTCCAGGAGCCGCAGTTTAACCAACTGGCGAACTATGTTTTCGGCCACGCGAAGTCCCTTATTCTGCGCGAAACCGTGAGCCTGGCGCTGATGAAGCAAAGTCAAATCGACACCAGTAAGGTGGAACAAGGGGTCGATACGGCGTGGCTGGTGGCGCAGCATGAAGAGGACTTTGTGCCGGGCTATGCGGTTAAGCACTGGCTGGGCGTGGTCGAGAAAAAGAAAACCGTGGCCATTACGCTCCGGGAGCTGGCACCGTTTGATAAGCGACTGGGCACCACGCAGGATGCCTATGAGCGGGCATTCGCCGAGGTGGTGAATCGCACGATTGAACAGGGCTATCAGGTCCTGGCACTTTCCACCTGTACCGGCATCGACAGCTATAACAAAGACGATCGCATGGTGGCGCTCAATATCCGCCAGTACATCAACCAGCCTGACAGCTACCACGTTGTGATGGACGAGCTAAACGATCTTGAAATGGGCAAGATTTTTGCTGCCTGCGAACTCACGGTGGGAACGCGTCTCCACTCGGCCATTATTTCGATGAACTTCGGCACGCCGGCAATCGCCATCAACTACGAGCACAAATCTGCGGGCATTATGCAGCAGCTGGGGATGCCAGAAATGGCGATTGATATTCGCCAGTTGCTGGACGGCTCTTTGCAGGGCGTAGTGGCGGATGTTTTGGGACAATTACCTGCAATTAACCAACGGCTTGCGACGGCAGTGAGCGCTGAGCGCGCAAACGGCATGAACATGGTGAAGTCGGTGCTTGAGCGAGTCAGGGAGGGGGCATGAAGGTTGGTTTCTTCCTGCTGAAGTTTCCGCTGGCCTCGGAAACGTTTGTGCTGAATCAGATAACTGCTTTTATCGACATGGGCTACGAGGTTGAGATTGTTGCCCTGCAAAAGGGCGACCTGACCAATACCCACGCGGCGTTTAAAAGCTATGGGCTTTCGGAAAAAACCGTCTGGCTGCTCGACGAGCCAGACGGTAAAGTCGCGAAGCTGAAAAACCGGGCGTGGAATACGCTGCGTGGGATTTTGCGTGGCAGTACGTGGCGAGCGTTAAATCGCACTCGCTATGGTGATGAAGCCCGCAATCTGATCCTCTCCTCGATTTGTGGCCGGCAGAAGCGGCCCTTTGAGGCCGACGTTTTTATTGCCCACTTTGGCCCGGCGGGCGTTACTGCCGCCAAACTCAAAGAGCTTGGCGTGCTTAACGGCAAAATTGCCACCGTGTTCCACGGCATTGATATCTCACACCGGGATGCGCTGGCTCACTATACGCCGGAATACAGGCAGCTGTTTGAGCGTGGGGATTTGATGTTGCCCATCAGCAATCTTTGGGCCAGCCGCCTGAAGAACATGGGCTGCCCGGAGAACAAAATTGCCGTATCCCGCATGGGCGTGGATATGGACAAGTTTTCTTTGAGACCCATGAAAATGCCGGGGGTGACGCTGGAGATTATCTCGGTGGCGCGGCTGACGGAAAAAAAAGGGTTACATTTTGCCATTGAGGCCTGCCGCCTGCTGAAGGCGCGGGGCGTGGCTTTTCGCTACAACATTTTGGGCATTGGCCCCTGGGAGCGTCGTCTGAAGACGCTGATTGAGCAACTGCAGCTGGAAGATGTGGTCTTTATGCCCGGCTTTAAGCCGAGCCATGAAGTGAAGGCGATGCTGGACCAGGCCGACCTGTTCTTGCTTCCTTCGGTGACCGGCGAGGACGGGGACATGGAAGGCATACCCGTGGCGCTAATGGAGGCGATGGCCGTTGGCATTCCCGTCGTGTCCACCGTTCATAGCGGTATTCCGGAGCTTATCGACGCCGATGAATCGGGCTGGCTGGTGCCGGAAAAGGATGCCTTTGCGCTTGCCGACACGCTCCAGGCCGTGGCTTCTGTTCCAGAACGCGATCTGCAGCTAATGCTGGCCCGGGCAAGAGATAAAGTCGCCGTCCAGTTCAATCAACAGGTTATCTACCAGCAGCTTGCCCGTCAGCTTCAGACGCTGTAAATCACCGAATCTTATGCTGAGGACTTATGTCGAAAAGCAATTCACTGAAGCACCTGTCTTTCTCTGCGTCTCGCCGCAAGCTGTTGACTGCAGGCTCTGTGCTGGCGGCGGTTTCACTTATACCTGGCACGGGGAAGGCGGCTGGCCGGAACGCCCAGGTCAATGTTAAAGATTTCTATCAAAACGACTGGATAGCCGCGTTTAACCAGGCTTTTGCCGCGGCGGATATCGTTGAGGTACCGGCCAATGTCGTCTGTGACAGCATGAATACCGCGATTTTTATGCCGCAGGGAAAAACGCTGCGTGTGGCAGGCGGGCTGAAAGGTAACGGCAAAGGGCGGTTTGTGCTGCAGGATAGCTGCCAGATCGTCGGGGAGGGGAAAGGGCGGTTTAACAATATTACGCTGGATGTGAGGGGCTCCGATTGCACGATTAAGGGCATAGATATGAGCGGGTTTGTCAATGTGGCGCAGATTTACATTGGCGGGAAAGATAACCGGACTATGCGCAATCTGACCATCGACAATATCACGGTACATGATGCCAACTATGCCATCCTGCGGCAGGGGTTTCACAACCGGATGGAGAATGTGCGCATCACCAATGGTCACTTCAGTCATCTGCAAGGGGATGCCATCGAGTGGAACGTGGCAATCAACGACCACGACTTGCTGATTTCCGACCACGTTATCGACAACATTAACTGTACTAATGGAAAGATTAACTGGGGGATAGGCATTGGGCTGGCGGGCAGCACGTATGACAATAATTATCCCGAAGATCAGGCGGTAAAAAACTTTGTGGTGGCGAATATCACCGGCAGTAACTGTCGGCAGCTCGTTCATGTTGAGAATGGGAAGCATTTCGTTATTCGTAACGTAAAAGCGCGTAATATTAATCCAACGTTCAGCCGCACCGCAGGAATTGATAACGCGACCGTGGCGATATATGGCTGCGATAACTTTGTGATTGACGATGTGGATATGGTGAACAGCGCCGGGATGCTGATCGGTTATGGCGTGATTAAGGGCAATTATCTGTCTATTCCGCAAAACTTTAAGCTAAGCGATATTAAGCTCGATAATAGCGAACTGAGCAGCCCTTTGCGCGGTATTCAGATCTCATCCGGCAATGCCACCTCCTTTGTGGCACTGAACAACGTCACACTTAAGCACGCCTCGCTTGAGTTTCACAACAAACCTCAGCACCTTTTCATGCGCAATATCAATGTGATGCAGATTTCTACGGCGGGGCCAGCCCTGAAGCTTAACTTCGACCTCCGGAAAGACGTGCGCGGCAAGTTCATGGCCAAAGATGGCACGCTGCTGTCGCTGGCGAATATTCATGCGGTGAATGAAAGAGGGCAGAGTTCGGTCGATATCGACCGGATCGATCAGCTTCACGTGAACGGTGAAAACCTTAATTTTTCCCTCGCAAGGGCAAGCAAATAATAATGCAACCCCTTTTACGACAATTCTGAGTCAACAGAGGCTCAAATCGCGGCGTTGACATATTTCGTTGACGCTTCTATGGCGCTAGCATGAATCATTCATTTAATAAATTCATGCTGGCATCAGAGCACGAAAAGACTATAATCTGCCAACCATTTAGAGGTGGGACTAAGAATGACTAATTTAAAAGCAGTTATCCCGGTAGCCGGTTTAGGTATGCATATGCTGCCTGCAACGAAGGCGATTCCTAAAGAGATGCTGCCTATTGTTGATAAGCCGATGATCCAGTACATCGTCGACGAAATTGTTGCCGCTGGTATCAAAGAAATCGTGCTGGTAACCCACTCTTCCAAGAATGCCGTTGAAAACCACTTCGACACCTCATACGAGCTGGAAGCCCTGCTTGAGCAGCGCGTTAAGCGTCAGCTGCTGGCCGAAGTTCAGTCTATTTGCCCCCCTGGGGTCACCATCATGAACGTTCGTCAGGCCCAACCGCTGGGACTGGGGCACTCTATTCTTTGCGCTCAGCCTATCGTGGGCAACAATCCTTTTGTTGTGGTGCTGCCGGATGTTGTGCTTGATGGTGCTACCGCCGATCCGCTGCGCTATAACCTGGCGGCCATGGTGGCTCGCTTCAATGAAACGGGTCGTACCCAGGTTCTGGCAAAACATATGCCTAATGAAGACCTGTCGGCGTATTCAGTGATCACCACCAAAGAACCGCTGCAGAATGAAGGGCAGGTGAGCCGGGTGGTCGAGTTTGTTGAAAAACCTGACCAGCCGCAAACGCTGGACTCCGATCTCGCTGCCGTGGGGCGCTATGTGCTTTCGGCTGATATTTGGCCATTACTCGAAAAAACGGAGCCGGGTGCATGGGGCCGTATTCAGTTAACCGATGCCATTGCGGTACTGAATGAAACTCAGCCGGTTGAAGTGATGCAGATGACCGGCGAGAGCTATGACTGCGGTAAGAAAATGGGCTATATGCAGGCATTCGTCCAGTACGGGCTACGTAACCATAAAGAAGGCCAGAAGTTTCGCGAAAGCATCCAGAAGCTGCTAGCTAAGGCATAAGTTTCTGTTTTAAGTCGCTGTCATGGAGGAGAGCGAGGTAAACGGTGGCATGGCGTTCAGTCTTAGGCAGGCTTTGAACGTTGAGCCGCCGTTTTTGCTTTATAAATCGACAGTGAAATTCAAATTTTTCATGGGCTTATCATTTTTTGGTTGAACTGTATAGACCAAAATTTTTACTTGAGAATCTTTGCATGAAAGATGAGAATTCCCGGAATTTATCCTGAATACATTCCGAAAGACCTCTCGCGAGTTGTACAGTGGACTGGTAGCTGTTGAGCCAGGGGCGGTAGCATGGCCGATCGCCAAATGTGATATACGCAGCGATAACATATATTTGAAAAATATTATATTTCATGGTTTGCATGGAATGTAATGATAAGACTATAGAGAGACTGCTCAAGTGAAAATTCTTGTTACCGGCGGGGCGGGTTTTATTGGCTCAGCCGTTGTTCGACACATTATAAATAACACCCAGGATAGCGTAGTTAACGTCGATAAATTGACCTACGCCGGTAATCTGGAGTCTTTAGCAGACATCGCCGCTAATCAGCGTTATTACTTTGTACAGGCTGATATTTGTGATGCAGCCGAAATAGATCGGATTTTCCATGAACATCAACCAGATGCCGTCATGCATCTGGCAGCTGAAAGCCATGTAGATCGCTCTATTACCGGCCCGGCGGCATTTGTTGAAACAAACATTATTGGCACTTATGTCCTGCTGGAAGCCGCACGTCGCTACTGGTCTGAACTGGCCGGTGAGAAAAAAGCAGCGTTCCGCTTCCATCATATTTCCACTGATGAAGTGTATGGCGATCTTCCCCATCCTGATGAAGTAGGGCAGGGCGAGACATTACCCCTGTTTACTGAAACAACAGCCTATGCGCCAAGCAGCCCATATTCTGCTTCTAAAGCCTCCAGCGACCACCTGGTCCGCGCCTGGCTGCGCACCTATGGCCTGCCTACTATCGTCACTAACTGTTCTAATAATTATGGCCCATATCATTTCCCTGAGAAATTGATCCCGCTGGTTATTCTGAATGCGCTGGAAGGTAAGCCGCTGCCGATTTACGGTAAAGGCGACCAGATTCGTGACTGGCTCTACGTCGAAGACCACGCGCGCGCGCTGTATACCGTGGTGACTCAGGGTAAGATTGGTGAAACCTACAATATTGGTGGCCACAACGAGAAGCAAAACCTTGATGTGGTAGAAACTATTTGCTCTCTGCTGGATGAAATCGTTCCAAAGGAAGGCTCCTACCGCGACCAGATCGCCTATGTGGCCGATCGCCCGGGGCACGATCGCCGTTACGCGATCGATGCCGATAAAATTGGCCTGGAACTGGGCTGGAAACCACAGGAAACCTTCGAAAGTGGGATCCGGAAAACGGTGGAGTGGTATCTGGCAAATCAGAAATGGTGCCAGCGTGTGCAGGATGGCAGCTATCAACGTGAACGCTTAGGATTAGAATAATGAAAGGTATCATTCTGGCCGGAGGATCCGGCACTCGTTTGTATCCAATAACCATGGGCGTCTCTAAGCAATTACTCCCGATTTATGATAAGCCGATGATTTATTACCCGCTGTCAGTGTTAATGCTGGCGGGAATTCGCGACATCCTGATCATCACCACGCCGGAAGATCAGGACAGTTTCATTAGATTGTTGGGTGATGGTAGCGCGTTGGGCATTAACCTGACGTATGAAGTCCAGCCTACACCGGATGGCTTAGCGCAGGCATTTATTATTGGCGAGAAGTTCATCGGCAACGATTCGGTTTGCCTTGTGCTTGGCGATAATATTTTCTTTGGGCAAGGTTTTAGCCCTAAATTAAAAGCCGTGGCGCAGCGTGAAACAGGCGCAACCGTTTTTGGTTATCAGGTTATGGATCCTGAGCGCTTTGGCGTGGTCGAATTTGATGAAAACAACAAAGCTATTTCCATAGAAGAAAAACCCTCCCAGCCGAAATCTCATTGGGCGGTGACCGGGCTTTACTTCTACGATAACGCGGTCATTGAAATCGCAAAAAATGTAAAACCCTCCGAGCGCGGTGAGTTAGAAATAACCTCCGTCAACGATGAGTATCTCAAGCGCGGTCAACTGAATGTTGAGCAGCTTGGGCGTGGGTTTGCATGGTTAGACACCGGAACGCACGACAGCTTGATTGAAGCCGGTAGCTTTGTTGAAACCGTTCAGAAGAGGCAGGGCATGATGGTTGCTTGCCCAGAAGAAATTGCCTGGCGTAATGGCTGGTTAAGCGATGCAGAAATTGAGTGTCGCGGCACTCTGCTTAAGAAAAATCATTATGGCCAATATTTATTAAAGCTACTTAAATAATACTTTATATGAAAATTGAATTGATTCCATTACAGATTCACGGCGATGAACGTGGCTCTCTGGTCGCGCTTGAGACAGAGAAAAACATTCCATTTGAGATCAGACGGGTATATTACCTTTTTGATACAAAGAAAGACGTCATTCGTGGCTATCATGCGCACAAAGCACTAAAACAGGTTGCTATCGCAGTCAGGGGATCCTGTAAGTTTACGCTTGACGATGGCCATGAGAGGGTTGATGTGATATTGAATAACCCTGCTCAAGGGTTATTAATTGAATCGTTCATGTGGCGGGAAATGTCTGAATTCTCTGATGATTGTGTGTTAATGGTATTAGCCGACAGTCAATACGATGAATCAGATTATGTTCGTGATTATGAACAGTTTAAAAAAATGGCGGGCTAATGTATATCCATCCTCTAAGTGACGTTCAGAGTGAGTCTATTGGCGCCGGGACTCGAATCTGGCAATTTGCCGTTATTTTCAAAAACGCTAAAATTGGAGAGAATTGCAATATTTGTGCTAATTCTCTGATCGAGAATGATGTCATTATAGGCAATAACGTCACTGTAAAATCTGGTGTGTATATTTGGGACGGCACTCGGATAGAAGATAATGTTTTTATTGGGCCGTGTGTGGTATTTACTAATGATAAATTCCCAAGGTCAAAAATACATACGGATAAATACCCGGAAATTCGCATTAAGAGAAATGCGTCAATAGGTGCGAATGCCACCATATTGCCTGGCATTACAATCGGTGAAAATAGTATGGTTGGGGCCGGTGCGGTGGTAACAAAAGATGTTCCTGATAATGTGGTCGTGGTTGGCAATCCTGCAAAAATTATCAAAAAATTGGATTAACTAAATGATTAACTTTCTAAATCTTAAAGAAATTAATAATAAATACGAAAAAGAATTGTTAGCGGCATGCGAACGCGTTATTAAATCTGGCTGGTATATTCAGGGTGAAGAGCTTAGCGCATTTGAGTCTGAGTTCGCTGGATATTGCGGCGCAGAACATGCTATCGGCGTAGCTAATGGTTTAGATGCACTTATACTGGTTTTGCGTGCCTGGAAGGAAATGGGCAAGCTTAAAGATAATGATAAAGTGATGGTGCCGGCGAACACGTATATTGCGTCAGTGATGGCTATTACTCAAAATAATCTTGTTCCTGTTTTGGTTGAACCTGATAGTCAGACATTCAATCTTACCTATCAAGGGTTGGTGGAATCATGGGAAGAAGGAGTTAAAGCTATTGTTCCCGTCCATCTATACGGGCAAATATCGCCGATGCCTGAAATTCTAAAATTTGCTCGTGAAAAAGAACTATTGGTACTGGAAGATTCGGCTCAGGCGCACGGTGCGTCTATATCCGGGAAGAAGACCGGGACATGGGGGGATGCCGCTGGTTTCAGTTTCTACCCAGGAAAAAATTTAGGAGCACTTGGCGACGCTGGCATGATAACAACCAATGATGCAGAGCTGGCTCAGGTGGTAAAAGCGCTGCGTAATTATGGTTCTCATAAAAAATATGAGAATATTTATATTGGTTATAACAGCCGTCTCGATGAAATTCAGGCGGCTATGCTTCGCGTTAAACTGGCTTATCTCGACCATGAAACTGCACTGAGAAAGGCTATTGCGAACAAATATCTTACTCAAATTAACAATCCTTTAGTTGAGTTACCGCTCGTTGAAGCCGGTGAAGGACATGTATGGCACCTATTTGTTGTACAGACCAATAACCGTGCAGAGCTACAATCACATTTGTCCTCTCGCGGAATTCAAACGCTCATACATTACCCACTACCTCCTCATAAACAAAAGGCTTACGAGTATCTCAACCATCTCAGTCTGCCGGTGACAGAGTCTATCCATAATAGAGTGATATCCTTACCTATGGATCCGAATATGTCAGAAGAGGAGATTGCTGAAGTCATTAATGCGGTAAATGACTTTCAACTATGAAAAGACTGCTTAAAGTAACGGCTTTAAGCGGGCTGCTGACCTTGCTCAAAATGCTGATGGGTTTTGTTATCGCAAAAGTCATTGCTGTTTATACGGGGCCAACCGGAATGGCCATGTTAGGGCAAGTACAGAGCCTCATTAACAGCTTCAACGGTATTGTTAACGCCCCGGTCAGTTCCGGGGTGGTAAGGTACACAGCCGAAAAACATGCCTCCGGGTATGAAAAATGCTCTCCCTGGTGGAGAGCATCTCTGGAATGGACGATCGTCCTGTGCGCAATTCTTATCCCGGCCGGCTTTATTTTTTCCGGGGTATTATCCGAATGGCTTTTCCAGAGTACAGAGTATCGCTGGATCGTCTGCCTGACGGCGGTATGCCTGCCTTTAGCCGCAATAGGAACGCTATTCTCCTCAGTCATTAATGGTCTGGAAAACTATCGCAGATATATTGCACTGGCGATGATTTCGGTAGTGTTTTCAAGCGCAATCATGATTGCGATGATCGTGTTTTATGGCATTAAAGGGGCGTTTGTTGCCGCCGTGCTCCAGTCCTCGCTTATTGGCGTGGTAATGCTGTTTGCAAATATCAAACAGAAATGGTTTACCTTACGCTACTGGTGGGGACAGACCCATCGACAGGCTCGCAGGGATATTGGGGGCTATATATTAATGGCAGTCACCACTGCCATTACAGCCCCTGTCGCATTGATCCTGGTACGAAATATTATTATTGCCTATGACGGTTGGGAACAGGCCGGACAGTGGCAGGCCGTTTGGAAAATATCAGAAGTTTATTTGAGCGTAATTACCATTGCCTTAAGTACTTATTATCTGCCACGTCTTTCATCTCTCACAGGCGCAGATAAAATACTTTCTGAAGTAAACAAAACGGCTGCGATCGTCATTCCAGTAGCAATGATTATGGCTCTGGGTGTTTATCTTTTTCGTGATATTGTCATTTCTATTTTGTTCACCAGCGAGTTTGCATCATCACGAGAACTCTTCCTTATACAATTGGTCGGCGATGTCGTTAAGATAGGCAGTTGGCTGTATGCCTACCCAATGTTATCGCGTGGCGCAACAAAGTGGTATGTTACTACTGAGATAATTTTTGCCATTACGTTTGTACTATTGGCTCTTGTTTTTGTATCTCTGTATGGCGTGCATGGTGCGAATTTAGCGTACCTGATAAATTATATTGTCTATTTCTTATTTATGGTTGTTAATTTCAAAAGAATCGCTAAGTGAATTATAAATAGGGGTTATGCTTGTCTAGAATTACAATATATCATCCGAGCAAATATCTTGGTGGTACAGAAATTCTTTTTTCAAGAGTCATCGAACTGCTTGTGGCAAGAGGGTATCAAGAGATCAATGTTATTGATTTTGAAGATGGTATTCTTTCAACTAAGCTCAGAAATGATCGTGTTTGCTATCATGATATTACGCATTTTGATGGAAAACATGTATTGGAAGGCGCGACGCTGATAGCAAGTGCCCGAAACATAGCCAGAGTGCTCCTGGATTGTAAGGCTCATAGCATAGTAGAAATTAAACCTTTTTTCTGGCTGTTACACCCGTCAGAACTGTATTCTGGCTATTGTATTGGCAGCACGGCGTTGAAAAGAAAGGGATATCAATGTCTTCGAACATACATTCGCATATTGCCGGCTTTTAAAACATATAAAAAAATAATTCAACAGCTGGATAATAATCAAAATTTATGGATTATGGATGGAGCCTGTAAAAAAGAAAGTGAGTGGGCGTTTAATTATCAATTCCGTAAAAATATTGTGCTGCCGCTTATCACAAACCTTGAATATCAACCCCTTGATGCAGTCCCTCCAGGCGGAAGAAAGTTTCTGGTACTTAGCCGCCTTGATGATTTTAAAACGCACGGCATTTTAAAATTTATTGAAGATGTTATCGAGTATAACCGTGTAATAAGCGGCGAGAAAATAACTGTCAGTATTGCTGGTGATGGGCCGGCACGAAAAATGATGGAAGATAAATTTTTCGGAAGACAGGATATTAAGGTTGAGTTCTTGGGTTATGTCAATAATTCAGACTTATCGCAACTTTTTTGTGATGGTCATTTTTCAATGCTCTTTGCCATGGGAACGTCGGCGCTGGAGGGCATCTCCCGTGGGATACCTACAGTCTTGCTGCCATGCACGGACAAAGCTATTGAAAAACGCAATGACGTCTATAAATTTTTACATCTCAGCGATGAATTTACTTTAGGCGAATACATCAACACCCCATTTGAAAGTGACGGATACCTCACCTTCGAGCAAATTGTTCTGATTTATTATAAAAATGAATTGGATTTAGTAAGTCAAAGCTCTGTTTATTTCCAGCGTAGTTTTGGGAAAGCGATTACGCAGGACAATTTGTTGAACGTAGTGTTAAATTCCAATTCTGTGCTTGTTTCTGAATTAAAAACTTCAAAAATTTTCTCTGCCTACACTAAATTTATTTCTGGTAAGAGGCTGCGCTCAGGGGTTTAATAGTGGAATTATTAAAATGCCAATAGCTGTGCATCTGATTGAACTTGCCTATGTTTTAATGGCTGCCATATTTGCTATTATTTATTGCAGAAAAGGTTTTCCGTTTTGGGAATGTTTGTTTCTCATTCTAATAATATGTTCACCTTATTCGATATCAATAATTCCATTCCGGCAGGATACCTATGAGTCTTATGGCTTGTACAACAATAGTGGGATACTTAATTTTCTAAATTTCTATAAGATTTTAGGCTTCTCAGTATTGGATCTTTTGGCACTCTTTCTTGTCGCAAAAAATTTAAACGCCGCATTGAAAATACCGCCTTTTTTTAAGAAGTTTTACCTCGGCATCGTAGTGGTATCCATAATATCATATACGATATCATCATTTTTTATGTGGTCTCCAGAATTGGACAGCGTCGCCCGGGCGCTGTCGATACTGAAGTCCATTGTTTATATCGTCGCGATCTACTGTGTGATAGATAAAGCTTGCCAAAGTATTGGATTGAATGCTTTTTTGAGAATGCTGGCAAACATTATCTTTGTCTATTGTATCGTGAATGCAGTTCTTCTTAACTTCTTGCCGGGTTGGTATACGTGGGTCAAATATTCATTTAATTATCTTTTTCTTGATCAAACCGACCAGTTTATTGTCTTCCTGTACTGCGTAATTGCTCTGTGGGGCCCCCTTAGCCATCAGCATAGATATAAAATTTATGCGCTGATACTGGTCACTATGCTGACATTAAGCGGTGGCAAGGCAGGAATATATTCCCTGCTTGTGCTTGGTATTGCATGGATATACCAGAAAACTAAAACAAGCGCTGCTAACCTGGGAGTGCTATTTTTATTTATCATGCTTCTTTCGTGGATCATATCCTACGTAATAGGCATGTATATGTTAGATATTTCGATATACACCCGGTATTTCCAGGTTTATCAATTGTTTCTTAATTATGAAGATAATTTGTTGTTGCTTTTCTTTGGTATTGGTCCATCAAAAGCCTATATCTTCTTTGACACCCCGGTGTTTTTCGACCCTGGGGCATACATTTCAGATGAGTTAAAGTCCGACTATAAATTAGCCTTCCAGATGCCATATCTTTCATGGATTAAAAACTTTGGGCTTCTGGGTGTTTGCTTTTTATTTGCGGCAATCAATAATGTTGTTAGAATGTCTTGGGTGTTCAAAAATAACAAGCTATTCTCTTCAGCAGCGTTTTATGCATTAGGCCTTTATTTTGTTTTGGTCGGATTTATGGATTTCCCTTCATTCGGGCTAAAAACAATAATTCCAATTAGTCTTTACATGTACCTGGTCAGATATGGTATAGCGTATAGCAAAAGGAAGATTTAATGATTATTATTGATGGAATTATCTTTTCACTACAAAAATCAGGTGGGATATCGGTATATTTTGATGAACTGATACGTCGTCTGAATAAACACGATGAAAAAATTTTACACTTACTGTATGAAAATCAAAATAGTTACACTAAAAATATCAGTGTTAATAGTAAAGTAAGATTACACATCGAGCTAGAGAGATTTAGACGAGTAAAGGTTGCGGGAGGCAAGGATGACATTTTCCATTCCAGCTATTATCGGTTGCCTGATAAGAAATTCGACGGCAAGGTGATTACTACCGTTCATGATTTCACCGAGGATATTTATCCTCGGGGCATTAATTCAAAGATTCTTAATGCGCAGAAAAAATCTGCTATTTTGAATAGCGATGGCATAATTTGCATATCTGAAAATACTAAAAAAGATATGCATAAATTCATTCCAGAATCCAAAAACATTCCGACACGCGTTATCTATAACGGCGTAGGGGACTTTTCAGTGAAAAACACTGATGGCAAATATGATTCATATGTCATATTTGTGGGTGCCCGCGGAGGATATAAAAACTTCGATATGTGTGTTTCTGCACTCCAGGATCTACAGGATGTGCGGTTGGTCGTCGTTGGTGGCGGGAAGTTTACCGATGATGAACTGAAGCTCTTAGATAGCAAAATTGCGGGACGATACGCCCACGCTGGATTTATTTCTGAGCAAGAGCTTGAGAGTCTGTATCAAAATGCCCTGGCACTTGTCTACCCATCGTACTACGAGGGATTTGGTATTCCAGTGATTGAGGCAATGAAATCTGGTTGTCCCGTGATTGCATCAAAATCATCGTCAATCGTGGAAATTTCCGCCAATGCGGCAATATTATTTGAAAATATTACTGCGGAAAAAATAAAACAAGGGATTGTTGAATTTAAAAACCATGATTTTAGGATGGAAAAAATATTATCAGGTATTGATAATGCCGGGAATTACTCCTGGGATAAAATGGCATTAGAAACATTGGAATTTTACAATTGCATAAGAGGCAAAAAATGAAGGTTGCATTGATTACTGGTATCACTGGGCAGGATGGTTCTTACCTGGCGGAGTTCCTGCTGGAAAAAGGCTATGAAGTTCATGGTATTAAACGCCGCGCTTCTTCCTTCAACACCGAGCGCGTGGATCATATCTACCAGGATCCGCATGCCAATAATCCTAAATTCCATTTGCACTACGGTGATCTGACCGACACCTCCAACCTGACCCGCATTCTGTCCGAAGTGCAGCCAGATGAAGTCTATAACCTGGGCGCGATGAGCCACGTGGCGGTTTCTTTTGAGTCGCCGGAATACACCGCTGATGTGGATGCGATGGGCACCCTGCGCCTGCTGGAAGCCATTCGCTTCCTCGGCCTCGAGAAGAAAACGCGCTTCTATCAGGCTTCGACCTCCGAACTGTATGGCCTGGTGCAGGAAATCCCGCAGAAAGAGACCACGCCTTTCTACCCGCGCTCTCCGTACGCAGTCGCCAAACTTTATGCTTACTGGATCACCGTCAACTACCGTGAATCCTACGGCATGTATGCCTGTAACGGCATTCTGTTCAACCACGAATCCCCACGCCGCGGTGAGACTTTCGTCACCCGTAAAATCACCCGCGCTATCGCCAACATTGCTCAGGGCCTGGAAAAGTGCCTGTACCTCGGCAATATGGACTCCCTGCGCGACTGGGGTCACGCCAAAGACTACGTCAGAATGCAGTGGATGATGCTGCAGCAGGAACAACCGGAAGACTTCGTGATTGCCACCGGGAAACAAATTTCCGTGCGTGAATTTGTTCGTATGTCAGCGCTGGAAGCCGGTATTGAGCTCCAGTTTAGTGGTGAAGGCGTGGATGAAATTGCCACCGTGGTCAATGTGTCCGGGGATAATGCTCATGCCGTGCAGGTTGGTGATGTGATTGTGCGTGTCGACCCTCGCTATTTCCGCCCGGCAGAAGTGGAAACGCTGCTTGGCGACCCTGCCAAAGCGAAAGAAAAACTGGGCTGGGTTCCAGAAATTACCGTGGAAGAGATGTGCCAGGAGATGGTTAAAAGTGACCTTCAGAAGGCGAAGCAGCATGCCCTCTTAAAGGCTAATGGATTTGATGTTTCCATTTCACTGGAGAACTAAATCATGGCGAAAAGAATATTTGTCGCCGGGCATAACGGCATGGTGGGGTCTGCCCTGGTAAGAAAGCTAAGCCAGGAAAAAGACGTTGAAATTGTTACCAAAAGCCGTGATGAGCTCGATCTTCTTTCACAGCATGCGGTGAATGATTTTTTTGAAAATGAGAGCATCGATCAGGTTTATCTGGCGGCGGCTAAGGTTGGCGGTATTCATGCTAACAACACTTTCCCCGCAGATTTCATCTATCAGAACCTCATGATTGAAAGTAATATTATTCATGCGGCCCACTGTAATGATGTTAACAACCTGCTGTTTTTAGGTTCTAGCTGCATTTATCCCCGTGAAGTGCCTCAGCCAATGCGTGAAGATGCGCTGTTAACTGGGGTTCTGGAAAGTACGAACGAACCTTATGCGATTGCAAAAATTGCGGGCATAAAACTGTGTGAATCTTACAACCGCCAGTATGGGCGAGATTACCGCAGCGTGATGCCAACCAATCTTTATGGCTATAACGATAATTTTCATGCGGAAAACTCGCATGTTATTCCCGCTCTGATTAGACGTTTCCATACGGCTCAGGCTGAAAATGCGGAAACTGTTACCGTATGGGGAAGCGGTAATCCTAAACGTGAATTCTTGTTTGTGGATGATATGGCATCAGCTTCAATTCACGTGATGAATTTATCGGCGGAGACTTATACTAAAAACACTCTGCCTATGCTGTCGCATATTAACGTCGGGACAGGCGTTGATTGTACGATTCGCGAACTGGCGGAAACCATAGCTGAGGTTGTTGGTTTTAAAGGTGACATTATTTTTGATGCCAGCAAACCCGACGGCACTCCACGTAAACTGATGGATGTTGAGCGTCTTGCTAATATGGGATGGAAATGGTCAACCTCGCTGCGGGATGGCCTGGAGTTGACCTACAGTTGGTTCCTTAAACATCAAGATACTTTCCGAAAATAGGTATTTCCTATGTTAGATTTTGCGCAATTCCGGGCCGTGGTAGAACATACGCCACTCATATCGATAGACTTAATTGTTTATAATTCTGATGGTGAGGTTTTACTGGGGAAAAGAAATAATGCTCCTGCAAAGGATTATTATTTTGTTCCTGGTGGTAGAATCTATAAGAATGAAAAAATAGCAGATGCCTTCCATCGCGTCTGTTTATCTGAAATCGGTATGGATATTGATTTATCCGAAGCAAAGTTTTTCGGTGTGTTTGAGCACTTTTATTCAGATTCCTTTGTTAGCGAAGATGTTAATACTCACTATGTAGTACTTGCCTATGAGCTGCATCTGAATCTGAATTTAAGCGATTTACCTTTCTCGCAGCATGAAGAATACATCTTTTTAGATGTGCAATCAGCACGGCATAATGAGAAAGTACACGCTTACACCCAGCAATATTTTAACTAGAAGGTTAAGATGTCAAACATTATTCTTCCTGTAGTGATGGCCGGTGGGACAGGCAGTCGGCTATGGCCACTTTCAAGAACATTGTACCCGAAGCAATTTCTTTCGTTGACCTCAGATTTTTCTATGCTCCAGGAGACCATTACTCGTCTCGAAGGATTAGAGCATCGGGATCCGCTGATCATTTGTAATGAGGAACATCGATTTATAGTTGCAGAACAGCTTCGGCAAATTCATATGCAGCATAGCGGAATTATACTGGAGCCTGTGGGTAAAAATACTGCGCCTGCTATTGCGCTCGCTGCTCTCCATGCGGTGCAGCATCAGGATGACCCTATCTTGCTTGTTCTTGCGGCCGATCACGCGATACAGAATAATGAGGCATTTCTTTCTGTCGTTGAGAGCGCTGTTGATATGGCAGCGTGCGGTAAGCTTGTGACGTTCGGTATTGTTCCCAATAAGCCTGAAACAGGGTATGGATATATTAAGCAGGGTGCTGCTGTGTCTGATTCTGCTTTTGAGGTCGCACAGTTTGTTGAGAAGCCCGATTTAGAAACTGCACAACAATATTTGGATCAGGGAACCTATTATTGGAATAGTGGGATGTTCTTGTTCCGGGCATCGCGTTACTTGGAAGAATTAAAATTATATCGTCCGGATATTCTTGAAGCCTGTGAAAAAGCATTATCCGGGGCTTCATTAGATCTCGATTTCACTCGTCTTGAAAGCGAGTCCTTCCTTCAGTGTGCGGATGAATCCATCGACTATGCCGTGATGGAACACACCGCAGATGCGGTTGTTGTGCCGCTCGATGCCGAGTGGAACGACGTGGGCTCATGGTCTGCGTTGTGGGAAATGACCCACAAGGATGAGAGTGGCAACGCTATACGTGGCGATGTGATGACCGAGGACTCTTCCGATAGCTATTTGTATTCTCAGCATCGCTTGATAGGGGCTGTCGGGGTCAAAGATTTAGTGGTTGTTGAAACAAAAGATGCCGTCCTTGTCGCGCACAAAGACCGTGTGCAGCAGGTAAAAGGGATTGTCGACAAGCTAAAAAAACAAAGTCGACCTGAGTATCTGCAACATCGTGAAATATTCCGTCCGTGGGGAAGTCACGACACGATTGCAGAGGGAGCACGTTACCAGGTTAAACATGTCATTGTCATGCCTGGACAAATCACGGCGAAACAAGTTCATTTCCACCGCACCGAGCACTGGGTTGTCGTCAGCGGCACGGCAAGAGTGCATATGGGGGATGAAACGCGGCTTGTCGCCGAAAATGAATCAATTTATATTCCCGTTGGTACTGCTCATTCAATTGAGAATCCGGGTAAAATCCCGCTGGAAATCATTGAAGTACGCTCAGGCGCGTATTTAGGCGAAGATGATGTGGTGAGAATGTCAACTAATGGTGCAGGGTATTAAATAGCTATTTTTGCACCCTCTTAAAACTCTCAGATATCTCGTTGTCTAAAATCGGAAATTAAAATGAAAGTAAGTATTATCACCGCAACATACAATAGCGAAAAAACAATACGTGATACGCTAGAGTCCGTTGAGGCGCAGACCTATAAAGATATAGAGTATATAATCGTTGATGGTGGCTCCACAGACCAAACTTTAACGTTGGTTGATAGCGTTTCGACCAGAGTTAGCAAGTGCATATCAGAAAAAGACAAGGGTATCTATGATGCCTTAAATAAAGGCGTGCAGCTGGCATCTGGTGATATCGTTGGATTCATTCATTCGGATGATATACTGGCGCGCCCTGATATTATTGCATCGATTGTTGCTGAATTTGAACGCGCTGATGCTGACGTTGTTTACGGCGATCTGGTCTTTATCGATAGAGAGCGAACCGATAAAGTAAAAAGATACTGGGCCAGTGGTACATTTAAAAAATTCAAAATTGCGTTAGGTTGGGTGCCGCCTCATCCCTCATTTTATATGAAAAGATCCCTTTATATTGAAGATGGGGTTTTTGATATATCATTCAAAATCGCGGCAGACTACGATCAAATGCTTCGAATTTTAAAACGTGATGATGTCAAAATATCCTATCTTCCCGAGGTCATTGTAAAAATGAGACTTGGGGGCGAAAGCACTAAAATTGATAATACAGTTCTGAGCACTAAGGAAATCGCCCGGGTTATGGGGATGCATAATATAAACTGGAGAGTTGCAATGGTTTACCGCAAACTTTCTAAATTTATGCAGCTTTTTTCTAAGTCGTAATCATTAACTAAAGATCGGTTCAAGAAAAGTTTCTATGAATAAATTGACCTGTTTTAAAGCCTACGACATCCGCGGCCGCCTGGGCGACGAGCTGAACGAAGACATCGCCTGGCGCATTGGCCGCGCCTACGGTGAGTACCTGAAGCCAAACACTATCGTGCTGGGCGGCGACGTGCGTCTGACCAGCGAATCGCTGAAGCAGGCGCTGGCGCGCGGCCTGCAGGATGCGGGCGTGGATGTGCTGGATATCGGCCTGTCCGGTACCGAAGAGATTTACTTTGCCACCTGGCATCTGGACGTGGACGGCGGCATCGAAGTGACCGCCAGCCACAACCCGATGGACTACAACGGCATGAAGCTGGTGCGCCAGGGGGCACGCCCTATCAGCGGTGACACCGGCCTGCGGGACGTGCAGCGCCTGGCGGAAGCCAACGATTTCCCGCCGGTGAATGAGGCGACGCGCGGCAGCTACCGGAAAGTGTCGGTGCTGGAAGCGTATCTCGACCATCTGTTCTCCTACATCAACGTCAGCCACATCAAGCCGCTGAAGCTGGTGGTGAACTCCGGCAACGGGGCGGCGGGCCCGATTGTGGACGCCATAGAAGCCCGCTTTAAGGCGCTCAACGTGCCGCTGACGTTCGTGAAGGTGCACAACACGCCGGACGGCAACTTCCCGAACGGTATCCCTAACCCGCTGCTGCCGGAGTGCCGCGCCGATACGCGCGACGCGGTGATTGCGCACGGGGCGGATATGGGCATCGCGTTTGACGGGGACTTTGACCGCTGCTTCCTGTTCGACGAGAAAGGGCAGTTTATCGAGGGTTACTACATCGTGGGTCTTCTGGCGGCGGCGTTTCTTGAGAAACAGCCTGGGGCAAAAATCATTCACGACCCGCGGCTGTCCTGGAACACGGTTGATATCGTCGAGCGTGCGGGTGGCCAGCCGGTGATGTCGAAAACCGGGCATGCGTTTATCAAAGAGCGGATGCGCGAAGAGGATGCGATTTACGGTGGGGAGATGAGCGCCCATCACTATTTCCGCGACTTTGCCTACTGCGACAGCGGGATGATCCCGTGGCTGCTGGTGACGGAGCTGCTGTGCCTGAAGGGTAAAACGCTGGGCGAGCTGGTAGCGGACCGGATGGCAGCGTGGCCGGCCAGCGGTGAAATCAACAGCAAGCTGGAGGCGCCGGCGGAGGCGATTGAACGTGTACGCGCGCATTTCGGCCCGCATGCAGCAGAGACAGACCACACGGACGGCATCAGCATGTCGTTTGGCGACTGGCGATTCAACCTGCGGAGTTCTAACACCGAGCCGGTGGTGCGTCTGAACGTGGAGTCGCGCGGGGATGAAGCGCTGATGCAGCAAAAAACTGCTGAAGTTTTAGACTTATTGCGGCAGAAGTGATCTCTTAGCTTTCTAACTCTGTGCTCTTTAGAATGTGAGTTGCATCAAACTCTACCCAGAGTCCATAAGGTGAGTTAACATCAAAGCCACATTTCAAGCCGCGCCCCCGGCGCGGTGAGCACACCTGACAGGAGTATGTAATGTCCAAGCAGCAGATCGGCGTTGTGGGTATGGCCGTGATGGGGCGCAACCTGGCGCTGAACATCGAAAGCCGTGGTTATACCGTTTCCGTATTCAACCGCTCCCGTGAGAAGACTGAAGAAGTTGTCGCAGAGAACCCGGGCAAGAAACTGGTTCCTTACTACACCGTAAAAGAATTCGTTGAGTCCCTCGAAACACCACGTCGCATCCTGTTGATGGTGCAAGCGGGCGCGGGTACCGATGCTGCCATCGACTCCCTGAAGCCTTACCTCGATAAGGGCGACATCATCATTGATGGCGGGAACACTTTCTTCCAGGACACTATTCGTCGTAACCGTGACCTGTCTGCTGAAGGCTTTAACTTCATCGGGACCGGTGTTTCCGGCGGTGAAGAGGGCGCCCTGAAAGGCCCATCTATCATGCCTGGCGGCCAGAAAGACGCTTACGAGCTGGTTGCGCCAATCCTGACCAAAATTGCTGCGGTTGCGGAAGACGGCGAGCCTTGCGTAGCGTACATCGGCCCTGATGGCGCTGGCCACTACGTTAAAATGGTTCACAACGGCATCGAATACGGTGACATGCAGCTGATTGCAGAAGCCTATTCCCTGCTGAAGCATGGCCTGGATCTCTCCAACGAAGAGCTGGCTGAAACCTTTACCGAGTGGAACAAAGGCGAGCTGAGTAGCTACCTGATCGACATCACCAAGGACATCTTTACTAAAAAAGATGAAGAGGGTAAATATCTTGTCGATGTGATCCTGGACGAAGCGGCCAACAAAGGTACCGGGAAATGGACCAGCCAGAGCTCTCTGGATCTCGGCGAGCCGCTGTCTCTGATTACTGAATCCGTGTTCGCGCGTTATATCTCTTCCCTGAAAGAGCAGCGTGTTGCGGCCTCTAAAGTGCTGAGCGGCCCGCAGGCTAAACCGTTCTCCGGTGATAAAGCTGAGTTCAGCGAGAAAGTACGCCGTGCGCTGTATCTCGGTAAAATCGTCTCTTATGCGCAGGGCTTCTCTCAGCTGCGTGCCGCGTCCGAAGAGAACAACTGGGACCTGAACTACGGTGAGATTGCGAAGATTTTCCGCGCGGGCTGCATCATTCGTGCGCAGTTCCTGCAGAAAATCACCGACGCATACGCGGAGAACCCGGCGATTGCTAACCTGCTGCTGGCACCTTACTTCAAGAAAATTGCCGACGATTACCAGCAGGCTCTGCGCGATGTGATTTCTTACGCGGTACAGAACGGTATCCCGACGCCGACCTTCTCCGCAGCCATTGCCTACTACGACAGCTACCGTGCAGCAGTGCTGCCGGCTAACCTGATTCAGGCGCAGCGTGATTACT
This sequence comes from Enterobacter sp. Cy-643, assembly GCF_011752815.1. Classification (GTDB taxonomy): domain Bacteria; phylum Pseudomonadota; class Gammaproteobacteria; order Enterobacterales; family Enterobacteriaceae; genus Cedecea. Next base: position 673,023 of record NZ_VWWV01000001.1, read on the forward strand.
TCGGCGCACATACCTATAAGCGCACGGACAAAGAAGGCGTCTTCCACACCGAGTGGCTTGACTGATTCTTTTCACGTTCTGATAAAAGGCCCTTCGAGGGCCTTTTTTACATTTGAGGCCTGGTCAAATATCACACAGCTTATTTTGTGATTTTTTGGCATTCGGTCTCTGTGCTGATTTTTCAGCAAATTCCGAGCTTTTCCTTACAAATCATTAAGGTCTTTTGCCTATTATCTTTCTATACTATAAATCTGATGAATATACGAAGCTGTTCTCATTATTTTTTCAAAGGCAATTATGAATCGAGCTGACTTAAATGTGGCGAAAGAGCACACCAGCAATCAACAGGAAAATATTGATTTAATTGATCTTATTATCCAGCTTTGGCGAGGCAAAATCGCCATTGCGGCAGCAATGATTTTAGCCATCTTAATCGCTATTGTTTATCTCACTTTTGCAAAAGAAAAATGGACTTCTGAGGCGATAGTTACGCTCCCGGATACCGGTCAGATTTCGAACTACAGCAATGCCATGAGCGTTCTTAATGCCCAGTATCCAGAGACTGTGCCCTCGCTGAGCGAGATCCAACAGCGTTATTTTGGGCGATTCAACTCTGCCATTTCTGCCTTATCTGAGCAGTTGGATAATCAGCAAACGCCAGAAAAACTGACCGTAGAACCCGCCGCAAAGGATCAACCACTGCCGCTGAAGATTAGCTATGTAGCGAGTTCAGCTGAACAGGCGCAGAAAACACTGAATACTTATCTCCAGCAGATTAATAAGCGGACTGTCGCTGAGCTGGATGATGACCTTAAAACTTCCGTTGACGCAAAAATAAGCGATTTAAAAGACCTGCTCGCCACAAAAGAAAAAGTTGCGAAGGAGAAACAGCAAAAGCGTCTGGATGAGCTGAACCAGGCGCTGTTGGTGGCTCAGCAATCTAATATTACTAAGCCTGCGGTTTCACAGGCTGAAACAATGTCTGAAGATACGCTGTTTGCACTGGGGAGCGAGGCGCTTTCTTCTATGATTAAAAATGAAGCGTCCCGTCCGCTGCCTTTAGATAACTCATATTTTAACGCCCGTCAGTCGCTCCTTGCGGTAAGTGAATTAAAATCGACGCCGGAAACGACCTATGCGTTTCGGTATGTCATGAAGCCAACTTTGCCGGTGCGTAAAGACAGCCCGAAAAAAGGCCTGACGTTGGTGCTTGCCGCCTTGTTGGGCATTATTGTCGGCTCGGGCTATGTCCTGGGGCGCAACGCGCTGCGTAACTATAAATCAGCAGCCTAAGCTTGCTAAAAAAACAGAAGGCCGCATTAGCGGCCTTTTTTACGTCCGTGCCCGCGCTTATTTATGCCGGGCCCGTAAATTCTCAATTACCGTACTCAAGTCCAAATCCTGATCCTGCAGCAGCACCAGCAGGTGATACATCAAATCAGAGGCTTCGTTGGTCAGTTCGTGACGATCGTTCACGGTTGCTGCCAGCGCGGTTTCCACGCCTTCTTCACCGACTTTCTGCGCAATACGCTTGGTGCCGCTGGCGTACAGTTTGGCGGTATAGGAGCTGGCCGGATCGGCAGTTTTACGCGAGGCCAGCAGTTGCTCAAGCTCAAACAGGAAATGCCAGTCGTGATGAGCCTCCCCGAAGCAGCTTGAGGTGCCGAGGTGGCAGGTTGGGCCAATGGGGTTCACCAGCACCAGCAGCGTGTCGTTATCGCAGTCTGGGGCAATACGCACTACGTTCAGGAAATGGCCAGAGGTTTCACCTTTCGTCCACAGGCGTTGTTTGGTGCGTGAGAAAAAGGTTACTTTGCCGCTTTCCTGGGTTTTCGCCAGCGCATCCTGGTTCATATAGCCGAGCATCAGGACTTCACCGGATACCGCGTGCTGAACGATAACCGGCATCAGGCCATCGGTTTTTTCCCAGTCCAGCTGGGCTAGCTGTTGTTCTGTTAACACACTCGAATCTCCACGCCTTGCTGAACCAGAAACGCCTTCAGTTCACCAATATTGATAATTTGCTTATGGAACACGGAAGCCGCCAGAGCGCCGTCAACGTCTGCATCGCGGAAGGCTTCATGGAAGTGTTCCATCGTGCCTGCGCCACCGGAGGCAATAAGCGGCACGTGACAGACGTCCCGCACTTTCTTCAGCTGCGTCAGGTCGTAGCCGTTACGTACGCCATCCTGGTTCATCATATTCAGGACGATTTCACCGGCACCGCGCTTTTGCACTTCCTGTACCCAATCCAGCGTTTCCCACGTCGTCACGCGGGTGCGGCTTTCATCCCCGGTGTACTGATTCACGTGGTATTTGCCTGTTTCAGCGTCAAACCAGGTATCAATGCCGACCACGATGCACTGCACGCCAAAGCGATCCGCCAGGCGAGTAATAAGCTCAGGATCTGCCAGCGCAGGGGAGTTAATGGAAATCTTATCCGCCCCGAACGACAGGATCTGCGCGGCATCCTCCACGGATTTAATCCCGCCCGCCACGCAGAAAGGAATATCGATCACTTCTGCAACGCGGGTCACCCAGCTTTTGTCCACCACGCGGCCATCGCTTGAGGCGGTGATATCGTAGAAGACCAGTTCGTCTGCGCCTTCCTGGGCATAGCGCTGCGCCAGCGGCACGATGTCGCCGATGATTTCGTGATTGCGGAACTGAACGCCTTTCACCACCTGGCCGTCACGCACGTCCAGACAAGGGATTATCCGTTTTGCCAGCATGAAATGGCCTCCTTCACGTTAAATTTACCTTCCAGAAGCGCGCGCCCAACAATCACGCCTTTCACGCCGCTGCCGCGTAGGGCGGCAATATCATCTAACCCGCCAATGCCGCCGGAAGCCTGAAACGCAACCTGCGGAAAGCGCGCGCACACTTCCTGATAAAGCTCTACGTTTGAGCCTGCCAGCGTGCCATCGCGGGAAATGTCGGTGCACAGCACATGCTTCAGGCCAAACGGCAGGAATGCTTCGACGAGCTGTTCCAGCGTGGTGCCGGAGGTTTCCTGCCAGCCGCTCACCGCGACCTGCTTGTTGCCTTCGCCATCAATGCGCACGTCCAGCGCCAGCACTAAAGCATCCGCCCCAAAGCGTTTAAACCAGCTTTGTACCAGCGCCGGGGATTTCACGGCGGTGGAGCCAACAACAACGCGAGCGGCACCGGCTTCCAGCAGGGCTTCAACGTCCTGCTCTATACGCACACCGCCGCCAACCTGAACCGGCACGCTCACGCCAGCCAGCAGCTTTTGCAGCAGTGGAATTTGGCGAGCTGCCGGATCTTTAGCCCCGGTCAGGTCAACGAGGTGAAGCACTTCTGCACCCTGAGCCTGATAGTCCTGTAAACGCGGAAGCGGATCGCTGCCGTAGTCGCGCTGCTGGCCGTAATCTCCCTGATGGAGACGCACCACGTTGCCGTCAATTAAATCAAGAGCCGGAATGATCATCGTCTACATCTCCAGAAAGTTTTTCAGCAGCTGAGCCCCGGCCGCACCGGAACGTTCCGGGTGGAACTGAACGCCCCAGAAATTATCTTTTTGCACCGCCGCGGTGAAGGCTTCGCCGTAGTTTGCCTGGGCGATGGTGTTTTCGCAGACCGGCATCGCGTAGCTGTGAACAAAGTAGAAATACGCCCCGTCCTCAATGCCGCGAAACAGGCGATCGCCTGCCTTTGGGTAGACACGGTTCCAGCCCATGTGCGGCAGCGGCAGGCCGAAGTCTTTCATCTGCAGCGCCGGCTGGTCGATAATGCCCAGCATCTCAACGCCGTGGCTTTCGTCACTGCGGCTGCCGAGAAGCTGCATTCCCAGGCAAATACCCAGCACGGGCTGGGTGCAGGCTTTAATCAACTCCACCAGGTCGCGCTCGATGATTTGGTTCATGGCCGCCTGTGCGGTACCTACGCCCGGTAGAAAAAGCTTATCTGCGCGCAGTACCACGTCCGGGTCACGGCTGACCAGCGGCTCATAGCCGTGGCGCTGAATGGCCGATTTTACCGAATGCAGGTTGGCGCAGCCCGTATCGAGGATCACCACGTTCATTACAGGACTCCTTTCGAGGAGGGAAGCGTGTCGCCCTCTACGCGAATTGCCTGGCGCAGGGTGCGGCCAAAGACTTTAAACAGGCTCTCCACGCGGTGGTGATCGTTCTTGCCTTTGGTCTTCAGGTGCAGCGTCACGCCCATGGTGTAAGAGAGCGAGCGGAAGAAGTGCTCCACCATCTCGGTGCTGAGATCGCCCACGCGCTGGTAGTTGAACTCGGCTTTATATTCGAGGTGCGGGCGGCCGGAGATATCCAGCGCGCAGCGGGCGAGGCATTCGTCCATCGGCAGCACAAAGCCAAAGCGGGTGATGCCCCGCTTGTCGCCGAGCGCCAGCTTCAGCGCTTCGCCCAGCGCCAGGCCGGTATCTTCCACGGTGTGGTGATCGTCGATGTATAAATCGCCTTTCACCGCGATCTCCATGCGGAAGCCGCCGTGGGTGCAGATCTGGTCCAGCATGTGGTCGAAGAAACCCACGCCGGTAGCAATCTTGCTGCCGCCTTCACGATCCAGCCACACCTTCACGTCAATCTGCGTTTCTTTGGTGTTGCGCTCAACGTGGGCGTAGCGATCGCGCTTAGTGAGTTTCTCGGCGATTTGCTTCCAGTCCAGGCCATCGCTGTTGTAGCGCAGGCCCTGAATGCCCATGTTCTCGGCCAGCTCAACGTCCGTGGCGCGGTCGCCAATAACATAGCTGTTGGCTTTGTCCAGCACGCCGTCCTGCAGGTAGCCGGTGACCAGCGCCAGCTTTGGCTTACGGCAGTCGCAGTTGTCCGCCGGCAGGTGAGGGCAAATCAGTACCTCATCAAAAATAACATCCTGTGAGGTCAGCACCTGCATCATCAGGTTGTGCGGGCCGTCGAAATCGGCCTGTGGGAAGCTGGTGGTCCCCAGGCCGTCCTGGTTGGTGATCATCACCAGGCGATAACCCGCCTTTTGCAGCTGCAGCAGAGCCGGGATAACGGCCGGTTCGAAGGCGAGTTTATCCATGCGGTCGACCTGATAATCGCTCGGTGGTTCGGAAATCAGGGTCCCGTCGCGGTCAATAAAAAGTACTTTCTGGCTCATTTGCTCTCCGTGGCCTGCAGGCCGGGTTGCTGACGCAGCGCCTCAATGGCGCGCTGGCACTCTTCGCGCGTGCCGATGCTGATGCGCAGGCAGCCGCTTAACGTCGGTTGTTTATTCTGGTCACGTAAGATAATGCCCTGATCCCACAGCGATTTAAAGACCGCGCTGGAGGCGGTAATTTTGGCAATGATGTAGTTGGTTTCACTGTCGAAAACCTGCTCAACGCAAGGTACGCTTTTCAGCTCATTAATCAGGTACTGGCGATTAAGCAGCACGTCGGCCACGCGCTCACGCATTGCGTTAATGCCCTGCGGGCTAAGCGCCTGGGCGGCGATGTCGGCCACCGGCGTAGAAAGCGGGTAAGGGGCGATGACTTTTAGCAGCAGATTAATCACTTCTTCATTCGCCAGCGTAAAGCCGCAGCGCAGGCCGGCCAGGGCAAACGCCTTAGAGAGCGTCCGCAGCACGACCAGGTTCGGATATTCGTCGAGCCAGCCCGCCAGCGTCGCCTGAGGGCAAAACTCAATATAGGCTTCATCGGCAACGACTAATGCTTTGCCACGGGTCATTTCCAGCAGTACACGCAAATCCTGCGGGTTAATCAGCTGGCCAGTTGGGTTGTTTGGGCTGCAAACATAAACGACTTTTACGCCGTCGAGGTTTTCTGCAATCGCCGGCAGATCCAGCTGCCAGTTATCCAGCGTGGCTACCGTGCGGCACTCCACGCCAAAAGTCTCTGCGCTGACGGTGTACATGCCGTAGGTCGGCGGGCAATAGAGAATGGCATCTTTGCCCGGTTCGCAAAACGCGCGAATCAGCAGCTCAATACCTTCATCCGCGCCGCGGCTCACCAAAACCTGCTCAGGCTTCACGCCTGCGTAGCTGGCATAGTTGGCGATGACCTGTTTGGGCTGGCATTCCGGGTAGCGGTTCAGCGTCTGCGCGGTTAACTGGAACTCTACCGGCGTCGGGTATTCGTTGGCGTTCAGCCAGACGTCGCCGTGCCCGCCCAGGCGACGGGCGGACTGATAAGGGGTCAGGGCGCGAACGTTGGCGCGGGCTAACTCTTCGATGCTCATGCTTGCTCCTTCAGGGCGGCGACGCGTAGGGTAACGGCGTTTTTGTGGGCGGTCAGTTGTTCGGCGGCGGCCAGGGTTTCAATGGTTTTTGCCAGAGAAGCAAACCCTTGTGCTGACAGCTCCTGCACGGTCATGCGCTTCTGGAAATCCGCCAGCCCGAGGCTTGAGCAGGTGGCGGTGTAACCGTAGGTCGGCAGCACGTGATTCGTTCCTGAGGCATAATCCCCGGCGGATTCCGGCGACCAGTCGCCCAGAAATACCGAGCCCGCGCTGGTAATATCATCCACCAGCTCACGGGCGTTGCGCGTCTGAATGATCAGGTGCTCCGGGCCGTATTGATTCGAGATCTCAATGCACTGCGCTAAATCACGGGCAATGATTAAACGGCTGCTTTCCAGCGCCTTGCGGGCGGTTTCTGCGCGCGGCAGGGCGGCAAGCTGGCGCTCGACAGCATCGGCTACGGCCTGGGCCATGGCGCTGTCCGGGGTCAACAGAACGACCTGAGAATCCGGGCCGTGTTCTGCCTGAGAAAGCAGGTCGGAGGCCACGAAATCAGGCGTGGCACCGCTGTCGGCGATCACCAGTACTTCCGACGGGCCCGCAGGCATATCAATGGCCGCGCCGTCGAGGCGCTGGCTGACCTGGCGCTTCGCTTCGGTAACGAAGGCGTTGCCTGGCCCAAAAATCTTGTCCACTTTAGGAATGCTTTCTGTGCCTAGCGCCAGCGCGGCAATAGCCTGGGCGCCACCGACCTGAAACACGTCCTGTACGCCGCAGAGCCGTGCGGCATAGAGGATCTCATCGGCAATCGGCGGCGGGGAGCAAAGCACCACTTTTTTGCATCCGGCGATGCGGGCAGGCGTGGCCAGCATCAGCACGGTCGAGAAGAGTGGCGCAGAGCCGCCGGGAATGTACAGGCCCACGGAGGCTACAGGGCGGGTTACCTGCTGGCAGCGTACGCCGGGCATGGTTTCCACATCCACCGGCGCAAGCTGCTGCGCGAGGTGGAATTTTTCGATGTTAGCAACGGCCACGGCCATCGCCTCTTTAATCTCGCTGCCGAGTCTCGCGACGGCTTCATCGATTTGCTGCTGAGTGACCTGCAGCTGCTTCACTTCAGTTTTATCGAACTTCGCGCTGTATTCACGCAGGGCGGCATCGCCGTTGCTTTTAACGTTGTTCAGGATTTCCGCCACGGTGCGGGTTATGCTGTCCGAAGCGGAGATAGCAGGGCGCATCAGCAGCGAGCGGCGAGCGGCTTCGTCGCAGTCGTTCCAGTTAATCAGCGTGTTGAAGTTGCTCATCACATCACTCCATCATCTTCTCAATCGGCAGCACCAGAATGGAGCTGGCACCCAGCGCCTTCAGTTTTTCCATCGTTTCCCAGAACAGCGTCTCACTGCTCACCATGTGCATCGCCACGCGCTGCTGATCGCCGGCCAGCGGCAGAATGGTTGGACGCTCGGCGCCCGGCAGCAGGGCAATCACTTCATCCAGGCGCTCGGTTGGCGCGTGCATCATGATGTATTTGGACTCGCGAGCCTGAATCACGCCCTGGATACGGGTCAGCAGTTTGTCGATCAGCTGCTGCTTGGCCGCCGGCATTTCGCCGTCACGCTGGATCAGGCAGGCTTTAGAGCGGTAGATAACTTCGACTTCACGCAGGCCGTTGGCTTCAAGCGTTGCGCCGGTAGAGACCAGGTCACAGATGGCATCGGCCAGACCGGCGCGCGGCGCCACTTCCACCGAGCCGTTCAGCAGGCAGGATTTAAACTGCACGCCTTTCTGGTCGAGGTAGCGCTTCAGCAGGTGCGGGTAAGAGGTCGCAATGCGTTTGTTGTTGAGGCTTGCCGGGCCATCCCAGGGTTCGTCCACGGCGGTAGCCAGGGACAGGCGGCAGCCGCCAAAATCCAGGCGACGTAGCGTGTAATAACGCGGATCTTCGCCCTGGGCGCGGCGCGTAAGCAGCTCTTCTTCGAGGACGTTTTCACCGATGATACCGAGGTCCACTACGCCGTCCATCACCAGCCCCGGAATGTCGTCATCACGTACGCGGAGGATGTCGATGGGCATATTTTCGGCCAGCGCAATCAGGCGTTGGGTGTGCAGGTTGATTTTTATGCCGCAGCGGGCGAGTAATTCGCGTGAATCATCGCTAAGACGGCCTGATTTCTGCATAGCTATGCGTAAACGGTTGTTGTCGGTCATCGGTAGTTACCCCTTATCAATTCCTGTCTGACGCCCAATAAAAAAGCCCCCGGAAGATATCTTCCGGGGGCTTTTTCTCGCGTTCACGCACCACTGGAAGATCTTTTCGTCTCCCAGCACCAATCGCCTGAAAGACTAGTCAGGGTGATGGTGATGATGGTGGTTTTTAAACTGAGCGCGTGTCATAAAATTCTCGTATGAATGACTATTCATTATGTGCCAATTAACGTAAACCAGATGACGCACCGAGCGCAAGGGGTTTTTTCCTCGTTGATTAATATTCTGTAAGACTGAGGGAATTGTCAGTTCTGCCCGGGTGGCGTAGCCTTAACGGAGAGCTAAATTCACTCTTCAGAAGATAATGCTGCAAGGTCAGGAGACAAGGCATGAAAAGGGTCGCAATAGTCGGGTTAGGGTGGTTGGGAATGCCGCTGGCGCTTTCATTGTCAGCGCGCGGTTATCAGGTCACCGGCAGCAAAACCACGCGGGATGGCGTAGAAGCAGCCCGCATGTGCGGGATCGAAAGTTATCAGCTGCATCTGCAGCCGGAACTGGTTTGCGACAGTGAGGATCTGGAAGCGCTGCTGAACGTCGACGCGTTAGTGGTGACGCTACCCGCCCGACGCAGCGGTGAAGGTGATGATTTTTATCTGCAGGCGGTGCAGGAAATTGTCGACAGCGCGCTCGCACATTCCGTGCCGCGCATTATCTTTACCAGCTCGACCTCCGTGTATGGTGAGGGCGAGGGCAACCTAAAAGAGACATCTCCACTTAACCCTGTCACCGCCAGCGGCAAAGTGCTTAAAGAGCTTGAAGACTGGCTGCACAAACTGCCGGGAACGTCCGTGGATATCCTCCGCCTCGCGGGGCTGGTGGGGCCGGAACGTCATCCCGGGCGTTTTCTGGCGGGGAAAACGGATGTGGCAAACGGGCAGCACGGCGTGAACCTGGTCCATCTGGAAGATGTGGTTTCGGCCATTACGCTGCTGCTTCAGGCGCCAAAAGGCGGGCGAGTCTATAATCTTTGTGCCCCTGCTCACCCAACGCGAGAAGAGTTTTATACGCGCATGGCCAGGCAAATTGGTCTTGAGGCACCGTCGTTTCGTAAAGACACGGCAGCCGGCCACGGCAAGCTGATTGACGGCAGCCGTATCTGTAATGAGCTAGGCTTCGACTATCAATATCCTAATCCGCTGCTGATGCCTATGCAGTAAATTCAGCCACATATCCGGGAGTGAATATGAAACCTTTACTGGAGGTCCTGATCATTCTCGATGCGCTGGATAAAGAAGGGAGTTTTGCTGCCGCGGCGGCAAAACTCTTTAAAACCCCCTCGGCGCTGAGCTACAGCGTGCAAAAGCTGGAAAGCGACCTCAATATTCAAATCCTCGACCGCAGCGGCCACCGGGCACGTTTTACGCGGACCGGCCAGCTTCTTCTGGAAAAAGGTCGGGAAATTCTGCATTCGGTGCGCGAACTGGAAAAGCAGGCGATCAAACTCCAGCAGGGCTGGGAGCACGAACTCACCATCGGCGTGGACAACGCGTTTCCCTTTTCCCTGCTGACGCCGTTAATCGAGGCGTTCTATCAAAGCTACAGCGTCACGCGGCTAAAATTTATCAACGATGTGCTTGGCGGCTCGTGGGAAGCGCTCACGGAAGGGCGGGCGGACATTATTGTCGGGGCGATGAGCGAACCGCCTTCGCTGAGCGGTTTCGGCTATACGCTGCTGGGCAGGCTGGAGATCGTCTTTGTTGTGGCGCCCCACCATTCACTGGCGAAAGCCGAGGAACCGCTGCCGCGCCGTTTAGTCAAACAGTCCCGGGCGGTGGTAGTGGGAGACACCTCCAGAATCGAGTCCGCCAGAGCGCTGCATTTGCTTGAAGAGCAGGAGGCGATCACCGTGTTTGATTTCAAAACCAAGCTCGAGCTGCAAATCAGCGGCATTGGCTGCGGGTACATGCCGCGCTATATGGCTCAGCGTTATATTGAGAGCGGTGCGCTGGTGGAAAAACAGGTCGCAGGGCAGGTATCTTATGTCCCGGTCTGGATAGGCTGGAATGAGCAAACGGCCGGGCTCGCCAGCGAATGGTGGCGCGAAAAAATCGTCGGTGACCCGCATATTGCCCTGGTGTATATGCCAGTAGAAAAATAGTGCCTTTTTGACTGGCGGTTTTGAATTCGCTCTACTATGTTCTATGCAGCCAGACAGGACGTATGGCGCTGAGAGTGCGTTTCAGGCCGATCTTCTTCTGCTCTGTGGGACTAGCCAGTTTTTACTGCCGCCAGAGGCTGAAAAAGAAATTGCTAAAGATGGCTTTAACATCTTGTCATTGTGCCTTCAAATGGTGCAAAATATGCGGCCTGCAAAATAGAAAACTAACCGACGTTTAAGAGACGTCGGTTATTTTTTTGCAATCAATTAAGTCAGACAAACGGCATTTGCCAAAAAAACCAAGAGGCCGGGCTTCGTACCGGATAGATACTAGCTTTTAAAAAACGACAGTCGTGTCGCCGAGGAAATTAAGATGGGGCAGATTTTTGCTTTTGCGCAGGCTTTCTCTACTGAGGGAAACAACCATGTCGCTTAACGTCACCGCAGGTGCAAACACCCGCCCAGGTCTGCGTAAGACCCTGACGCTGGTACCGGTAGTCATGATGGGCCTTGCCTACATGCAGCCGATGACCTTGTTTGATACTTTCGGTATTGTTTCCGGGATGACCGACGGCCATGTGCCGACGGCTTATGCCTTTGCTCTGGTGGCGATTCTGTTCACCGCGCTGAGCTATGGCAAGCTGGTGCGTCGTTTCCCGTCTGCGGGCTCCGCCTATACCTACGCTCAGAAGTCCATTAACCCTACCGTTGGGTTTATGGTTGGCTGGTCGTCGCTGCTGGACTATTTGTTCATGCCGATGATCAACATTCTGCTGGCAAAAATTTACTTTGAAGCGCTGGTACCGGGCGTGCCGTCGTGGATATTTGTTGTGGCGCTGGTGGCCTTTATGACCATCTCTAACCTGCGCAGCATCAAAACCGTGGCTAACTTCAACACCCTGATCGTGGTGCTGCAGATGGGGATTGTCTCCGTCATCGTCGGCATGATTATTTATGGGGTTTATCACGGTGAAGGCGCAGCCACGCTGGCGAGCTCTCGTCCATTCTGGTCAGGCGATGCCCATGTAGTGCCGATGATTACCGGGGCGACCATTCTGTGCTTCTCGTTCCTGGGCTTTGACGGCATCTCTTCTCTGTCCGAAGAGACAAAAGATGCAGAACGTGTGATCCCAAGAGCGATCTTCCTGACCGCGCTGATTGGCGGCATGGTATTTATTGTTGCTACTTACTTCCTGCAACTCTATTTCCCGGATATTTCGCGCTTTAAAGATCCAGACGCGTCGCAGCCGGAAATCATGCTGTATGTGGCCGGTAAAACCTTCCAGTGGGGCGTGCTGATCTTCTCCAGCGTGACCGTCCTGGCTTCCGGTATGGCGGCACATGCGGGCGTTTCTCGACTGATGTACGTGATGGGGCGTGATGGCGTGTTCCCGACTCGCTTCTTCGGTTACATTCATCCGAAATGGCGTACTCCGGCATGGAACGTGCTGCTGGTTGGGGCTATTGCGCTGCTCGCGATTCGTTTCGACCTGGTGACGGCCACTGCGTTGATTAACTTTGGGGCGCTGGTCGCGTTCACCTTCGTGAACCTGTCGGTTATCTCTCAGTTCTGGATCCGCGAAAAGCGTAACAAAACGCTGAAAGACCACTTTAACTACCTGGTGCTGCCGGTATGTGGTGCTCTGACGGTTGGCGCGCTGTGGATCAACCTGGAAGAGAGCTCGATGGTTCTCGGCCTGATTTGGGGCGGTATTGGCCTGATTTATCTGGCCTGTGTCACCCGCAGCTTCCGTAACCCGGTGCCGCAGTACAACGAAGACGCGGCTTGATCGGCTTCTGACTACAAAAAAAGCTCCCCTCTCAGGGAGCTTTTTTTTGGGCTGCTGGAAACATTAACCGACCAGATACTGGGCGTATTCAAACAGCGCTTTCAGCAGCGCCATTTTCTCTTTATCCCCTTCATGTTGGTTATACAGCGCTTCCAGCTCAAGGGCGTAGGCCTGCAGGGCTTCCTGGGAAAGCACGTCACGGCGGTACTGCAGCCAGCGGTTTTGCTCATCTTCGCTTAACGTACCTGGCCAGTTGCGCGCGCGATAGTTGAACAGCAGCTTCTCAATGCGCTTATCGGCAAAGGTGATATCCAGCGCCGGTAGATGCTGCGGGTCGGTTTGCAACACGATGCGCATTGCGGCCCGGTCGGCGTCGCTAAAGAAGCCGTTGTAAAGCTGGGCATCGACGTTCTCAGACGGCACAAACGGCTCGGCTTCAGCAAACAGCGCCACGACCTTCTCACGCACTTCCGGGTGTTCGCGCAGCGTTTTCAGGTTATCAAGGCATTGCTGGCGATTAATGCCGAGGCGGTCGGCATCTTCCGGGCGCAGGGTGTTGGCAACGGCCAGCACCGGGCATTTATTCAGGTGCACCAGCTTAATCGGCACCGCCGCGTTATCCCCCAGCTCGGCTTTGGGCGTGTACAGGCGTTCACGCAGGGTGCTGGCATCCAGCGTCAGCAGCGGCGAGATATCCCCGGCCAGGTCGACCATTATCACCGCATTGCGGTTGTCCGGGTGCCAGGCCAGCGGTGCTATCCAGCTGGTATTGCCGCGCTGGGCGCCGAACATGCCGGAGACGTGGACCAGCGGCTTCATCTGCGGGATATCAATCAGCGTCTGTAATTTCTGCTTTGAGCGGTGGCTGTAGAGATACTCAAACAGGCGCGGCTGGCGGGTTTTCACCAGCTGAGCCATTGCGATGGTGGCGTAAACGTCTGACATGGCATCGTGCGCGTTGGCGTGCTCAATGCCGTTGGCTTTGGTCAGATGTTCAAGGCGGAAACTGGGCAGGCCGTCCTCGTTTTCCGGCCAGACAATGCCTTCGGGGCGCAGGGCGTAGCAGGCGCGCATCACGTCGAGCAAATCCCAACGAGAATTGTCGTTCTGCCAGCTCCAGGCATACGGATCGTAGAAATTACGGTAAAAGATATTCCGCGTCACTTCATCATCAAACCGTACGTTGTTGTAGCCCACCACGCAGGTTTTTGGCACCGTGAAGATGTCGTGAATGCGCTTCGCGAAGGCCGCTTCGTTTTCGCCGCGCGCCAGCGCCAACTGGGGCGTTATACCGGTGATCATCACGGCTTCAGGCTGGGGCAGGTAGTCATCCGCAGGCTTGCAATAAAACACTTCCGGTTCGCCAATAACGTTAAATTCGCTGTCGGTGCGAATCGCGGCAAACTGGGCCGGTCTGTCCAGCGAAGGGCTTTTGCCGAAGGTTTCGTAATCGTGAAACAGAAAGGTAGCAAGTGAGGCGGAATCGGACACAGAGGTTACCATTGGGCTAGTTATCATCAGACTCAATGGTAAACCATCTGCCCGCGCATCAGAAGGAAAAGCACGTTTAAGATACTGACCTTTCGGACTTCATTTCCGCCCCGCTCAGCAACTGTTTACCCAGCGCGATGCCGCGTTTTTCTACCTGATGATAAAGCGCGAAGGCAATCAGCCAGACGGGAGGGAGCACGATTGCCGTGACTATCAGGAAGCGCATCGGCGAAGGCTGATGGACAAAACCGGTGTAGTGAACCAGCAGGCCGATCGTGGGGAGGACAATCATCAGATGCAGCAGATACACCGAGTAAGAGATATCCCCCAGGAACAGACTAAACCGGCAGGTGAGCAGCTTGCGAGGTGCGGCAGTGAAGCAATGCAGGTGATTTTCCTTGTCAGACTGCCAGAGCAGCAGCGTCATTCCGGTAATCATCACGCACTCCGCCACCAGCCGCAGATGGGTCTCGGCAATATGCATCTGCCAGGCAATGACCGGCGCGAGCAGCGCCAGCGCACAATAGCGCAAGTTTCTTTGCATAACCGCGTGGGATATCAGCATGCCGGCGATAAACAGCGGCAGCTTTATCAGGATCATGGACGGCATAGGAAAGGCGTTGAAATACGCCGGGAAGAGCCAGCGAGCTGCGAGGCAAACCACCATCAGCAGCGTCGCGCTAACCGTAAACCCGTAGCGCATCACCAGCAGCATAATGAACGGGAACAGCAGATAAAACTGCATCTCCAACCCAATGCTCCAGTCCGGCAACACGGTGCGGAAGGACCAGGCCGGTAACAGGCCGAAAATAAACGTCAGATGGCTGAAAATATTCATTGCAGAGTGGTCGGCATAGCGGCTGCTTGCGGTGGCGGTCGTCGGCCAGGCGCTGGCGATAATATCGCGCATTTCGCCAAACCAGCTACCAAAAATCAGCGCAACGACCAGCAGCAAATAATAGAGCGGGGCGATGCGGAAAAAGCGGCGTAGCCAGAATTTGCGAAAGGTATCCGGGCTATTCCACGGCTCTTTTTCCCGACGCTCCTGATAATTTTTTGCCATCAAATACCCTGACAGCAAAATAAATAAATCGACCCCCATGCCCGGGTCGTAAAGAAGGGGAATGCGGCACTGCACCAGCAGGCAAATGTGGCCGAGCAAAACCCAAAGCGAGGCAAGTCCTCGCAGCCCCTCCAGCTCAGGGGACCAGCGTTTACTTTCCACCATACAATGACCTTTATGCGTGTAATCTTCGGCCAGAGTAAAAATGAATCAGCGTGGCCACAATCAGAATGTCGTACAAACATTGAATATCGGAATAAACGCAGTGTGATACCTCGGGCAATATATTCCGTACAAATATCATTCATTATTATTGCTAAATATGAAATGTCATATTTTCTTGCAATTTAAAGAAGCAAATTAACAAGAACTCCCGTAAAACGAGCCGCTGTAAATTAAGTCTTTGAGGAAATTCCGTTGAAAACCCGCCTGCTTGTTGCCCTGAGTTTTTTGTCTCTCTCCGTCAATGCCGCATACGCTGATGATGTCTTCTCTCATCAGCCGCAGCCACCTCAGGTAGAAGCCGGCGCATGGGTACTGATGGATTACACCACCGGACAGGTGCTGACCGCAGGTAATGAGCACGTCCAGCGTAATCCGGCCAGCCTGACTAAACTGATGACCGGCTATGTCGTTGACCGCGCAATCGACAGTAAACGCATCACCCCGGACGACGTCGTGACGGTGGGGAAAGATGCCTGGGCAAAAGGTAACCCGGTATTCGATGGCTCGTCGCTGATGTTCATTAAACCGGGCGACCGGGTGACCGTGCGCGATCTCAGCCGCGGGCTGATTATCGATTCCGGCAACGATGCCTGCGTTGCGCTGGCAGATTATGTCGCCGGGGGGCAGAAGCAGTTTGTCGCCATGATGAATCATTACGTAGAGCAGCTTGGCCTGCACGACACCCATTTTGAAACCGTGCACGGCCTGGACGCGCCGGGGCAGCATAGCTCCGCTTACGATCTTGCCGTTCTGTCCCGCGCTATCATTCACGGTGAACCTCAGTTCTACCATATGTACAGCGAGCGTAGCCTCACCTGGAACGGCATTACCCAGCAAAACCGCAACGGCCTGCTGTGGGATAAATCCCTTAACGTGGACGGGCTGAAAACGGGGCACACCGAAACGGCAGGGTTTAACATTATTGCCTCCAGCGTGCTGGGCCAGCGCCGCCTGATTGCGGTGATTATGGGCGGCCTTAGCTCAAAAGGGCGTGAAGAGCAGGCCCGCAAGCTGCTGCACTGGGGGCAGGATAACTTCGACACCGTGCAGGTCTTGCAAAAAGGTAAATCTATCGGCAGCGAGCACATCTGGTATGGCGACAAGGCCAACATCAATGTGGGGCCGGACCAGGACGTCTTCCTCGCGCTGCCTAAATCAGAAGTGCCGAACATCAAAGCAAAGTATGTGCTGAGCAAACAGGACATGGAGGCCCCGCTGGCGGCCAATACGCAGGTAGGCGAGATCCAGTTGTTTGATGGCGACAGGCTTATCTCCCACTGGCCGCTAGTGAACCTCACGCCGGTGGAGAAGGGCGGGCTGTTTTCGCGTCTCGGCGACTTTATCAGCCGCAAGCTTTAACCCTTTGTATTGTTGATGAACCGCGCAATTTGCGCGGTTTGAGGTTGCTGACAAAGAGGGAAAAAGCGTGGTTTTTCCCTCTTTGTGGTTATCAGCCGAAAATCAACGAGTTGATTTTCCTGTTTTCTTTAACAAGCCGTCAGGTATTTCTTCTCTCATCAGTGGTTTGTCAGCCGTCTGGAACCACGCTCTGCGCGGTTTTTTTGTCTCTATTTCCTGAGAAGCAGCTCCCAAATCTGGCAGCTTGTGTCCCGCTATTAAAGAATATAGTGTATAAATGTACAGTGTATTTATTCATCAGCGTGGAGGCAGTATGACATTCAAAGTTCAGCATGTTCCGGCGCGTAAAGTGGCCGGTTTTCATCTGGTCGGCCCGTGGGAAACCACGGTTCCGCAAGGGTTTGGGCAACTGGCCATGTGGGCGAAAACCCACAGCCTGAGCGGAGACTGGCTGGCCGTTTACTATGACGACCCCGATGTTGTTCCGCCAGAAAAGCTCCGCGTGGACACGGTGCTGGGCGTGCCAGAAGATTTCAAACTACCTGAAAACAGCGAAGGCGTTATCATCACGGCTATCGAGGCAGATACCTACGCCATCGGGCATGCCATCGTGAAAAACGAAGCGTTCCAGGAAGCCTGGGAAACCTTCTTTGATCTGGTAGAGGCTGACGGCGACTATCAGTTAACCGGCAAACCCTGTTACGAAATCTATCTCAACGACGGCTCGGCGTCCGGTGTATGGGAAATTGATATGTATATCCCGGTCGCTAAAGTCTGACAGGAGCTCACCGTGACGGAAGCTATCGCAGGGTTAAAGGTGTTATTTATTGCCGGGTATGGCCCCGTAACGCGCGACGTGGCGGCAAGTGCCGGGTTTTATCAGCAGGTGCTTGGCCTGCCGCTGAAGGCGATGGAAGGCAACGAGGACTATCTGGCAACGGAGCAGGGCGAACTGGAGGGCGTGAAGCATTTTGCGCTCTGGCCGCTCGCTCAGGCGGCACAGTCCTGTTTCGGCCAGGCCAGCTGGCCAGAGCGCATCGTTGTGCCCCAAAGCTGGGTTGAGTTTGAAGTAGAAGATGTCGGGCAAGCGACTGCGGTGCTAAAGCAGGCCGGGTACCAGATGCTGGTGGATAACCGTATCGAGCCCTGGGGGCAAACGGTGTCGCGCTTGCTCAGTCCCGAAGGTCTGCTGGTTGGTGTGACCGTTACGCCCTGGCTGCGCTAGCGATATTCCGGGCGGCAATCTGCCGCCCATTTCTGATATTCAGCAAAGAAATGTGAAATATTCTGCGGAAAAGCCCTGCCGTACCCGGCGACATGATTTCTTTGTGAGAAAAACGGGTACAATTTCTTTTTTATCTCCGGAGAGCCGGGTGTGCGCCCCGACAAATCACTGACCCCGTTTGAAACCCGTATTTACCGCAACTATCGCATTGCCCACGGTATACGCATCGCCCTTGCTTTTGTGCTGACTTTTGTTCTGGTTCGCCTGCTGAACATCCCCGAAGGCACCTGGCCGCTTATTACGCTGGTGGTGGTGATGGGTCCCATTTCCTTTTGGGGGAACGTGGTTCCGCGCGCCTTTCAGCGTATCGGTGGCACCATTTTTGGTGCAGCCATCGGGCTGATAGCCCTCAAGCTGGAGCTTTTTTCGCTGCCGCTGATGATTATCTGGTGCGGGCTGGCGATGTTCCTGTGCGGCTATCTGGCGCTGGGTAAACGTCCCTACCAGGCGTTGCTTATCGGCATCACGCTCTCCGTGGTTGTCGGGGCGCCGCCGGGGGACATGGAGATAGCGCTGTGGCGCAGCGGCGACGTTATCTTCGGCTCGCTTCTGGCCATGTTATTCACCAGCGTTTACCCGCAGCGGGCATTTATCCACTGGCGTATCCAGATGGCGACCTTCGTGCAGGCGTTTAGCAAAATTTATACGGCAGGGTTTTCGCCAAACCTTGTGGAGCGCCCGCGCCTGGCGAAGCCGTTGCAGAAAATCCTGAATGACGTGGTTAAAATGCGCGCCCTGATTGGTCCCGCAGGCAAAGAAACCCGTATTCAGAAGTCAGTCTTTGAGGCAATTCAGACCATTAACCGCAACATGGTCTGCACCCTTGAGCTGCAAATCAACGCCTATTGGGCGACGCGGGAAAGCCATTTTGTGATGATCAACGCCCATACGCTGCGCGACACGCAGCAAATGACGCAGCGAACGCTGTCGGCGATTGCGAAGGCGCTGTATGAAGGGAACCCTTCGCCTATCTCAGCCAACACCGAGAAATTAAACGAAATCGTTTTTGAACTGCGCCAGCTGATGGAAGAGGGTAAGGGCAGCCAGCTTCAGGAGACGCCTATTCACGGCTACGTCTGGCTTAGCCTGGAACTGGCCCGCCAGCTTGAGCTGCTGTCGCATCTTATTTGTCGCGCGCTGCGCAAATAGCGCGCGTTAAGCACAGAAATGACAATGCTTGTTTCGATTCAGCAGAAATTGAGGTTAAGATAGGGCAAGCCCGTTAGTGAGACTGACAAAAAATTGTAATCGTCAACCGCTACTACTAAGGTTATGGCGGTTGTCTTAACGAATCCGAGTACCAATTTAGCAGGGGTGTAAAAATGGAAAATATCAAACCTACCTTCCAGGACGTTCTGGAGTTTGTTCGTCTGTTCCGTCGTAAAAACAAACTGCAGCGTGAAATTCAGGACGTAGAGAAAAAGATCCGTGACAACCAAAAGCGCGTGTTGCTGCTTGATAACCTGAGCGACTACATCAAGCCGGGTATGAGCATTGAAGCGGTGCAGGGTATTATTGCCAGCATGAAAACCGACTATGAAGACCGCGTGGATGATTACATCATCAAAAACGCCGAGCTGTCTAAAGAGCGTCGTGAGATCTCTAAGAAGCTGAAAGTGATGGGCGAGCAAAAAGTGGCTGACAGCAAATCTGAATAACTTCAGTGAATTTAAATAACCGCCTGTAGGGGCGGTTTTTTTATGCCTCGTTCACCATCACACGCAGTAAGGTTTCCAGCAGTCCGGGGAACCGCGCATCCAGATCCTCACGCCTTAACGAAATCAAATTCTCACGTCCCTGAGGACGCTGCCAGATGACGCCACTATCGCGCAGAACGCGCCAGTGGTGGGTCATGGTCGACTTCGCCACATCCTGAATTAAAGCGCCGCAGGTAAGCTCTGCCCCGCCGGCAAGCGATCTGACGATCCCCATCCGCAAAGGGTTGCCCAGCGCAAAAAGCACATTTTCAAGGCGGATTTGTTCTCGTTCCGGATGGTTGGCGATCATACTCTTCCTGTAGGCGGTGGCGGCACGGCGGCCGGCTACTATAGCAAACTTGATAGCAAACTTGATGCCCTTCGAATGTATTGATATTAACGATAGCTCAAATTGTTCGAATATACTCGTACAGTTGTACTATCCTGATGGCGAACAATTCTGACGGCCATAGTGGCCGCCGTTTAACAGTCAACAAGACTAAGGATATATCATGCCCCGACCCATCCCTCTCGAACGCTATCGCAACATTGGTATTTCAGCCCATATCGATGCCGGTAAAACAACCACGACCGAACGTATTTTGTTTTACACCGGCATGAGCCACAAACTGGGTGAAGTTCACGATGGCGCAGCAACGACAGACTGGATGGCTCAGGAGCAAGAGCGCGGCATTACCATTACGTCCGCCGCGGTGAGCTGCTTCTGGCCGGGTATGGATCGCGGTTTCGAACCGCACCGTATCAACATCATCGATACGCCGGGACACGTGGACTTCACCATTGAGGTGGAGCGCTCCATGCGCGTGCTCGACGGCGCCGTGATGGTTTACGACTCAGTTGGCGGCGTACAGCCGCAGTCGGAAACAGTTTGGCGGCAGGCAAATAAATACCGCGTGCCGCGGCTGGCCTTCGTCAACAAAATGGACCGTCCGGGGGCTGATTTCTTCCGCGTGGTGCAGATGATGATTGACCGCCTGAAAGCCAACCCTGTTCCCATCGTGATCCCGGTCGGGGCAGAAGACAGCTTCACTGGCGTGGTGGATCTCATCAAAATGCGCGCCATTATCTGGGACGATGCGACCCAGGGCATGACGTTCAGCTATGGGCCTGTGCCGCAGGATTTGCTGCAGACTGCACAACTGTGGCGCGAAAAAATGGTCTCTGCGGCGGCGGAAGCTGACGATGAGCTAATGGATAAATACCTGGAAACCGGGGATCTGAGCGAAGCGGAAATTATTGCTGGCCTGCGCAAGCGCACCATTTCCGGGGAAATTCAGCCCATGCTGTGCGGCAGCGCGTTTAAAAACAAAGGCGTGCAGCGCATGCTGGATGCGGTGGTAGAGCTGATGCCATCGCCGCTCGACATTCCTGCCATTGACGGCGTGGATGAAAAAGGGCAACACGCGGAACGCCATCCCAGTGATGATGAACCCTTCTCGGCGCTGGCTTTCAAGCTGATGACCGACCCGTATGTTGGGCAACTGACCTTTATCCGTGTTTATTCCGGCGTGCTGAAAAAAGGCGATTCGGTTTACAACCCGGTGAAAGGCAAAAAGGAGCGTATCGGGCGTATTGTGCAGATGCATGCGAATGACCGCCACGAGGTTGATGAGCTGCGCGCCGGGGATATCGCCGCCTGCGTAGGGCTGAAAGACGTCACCACGGGGGACACGCTAACCGACCCGAATGCGGCAATCACGCTTGAGCGGATGGAGTTCCCTGAGCCGGTGATTTCCCTCGCTATCGAGCCGAAGACCAAGGCTGACCAGGAGAAAATGGGCATCGCGCTGCAGCGTTTAGCGGCGGAAGATCCCTCTTTCCGCCTGCATACGGACGAAGAATCCGGCCAGACGATCATCTCCGGCATGGGCGAGCTTCACCTGGAAATTATCGTCGACCGGATGAAACGTGAGTTTGGCGTGGAAGCGAACATTGGCCGGCCACAGGTAACTTACCGCGAAACCATCCGTAAAACGGCGAAAGACGTGGAAGGGAAATTTGTGCGGCAGTCAGGCGGTAAAGGTCAGTATGGACATGTAGTGCTGACGCTCGAACCGCTTGAGCCGGGCAAAGGCTTTGTGTTTGAAGATGCCACCAAAGGGGGCGTAGTGCCACGTGAGTTTATTCCTTCTGTGGAAAAAGGTCTGCGTGAGGCGATGAATACAGGTGTGCTGGCCGGTTACCCGGTGGTGGACGTCAAAGCCACGCTGACCTTCGGCTCTTACCATGACGTCGACTCTTCGGAAATGGCGTTCAGGATGGCGGCGATCTTCGGTTTCAAGGACGCCGTGCGCAAAGCGGATCCGGTTATTCTGGAGCCGATCATGCACGTGGAAGTGGAAACGCCGGAAGAGTACGCCGGTAACATCATGGGCGATCTCTCTTCCCGTCGCGGCATGGTGCAGGGCATGGAAGAACGCTTTGGCAGCCAGATTATTCGCGCTGATGTCCCGCTGGCAGAAATGTTTGGTTATTCCACCACGCTGCGCTCAATGTCTCAGGGCAGGGCGACCTACAGCATGGAGTTCCATCATTATGCCGAAGCGCCGCGTAACGTGGCCGACGATATTATTGCCAGCCGTAAATCATAATGAGTCGTTCAGGGTGGATGGGGTTTTCTCATCCACCTTTCATCCGAGCAAATTTACGCGTCCGTTTCCAGTGAGGCTGCAACTCGCTGAACGTCATTATTCATTTCCGAATCTCTCTCGACCATTCACCTAAGGCCAAATGATTAACCGGGCCTTTGCTCACACAATCGGCACATAGGCTTGTTCCTATATAGCATTTAACCTATATTGTGGAGGGCGATGTGTGGTCGATTAAAATGACGGATACGTTTGATGCCTGGGTTACGGCGTCAGATGACATGACCAAAGCCTGCGTTATGGCAGGGGTTGTACTGCTCAAAGAGAGAGGGCCTTTACTCGGACGGCCTTATGCCGACACGGTAAAAGGGTCGCAGTACTCCAACATGAAAGAGCTGCGGATTCAGTGCCGGGGTGAGCCCCTCAGGATCTTTTTTGCTTTTGATATAAAACGCTGTGCCATCCTGCTCTGTGCGGGAAATAAAGCAGGGAACGAGAAGCGTTTTTATAACGTCATGGTGCCATTAGCAGACAACGAGTTTCGGGCGCACTTACAGCAGTTAACGGAAAAGGAGCAAATAGAATGGGTCGAACGTTAGAACAATGGATGGCCGAAGAAAAACCCGAAGTGGTGGCGGCCGCGCAGGCCATGGCCGACGAAATGCTGCTGAACATCCATCTGGCTGAACTTCGCGACAAAGTCAGAAAAACGCAGACTGAGATGGCGCAGAAGCTGGGCGTGAAGCAGCCCACCGTTGCCGAAATGGAAAAAAAAGGCCGCGACATTAAGCTTTCTTCTCTCAAGCGTTACGTTGAGGCGGCGGGGGGGAAGGTTAAGCTGGATATCGAGCTGCCGGACGGGACGCATTTCAATATCGCGCTTTAAGGCTACTGGGGCGGTTTTCACCGCCCGTTCCGGCTTAAGCCTGCGCCGTTTCCTGCAAATGCCGCCATAACACTTTCTCATCCTCGCGGCGGAAAATAACCGTAGACCAGCGCACGGTGGTAGAGCCGTTCAGCGTTTGCGTCTCGCGATAAAGCACGGCGGCGCCCTGCGGCCACTCGTCCAGTAACTGGAGGTTATCGACCTCAATCATCAGCCCTTCACGGCTGCCGCCGTTGGTGCTGAAAAAGCCGCAAAGCGCCGGGTAATCCAGCCTTGCGCCGCTCAGCGCGACCATTGAATAATCGTGAGTAAAGCGTGCCAGCAGCGCTTCCAGTTCCCCCTTACCCGCACCAAGCCATTGCTCAATAGCAACGTGGGCCTCAATCACTTCTTTAAACCAGATATTCATTGCTCAGTGTTCCTTTTGGGTCAGTTGATTTTTAATGTGCTGATTATTCAGCCTCAAAGAGTAAACCAGCGGGGCCAGCGTTCCGGCGGCGGCGAGGCTAAAAGTGACAAAATAAGCGCGAGGGGCGGGCATCAGCGCCTGCAAAACAGTCACCAGCAGGCTCAACAGCGCCACGCCAAAGCAAAAGCTCAACTGGCGATTAATGTTCCAGAGTGCGCTGGCTTCCGGCATTGCCGCCGAAGGGATGGAAATAAAAGCGGTGCTCTGCGCCGTGCTGCTGGAAAGACTTCCCCCCAGGCCCATCAACGCGTAAGCGGCGACCAGCCACGAGGCTTGCTCGCCGGCGTTGATGTGTGTGAGAAGCAAAATTCCTGCGGCCTGAAATACGCCCCCGGCGGCTATCAGCGGGCGAGGGCCAAGGCGATTAAACATCTTGCCGGTAAATGAAATCGCGACAAAAGAGGCTATCGCCCAGGGCAGCATCAACATTCCGGTTTGGGTGGCAGTCAGGCCCAGCTGCGTTTGCAGATAGACAATGCTGACCAGGCTGGTACCCATAAAAATGCCCGGAATGCACTGGTAAACCAGCATGGCATACCGCAGCAGAGGATCTGCCAGCAGCGGCAGGCTGAACAGCGGGGTTGGATGTTTGCCGTTGCGGCGAATAAAAAGCCAAAGAATAAGTATGCCAGCGATGAGCCACGCTAATGCCGCGCCATGAGCCGTCGGGTTTCCGGCCTGCGTGACGCCCAGCAAAATAGCGAACAATCCCGCCGATCCCAGCATCAGCCCTTTGATGTCCAGCGGCCTGCGAACCGTTTGTTGCCCGGCAGGTTTTAGCCAAAGTCCCGCGAGAACTAATGTCAGCAGCGCCAGCGGCAGGCTGGAGAGAAATATCCAGCGCCAGCCGAAGGACTCCACCAGCAATCCACCTGCCGTTGGCGAAAGCGCCGGGGCCAACAGCGCAACCAGCATGATTACAGACGAAAGTTTTGCCCGCTCATGCACCGCGAAAAGCTGCCAGGTTAGCGCCTGGCCGACGGGAATGAGGAGTCCCCCGCCCACGCCTTGCAAAATACGCGCGGCGACTAATGCATTCAGGCCAGAAGCAAGGCCACAGGCCAGCGTGCCGAGAGAGAAAAGCCCCAAAGAAAGCATAAACAATCGCCTGGCGCCCAGCCGCTGCGTCAGCCATGCGCTGCAGGGGATAACCAGCGTCAGGCCGCAAAGATAGCCGTGGCTTATCCACGCCAGTTCGGTCACCGGTGCGTGAAACTCCCTCCCCATTTCAGGCCAGGCAACGTTTGAGATAAACATGTTGATTAAGTCGAGAAAAAAACCGAGCAGATAAACGGCGGCAACCCTGTAGCGATAAGGCATGGCGGCTCTCGTGAAAAAGAAAAGGTGATTTCAGCAGGTTCGGCGAGACGGATAAATCCCGTTCCGGCTGATACACTGTCAAAAATAATTTGATAATCAGGCGAATTAGCATGCTTAACTTACAGCGGGTGGCACAGTTTGTTGCGGTGGTGGAGGCCGGGGGATTTACCGCGGCGGCGCAGTCTATGCAGCAAACCAAAGCGGCGATCAGCTTTAACGTTCGCCAGCTTGAGGCAGAGCTTGGCGTTTCTCTGCTCGTGCGCTCCACGCGGCGAGTGGCGTTAACCCAGGCGGGGGAAGTGTTCTACCAGCGCGCTCTGCAGCTGTTAAGGGAGAGCGAAGCGCTGGTGGAAGATGTGCTGGGGCATCATGGCGGATTTTCTGGCGAACTGAGTATTTCGACAACGCCGGAATACGGCCAGGCAAAGGTTATCCCGGCGTTAAGCGCCTTTGGCAGGCTGCATCCGGGCCTGACCATCCGGCACGAATCTTCGTCTGCCCCGGCTAATCTTATCTCCGGGCAGTTTGACGTGGCAATTCGCCTGGGCAAGCTGGTGGATTCGTCCTACCGCGCGGCGCTGATCGAGCGGTTCGAGATTGTGGCGGTTGCCGCCCCGCAATGGCTCGAACGAAACCCTGTCGCCAGCCTGGAGGCGCTGGCCGAAGCGGAATGGGTCATTCATCGCCGGTTGCTAACCCCCAGAGAATGGCAGGTCATTGGGCCTGATCGGGAAACGCGGGAGCTGACGATAACCGGGCCAGCCCGTTTTATGACCGACACGGCCGCGGCGCTCATGGCTTTTGTGGTTCAGGGCTGCGGCGTAGGTTTATTGCCCGAATGGCTGGTGCGCAGGGCGATAGCGCGCGGTGAGCTTCTGCATGTGCTACCGGAATACCGTTTCCCGTCCCAGGGAATTTATGCGGTTTACCCCAATACGCGGCATGTTCCAGCGAAAGTACGTGCCCTGATAGACTTTTTGCAGGAGTGGGAAAATAACAGACCCGCTTAGCGGGCCTGTTTTTCTGCTTACAGCGCTTTTTGGGTTTTACCCTGCACTGTTGAAGCCGCTTGTGCAGACGAAATGCCCGGCAGCTCAATTTTCAGCCCGAAGGTCAGCAGCGAATACAATACGCCCCCGGTCAGCATCGAGACAATGACGCCCAGGTTCGCCGTCGCAAAGACGCTGTGGCGGGTTTCCTCGGTCAGCAGGAAGCCCACCACGTGGGCGATGTACGGGTCGCCGGAAGTAATTGTGCCCAGCCCCACAAAGGTCGCGATACCCAGCGAAAGCAGCGCTGTCCAGCGGCCATCCCGGCCACCAAAACCGGCTTTATTCGCCATCGCCACATCCCAGCCCAGACGCTTCTGGCGCAGGAAGTCTATCAGCTGAATCGCCCCGGCGGAGCCAATCACCACCGAAATAGAGGCCAGGAACGACTGGAAGGTCGCCAGGAATGAATCGGAAATAAACATCAGGTAGAACGCACCGAAGCCGATAATCGCCGCATTCAGCGTGGTCGTCGTGGCGCGGCTGGCCGGAATACCCAGCGCCAGCAGGGCAAGACCTGAACTGTATACGCCGGTAATTGCCGCCGCCAACAGCGAAACGATAATCACGATGGAGAACGGCACGTAGAACCAGAACGGCAGCAGGTTAGTCAGCGAGGCGATAGGCGACTGCGCCGCCGCCGCGCTCAGGTCCGGGTTGCTGTCGGCGAGGAATGCGCCCAGCACCAGCAGAATGCTTACCGGCAGAGAAATCCCGGTAGTCGTCCAGAAAATCACTTTTGAAGCCTGCGTTTTCTTCGGCAAATAGCGTGCGAAGTCGCCGCCGTAGTTCAGGAAGCCTAAGCCTACCATCGTCATTGCCATTACCACGCCGCCGATGTACGTCAGCAGGTCGCCGTGCGCCGCGCTCTGACCCAGCTTTTCCCAGTGAATATGCGGCAGCATCAGGAAGATAAAGATGATGCTCATAAACCCGGTCAGCCAGGCGATGTATTTCTCCACCTTCATGATCAGCTGGTGACCATAAATGGCGACCGACATGGTCAGCGCCAGGCTGACGATGAACCAGCCGAGAATACAAACCAGCGTCGGTTTGCCGTCCGCCAGCGCAAAAGCCGCAGGCCAGAGCCTGGCGAACAGCGCCGCGCCGGTGGACGAGGCGAGGGTAATAATGGTGATTTTCCAGCCCATGTTGGAGATATAGGCAAACAGGGTTGGGAACTTATTGCCGTGATAGCCGAAGCAGAAGCGGGTCTGGGTTAGCGTGGGCAGGCCGGTTCTTGGCCCGCCCACCGCCAGCACGCCGACCAGGCAGCAGGAGAGCAGGTAGCCGATGATTCCGGCGGTGATCGACTGCCAGACGCTCAGGCCGAGCGAATAAACGTAAATCCCGTAGGTCATTCCCAGAATAGAGACGTTCCAGGAAAACCAAATCGGGAACAGCCCGGCAGGTTTGCCGTAGCGTTCTGCTTCCGGGACGGCATTGACGCCGTTTGCTTCAACTTTTATGCCGCCCGTGGCCGGCTGGTGTGTAGAGTTTGTCATCGGAGAACCCTTATGGGAGAAATCAATCGCAGAGAAGTGCGGTTTCTAAAGCGAGCTCAATCATGTTGTCTAACGTGTTTTGTAGTTCTTCTGCCGTCGGCTCTTTCCCCGTGACGCTGCTTACGCACGCCGTCAGCAGGCTCAGGGCTTTGGCGCGGTACTGCGCGGCGATAGTGAAAAGCGCCGAGGTTTCCATTTCCACCGCAAGGATATTCATCTTTTTGAGGGCAGGGAGCATGCCTTCGGGTTTGTCGTACAGCAGGTCGTTGGTAAAGGTGTTGCCGAACCGGGTCGGAATATTGTGTTGCCCGGCCGCCGTCCAGCAGCGGCGCAGCAGGTCAAAATCCGGTACGGCCGCGTAGTCGTAGCCGCCAAAGCGGTCGCGGTTTACCGAGGATGAGGTGCCCGCGCCGGTGGCGACAATCACGTGGCGCATATCCACGCTTTCATCCACTGCACCGCAGGTGCCGATGCGAATAAGTTGCTTAACGCCAAACGCGTTGATCAATTCATGGGCGTAAATCGAAACGGACGGAATGCCCATCCCGTGCGCCATCACGGAAAGACGCTTACCTTTGTAGTAACCGGTAAAGCCGAACATATTGCGGGTATCGCACACGCGCTTTGCATCAGTTAAATACGTCTGCGCAATGTACTGCGCGCGCAGCGGGTCGCCGGGCATGATCACGGTTTCGGCAAAGTCGCCGGGGTTGGCGTTAATATGTGGCGTCATCAGACGATCTCCAGGCTGGTTTCATGCCATTACGATAGAAATCCCGCTGCTTGCAGAAAAAGGCAAATGTCCGACCGGGCTGACGGCGATCACAAAATTGATTTTTGCCCGGAAAAGAAAAGTGAAACGCCAGGGCTGGCAAGGGATGAGTAAAACGCGGAGTATTGACAATACCGAGAGGCGATAGTTAATCTCAGCCGCCTTTTTCGCTGCAGCCTCTGGCGAAACAGGCAATACTTGACGGGTTAGTGACCTTATTGAGCTGCGTGGCAGCCCTGCCGGAGAGCGACAACACCATGAATACTATTCAGAAATTCGCTCAGCGCGGGCACCAGATCCTGCGCGATGCCGTGTACGCAGCACCGCTTAAAAGCAAAGAGATCGGCCCCGATGAATTTATTCTGCGCCAGGGCGAGGAGATCAAAGCGCTCTACTGGATCACGCTCGGCGAGTACACCATGCACTACAACGCCGAAAACGGGAAAGCGTTCAGCCTGGGGCAGCGCTTTGTCAGCGATACCATCATCGGCGAAATAGAATATCTGACCCATACGCCGAGCCAGTTCTCGGTCGTGGCCCATGACACCATGACGGTAAAAATCATCCCGCTGGCGATGATGGACACCATCCTGACCAGCCACGCGGAAGTCGGCGTCTGGCTCAGCCAGCTGCTTTCCACCAGCTACCAGCGCGGAATGGCGAGAACCATGGAGCGTTTCCTGCAGCCGCTGGTGTTTAACATCGTGGCGGACCTGTATGAGCGCCATCGGCAGAACAAGCCGCTGGTGGACTTCTCGCAGGTGTCTCGCGAGGCCGAGCGCTTTGGCTGCTCGGAAAGAACCTACCGCCGGGTGATCAACCAGCTGATAGAAGAGCAGTATATTCAGAAAGTGGCCCATGAATACGTGATTTTCGACATCGAGAAATTCCGCCAGGTGCTGACGAATCCGGGGCGTATTAGCTAACCAATTTGTAGCAAACGGCTAAAAAGCAAAGAAAAAACAGTGATAGACTCCGGGGATACGTTATCCGAAAGGGAGTAGGGCAGTGAGTGAGTCCGTCGAAAATCAGAACGCGTTTAAACATGCCTTTAATCATGCGCTTTTGCAGGACATCGCGAGCCTAATCGCGCGGCATTATCCCGCCTTTAACGCCGAAGCGTTTTTAAACAAAGCACAAGACCTCGATAAGCTGGAAATGAAGGCCAGAGTTCAGGCCATCCGCGACGCGCTGGCGGCTGAGCTCCCGCAGGACTACCCGACAGCATTGGGCGTGGTGGTTGCCGTATTAAAAGAGCATAAGCTGCGCGGTTTTGCCGTCTGGCCATTTGCGGAGTTTATTCAGGTTTATGGCCTGAACCACCCGGAGATTTCCCTCGAAGCCCTGAAAGTGGTTACCGTCTGCTTTACCGCCGAATGGGCGGTACGGCCCTTTATTAAACAGAACCCTGAAGAAACCATGCACTTTCTGCTTAAATGTGCACAGGATGAAAGCGTGGATATCCGTCGCTGGGCATCGGAAGGCACTCGTCCGCGCGTGCCGTGGGGCGAAAAGCTGCATCTGTTTATTGAAGACCCGGCGGGAACAACAGCGATTCTGGATGCCCTGAAGTTCGACCCGGAGCTTTACGTCAGAAAAAGCGTCGCCAACCACCTGAACGACATCACCAAAGACCACCCGGACTATGTCATTCGGCTCCTGCAACGCTGGCAGCAGCAGGCGAAACTGTCTGGCGGTGACGACGTGAAAAAAGTCGCGTGGATAACCCGCCATTCGCTGCGTACCTTAATCAAGAACGGCCACCCGGATGCGCTGGCGCTGATCGGCGTGCAGCACGGCGCGGACGTCGCGCTGGATGCCTTCTCCATAAAGCAAAAAACCATCACTCTGGGCGAAAACCTCGAGTTTAAGATCGGCCTCCGCTCAACCAGCGGCGCGCCGCAAAGCCTCGTGGTGGACTACGTGCTCCACTTTATGAAAGCCAACGGCAGCCCCGCCCCGAAGGTCTTCAAGCTCCGCGTGTTCGAACTGCCGGCCAACGGAACGGTAACGATAGAGAAAAAACATGCGGTGAAGAAAATCACCACCCGGCAGTATTACCCTGGCGTGCAGCGGATCGAGATTCAGGTCAACGGCAAGGTGCTTGGGGGAGAGGAGTGGGAGCTGGATTTATAGCAAGGATCCGCCGCCGGCGTTTTGCGGGTGGCGATGATTTTATTGCGCCTAAGCCTTGGTTATACCAACAGAACAGATTTTGCCTTAAAACTATTTAATAAATGGATTTAAAAGATCTGGAATAAATAAGTTCAATGAATAATAAGTTCATGCAGTAAAGGAAAAAACGCTTGAATGGGCTTTACAGTTTGGCTTCTCTGGCCGCAGATGAATTTTAAAGAAAAAATATTAATGAAAATATGCTAAGACTCAGAGATATATCGGTCACTTACTATTTTCCGCATGACTACATCATCGTAATTCATTCATAAACTAAATAATTGTATGATTTTAATTCGATGGTAGCATAAACCCTTCCAAAAGGAGGGTTTATGTCTAAAGGAATAAAACGAGGTGGCTTACGGCTGCTGACGCTCGGGGAAATTAAGCTCGCCAGAACACTCTACGGTAACGCTATTGAATATCACAAAGTTTGGATTCATCGTGGAAGTTATTTGCCTTTCAACATGCAGAGTAATAACTACGCCATGACGCCTAATGGAGAAATATGGTTTCAGGCGGGTGTTTATGAATCTGATTATTCAATGTCGCACATGACAATGAAACGCATTGATGGGCAGCACATATTCATGCATGAAATGATGCATGTCTGGCAGCATCAGAGAGGGATGTGGGTGCGCACTCGCGGAGCTTTCTCCTGGGCCGCTGACTACACCTATGATCTCGAAAAACCGACACTGCTCGATTACGGCCTGGAGCAACAAGCCTGCATTGTAAGCGATTACTGGCTGCTAAAAACCCATGGATTTGCAGGATATTCCCACCTCTACAATCTTCGCCACCTTAACCCGGCGGAGCCGACGGTTTCACTGTTTTCACGGTACAAGAAAATACTGGGGAGATTTCCTTTATGAAGCATGTTGTTGCATTTGTTTCTGCCTGTTCTTTGCTTACTGGCTGCGTAGGTGAAAATCTAGGGGTAGGCGAGTGGCGAAGCTATGACATTATTAACGGCAATCTCTGTTTTACCGTTGATAAATCCGATGTACTAAGTCGCTATTCAATTTCTTCATTACAAGGTGACGACTTTAAAGATCTTGCTACTGCTGACTACGAACACCTCATTTATCCAGATACCTGCATTAAGGTTCCGCTTACCCGTGGCTACATCTACCAAACGTCTTACACGCTGAATAACAAAGTCTATCGATATGGCTTTTTCATCGACAACAACGGATTATTCATCGAGCTCGGCTGCGGGAAGTAACGCCTCTGCCTGAACCATCAAAAGCAAAAAGCCCGCTTAAGTTTCCTTAAGCGGGCTTCTTAAATTTGGCTCCTCTGACTGGACTCGAACCAGTGACATACGGATTAACAGTCCGCCGTTCTACCGACTGAACTACAGAGGAATCGTGTGAACGGGGCGAATATTAGCGGCGGCTCCGGGGCTTGTCAAAGGCAAAATCTCACCCTGTGGTGCGTTTGCGGAAACTATCAACATCTTGTTGCCTTTTCAGGCAATCAGAGACAAAAAAATCCTTTGCAGGATAACGATTTGTCGCTCATTATTTGAAATGCCGTTTTATCTTTCCTTGCAGGTCCTCGCTTGAACTTACATGCAGTCCTTCGCCAGAGCGTGGCGAAAACGCCGTGGTACGCCAAACGTAAGAGTTATCGGGTGCTGTTCTGGCGTGAGATAACGCCGCTGGCGGTGCCAATCTTCCTCGAAAACACCTGCGTATTGCTGATGGGGGTGTTGAGTACCTTCCTCGTGAGTTGGTTAGGGAAAGAGGCGATGGCGGGCGTAGGGCTCGCCGACAGTTTTAACATGGTGATCATGGCGTTCTTTGCCGCTATCGATCTCGGCACCACGGTGGTGGTGGCGTTCAGCTTCGGCAGGCTGGATCCGGAGCGGGCGAGGGCGGCGGCCCGGCAGTCGCTGATCCTGATGACCATTGTTTCCTTCATTATGGCCGCAGGCATTCACCTGGCGGGCACGCATATCATCGATGTGATTGCCGGGAACGCCACGCCGGAAGTTAAAGCTCTCGCACTTTCTTACCTGCAAACCACGGTCTGGAGCTACCCGGCGGCAGCCATAGCGCTGATCGGTAGCGGCGCGCTGCGCGGGGCGGGGAACACCAAAATCCCGCTGCTGATTAACGGCGGCATGAACATCCTCAACATCATCATCAGCAGCATTCTTATCTACGGCATCTTCGGCTGGGGCGGGCTGGGCTTTATCGGCGCTGGCCTGGGATTGACCATTTCCCGCTACATCGGCGCGGCGGGCATTATCTTCGTGCTGATGATTGGCTTTAACCCGGCGCTGCGCATCTCGCTAAAAAGCTATTTTACGCCGCTCAACTGGGGCATTTTGTGGGAAGTGCTCGGCATCGGCATTCCGGCCAGCGTCGAGTCGGTGCTTTTCAACGGCGGCAAGCTGCTGACGCAAATGTTCGTTGCCGGAATGGGCACCAACGTTATTGCCGGTAACTTTATTGCTTTTTCCGTCGCCTCGCTGATTAACCTGCCGGGTAACGCCCTGGGATCAGCCTCGACTATTATCGTCGGCAGGCGGTTAGGGAAAGGGCAAATTGGCCAGGCCGAGCGCCAGCTGCGGCACACGTTCTGGCTCGCCACCATTGGCCTGACGATCATAGCCTGGGGAACCGCGCCGTTCGCCGGGTTATTCGCCTCGTTCTACACCAGTGAAGATGACGTCAAAGAAGTCGTCAAAGTTCTGCTGTGGATGAACGCCGCCTTTATGCCGATCTGGGCCGCTTCCTGGGTGCTACCTGCCGGGCTGAAGGGCGCCCGTGACGCACGTTTTGCGATGTGGGTGTCGATGGCGGGGATGTGGGGTTGCCGCGTTATCGCCGGCTACACGCTGGGGATTGTACTGGGCATGGGCGTGGTAGGCGTCTGGCTGGGAATGTTCGGCGACTGGGCGGTGCGCGGCGCCTGCTTCTACTGGCGAATGGTCAGCGGCCGCTGGCTGAAAAAATACCCGCGACCGCCGAAAGAACCTGTTCAGGTTCAGGGAGAAAGCACCGTTTAGCGTTCGAAAGCCCCGGCAATGGCCCGCATGTCGTTGCCGGTTGGCGTCTGGTGAATACGCAGCCCAAACTCGTCCACCACGGCAAAAATGTGGTCGAAAATGTCGGCCTGAATGCTTTCATACTCGGCCCAAACCACGGTGTTGGTGAAGGCATAAATCTCCACCGGCAACCCTTCGCTTTCAGGGGCAAGCTGGCGCACCATCAGCGTCATGTCTTTGCGAATACGCGGGTGGCTGCGCAGGTACTCATTCAGATAGGCCCGGAAGGTGCCAACGTTGGTCATTTGGCGCTGGTTCAGCACCGAGTCGTCGGCGTGCTGCTGGTTGTAGTCGCTGATCTCTTTCCCACGCTCCGCCATATACGGCTGCAGCAGTTTCGCCTTAAGGAGCTTCTCCTGCTCTCCCTGCGACAGAAAACGAATGCTGGTGGTGTCAATGTTCACGCTGCGCTTGATGCGGCGCCCGCCTGAGGCCGACATCCCGCTCCAGTTTTTAAACGCGTCAGACACCAGGGCGTAGGTTGGAATGGTGGTGATAGTGTTGTCCCAGTTCTGCACTTTCACCGTCGTCAGGCCGATGTCGATCACCGCCCCGTCCGCGCCGTATTTCGGCATCTCCAGCCAGTCGCCCATTTTCAGCATGCTGTTGGCAGAAAGCTGGATCCCGGCGACCAGGCCGAGAATCGGGTCTTTAAACACCAACATCAGCACGGCGGCCATCGCGCCGAGACCGCTTATCAATATCGCCGGGGATTTGCCGATCAGCAGCGAAACCATCATGATGCCGACGACAATCGCGGCCAGCAGCTTCACGCCCTGGAAAATACCTTTCAGCGGAAGCTGAGAGGCGAAAGCGAATTTTCCCGACAGGCTGAAGATCACGTCCAGCAGCGAGAAGAAGGACATCAGCGCGTAGAGCATGACCCACAGCTGGGCGCAGGTGGTCAGAATGGTGGCCGCGTCGCTGCCTTTTTGCAGCCACAGCACCGCCTGAACGTTAACGATGATCCCCTGCAGCAGAAATGCCAGCCGCTGGAACAGTTTGTTCTGGGTGATTATCTGCAAGGAGAGGCTGGCGCTGGACTGTGCGCGCTTTTCAAAGGCGCGAAGCACGATGCCGTGCAGAATAAAATGCACCACCAGCGCGGTAAGAAAAATGATGCCGAAAATGACGATCAGGGAAGTGGTGTGAGTGGGTTGAATGCCGTATTGCTCGAGGGCGGATATCAATTCCTGCATAACGTCTCCTTTAAAAACAAGAGGACATCATGCCCTCTGCAGCCGGCGGTCGCAACCCGGCTGTACAATTAGTAGACATATTAACGCGTAATCCTTACAGAATTGTCTCAGGGCGGTTATGCTTAATGCATTCACATCATGTTAACTAACAGGGAAATTATGATTCGTTTCTCCACGCTGGCATTTGCTCTGGCGGCGGTCACGCAGAGTGTGATGGCCGTGACTTATCCTTTACCGCCGGAAGGCAGCCGCCTGGTCGGTGCGCCCCTGACGGTTACCGTGCCGGAGGGAAACAAGGAGCCGCTGGAACACTTTGCCGCTCAGTACGGGCAGGGTTTCAGCAATATGCTGGAGGCCAACCCGGGCGTCGATCCATTCCTGCCGAAGGCGGGTACGCAGCTGGCGATCCCGCAGCAGGTCATCTTGCCGGATACGGTGCGGGAAGGGATTGTGGTGAACGTGGCGGAAATGCGCCTTTATTATTATCCGAAGGACACTAACACCGTAGAAATCCTGCCGATAGGTATTGGTCAGGCCGGACGCGAAACGCCGCGCAACTGGGTCACCCGCGTCGAGCGCAAGCAGGATGCCCCGGCCTGGACGCCAACCCCGAATACCCGCCGCGAATACGCCAAAGAAGGTAAAACGCTGCCTGCCTTTGTGCCGCCGGGGCCGGATAACCCGATGGGCCTGTACGCCATTTACATCGGCAAGCTGTACGCCATTCACGGCACCAACGCCAATTTTGGTATCGGCCTGCGCGTCAGCCAGGGCTGCATCCGCTTGCGCAATGATGACATTAAATTCCTGTTCGATAATGTGCCGGTCGGAACTCGCGTTCAGCTCATCGATCAGCCGGTGAAGGTGACCGTGGAGCCGGACGGCAAACGCTGGCTGGAGGTGCACGAACCGCTGTCGCGCAACCGCGCGGAGTTTGAGTCCGACAAGAAAGTGCCGCTACCGATGACCACGATATTGCGCGGCGAAACTCAGTCGTCTGGTGTGAATCCGACGGTGGTGAGTGAGGCGCTTAATAGACGCTCGGGGATGCCAGTCCAAATAAATACAGCCGCCACGGAAACAGGGCGACTGTAATATTCAGTCAGAAAAATAAAAGCTCGCAAATCGCGAGCTTTTATTTATTTGAATAATTCTGCGGTAGCATAAAGTTTATTTTTTCCGCCAGCAGAAGTCACTTTAAAGGCCGTGGCACCGGCTTTATCTGCTTTGTCAGAAAGTTGATTTATCGCCTGGTCCAGGGTGTATGCCCCGCTGGTTGACACTGTGCCAATGCTCGGTCCGGTGCCAGTGTGCTGGACTTCAGTAGCGGCTAAAGCTGTACCGGTAAGGGCGGTCAATACGGTCAGGGCGAGGGCGGAGTTAATCAGTTTACGCATCATTTTGAGTCTCTCAATGTAGGTATTAAAGTGAGTCGTCGGTGAATGCGTTGCATGCTACGTTGCCACCTGCGTAATGAACAGCCGGCATTATTGATGAAGACTTTCAAAATTTCTGGCTGGTAATATCCGGGTGTTATTGACTGTAAATTAATATCAGCCATCTTATTTTTTCCTTAATTAATCTGCCACAACGTGAAGTTTTGGTGGCTATAAAGCGGTGGGGCGTTAATAAAAAACGCACGGAGGGAATCGCTCCGTGCGTCGGGTTATTGCTCGTCAGTCCCAGCGTGGCCGGGTCTTTAGCGCAATAGCAAAGGCAAATTAAACCCCAAGGCGATCGCGAAGACTGTAGTAAGCCGCGCCCATCGCGGTAAACGGAATACGGAACGTGCGGCCACCCGGGAACGGGTAATGCGGCAGGCTGGCGAAGGCATTGAAGCGCTCCGCATCGCCGCGCAGCAGTTCTGCAATCAGGCGGCCAGCCAGGTGGGTATAAGTCACGCCGTGCCCGCTGCAGCCCTGGCTGTAGTAAATATTCTTATCCAGACGGCCTACCTGCGGCAGGCGAGACAGGGTCAGCAGGAAGTTTCCGGTCCAGCTGTAGTCAATCTTCACTCCCTTAAGCTGCGGGAAGGTTTTCAGCAGGTTTGGCATCACCTGGCGTTCAATATCCACCGGATCACGGGCGCCGTACACCACGCCGCCGCCGTACAGCAGGCGGTTATCGGCGGTCAGGCGGTAGTAATCCAGCAGGTAGTTACAATCTTCCACACAGTAATTTTTTGGGATCAGCGCGCGGGCAAGATCTTCTCCCAGCGGCTCGGTGGTCAACACCTGCGTGCCGCACGGCATGCTGCGCTTCGCCAGTTCCGGTTCAAGTTTATTGCCGAGATAGGCGTTCCCGGCGACAATCACGTACTTCGCCGTGACCTTGCCTTTCGCCGTGCTGACCACTGCCGGGCTGGCGTGCTCAATGTGGGTCACCGGGGACTGTTCGAAAATGCGTCCGCCATTCAGGCGAATCGCATTGGCCTCGCCAATCGCCAGATTCAGCGGGTGAATATGGCCGCCGCTGTGGTCGAGCAGAGCGCCAACGTAGCGGTCGCTGTCCACTTCCCGCTTCAGCTCGCTGGCGTCAAGCAGTTCAAGCTGGGTGTTACCGTAGCGCTCCCAGTTGGCCTTTTGCTCTTCCAGGGTCTCCAGCTGTTTGTGGTTCATCGCCACAAACAGGCCGCCGGGGCGATAGTCGCATTCAATCTGGTAGCGCCTGATGCGCTCGCGAATAATTTCCCCGCCTTCGAACATCATACTGCCGAGCATTTTGGCCGCTTCCGGGCCATAGCGGCGCTCAATCACGTCGATGTCGCGGCTGTAGGAGTTCACCAGTTGCCCGCCGTTGCGCCCGCTGGCGCCAAAGCCGATGCGCGCGGACTCCAGTAGCACCACGTCATAACCCATTTCAGACAGATGCAGCGCGGACGAAAGGCCGGTGTAGCCGCCGCCAACCACGCATACGTCGCAGGTTACGGATTCGTTCAGCTGCGGGAAAGGCGCATATTGGTTGGCGCTGGCCGCGTAATAGCTGGTGGTATGTTCAGTCATGATGAAGGCTCCAGGGCAATCCAGATGGTTTTCAGTTCGCTAAATTTCTCAAGGGCATGCAGCGATTTGTCGCGGCCGTTGCCGCTCTGCTTATAGCCGCCGAACGGGACGGTCATATCGCCGTCGTTGTAGTTATTGACGAAAACGGAACCGGCTTTAAGGCTACGGCTCATGCGGTGGGCGCGGGAGAGATCCCGGGTCCATACGGCGGCACCGAGGCCGTAGTCGCTGTCGTTGGCCAGCGCGAGCGCCTGGGCTTCGGAGGTGAAGCGGGTAACGACGAGCACCGGGCCGAAGATCTCTTCTTTGCCGACTCGTGCATCTGCGGGTGTGTCGGTGAAAATTGTCGGGCCGATAGCCGCCGGATGAGCGCTGTTCCGCCCGTCGAGTGTGAGCTTGCCCTGGCTTTCGCCGTCGCGAATAAAGCCGTGGACGTTGTCGGCGTGGGCGCAGTCGATCAGCGTTCCCATAGTGGTTTCCGGGTCGAGCGGGTTGCCGGGCTGCCAGTTTTTAGCCTGCTCTTTCAGCAGGGCAATAAACGCGTCGGCGATGCTCTCTTCCAGCAGCAGGCGCGTGCCGGCGATGCAGACCTGGCCCTGGTTATAGAAAATACCGGCGGCGGTGGTTGCTGCGGCTTTTGGCAGGTCCGGGCAGTCGGCAAAAACGATATTGGCGCTTTTCCCGCCGGCTTCGAGCCAGACGCGTTTCATATTGCTGTCGCCCGCATCTTTCAGCAGCTGTTTGCCGGTGCGGGTGGAGCCGGTGAACGTAATCACGTCCACGTCCGGATGCTGAGCCAGCGCCTGGCCCGCCTCATGGCCAAACCCGGTCACAACGTTAAGCACGCCGTCCGGCAACCCCGCTTCTTTAGCCAGCGCCGCAAGACGAATTGCCGACAGCGGTGATTTTTCGGAAGGTTTGAGAATAACGCTATTGCCCGCTGCCAGCGCCGGGCCGAGCTTCCAGCAGGCCAGCAGCAACGGGAAGTTCCACGGCACAACGGCGGCGATCACCCCCACGGGCTCACGCACAATCAGCGCCAGTTCGTTAACGCCGGTGGTGGCGACTTCACCGTACACTTTGTCGATGGCTTCGGCGTACCAGCGGATAGCGCGGGCGCTGCCCGGAATATCATCACGCAGGCTATGGCGAATAGGTTTGCCGGTGTCCAGCGTTTCCAGCAGCGCCAGCTCCTCGTGATGCTGTTCCATTAAATCCGCCAGCCTGCTGAGCACGGCTTTGCGTTTGGCCGGGGAAGCCTGCGCCCAGTCGCCGCGATCAAAGACATCGCGGGCGGCCTTCACCGCAATATCGACGTCAGCTTTTTTACCTCGCGCCACTTCGGCAAGGTCGCGCTGTGCAAAAGGATCGACGGTACTAAATGTTTCACCGTTCTGCGCCGCGCAATATTCGCCGTTAATAAATAAACGCGTTTCGGGAGCGGTATTTTTGGCTTTCTCCAGCCAGTAATTAAGATGCTGAAAGTCCATGATGACTCCTTTTATTCAATCGGATAAATGGCCTTACTGGGTTCTTCAGGCAAATTTGGGCTGCAAAAAGCCCCAGGAAATAAGTCCTGTTAAAAAAGGTGTTTAAATAAGGCCTGAAAACTCAGGCCTGAAAATAATTAGAACGTGGTGGGGGTATGGGCGCTGATAATACGGCAGATGCCTGCCGAGGTGTTGCTGAAGCTGTGCGGCATGCTGGTGTTAATAGCATAGCTTTGCCCCGCAACCAGGTGCCAGGTCTGGCCGTTTACGGTCAAAACCACTTCACCTTCCAGTATCGTGCCCGTCTCCTCACCCTGGTGTTTGATCCTCTCGCCGGTGGTTGTGCCCGGCTGATAGGTCTCAATGATCATCGCCAGCGTACGGTTAGGATTCCCATTGTGTATTAATTTCATTGAAACACCCTGACTGCCTATTTCAATCAGATCGTCGTAATTGATAACGACCTGTGGCTCATCAGGTTTTTCCGGTTCCGCGAAGAACTCGGAGAGCGACAGCCCGTAGACTTTCAGCAGCTTTTGCAGCGTACTGATGGCAGGACTGACTTTGTCCTGTTCTATGGTGCTGATGGCGCTATGCGTTAATCCAGACAGTTCGGCGGCACGACGTTGAGAGAGACCCAGTTGCTGTCGGATCGCTGACAAACGTTTACCCGGCGCCAGGCCGTCATCGCTCATAGTGGCATTTCCTTAACGGTAGTGGTCAGAGCCGCTGCTTTTCAGCGAGGTGGTTCTGACTGGCGGTGATAAAACCCTCAAGCAACAAACGCGATAGTGCATATTCGCTACTGTTCCATTCCGGATGCCACTGAACCCCGAGGGCAAAAGGATGATCGTGAACGCTCGCGGCCTCCACCAGACCATCCTGTGAACGCGCCTCGACGCGCAGCAGCGGACCCAGCGTTTTCGCTCCCTGGCCGTGTAATGAATTCACCCAAAACGTGTTGCAGCTTGGTATCAACTTCGAAAGCAATCCTCCCTCATGAATCTGGACTTCGTGTGATGGGGCATACTGCTGCTCCACCGGGAGTTCCGGATCTTCACGGTGCTCCAGAAACTCAGGACGATCGCTCAGGCGACGATACAGAGTCCCGCCGGTGGCGACAACAAGTTCCTGTAAACCCCGGCAGATGGCGAAAATGGGGATGCGCCTTTTGAGCCCGGCGGCGATAAGCGCCATGCTCAATTCATCACGCCCGGGGTCGGCGTCAGGCTCATCGCCATTTTCACCATAAAGGTGCGGCTGCACGTTGCTGGGGCTGCCCGGCAGGAAGATCCCGTCCAGTTTTGGCAGCAGCGCTTCCAGTAATTCTGGCTCTGCCAGCGCGTGGGGCAGGGCAATGGGTAAGCCGCCCGCATTCAATACCGCATTCAGGTACTTTTCCTGCAACGTTTGGGTCAGATGACCCTTAAGCCTGTTTCTACACATCACAACGCCGATTAACGGCTTGTCAAATATATCGACCATGATCAACCTCACATTATGGACTAAATTATTTCCAAACGATTCCTTGTTGGCCTTTTCCGTTCAATATTTTTTCAAATTAGCAGTGGTTTAACTGTCTTGCAAACTTAAATTAACATTTGACAAACATTTTGTTTCGCACCATTGTCGATAAGTGGACATTATATTTAACGGTCGACATCAGCGACCGGCATCCAACGCAACGGCGGTGAATCATGGAAACCAATATCGTAGAAGTTGAGAATTTTGTTCAGCATTCCGAAGAGAGACGAAGTAGCGCGTTTGCACGCGAAGTGAATACCTTCCTTGAACGTTATCCCAATACCCAATATGTCGACGTCCTGCTCACCGATCTGAACGGCTGCTTCCGGGGGAAACGCATTCCCGTGGCCGGGCTGCGTAAGGTAGAGAAAGGCTGTTACTTCCCGGCGTCCGTGTTTGCCATGGATATTCTCGGCAACGTAGTAGAAGAAGCCGGTCTGGGGCAGGAGCTGGGCGAGCCGGACCGCCGCTGCGTGCCGGTGCCGGGCACGCTGACCCCCTCCGCGGCAGATCCGGAATTTATCGGCCAGATGATGCTGACCATGCTGGATGAAGATGGCGCTCCCTTTGACGTTGAGCCGCGGAACGTGCTGAACCGACTCTGGCAGCAGCTGCGCCAGCGTGGGCTATTCCCCGTGGTAGCGGTAGAGCTGGAGTTCTATTTAATTGACCGTCAGCGCGACGCCGAGGGCTACCTGCAGCCGCCCTGCGCGCCGGGTACCGATGAACGTAATACCCAAAGCCAGGTTTACTCCGTTGATAACCTGAACCACTTTGCCGACGTGCTG
The DNA here is from genome assembly GCF_011752815.1 of Enterobacter sp. Cy-643. Classification (GTDB taxonomy): domain Bacteria; phylum Pseudomonadota; class Gammaproteobacteria; order Enterobacterales; family Enterobacteriaceae; genus Cedecea. The sequence continues at coordinate 714,336 of NZ_VWWV01000001.1, forward strand.
ACCGACATCGACGATCTGGCCCGCCTGCAGCTTATCCCTGCCGATGGCGCGGTCGCGGAAGCCTCGCCGGGGCAGTTTGAAATCAACCTGCACCATACCGATAACGTGCTGGATGCCTGCGATGATGCGCTGGCGTTAAAACGCCTGGTGCGAACTGTCGCCGAGAAGCATAAGATGCACGCCACTTTTATGGCGAAGCCGTATGAAGAGCACGCGGGCAGCGGAATGCACATCCACATTAGCGTGCTGAATAACAAAGGTGAAAACGTGCTGGCGGACGCCGACGGTGAAGACTCAGCGCTGCTGAAACGCGCGCTGGCGGGCATGATCCACCTGATGCCGTCGTCGATGGCGCTGCTGGCTCCGAACGTGAACTCATGGCGTCGCTTCCAGCCGGGGATGTATGTCCCGACTCAGGCTTCGTGGGGGCATAACAACCGCACCGTGGCGCTGCGCATTCCGTGCGGCGACAGGGATAACCACCGCGTTGAGTATCGCGTGGCGGGAGCGGATGCCAACCCGTATCTGGTAATGGCGACGATCCTGGCCGGGATTTTACACGGGCTGGATAACGACCTGCCGCTGCAGGAAGAGGTAGAAGGCAACGGACTGGAGCAGGAAGGGCTGCCGTTCCCGATCCGCCAGAGCGACGCGCTGTGGGAATTCACCCAGAACGATCATCTGCGCGACCTGCTGGGTGAGCGTTTCAGCCACGTTTTCCATGCGTGCAAGCACGATGAGCTGGTGCAGTTTGAGCGTTTAATCACAGAAACTGAAATTGAGTGGATGCTGAAAAACGCCTGAGTGTGGCGCCTGCCCGGCGAACCCTCCGTGGCCGGGCGCGCGAATAAATAAGTAGCATCATACGGACTGAGCGGAGCCAGGCCGGACGTTTTGCAGGGCAACCTGCCATTTCCCGAAGTCGCGTAATGGAGCGCGGGCGGCAACGGGTCTTCAGTTAACGACAATGTGTACGACGAGGAAATGAAATGATGCAGACGCAAATGTTTAAATATCCGCACGGCGAGGGCGAACGCTGCTGCCGTATTGATAACGACGGGCCAGCGGCCTGCGTGAACCCCATTGCCGTTCCCCGACAGTTACGATTAACCCCCAGGCTAAGCCGGTTTGCCCGAACGAACAACGTTTCGCAAACCTGTATCCGCGTGGGGGGACATCGTCATGGCGACTAATTCTTCCGCAGACATTGCTTCGCAGGCGGGAAAACCGCAGCTGCGTAAATCTCTGAAACTCTGGCAGGTGGTGGTGATGGGCCTGGCCTATCTCACGCCGATGTCGGTGTTTGATACCTTCGGGATTGTGTCCGGCATCAGCGACGGCCACGTTCCGGCATCCTACCTGCTTGCGCTGGCGGGGGTGCTGTTTACCGCCATCAGCTACGGCAAACTGGTACGCCAGTTCCCGCAGGCCGGGTCAGCCTATACCTACGCCCAAAAGGCCATTAGCCCGCACGTAGGTTTTATGGTGGGCTGGTCTTCGCTGCTGGATTATCTGTTCCTGCCGATGATTAACGTCCTGCTGGCAAAAATCTACCTTTCGGCGCTGTTCCCGGAAGTCCCGCCGTGGATTTGGGTAGTCGGTTTTGTCTGCATCCTGACGGCGGCGAACCTGAAGAGCGTCAATCTGGTGGCGAACTTCAATACTCTGTTTGTGCTGGTCCAAATTGCCATCATGGTAGTGTTTATCATTCTGGTGGTGCAGGGGCTGCATAAAGGTGAGGGCGTCGGCACCGTCTGGTCGCTGCAGCCGTTTATCAGCGAAAATGCGCACCTGATCCCGGTGATTACCGGCGCGACGATAGTCTGCTTCTCGTTCCTCGGCTTTGACGCGGTGACCACGCTGTCGGAAGAGACGCCCGATGCGGCGAGAACTATCCCGAAAGCCATTTTCCTGACCGCGGCCTACGGCGGGATTATGTTTATCGTTGCGTCGTTCTTTATGCAGCTATTTTTCCCGGACATCAGCCGCTTTAAAAACCCGGACGCGGCGCTGCCTGAAATTGCGCTCTACGTTGGCGGCAAGCTGTTCCAGTCGATTTTCCTCTGCACCACCTTTGTGAATACCCTGGCTTCCGGACTTGCCTCCCACGCCAGCGTTTCCCGCCTGCTTTATGTGATGGGGCGTGACAACGTCTTCCCGGAAAAATACTTCGGCTACGTGCACCCGAAATGGCGCACCCCGGCGCTGAACGTGATCATGGTCGGAGTAGTGGCCCTGTCCGCGCTGTTCTTTGACCTGGTGACGGCGACGGCGCTGATCAACTTCGGCGCGCTGGTGGCCTTTACCTTCGTGAATCTGTCGGTGTTTAACCACTTCTGGCGTCGCGAAGGCCGCAACAAAACCTGGCGCGAAAAGCTGCATTACCTCATTCTGCCGCTGATTGGCGCGGCGACGGTGGCGGTGCTGTGGGTGAACCTGGAAGTGACGTCCCTGACGCTGGGGCTGGTGTGGGCGGCGGTCGGTATTCTGTATCTGGCCTTCCTCACCCGGCGCTTCCGCAGGCCACCGCCGGTGTTTGACGCCACTAAGGCCGAACGCGCCTGGGAGTGAGGGAAGGTTGCGTTAGAGAAGATGAAGCCCGCTGAATTCAGGCGGGCTTTTCTCTATATTATGCTCACCCTCTTTGGATATATCCTTATCGGCAAAGAGAGTGGGCCGGTACGGACGGATAAATAATTGCTGTCTTAATTATTTCCCTGCAATAAATAACATCACGTTGCTGTTTCTATCAGCGAAAAATTAGCATTGCTTACTTCTTTGCTATGGCGAAGGTCAACACTGAAAACACCAATAAATTAATTTATCGGTCAGAGAGATAATAAATTATTTATTTCAATTCTGTGTGCGGTGTAACGTACCTCTCTGTTTTACGTGCTACTTTTTTCAGATCGTGTGAGGGGAGATAAAAATGGTCAAACGAATTGTTATTTGCTGCGATGGAACCGGCAATGAATTAAACCGGACAATGTCTAACGTTCTTAAGTTTTTTCGTATTCTGGACAAAAATACAGAGCAACAGGTTTTCTATACGCCGGGCGTGGGCACGGTTGGGCTGGATAATCCCTGGCAACGGTTTAAACAGCAGTGTCGGATGCTGCTGGGCCTGGGGGCCGGGTACGGTCTGGATAACGACGTACTCAAGGCCTACGATTTTTTGTGCCAGAACTGGCACAAAGGGGACAAAATATATTTGTTTGGATTCAGTCGCGGTGCTTATACGGTGAGAGTTTTGGCCGCGTTAGTGAATACTATCGGTATTATTCCGCCAGAACAGCGTAACCTGGCCGAATACGGCCTGACGGCCTACAAAAAAGCCAGCGACGACCATGCGGCTCAGAAGCCTGGTAATGACCTGCAGGATGCCTGGCTTTTTGGTCGTATTGCGGGGGGCCAACTCGCCAGAATCGAATTTATCGGCGTATGGGATACGGTCTCTTCCGTGATAGTTCCTCGCCGCGATCGCCTGCTGCCGGGAATACAAACGCTTCGCTTCACACGAACAAATCCGGCGGTGAAGTGTTTCCGACAGGCCATTTCCATCGATGAGCGGCGTCGTATGTTCCGCCTCAACCGCTGGATAGATCCGCAATCATACCGGCCTCATCCTTTCTCGAGTAGGAGGGAAATTGCTCAAGATATTCTGCAGGTCTGGTTCGCTGGTGTTCATGCTGATGTCGGCGGCGGATATCCTGAAAGCGAAAGCGGGCTTTCCAAATATCCGCTCATCTGGATGCTCGAAGAGGCGAAAAAGGCCGGACTGATCTATGACGAAAAGCTCTGTGAGGTCATCAGTCATGGTGGAGAACTGCCTCGGGGCCATGAAGTTTTTGTTCCCCCTAATGCTACCGGGATGCTCCATCGTTCCCTAAAGGGACTGTGGTGGATCCTCGAATACATTCCTAAAAATAAACGCTGGCGAGAATGGGACACTTCCGGCCCCACTTTTCTGGGGTATTACCTACCGCTGGGCGAACCTCGCGTCATTCCGCCGGATTCGCTGATACATGCTTCGGTTCGGGATAGGATGGAGAAGGATCCAGATTACCGCCCGATAAACCTTAAAGATTCTTATCGATTTACCGATGAAGATGGATCAGATCCGCAGTGCGAGGAGAGCACCGATGCAATTCATTGACAGAAAGCTAGTTCCTCCCCCTGAGGCATTGCGGGGCGATAAGCTTTTTAGTAACGGGGAGGCGCTGTGGCGATTTTTGCAGCTTGATCCCGATAGACGAGCACAAACTCGCGTCCCACAAAGCGGTGCTCCGTCTGACCGTTATGCCAGTATGCTGCCTGCACTGTTCACACTTTTTCATGGACGCTGTGCGTTTTGTGAATCCCGAGCATCAAGGCCACAAATACACTATTTCCGCCCTGTGAACGGCGTTGATTCCGACGACGAGCTGGTAGATAGTCATATTTATTATTCCTGGCTGGCAAACGCGTGGCAGAATATCTATCTGACTTGTGCCGAGTGTAACGTGCATGGACGTAACTATTTCCCGGTGCAGGGGGCGAGAGTGCCGATCCCTTCCCACGAGAAGTATCTGCAATATCTGAAAAACGGCACGGGCCTCTGGCCGAACTGGCCGCCTGAAGAGAAAGCGCTGGTATTAGATCCCTGTAAACGGCAGAACTTTTACACGCATTTTTCGGTGGAAACGGGAGGCAGACTCATTGCCCTCTCTGAAGCCGGAAATGAAACTATCTACACTTTTGGCCTTAATCGAAGGAAGCTGATTAAACAGAGGGAAATTTGTTTTAACCAGTATCTTGAAGGTATTACCCACGCAATTAAGACTTCGTCGTCCACTGGGCTTAAAGAGCTCTTCAATTTTTCAGCGCTTGAATTTGGCGGCAGCTGGTATTTGTTATTGCGGCGGCTGGCGGAAAAAATTGGTACGCGCAAAGGGCCAAAACCGATCCTTTCCCCCACCAGAATTAGCCGCCTGTTTTTACCGCTGCTTAAAGAGTCGCGAGGGCTGGAATGGTTTAATGACGCGGTAAGGGAGAGCCAGCGTGAAGAGCCCTTGCCGTATGGCGAATTCAGTGAGGAGGATATCCATGAGGCAAAACATGCACGCATAAACGAGGTCGCTTTTGAAAATTTCAAATCGCTACAAAAAATAACGCTAGCTATCCCGCCCGCTGCGACAGACGACGATGGTTCGCCGATGGCGTCTGCAGTGCTGATTCTTGGCGAAAACGCCACCGGGAAAAGCTCAATCCTTGAGGGGATTGCGTTGGCGTTGACGACAGAAGTGGCAAGAAAAAAACTCTCTCTTTACTGGCGTAGCTATGTGCTGAATCCGCAGTTCATGGGAGGAGGGCCGGGGCAAGATTCTGATATTGCTCATGTGAGTATTCGTAGTTCAGAGCAGCAGCTCCTCAACATGACGCTCAAAAAGGGCAGCTATGAGATTTTATCGGAGCCTGGCTTCAGTGTTGGGCCAGTCTTTGCCTATGGCGCTTTTCGGCATTATCAGCATAAGCGGCGACGCTATACCGTCGATCACCCGGTGAGAAATCTTTTTGATGGTAACCTGCTTGGCAACCCGCAGACCTGGCTGCTCGGGCTTGAAAAAAAGACCTTCGATATAGTGATCCGTGCGTTACGAGATGTGCTGGCAATAGAAGGTGATTTTGACGTGGTAGAACGCGATGCGGAGGTCTGCTATATCGTTACCCTGATGGCCCAACATGTCGGTAAGCCAGTTAAAATCCGCACTCCGCTGAATATTGTTTCATCGGGATTTCGTTCCGTACTGGCGATGGTTTGCGACATTATGGCCGGGTTGATGAATTCAGAATATAACCCCAACTTCAAAGCGCTTGATAGCGCGACGGGCGTGGTGTTGATTGACGAAGTTGAGGCGCATCTTCATCCCCGCTGGAAAATGCAAATAATGAAGGGGTTGCGCCGGGCGCTGCCAAACATGACTTTTATTGCCACGACGCACGATCCGCTTTGCCTGCGGGGTATGAGTAAGGGTGAAGTGGTTGTCCTGCAAAAAAGAGTGAATGATTTTTCACCTCAGGATAATCAATTACCTACGACAGTTCAGATGTTAACGGATTTACCCGATATCGATACTCTGCGTGTCGATCAGCTTCTTACGGCCGATTTTTTCCAGCTCTATTCCACCGTTGAACCGAAAATAAACCAGCAGATGGCTCATGTAGCAGATCTGCTGGCAAAGGCACAGCAAGGCACCCCACTGAATGACGTAGAGAAGCAAGCGCTTAGCGCATTTGAGGCAGATATTGCTTCTGCCATGCCCGTGGGGACATCGGAAGCACATCGTCTGGTGCAGGAAGCTGTGGCGAAGTATTTGCAGGAGCGACATCGTGATACTCCGCAGCTGCGGGAGAGCACAAGAGACAAGATTGTTGATATTTTGAAGCAGGTGCTGCAATGAGAAAGGTCATTCGCACGCGAGAACAGATGTTAGCCCCCGCAGCCCTGGACGCTAAGAGTAGAGACGGGACCACAGAGCTGGAACGTTCGAGGGCTCATTATAAGAAGCCAGGAAAAAAAGAGAGCTTTGACTTTGTCACCTATAAAGCCGACGAGGTGAAATGGCGGCTCAACGCGCTCTTTCATTATAAATGCGCCTATTGTGAGAGTTTCTTTTCTGCCTCGGCACCGGTAGATATTGAGCATTATCGCCCCAAAAGTGCCGTTAGCGAAGATGCCACTCATCCGGGGTACTGGTGGCTGGCAATGGACTGGGATAATCTTCTGCCAAGCTGCATTGACTGTAACCGCAAGCGCAAACAGCAGCTTGTTGATGGGTCGACAGAGCTGAGCGTACTCCTTGCCCGCCAGAGGCAATCACGTCATTCGTCAGGTAAGAAGGACAGTTTTCCCGTTGTCTCCGGCGGGGCGAGACTTTTGCCAGAAAATAAAAACTATGCGACTGAGTTGCCATTATTGCTCAATCCTTATTTTGATAACCCCGACGAACATATACGCTTTGTCAGCGTAGGTAATCCACCGGTGAGTCTGGCTATCCCTGTAGGAGAGGGTTCAATCGAACGTGGTGCCGCCTCAATTCATATCTACGGTCTTAATCGTCTTGGCCTTGTGCAGGACAGGACGCGTTATCTGCGTAGGCTGGTCTTTTTAGGTGAAATGCTGATTTCTCTCGGGGAGCTTGTCGAGGAGATTGAAGCTACTCCGATTTCTGATGAAATTAAGGAAAGCATTACTCGCAAACTGGAACTGCTTATGACATGGACGGGCGAGGAGATGAAGCAAATGACCGCAGCGGATCAACCCTATTCGGTCATGGCCAAAACTTGGGTGAGCGAGTTTAAAGCGAAGATAGCTGGGCGCGAATAACATGTCAGACCGTGCAGTCGGGATAGCATTCTGCGGATAATAAAAAAGCAAAAAGCCCGCTTAGTTTCCTAAGCAAGCTTCTTAAATATGGCTCCTCTGACTGGACTCGAACCAGTGACATACGGATTAACAGTCCGCCGTTCTACCGACTGAACTACAGAGGAATCGTGTGAACGGGGCGAATACTAACGGCGTGAGTCCGGGTTGTCAAAGGCTGTTTTGGTGAAATGCGTTCAACTGCCGATTAATCCAGCAAATCAATGAAGAAGGCCGCAAACGCGGCCTTAAATGGTTACTGCTTGCACAGCGGGCTAACGGGCTGCGTGGCGGCTTCAAGCCACTGGCGAGTTTCTTCATTCACCCGTGGGGATAACGTTTGCCGCACCTGCCGGTGGTAATCGTCCAGCCAGGCGATGTCCTGCGGGCTGAGCAAATCCACGTCGACGGCTGACAGATCGATAGGGATCAGCGTCAGCGATGAGAATTTGCAGAAGCCAGGCCGGGAGGCAACGACCTCGACTTGGTTTTCGATGCGGATCCCGTGGCTGTCCGCCTGGTAATAACCCGGTTCGATGGTGAGGATGTTGCCCGGCAGCATCGGCCACGGGTTCACCTTTTTCGCCATGCGGTGCGGGTTTTCGTGGATCATCAGCCGGTGGCCAACGCCGTGCCCGGTGCCGTGGTCGTAGTCCAGTCCCAGCTCCCAGAGCGGAGCGCGGGCAAAGGCATCGAGCTGGTGGCCCTGAGTCCCCTGCGGGAACTGCAGCGAGATCAGCGCCAGGAAGCCTTTGAGTACCGCGGTGTAGTGCAGGCGTCGGGTTGAGTCCAGCTCGCCAAAGCTGAGCGTGCGGGTGGCGTCCGTCGTGCCGTTGATATACTGCCCGCCGGAATCATTGAGGTAGAACTGCGCGTGGGTGAGGGCGAAATTCGTGTCCGGTGAAGAGTGGTAGTGGCACATCGCGGCGTTGCTGCCTGCTGCAGAAATGGTGCTAAAGCTTTGCTCGGTAAAGGTGGAACCCTGCTGGCGGAAGCTTAGCTGTTTCTCCTGGGCTTCCAGCTCGGTAATCGGGTTGCCTGCGGCTTCGCGGCGCGGTACTTCTCGGGTCAGCCAGGCAAGGAAATTCACCCAGGCTACGCCGTCTTCGATATGGCTGTCGCGGTAGCCTGCCAGCTCGGTCTCGTTCTTATTGGCTTTGATAAGCGTGACGGGATCCGGCGCCCACAGTACGCTGCCCCCGCCTTGCTCTACCGCAAAGCGGACCGCAACTGGCGCCGAGTCCGCGTCGATGAGGATATGTTTCCCGGTCGCTAGCTGCTGGCAGCGGGAAAGGAAATCACTCATTGGGCGGATAGTGATGCCGTTGAGCCAGGCTTTGTCCAGGTTCCGCAGTTTTTCTTCCGCTACAAACCATTCAATGTCACCCCTGGCGCTCAACAGTGCGAAGGAGTGCGGCACCGGGCTCATCGGAATGTCCGAGCCACGTACGTTCAGCAGCCAGGCGATATTGTCCGGCTGCGTCAGCGCCAGATAATCGGCTCCGGCGGAGCTCAGCGCCTGGGCGATCCGCTCACGCTTTGAGGCGGAGCTTTCGCCGCTGATTTCGTCCGGCATGGCGATAATTTCCCCGCAGGGTGCTGCCGGGCGATCGGGCCAGATAGCATCAAGCGGATCGTCATCCACTGCCACCAGATCGCAGCCGCTGGTACGCAGGTTTTCGAACTGACTGTTGACCATCAGCAGCGGTTCGAAGGCGATACGTTTGCCCGCGGGAAGGTTGTCCCGAAGCCAAAGGTGAAGCGGCTCGTCGTGCAGATGATGAATCTCGAACTCTGCCAGATTCACCTGATGGCGAGCCTGAACCTGGTAGCGTCCGTCCACAAACAGCAGGGCGCGATCGGCAAGCACTAACGCCAGCCCGGCGGAACCGGTAAAGCCGCTGATAAACTCGAGCTTATTGTCATGAGGTGCACAGTATTCGCTCTGATGGGCATCGGCGCGCGGCACGATGATCCCATCCAGCTCGCGCTCCCGGAGCAGCGCCCGCAGGGCGCCGAGTGATGAAGTGTGTGGCATCCAGATTCCTTATTATTTTTGTTAACGGAACGGCGGTTCATTGAAGGTACGCAGCTTGCGCGAGTGCAGCTTTTCACCTTCGGCACGCAGCAAATCAATGGCCCGAATGCCAATCTGCAGGTGCTCGGAAATCGCCCCTTCATAGAAACGGTTGGCCTGGCCCGGCAGCTTGATTTCGCCGTGCAAGGGTTTGTCTGAAACGCACAGCAGCGTGCCGTAAGGCACCCGGAAGCGATAACCCTGTGCGGCAATCGTCGCACTTTCCATATCGATAGCCACCGCGCGGCTGAGGTTGAAGCGCAGCGCAGAAGCCGAATAACGAAGCTCCCAGTTGCGGTCATCGGTAGTGACCACCGTGCCGGTGCGCAGGCGCTGTTTAACTTCTTCGCCAGGCATCCCGCTTACCTGTTTGGTGGCGTCATAAAGGGCGCGCTGCACCTCGGCGATGCTTGGAATAGGAATATCCGGCGGCAGCACCGCGTCCAGAACGTGATCGTCACGCAGGTAGGCATGAGCCAGTACGTAGTCGCCAATCTGCTGGCTTTCACGCAGGCCGCCGCAGTGGCCAATCATCAGCCATGCATCCGGGCGCAGCACCGCGAGGTGGTCGCAGATGGTTTTGGCATTGGACGGGCCTACGCCGATGTTAATCAGCGTAATGCCGCTGCCGTTTTTATCGATCAGATGCCAGGCCGGCATCTGATGTTTCTTCCACGCCAGATCGGAAATCGCTGCTTCCGGGGCTTCGGTTTCGGCGGTCAGCCAGGTGCCTCCGGCGCAGGACAGGGCGATATACGGGCTGTCCGGGTCGAGGATTTGCTGGCAGCCCCAGCGGACAAACTCGTCCACGTAGCGGGTGTAGTTGGTGAACAGTACGAAAGGCTGGAAGTGCTCCACCGGCGTGCCGGTGTAGTGGCGCAGGCGAGCCAGCGAGAAATCAACCCGGCGGGCGTCAAAGTGCGACAGCGGCCAGGCTTCCGTCGGATGGAACAGGCCATCGGCGGTTTCATCGCCAATTTGCGACAGCTCGGTGGTCGGGAAATGGCGCGTCAGCCCGGCGCTCATCGTGCGGTCGAGGTTCAGGCCGTCAATCACATAAGGATAAGGGATCTCATGCTGAGAAGGGCCAACCTCAATGTGCACGCCATAGTCTTCGCACAGCAGGCTCAATTGTTCGTGCAGGTAGCTCTTAAACAGTGCGGGGCGAGTCACCGTGGTGGTGTAGCTGCCGGAGTGGGTAAAGCGGGCGTAGGAGCGGGTATTTTTGGGGCCACGGGGAACGCCGTCCCAGCTCACCCGCAGTTCCGGGTAGACAAACAGCCCGTCGGAACGCGCGTCTACGTCCGGCAGCGTACCGTGTTGGGTGTAGAGGGCAATCGCATCGCGAAGGGCGGTTACCGAGTTTTCGTACAGTGCTTCCAGCTTGTCCAGGGCTTCAGCAGGCGTCAGCCCCTGGCACACAACGTTATTATTCATTGATTCTCCTTTACCGGTTCTCGCCGGGTTAGTGTCTCAGTATGTCATGCCGGGCGCAGAACGGAAGCGGAAGACGGGAAGAGTTGCGAGCCTCATAAAAAATTCATCGCAAAAAAATGAATACCCGCGCAGAGACTGCCGATAACCCCATTGATACCCGAGCTTGATGGGATAACGACAATAACGATGAGGGGAACGACATGGGAATGTTAAAGAATTTTACCGTACGCCGGGTGCTGCTCACCGTGCTGGGGCTGTTTTGCCTGCTGTGGTCAGCCGTGGGCGTGTTTACCGTTTATTCGCTGGCGAAGCTGGGGGACGGCAACGCCGTTGACCATCAGCTGGTGTCGCAGATGACGATACTCAGCAAAGGTAACGACCAGTATTTTCGCTTTATTACCCGCCTTTCGCGCGTGATGGAGGCGAAGGCGGCCGGGGAAAATGCCGACTTTAAACCCGTGCAGGAAGCGCTGGATAACATGAAAAGCGAGCTTGAGCGCCTGAAGAGCGTTTCGCCTGGGCCAATGGATCCGGCCGTTTCCGCCGACGTGATCGAAAAATGGCAGCAGCTTTTAGATAGCGGCGTGGCGGTGCAGATGCAGCTTGCCCGGCAGGGGAGCGCGGCGGATTATCGCCAGCAGGCGACCCAGGTCACGCCGCCGCTCAGCCGCGCTTTTGGGGCCAGCAGCAGCAAGTTTACCGCCGTGGCAGAAGAACGGCTGGACCGGACGCGGGTTGCCGTGGACTCGCTGACTCGCCTGATGAAAGTCACCGTGCTGGTGGCTATCGTGATTGGGCTGCTGATCCTGCTGTTTACCGATCGCTATCTGGTGAACCTGCTGGTGAAACCGCTGGACCGCATTCGGGATCATTTCTCGGTCATTGCGAAAGGCGACCTCAGCCATCCGGTGGAGGACTTTGGGCGGAACTGCGTCGGCAAACTGTTCCCGCTGCTGGCCGAGATGCAGGGCAGCCTACGTGATGCGGTGAGCGCGATTCGCAGCGGCACGGAGAACATTTATCGTGGTTCGGCGGAGATTTCGTCCGGCAATAACGATCTCTCTTCACGCACCGAAGAGCAGGCCGCCGCGCTGGAAGAAACCGCCGCCAGCATGGAGCAGCTCACGGCCACGGTCAAATTCAACGCCGAGAATGCCCGCCAGGCCAGCAGCATTGCGGAGAAAGCCTCACAAACCGCCAGCCGCAGCGGCAAGCTGGTGGGTGACGTGGTGGTGACAATGGAAGGGATCTCCGACAGCTCCCGCAAAATCAGCGAAATCACCAGCGTCATCAACAGTATTGCCTTCCAGACCAACATTCTGGCACTAAACGCTGCCGTTGAGGCCGCCCGCGCAGGTGAACAGGGCAGAGGTTTTGCGGTGGTAGCGGGGGAAGTGCGCAACCTCGCCAGCCGCAGCGCGGGCGCGGCGAAAGAGATTGAAACGCTGATTGCCGATTCGGTAAACCGGGTGAACAGCGGTGCGGCGCTGGTGAACGAGGCGGGCAATACTATGAAAGAGGTGCTGAAGGCAGTCTCTGACACGACGCAAATTATGAAGCAAATTGCCTCGGCGACGGATGAGCAGAGTAAAGGCATTTCTCAGGTGAGCGTGGCGGTCAGCGAAATGGACAGCGTGACGCAGCAAAACGCCGCGCTGGTGGAGCAGATCTCGGCGGCGGCGGCGGCGCTTGAAGGCCAGACTGAAATGTTGCAAAAAGCGGTGGCGCGTTTCCGCCTGTCCGGGCGTGAAGAACGGGTCAGCGTGGAAACGAAGGTCAAACCTCAGGCAAAAGCCGCCACTGCCACCGCGGCAGGAGATGACTGGGTCACGTTTTAAGCTTCGATAGCGGGCAGGGTGCGCATCGCGTTTTCGCAGCGCGCCTTGACCGCTTCGTGCAGCAACCGCACCGTGGTTGACAGCTGCTTACGGTGCGGGCAAATCAGATTCAGCGGAATACTGTCCCCTTCATACTGCGGCAGCAGCAGCTTTAAGCGGCCTGCCTGCACATCTTCGCTGACATCCAGCCAGGATTTGTAGGTAATGCCTTCGCCTTTTACCGCCAGCCGGTGAATGACTTCTGCATCATCGCTCATCATCGAACCTTTCACCGCCACCTGCTGCATTTTGCCGTGCAAATTGAACGACCAGCTATTGTGCACCCGCCCGCGAAGCACAAACGTCAGCGCATTGTGCTGGGCCAGGTCGGCAAGGGTTTGCGGTTCGCCAAAGCGTGCCAGATAGGCGGGAGAAGCAACGAGCACGCGCCGGTTTTCTGGTGCGACCGGCAGGGAGATATACGACGCATCATCATTGTTGCCGTAGCGAAAGGCCACATCCACCGGATCTTTAAACACATCGGTTATCCGATCGGAAAACAGAAGCTTCAGGCTTAGCGCCGGGTAAGTACTGCGAAATCGCTGAAAAACATCCAGCAGGAGGTTGCGCCCAAGATCCGAAGGCACAGCGATTTGTAACGTGCCGCGTACTTCGTCGCTGGGAGGCTGGATCTGCTCATACCCGGCATCCAGCGTCTGCAGCACCTGCTGGGCGTAAGGCAGCCAGGATTCACCTTCGGGGGTCAGGCGCAGGCTGCGCGTTGAGCGAGCGAACAGGCGAATATTGAGGTTCTGCTCCAGGCGCTTAATGGCGGTGCTGACCTGGGCCGGCTGCAGCCCGGCTTCCCTGGCGGTATCGCTAAAACTGTTTAACGCCGCCGCCCTGACAAACAGCGCAAGGTCTTCCAGCCTGAGCATTTTCACTCTCCGAGTATAAGTGTTGTTTCCTGACGCCGGTTTTTCACCTGCAGCGCACCTTGTACCATGATTTTACTCAATTGATGAACCTATTACCTTATGGGAGCTGCTATGAAAGCTATTGCTATTACCCGCGACGCAAAAGACGGCAACAATATTGATGCGCTACAGGACATCACGCTGCCGAAACCCGTTGCTCAGGGGCACGACATTCTGGTGGCGGTGAACGCTATTTCCGTGAACCCCGTTGATACCAAAGTTCGCAGTGGCTTTAGCGGCGACGCGCCTCGGGTACTGGGCTGGGACGCCGTGGGTACAGTCGTTGAAGTGGGTGAAGCCGTCACGCTGTTTAAGCCCGGCGATGCCGTGTGGTACGCCGGGGCGCTGACTCGCCCGGGCAGCAACAGCGAATTTCAGCTGGTAGATGAGCGTATTGCGGCATTCAAACCTAAGTCCGTGGAAAATGCCGCTGCTGCCGCATTACCGCTGACGGCAATCACCGCGTGGGAAATGCTTTTCGACCGCCTGGGTATTCAGGAAAACGGCAGCGAAGAGGCCGTGCTGCTGATTGTGGGCGCGGCCGGTGGCGTGGGATCAATTCTGACCCAGCTTGCCCGCAGGCTGACAAAAGCCACCGTGATTGGCACCGCGTCTCGCCCGGAAAGTCAAAAGTGGGTGAGCGAACTCGGCGCCCACCACGTTATCGACCACAGCCAGCCTCTGACGGAAGAATTACAGCGTATTGGCGTGAAACACGTTACGCACGTTGCCAGCCTGACCAATACCGAGCAACATTATGCCCAGCTGATTGAGGCGCTCATCCCGCAGGGGAAGTTTGCGCTGATTGATGACCCGGCAGCGCTGGACGTGCGTGCGCTGAAGGCCAAAAGTATTTCGCTGCACTGGGAGTTTATGTTTACCCGCTCGATGTTCGTCACCAGCGATATTATTGAGCAGCATAATCTGCTGACGCGCGTGGCCGCGCTTATCGACCAGGGTGTTTTAAGCACTACGCTCGGCGAACACTATGGCACAATTAACGCGGATAACCTTCGCCGCGCCCATGCGCTGCTGGAAACCGGGCGCGCGGTGGGCAAAATCGTGCTGGAGGGATTCTGATATGGCAACCACAGAAACCCTGACGATAATTGCCATGCTGAAGGCGAAGGCCGGGCAGCAGGATAACCTTAAAGCCGCGCTGAAAGCGCTGGGCGCGCCGAGCCGCCTTGAGCCTGGGTGCCTCGACTACACGCTGTTTCAGCTTCAACAAGAGCCGGATACATTTTTCGTACGCGAATCATGGCGAGGCCAGCAGGCGCTCGACCTGCACAATTCACTGCCTCATTTCCAGGCATTTGTGAAACAGATGGACGGGCTGCTGGCGGAACCGCTGAAACTGGTACCGCTGGACGAAGTTGCCGTTTAATTATTACGTGCAGCGGCCTGGCAGGCCGCTGCAAAACACAAAAACTTATTCAGGAAAAATAATGAACATTGTTGATGCTGCCTCCCGGCGCTATGCCACCAAAGCTTTTGATGCGTCTAAAAAAATTGCCGCTGAGGACGTGGATAAAATTAAAAATCTACTGCGCCTGAGCCCGTCCAGCACCAACTCGCAGCCGTGGCATTTCTTGCTGGTAAGCAGTGATGAAGGCAAGGCGCGCATTGCGAAAGCGACCACCGGGCCTTACGCGGCAAACGAGCCTAAAGTGCTGAATGCTTCACATGTCGTGGTGTTCTGTGCCAAAACGGTTTATGACGATGCGCACCTGCAAACGTTGCTGCAAAAAGAGCAGGAAGATGGGCGCTTTGCTACCGAACAGGCCAAAGAAGGGCAGCATAAAGGCCGTTCATTCTATGCCAATAAACACCGTTTTGACCTGAAAGATGCACAGCACTGGATGGAGAAGCAGGTTTATCTCAACCTTGGCACGCTGCTGCTGGGCGTTTCCACCCTGAACATTGATGCCGTGCCGATTGAAGGCTTTGACGCCGCCGTACTGGACGCAGAGTTTGGCCTGCGGGAGAAAGGCCTGACCAGCGTGGTGATGGTGGCGCTGGGCTACCGCAGCGTGGAGGACTTTAACGCTGGACTGCCAAAGTCGCGCCTGGATTTCAGCCAGATTCTGACCGAAATCTAAGGCGTGATAATACCTTGATTTAACTATTACCGGCTGACGCAGGAATGCGTATTGGGCAATTCCTGCGTTTATTCATCAAATCGGTGGCATTGAGGTGTGGCAAGCGAAGGGAAATGATCTATACTTTCCACTCTTAATTCTACGGACGGCGATGGTTGTGAAGGACACGTATTATAATGACAGCAGAGTAAATTCATTAATTCAGCACGAACTTGATGAATTTATTCTGAATTACAAACATACGACCTACGCGTATGCTGTAATGAATAAGAAAGACCCTTCCCAAATGCGCATTATTAATAACAATCCGCAATGGTTTAACATTTATCTCGAAAATAAATATCAGTTTATTGACCCAGTGATTGTCCGGTCTCTCAGCAGCCTGGAGGATTTTTCATGGGACAGCGGGATGATGGTTTCTTCCGGATATACGCTGAAACGTATTTTTGACGAAGGTTCACAGCACAATATTGTGCAGGGGCACACTTATCCGCTCCATGACTATGTGAACAACCTTGTTGTGCTTTCACTGATCAGCCATCAGCCTTCAGAAGTGAACCTCACCGAAAATCGTGAGGCGGTAATCGCTTTCTTTATCAAGCTGCACCAAAAGATGCTGAATTTATACAGCGATATTCGGCAGAAAAAAAATGTTTTTCTGTCGCCGCGTGAGCAGCAAATTCTGCAGTGGGTCTACGCCGGAAAAACCTATGCCGAAATTGCGACTATCTTGTCCATTACCGAGCGCACGGTGAAATTCCATATGGGCAATGCCATGAAAAAGCTTGGCGTTAACAATGCGCGTCACGCGGTTAAACTCAGCATCGAACTCAGGCTGTTAGATCTGGGTGCCTGACCAAAGAGACTACAGATTATTGAGCTGGGCGAGCGTCTCACGCAGCCATTCGCTGTTTTTATCTTTATTAATAATATCTTCTATAACCTGTTGATTAGCAGGCATATAAATGTAATAAACCGCTTCGTCCTTTTCTGATAGCCCCTTCTGCAGCACGTCAACTTTCCAGTTGGCCTGGCGGAAAATGGCGTACATCCCCCGACTGGTCACCGCGTGCATGCCCGGATAGCCATTTTTGATGCAGTACATAATCATCGCCAAAAATAAAGCCTTACTGGCAGGCAGGGCGCGTAAATTCCCCTCATCGCGACGATTTTTATCTAAAAATAAGCGAGTGATTTCGCAACAGGGAATATCTTTTGGCAAGCTAATGTTATTAAAATACTGATGAAATATTTCATCTGTCATGGTCGGATGTTTGGCATCAATAAAGCGTGCGCCACAAAATAATTTGCCCTCCAGCATGCCCATTAAATAAGTTGTATTTGCATTATCGAATTGATCTCTTTCCTGATTGTCTTCACATTCCACTTTCCATTCGAGCCGTTCGTGAAATGTTTTTTTGCGTAATGCATACAATTCCCGGGCGAGACCGGGATGTAAATCATTATGATTACTTATAAAAAATTCAATTGCAGAACACATCGCGTATCCCTGTATGTGGAGATCCCCTGTACTTAAAGACAGCTTTTTTTTGCCTAAGGCCTTCTCTAAACTTAAAAAAATCCTGACCAGCCGCGCCAACACGCAAGCGGGTCAGGCGGTCAAAGACCTGAGCAACACCAAGGGAAATGTTCACAGATTATTATCTAGTACACCGATTTCCCGATGCACAAGATTGTAAGCACTTGTAATTTTACATTACAAAAAATAAAAATAAAGAAAATTAAGCCCCTGCATTTGCGGGGGCTTTTCTTTTATATCTCACCAGAAACCGACTCGTTCAATGCCGTTCCCGGCAATATACCGCAATTCTTCGCTAAAATTTACTAACATAACGGCCTGCATGTGGGGAAAATATTTTATAACACGGCGGGATAGGGTTGCGTGAAAAGCGTACGGCATAACTGAATAGTAGCCGACTAATTAAAAAAGTGAACAGCCGATGTAGAGGAAAAATGAATTTTGTGAAGGGAGGGCAACTTTGTGAAAAATCAAAAGCAAAAAGCCCGCTTAAGTTTCCTTAAGCGGGCTTCTTAAATATGGCTCCTCTGACTGGACTCGAACCAGTGACATACGGATTAACAGTCCGCCGTTCTACCGACTGAACTACAGAGGAATCGTGTGAACGGGGCGCATAGTAGCGAGGCCGCACGGGCTTGTCAAAGACTCCAAAGCGTCTTTTGTATCGTTTGCCGATAAAACAAGCAAAAATTGCCAGGAAACAGGCTCAGACATAACTTTACAGCGCAAAGATTGCCAATATTTCGCCAGCCGCTAAGATAAGCCGGGTTAAACAGTGAGGATCTGATGGTAAAACAGCGGCGGATAGGGATTTGGTTTCTTTGCCTGGCATGTGTTGTGGTACTGGTTTGTACCGCGCAGCGCATGGTGGGTCTGCACGCGTTGCAGATGGAAACCGTGGCCAGCGCCGTTGCTGCCCAGGCTGATAACCCGCAGGCCGACGGTGATTCCCCGGTCACGCCGTGCGAACTGAGTGCCAAATCATTATTGAGCGTGCCGCCAGTCTTGTTTGATGGGGCGTTGTTCGCACTTTGCCTGCTGCTTTCCTTGCTGGTGCCCGTGCGTGCCACAAGAATGCCTTACTCACCCCCAAGAGCCACTTCACCCCCCACCCTCAGGGTGCATCTTCGCTTCTGCGTTTTCCGTGAATGACAGACCGGCTGTGACCCACAGTTAGTTAATCATTTATGGAGAAAAAATATGTTTATTCGCTTCAGGCAGGCGCTGCTGTGCCTGCTCATGCTTTGGCTGCCCGTGTCCTGGGCGGCAGAGTCAGGCTGGCTGCAATCGCCGGATAACGATCACGCCAGCGTCAGGCTGCGTGCGGATACCTCGGGCAACAATGAAACGCGTCTTTTACTGGACGTGAAGCTCGAAAAAGGATGGAAGACCTACTGGCGATCCCCAGGGGAAGGCGGCGTTGCGCCAGCTATTGCCTGGCAGGGGGATATGCCCAAAGTAGAGTGGTTCTGGCCGACGCCTGCGCGTTTTGACGTCGCCGGGATCACCACTCAGGGCTATCACGATCGGGTCACCATCCCGATGGTGTTTCACGGCCAGGTACCGGAAACTATCGGCGGCGTACTGACGCTTTCTACCTGCAGCAACGTCTGCCTGCTGACCGATTATGCCTTTAACATCACGCCTTCTGCGGCAGATGCTCAGTTTGCCCATGACTTCGCTCAGGCGATGGGACAGGTGCCGGTCGAAAGTGGGCTAACGGATTCGCTCAAAGCCGGTTACCATCCGGGAAGCCTGGTCATTAATGCCGTGCGTGCCGGCGGCTGGACGAATCCAGGTCTTTACCTCGATCCACCGGAAGAAGCCGACCTTGGCAAGCCAGTGTTCCGCATCGACGGCGACTCGCTGCAGGCCACCGTACCGGTGAGCGACAGTTGGGGAGAAGGTGCGCCGGAGTTGCGGGGTAAATCGATCACGCTGGTGCTGGCCGACAACGGCATTGCTCAGCAAAACACGCTCACCATTGGTTCCGCGCCTGCAGTAGCGGGAGGAAACGATGCCTTCCCGCTTTGGCAGGTGGTGCTGATGGCGCTGGTGGGGGGGCTTATCCTTAACCTGATGCCGTGCGTACTCCCGGTGCTGGGCATGAAGCTCGGGTCGATTCTGCTGGTGCAGCAAAAAGACCGGGGCCTGGTGCGCCGCCAGTTTTTAGCCTCGGTCGCGGGGATAATCGCTTCCTTTATGGTGCTGGCTTTGCTGATGACCGTCCTGCGGCTGACCAATCAGGCGCTGGGCTGGGGCATCCAGTTCCAGAACCCGTGGTTTATCGGCTTTATGGCGCTGGTGATGCTGGTGTTCAGCGCTAATCTGTTTGGCCTGTTTGAATTCAGGCTCTCTTCCAGTATGAATACTCGACTCGCCACCCAGGGCGGCAATGGCATGGCCGGACACTTCTGGCAGGGCGCGTTTGCCACGCTGCTGGCGACGCCGTGCAGCGCGCCTTTCCTCGGTACTGCAGTGGCAGTCGCGCTTACTGCTTCTTACCCCGTGCTGTGGGGGCTGTTCCTGGCCTTAGGGCTGGGGATGAGTTTGCCGTGGCTGCTGATTGCGCTTCGCCCCGGCCTGGCGATGCGTTTGCCTCGCCCAGGCAAGTGGATGACCTGGCTGCGTCGCGTGCTCGGCATGCTGATGCTGGGATCCGCGATTTGGCTGGCAAGCCTGCTGCTGGTGCATTTCGGCATTTCGGGTAGCAAACCAGCACGGGAAAATATTGCCTGGCAGCCGCTCAGCGAGCAGGCGATTCAGGACGCACTCGCGCAGCATAAGCGCGTGTTTATTGATGTTACCGCTGACTGGTGCATTACCTGCAAAGCCAACAAATACAACGTGCTCAACAAAGAGGACGTGCAGGCTGCTTTACAGGCACCCGACGTGGTTGCCCTGCGCGGTGACTGGACGCTGCCGTCCCAGCAAATCACTGATTTTTTGAGAAGTCGCGGCCAGGTTGCCGTGCCATTTAACCAAATTTATGGCCCAGGCCTGCCGGAAGGCAAAGTGCTGCCGACGCTGCTGTCGCGCGATTCGGTGCTGACAACCCTGGATAATGCCAAAGGAACGAAACCATGAAATACGCTTTTATTTTAATCCTATCGCTGTTCTCCGGCCTGGCGCTGGCGGCGAAAGAAGCCCCTGCGCCGTTTTCCGCCGATCAACAAAAGCAGTTGGAAGTGCTGATTGAACAGGCGCTGTTTAACGATCCGGCCAGCCCGCGGTTCGGCGCCAAAAAGCCGACGCTAACCCTGGTCAATTTCACAGACTACAATTGCCCGTACTGTAAACAGCTCGATCCGATGCTGGAAAAAATTGTGCAGAAATACCCGGATGTGGCGGTGATCGTGAAGCCGCTGCCGTTTAAAGGGGAGAGCTCCGTGCTGTCGGCGCGTACCGTCCTGACGACCTGGCGTCAGCATCCGGACCAGTTCCTGGCGCTGCATGAAAAACTGATGCAGAAGAAGGGCTATCACGATGCGGCGAGCATTGCGGCGGCCGTTGAAAAAAGTGGCGCAACGCCGGTGACGCCGGACGAAAAAAGCATGGAAACCTTGAGCACGAACCTTCAACTGGCGCGCATCGTGGGCGTGCAGGGCACGCCAGCCACCATCATTGGCGATGAAATGATCCCTGGGGCGGTGCCGTGGGAAACGCTGGAAGAGGTGGTCAAAGAAAAACTGGCGGCCGCCCATGGCAAGTAAACTGCGGCGCTGGCTGCGGGAAGGCGTAATTCTGCTGGTTTTGCTGGCGGGCGTGATGCTGGTGATGGACTGGTGGCGTGCTCCTCAGTCGCCAGCGGCCTTTGATGCCACTCCGCTGCATACTCTGGACGGGCAGGATGTCACGCTCGGCGCGCTGAGCGCAGAACGCCCGCTGCTGGTCTATTTCTGGGCCAGCTGGTGTGCCGTCTGTCGTTTCACCACGCCTGACGTGGCGAAGCTGCAGGCTGAAGGGCAGAACGTGATAACCATTGCGCTTCGCTCAGGGAATGAAAGCGAGGTTTCTCGCTGGCTGGCGCGGAAAGGTGTTCAGTTCCCAGTGGTCAATGATGCCGACGGAGCCATTTCCCGCAGCTGGCAAATTGGCGTCACGCCGACGTTTGTCATCGTCGATAAAGGCCAGGTCGTGTCTACCACCAGCGGCTGGACGAGCTACTGGGGAATGAAAATTCGCCTGTGGTGGGCCGGCGTGTGATTCATCGTGCCGGCTTATCACCGGCACGCAGTTTTTCTGCTGAAATGCACCATCACGGTGCATTTGTACCTCTTATGGGGCATAAGCAAATCTCCTGTTTCGTTAATCCTCGTGGGTGCTTTATCAGTTTCTCTTATTATCCAGCCTGTTATCTCGTTTGCGCCGTAAACGAAAAATGTGGCAAGCATATTGCAAAACCTTTTACGACATCACTGCCATTACTGGCGCTGGCATTCCGTAATAGGGGGCAAAATGAATTTAAGACGACTGAAGTACTTCGTAAAAATTGTTGATATTGGCAGCCTGACCCAGGCAGCGGAAGTACTGCACATCGCACAGCCGGCGCTCAGCCAGCAGGTTGCCACTCTGGAAGGGGAGTTGGATCAGCAACTGTTGATTCGCACCAAACGCGGCGTCACGCCCACGGAAGCCGGAAAGATTTTATATGCTCACGCCCGGACGATTCTGCGCCAGTGTGAGCAGGCTCAGCTGGCGGTGAATAACGTGGGTCAGAACATGCAGGGCCTTGTCTCGATTGGTCTTGCGCCGGGGATGGCGGCGTCCTCCATTACCATGCCGCTGCTGCAGGCCGTACGTGCCGAACTGCCGGATGTGCAGGTGTACCTGCATGAAAATAGCGGTTCACAGCTGAATGACAAACTGCTCAGCGGGCAGCTTGATATGGCCGTGCTGTATGACCGTACGCCAACGGCGGGGCTGACCAGCCAGCCGCTGCTGAAAGAGGATTTGTTCCTTGTGGGTACCCGCGACTGCCCGGGCAACAGCGTTGATTTGTCGGACGTTGCCGCCATGAATCTTTTCCTGCCCCGCGACTACAGCGCGGTTCGCAAGCGCGTGGATGAGGCTTTCTCCCTGCGCCGCCTGACGGCAAAAATTATCGGTGAGATTGAGTCTATTTCGACTTTAACTGCGGCCATTGCCAGTGGTATGGGCGTGACCGTGCTGCCGGAATCCGCCGCGCGTTCACTTGCCGATTCTGCAGGTGGCTGGATGGCACGTATTACCAGCCCGTCGTTAAATTTACCGCTGTCGCTGAACCTGTCCGCGCGTTTACCGCTCTCGCCTCAGGCTCAGGCGGTAAAAGAAATTCTTATGTCACTGGTCACCCGTCCGGCGCTGGAAAATCGCGAACTGATGCTGGTGGGCTAACGCCGCTTATTACTAAATGGAATAGTTTGCTGGTTTTTATTATTTGTCCCGCCGGGGCTGTGACTTTAACAATGGTGTAAAGAACAGTCACGATCCCGGGGGCGATGTGAATTTCCAGCAGCTAAAAATAATCCGCGAGGCGGCGCGACGGGACTACAATCTCACCGAAGTCGCCAATATGCTTTTCACCTCTCAGTCTGGCGTCAGCCGCCATATTCGCGAGCTGGAAGAAGAGCTGGGGATTGAAATATTCATTCGCCGCGGCAAACGGTTATTAGGTATGACCGAACCGGGCAAAGCCCTGTTGGTGATTGCCGAACGTATTCTTAACGAAGCCAGCAACGTGCGTCGCCTGGCTGACCTTTTCACCAATGACACCAGCGGTGTGCTAACCATCGCCACCACCCACACTCAGGCTCGCTACAGCCTACCGGTGGTGATCAAAGCTTTCCGCGCCTTATTCCCTGAAGTTCGCCTCGAGCTGATTCAGGGCACACCGCAGGAAATCGAATCCCTGCTGCACAGCGGCGCGGCGGATATTGGCATCGCCAGCGAACGTCTGAGCACCGATCCTCTGGTGGTGGCTTACCCGTGGTTCCGCTGGTATCACAGCCTGCTGGTTCCGCAGGGGCACCCGTTAATTCATACTAGCCCGCTCACGCTGGACGATATCAGCCGCTGGCCGCTGATCACCTACCGGCAGGGCATTACTGGTCGCTCCCGTATCGATGAAGCGTTTGCCCGGCGGGGATTAACCGCGGACGTGGTACTCAGCGCGCAGGATTCGGACGTGGTAAAAACCTACGTGGAGCTCGGTCTGGGCATTGGGCTGGTAGCCGATCAGGCCAGCGGGGAAGAGGGAAGTCTGGTGCGCCTGGACACTCGCCACTTGTTTGACGCGAATACAGTCTGGCTCGGGATCCGTCGTGGACAGCTGCAGCGTAACTATGTCTGGCGATTTATTGAACTGTGCAACCCGGAGCTGTCGGTTGAGGAAATTAAGCGCCTGGCGCTGGAGCCTGAAGAACCCGCCATCGATTATCAAATCTGATATTCCCCCGTCCTGACCCGGGTAATTCAGGTTTGTTAATGAAATATTAAATAATTAAATAAACCGACGCGCGGTGAATTTATATTTACCTCGCGCTTGCTGTATTTAAAAAAATAGTGTTTGGCAAAGTCTGGCTCCCGCAAAAATAGAATAAAAAAACGTTCCTTATCGCAAATCATCGATCAATCGCAAATCAATTAATAGCTTTCAGCTATCCATCTGGCCTGACCATAAGAAAAAACCGATCAAATTCATAAAGTTAATTTGAATATATCCGATAAGCCTGTACGAGGTGCTTCCATCCCTTTGTGCTATTTATTCTCTGTTGTTTAGGCGGCAGAGGATTTTGCGCATTCATAAAAATACGCTTCTCAAGGGAGAAAAAATGTCACTACATGATGTAAAAATTCGCAGCAAGTTAACGCTGACTATTGCTATTTTTATTGTGCTGATGGTCTTCAGCTCAGGGCTTTCTTTACTTAGCCTGAGCAGAGCAAATACCGGCATTCAAACCATTGTTAACGATGATTACCCGACGACCGTTAAAGCCAACGATCTGATTGATAGTTTCCAGGAGTTCGTGAATACGCAGCAGCTGATGCTGCTGGATGAAGCCGGCGTATTTCGTCAGAAGTCGGAAAAACACCTTGCGGAGATCAGTGCGCATATTACAGCGCTGCTGGCGGACCTGAACAAATCCAGTACCGACGCTGCGTCACAAAAAGCGCTGCGGGAGCTGGCCGATATTCGTAAACAGTATCTGGACTCGCGTTTTCGTATTTTACAGGCGGTGCAACAAAACGATCGCGCCGCCGCGCTGCAGGAAATGATGTCCACCACCATCCAGGTTCAGGAAAAATATAAAGATAAGGTGCAAGAGCTTATCGTTATCCAGAATCAGAAAATGTCCGCTGCTGGCCAGCAGGTTGATAAAGATTACCACTCTAACCGGCTGGTCACCGTTCTGTTGACGCTGTTGAGTATCGCTCTGGGCAGCCTCATTGGCCTGTTTGTGGTGCGGTCCATTACCCGGCCGCTGGTTCGTGCCGTTGAGTTTGCCGGGGCGATTGCCGAGGGCGATCTTACGGGCAGCATCACGGTGACCCATAAAGATGAAACAGGCGAACTGCTGCAGGCGCTGATGAGCATGAAAGTCCGCCTGCAAGAGATTGTCCATCAGGTTCAGCAGGGATCGGAAACTATCTCTTCTGCCGCCGCGCAAATTGTCGCCGGGAACCAGGATCTTGCGGCTCGCACCGAAGAGCAGGCCAGCTCCGTCGAGGAAACGGCGGCCTCCATGGAGCAGATTACCTCCACGGTGAAAAACACCTTTGACCACACCAACGAAGCAACCAAGCTCTCTTCCGAAGCCGCAACGGTGGTAAAAAACAACGGCCAGATGATGTCTCAGGTCACCAGCAAAATGCGCGTGATAAATGAAACCTCGAATCGTATGTCGGACATCATTAACCTTATCGACTCCATTGCCTTCCAGACTAACATTCTGGCGCTGAATGCGGCGGTGGAAGCAGCTCGCGCCGGTGAACATGGCCGTGGTTTTGCCGTCGTTGCCGGGGAAGTTCGCCAGCTGGCGCAAAAAAGTGCTTCATCTGCGAGCGAGATCAGAAGCCTGATTGAGAACTCAACCACTCAGACTCGCGAGGGCATGGGGCTGGTGGAAAAAGCGAACGCCCAGATTGCCGGTATGATTGAAAACGTGCAGGAAATGAACACCATCCTCGGGGAGATAAAACAGGCCAGTCAGGAGCAAACCGACGGCATTTCCCAGATCAACAGCGCGATTGGCATGATTGATTCCACCACCCAGCAAAACTCCGCGCTGGTGGAAGAATCGGTTGCCGCCGCGGCCTCTCTGAATGACCAGGCGAAGCAGCTGCGTGACCTGGTGCGGGTGTTCCGCCTGCAGTAATTCAGTTTTCCTTCTCAAAGCCAGCGTTAGCTGGCTTGAGACTGATGACAAACCTCATGCGGATAAAATTCTGCAATGTGTCGCCAGAAAAATAGACCGGAAAATCAACTCGTTAATTTTCGGCTGATAACCACAAAGAGGGAAAAACCACGCTTTTTCCCTCTTTGTCAGCAACCTGAAGCCAGCGTTAGCTGGCTTTTTTCATTTCTAGGCACGGTTTTTATCTCCGGCATGACTATGTAGTCCGATATTGTTATGTTATAACATATCAATAATAGCTACGCAGTCAGTAAGGAGTTGCAATGTCATCGTTAACACAGACCCACCATCGGTCAAAGAAACTGCCCGTTACCGTGCTGTCCGGTTTTTTGGGTGCCGGAAAAACCACTTTGCTGAATCACATCTTAAATAACCGGGAAGGGCGGCGGGTGGCGGTGATCGTCAACGACATGTCCGAGGTGAATATTGACGCCGCGCTGGTGCGTGAGGGCGGTTCCAGCCTGACGCGCACCGATGAAAAGCTGGTTGAGATGAGCAACGGCTGCATTTGCTGCACCTTGCGTGAAGATCTGCTGGTGGAAATCAGCCAGCTTGCCCGGGAAGGGCGTTTTGATAACCTGGTCATCGAATCTACCGGTATTTCCGAACCGCTGCCCGTGGCGGAAACGTTCACCTTTGTGGACGACAAGGGGGAAAGCCTGTCCGATATCGCCCGGCTCGACACCATGGTAACTGTTGTGGACGGCTTTAATTTCCTTCGGGATTATGAATCCTACGACAGTATTCAGTCTCGCGGCGAGTCCATGGGCGAAGGGGACGAGCGCACCGTGGTTGACCTGCTGATTGATCAGATAGAATTTTGCGACGTACTTGTTCTCAACAAAACGGATCTGATCGGCGACGCGGAGAAACGCCGCCTGATCTCCGTGCTGCATTCCCTTAACCCGCGCGCAAAAATTATTACTTCGGCGTTTAGCCAGGTGAGCCTCGATCAGGTTCTGGATACCGGACTGTTTGACTTTGATGCCGCCGCCCAGGCGCCGGGCTGGCTAAAAGAGCTGCGCGGGGAGCATACGCCGGAAACCGAAGAATACGGCATTCGTAATTTTGTTTTTCGTGCCAGGCGTCCCTTCCACCCGGCGCGTTTCCAGATGGTGACCGACGGCGGTCTGAAAGGCGTGATTCGCTCCAAAGGCTTTTTCTGGCTGGCAAGCCGTCCTCAGCATGCCGGATCCTGGTCCCACGCCGGTGGCGTGATGCGCCAGGGGCTGGCAGGGATGTGGTGGGCCAGTATTCCCCGTGAGCAGTGGCCGCAGGATGCCGACAGCCTCCGGCACATTTTAAAGCACTGGGAAGATGGCATCGGCGATGCGCGCCAGGAGATTGTTTTCATCGGCATTGATATGGACGAGGCGAGTCTGCGCGAGAAACTGGAGTATGCCTTACTCACCGATGCCGAAATGGCAGAAGGCCCTAAAGCCTGGGCGCGGTATTACGATCCGATTGATGCCTGGTTCGACTGACTGAAGGCCCGGCTGCCCGTTGGCAGGCAACCGGGCAACCAGTCTTAGTGCAGCGCTACGGCGTAGTCATCCACCGGGGTGATTTTCTTGATCAGCTTGTTATCAAACAGGAACTGTTCGTAGGCCTGGTAGCGGGTGCGGTCGAGTTTAGCCGGGTCGGCAGCAAACAGCGGCAGGCTTGCCTGCCAGGCCTGTTTATTCAGTTCGGTGTTCAGCTCCGCATGGGCTTTGGCAAAAGCCTGCCAGGTTTCCAGCGGATGCGCCTGCAGGTACTCATTGCCTTTTTTCAACGCGGCGAAGAATTTTTTGATCTTCGGTTCATTCGCCGTTTTACGATTCGCCACAAAAATCAGCTCATCGTAGGCCGGGACGCCGTAGTCCTCGACGTTAAACACCACCGGAGGTTTACCCTGAAGCTTCAGTTCGAGGGCTTCGATATTGCGGTAGCCGCCGATCACCGCATCCACCTGACCCGCCAGCAGGGCGCTGGTCAGCTGGAAGTTGACGTTGATGAGCTTCATCTCTTCCGGTTTGACGTGCTCATGCTCAAGCATGGTGGCAAGCGTCGCCTGCTCGATACCGCTGACGGAATAGCCGATTTTTTTGCCTTTGAGATCCGCCGGCGATTTGATGGTCTGATCCAGCGTCATCACGGTGTTCAGCGGGGTGTTAATCAGCGTCCCGACGCGCACCAGCGGCAAACCCTGGTCGGCAAAGAAGTGCAGCTGCGGCTGGTAGGTAATGGCCAGATCGGCCTGTCCGGCGGCAACCAAGCGCGGCGGAAGCGCCGGGTCAGACGGCGGGATAATCTTCACGTCCAGCCCTTCGGCCTTAAAAGCGCCAATTTGTTCTGCCACCATAATTGGCGCGTGATCGGGGTTAATGTACCAGTCCAGCACCAGGGTCAGCTTTTCGGCGGCGGAGGCCTGAGCGGCAAAGGCAGCGGTGAGCAGCAGGCCACACAGCGTTTTTTTCATTTTCTTAATTCCTTAATTAAGGCGGCTATTCGTTGTTTTCAGGCGACCAGACAATCAGCCGCCGCAGCAGAGCATCGACCGCCAGCCAAAGCAGAACGGTCATCAGGACTAAAATAAACAGCGCGGCAAAGCAGACGTCGGTTTGCATGCGGGCGTTGGCGTTCAGCATGACGTAGCCCAGCCCTTCGGCAGAGCCCACCCATTCGCCAATAATTGCCCCGATGGGGGCGACGGCGGCGGCCATGCGCAGCCCCGAGCCAAAAGCAGGCAGCGCCGCCATCAGCCGGACGTGCCTCAGCTGCGCCCAGCGTGAAGCCCCCATCGTGCGGGCCAGATCCAGATAGTCGCTGTTCACCCGCCGCAGCCCGTCAAAGAACGACGACACCACCGGGAAGAAAATCACCAGCACCGCCATCGCCACTTTGGCGCTCATGCCAAAGCCGAACCACAGCACCAGCAGCGGTGCGAGGGCAAACACCGGGATTGCCTGACTGGTGAGTACCAGCGGCATCAGCCAGCGCTGGAGGCGGGGGGAAAACATCATGCCCAGCGCCAGACCTGCACCGAGGAGTACGCCCAGAATTAGCCCGCTGATAATCTCTGAGGCGGTGACCAGCGTGTGCCAGGCGAGATAATCGCGGCCATCCCATAACGCCAGTGCCACCGCAGCGGGAGAGGGCAAAAGAAAGGCGGGAATATTGCCGAGGGTCAGCAGATACCAAAGCAGCAGCAGCCCGGCAAAAACGGTCAGCCCGCGGCGCAGGCGTGTGGTATGGGTGTCTGAAGCTGGCTTCATTCGGCCGCCCTCATCAGTTGTTGCAGCAGCCCGGCCTGGCTTTGGAGTAGATCTACATCGTCCGGCGCGCGCGGAGGCTGCCCGGCAATCACATGCGTATCGTCGATGCCCGCGGGCCAGCGGGAGAGTACCAGCAGGCGGTGGCTGAGCCGACAGGCTTCCATCGGATCGTGGGTGATCAGCAGCACGGTATTGTTTGCCAGCAGCCTGGCGGCCAGATCCTGAATCGCCGTGCGGGTAATGGCATCCAGCGCTGAAAAGGGTTCATCCATCAGCACGATCGGGCGCTTTTCGTAAAGCGTTCTGGCGATGGCGGCGCGCTGCCTCATCCCGCCCGATAGCGAAGCCGGTAAGGCTTTGGCGTACCCCCCCAGCCCGACCTGCTCAAGCAAGTGCGCCGTCCATTGCTTGTCGGCGGCTTCACCGCGCAGGCGAGAACCCAGGGCCACGTTCTGCTCGATGCTGAGCCACGGGTAGAGCAAATCCTTCTGCCCCATCCAGGCGATGCGCCCGGCAACCGGCAGGCCGTCGCTGCAGGTCACGCTTCCGGCGGTGGCCTGCGACAGCCCGGCGATAATCTTTAGCAGGCTGGTTTTACCGGCTCCGCTCGCGCCCAGCAGGGCAACGAAGCTGCCGCCGGGAATATCAAAATTCAGCCGCTCAAAAATGGTCTGTTTGCCAAAACTCAGGCTGAGATTGCGAACCTGAATGCCAGGCGAGGTCGCGCTGTCGGTCATGAGGCATTCAGCCCCATCTGCCAGAACGCGGATTCAAGCTGCGTCGCGGTGGTAAAAATCTGCGATAGCTCTGAGAAACGGCTTTCCGCGCCACGCTGGTAGCCTACAGTTTCGAGCAGCTGCACCGCGGCCTGTACGCCGGTGAGGTAGCCTTCATCGCCATAGTTACGGATCCAGTTCGCGTAGGGGTTGCCTGCCATCACCGTGTTGGGGCTATGCAGCAGGCCAAGGCCGATTTCTGCATATCCGGCCACGCAGGGCAGCAGGGCAGTCAGCAGATCGAGCGCGTCGCCTGAGTGGCCAATATCCAGCACGTAGCGGGTGTAATTCATGGTTTCCGGCGCTTCCGCCTCGGCCACCATCTGCGCTTCGTCCAGCCCCCAGCTTTTACAGTAAGCCACATGGAGCGGCAGCTCGGAGACAATGGCGTTCAGCGAAGCGGTCGCGGCACGCATTTCCGGCAGCGTGCGAAACTTGCTCACCAGCAGAGCGTAGGCGCGGGCAAAATGAATCAGAAAAAGATAATCCTGGGTCAGATAGCGCTGGAATGCGGCTTCAGGCAGCGTGCCGACGGCAAGCTGCTGCAGAAAAGGGTGATCGACGTAATCCTGCCAGTGCTGACCAGCCTGCTCGCGCAGTCGTCCGTAAAGACCGTTTTCGAAAAGTGGGGTGTACATGGGACCTCCTGGGTAAGTGGAGATCCGGGCGCGCAGAGGTATGAACAGACAATAACAGAGCCATTATTGCCGACCGTCCCTTCGCTGGCATGACCCAGATCAGGTTCAAAGGGTTCGGCTTACGCCATCTCAGCCCATACAGGACACCCCTCGGAGGTGCCTGTTATACGACATTTACTTTTTGATTACAATCGTCGGACGCGGGCGCTGACTCTGCTGAAACTGACGAATCGTTTAGTGCGGTATCGCAATATTTTGCTGGCACTCGGGGCGGGAATTTTGTCACTGTAGGCCGGTTACCTCTGAGTCTAAGGACGATATCCGATGAAAAAGATTGGCTTTCTCTCGTTTGGCCACTGGTCGCCTGCCGCCCAGTCCGGCACGCGCTCTGCGGCGGATACGCTGCTGCAGTCCATCGATCTTGCCGTTGCTGCAGAAGAGCTTGGCGCGGACGGCGCTTACTTCCGCGTGCACCATTTTGCTCGTCAGCTAAGCTCGCCTTTCCCGCTGCTGGCGGCTATTGGGGCAAAAACCAAACGCATTGAAATCGGCACCGGCGTGATCGATATGCGCTATGAAAATCCGCTTTACATGGTGGAGGACGCGGGGGCGGCGGACTTGATTGCCGGGGGGCGCCTGCAGCTTGGGATCAGCCGTGGCTCGCCGGAACAGGTGATCGACGGCTGGCGCTATTTTGGCTACGTACCCGGCGAAGGAGAAACCGAGTCTGATATGGCGCGCCGTCATACCGAAGTGTTTCTCGAAGCATTGAAAGGAGAAGGCTTTGCCGAGCCGAACCCGCAGCCGATGTTTCCTAATCCGCCTGGTCTGCTGCGTCTGGAGCCGTTTTCTGCCGGGCTGCGCGAGCGGATCTGGTGGGGGGCTAGCTCCAACGCGACCTCGGAGTGGGCCGCGAAGTTAGGGATGAACCTGCAAAGCTCCACGCTGAAAACCGATGAATCCGGCGAGCCGTTCCATATCCAGCAGGCGAAGCAAATCCGTGCTTATCGGGCCGCGTGGAAAGAGGCGGGCCATACGCGTGAGCCACGCGTTTCCGTCAGCCGCAGCATCTTTGCGTTAATGGACCAGCGCGACCGCAACTACTTCGGCGGCAGCGGTAAAGAAGGCGATCAGGTCGGCTACATCGAGCCACAAACCCGGGCCATTTTTGGCCGCAGCTATGCCGCTGAACCGGAACTGCTCATTAAGCAACTGGCGCAGGATGAAGCGATTGCCGAAGCCGACACGCTGCTGTTAACCGTGCCAAACCAGCTGGGCGTGGATTATAACGCGCACGTTATCGAATCTATTCTGAAGCACGTTGCACCAGAGCTGGGCTGGCGCTAAATAAAACAGGGAAAGGTCATGCTATGAACGCGGATTATTACTGGATTAATGAGCCAAAAGTCTGGCAAGAAGGCGACGGCGGGCTGACGGTTGTCACCGATGCACAAACCGACTTCTGGCGCAAAACATGGTACGGCTTCGAGCGTTTCTCCGGCCATTTTTATGGCTGCAACGTGCGGGGGGATTTTACCTTCCAGGTGAAGGTCAACGCTGAATTTAGCGCACTCTACGACCAGGCCGGCATCATGCTGCTGGGGGATGAATCCCACTGGCTAAAAGCGGGCATCGAGTTTAACGACGACGCGCCCGCCATTGGCAGCGTGCTGACGCAGGGCCATTCCGACTGGGCAACCGGCGTATTTCCCGGTCAGGCAAATCTGTTCTGGATGCGCCTGACCCGAAAAGGTGACAGCCTGCGGCTGCAGTATTCCGTTGACGGCAAAAGCTGGCCGCTGCTGAGACTGGCGCATTTCCCCGGATTCGACGCATGCAGGGTGGGCGTGATGTGCTGCACCCCGCAGCGTGGCGGGCTGGCGGTGAACTTCGACGAAATGATGCTGAGCGCCGCGCTGGATAAAGGGCTGCACGATTTAAGTTAATCAGTCGTTGAGTCGGGCGGCGCCCCGCCAGGCATTTTTCAGACAGGATTTTCTCCTGGCGGGGACAAAGCCGGTAACGGGTAAATGTTTTTCCTTTGGGCATTGAAAATAAAGTGCAAACGCTTCGCGCTTCATTCAGCCCGGTATAATTCGTAGTATATTGTGAGTATTCATGGTTATCAGGTGCTCTTCATGTCTTACTCCATCGGCGAATTTGCCCGGCTCTGCGGGATAAACGCCACCACGCTCCGTGCCTGGCAGCGTCGTTACGGCCTGCTCAAGCCGATGCGAACCGATGGCGGTCATCGGCAGTACAGCGACGAAGATATCCAGCAGGCGCTTAACATTCTCGACTGGGTGAAAAAAGGGGTGCCGGTCAGCCAGGTTAAGCCGCTGCTGGCCCGGCCTGAAACGCGCCGGGCGAACAACTGGCTTGGCCTGCAGGAGAGTATGCTGCAGCGGCTGAATGAGGGGAAAATCGAATCTCTTCGTCAGCTTCTCTACGATGCAGGCCGGGAATATCCGCGCGCGGAACTGGTGACGGAAGTGTTGCGCCCGCTGCGCAGTAAAGTTTCGGCTAACGTACCGGCCATCATGACCCTGCGCGAAATTCTCGACGGCATCATTATCGCCTACACCTCGTTTTGCCTTGAAGGGGATAAAAGAGCGCCCGGTGACAACTGCCTGATTACCGGCTGGCATCTGAGTGACCCCTGCGAAATCTGGCTGGAGGCGCTCAGGCGAACCGGCCAGGGACACCGCATCGACGTGCTTCCCGTTCCGCCTGCCGTCCTGGCCCCGGAAATCTTTCCCGATCGAAAATGGCTGCTGGTCACCTCCGGTAAGCTGACGGCGACACGTAAAAAGCAGCTTGAACTCTGGCAGCAGCAGGGTGCTACGCTCGAGGTCATTCCCCTCTAGGCTCGTTTCCCCTCCACAATGTCCTCCTCCGGCGGCCCGCTGAATACGCGGTGGGCCGCACTGTGCTATCAGAAAATGAAAATCTCTCGCATCTTTCACCTGTTTTTAACGAATTGAAATTATTGGTTTTTTAAAAATATCACAATCAAAACTTGGACAAATATAAGTATTTGTGCAAGTTTTAAGTATACGATAACGTCAGGTGCTTCACCGCGAGGGTGAAACTCATGAGCACAACGCCAACCGCCATTCATCGCTTTGTTGATTATTACGCCGGGCTGGACAAGCAGTCGCCCTCGGCGCTGGCCGGGCTTTACGCCTCCGATGCCATACTCATCGATCCGTTTGGCGAGCATCGCGGGTTGCCTGAGATCCAGCGCTACTTCGCCCACCTGTTGGCCAGCGTGACGTCCTGCCGTTTTGCTATCGATCCCCCGCTATGTGACGAGGCGCGTTTTGCCGTCAGTTGGACAATGCACTGGTCTCACCCGAAGGTCGCCGGTGGAGAAGGGCTGTCCTTGCCTGGCTGTTCGGTGGTGGATCTCAAGAATGACCTGATTATTCGCCAGCGAGACTACTACGATGCCGGAGAAATGCTGTACGAACATCTGCCCCTGCTGGGCTGGGCGGTTCGCAGCGTGAAAAGAAGGGTGCGCCCATGATGACTGTCCTTATTACGGGCGCAAGCTCCGGCATCGGCGCCGGGCTGGCAAAATCCTGGGCCGATGAGGGCCATCGCGTCATTGCCTGTGGCAGAGATGCGGCGCGGCTGGCAACCTTGCAGCAGCACAGTCCAAACATCGCGGTACGCCAGTTCGATATGACCGACCGGGATGCCAGCCGCGAGGCGCTGGCCGACTGCCGGGCGGATCTGGTTATCCTTTGCGCGGGAACCTGTGAGTATCTGGATCACGGCCAGGTGGATGCCGCACTGGTCGAGCGGGTGATGGCGACCAATTTTCTTGGGCCGGTCAACTGCCTGGCCGCGCTTCAGCCTCGGCTTGTTTCCGGCAACCGCGTCGTGCTGGTCAGCTCGATGGCCCACTGGTTGCCTTTTCCACGGGCAGAAGCCTATGGTGCTTCGAAAGCCGCGCTGACCTGGTTTGCCAATAGCCTGCGCCTGGACTGGGAGCCGAAAGGGATTGCCGTCACGGTGGTTTCACCGGGCTTTGTGGACACACCGTTAACCCAAAAAAACGATTTTTCCATGCCTGGACGGGTAAGCGTTGATGCTGCGGTGAGGGCGATTCGCCGTGGCCTGGCTAAAGGCCGCGATGACATTGCTTTCCCGACCGGATTCGGCCTGGTGATGCGCCTGCTGGCAGGGTTACCCATAGGCCTACAGCGCCTCTTTTTGCGCAGGATGGTTCGCGCATGAACATCGCTATTATCGGCGGCGGTATCGCCGGGCTGACCTGCGCCTGGCGGCTCGCCGGACATCATCAGGTCACTCTCTTTGAGGCGGGCTCCTGCGTGGGAGGCCACACTGCCACCGTGGATGTTGCCACGCCGCAGGGAACCTATGCCATAGACACCGGGTTTATTGTCTATAACGACAGGACTTATCCGCGGTTTATGGGCCTGCTGAGCGAGCTTGGCATCCGTGGGCAAAAAACGCAGATGAGTTTTTCGGTGCATAACCCGCAAAACGGGCTGGAATATAACGGCCACACATTGAGCTCGCTGTTCGCCCAGCGTCGCAACCTGATTAACCCGGCATTTTGGGGACTGCTAAAAGAGATTGTCCGTTTTAACCGGCAGGCAAAAGCCGCGCTGGCGGGAGAGATTGATCCCCAGGCGACGTTGCAGGACTTCCTTGCTCAGCGGCAGTTCAGCGCCTTTTTTGCACGTCACTACATTTTGCCCATGGGGGCCGCTATCTGGTCCTCGTCGCTGGAAGAGATGCGCCGTTTTCCTCTGGCGCTGTTTCTGCGCTTCTTTGAGCACCATGGCCTGCTGGATATCACTCAGCGTCCCCAGTGGTACGTGGTACCCGGTGGTTCGCGGGAATACATCCGGGCGATGCTGGCACAGCTGGGTGAAAGGCTGACCGTGCATCTCAACTCACCGGTGCAGCGCGTTATTCGTCGTCATGACGGCGTTAACATCCAACTGGAACACGCAAACCAGGCGTTCGATCAGGTGATTTTTGCCTGCCACTCGGCTCAGGCGCTGGCGATGATTGAGCACCCCACTCAGGCCGAGCGCGAAGTGTTGGGCGATATTGGCTGGCAGCGCAACGAGGTGGTGTTACACAGCGATCGCCGCTGGCTGCCGGTGCGCGAACGCGCCTGGGCAAGCTGGAACTATCGCCTCAGTTCGCAGGAGCGGGCCAGCGCCTGCGTCACTTACAACATGAACATTCTGCAGGGGTTGCCGAAAGAAGCGCCGCTGTTTTGCGTGACGCTTAACCCGGAAACCTCTATCGACCCTCGCTTCGTCTGGCAGCGCTTTGTTTATGAGCACCCGCTCTTTAACCCGCAAAGCTGGCGTGCGCAGGCGCGTCGCGGTGAGATTAACGGCCACCAGCGAAGCTGGTTCTGCGGTGCCTACTGGTACAACGGTTTTCATGAAGATGGCGTGCACAGTGCGCTGGATGTGGTGCAAGGCATTGCGGCCGGAGGAGGGCAATAAGATGAACAGTTGCCTTTATGAGGGGATCTTGCGCCACCGCCGCCTTCAGCCTAAAACGCACCACTTTACCTATCGTGTGTTCATGGCCTGGCTTGATTTAGACGAGCTTGATGCGCTACCGGGGATTGGCATTCGCCGTAACCGCTTCGCCGCTGCCGCTTTCCACGATGCGGATTACCCGCTGGGTACGCCGCTCAAAGAGAAAGTCCTTGCGCGGCTGAAGGACCTGACGGGGGAGCAGCCTGCAGGGCGAGTTATGCTTCTGACCCAGCTGCGTTACTACGGTTTCCACTTTAACCCGGTCAACTTTTACTACTGTTATGCCGGCGACAACAGCCTGCGCTGGGTGCTTGCCGAGGTGCGAAATACCCCCTGGAACGAGCGTCATTACTATGCCGTGGATGGACAGACGCCACCTCCGATTGAAAAAGCCTTCCACGTTTCGCCGTTTAACCCGATGGACATGGTGTACCACTGGCG
Source organism: Enterobacter sp. Cy-643 (assembly GCF_011752815.1). Classification (GTDB taxonomy): domain Bacteria; phylum Pseudomonadota; class Gammaproteobacteria; order Enterobacterales; family Enterobacteriaceae; genus Cedecea. The sequence continues at coordinate 750,736 of NZ_VWWV01000001.1, forward strand.
TTTTAACCCCCCCGGCAAAACGCTGCACATGCATATTGAAAACCATCAGGCCTCGAAAGTGTTTGATGCCACGCTGTTGCTGCGCCGTCAGGCCCTGACGCGCAAAAATCTGACGTCCATGCTGCTGCGTTTCCCTGCGATGACGTTAAAAACGGCGGTCGCCATTTACTGGCAGGCGCTGCGGCTGTGGCTCAAACGTGTGCCTGTTTACAATCATTCGGCCAGCAGGAGTGAACGTTCATGACCAATCCCGCCTTTGCGCTTGAACCTGATGTGCCGCGCAGCGTCCGTATCGCACGCTGGCTGTTGTTTCGTTTGTTGAGCGGCATAGAACACGGGTCTGTCACCGTGCGCGAAGGGGCGCAGACCTTCCATTTTGGCGATGCAAACGCCTCTCTGAGCGCTGGGGTACAGATTATCTCCCCGAGGGTTTACTGGCGAGTGCTTACCGGCGGGAGCCTGGCGGCCGCCGAAGCCTGGATGGACGGTGACTGGGAGACCGAAGAGCTAACCGCGTTACTGCAAATTCTTGCGCTAAACGGGCGTGTTTTAGGGCGGCTGGAAAACGGTTTCCGCCTGCTGGGTAAACCCGTGGAACGCTTTCGCCACTGGACGCGGCGTAATCACCGGGAGCAGGCGAGGGAAAACATCGCCGCACATTATGATTTGGGCAATACCTTTTATTCGCTATTTCTCGATCAAGAACTCCTCTATTCCAGCGCGCTGTTTTCCTCTGAGGGACAGGATCTTGTTCAAGCCCAGCGCGCAAAAATGGCGCGCCTGTGTGAACAGCTGACGTTAAAGGCAAGCGATCACCTGCTGGAGATTGGCACCGGCTGGGGGGCGATGGCGGAGTTCGCTGCTTCTCACTATGGCTGCCGGGTCACCACCACCACGCTGTCCCAGGAGCAATTCGACTGGGCGAAGGCACGCATCGCCCGTGCGGGACTGCAGGACAGGGTCGAGGTGCTGCTTTGCGATTACCGGGATTTGACCGGGCAATATGACAAGCTGGTTTCGATAGAGATGATCGAGGCCGTAGGGCAGCGCTACCTGCCTGACTTCTTCCGCATCTGCCAGGCTCGCCTGCGCCCGGGAGGGAAAATGGCGATTCAGGCCATCACCATTCAGGATCAGCGCTACCGGGACTACAGCAAAAGCGTCGACTTTATCCAGCGCTACATATTTCCCGGCGGTTTCTTACCCAGCGTGACGGTGATGAGCGACCTGATGACCCGCCACACCGACTTTGTAGTGCGTAATTTGTTTGATATGGGGCCCGATTATGCCCGCACGCTGGCGCACTGGCGGCAGCGTTTTGTTCATGCCTGGCAGGAGATTGAGGCGCTGGGATTTGACGCCCGCTTCCGCCGGATGTGGCTTTATTACTTCGGCTACTGTGAGGCCGGATTCAACGCCCGCACCATCAGCGTGGTGCAGCTGACCGCAGAGCGGGTATGAAACGCTATCTGCACGTTTTTCTGCTGCTGTGCCTGAGCGCGCTTTCGTCAGCGGCTCACGCTGCTGACTGGCTTAGCTGGCGCAAAGTGGGGGACGCGACCCTGACCTGGGGGCCATTTACCGTCTATACCTCTCAGCTGCGCACGCCGGATGGGCGCTATCAGGGGCTGACGCAAGATCAGGCGCTGATCATTACCTATAAGCGCGATATCGACCGTCGGGCGCTGGTGGATGCCACCCGCGAGCAGTGGCAGGCGCAGGGCATCCTGGCCAGCGAGCCGCGAAGTGAAGCCTGGCTACGGATGCTGCAAACGCTTTGGCCGGATGTCACCCCAGATGCGCAGCTGGCTTTTGTCCTGACTGACGGGCAGGGCCAGTTCTGGTATCGCGCCTCTGCGGCGCAAAAAAACTTTACGCCACGAGGGCCGCGCCAGACTGCAGATTTCAGTACGCGCTTTCTGGCCATCTGGCTGGGACCCCGAACGCAATACCCTGAGCTGCGCCAGCAGCTGACCGGAGGTGAAAAATGAAACGCATACTGTTACTCACTTTGGGGATGCTGATGCTGTTGGCTGGCTGTAGCACCGAGATTACGGATTATCGTCACCAGCAGCCTTCGCTAGACATCTTCCATTATTTCCAGGGCAAAACTGAGGCGTGGGGCATGGTGCAGGATCGCAGCGGGAAACAGCTGCGCCGCTTTCACGTGGAGGTCGACGGCGATGTTGTGGGGGATACCCTGACGCTGAATGAACACTTCCTCTATGACGATGGGGAACAGCAGCAGCGGGTGTGGCGCATCCGCCGCGTCAGCGCGGAACGCTTCGAAGGTACGGCCGGGGATATCGACGGCGTGGCGACGGGCCAGGCCGCAGGCAACGCTTTTAACTGGCGCTACAGCATGAACGTTAAAGCCAACGGCAGCACCTGGCTGCTGCACTTTGACGACTGGATGTACCTCCAGGACGACAAACATATCTTCAATAAAACCGAGATGAAAAAATTCGGGGTTACCGTAGGCACCGTCACGCTTTTCTTCACCCGCAAAGCGTAGTCAGAGAGGATAAAGCGATGAGTACCAAACCTGTGATTGGGATCAGCGGCTGTTTAACCGGTTCGGCCGTGCGGTTTGACGGCGGGCACAAACGTATGGCCTTTGTGATGGAGGGGCTGGCACAAAGTGTGACCTTCAAACCGGTCTGCCCGGAAATGGCGATTGGTCTGCCTGTTCCCCGGCCCGCCCTGCGCCTGGTTAAACTGGGCGAAGGGGAGATCAGAATGCGTTTCAGCCAGGCGCCCCATGACGACATCACGGAAAAAATGGCCGATTTCGCGACTAACTATGTCTCGGGGCTGGATGGGCTGGCTGGGTTTATCGTTTGTGCTAAATCGCCGAGCTGCGGGATGGAACGTGTCAGGCTGTACGACGTGAAGGGCAATCCTGGCCGCAAAGAAGGCGTGGGGACCTTCACCCAAGTGTTGCTGGAGACATTCCCCTGGCTGCCGGTGGAAGAAGATGGTCGCCTGCACGATCCAATGCTGCGAGAGAACTTTGTGGAGCGCGTTTTTGCGCTGCATGAGCTGAACACGCTGCGGGAAAACGGCCTTAGCCGCCGCGCGTTACTCGATTTCCATAGCCGGTACAAACTTCAGCTGCTGGCACACCATCAGGCGGGCTACCGCGACATTGGGCCTTTCGTCGCCTCGCTGCATCAGTGGGACGATCTGGAGAGCTTCTTTGTGGCCTACCGTGAGAAGCTGATGGCAATCCTTAAAACGCCCGCCTCGCGTAAAAATCACACCAATGTGTTGATGCATATTCAGGGCTATTTTCGTCCAAAGCTGAATACTCGCCAGCGCGGTGAGCTGCGGGATGTGATCCTGCATTATCGCGACGGTTTGTTGCCGATCCTGGCTCCCCTGACGCTGCTGAAACATTATCTGGCGGAATACCCGGATCGCTATCTGCTGACGCAGAACTACTTCAACCCTTATCCGGACTATTTAGCGCTGCGGCTCGGGGTAAATTAACCGACCAGAAGAAGGAGGCCGAACCGCGTTCGGTCTCCGGTTAACGCAGCGGCTGCAGCTCATAAATCCACGCGATGACGGTGCGGCCATCAGGCGTGCTGACCTCGACTTTTACCCGATCGTAACCAGCCTCGAATTCGTCCAGCATTGCCCAGTGCTCACTCAGATTTTGAGAGAGAAACAGGTAGCCGTGAACCTCCGGGCCATTTTTATCCAGCACGATGCCGGGAAAGTCGGCGGCAGCCCCCCAGCCGCGTTCGTAGAAAGTGCCGCGCACATAGCCCGGCAGCCACTCTCCGCCAATGTTTTCCATGATGTGGGCGTTTTCGTGGCCGGGACGAAGCGTGCCGTAGACAAACAGTGATTCCATTATTCCTCAACGCGTAATGCCGCTAAATCAGGAGTAGAGAAGGGAGTTCAACATACGGCGTATTGGGTCGGCTGGCAACGGGAAAGCAGGGGGATTAATTCAAGGGATGCATGCTGATGAAAATCGTCGGCATCCTGGTACTGTTCAGTGGCTGTGTCGTGATAGTGACTCTGTTTATTTAAACCCTGGCCAAGAACATAAACATCACCCGTTGCCGGAGATACTGCTTCCGGTAACATGAACTGACCCCGGAACTGCTGGCAACAATGGATCAATCCTCGTTTACGGTGGAACTGCTGGCCGGAATGAATGATGAAACGCGAATGCTCACCTCTGACCAGCAGGAATATTGTCGCCAGTATCCTGTTAATACCATATATCGTAGCAGCCTTATCAGAGAGAGCGGAACAGTTCGGGCTGCCTACAACGGAAAAAATATCGAAATTTCAGGCGGCAGAAAGGTTAAGGTTAGAAGGTGATAAAGTTGAAAAAATTTGAATTAACGGGAGTTGCTGATGTGGATCATAAATCGTATATAGCGATTGCCCAAGCTTAATCCTTATATAATTATTTCTCACCCACAAGAATTTAGCCTGGGCAATAATCTAATTCGATGTATCTATTGGGACTTGTAAAGGGATAGTAATTACAATTAGTTGTTAGATTTATGATGATCAGGGAGATTGCCATGTCAAAATATCACGAGCCTATATTGCTTCACCCCTCTCTGGTTATCACCAAGCTACAGGGAGACATCTACGTATAAATGGGCAGTGTGGTCAGCAAACCATAGAGGCTATTCGTTGGTATCAGCGTTTGCTGAACATGCATCCATCTGGATTAGTTCATCCAGTGGACAGTGCATTTATGGTGGCGCTTGAGAATGCTGCTCCGGGCTGGCGACCAAGACACCAGCATGGACCATTAAGGGTAATGGAAGGGCAGATCGCTTTTGATGCGGAGGGCGCTGATTATGTTACCGCTGTGGCACCGTTCAGACAGCACCGAACGCCTTACTTTTCGAGGATACTTCACTGGCCGACTGATGTTTCGTCCGGTGTTACTCTGGGGCACGGCTATGATATGGGAAATCGTTCCACTGGCGAAGTCTTTGCAACATTGCGTGGAGCAGGATTGGAAGAGTATAAGGCAAGTCTTTGTTCCAGAGCTGCCGGGCTTAAGGGGAGGCTAGCAGGTGAGTTTGTGAAGGTGTACGGACCATTAGTGGGAGAAATCACCCATCAGCAGCAAATCAGGCTCTTTGAAATTGCGTACAGAGAAAAGCTCGAATATACAAAGGGCGTCTATAGCCGGGTATCACGGTGAATACCTGATGCTCCAACATGGCAAAGTTTTGAACAACGGATAAGAGATGTTCTGGTTGATATATTTTTCCAAGGGGTGGAGAATGCTGAAGCATTATTCAGAGCGGCAATAAAAGGAAAGCCCGCCCTAATTGAACTTATCCGAACATCATCTATTTATATGTCATATGAAAGCAACAGGAAAAGGTTAAGGTATTTGAAATGAAAGAAAAAATATTTTCATTAATAGTGATGATGATGTTTTCCTTGCCTTCCTATGCGGCGTTGTCAACCGGAAATGAAAGAGACGCCTGTTTTAAAGAGCATAAGGAAATTGCTGATGCATATAATTGTCTCTATCAAAAACGGGTAGAGAGTGATAGTCAGTTAGATGTTTTGATATCTGAAACAAGTAAAAAAATTATATCCAACTATGATTATCCCACAGAGAAACCTGATAGTTCAGATGAAACTGTTGGCTCCATATATAATAAATATTTTTTAGATTCTCAGAACGCCTGGATGACTTACAAGAAAAATCTTTGTCTCGGTGTGGCAAGTTCAATCGGGGAGAGGGCACATGACTATCAATCATTTAAAGATCAGTGTGAGATAAACCTGAACAAGCGTCATATAGAAGAACTTCATATCATGGATTTACCTCCTGCCAGGTAAACATACAGGGGAGCATATTCGGGGTCAGGGTCACTACACTGAAAGAGCGTGTTTTATCACGCCTGGCCTTTAGCTCTTTAACCTCTGCCTGTTTCTTTGCATTAGGATCAATGCCCTGAGCAAAGAGTCTTTTAGCTTCATCACGGCGCTGCCTTGCATCAGCATGTGAAACAGCAGGGTAGACACCTATGGAGAAGATTTTTTGCGTCCCGTCGAAGCGGTAAGCCATTTGCCAGTATTTGGAACCTTTAGGGCTAACGCGAAGGGACATACCAAAGCCATCGGTCAGCTTGTATTCCTTATCAAGGGGTTTGGCGTTTTTTACTTAAGTATCAGGAAGTGGCATAACGGCATCCCCCGCTTGTTGGTAAAAACGCAATCAAACTACCATTACCAACATATTTACCAGCAAATAGGTATGGCTTCGGGTGGTTTTTAGTGAACGAGGGTGAACCTGAAGAAGGGGATAACCAGCATAATAGAAATGCAGAAAACAGACGTCAGTGAACGTCTGCTTTCTTAAATATGGCTCCTCTGACTGGACTCGAACCAGTGACATACGGATTAACAGTCCGCCGTTCTACCGACTGAACTACAGAGGAATCGTGTGAACGGGGCGAATATTAGCGTTAGCCAAAAAAACTGTCAACAGCAAAAGTAACGCATTAATTCATATGGTTAAATTTACGCCGCGTTGCTGATTTAATGCACCGTATTTCCGGCGATGCCGGGGGAGTTTTCACGATCAACCAGCCGCTGGAGCGGATCCTGCCCATAAAACTGGCAAAAGCGCTGGTAAAGCGAGGCGAAACGCGGCGTGAAAAGCTGTGGCGCGCTGAAAAAGTATTCGGAAAGCACGGCGAAACATTCTGCCGGATCGGTGGCGGCATAGGCGTCGATGCTGGCGGCATTTTCGCCCACCATGTCGATTTCATCCTGAATGCTGTCCATCGCGGCGTGAAGGTCGTGTTCCCAGCCCGCCACATCCCGCAGAGCAATTAACGGCACGCCGCTGGCGCGATCGCCGTTGCGGCTGTCCAGCTTATGGGCAACTTCGTGAATAATCAGGTTAAAGCCGGAGGCATCGAAGGAGTCCTGCACGTCCAGCCAGTTAAGCACGATAGGGCCCTGCTGCCAGCTTTGCCCGGACTGCACCACGCGCTGGCTGTGCACCAGGCCGAAGTCGTCCTGCCATTCGTCATCCACGATAAACGGCGCAGGGTAAAGCAAGATTTCGTGGAAACCGTCCAGCCATTCAATGCCCAGTTCCAGCACCGGCAGGCAGAACAGGAGCGCGATACGGGCGCACTTCAGGTCATCCAGCTCAAAACCCTGCAGCGGCACCAGCCGTTTTTGCTGTAAAAAACGATCCGCAAGGCCAATCAATTTCTGCTGCTCGGTTTCACTGAGTGATGCCAGCACGGGAATGGCTAACGCTTGCTCCCACGGTAACGCGGGGGCGGCGCTTGAATCGGTTGCTTTCCAGGGCCACTTAATCATGTTACTTGCTCGCAAAGTCATCGTTTGAACTGAAACGAAAGAACCCAGACTGTTAAAATGCCGCATAACCGGGCATGATGGCAACCACCAGAACGGAGAGATGCCGGAGCGGCTGAACGGACCGGTCTCGAAAACCGGAGTAGGGGCAACTCTACCGGGGGTTCAAATCCCCCTCTCTCCGCCACTTATTTCTGCCAGATTTCACTCTTTCCCCTTTTTCTCTGAAGCGGTATTCATCGCTGATGTTTTTACCTGCCCAGAGACCGACCGACACGTTATCACCTGACTCGCCTCCTTGGGTAGCGCTTTGAGACTATGTCATTAATTCTGTGAGCTAAGTCGTGAGAGCAGAGGGAATGACTCTTCACGTGCGGGTGACGCTGCCCTGAACGTCTCTTCCCGCCAGCGCCGCCAGTTTTCCTTCAGCATGGATGGCGCTAACGGTATCTTCTCCTCCAGGACGGTTATCTCTTCAATACGGTCGGCGCGGAAGTGGCGAAAGTCGCTTCGGGTTTCGCACCAGGCGATCAGCAGGCAGTGCTCAAGGTCATAGCCCAGCACAACCGGCCACACCACCCTGGCCGATATTTCGCCTTTGGCTGCCCGGTAGCCTAGCCGCAGCTTTTTACCTTGCCGAATGGCTGCCCTGATGAGGCGAGTGTCTGGCTGCTGCTCGGGCACGATATCCGGCCTGATCGCCACCGCTGAACTTGTGACAGTCTGCGCCAGCCTTTCCGGCAGGGCAGACAGGATTTTCGCCAGCGCATCCCGGGCGTTATTGGCGAGTGTCGCGTCCGGCAGTCTGCTGACAAACTCAGCACCTAACAGCAGCGCTTCCAGTTCATCTGGCGTGAACATCAGGGCGGGCATGTCGTAGTCTGCGCTGAGCGTATATCCGCTCCCGGCTTCGCCTTCGACCGGTACCCGCTGACCGGCCAGGTCGGCGATATCCCGGTAAACCGTGCGTTTTGACACCTCCAGCTCTTCGGCCAGGCGCGCGGCGGTGACCGGGCGGGAGGAACGCCTGAGGATCTGGATCAGCTGAAATAATCTGTCTGCTCGCCGCATTTTTTAATCCTGTTGCCACCACGCTGGCAGCATGCCTGGGGGATGATGCCGCCGGGGCCGCGCCATTCGCCGCCCAAAAGGAGATCATCAATGAAATTTGTGTCTGTTCGCCTGATTGCGCAAAACATGCAGCAAATGGTGTCGTTTTATGAACGCCTGACCGGTGCACAAGCCGACTGGCTGGCTCCGGTTTTCGCCGAAATTATCACGCCGGTGGGGGTTATCGCCATAGGGAGCGCTGAGACCGTCCCGCTCTTTAAAGCGGGCAGTGCGGAGCCCGCCAGCAATCGCTCGGTCATTCTGGAATTTAGGGTGGATGATGTGGACGCGGAGTTTGCCCGGTTAAACGACCATGTTGAGATGGTACATGACCCCAAAGAGATGCCGTGGGGCAACCGTACCATGCAGTTTCGTGACCCGGAAGGTACGCTGGTTTCACTGTACACGCCGGTCACGGAGGCGGCCAAAAAGCGGTTCACGCGCTAAATACAGGCGTGCTTTTTAGCGATCAGGCACGCATCCACTGGCGCAGGTTTTCCAGCATCGCCATGCATTTATGCAGTTGCTCTTCGGCAACAAACTCATCGGGCTTATGCCCTTGATCCATGCTGCCGGGGCCACAAATCAGCGTGGCTATCCCGGCTTCATCAAAAAGTCCGCCTTCGGTACCAAATGCCACGGTGCTGAAGTCATCGCTGCCGCACCACTGTACCAGCCATCGGGCAAATTCCGACTGGGCGTCCGTGAGCAGGCCAGGGTAGTGGCCGAGAGGAGTAAACCGGATGGCGCTTGCCGGGGAAACCTTTTGCATGGCGGGCTCCAGTTTTTGCCGTGCATAGCGCTGAATGTCATCGATTGCCGCCGTGGCCTCGACGCCCGGCAGGTAGCGGATTTCGAAATCAAACTGGCATTCCTGCGGGACAATATTCAGCGCGCTGCCGCCGCGAATGGTGCCAACCTGGAGCGTGCTGAACGGGGGATCAAAACGGGGATCCGTCTTTTGGGTTAGCGCCTCGCGAACTTCACCCAGTTTGCCGATAAGCCGGGCAGCATATTCAATGGCGTTCACGCCCGCTGGTGCATAGGCCGAGTGGCAGGCATGGCCGTGGACCTCGCAGCGCACGGCGATTTTCCCTTTATGCCCGTAAACCGGGCGCATTTCGGTTGGCTCTCCGACAATGCAAAGTGCGGGTTTCTCCGTGGACGCGCGGAGGTGCTCCACCAGGCTGCGCACGCCGAGGCAGCCGACCTCCTCGTCGTAAGAGAAGGCGAGATGCAGGGGCATTCTCAGCGGCTGGGCAAGGAACGCCGGGACGGACGCCAGCACGCAGGCGATAAAACCCTTCATGTCCGCCGCACCGCGCCCGTAGTAGCGGCCATTGCGGTAAGTCATGTCGAAAGGGGGAACGCTCCACTGCTGCCCGTCCACCGGCACCACGTCCGTATGGCCGGACAGCATCACCCCGCCGCCGCCTGCCGGGCCAAGCACCGCATAAAGATTAGCTTTTCGCCCGTCTGCGCTGTGAAACAGCTCCGCACTGATGCCCCATTCGGTGAGGTAATCGTGGATATCCTGGATCAGCACCAGGTTGGACTCGCGGCTGGTGGTGTCTCGCGCCAGCAACTTCTGCAATAAAGGAATCAGTGGGCTATTCATCGCCTGGCACACCGTAGCTGGGGGCTTCTCTCGGGTCGAGCGCGCGAATAAGGTAATCCTGCATTTGCGGTTTATAGGCCAGCCAGAGCGAATGCAGTGCGGCAATCGGGTTGTCGTCAGCCCAGTCCACGCGCAGATCGATAACCGGCCATGCGACGGTGTCCACCACCTTTAACGCCGCCGAATGCACCGGCCCGGCTTCACCGCCTTTTTCCAGCGCCGCGTTAAGGGCGGCCATCAGCCTGTCTGCCAGCGGGCCAGCGCTTTGTTCGAAGCGTTCAACCATGGCGTTGATCGCCAATTTATCGGCCAGCATATTGCCCGCCGCCACGCAGTTATCTCCCTCTACGGCGTGGTAAATGCCCAGCGAATTCACGCCGCTGTGGCAGGCCGTTTTGCCATGACTGTCAATGACTGTCACCTGCCGGTAATCGCTATGCAGATGCTCGCCGACGACAAGCTTGAGGGCGGCTTCGGGGGCAATGCCTTCGCCCAGCTTCGACAGCACCATCTGGCCCAGCGCTGGCAGGGTAATGTTCTGGCTCGATACCGCGCCCACGCCCGGCACCAGCCACGGGCAGCGTGCGCCAACCGCGATACTGGATGAGCTAATGGCGATGCCAAGCTGGCCGGTTTCCCGGCAGCGTGCGGCGATGGAAAAGGTCATTTCTCCCCCTGAATATCGTCCGGGATCACCGCGATAACGTCTATTTCCATCAGCCACTGCGGCTGCCCGAGGGCGGAAACCACCAGCCCGGTAGAAATGGGAAAGACGCCTCTCAGCCACTTGCCGACTTCCTGATACACCGGCTCACGGTAGCGCGGGTCGATGATATACGTCGTGGTTTTGACGATGTGGGAAAGGTCACTCCCGGCTTCCTCCAGCAGTTGCTTCACGTTTTTCATCGCCTGTTCAGCCTGCGCCTGCGGGTCGCCGAGCCCAATCAAATTCCCTTCAAAATCCGTCCCGACCTGGCCGCGCACATACACGGTGTTCCCGGCGCGCACCGCCTGGCAGAGGTCGTTGTTCAGCGACTGGTTAGGGTAAGTCTCTTTGGTGTTAAACATGCGAATACGGGTATGCGTTGGCATGGGTGAATTCCTTATTGGCAAAAAGGTTAGCGCTGAGAAGCGTCAAGGTAGCGACTGTACTTGCGCTGGGTTTCGATGTGGTCGGCGACGTATTTCGCGTCATGCCACACGCCCCAGATAAACGTTGAGCCCCGGCGGGAAAGCCACGGAAGGCCGAGGAAATAGACGCCAGGCTCGCTGGAAACGCCGCGCTGGTGGCGCGGTTTGCCCTGCGCATCAAAAGCGTCCACGTTGAGCCAGCCGTAGTCCGGGGCGTATCCGGTCGCCCAGATAATCGACGTGATGCCCGCTTCGGCCAGATTCAATTCAAGCGTGGGCCGGGTGACGCAAAGGGGATCGGCCGGGAAGAGACGGGCCTGTGGCTCCTCGGGCAGATCGAGCCCGTTGCGGGTAATCCACGCATCGGCGGCGTCCAGCAGGGCCAGGTAACTTTCATCGCCCTGGCGAATGTTGTGCGCCAGGTTGTCTTCAAAAAAGACTTTGCCTCCGGCGAAGCGCTGGGTCAGGCCGACGAGGTGAATGCCCTGGTGTGCGAGAGCCCGGAAATCAACGGTGTGGCCGCCGCGAGCGCCGCTCACCGCAATGGTGACGTGTTCTTTGCCGGGCTGGTTGGCCGCCGCATCCCACAGCCCAAGTACGCCCAGCCACCAGCAAAAGTCCCGGTTACGGTAGGCGCGGGGAGGGCGATCGTGGGCGCCCACGGACAGGTAAACCTGTTTGCCCGCGCGCTGTAGCTCATCGGCAATTTGCACCCCGGAAGAGCCTGCGCCCACCACAAGCACGGCGCCAGCCGGAAGCTGGGCAGGATTTTTGTAGGCAGCAGAGTGAATCTGGTGCAGCCCATCTTCTTCCGGAGCTATGGCCGGGACGACAGGGCGCTGGAAAGGCCCGGTGGCGGCCACAATATGCCTGGCTTCGACAATGCCGTCGCTGGTTTCCACCGTGAAACCCGGCCTGCCGTGATTGCGCGTCACGCTTTTGACTTCCACGCCCGTTTTTACCGGCGCTTCAAATTTACGGGCGTAGTCTTCGAAGTAGTTCGCCACCTCGTCTTTGGGGATAAAGCTGTCGGGGTTGGCGGTATTAAATTCGAGCCCAGGGAAGCGGTCGTGCCAGGCCGGACCGTTGGCGACCAGCGAATCCCAGCGGCCGCTGCGCCAGGCTTCGGCAATGCGGTTTTTCTCCAGCACCAGATGGGGAATGCCGAGGCGCGTCAGGTGCTCGCTCATGGCGACCCCGGCCTGGCCGGCGCCAATCACAAGGGTATCTGTCTGTGTTTTTATTTCGGTCATGTCTGTTTCCTTGGTGCCGGGGAAATAAGATTTAGCGCAGCTTCGCGATGGCACAAGGTTATTAAGCGGCAGACATTCCGTAAAATATTATAAATCTAGGGATAAGGCATAAATAAAGTAGCCTCCACGTACAGGCTATGAATTTCCTGTATTTTAGGGCTGTGAATAACGCTTTGTTTAATCTTCTGCCAGCGCTTCCGGCATCAGCTCAAAGGCGCGGCAGTAATCCATAAATAAACGCGTCGGGCGGGTTGGTTCATTGTTGCGTAAATAAGCCATCACCAGCGTGGACGCCGCCATATCATCAATGATTTCCACCTGCTTAACGCGCTGGCCGTCATAGGTTACGTCGGTGCAGGGGCGGGTCACCAGCACCGAAAATCCCATACCCTGGCCGACCATGCAGCGCACCATTTCAATCGACGGCGAACTCCAGGCCACTGCCGGGTGCAGGCCTTTGTCGGTGAAAATATTCATGAAGTAGCTTTTGCTGGGAATCACGTCCAGCAGGATCATCGGTTCACGGCTGAGTTCTTCGAGCGTCACGGCCCCTTTCTCCGCCAGAGGATGGCCCTCTGGCAGCAGAGCGTAAGGCTTCTGCGGGGCGTTCAGTTTTTCGGTGTGCAGCGCGGGCTCTAACTCCAGATTGTACATAAAGGCAAGGTCGAAGCGCCCGCGGTGCAGCCCGTGAGTCAGCTCATTTTGCTCGCCGTCGTACAGCCGAAGGGTAATTTCAGGGTAAAGCTTTTGAAACCCGGCGATAAGGCGCGGCAAATAAAGCGGGGCCGCGGATTCGAAGCAGCCGATGGCGATGGTGCCGGAAACCAGATCGTTATCTGCTTTGGCATTTTGCTCAAACTGGTATGAAAGCCGCAGCAGTTCGCGGGCTTTTTCATAGAACCGCAGCCCGCCGGGGGTGAGCGAAACGCCCTGCGCGTGATGGCGAATAAAAAATTGCTGCTCAAAGGTGTCTTCCAGGTTTTTGATGGCAATGGAGACGGAAGGCTGGGCGATATGCAGCTGCCTTGAAGCTTCAGCGATGCTCTGCGCCTCCACGACGGTAACAAAGTACTTGAGCTGCTTGAGCGTGAAATGTGTCATGGCGCTAACCCCACTTTTTTATTGTCAATGCCGCCTGGAAGAGAGTTTCAGGCTATACAGTCCATCCGTAGCAAGGCCTGTGCCAGATGCCGTAGTGGTAGACACAAAGGGTAAAAATCATGCCCTGAAAAAATATTTTTATTTTTATTGGCCACGAATTATCCCCAAAAAGTGGCAAGAAAAAATCAAACTGCACTTTTTTGGTGCGGGTGAATATTTAAATGTTTAATTATCTGCCTGAAATATGTCTTTATTGGCTTTCTTTTGGGGAATTAATGTTTTGCGCTTCGCTGGTGCAAAAAAAACGTCTTTGCATTAAAACAATTTTTTATAGAGGTAAGGCATATTTTTCGTCCTTTATCCCGACGCGCTTCTCCTGCAGCATGGCTTCATCGCAAACGCTCATCGAGTGATTATCGTTCTGGCGAATATATTGCAAGGTATTCCCCGGCGCGAAAATCATACGTTGTTTCAGGTGCCGCCGTTTAGGCATCCATAAAAATGATTAACCACCTGCACTGGAGTCATCGCATGTTTACATCCTCACACAGCAAGGCGTTATTTACCTGCATGGCGGCGGCGCTGCCTTTACTGCTCAGCGGCGGGGCTCAGGCTGCCGTGATGACCCCCGGTCAGCTTACGGTAGGCAGCGACATTACTTTCCCGCCTTACGAATACCTCGACGGCAAAACCCCGGCGGGCTTCGATATTGAATTTATCAACGGCGTGGCCGAAGCGATGAAGCTGCAGCCCAATTACGTGGATACCCGCTTCACCAGCCTGATCCCCGGCCTGCAGGCGAAACGCTTCGAGCTGATTGCTTCCGCGCTGTTTATCACCCCGGAGCGCCAGAAGGTGATCGACATGGTGCCTTACCTGAAAACCGGCGAGTCGCTGCTGACGCTGAGCAATGCCAGCTTCAAGCCAACCAAGCCGGAAGAGCTTTGCGGGCATAAAGTCGGGTCGATGCAGGGCACTTACTGGCTGGAAAAACTGCACACCCTGTCGGCGGATTACTGCGTGAAGCAGGGGCTGAAGCCGATTACGGTCAGCGAATTCTCAACCGACCCGCAGACAACCCAGGCGCTGCTTTCCCACGCGGTTGAAGTGCAGATGACCGATGCCGCCGTGGCAAGTCAGGTGGTGGACAAAATGAAAGGGCGGCTGGCGGTGACCTCAACTGAGCTGCTGTACCCGGTGCTGGTGGGGCTTGGGGTAAGTAAAACCAACCCGGAGCTGAAAAAAGCGCTGAACGACGGCATTGCGGCCTTTAAAGCCAGCGGCAAGTACTCGGCCTTAGTGAAAAAGTATCACCTGGCGGAGCCGTCCGAAGCCGAAATTCAGGCCAGCAGTTTGTAATCATTACCGCCAGGGAGTACAGATATGTCGTTTGACTGGAACTATTTATTCAGCCTGTTTAGCAACGCTGATTTTTGGCAGGCAACCTGGACCGTGATTAAGCTGAGCCTGCTGAGCTGGGTCATCAGCATTGGGTTTGGCTTTCTTCTGGCGCTGGGCAAACAGGCGGCGTCTCCCTGGCTCTCTTTACCGGCGCGGGCTTATATCTGGCTGTTTCGCAGCCTGCCGCTGCTGGTGCTGCTGATTTTTGTCTACAACCTGCCTCAGGCGCTGCCCGGCAGCTCGGCCTTGTTAAGCGACCCGTTCTGGGCCGGGCTTATCGCGCTGGTGCTGAGTGAAACGGCCTACATTGCCGAGATTCACCGCGGTGGCCTGCTGGCTATCCCGCGCGGGCAGCGTGAGGCCGCCCATGCCCTGGGGCTGCGCTACGCCGGTATTCAGTGGCTGGTTATCGTGCCGCAGGCGCTGCGGGTGGCGCTGCCGTCGCTGGCGAACGAATACATCTCCATCGTGAAGCTTAGCTCGCTGGTTTCGGTGATTTCACTGACCGAGATCCTGATGGTTGGGCAGCGGCTTTACTCGCAAAACTTCCTGGTGATGGAGACCATGGCGGCGGTGGCTTTCTATTATGTGTTTATCGTGACCGTTTTTGATTTCCTGCTGAAGCTGCTGGAAAAACGGCTGGATGTCACCCAGCGCAAAACCGCACGCCTGCCGGAAGCCGAACTGGAAGCGATGGCGGCACAGGAAAGCGGGCAGGTTGCTCGCCCGGCGCTGGCTGCGGATATTCCCGCCCTGCAGGCCCACAAGCTGCACAAAGCGTATAACAACGTGGAAGTGCTTGGCGCAGTGAACCTGGATATTAAACCCGGCGAAGTGGTGTCTGTTATTGGCCCGTCTGGCTCCGGCAAAACCACACTTATCCGCCTGCTGAACGGCCTCGAACAGCTGGATAACGGCGAGATCCTGATTAACGGCCAGCCGTTTATTCGCCTGGAAAAACACGGGGCCCAGAAGCCGCAGTACGTGGAAAACGCCGCGCACCGGCTGAACATCGGCATGGTGTTCCAGGGCTTTAACCTGTTCCCGCACTTAACGGTGATGAAAAACCTGATGCTGGCCCCGCACTACCATCGCCTGGCGACGGATGCAGAGCTGAAGCGCGAGGCCTGCGTATTGCTGCGTAAAGTCGGCATGCTCGAGCACGCCCACAAATACCCGCACCAGCTTTCCGGCGGGCAGCAACAGAGGGTCGCTATCGCCCGGGCTTTAATGATGCGTCCGCAAATCATGCTGTTTGATGAGCCGACCTCGGCGCTGGATCCTGAAAAGGTGAATGAGGTGCTGCAGGTGATTGAGAACCTGGCGGAGGAGGGTATCACAATGGTGATCGTCACCCACGAGATGAACTTTGCGTTCAGCGTGTCGGACAGAATCGTGTTTATGGAAAAAGGGCGAGTCGTTTGCGATGACTCCCCTCAGGCGCTGCGCAGCGGAGAAAACCCGCGCATTACCGAATTCCTGAAAGACGTTAACCTGGCGCCTGCGTTGGCCTAAAAAACGGGCTGCGGTAACATTCCTCTGCCGCAGCCCGGGTGGATTAAATCTCTATTACCTTCACGCCGGAACTGCGCGCCATTTTCACGCACTCCGCCGTATCTTCTCCTCCAGGGAAAGCCAGCAGCACGTCAGGGCGGCTGTCCTCCAACATAAACAGATTGCGGCGGGTTTCCGCGTATTTGCCGTGCAGCGCCCAGTTGGCCGGGTAGCGAATGACGTGCACGTCGGTGCCGCGTGCCCAGGTTTCAATGGCGCCGCCGAGCGACTGATGTCCCCCGTGGATCAGCACATTCATTGTCTGCGTGCTGGCATACAAATCCAGCACGCGGGTGAGGGTGTGGGTATCGGCATAAAACCGACCTGCGCAGATTAAAACTCTCACTTTTCTGTACCTTAACGTTGCTTTCCTTGAAAAGATGCTTCGTCCACCTTACGGCGGTTATTGTTTTTTAAGCGTCCGGCGGCGTTTCGATAAAGCGCAGCGACTTATCGCCCAGACGGTCAATCACCGGGTAGGCCACGGCCGCGATGTGGTGATGTACGCGGCGGTAGTCCCGTAGCACTCGCTGGAAAATGTCGCCGGATTCCGCCCAGGCATTTTTGTCCTCTCGCAGTTTTTTAAAGTGCTCGCGGCTGGCGGATGCCTCGAGCTGACGAATGGTTTCCTTGCGCTGCACCAGCTGATGGGCAGCGGATAAATCTTCACGCATAAACGCGGCGATGCCGAGACGCAGGCTGGTGAGGATCTCCGCGTGCAGCAGGCGAATATTGTGTAATTCAAAGTCGCTGAACAGTTCTCCCCGGCGCGCGCGGCGCGTAGCTAACTGGGTCAGATTGCTGGAAAGAATGTCCCCCGCATGCTCGAAGTTGATGATGAACATCAGGATCTCCTGGGCGCGATCGGCATCCGCGTCATTCAGCCCGTCATGGCTGATATCGGCCAGGTAAGCACGCACCGCCGCGCTGAGCAGATCCACCGACTGATCAAGTTGGCGAATCTCATCGGCGGCCTGCTTTTCCTGGGTGACAAACAGCACCAGCAGGCGATCCAGCATGATGGTCAGCATGTCGGCGGCGCGCAGCGATTCGCGGACTGAGTTAGACAGGCCGATGTAAGCCACTTCGAGGCCGGCATCGTCCAGATACATCGGCATTCCTGGGTCGCCCACGCGCTCTTCTTCCGGGAACACGCGTTCCAGGAAGCGAGCCATCGGCGCGGTCAGGCCGATAAACAGCAGCGCGAGCACGGCGCTAAACATCGTGTGGAACCACACCACCAGCTGAGGTGTGCTCAGCCCGGACTTCTGCGCGAGATCCGTCAGCAGCGGGAGCATTAGCAGCCCCAGCGCACAGCCGACCAGCCGGACAATCAGGTTGCCCACCGGCAGGCGGCGAGCCACGGCGGAGCCCGCGTTCAGCACCGGCGGAAGCGCGCCGCCGATATTAGCCCCCATGACCAGGATCAGCGCTGTTTCTGGCCCCATCGCGCCGGTGGCGGCGAGGGAAGCGATCAGCAAAATGATCGCCACGCTGGAGTGGCACAGCAGGGTGAGGATCGCGGCTACCAGCAGGGCAATTAATATGTCCCCCTGCAGCCCCTGCATCACGGCGTGAAACACCGGCGTGACTTCGATTTCCGCCAGCGTGCCGCTCAGTAAATGCAGGGCAAGCAGCATCAGGCCGAGACCAATCAGGGCGCAGCCCACGCTCTCAAAGTTGGAATGGTCGCGCAGCTTAAAGACCACGAACCCGGCCAGCAGAAGCAGCGGGATGGCCATTTCCATGTTAAAGCTCATCAGCTGTACCACCAGCGTGGAGCCGATGTTGGCGCCGAGCATTACCGCCAGGGCAGGGGCAAGGCTCAGCGTCCCGGCGGCGGTAAACGACGTCGCCATCATGCTTACCGCGGTGCTGCTTTGCAGAACGCCGGTAATGCCGATCCCGGCGAGCAGAGCCGTCCAGCGGTTGGTCAGGTGACGTCCCATCCAGTTACGCAGCGGCGTGCCGAAGCCGCGCTGCAGCGCAGTAGAGATCATATGGCTGCCCCAGAGCAGCAAAGCGATGGCGCCAGCCAGGTTAATTAACAGAGTAGTTCCGGACATATTCAATTCCCCCTCTTCAGGGCGGGTGGTGTAACAAAACGCAGTAACCTGATCGAAAAACGATGTATGGCGCTGGCGAGGTTCAGTAACGCTTTCGCGTGTCGATAGTTGATTTTCCCTCCGGCGAACCAGGCCAGGGCGCGGACGCGAAGGGTGCGGGTTATTTTCATTAAAAATAAGACAACCAGTGCGATGGTCTTATTTTTAATCAGGAAAATAATGGAAGATTGCTTTTCCATAATGCTTTCCAGCTTGTGTTGCCTGTCGTTTAAAGCGCCGCCGAAACGGCGCTTTATTACCGTACTTAACGCAGCGTTAGTGCCACTGCTTGAAGCGACGCATGTAGAACGTTTTCATGCCCTGAGCCACGCAGCAGTAGGCGAGCAGGGTAGCCACCAGCCACGGGAAGTACTGCCACGGCAGCGCCTGCAGCCCAACCAACGGCCCGAGCGGAGAGAACGGCACGTAAATCCCAATCGCCATAATCAGCCCGGTCATCATGAGTACCGGCCAGGCGGCGGTGCTCTGAATGAACGGAATTTTCTGGGTACGCAGCATGTGCACCACCAGCGTCTGCGACAGCAGGCCTTCAACGAACCAGCCGGACTGGAACAGGGTCTGCATGTGCTCGCTGTTGGCGCTGAACACAAACCACATCAGCGCGAAGGTGGTCATGTCAAAAATGGACGACGTCGGACCAATCCAGACCATGAAGCGACCAATGTTTTTGGCATCCCACTTGCGCGGCTTGCTCAGGAACTCTTTGTCCGTTTTGTCCCACGGTAGCGCGAGCTGGGAGATGTCGTACATCAGGTTTTGCAGCAGCAGCTGGATCGCAAGCATCGGCAGGAACGGGATGAATGCGCTGGCGACCAGCACCGAGAACACGTTGCCGAAGTTGGAGCTGGCGGTCATGTTCAGGTACTTCATGATGTTGCCAAAGGTCTCGCGGCCTTTGATCACGCCTTCTTCCAGCACCATCAGGCTCTTTTCCAGCAGGATGATGTCGGCGGATTCCTTGGCGATATCGGTGCCGCTGTCGACCGAGATACCGACGTCGGCATCGCGCAGGGCAGGGGCATCGTTAATCCCGTCGCCCAGGAAGCCCACGGTATGGCCATTGGCCTGCAACGCCTTCAGCACGCGAGATTTTTGCAGCGGCGTCAGCTTGGCAAACACGGTGCGCTCTTCCACCAGCTGCTGGAGGGAGGCGTCGCTCAGTTGCTCAATCTGCGGGCCGAGTACCGGCTCGCCCGGCTCCAGCCCGACCTGGCGGCAGATGCGGGTGGTGACGATGGCGTTATCGCCGGTCAGCACTTTTACCGCCACGCCAATGTCCATCAGGGCGGCGATCGCCGGGCCCGCGCTCTCCTTCGGTGGATCGAGGAAGGTGAGGAAGCCGCGGATAATCAGGTCATGCTCATCGTCGGTGCCGTACTGTTTTTTCGCCTCGGCTTTAGGAATATCGCGAGTGGCCACCACCAGCACGCGGAAACCATCTTTGTTGTAGTCATTGGTCATTGCCAGCATCGCGTCACGACGCTGATTATCCAGCGCGACCACCTTACCGTTCTCTTCCATGTGGGTGGCAATGCTCAGCATCTCTTCCACGGCGCCTTTGCACACCAGCAGGTGATTGCTCTGGCTGTCTTTCACCACAATCGACAGGCGGCGGCGGACGAAATCAAACGGCATCTCGTCAACTTTGCTGTAGCCCTGCGGCTTGACGAAGTTGGGCTCATTGTCAGAGAAGTAAATGACTGCCTGATCCATCAGGTTTTTGATGCCGCTTTGGTGGTAGCTGTTCAGCCAGGCCAGCCCCAGCACGGACTCGTTTTTCTGGCCGTTGGTGCCCACGTGGTGCTCGAGGATGATCTTATCCTGCGTCAGCGTCCCGGTTTTGTCGGTGCACAGCACGTCCATTGCGCCCAGGTTCTGAATAGCGTTCAGGCGCTTAACCACCACTTTACGCTTCGCCATAGCCACCGCGCCTTTGGCGAGGTTGGCGCTGACGATCATCGGCAGCATTTCAGGCGTTAACCCCACGGCGACCGCCAGGGCAAACAGCAGGGCATCCCACCATTCGCCTTTCAGCAGGCCGTTAATCAGAAACACCACCGGCACCATCACCAGCATAAAGCGGATCAGCAGCCAGCTGACGCTGTTCACGCCGCGGTCGAAGGCCGTTTGTGCGCGGCTGCCGACAATCGCTTTAGCCAGTGAGCCAAAGTAAGTCCGTGGCCCGGTCGCCACCACCACCGCCTGCGCGGTACCGCTGACTACGTTGGTGCCCATAAAGCAGATGTTCGGGATATCCAGCAGGTTTTCGCTGTCGACAGCCTTATCGTGTGCGGACTTTTGCGCCACGTCGCCCAGGGTGTCGTATTTCTCAATCGGCAGCGCTTCACCGGTCAGCACGGCCTGGCTGATAAACAGGTCACGGGACTCAATGAGGCGCACGTCTGCCGGGATCATGTCCCCCGCATAGAGCTGCACGATGTCGCCCACGACCAGTTCGCGCATCGGAATTTCACGCGGGGTTCCTTTTTGCCCCGCGTGTTCACGACGCACAACCGTGGCGGTGGTGCGAACCATTGCTTTCAGCGCCTCGGCAGACTTCGCCGAACGGTGTTCCTGCCAGAAACGCACCAGGCCGCTAAGCGCCACCATGGTGCCGATGATAATCACCGTCGTCAGGTCACCGTCTTCGCCGTGGCTGGTGGGCAGCCAGTAATCGGTAAAGAAGCTGATCCCGGCGAGAATGCCGAGCACATAGATAAACGGGTTGTTAAATGCCATCAGCAACTGAACCAGCGCGTGAGGCGGCTTGTCATGGGCAACTTCGTTCAGGCCATCCCGCTCCAGCCGGGCGCTGGCGTGGGCTTCCTGCAGCCCTTCCCGGGTGGTGTTCAGGTTGACCAGGGTTTCTGCGATGCCGTTTTTGGCTTCCTGGGCGGCACGCATAGACAGCGTGCTTTTTTTATTACGGTTCTTGGTTTGTACAGTCATGGTGGTGCTCCTGTCGCCGGACGGCAGCGGGCTGTTTTACGGTGAATGCCAGATTAAGGGCAGCCGAAAATAGCCCGATACGGTATGAACGATCGGTTTTAAATTAATTTCGCACAGGGTTTCTCGCTATTTATTTATTAAAAATAAACAGGTGAGAAATTTATATTTTATTTTCTTTGGACATGTTTATTCCCGCTGATAAATATGCCGGAAGGCATCAGCGAATAAACAGGTACCAGCAGTGACGTAACTCAGCCTGGCGCACGGAAGCGGGCTGCGGCATAGCGCGCAGACTCGCCCGACGGCGTAACGGCTGAATCAGGCTACGAAGGGTCGACTTTGTGGGTCTTCGCCATCAGAGAAGCTGCAACGACGCTCCAGCTGGCCGGTGACAGGACTGACACGCCAGTTAGTGATACGTTGATTCAACTCACTGATTTTCGAAGAGAAAATTGAGTTTGACTGTTTTTTGCGTGCGGACAACACCCGATCGCGGGGCGGCCGGACACGCAGCGTTGATGTCACTGTTTTGACACCAGGAAAAAGGGTAGATTTGAAGTTCATAACACACCTCGGGACCGTGAAAACCCTGGTCGAGGTGGGACAACACGAGAGCATCAGGCTCCGGCGAGACACACCAAAACGAAGAAGTGATCACAATCGATTTCATGTTTACTTTCCCGAACCGCCATTAAGGCCATGTTCGGGCAGCTACTAAATTCAGTATCCATTAGTCTCTTATGTCAGGTTAGGAAAGGCCGCAACTTCGGCTCGTGAAATCTACCCATGAGCAGTACCATTGTCAACCCGCGAGTGGAAATTAAATGTGTTCGTTTATATTTCAGTGAGGGAATATTGAGGGAGGAGAATAAAGGGTATTTTTATCTCACTCCCTGAGTTGTGTTTTTTTCTAACTTGTAAACGGCTGGGGGATCGCCGTCATTTCCCCGAAACCCGGTCCTCTTGTTTTTGACCCTCACCCTGGCCCTCTCCCTGGAAGGGAGAGGGAACAAATTGAGTACTCCAGGAAGGGAGAGGGAAGAGATTACGTACTGTTCTGACCTGCTGTTTTCTCCCTCGCCCCTTTGGGGAGAGGGCCGGGGTGAGGGGAGGATTTGTGCCCGATTCTTGTTTAGGCGAGAGATATCGTCACCATTAATATTTTCCTTAAGCTAAATCAAATCTTGCGGGCAAAGCCGGTTTTTGCCCCTCGTGCTTTGATTTGAAACAAAATTTAACGCTTATAGCGGTTCATCTGCTGCGTTAGTGTGATAAAAATCACATTAAGACGGCGGGGGAACTGCCGTCGACAACCCGTTTTTGATTCAGTTGAAAAGTTAGGTCGAACGTTATGGATGCGAAACCAACTCGCAGCCCCGGCGGCAAAATTGCGCTGTGGCTGTTTTATGCTTTTTGTTTGTACATCGTTTGGGCGATGGTGCGTTATTTTTGGGTCGTCAGCGGGGTGACCAGCGGCGATTTAGGCACCTTCAGCGGTAAACTCCTCGGGGCGCTGATGGGGCTGCTGGTGCTAGGCTCCGTGGCGGCGGTACTGGGCTGGATAGCGTGGTATACAAGGCCGCGTGCTTATCCTGTTCGCGCCAGGGAAAACCGAATGCGTTGAAACCAGATTGCCCGATGAGCCACCTGCCTTTGCGTGGCTCAGGCTGTATACCTTCCCGCTTTAAAACTCCCGCTGAAGCCACTTTATTTAGTTCATGTTCTTGCCTGGCATCATTTAATTTTTCTCTGCGCTGCAATGCTATTTATTCCTCATTAAAAAAGAGGGTTTATCGTATTTATATAACTGTGCGTAAAGTCACGTTTGTTATTTTTCGAACTGTCTACACTGCGGGAGGATTTATGGGGAAAACTATGCATATGTATATTGTTCGAATCATAACGTTTGTTCGCACTATGTTGTCGATGTTCGGCAGCAGGGCGCGCGTTTGGTTGAATAATAGCTGCTGGTTTAATAGCGTGAGCGAACTGGAAAAAGACGACGCCGTTTATTCTGATTCGCTGGATAACGTTTGTGCCGTAAATTGGTCCCGGCTCTGGCGTAGCGCAGGCGATCTATATCATTCACTTCGCTATTCACATTCTCCATTCTTAAAAAAAGAACATACCGCTGCGCGTCCGCGCCGTCTGGCCGTTCGTAAACGCTATGAACTTTCGTTCCTGTGCCGTATTTCCAGCCTGCATCAGCTGATGATGTGCCTTCACGCCGGTGGTGATGCCGGAGACGCCGCGATGCTGGCCGCTGTTCGTTCCCAAAGCACAATGCGCTTTTCAGCCATTGTGCTTTTTTTATTGCCGTTCTTCAGCCAGATAAGGAGTTGTTATGTATATCGTTTGTGTTGCAGCTTGCCCTACGGGCGTCGCCCATACCTACATGGCTGCGGAGGCCCTGGCCCTGGTGGGTCAGCAGCGTGGGCATGAAGTGAAAGTCGAAACGCAGGGCAGCATGGGTGTTGAAAACGAAATTACCGCCGACGATCTTGCCCGGGCCGACGCGGTTATTCTCGCCGCTGATGTGGCGATTACCGGCAAAGAACGTTTTGACGGCATGATGAAACTGGAGTGCAGCGTGGCCGATCCTATCAAGTTTGGCGAGGCCGTGTTTGAGGCGATAGAGGCGGAGATAGCACATGGCTAAATTCAGGGCTGAGGCGGGGATGTCGACCGGCAAAGAGGTCAAAAATGCCATTATGACCGGGGTGTCATGGATGCTGCCGTTTGTCATTGCCGGGGCGGTGATCATGGGCATTTCGCGCATCGGCGCCTCGCTCTACGGCATCGAGAATATCTGGGATGCCAGCCACGCCCAGGCGACGAGCATCATTGTGCAGATGCTGCATAAATTCGACGGGTTTGGCGGCCTGGCGCTGTCGCTGATGCTGCCGGTGGTCGCCGGGTATATCAGCTTCGCCATCGCCAATAAGCCAGGCCTGGCGCCGGGGATGGTGGGCGGGCTACTGGCCAGCAGTCTGGGGACCGGGTTTCTTGGGGCGCTCGCCGCTGGTTTTGTTGCGGGCTATATCGTGCGGGCGCTGGCGACCTGGGTCAAACTGCCTGCTGCGCTGGCCTCGGCCGGGCCTATTTTTATCCTGCCGGTGGGCGGCACGCTGCTGACCTGCATGGTGATGGCGTTTATTATCGGCGGCCCGCTGGCGGCGCTGAACCACGGGATGGAAACCTGGCTGCTGGCGATGTCCGGCACCAACAAAATCATCCTGGCTGCCGTTGTGGGCGGGATGGTGGGCTTTGACCTGGGCGGTCCGGTGAACAAGGCGGCGGTAACCACCGCGATGGCGCTGCTGGCCTCCGGGATTTACGACCCTAACACGGCGGCACAGGTGGCGATTATCGTCCCGCCGATTGGTCTCGGCGTCGCCACGCTCATCTGGGCTAAACGCTTCCCGGCTTCACTGCGCGAGGCGGGCAAGGCTTCGACGCTGATGGGCCTGATTGGCGTGTCCGAAGGGGCCATTCCCTTCGCGCTGGCAAATCCCAAAATTATCGTCATCAACGTGGTGGGTTCAGCCACCGGGGCAGCGCTGGCCGTCGGCCTGGGGGCGGTAAACCATGCGCCGATTTCAGGTTTTTACGGCTGGCTGGCGGTGGATAAGTGGCCCATTTATGTGCTGTCTATTGCCGCCGGGGCAGGGATTATTGCCGTGGGATCGTTATTAGTATTTCGGGGTGAAACTGCCGTTGAAAATAAACCTGCGGCAGCCGTGCCTAAATTTAAAGTAGGGCGCTAGTCGCCCGGGTAATTTATTTCAGGCTGTATGCGTTGTGCTTTCGCGGTATTTCATGCCGGGAATAGCTACGCCTTAAATTTTACTCATCAGCCGCCAATAAGGTGACGTTATGAAAACTGTGCATTTAATTCAGCACACGCACTGGGACAGAGAGTGGTATTTCACCGAGAACGACTCAAAAGCCGTGCTCTATTATTTTATGCTGGATTTAATCACCCGGCTGGAGCAGGACAAAACGCTGGGGCCGTTTATTTTAGATGGACAGACGGTGATGCTGGAGGATTTTTTACAGGTGGCGCCAGACCACCGGGCGCGCCTGCAAAAATTGATTACCGACGGGCGGGTACTGATTGGCCCGTGGTACACACAAAGCGACTTCCTGGTCGTCGGTGCGGAGTCGATAACCCGCAATTTGCTGCTTGGGCTGGCGGATTGCAACGTCTGGGGGAGCTATATGCCGGTGGGCTATGTGCCTGACTCTTTCGGGCAAAGTGCGCAGCTACCGATGTTTCTGAGCGAGTTCGCCATCGACAGCGCGGTGCTCTGGCGCGGGTGGAGCGAACATGATGCGCCGACCAGCGAATTTAACTGGCAGGCGCAGGGCGGACAGCAGGTGCTCACCGCCGTGCTTCCCTGGGGCTACGGCTGCGCGAAGTGGCTGCCCACGGTATCGCAGGCGCTGGCTGAGAAATTACCGCAGATCCTGGAAAAACAGGGGCGCTTTTCCGCCACGAATCATCTGCTGCTCCCCAACGGTAACGATCAGTCGCCGTTCGAATATGCGGTGCCTGATGCGCTGGAAAAACTGAACGCCAGCCAGAGCGAATATCATTTCAGGCGCAGCAGCTTTAGCGATTTCTTCGCCGGCCTGCGAGAGAGCGCACGCACTCTGCCTCTCTTGCGTGGCGAGCTACTCAGCCCTAAATACATGCGTATTCATCGCGGTATTTTTTCTACCCGAATGGACATCAAGCAGCTTAATGCCTCGCTGGAACAGTTTGTCAGCCAGACGCTGGAGCCCTTGCTGGCGATCAACTGGCGGCTCGGGCTGCCTTACCCGCAACAGGCGGTGGAGCACATCTGGCGGGAAGCGATGAAATCTCACGCCCACGATAGCATTGGCGGCTGTAATTCAGACCGGGTTAACCAAATGGTGAAGGGGCGTTTGCAGTCCGGCAAAGAGAGCGCCGAACAGTTGTTTGACCTGAACATGAAAATGCTTGTGGAAGGGATTGAGGCGAGCCAGCACGGGAAAAAAATTGTGGTCTTTAACCCGCTGCCCGCGCGGCGTGATACGCAGGTGAGCCTCACGCTTTATACCCCGGAAGAGGACTTCCGCATCGTGGATGGCGAGGGCAATCCGTGCCGCTGGCAGCTGTTGCACGAAGAGCCGCAGGACATGTCGCTGGTGGTGCAGGAGCTCTCCAACAGCACCACAACCACCTGGTATCGTAAATGCCATATTTTGCTGGAGGCAAAGGCGCTGCCGGCCTGCGGGTATCAAACCTTTTACTTACAGGAAGGAAACGCCGCCGGGTTCGATATCGCTGCGAGGGAGAGCGATTGCCTGGAAAACGCCTGGCTGCGGCTGGAAAACAACGCCGGAGAGCTCACGCTGACCGATAAACGCACGGGCGAAGTCTACCCGCACATTCTGCGGCTGGTCGACGGCGAAGATGCCGGAGACAACTATAACTATTCGCCCCCGGCGACTGACTGGAAGATGAGCAGCGAAGGCTGCCTGCAGCAGGCCATGCTTACGCGCGGCGTGCTCAAAGACACCCTGCAGCTAACGCTGCACATTCCTGCCCCGGCTGATGCCGATGCACGCCAGGCCAGGCGGACTGATGCCCGGCTGGACGCGGTGATGACAATTTCCCTGCCGCACGATAGCGCCTGGCTGGATGTTGCGGTTGAAGTTAACAACACGCTGCGCGACCACCGTTTGCAGATTGAACTGCCGACAGGCGTACGCCAGGCGACCCATTTTGCCGATCAGCCTTTTGGCCTGATCGAACGTGAAAATGTGCCTCGCGCGCTTGAGGTCTGGCAGCAGGAAAGCTGGACGGAAGCGCCCGCCTCGCTGTGGCCAATGCAGAGCCTGGTGATGATGCATCACGCGCAGCGCGGTCTTGGCGTGGTGACCGCCGGGCTGCGGGAGTACGAAATTCCCGTTGGGCAGCCGGATACGCTGGCGATTACCCTGTTCCGCAGCGTGGGCTGGCTGGGGAGGCCCGCGCTCGAATGGCGGCCCGGGCGGGCATCCGGCATGATTCTGCCTTCCCCCGACTCACAAATACCTGGCCGCCACGCCTTTCATTTTGCCGTTATGCCAATGGACAACGGGCAAAGTCCGGCGTTCTGGCAGGCCGTCGAGCAGTGGCGCACCCCGGCATCAGGCTACCTGGACTCTGGCTGGTCGCGGTTTCGCACCAATCCCCACGGAAAAATCTTCCCACCGCACTTCAGCGTATTGCGCTGGGAGAGCGCCCTGCATTTCAGCACCCTGAAAAAAGCACAAAACGCAGAGGCGTTAGTGCTCAGGGGCTGGAACCCAGGCCTGACGGCACTGGACAACCTTCCCCCAACGGCAAACGGGACGTTGCAGCAGGTCACGCTGGCGGAAATACCGGCCACGCCAACGGACTCCATAGCAGCAGGCACGCCGGTTTCCTGGCTCATTCGTTCATTTGAATAAGGCGCTATCCATATGCAGACAGTGTTATTTCGTTGCCCGCTGGTGAACGGGCTGCACGCCAGGCCAGCCAGCGCCCTTGAACGGCAGGCTTCCCGCTTTATGTCCTCGGTGACGTTAGTGAACCAGACTAAATCCCGCCGGGGTGATGCCAAGAGCGTCCTGGCCCTGGTTGGCGTGGATGTGGCCGGGGGCGATGAGTGCCAGCTACTGATAGAAGGGCCGGACGAGCAGATAGCCCGGCAGGCGCTCGGCCATTTTATTGAACATGAATTCACGCAGAGTGACTCGCCGCTGGCGGCTGCCGTTGAAGAGGCGCAACCGCTGCCGGTGTTCCTGTCCCGAAGCGCATCCCCTGTCTGGCAGGGGAAGGGCGTTAGTCCAGGGGTGGCGCTGGCACGGGCCGTTTTTGTTGAGCAGATCGATCTCCACGCGATGGCGCTGCGGCACGATGAGGAACCTTTTCCCCTGCAGCAACAGCGGCTGAACGTCGCCCTGCAGGCTGCGCGGCAGCGTTTACGGGAAGAAATCAGCCAGCAAGCGGATGAGGTGGCGCAGATTCTGGATGCGCAACGTCAGCTGCTGGAAGATGAAACCGTTGAAGAGTGCCTGCTGGACGAGCATGACGCCCGCAATACCCTGGCCGCGCTGGCAAAAGCGGTGGACGTACTGCGGGAGCCTTTCCGGCAAAGCGACAGTGAATACCTGCGCCAGCGGGAATTGGATATTTTTGACCTGGGGCTACGCATTGCGGCCGAACTGACCGGCGACCCGCGGCTGGGGCTGCCCCGGCTGGATAAAGACGCGCTGGTGATTGGCGATGGCGTGCTGACGCCGGGTCAGCTGCTCATGCTGCGAGGGCCATTTCTGCGGGGAATTGTGATGCCGACAGGCGGCGAAACATCCCATACTGTCATCCTCGCCCGGGCGTTGGCGACGCCGCTATTGTGCCTGGCCTCGACCAGGCCGCTGTTTGCCGCGGGGGCGGGACAATACTTATTGGGCGCCGGGCACGGGTTTGTGCTGGCAGCGCCTGATGATGTGGCGCTGCGCTGGTATGAACTTGAGTGCAAAAAGCTTGCCGCTGAGCCAAAGGGCGAGGAAACGGATATGTTCAGCCCGGCGCTGGTGTTTCTGGATGAAAAACTTAGCGATAAGCACGAGGTGATTAAACGGCTGACGGACAATCTTGAAGTGCAGAGGCGGGCGGTCTCCGCGACGCTTGCCGAACAGGCTATCTGGCAGCGCGAAGCGGTCTTTACCACCGCGCTGGGCTTTTCCATCGCCATTCCGCACTGTAAGTCTGCCGCGATCTCCCGCAGCAGTATTTCCGTCCTGCGGCTGGCAGATCCGCTGGATTGGGGAGACGGCGCGGCGGTGCGGCTGGTGATTATGCTGACGCTCAGCGAACAGGAACAGGCTCAGCATATGCGGATATTCTCAGTTTTGGCCCGAAGGCTGATGCATGAATCCTTCCGCGAGAAGCTGCTGGCCGCGGCGACGGCGCAGGCCGTGGTGGATGTGTTCCGCGAGGAAGTCATAATCTTGTCATAAATCTGGTTATACTCAGACTGGCGCTTTTCACGAGAAGGGGAGTACGTGTATGCCGATAGCCCGCTGGCAGCAGCAGTTTGAGAACTATTTGATTGAGAACTGGGCGCAGGATGACAAAGCCCATGACGTGGCGCATTTTCGGCGCGTATGGAAAACCGCCCAGCATATTATGGCCGGGACGGAGGCGGACAGGCTGGTGGTGCTGACCGCCTGCTATTTCCACGACGTTGTTAACCTACCCAAGAACCATCCGGAGCGCCATCTGGCCTCCACGCAGGCCGCGCAGGAGACGCTGCGTATTCTGGACACGCACTTCCCGGACTTTCCCCGCGAGCTGTATGACGATGTAGCCCATGCGGTGCGGGCCCACAGTTTCAGCGCGGCGATTGCACCGCAGACGCTGGAAGCGAAAGTGGTGCAGGATGCGGACAGGCTGGAGTCGCTGGGGGCGATAGGCCTGGCGCGGGTGTTTTATGTCTCCGGCGCGCTGGGGCGCTCGCTGTTTGACAGCGACGATCCGCTGGCCGAGCACCGGGAACTGGACGATACCTTATATTCGGTGGACCATTTTCAGAGAAAGCTTCTGCGTCTGCCGGAGTCAATGCAAACCGAAGCCGGGCGCGCGCTGGCGCGGCACAATGCGGATTTCCTCGTCGGCTATATGGCAAAACTGTGCGCCGAGCTGAAAGGCGACTATCTGCGGGTGGACGAGCAGGTTCTGCAGCGTTTTAAATCACAGGCTTAATCCCTCCGGCCCGCATTTCTGCGGGCTGTTTTCATTCTTTCTGGGTCAAATCAGTGATACAGTTTCACTCCCTTTTCCCATTTTTGGTTCACGATGAACGATCTTGACGCGATAGCAGAACACCTCTCCCTTCAGGCGCAGCGCCACAAACAAACTCAGCAAGAAGAAGACAGGGCGCTGGTCAGCCGTTTACTGGAAATCTACGATCAAAAAACCGTTGCCCTGCGCCTGCGCCAGGTCGGCGGCGACTGGACGCGCGAGTCCCTGAATCGTTGGTATAACGGCAAGTCGGCTCCCCGGGGCTTAACCGAAGTGGAAGTGCAGATGCTGCAAAGTATGCTGCCGTCGCCGCCGGCGCATCACGGGCGCTATGCTTTTCGTTTTATCGACCTGTTCGCCGGGATAGGCGGGATCCGCAGCGGCTTTGAGGCCATCGGCGGCCAGTGCGTGTTTACCAGTGAATGGAACAAATACGCGGTGAGGACCTACAAAGCAAACTGGTACTGCGACCCGACGCAGCACCAGTTCAATGAAGACATCCGCGACGTGACGCTCAGCAACCGTGGCGACGTCACGGACGAGCAGGCGACGGCCCACATCCAGTCCACGTTGCCCGATCATGATGTGCTGCTGGCCGGTTTCCCCTGTCAGCCGTTTTCGCTGGCTGGCGTGTCGAAGAAAAATGCCCTTGGGCGCGCGCACGGTTTTGCCTGTGAAACGCAGGGCACGTTGTTCTTCGATGTGGCGCGGATCATTGCCGCCAAGCGTCCCCCGGTTTTTGTGCTGGAGAACGTTAAGAACCTGAAGAGTCACGATAAAGGCAATACGTTCCGCATTATCATGCAGACCCTGGACGAGCTGGGTTACGACGTAGCCGATGCTGCGGTTTCCGGGCGTGACGACCCTAAAATTGTCGACGGTAAGAATTTCCTGCCGCAGCACCGGGAGCGCATTGTGCTGGTCGGCACGCGCCGCGATCTGAATCTGGATTCCACGGTGACGCTGACGACGCTGAGCGAGTTCTATCCGGCTCGCCGCCCGACCTTTGGCGAGCTGCTGGACGATGAGGTTGACGCGAAATATGTGCTGACCCCAACGCTGTGGAAATACCTCTATAACTACGCGAAGAAGCATCAGGCCAAGGGCAACGGCTTTGGTTACGGCCTGGTTGACCCGAAGAACCCGGCAAGCGTAGCGAGAACGCTGTCGGCCCGTTATTTCAAAGATGGCGCGGAGATTCTGGTCGATCGCGGCTGGGATAAGGCGCTGGGCGAAGCTGATTTTAACCAGCCTGATAACCAGTTGAACAGGCCGCGTCGCCTGACGCCGCGCGAATGCGCCAGGCTGATGGGGTTTGAGTCGCCGAACGGGAAAGCGTTCCGCATTCCGGTGTCCGACACCCAGGCCTATCGGCAGTTCGGCAACTCCGTAGTGGTACCGGCGTTTGCCGCAGTGGCAAAGCTGCTGGAGCCGGTGATTAAACAAGCGGTGAAAAAGCGCTAAGCGGAGAGAGAAATGGCGGATGTGCACAGCCAAGCAATACGCAGTAAAAACATGCGGGCGATTGTCACGCGTGACACCGCCATTGAAAAACGCCTCGCCGGGCTGCTGGCAGAATGCGGGTTTAGCTTTCGCACGCAGGATGCCGCGCTGCCCGGCAAACCAGATTTTGTGGTGGATGAATACCGCAGCGTGATCTTCACCCACGGCTGTTTCTGGCATCATCACGACTGCCATCTGTTTAAAGTCCCGGCCACCCGCACCGAGTTCTGGATGGAAAAGATAGGCCGCAACGTTGTTCGGGATAAGCGAGACACAGCGCTTTTGCTGGCGCAGGGCTGGCGAGTTTTAATTGTCTGGGAATGCGCACTGCGCGGCCGCGAGAAAATGCAGGATCGGGCGCTGTGCGAACGGTTAGAAGAGTGGATTTGCAGCGGTGGGCGTAGCGCGGAAATTAACGCGACCGGAATTCATCAGCGACACGACAGCGGCCAGCAGGGGCTGGCCGCGGACTAGCTATTTTTCTACTTCACACGCCTCAACCACCGGTTTGGCCGGAAACAGGTATTTACCCAGCGTGACCAGCACCACGGCAAAAATAATGATCCCCAGCGCCAGCCATTCAATCGCCGACAGGCTTTCCCCCGCAAAGGTGGTGCCCAGCAGCACGGCCACAACCGGGTTGACGTAGGCATAGCTGGTGGCCACCGCCGGGGAGACATTTCGAATCAGATACATATAGGCGCTGATGGAGATCATCGAGCCAAACAGCGCGAGATAGCCCAGCGCCAGCCAGCCGGAGGTGTCCGGCATCGTTGTCAGCCGTTCGCCGGTGAGCGCCGCGAGGCTGAGCGCCACAATCCCGGCTGCCAGCATTTCCACCGCGCCGGCCATCATGCCCTCGGGCAGTTCGATGCGCGATCCGTAAACCGACCCAAACGCCCAGCTCAGGGAGCCAATCAAAATTAAAACAGCGCCGAAGGGGTTACCGCTGAGATTGCCGCCGCTGTTCAGCAGCACAATACCCGCGAGACCAATGGCAATGCCGAGCCACTCCAGTTTGCGCGTTTTGATGCCAAACAGACGGCTGAAGCAGAGGGTGAACAGCGGTACGGTGGCGACCATCACGGCGGCAATGCCGGAAGGGACGTGCTGGTGCTCGGCCACCGTGACGCAGCCGTTGCCCACGGCCAACAGAAGCACGCCGATCAGGGCGGCATTAAGCGTCGGGCGCAGTTTTGGCAGCTTGTGGCCACGAAGCAGCAGAATACCCATCAGCAGCGAGCCAGCAAGCATAAAGCGCGTTCCGGCGAGGATAAACGGCGGCCAGCTTTTCACCCCGATAGCCAGCGCTAAATAGGTTGAACCCCAAATAATGTACAACGCAAACAGCGCCGCAATCAGCGGCACTAATTGACCAGAACGAGCTCGCATAATCCCTCACCAGACACCAATTTCAGGCCGACAGTTAACGCCAAAAGTGGACGGATAGCGAGCATTTTACTTGTTGATGTAATGTTAATTTTAATTGACAAGGGCGGCGATTTTTCGCGGCGCGCATTTTGCTTCATACTCTTGGGTATCGACATTAATAAGGACAGATATTTTGGCTGGAAGTAGCTTACTCACATTGCTCGACGACATTGCCACGCTGCTGGATGACATTTCCGTTATGGGCAAACTCGCGGCAAAAAAAACGGCAGGGGTCCTGGGCGATGACCTCTCACTGAATGCTCAGCAGGTTTCTGGCCTGCGTGCGAATCGGGAACTGCCCGTCGTCTGGAGCGTGGCAAAGGGATCGTTTCTCAATAAGCTTATCCTGGTGCCGTTGGCGCTGATTATCAGCGCCTTTGCGCCCTGGGCAATCACGCCGCTGTTGATGGTGGGCGGGGCGTTTCTCTGTTTTGAAGGCGTGGAAAAAGTGCTGCACAGCCTGCAGGCGAGAAAGCACAAAGAAAGCCCGGAGGAAAAACAGGCGAGGCTGGAGGCCGTTGCCGCCCAGGACCCGATGGCTTTTGAAAAAGATAAGGTAAAAGGGGCGGTGCGCACGGACTTTATTCTTTCGGCGGAAATCGTCGCCATTACGCTCGGCATCGTGGCGGAGGCGCCACTGTTAAATCAGGTGCTAATCCTCGCCGGGATAGCCATTCTGGTGACCATCGGCGTGTATGGCCTGGTCGGGATGATCGTAAAAATTGACGATTTAGGATACTGGCTGGCGGATAAACGCGCGGCGCTGGCTCAGGCGGTGGGGAAAGGATTGCTTATTCTCGCGCCGTGGCTGATGAAAGCGCTCACGGTAGTCGGGACGCTGGCGATGTTCCTTGTGGGCGGCGGTATCCTGGTGCATGGCGTGCCGGTGCTTCACCACGGGATTGAGCAATGGATGGGGCAGTTTGGCGGCGTGGTGGAGCTTGTCGGTCCGACGCTTGCCAATTTGGTGCTCGGCTTTATTACGGGCGGCGTTGTGCTGCTTGCGGTCAATGGCATAAATCACCTCCGGAGCAGCGCTTCGCATTCAGGTTAGAAAGAAAATTGTGCTTTTAGCCAGGAAAAAACGCTGACCATTGGCTATACCTTTAGAGGTTTTCACCCCTAATGCCGGAGGCGGCTATGGTTTATGTGGTCAGCGATAAAGTCCGGCGTAAAAACGGTGGTCCGAGCATGATTGTGACGGGTTATGCTAGTGGCATGGTGGAGTGCCGTTGGTACGACGGATACGGCGTAAAGCGTGAGGCGTTTCGTGAGGATGACCTTGCGCCAGCCGAAACCAGAGAACATCAGCAGGCGTGATGTTTCTGGTTCTAACGGAACCCGGCTATGCCGGGTTTTTTTATCATACGATAAGGCGCTGTTCTGCAGGCCAGCTTCGACAAAGCGCTGTTGCGGTGGCAAAATCCGTAAAGACTTCATTCTTCCAGGGTTTTTCGGAAGGAACTGACAACCGCGGCCCGGGTCGCCCGCCAGGGAGAATCCCCCTTGATCGGTAATGCATTTGAGCGGTTTTTAAGCCGCTATAAAAGACCGCAGCGGGTGGTAAACCTCTGTTTTGTCGTTGTGTTTCTATGCTCAACGTTACTGACCTGGCGTGAAGTGGCCGTGCTGGAATCCGCCTATATTTCTAGCCAGCGCAACAGTCTCGACAGCATCGCCACCGCGCTGGACCGGCAGCTGCAGCACAGCGTTGATAACCTGCTGTTTTATCGCAATGCCATGCACTATGCCTTGCAGTCTCCTATCTCCACCGATATTTCACGTCAGGTGCTGGCGGATTTCGCCGTGCAGCGCACGCAGCCATACTGGCAATTAAAGCTGGATCTTAATCGCGGAATGCCGATTAACGGCGTTTCTGACGAGTTTGTCAGCCACAGTCACGTACTCGACCGGGATGAGCGCTGGCTTTATCCGGAGCTGGAGGCGGCGCTGGAGTTCAGCTACATCATGCAGCTTGCCGATGACAAGCGAGATCTGCAAAGACGCGTGTTTTATGCCTCCAGAGCGGGTTTCTTTCTTTCCAGTACGCCGCCGGAAAACGATCCGGGCCTGGTGTCGCTCTATTATCGGCTCATTGCCCAGCCCTATTTTGGCGCTCAGTCGCCGCAAAATAACCCTGGCCGTGGCCTTCAGTGGATGCATACCTACAATCCAGACACCCCAAATGGGCAGATCATTACAGCCTCGGTGCCGCTGGATCTTAATCAGCGCTGGTACGGCGTACTGGCGATGGATTTTCCTGTCAGCGGGATGCATGCATTCCTTCAGGAGCTGTCTCACGATCGCTACGAAGGCACCGTGATGCTGTTTGACAGCCATTTCTCGCTCATTGCCACCGCGGCTGACAGCGCGCCGCTGGCGCCGGTGTTTAACGCAAAACAGCAGGCCGAGATTGCGCGCTCCATGGAAAGTGGAGAAGAGGGAGAGCTGCGGATGGACAGCCGCTTTGTGACGTGGGCGAAGCTGATGAATTTTGACGGCGTGCTGATCAAAGTGCATACCCTGGGCGAGGGCGTGCAGGGGGAATTTGGTCGAATCAGCATTGTACTGACGCTGCTCTGGCTGCTCTTTACGCTGATGTTGTTCATCTCCTGGCGGGTTATCCGACGGCTGGTCAGCAATATGTTGACGCTGCAGCAAACGCTGAGCTGGCGGGCAAATTACGATACCCTGACCCGACTCTATAATCGTGGTGCTTTCTTCGATATCGCGCACGGCATGGCGCAGGACTGCCAGCGTCAGGAGAAACCGTTCTCTGTTATCCAGATGGATCTCGATTTCTTTAAAGGCATTAACGATCGCTACGGGCATTACGCTGGCGACAAAGTGCTGTCGCATGCCGCCGCGCTGCTCGCTTCTTCCCTGCGGGAAGAGGATATTGCCGGGCGCGTGGG
Source organism: Enterobacter sp. Cy-643 (assembly GCF_011752815.1). Taxonomy (GTDB): domain Bacteria; phylum Pseudomonadota; class Gammaproteobacteria; order Enterobacterales; family Enterobacteriaceae; genus Cedecea. Next base: position 786,966 of record NZ_VWWV01000001.1, read on the forward strand.
TGGGGAAGAGTTCTGCGTGCTGCTGCCGGGCACGAAGCTTCCGGAAGCGGCAGCCGTCGCCGAGCGAATTCGGCACCGCATCAATACTAAAGAGCTGCTTTTACAGGCCGGACAGACCCTCAAAATCAGCGCCTCGTTTGGCGTAAGCTGCGCCCATGAGCGCCACGATTATGACTTTGAACACCTGCAGTCTATTGCCGACCGGCGGTTGTACAAGGCGAAGCAGAACGGACGCAACCAGGTTTGCACCCAGGACTGATTTTCCCGTCGGGCGTGGCCGCTATATCATATAAGCGTTGCTGATGTTTTATTCGCTTATCGAAGAGGGCGCTCGCTAAAGCAGGCGTAATGTTTTTGTCACATGATGGTCGGCGTTATCGGGCATAATTGCCGATCTCAGTTCTGGTTAAATCGGTGAAAACAGAAAAGTAAATTTAGGATAAATCTTAATTTTTTCAGGATGAAAATGCTCACTGGATGCGAATCTCAGACTTAAAAAAACGATTTTACAAGGCATTGGAATCAAATTCATTGCGTCAATGGGTGTGGCCTTAGGCATTCTTGAAAAGAATATATCCTTGTATTCAATAAAATTTAAGGTAATGTGGTCAACACATCAGATTTCCTGATGTAACGAATTTCAAGTGCTTCTTGCTTCAGCAAGTTTTCATCCCGGCTCCCCGGCCGGGATGCTTTTCTTAGCGGTTAATTTCATTCACGCTAAAATCCCGAATATCCAGCTCAAAAGCATCCGCCAGTTCCTTGTAGCTATGCCAGTCTCTCCCATCCACGCTCACTCGCTGCGGGTGCTCATCGTTGCTGGCGTGCCGGATATCGCTTTCGCTAATTTCATTGATGGCGGCAAGCAGTGCGTCAACATCCACTTCCGTTGTCTGATGCGCCGCGCTGCCGCTGATTTTCACGGTCTTCATCACTTTGCCCTCGCTGACTACCACCCTTAAGTATAGTCGTTTCAGATAATCTGCCAGCCGGCCCGGAGTAAGGGCGTTTAAGGGTTTTTTGATCTACAATGGCAAGCAATATCTCTGGAGGAAATAACCATGAAAATCAATGATCGGGTGACCGTTAAAACCGATGGCGGCCCCCGGCGTTCGGGCGTCGTTCTGGCGGTGGAGCCGTTTAACGAAGGGACGATGTATCTTGTGTCGCTGGAGGATTATCCGCTGGGGATCTGGTTCTTCAATGAATCAGGCCATCCGGACGGGATTTTTGTGGAGCGCGAGGAGTAGGGTAAAGGGTGTATGACCCTCATCCCGGCCCTCTCCCCGGAAGGGAGAGGGGGAAATCTATCAGGTGAACGCTGGGCTGTTCCCTCGCCTTCGGGGAAAGGGGGAGGGGCAATCTTTACACCACGCTGGGCACAATAATCGCCGCAAAAATCACCGTAATCACCGAATATTTCATCGCGTAATACAGTTTCCGGTTTCTCTTCTTCAGGTTTTGCCCGCTGTCGCGCAGCGCATGAACATACTTGAAAATGCGGTTCAGCCCGCCGGTACGGTCGCTGTCGCTGTTTGGCGAGCTGGCGGCTGACATCAGCGTGGTGCCTACCCAATGGTTCACAGCCTGAGCCCAGCGCCATTTCATCGGGCGTTCAATGTCGCAGAACAGAATGATACGCGTCTGTTCGCTCTTGTTTTCCGCCCAGTGCACATAGGTTTCGTCAAAAATCACGGCTTCACCGTCGCGCCAGCTGTGGCGCTGTCTATCCACTTCGATAAAACAGCGGTCGTCGTTGGGCGTGGCAAGGCCAAGATGGTAGCGCACCGATCCGGCATACGGGTCCCGGTGCTTGCCGAGGTACGATCCTGCCGGGAGTTCGGCGAACATCGCCGCTTTAACGGAGGGGATTTCACTGACCAGCTGGGTGGTGATCGGGCAAAGCTCATGCGCTGACGGATGCGCATCGCTGTACCACTTCAGGTAAAAACGCTTCCAGCCCCGTTTAAAGAACGTGTTAAACCCCGCATCATTGTGGCTTTCTGCCGCTTTGATATGACCCTGCAGGCGTAACGCTTCGTCACGAATGACTTCCCAGTTATCCGTCAGTTTTTGCAGTTCAGGAAAGTCACTGGTTGGAAAATAAGGCTGTTTAGGCGGCAGGCGTGAGAAACGCGTCATAAACATATTGACCGGGGCCATAAAGGTCGAGTGGTCAAAAAGCTGGCGGGAAAACTTCTGTTTTTCGACACCGCGGGAATGAGCGTAGAAGACGCTGATAATAAAAACGCCAAGAATGATAACGGCTACCATAGCAATAAATCTCTCCATGAATACTTGTGCGACGTAAGTCTAGTGAGATTTTTCTGTTTTTTTTAGCAAAGGTTGCGGTTTTGTTACAGGAAAGAGTGTCGTTTAACTTGTATTTAATCTCTGACGGGCGTCAGAGATTAAATACTGCGGCCAAAGCGGCGTAGGGATGCAGCGGAAGTAAGCTACCGGAGGTTAACAAAAATACCGTTGGTGACGTTGTCGGTCAGGCGAACTACATGATATATCACCTGCTTGTTATGGGTCTTGATTTTGCGTTTAATATTTCCTTTATGCGACGAAACGGTTTTTGCCTTGATGTTCATTTGATCAGAGATTTGAATCGTTCCCTGCCCGGACATCCACATTTTTAACATGCTGGACTCTGTGCGACTAAGAGAAAGTGTCGGCAAATTAATATGTCCAATACATTGTGCATTTTTTGCTAAGTATTCAGCTAAAATATCGTCTAAAGATTCTGGCTTGATGGATTTCGAACTGATCAGCAGATTTTCTCTGACCAGAAGATATTCATCAAAGTGAATATTAGCAATTGCCATAAAGACTAAAAATAGCGTCCCTGGGTGTTGATTAATGATCTGCTTAATTCTCTGACTACTTTCCGGGTCATGAATAAAACAGTCTTCGTTAATAAACACCACGCTGGGTGTCTGCGACTGGCATGCCTGTGCCAGCTGTTCTACCGTTTCTACATCTGCAATATGCCGTTTTCTAACCCCGCGGCTGGCTAAGTAGCCGACAAGCCCCAGCCGGGTATAGCTGCATAAGTCCATAATAATCGTTGACATAGCAAACCCTCACTAAGCGCGTTATACCCGTAATAATCAGGAGCGCAGATTGAAAGCTGTACTGGTTTTGTACCGCGAGTGACAATGTCAGTCCCAGGGCAAAGCCAGTCCGCCGCATTTTCCGCAGTTCTAATTATTTATGGGTAACCATTATTAATAATTTAAAAGGCGAAATCACTATCCCGGAAAGTTGCCTATAATTTGCCAGGAATGTTCTTAAAGTAAAGTGAATGTTGCGTATTGTGAGCAAGGTAAAAACTTATATTCCGCGCCAGATATATCTTGGCGGATGTTATTAACATATTTTTTTAGGAATATCCTCAGAGAGGCATCATGGAAATTAAGGGTATTAATTTGTGGGAATTTCACTGACTATATCCGCGAGCAGATCAAAAATCTCGCCGAATAAATGTTCGGTAAAGGGGGCGATAAGCGGCATCATTACCATAAAAATGAGCATGCCGATAGATAAGGTGACGGGGAAACCGATAACAAATACCGATAGCTGGGGAGCCATACGATTTAACAGACCTAGTGCAACGTTAAGCGTCAGTAACAACGTGATTAACGGCAGGGCCAGCATCAGGCCGTTGAGAAAGATCAGGCCGCCCGCCCGGGTCAGCGCCATAAATGCGTTGCTGTTGATCGGTTCTCCGCCGATGGGCAGGGTATGAAAAGTATCGACCAGCATCGAAATAAGCCATAAATGGCCGTTAAAGGTCAGGAACAGCAGCATCGCCAGAATATCAAGAAAACGAGCCAGAACCGGCATATTGAGGCGGCTGCCGGGATCGAAGAAGGTTGCGAACGAAAGTCCCATTTGCAGGCCCACAATTTCCCCGGCGGTACGCACGGCAGCAAAAGCGAACTGCATCGTAAATCCCAGCGCCACACCGATAAGAATTTGTTGTATTGCCAGCCAGAAACCCGCGGCGGAAAAAATCGTCACGCCGGTTGCAGGCAGGGAAGGTGCGATGATGAAGGTGATCATCAGCCCGAGACCAAGCTTAACCCGCTTGGGAATCGAGCGCTCGCTCAGAATGGGGGCGGTCATGATCAGCGCCAGCACGCGCAGCAGCGGCCAGAAATAGAGACTCAGCCAGTTAAGCCACTGGGTGCTGTCAACGTGGATCATCCAATGGTGTTCGGCAGATTAGTCAGCAGGGAACGCATGTAATCTAGCAGCAGGTTAAGCATCCACGGCCCGGCAATGACAATAGTCACAAATACGGCCAGAATTTTTGGAATAAACGACAGCGTCATTTCGTTGATCTGCGTGGCCGCCTGCAGCAGGCTAATGACCAGGCCGCTTATCAGCGCCACCAGCAGCAGCGGTGCCGCAAGGGCAAGGGCCACCTTCATCGCTTCGGTGCCCATCATCATGACCGATTCTGGCGTCATTTTCTTTCTCCGCTAGCTGTAAAAACTTTGCGCCAATGAACCCACCAACAGCTGCCAGCCGTCGACCAGCACGAAAAGCATCAGCTTAAAGGGCAGGGCAATTGTCGCGGGGGGAACCATCATCATCCCGAGCGCCATCAGGACGCTGGCGATCACGAGGTCGATAATCAGGAATGGAATAAATACGGTAAAACCAATCTGGAACGCGGTTTTCAGCTCGCTGGTGACATAGGCAGGCAGCAGAATACGCATCGGCACGGCTTCCGGTCCCTGCAGCGGCTGGGTATTCGCGAGGCGTGCGAACAGCGCCAGATCGGCTTCACGGGTCTGGCGGAGCATAAATTCGCGCAGCGGCTGAGCGCCTTTATCCATCGCCACTTCCATCGAGATCTTGTCTTCGCTGAAGGGCTGGTAAGCGTCGGTATAAATTTTGTCGAACACCGGCGACATAATAAAAAAGGTCAAAAATAGCGCCAGGCCGACCAGCACCTGGTTAGGCGGCGCGGACGGCGTGCCCAGGGCGTTACGCAGCAGGCCAAAAACGATAATGATGCGCGTAAAGCTGGTCATCATCAGCAAAATGGCCGGCAGGAAGGTCAGGGAGGTAATAAAGACCAGCGTCTGCACCGGCAGGGACCAGCTCTGCCCGCCGTTGGCAAGGGGCTGGCTTATCAGGCCCGGTAATTGCGCAAAGGCAGCCGCAGGGAGGAGCAGAAATAGGCCCGGTAACGAGAGCGTCAGCAAACGTTTCATCAATCTTTCCCGTTACGTTTAAGCAGGTTCTTCATCAGTTTCTGGAAATCGGTAGGCGCAGGGGCTTTTTCAACAGCATCCGTGACCGGCGCAGGAGGCAGCGTGTGCAGGTGCGTGATTTGGCTGGCGGTGACGCCGAGGACCAGACGAGCGTCCTCGACGTCCACCACCACCACGCGCTCGCGCGGGCCTACGCTCACGCTGGCGCTAATGTTCAGCGACTTCTTTGCGCCGACGCCCGCTCCGTGAAAACCAAAGCGCTTTGCCAGCCACGCGGCCACCAGAATAAAAATAACAATACCGGCCAACGCTCCGCTGACCTGTACAAGCGGCGAGCTGGCGTTGACGCTGGGCTGAGTGACGGTGGCCTGGGTTGTCATTTAGCGGCTCAGGCGACGCATACGTTCTGATGGGGTGATGATGTCGGTGATACGCACGCCGTATTTGTCGGCGACGACAACCACTTCCCCTTGAGCAATGAGATAACCGTTGATCAGAATATCCAGCGGCTCGCCGGCCAGCCCGTCAAGTGCCACCACGGAACCCTGCGTCAGGCGCAGCAGCTCTTTGATGGTCATGCGGGTACGGCCCAGTTCAACGGTCAGCTTGACCGGAATGTCCATGATCAGGTCGATATCCTGCACGTTACCGGCAATGTCATTGCCTTCCAGCGCGCGGAATACGTTATCCGCGGTACTTTTCCCGGAACTTTTCTGCTCGTTTAACGCATCAGCCCACAGATCGTCCACTGAGCCTGCATTGTCATCGGACGGTTGATTAATATCACTCATTTGGGCTGTTCCTCATTCAGCGAATTCAATATCGGGTTGATCAAATGTTCTACGCGCAGGGCATACTGGCCGTTAATGGTGCCGTACTGGCTGGTCAGAACCGGTACGCCGTCCACGTGCGCGATAATACGATCTGGCTTTTCGATGGGCAGCACATCGCCAGGTTTCAGTTTTAGGATTTGGGATAACCGCAGCGGGATATCGGCGAAATTCGCCACCAATTCCAGCTCGGAATGCTGCACCTGGCGCACCAGGGTGTCGCGCCAGCTTTGATCTTCCTGACGGGAGTTCTCCAGCGGAGGGTTCACCAGCAGCTCGCGCAGCGGTTCAATCATGCTGAACGGCAGGCAGATGTTGAACTCCCCGGTCAGGTTGCCAATTTCGACGTGGAACGGGGTGTTAACCACGATGTCGTTAGGCGACGTGGTGATATTGGTAAATTTGACCTGCATTTCTGAACGAACGTATTCCACGTCCAGCGGATAAATTGCCTTCCACGCGTCGCTGTAGGATTCCAGCGCCAGCTTCAGCATGCGGTTGATCACGCGCTGTTCGGTGTGGGTAAACTCCCGGCCTTCCACTTTCGTTGGGAAGCGACCATCCCCGCCAAACAGGTTATCTACCGCAATAAACACCAGGCTGGGTGAAAACACGAACAGCCCGGTGCCGCGCAGCGGCTTCAGGTGAATCAGGTTCAGGTTCGTTGGCACCGGCAGGTTGCGGGCAAACTCGTGGTACGGCTGGATACGGATGGCCCCGACGGTGATGTCCGGGCTACGACGCAACAGGTTAAACAGCCCCATACGGAACTGACGAGAAAAACGCTCGTTAATAATTTCCAGCGCCTGTAGGCGCTCGCGCACTACGCGACGCTGGGTATTCGGGTCATAGGGACGAATATCGGATTCGCCCGGCGCCCCGGCCTTCGGCTCGTCGCTATTCTCACTGTCGCCGTTTAACAGCGCATCAATTTCGGCCTGAGAAAGAATACTGTCGCCCATGGACTTACCGCAAAATAAAGGCGGTATACAGCACGTCGCTGACTACCTGTTGAGGTTGCCCGGCGACCAGAGGCGGCGCCAGAGTAGTTTTAATCGCTTCCACCAGCTTCTGCTTGCCGGCATCGGTGGCAAGCTGATTGGCGTCCTGGCGAGAGAACAGCAGCAACAGACGGCTGCGGACTTCCGGCAGGAATTCGCTCAGGCGCTGGCGGGTCGCTTCATCTTTCAAACGCAGCGTGACGCCGATGTACAACACGCGATCCGCATCACCCAGATTGACGGTAAACGTATCCAGAGCGAAGAACACTGGCGCAGGCGGTGGCTCAGGCGTTTTTGCCTGGGCTGTGGCTGGCGTTTGCTGCATGCGCCAGTAGCTATAGCCTGCGGTGGCGCACGCGGCGAGTGTGATAAGAACCAGTATCGGCACCCAGATGGCGCGTTTACGGCCTTTCGTGATAGCGGTATCAGTCATTGAACGCTTTATTCCTGTATCGGTACTGCTGAATAGCAATTATCCCGTGTCTCCGGGCGGTCAAAGCCCGGAAAACACACGTTTATTGTCGCTAGCTCTGGCGTTTACCCTTTCACAGGGCTCAGGCAAAAATATCCACCGCGCCGTTGCTGCTTGCCAGCCGCTGCAGGCTATCGGCCACCGGCAGCGGCTCGGCGTCATTGCCGCCGAGGGAGAAACGCTCCCCGCTACGGGCGCTTTGCTGCTGTTGCTGCTGGCCGGACTGCTGCTGGGCAAAGCTTTCGCTGCTGATGTTGCTCTGGCCTAGCTGGATACCGCTTTCCGCCAGCGCAGTACGCAGTGACGGCAGTGCGGCTTCAAGCGCGGCCCGCACGTGACTGTGCGGTGACATCATCTGCAGCTGTGCCTGGTTATCTTCTAGTTTTAGACTAATTTGCACCTGACCGAGATCTTCCGGGTGCAATCTCAGCTCGGCACTGTGCTGGCCCTGACGAGTAAACAGCGTAACGTGCTGAGAAATCTGCTGTTGCCACTCATGGCTTCCCAACTGGGCGCTGATCGTTGGCGCCGTTGGGGTGGCGATATGCGTTGTGGTTGGGGTTGCGACGGTGGCGCTGCTGATGGCCGGGGTTATCTGCGCCGTCACTGGGGCGGTGTTATTTGCCTGTGGAGCCGCGTTATCGCGACTGTCAGGCGTGTTGCTGGCGACCAGTTGAGCTTTGTCATCCCCCTGCGGCTGGGCTACTGCCGGCGCGTTGGCAGCGGCAGATTTACTGTCCGCAAGCGTGGCGCCCACCGGGGCGGCTTTCTTCGCGCTGCCGCCAGCAGGCAGCAGGCTGTCCGCAGTGTTTTGGCCTGCGGTATTACCTGCCGCAGAGGTCAGGGCGGACAGCGATGCCGTGTCGGTAGCCGTTTTAGCTAGCGCCACGGGCTGTGCCGCGGTCACGGGCTGAGGCAGCATCGCCAACAGCGCGCCGAGCGTTTGCAGCTCCGCGTCGCTCAGGGGCTTATCGGTTTTGGCGTCTTTCAGCGCCGCCTCTGGCTTATCATCCGCTTCTGTTTTGCCCAGAGAAGTGAGCAGGGCGGAAAGCGCTTCAGGTTGCTCCGGTGAGTTCAGCAGTTCAGCGAGAGCTGCCTGGCCGTCTTTGGTATCACCTTTGGCCGCATTGGCCGCGGCAGCTTTGCTTAACGCCGCGCTCAAAGGCAGCGATTTGCCGTCCTCTAAAGCAACGTTACCCGGCAACGCTTTGCCAAGCAGGGCCAGGAAATCTTCACCGAAGCTTTTGCCGTCCGCGCCTTTTGCATCCCCGGCTGCAGCGGTATCGGCCCCGGTGTTTAACAGAATTTTTGGCAATGTGATCATTCACCTTTCCTCAAAGTGGCCCGCTGGGCGTATTCATCCATCTGTTTCTGATCGAGCTTGTTCTGCGCGAGCAACAGCTCCGCTGCCTTTCTGTCCTGCAGGGTTTGCCATGCCTGCAGGCGCTTTTGTTTTTCCTGCCATGCGCCCAATGCCTGATCCACTTTATTGGTCCACTGCATCAGCTGCTGGCGGTGCTGTTCGATGGCTTTTTCCAGCGTGCGTATAAACTGCTGGTAGTTCTGCCAGCGGTTGCTGGCAATCCCCTGGCTCATGTTGTCATTCAGGCTATTGCTGTATTCAAACTGATAGTTAATCAGCATGTTGAGTTGCTCTTCTGCCTGCTGGCAACCCCGGCGCATCTCCCCTAAACGAATCGCCGCTTTTTCCACTTCCTGGGCGGCGAGTTCACGCAAAGTATCCAGTGCGCTGTTTTGGTTCATGGTCACCTCTCATCAAACCGTGGGGAAAAGCGTCTCCAGTGCGAGGCTGGCTTCTTCCCAGTTTGCGCGTTCAAAAATGCCTTGTTGCAGGAAGGCTTCAAGATGCGGCCACAGTTCAATGGCCTTATCGAGCATCGGATCGCTGCCTTTGGCGTAAGCCCCCACGCTCACCAAATCACGGTTGCGCTGGAAGCTGGATAATAACTGTTTGAAACGACGTACCCGGGCGTAATGTTGCTCGGTAATCAACGATGTCATGGCACGGCTGATAGAAGCTTCGATGTCGATGGCCGGATAGTGGCCCGCTTCTGCCAGGCGGCGGGACAGCACAATGTGGCCGTCAAGAATGGCTCGCGCGGAGTCGGCGATCGGGTCCTGCTGATCGTCGCCTTCGGTGAGTACGGTATAAAACGCGGTAATCGAGCCGCCGCCGTGAATGCCGTTCCCCGCGCGCTCAACCAGCGCCGGGAGCTTGGCAAACACCGAAGGCGGATAGCCTTTGGTCGCCGGAGGTTCGCCAATGGCGAGGGCGATTTCACGCTGTGCCATGGCGTAACGCGTCAGTGAATCCATAATCAGCAGCACGTGCTGGCCGCGATCGCGGAAATCTTCGGCGATCCTGGTCGCGTAGGCAGCACCCTGCATACGCAGCAGCGGGGAAACGTCCGCCGGAGCGGCAATCACTACCGAACGCGCGCGGCCTTCGGCACCAAGAATGTTCTCGATAAAATCTTTTACTTCGCGCCCACGCTCGCCAATCAGGCCCACGACGATCACGTCGGCCTGGGTGTAACGCGCCATCATGCCCAGCAGGACGCTTTTACCGACGCCGGAGCCTGCAAACAGGCCCATACGCTGGCCGCGACCGACGGTTAGCAGGGCGTTAATCGGGCGTACTCCAACGTCGAGGACATGTTCAATGGCCGTACGCTGCAGCGGGTTAAACGGCGCCGCGCCGAGCGCGCCAGTCAGGCCGGTATCCGGCGAAGGCAGCCCGTCGAGCGGGCGGCCGCTGCCGTCCAGTACGCGGCCAAGCAGGGCGGGTCCGAGCGGCAACTTTTTACCGCTATGCAGACCTTCCGGCGTTGCCGAACGGGCATAAACCCTGGCGCCGGGTAGAATGCCTTCCACTTCTTCCAGCGGCATCAGAAACAGTTTGTGGCCGTTGAAGCCCACGACTTCACATTCGACTTCGCGGTCGTGCTGCTCGATGATGCAGGTCGCCCCCAGCGGCAGCTGCAGGCCGGTGGCTTCAAGGACCAGGCCAGTGGCGCGCGTCAGGCGGCCATAGCGACGCACGGACGGTAGCTCGACCATCCGCGCTTCAAAATTATCGAGCGTGTTCAGCCAGCGGGTCAGGCGCGCGGTCATCAGAGCACTCCCGGCGCGGCCAGACGGCAAAGTTCTTGCCAGCGGGTTGCCACGCTGGCGTCGAGATCGCCCTCATCGGCGGAGACTTTGCAGCCGCCCTGGTGCAGGCTTGGGTCGCCGCGTAAACGCCAGCCGTGCAGGCTTAGCGTGGCGCCCAGCATTTCTTCTACCCGCTGCAAATCATCCGGGTGGACGCGCAGCTGCGGCTTGCCGCTAAACAGCGGTTCCTGCATCAGCAGGCCCTGAATCTGTTTGATCAGCGCGTTGTTATCCACGGCAGGCGTCTGGCCAATCACCTGCCGCGCGGCCTCCAGCGCCATTTGCATCAGGCGGGAAGCGATCACGCTGTCCAGCGCGTCCAGCGTGTACTGGAACTCGCTCACCAGCTGCTGCATGCGGGCGTGCACCGGTGCCTGCTGCTGACGGGCTTCATTGATGCCCTGCTCAAGCCCTTGCTGGAAGCCCGCTTTACGGCCTTCTTCTACGCCCTGATCGTGTCCGGCGGCAAAGCCCGCGCTGTGGCCCTGTTCACGGGCCTGAGCCTGCATCATCGCCAGCGTTTGCTGGAGGTCCGGCTCGCTCTCCGGCTCTTCCTGCTCCGCTGCGGCTTCCGGCATGACAATCTCTTCGAACACCGGCGTAGGGAAGGCGAGATCTTCAGGCGTCCAGCGTTTCCATGGCAGCGTATTAGACATAGGTATCCTCGCTGGTGCCGATCACCATCTCGCCGGTCTCCGCCAGACGACGCACGATAAGCAGGATAGCTTTCTGTTCGTTTTCCACCTGCGACAGACGCACCGGGCCACGGTTGGCAAGGTCGTCGCGCAGGATGTCCGCAGCACGCTGGGACATATTGCGCAGGAACTTCTCGCGCAGCGCCTGTTCTGCACCTTTGAGGGCGATAAGCAGAGATTCGGACTCCACTTCCTGCAGAAGACGCTGAATGCTGCGGTCGTCGACGGCCACGAGGTTTTCGAACAGGAACATCTCGTCGATGATTTTCTGCGCCAGTTCGCCGTCGAAGTCGCGCACGGCGGTAATAACGGCTTCTTCCTGCTGGGTTTTCATCAGGTTGATGATTTCCGCTGCCGTTCTCACGCCGCCCATTTTGCTGCGCTTGAGATTCTGGCCGTCGAGCAGGTTGTTCAGCACTTCGGTCAGTTCTGCCAGCGCGGCCGGCTGAACACCGCCAAAGGTGGCGATACGCAGCATGACGTCGTTGCGCAGACGTTCGTCGAACAGGGCCAGAATATCCGCCGCCTGGCCGCGCTTGAGGTGAACCAGAATGGTGGCAATGATCTGCGGGTGTTCGTCGCGAATAAGATCGGCGGCGCTCTGCGGCTCCATAAAGTTGAGCGTTTCGATGCCGCTGGTGGTATCGCGAGTTTCGAGAATGTCTTCCAGCAGGCTGGAGGCACGCTCTTCGCCCAGCGCTTTGATAAGCACAGTGCGCAGGTAGTCGTTGGCGTTGATGCTCAGCGCCGCGAACTGTTCCGCTTCCTGCTCAAATTCCGCCAGCACTTCGGTCAGCAGTTTGTTCGAGATCTGATGGGTGTTCGCCATCGCCGCACTTAAATGCTGCACTTCACGCGGGCTGAGGTGTTTGAACACCTCGGCGGCGCGGTCTTCGCCAATGGTCATCAGCAGGATGGCGCTCTTTTCGGTTCCGGTCATACTCATATTTCAGTACTCATCCATTGGCGGATCACCAGCGCAACTACGCGAGGATCGTTGTCGGACATATCACGAATTCGCTGACTCATGACTTCTGCGCTCAGGCGCTGGTTAGCTTTACGCTGCTGCTGTTGCTCGTCGCGGCTTAGCGTAACGGCCACGGCTTCTTCTTCGGCTTTAGCGCTCTGTTTAGCTTCGTTCGTGGCTTTCAGAATTTCCGCGCGGCGGGTGAGCTGCGGACGAATCGCTTTCCGCCATATCAGCCAGGCGACAATCAGCACAATTAGCCAGCGACCCGCTGAGAGCAGCATGTCGAAGAAGGCCGGAGACTTCCAGAATGGCAGGCTGCTGCCGCTGTCGTCTTCGGTGGCGGTGAACTGAGAGTTGACCACGTTCAGGGTGTCGCCGCGAGATTCGGAATAGCCCATCGCTTCACGGGTCAGGTTCTCGATCTGCTTCATCTGGTCTGCGGTGAGCGGTAAAGGTTTCCCGTCGGCAAGCTGGCGATAGTTCACTACCACGGCCACGGACAGACGCTGAATATCCCCCACGTTCAGCTTGGTGTGACGGATGGTGCGGTCCACTTCATAGTTGGTGGTTTCGTCACGCGAAGTGTTGCTGCTGCCGTTCTGACCGGTAGTGCTGGTCTGGTTCTGCTGGCCGTTGTTAGCCTGCTGATTAGCCTGGTTGTTCTGCGGCGGCGTTGAAATGGGTGCCGTGTTTGCCGGCGCAGGCTGGTTGGAAAGCGCGCCCGGCACGCCGCCCGGGAACTGGCCGTTGACCTGAGAGGTCTGGTTCAGCTGGCGAGAGCGGATCGCGGTCTGGGCCGGATCGCTATTAGGGTGATACTGCTCTTCGGTTTGTTCTTTGTTGGCAAAATCGATCTGCGCGGTGACCTGAGCATGCACGTTGCCGTTGCCGACAATCGGGCCAAGGATAGATTCAATGCGGCGCTGGTAGCGGCTCTCTACGTCAGTGGCGTACTTGAGCTGGGCGTCGTTCAGGTCGCGGCCCGCGTTATTGGACTGAGTCAGCAGATGGCCACCCTGATCGACCAGCGTGACGTTACCCGGCGGTAAACCAGCCACCGCGCTGGAAACCATATGCACCACGGCATTAATTTGCCCTTCATCCAGCGCGCGGCCGGGCTCAAGGCTAAGGGTAACGGAGGCGGAAGGGGATTTTTGCTCACGAACAAACAGGGAAGGTTTTGGCATGGCGAGGTGGACGCGGGCATTCTTCACCGGGCCAAGCGTTTCAATGGTGCGGGCCAGTTCGCCTTCCAGCGCACGCTGGTAGTTCACCTGCTCGCTAAACTGACTGATACCAAATTTTTCCTGATCCAGAAGCTCAAAGCCAACGGCGCCGCCCTTAGGCAGGCCTTGCTGAGCGAGGCGCAGACGCAGGTCGTAGACGTTGTCTGCCGGGACCATGATGGCGCTACCGTTGTCTGAGAAGCGGTAGGGAATATTCATTTGTTGAAGCTGGGTAACAATCGCGCCCCCGTCCTGATCGGCGAGGTTGCTGTACAGCACGCGGTAATCGGGAGATTTTGCCCAAAGCACCAGGGCTACCAGCACGGCAACGGCGGCGGCACCACCCACTATCAGCGGGATTCTGGGATTAGCACGAAGGCGATTTAACCACTCAAGTGTCTTGTTTTGCGGCGTTTGCGCCTGAGCAGCAGTGGTCATTCCACACCTCGCGGCTTAGCGTTGACAGAATTTTTAGAGTAATGAGTGAACAAGACTGACTCCCGGGTCGACAAACACGACAAAAGTTCCATATGGATGGCAGTGTCATTATTTTCGTTTCAGGAATTTTCGATGGCTGAATTAGCTCTATTTTTTACGTCTATTTAACGCCTTTATCCTATTGACAAGGTGGTAATCTTCCTCGGCTTAATACACATGGGGCGTAAAAATGGCTATTCAGGGTATCGAGGGCGTACTGCAACAACTTCAGGCGACCGCGCTGTCGGCGACCAATCCCGCAGCTTCGGCTGCCTCTGCGCCAACGGTAAGTTTTGCCGGCGAGCTGCAGGCCGCTTTAGGACGGATAAGCGAAACCTCCAACACCGCGCGTGCCCAGGCAGAGAAATTTGCTCTCGGCACGCCAGGCGTCGCGCTGAACGACGTCATGGTGGATTTGCAGAAATCCTCCGTTTCACTGTCGATGGGCATTCAGGTGCGCAACAAGCTGGTTGCAGCTTACCAGGAAGTGATGAACATGCAGGTGTAGTGCATGAGCTGATGAGTTAACTGATTTCAGGCCGGAGCAAACGTTATTTGCTCCCGTCTGCGATCGGGCGATTTGGCTCTGAGTTTTAGTTTTATCCCGCCTTAATTCTTGAATCTTTTCTTCATTCTGTCCGCGTCTTCCGTGGATGCTAATGGATGCCCGTCCGCGTTTTCACAGCATTAGTATGTTAAGTAAAATAGCGTTTTAACGCTAATTATCAGTCTGATGCCCTTATTTGTTTGACGTCTAAAGTAATTTCACTGCACTATCAGGACGATACCTTAAAAATACCGGCAAGGATTTCCGGTCTAAATGGGAGCGTCCTGTCGGCCTATGACCCCGCAACAAAAGTTAGCAGAGCATTACGAGACATTAACCCCCGAGCTGCAGCGGGCCGCGGAGTTGAGCCTGCATAATATGAAGGCGTTAATTGCGCTTTCCATGCGGGCGTTTGCCGCGCGTATTGGCGTCAAGCCCGCCACGCTGTTGCGCCTGGCTCAACGCCTGGGCTACGTCGGCTGGCGGGAGTTTAAAACGGCTTTTATTCAGGAGCTTGGCCTGAATAATGAAACCCATCAGGCGAGGGCCGAAAAGCTGGTCGACAAGGGCAGCGCGGCGTCTCTCTATCAGGAAGTGTTTGACGCCCATGCGAAAAATATTTCCCATACCAGGACTGAAAATCCTCAGGCAATGGAACTGGCGGTTGATGTTCTGGATGCAGCCGAACATGTTTATGTGTGCGGTTTTCGCGCCAGCTATTCGGTGGCTTACACGCTGTTTTATATCTATCGCCTGTTTAATAAAAATGTGTCGCTTATTGACGGTCAGGCGAGCAATTACGAAATCTTCACCCGAGAGCTGACGCCTAAAGATGTCGTGCTGATGATAGGATTCGCCCCTTACTCGCGCGAGTCGCTAGACGTGCTGGGCGCGGCCAGGCAGGCCGGAAGCAAAATTGTTGCGCTGACGGACTCTCCACTTTCCCCGCTCGCGGAGCACGCCGCCAGCACGCTTTATTTCTCCGCGCACAGTCCGTCGTTCTTTCCTTCCGTCGTGTCGGCCATGGGTATTGCCGAGTGTTTGCTGGCGATGCTGGTGGCTAAACATGGGGAAAGAGCGGTAGAGAAGATTGCCAGCGCGGAGCGTTTCCTGCTGGATTCCGGGGCGTGGGTAAAACCGGTTCGTTGATAAAAGGGGCGGTTTTGCCCCTTGTAGGATTAACGCTGAATAAGATAGCGAATGGTGGGGCCGTCCTGCTGAATATCCAACACCGTGTAGCCGTGGTTTTTGGCGTCCAGCGGAATGTTATTGATGGACTGCGGGCAGTCGCTGACCACTTCGAGGATCTCGCCTTTTTTCAGCTGCGGCATCGCCTCCAGCGTGGCGACAGCCGGATAAGGGCAGGGCTCACCCACCATATCCAGCCGGTAATCAGGGACGATAGTCTGACTCATGCGGTTTCTCCTGTTGTCGTGCCGATAGCCTGGTTTTTACGGCGAAAGAAGCGTTTTTCCCAGCCGACGATCAGCAAATAAGCGGCGAGCAGCATCAGGTAGGTCACCAGTAGCCCGCCCAGCGGCCCAAAGGTCTCCAGCAGGTTAACTTTGTTCCAGCTGGTGGCCAGCGCCGGAGAAATATCATCCCAGAACCAGGCCAGCAGCGTAGAGCCAATCACGTTGCCGAGACCCACCCACCAGTAGTGAACCTGGCCCTCAACCGCACGGTACATCCAGCCCGTTTCGCAGCCCCCGGCCAGCACGATACCAAAACCAAACAGCAGGCCGCCGATAACGGCGTTGGGTCCCGCCCACATGATTTTGGCCTCAACGCCCAGCTGAACATAGCTAAAGATGCCAATGGCGCTGGCCGCCATACCCAGAATAATCGCTTTGGCCATATGGGTACGGCCGGTGATCCACATATCCCGAAAGGCAGAGGTGAAACAGATTTGCGCGCGTTCGATAAGCAGCCCAAAACCGACGCCAAACAGCATGGCGAGGCCGAGTTTCGGCTGGTTTATGGCGGTAAAGCCGCCCCAACCGATCATGCCGATAAACACCAGCATTCCCATGCGGAAGCGGCGCTTAGCGCGATCCGGCTGCTGGGTGAGCGGGGAGGCGGCGGAGACTTTTTGCAGTTTGACCGGAATGCGGAACATCGGCAGCAGGGTGAAGCGAGCGCCAAACCAGCAGCCGATGGCGGTGGCAAGGGCGAAGAACCAGGCGTGCAGTGAAAACTGGGGGATCCCGGTAAAGAATGCCGCGAGGTTACAGCCCATGGCCAGTCGTGCGCCGAAGCCTGCGATGATCCCGCCGAGCACGGCCTGAATGATGCGGATGCGGTGCTGGGGCAGGCGAAGCTTGACGTTATTGGCCCACAGTGCAGCGGCGAAACAGCCGCCAAACATGCCGATGATCATCATGCCGTCAATACGGGTCAGCGGGCTGCCGTCGAGGTGAATCAGCTTGTAGTAACCCCATTCTTCTGCGTGAATGCCCATCAGCTGCAGGAGCTGGCCGCCCCAGCGGGTGAATTCGCCGGTGACGGCCCAAAAGGTGCCGGTGATACCAAAGTACCAGGTGGAGAGAACCCCGGCCGCGATCACCGCGGGCATCGGTTTCCAGAAGGTAACCAGGTATTGTTGTTTAAAGGAGTGCCAGGTCATTGTTTTCGCCTCTGAACTCAGAAGAACGTGCCGCTATGGGCAAAAGAAGGCGCAATCATACGCGCATCTTTTGGGCTTAACAGGCTGAAAAGATGAAAAAATAATCTGGATCAATTTTTATGCCCCGGACGGAATTGCTGGCAGGCATCGGGCTTTAATGCCAGAATTATTTTTTCTCCGCAGTCAGGATAGACGATGAAGAAGCTTTTAGTATTGGCGGCGCTGGTGGCACTGAGCGGCTGCACCGAGGTCAGAGATTATAAGCAGGTAGTGCGTACCGAAGCGCCGGCCGGCATGGCGGGCTACTGGCAGTCCAGCGGGCCGCAGAGCGCGTTGGTTAGTCCGGAGGCGATTGCTTCGCTGGTGGTCACGCCCGCAGGCGATACCCTTGATTGCCGTCAGTGGCAGCGGGTGATTGGGGTACCGGGCAAGCTGACACATCTGTCTGGCGATTTGCGCAACGTCACCGTCAAGCGTGAGATTTACGCCATCGAGCTTAACGGCCAGACGCTGGAATATGCGGGGATGACGCTGAAGCGTGTGGACCGTTTGACGCCAGAATGCGCTGATTTTCTTGCTAAGCATCCTTTAGATAGTGAACTGTCGAAAGGCTAAGGGAGAATGCCTCTCACTCCAGAGAGGTGAGAGGGCTGGAGTTCAACGCTGTGGCTGCGATTTCATTCGCTTACTTTTTTGGGGCTGTCTTGTAGTGACCAATAAGTTCTATGGAGGAACGGCTAAGCTTCCGTTCACTTCAAGTCCAAATTCCTATGTAGCTTCTGAGCTTGTGAACGTCTCAGGGGAATCACCGTCATTCCCCTGAGAACCCGGACTCCCGGCCACAACGTCTCTGCTTCTTTTACCCTCACCCTAACCCTCTCCCTGGAAGGGAGAGGGAATAAACAATGTTTTCCGTAGATTTTGTTTTCTCCCTCGCCCCTTTGGGGAGAGGGCTGGGGTGAGGGGAGATTTGTCCCCGGCTCTCATCGCCCCCGGTTATGACCCAACTCAGACGGGGTTGAGCTGTCGGGAACAGCGAAAGAGAGCGATCGTCGGGAACGCATCGCGAACGACCCCGAATGTTTGGGTGATAACCGGTGGGTTTACCGCTTCAGCGGCGATGAGCCCGCCGGGCGCCGGGGCTGTTCGGGGGATGGCGTAATCCCCCGGACACGTTCACCGTGCAGTAAACGTGTAGGGAAAACAGATCTACGGGTGAACGGAACAGCTCCCGGATTAAAGAGATCTCCCAAAAGATTTCAAATTCAGAGCACATCTTCCAGCACCCAAACGCTAACGCTGCCGCCGTGACAGGTAAAGGTTGCGCTGCCGTTTGCATCGGTGTGAATCGTTTCCTCGCGATTGCCAAGATAATCACGCCAGTTCTTCTCAGCGAAATTTTCGCCTAAGCCTATTGTCTTCTCTCCCTCATCGCCGTTGGACATGATGACCACGCAGCCAGGAGCCTCTGCCGTGCCGCTGCGGCTGAAAGCGATGCAGTTGGGGTGATCGAACCATAGAGTTTGTATGCCGTGGGCAAAGCGCTCTCGGGCATGAATCAGGTCATCCAGCTGTTCGATGACCGGCATATCAATATGATAATTCTGGCCGTCGCCGCCTTCATCGTCGTAGCTGGCGCCAAAAAGATCCGGGTAGAACACCGACGGTACGCCGTTTTCGCGCAGCAGAATTAGCGCATAGGCCAGCGGTTTAAACCAGGCTTCTACGGGAGCTTCAAGCGCCTGCAGCGGCTGAGTGTCGTGGTTAGCCACCAGCGTCACGGCGTGGAACGGGTCGGCCTCAACCAGCGTGCCGGTGAAAATCTGGCTCATGTCGTAGTCGCGCCCGAGCCGGGATGCTTCATGGAATTTCATCTGCAGCGGGGCGTCAAACAGCATTGTTTTGCCTTCTACCTGGGCAATATACTCCTGCAGCTTGTCCACCTCGTGAGACCAATATTCCGCCACGATAAACAGCGGCGTTTCCGCCACGTCCTGGACGTGCTCAATCCACTCTTTATAAAACCAGGCCGGGATGTGTTTGACGGCATCGAGCCGGAAGCCGTTGCACTGCGTCTGGGCCATCACCCAGCGCGCCCAGTATTTAAGCTCTTCGGTCACCGCATGGTTGCGGAAGTCGATATTGGCGCCCATCAGATAATCGAAATTCCCCAGCTCGTCGTCCACCTGGTCGTTCCAGCCGTCGCCGGTGTAGTCATTGACGATTTTGAAGATGCCGTCTTCATCGGGGTTTTCAATATGATCCACGCCGCTGAAGCATTTGTAGTCCCAGACAAACTGCGAGTATTGCCCGGCACGGGCGGGGAAGGTGTAGCGGGTCCAGGCCTCGCAGTCGATAACCTCAGGCGAGATATCGTTGCGGTTATCGGCGTTAACCCTGTTGACGCGGATGCGTTCTTTTTCGTCGGCGCCCATTTTATGATTGACGACAACGTCCAGCAGGACCGAAACATGGTTATCCCGCAGGGCTTTTATGGCCGCCAGCAGCTGTGTTTTATCCCCATATTTGGTGGCGATGCTACCTTTCTGGTCAAACTCACCGAGGTCAAAGAGATCGTAACTGTCGTAGCCAACCGAATAGCCGCCCGCGCTGCCTTTATACGCCGGGGGAAGCCAGACCATGTTGATACCAATGTCGCTGAGGCTGGCCGCACGGTCGGCCACTTCTGACCAGAGCGTTCCGTCGCCGGGGGAATACCAGTGAAAAAACTGTAACAGGGTGGGGTTCGTCATCTTGTCCGTGCTCCAGAAGTCATTTAGCTGACCTCTGGAGTATGGAATAAGAATCGAAATACGGCAGGTTTACTGGTTCAGATCGCTCGGTGTTAACACGTTGCCGGAGAGAAAACCGTAGGTGTTGTTTAGCGATTTCTGACGGCCACTCTGGTCAATCAGGTCGCGAAGCTCGCTCAGGCGGCTGTTAAGCAGCCCTTTGATCTGATTTTCGTTGGCGAGAATCATATCAAGCAGCGCCTTCGCTTCTTCCTGACTTCTTTGGCTGGACTGCGCAATCGGGTTATTGGCAATCGCTTCTACCAGTTGAACGTATTTCACTTCTTGTTCTATCAGCTCATCCCATTGTCCAGAGTGAGCAAGGTCAAGCATGGTTTGGCTGAGCGCATGCAGGGCATACCACTCATTGAGGGATGAGATGAAATCATTCATCAGATAGCATCCTGAAGTGTAGAGGGAGAGGGGCCGATTTGTTTCCATGCATCTGCAATATTGGTGAGCAATCGCTCTACTTCGCTAATCGCTTCTGCATCGTTGCGCAAATTAGCGTGCAGGAGGCGCCTCACCATATAGTCATAAAGATTCGCAAGGTTACCAGGCAGTTCCCCTCCGATATCCATATTCAGTCCTGCTTTTAGTCCATTATCAATGATATTAATGGCTTTGGAGAGCGCCTCTCCCTTTTGCGGCATTTGCCCCTGTTCAAGGAACAGACGTGCCCGAACCAGGGCACTGAGTGCCCCATCGAACAACATCACCACGAGCTGGTGTGGACTGGCACTCATGACGGCGCTTTCCAGACCGACCTGTTGATAGGCTTGTACACCAGAACTCTTGTACATATTAAATCCTTAGCTTTTGTTGAATTGCTGCGCCAGATAGTTCCCCATGTTGGTCATCGAGCTTACAAGGCTTGCCAGTGAGGTAAACTGCGTCTTGTAGCGCGCCATCGTGGCGTCAATGCTGTCACTCATCGCCTGTCTGCGATCGCCAATCGTTTTCAGCGTACTGTTGATGCCATCTTGGGCATTTTTAATCACGCCGGAGTTGATTGAGCTGGTGCTCAACATGTTGTTCAGCTTCGTATCTAACTGGGTCGCGAAACCGGTGGTTTTACCGTCGCCGGCAAAGTAGTTGATCACGCCCTGCGGGTTATCGGTCAGCGCCTGGGTCAGCTTAGTATCGTCCACTTTTAGCTGGCTTGAGCCGTCCGGAGCCAGCACCGGATCCTGGGTGATACCCAACTGAGCCATGATCGCGTAGCTGCCGCTTTGAACGTTGGTCAGCATGCTGCGCACGTCTGCCTGGATACCACGTACGGTGCTATCACCTACCAGGGCGCCGTTGCTGCCGTCCTGGGCCGTACCGGGATCAACTTTTACATATTTGGTAACGGTAGCAATTGTGGACTGCAATGCGTTGTAGGCTTTAACCCAGTCGGTAATCACTTTTTTGCTGGCGTCGGTCGAACGCGTGACGCTCAGCGTTTCGTCGGCGGTGCTCTTCGCCTTCAGGTTAAAGGTCACGCCCGGAATCGCATCCGAAATTGAGTTAATTTGGCGCTCAATATCAACCCCGTTCACCGTCATCTGTGCATTCTGTGATGGCGTTTGTACCGTTAACGCGCCAGTTTTGCTGGTTGAGTCATAGCCAATCAGCGCCTGCAGCTTGTCATCCCCGGTCACGGTAATGGTCATATCAGACTGCGTGCCTGTGGTCTTTGAAGACACCATCAGGCGATAGTCGCCGTCGTTAGCTTTTACCACTGAGGCAGACACGTTGCCGTTAGCGGCGTTAATTGCTTTGGCGATACCGTTTAACGAGGTATCTGAATCAGACAGCGTCACCGTCAGCGGCGTTTTTGTGCCCGGCTGAGTAATGGTCACGGTACGCGTGCCGCCGGTTGTATTCCCCTGTTGCGCCGTGTTACTGGCGATGCTGCCCGTCGTCAGCATTTGGGCTTTAGCAACCTGTTTTACGTTAACCGTGTAATCGCCAAGCAGCGCATCACTGGTCGTCGTGGCGCTGAACGCCGTATTGGTGCTGCTCACGGAAGTAGAAAGCAGGGCACCGGATTTTGTCAGCGCTGCAGTGGCGGTTTCGAGGCTGGACAACGCATTCTTCAACTGGCCAAAGGCACTAAACTGAGCTTGATAAGTTTTTGTCTGCGTATCAAAGATGTTTAGCTTTGTCTGTTCTGCCGTGTAAAGCTTATCGTAAGTGTCCTGGAGATTCAGGGAAGTGCCTGCTCCAAGGCTAGAGATCGATGCCATTGATGTCTTCCTTTAAGTCGCTGGTGGTTTCACTACTTATCGGCGGACTTCTCGAAAAGTTTACTCCCGCGTAAAAAAAATAATCAGCCGAATAGCCGGGTGGGAATCCGCCTTATAAGTCGATTGTGGGATAAAGGTTCTTCATTAATAGAGTAGCGGGTTTGCCTTAAGTCGCCTGGCAGGAAATATTTTGTGGGGCGTATTTTGATATACGTTATTACGGTTAAATCTTCACGTAAGTAAAACCAAAAAGAATATATCCACTTTAATTTTCTTTTTATTCAGTTAGTTAAAAATTTTTTATGATTAATTCTAAAGTTGGAACAGAGGGCGTCGATAACCTTGTTGACGGTGAGAGACGCCGTGAGTGTTAGGCACCGAACCTAAACCCAATTTTTTAAGGAATTAATACTATGTCCGTAATCAATACTAACCTGCTGTCCCTGACTACTCAGAACAACCTGAACAAATCTCAGTCTTCTCTGGGTACTGCTATCGAGCGTCTGTCTTCCGGTCTGCGTATCAACAGCGCTAAAGACGATGCTGCTGGTCAGGCGATTGCTAACCGTATGACTTCTCAGATCAAAGGGATGACTCAGGCTGGCCGTAACGCCAACGACGGTATCTCTCTGGTTCAGACCGCAGAAGGCAACCTGAACGAAATCAACACCAACTTACAGCGTATCCGTGAGCTGGCTACCCAGGCTGCAAACGACACTAACGGCACCAGCGACCTGACCTCCATCAACACTGAAATCACTCAGCGTCTGTCTGAAATCGACCGTATCGCCGGTGGTGCAAACTTCAACGGTAAAAACCTGCTGGACGGTTCTGCTACCTCTCTGAAAATTCAGGTTGGTGCGGGTACTTCTGCTAACGACGTTATCACTATCGACAGCACCGCGCTGATCAACGCTAAATCTGCGTCCCTGAGCAGCGGTCTGGCTGGCAACATCACCGATAACTCCTCAGCACAGGCTGTTATCAACGCTGCAGCAGCTGCAATCGACAAAGTTGATACCGCTCGTTCTAACATGGGTGCGATTCAGAACCGTTTCGAATCTACCATCAACAACCTGAACAACTCTATCAACAACCTGTCTGCTGCTCAGTCCCGTATCCAGGATGCTGACTACGCGACCGAAGTATCCAACATGAGCCGTGCGCAGATCCTGCAGCAGGCTGGTACTTCTGTACTGTCCCAGGCAAACCAGGTTCCACAGTCTATGCTGTCCCTGCTGCGTTAATTTCGCAGAAAAGTACAAAAAAGGTTGCTGGAAACAGCAGCCTTTTTTTGTTTTATACCCGGGCAAACGCAGCGGCAGGGCGGTTCTCAATATGGCGGAAAGGCCACTAATTTCGGTTTTGTTCACGCCATTATGCTGACGGGGCGGATGCTAGCATTTCACTCATCCTGATGATGAGGAAAAACAGGGCAACATTATCAATGAATACCTTCGAGCGTACCCGGTTAATGCCGCAGCTTTATCGTGATGTTTACACGAGTACCCTATATTTGCCGGAAGCTGATGCCTTCCCCGCCCATCTGGTGGCTGAGGTGCTTACTTTTCACAGCACGGATATCGTCGCGCTTGAAGAAAAAATTAATGCGGCACAAACGGGTTATCCCCCGGAGCAGGAGAGGGCGCTGAAGTTGCTGATGCGTGCCATTATTCTTGCTAACGGGGCGTTGAACAACCCGATGCCCTTTGAGGCTGAAAAAGCCCAGGCCGTCACGCAGTGGGTGGTTGAGGCGCTGCAGCTGAGCCAAAATAAAAACTTCCTGATTGCTGCCGTCCAGATTCTGTTTCGCATTAATGAAGTCAATTCCGCCGTCTTCCTGATTTCCAATAATCTCTCCGAGCTGGAAAACGAGCAGGTCGCGCTGAAAATTTTACTGCTGATCTGCCTGATGGAAGACGATTACAATCAGGCTTACGTGGTGATTCAACAGCTTACCTCGAACTCAGATTTGATTGGCGAAGATCCGCTGACGCTGGTGATGGTGGTTTGCGCTATTTATAAACTCGGCGGCATACCTGACTCCTTTATTGATTTTCGCCCGCTGGCCAACCCGGGCAGGCAGGCGGATACGTCGCGCTACCGCTGGCTGATACACCCGACCCAAAACGGTAAAACCACGGCGGTGATTGGCTGCGATAAGGCTTATTTCTACGAGCACGGCGTGCCGCTGCTGCTGTCAATTTACGACACCAACCGCGACAGCCTAAACGTGCATTTTCATATTTATAACAGCGACAGCCAGCTGGAAACCGACGTAGCCAGCCTGCGCAATGCGTTCCCTGAACTGGCTATTTCCCACAGCAGCGAAATTTTCATCCCGAGCAAAAATCACAAAGTGCATTACGCCAGCCGCCGGCTCGCGTTTATGCCTCACGCGCTGGAGAAATTCCACGGCCCGCTCCTGATGCTTGACGCAGACAGCCTGGTGATTGGCTCGCTTCCCCCGCTGTTGGACTCGCTGAATCATAAAGAACTGACGATTGCCTGGCGGGACGCTGCTCCGTTCTGGGAAGAATTTAAGGCCAGTTTCATCTACACCGAGGGCGGTGAACTGGCGAAGACGTACTTTGCCCGGGTGGCGAACTTTATCGATGGCAACCTGGCAAGCGGCAATGCCGAACTGTTTCTGGGGCAGATTGGCCTGGCCTGTGCCCTGCATGAACTTAGCGCGGTAGAGCAAATGGCCGTTGGCCGGGAGCCGCTGGCGCAAGTGTCCGATGCCGGTTGTTCAGATAACGCCTTTAGCTGGGCCTTTATTCAGGATTCCGTTCACCGCGACAGATGGCAGCAACATAAAACCGCGCTGCGCGAGAAGTATCGCGCCCTGGTTGAGTGAAAAGACATAACTAATTGAAAATAATGGACAGCAAAAAGTGAGTCAGTCATACCCGGATCATCGAATGTCGCCCGTGGCAATGCAGAGCGCCGCGCAGCTTAACCATCTTGCTACGGTGGCGCCTTCGCACGCTCGTATTCTCGATATTGGCTGTGGAGAAGCGAAGGGGATCGTGACCCACGCGCTGGCCTGGCCTGAAAGCGTAGCCATCGGGATTGATATTGATGAGGCGGGCATTGCCAGCGGCCAGCGCTATGTTCAGGCGCTGGGGCTTGCTAACGTCGAGCTTTTTTGTGCCGGGCTGGGCGATATCCTTGCTATTGAAGGCGGGGCGTTTGATTACATCATAATTGGCGGCGTGTTTTCTCTGCTTGCCGGGGAGGAGCGAGCCGCGCTGCTGCAATGGTGCCGCCAGAATTTGTCAACCTCTGGGGTGATTGCGCTGCAATGGCATACTTTACCCGGCGAACATCATGCTGCTGGGCTGCGGCAGATTGTTCAATCCCATGTCGTGCAGTCCGGTGCGCAGGATGTGGAGGCGCAGCTCGAGGCTGCTCGGGCGAAACTGGCCCTCTTGCTCGCTGAGTTGCCGGCCGGTGAACTGAAACTGAAAGTTGCAGAGGCGCAGAATGAGAGCGATCTCTGCCTGACACTTCGCTATCTCGGTCAGCCCGCTGAGCCGCTGGACTTTAGCCATTTCTGTACTCTGATAGACGAATATGGCCTGCGCTATGTCGGGGACATAGTCCCGCAATATGAACTGCCGCTGCATTATGGCGATGACATTGAGGCGGCCTGCCGCGAGTTTACCGGGCAGCCCAGGGCGGTTAACCAACAGCACCTTGATGACATGCTCGGGCGTTCTCAACGCTTTAGTCTGCTAAGTGCTGCGGGAGGTGACAATATCCCTTCACTGCCGGATCTAAGCCTCCTGGAGACGTTTCACTGGTCGGGTAACTTCCGGCGCATGGTGAATGAAAAAGGGCAGGCCGTGACCGCCCATATTAATGGCCAGGGCGAAGTGGTTATTCATGGGGATCCCATTACCCTGCGGGTGCTTGATCTGCTGGGAGCGGCCTGGCCGCTAAGCCTCAGCGTCGAGCAGTTAGTGTTTAACGCACGTACTCCTGGGCTGTCTGCTGATGTTCGTGAGCAGGTTCTGGCCGTGTTGACCTCGCTTTATGTGAAACAGCTTCCGGGACTTTACTGGAGTACTTCCCCTGGAGCCTACAATCAGGATGTTTCACCGTCTCTCAGGGCGACGGTTAACCCGCTGGCGCTGGTATTAGAGGAAAACAAAGCCGTCACCGTGCGTAATCACTGGGGTGAGTCTTGTACGCTCACCGCCGAGGAATGGCGCTATCTGGCCGGGGATATGCTCGGAACGGATGAAGCTTCCTGGGGCTGCTTTATCTCTCTGCGGCTGAAAGGCGCGTTGAGCGGTTCGCCGCAGGCGTGGAAAAAACACTATCAGCGCTTCCTGCTGGAGGGCAATCCAGACTACCTTGCGGATTTGCTCGACAGCCTGCTGTTGCTGAGCGTTTCAGTCGAGCAAGGCGGGCTGTTGGCCACCGGAACAGCGCATGAACCGCAGAAGACGGCGAAGAAGGGCAGCGACGCGCTTTATAACGACGTTAACCGACTGATCGTCGCCAGAAAACCGGAGCAGGCCAAAGCGCTGGCCGGTCAGCTTTTACTCGCTCATCCGGATGATGTTTCGGCGCTGCGCAGTTATTCGCGCTGCTGTATTCTGACCGGCGATACCGAAGAGGCCTTATCCACCCTGTGCCGCATGATGGGGCACTATTTCTCCAGCCAGGAAATTTTTTACGATCTGGCGATCGTCTTCCAGAAACTGAAAACGTTCGTTCCCGCCACTAAAATTCTCCATGCGCTGCTTCGTTTAGCCCCGAACAACGCTGAATACTGGCATGTTCTGGCCGCTATCTATCACCACAGCGGTGAGATTGTCATGGCAGAAAAATGCTGCCGGGAATCTTTGCGTACCCGCAAGCCAGACCCCAAGTATCTGGCGATGATGGGGGTGATTTTAAGTGACAACCAGCAGCTGGAAGAGGCGCGCTATTTCCTTGAGAAAGCGCAGCAGCTGGATAGCCATAACCTCGACTATTTTACCAGCCTGCTGTTCGTGATGACGCATGACGCTAAGGTTGATGCCCGGACGCTATTCGAGAAGCATCGTGAATATGGCCGAATTGTGGATAAGTGGGCGGCTAAAACCGGTCTTCGCCTGAGCTTTAAAGGTGAGAAAAACCCCGAGAAGAAACTGCGCGTGGGCTTTGTGTCCGGGGATTTGCGTCATCATCCGGTCAGCCAATTCTTGCTTCCGTTCTGGGATGGACTGAACCGCGACCGTTTCGAACTGGTGGGCTACAGCGCATCGTTTGCTAAAGACGAAATGACCGAGTATCTGAAAGCAGGCGCGGTGCTATGGCGCGAGGTTTACGCGCTGGATGACGTTGAACTGGCGCGCCAGATCAACGAAGACCGGATTGATATCCTCTTTGATCTGTCTGGCCACACGACCCTTAACCGGCTGCCCGCTTTCGCCTTGCGTCCGGCACCGGTACAAATTTCATGGATTGGCTACCCCGGCACAACGGGGCTGAGCACCATGGACTACCGCGTGTTAATGCATACCCAGCGTGAACCCGCAGGGCTTGAGCAGCAGCTGACCGAAAACATTATGTTTATCGAAATGCGGAAAGTCTTTGAACCTCATGCTGACAGCCCGCCGGTGAATACGCTGCCAGCGTTGCGTAATGGCTATATCACTTTTGGCAGCTTCAACCGCCCGAAAAAAATCAATGACGAGGTGCTGCGCGTCTGGGCGACGATTCTGGCGCGCTACCCTGAATCGAAACTGGTCATTGGCTTTATGGTCGATGAAAAAATGATTGAGACACTCACTGAGAAACTGGTGAGTTACGGCGCTCAGGCCTCTCAGCTGAGCTTCAGGCGCCGGGCTGGACTTATCGAGTACCTTTCCTACCACCACGAAATCGACATTCTGTTGGATGCCTTTCCGTACACGGGTGGTACCACAAGCAACCATGGCTGTTGGATGGGCGTACCAACGCTGACCCTGTGCGGTGCAACCATGGCGGGCCGGCAGGGCGTAGATATTATGCGCTCTTACGGGCTGGAACAGTTTGTTGCTTTCAGTGAAGAAGATTACATCAGCAAGGCCATCGGCTGGCGAGAGCACTTCGATGAGCTGAATGAAATCCGCGTGGGAATGCGCGACAAGATCCCAACGGAGAATGAGAGCGGATTTAACGTGGCTGGAACGTTTGAACAGGCTTTACAGGAAGCCTGGCGTATTTACTGCGCGGGTGAAACGGCTCGTACTTTTACCGTTTTAGAGTGAGATGTCTGCGGCGGATGTAAAACCGCTAGCAACACTTTGCGTGAACGCTATTAAGAGGTGTTCTATGAAAAATATTTTTGTCACCAGCCCTCTGCTTCCGCCGCTGGAGGAGTTTATTCCTTACCTCGAGCAAATTTGGGGGAATAAATACCTGACCAATAACGGGCCGTTTCATCAGCAGCTTGAGCAGGCTCTGGCCGACTATCTGGGCGTAAAATATCTCTCGCTGTTTTCTAACGGCACGCTGGCGCTGCTGACGGCATTCCAGACGCTGCGACTGAGCGGCGAAGTGATAACGACGCCTTACTCTTTTGTGGCAACATCGCACAGCCTTTTGTGGAATGGCCTGACGCCGGTCTTTGCCGATATTGACCCGCAGACGTTCAATATTAACGCCGACGCGATTGAGGCGCTGATTACCCCGCAAACGACGGCCATCATGCCGGTGCACTGTTACGGTATTCCCTGCGATGTGGATAAAATTCAGCGTCTCGCCGACACCTATGGGTTGAAGGTGATTTACGATGCGGCACACGCCTTTGGCGTGAAGCAGAACGGCAGCAGCATCCTGAACTGTGGCGATCTGTCTATCCTGAGTTTCCACGCCACCAAGGTGTTTAATACCATCGAAGGCGGGGCGATCATCTGTCCGGATGCCAGAACCAAGAAGCGTATTGATTACCTGAAAAACTTTGGCTTTGCTGACGAAACGACGGTGATCGCGCCGGGAATTAACGCAAAAATGAACGAGGTGCAGGCGGCTTTTGGCCTGCTGCAGCTTCAGCACATTGACGGTGCCTTAAGCGCCCGGGCAGACATTTATCAGCGCTACTGTGAAGGACTGGCCGATATTCCTGGCCTTGAGTTTTATACCCAGAAAAGCGATTACGAGTGGAACCACGCCTACTATCCCGTGCTGATAGATGAGTGCTTCCCGGTGAGCCGGGATGCGCTGTATGAGGCGTTAAAAGAAGAGGGGATTTACTCTCGCCGCTACTTCTATCCGCTTATCAGCTCCTTCGCGATGTATCGGCATTTACCGTCCTCCGCCGCGGAGCATCTGCCGGTAGCCAACGACCTGGCGAGTAAGGTGCTTTGTTTGCCGATATTCCCGGATCTTGAGGAAGAAGAGCAGCTACGTATCATCGCGGCTGTCAGACGAATTGCTCAGGTGCAAAGCGTCGCCGCATAACGAGTTCGGGGCGGAATAAAAAAGGGCTTTGTCTTGCGACAAGGCCCTTTTTACCGTGTTGAGCGTCCTGTTATAGCTCGGCGATACACATCAAGCGCTCGCTGCGCTCAAGATAGCGCTGGCCGGACAATTTGAACATGCCGTTAATCAACAGTGGGTTATGCAGGCCGTGACGTATCAGCCAGTCTTCGTGTGATTTCTTGCCTTTCCCGACCGGAATAATGGTGACTTTGCGGGCGACTTTACCGAGGATCTCCTGCATTTGTTCGACGGTAAAGAAGCGGATGTTAAACAGCGAGTCGGTCTCTTTTTTCGAGTTGAAGTAATTAACGAACGACTGATTATGGGCATTATGTACCGTAACGATCATTCTGCCGCGGGTGATTCTTGCCTGCTCCTGAGCCATCTTCTGAATGTCTTCATCGGAGAACAGCACCCAGAATCCATTGTGGTAGGTCAGGTCAAAATGTTTGTCCGGGTATGCCAGGCTGAAGGCATTCATCACGGAAAAGCGATCCTGCAGAGACGGATAAAGCTTTTTCGCCATGCTCACTGACTCCGGTGAGAAGTCAATGCCGTGCCCCTCCACGCCACGCTTAGTCAGCTGCACGATATCGCGGAAGCTGCCTGCGGCAATCTCTAATACCTGTTTTTCACTGCTCTTTCTGACCGCATCGATATAGTAGGCGTGGCGAAGATCGTTTTGGTAATGCTCGAAAATACCCTGCCATTTATGGTCCCAGTCCTCGGCCGTGGTGAGCTTTTCAGGCCCTGTTGTTTGGCTCATATCTCTATCCTGTGAATGATTTTTCAGTGACGTAGTGGCGCGTAAAGATGGCGTTTTCTACGGCAAATGCGGGTTGTATAGGCTGGCGGCTGAAACAATGAAGATGGTTGGTAATCATGTCGTAGCCTGCCATTACCGAAAATTCGACCCCCGCGGAGAAACGAGGGTTTATGTCCATCAGATAATCCCCGGTCGAATGGCGCATAAACTCAATATTGATGCAGCCGTTAAGGTCGAGCAGGCGGGCAACTTCAGCCGCTTTGGTGACCAGAGCGTCATCCTGGATGATTTCGACGGTTAATCCGGCACCGTTCGCGGTGCGCAGCAGCTCTTTACGGGCAACGCCTGCCCATTCGCCGGTCTCGCGCTGCCGGACAATATCAATCACGTGAACATCTCCCGGTAGCCAGGGCTGGACAATCCAGTCGCTGCCGTTGAGCCGCTCGCGTAACTCGCTGAGTTCGGATTCGGTCTCAATGCGGCGGAGCCCTTCGCTGCTGCGGCCATGCCTCTGTTTGAGAATGACGGGGAAACAAAATGACAGCGTGTGTGATTCATCCAGGGCGACGGAAGGCAGCGGGAGAAAAATGCCGTTATGAGCAAACTGCTTGCTCCAGGCCAGTTTATCCCTGGCAAGGGTAATAGAGTCTGCGGCCATCAGCGTCAGCATGGCGGACGAGCACAGTTCGTCGCGACAATCAGAAAGCGTATCGACCTCGACATCGGTCAGCGGGATGATGGCGTCAACGCGATGTTGGTCGCAAATCGCATTAATACTTTCTATAAAGGCCTGGCTGTCCGTTGCTCGGGGAACCTGAACAAAAATGTCGACCAGACGGGAGGCATAATTCCATTGCGCGGGGTAGATATCACAGCCGATGACTGTGTGTGATGCGCGTTTGAGCGCATCGATCACGGCTGGCGCAGACATCGACCCTATAGCCGTAATTAAAATGTTCATGTCAATGACCTGTCTTGTAATCTGCTTTGCCTGACGGCAGGGGCGAGTTTGCCGCAGAGAGACGACGCGTATATTTATCACTGTACGATAATCTGACCAGAGATCAGGCCAGGAATAACAGATGATTTTATCCTTTTTTTATCGGATAGATTCTTCGGCTTAATTTCTCGGGTTTCGCTATAGTAGGTGGCGTTAATATTTAACAACCAATTGATACTTTTAAGTAAGCCGGAACATGATTTGCCATACTTTATGGTTAAATTTCGACGGGTTTATTTCTTCATAACCTCCAAATAACCCCCCATTTCACCCACTATTCATCCGATTAAAACCCCTGCAGAAACGGATAATCATGCCGATAACTCAACTAACGCAGGGCTGTTTATCGTGAATTCACTGTATACCGCTGAAGGTGTAATGGATAAACACTCGCTGTGGCAGCGTTATGTACCGCTTGTGCGTCACGAAGCATTGCGCCTGCAGGTACGTCTGCCGGCGAGTGTGGAGCTCGACGATCTGCTACAGGCAGGCGGCATCGGGTTGTTGAATGCAGTCGAACGTTACGATGCCCTGCAGGGAACGGCATTTACTACCTACGCGGTGCAGCGCATCCGTGGGGCGATGCTTGATGAGTTGCGCAGCCGTGATTGGGTGCCGCGAAGCGTCAGGCGTAACGCTCGCGGTGTGGCACAGGCGATTGGTCAACTGGAGCAAGAGCTGGGGCGTAACGCTACCGAGACGGAAGTCGCGGAGCGACTGGACATCCCGCTCGAAGAGTATCGCCAGATGTTGCTCGACACCAATAATAGCCAACTCTTCTCTTATGATGAGTGGCGGGAAGAGCACGGCGATAGCATTGAACTGGTCACCGAGGAACACCAGCAGGCAAACCCGCTACAGCAATTACTGGACAGCAATCTTCGCCAGCGCGTAATGGAAGCTATTGAAGCTTTACCGGAACGCGAACAACTGGTGCTGACGCTCTATTACCAGGAAGAGCTGAATCTCAAAGAGATTGGCGCGGTGCTTGATGTGGGTGAGTCACGGGTTAGCCAGTTGCATAGCCAGGCGATCAAGCGTTTGCGCACCAAGCTGGGTAAGTTGTAGGGAGTGCCGCACAATTATCTGACGACCTGGGAATTATCATGACGGTGCAGCAGTCAAAAAGACGGCCATTAAGCCGCTATCTCAAAGATTTCAAACACACCCAGACACATTGTGCACATTGCAGTAAGCTGCTCGACCGCATCACGCTCACGCGCAGCGGGGTGATAGTTAATAAAGCCACCATTGCCCAACTTGATACACTTATTGATGAGGCCACCTGGCTTATCGAGCAGAAAGAGTGGATGGCGCTGTGTCGTTTTTGCGGTGATTTGCACTGCAAAGAACAAAACAACTACTTCGATATTATTGGCTTTAAACAGTATCTGTTTGAGCAAACCGAAATGAGCCACGGCACGATTCGTGAGTACGTGGTTCGCCTGCGTCGTCTGGGAAACCATCTGAGTGAGCATAAAGTCCCGCTTCCCGGCTCGCTGCAGGGCCTGCTGGACGAGACGCTGGACGCCTGGCTGCCCCGCACCAGCACCAATAATTACCGCATTGCGTTACGCAAATATTGGCAATTCCAGGTGCAGGGACATGCGATCCCGAGCCAGGAAATTAGCGCAACCTCCGATATATACTAAATTTGCATAAGTTGTAGCGGACTGGTTTTGATATATCCCGAAGCCGCCCGCTACACTACAAAAAACGTAAATAATCGGGGTAAACATGAAATTAAAAATGATGGGGCGTCAGGCGCTGATGGGCGTACTGGCCGTTGCTCTGGTGGCTGGCGCAAGCGTGAAAACCTTCGCGGCAGAAAATCTTCTGAATAAAGTAAAAGAGCGCGGCACGCTGCTGGTGGGGCTGGAAGGGACTTATCCGCCATTCAGCTTCCAGGGCGATGACGGCAAGCTTACCGGCTTTGAAGTCGAATTTGCCGAGCAGCTGGCTCAGCACCTGGGTGTTAAAGCCGCCCTCAAGCCGACCAAATGGGACGGCATGCTGGCCTCTTTGGATTCTAAACGCATTGACGTGGTCATCAACCAGGTCACCATTTCCGACGAACGTAAGAAAAAATACGACTTCTCCACCCCTTACACCATCTCCGGTATTCAGGCTTTGGTGAAAAAGGGTAACGAAGGCGGAATTAAAACCGCCGCCGACCTGAAAGGCAAAAAAGTGGGCGTAGGCCTCGGGACTAACTACGAGCAGTGGCTGCGTGAAAACGTGCCGGGCGTAGATATCCGTACCTATGATGATGACCCGACTAAATACCAGGATCTGCGCGTGGGCCGCATTGACGCGATTCTGGTTGACCGCCTCGCCGCGCTGGATCTGGTTAAGAAAACCAACAATACGCTGGCGGTAGCGGGGGATGCGTTCTCCCGCCAGGAATCTGGCGTTGCCGTGCGTAAAGGTAATGAAGATCTGCTGAAAGCCATCGACGCAGCCATCGCCGAGATGCAGAAAGACGGATCTCTGGCTAAGCTGTCCGATAAATGGTTTGGGGCGGACGTCACTAAGTAACGCGGTATCACGGTGTAAAGGTGCTGATTTCAGCACCTTGCTTTGCTGACAAAGAGAGAAAAAGCGTGGTTTTTCTCTCTTTGTGGTTATCAGCCGAAAATCAATAAATTGATTTTCCTGTTTTTTTGATAAACCGTCTGGTATTCCTTCTGTCACCAGCGGTTTGTCTGCCGTCTGAGGTGCTGATTTCAGCACCTTTTTTATTTATCCCAGAGAGGGAAGCCGGTTCTCTGGTGCATAATAAAACTGGATATTGTTATCGGCTCAGGAGGCCCTATGTCACTGCATCACCTAACGCGTTTTCCTCGTCTGGAATTTATTGGCGCGCCCACACCGCTGGAGTATCTGCCGCGCTTTTCGGACTATCTTGGCCGTGAAATCTACATTAAACGCGATGATGTGACGCCGATGGCGATGGGCGGCAACAAGCTGCGCAAGCTTGAGTTTTTAGCCGCCGACGCGCTGCGTGAAGGGGCCGATACGCTGGTCACTGCCGGCGCTATCCAGTCTAACCACGTTCGCCAGACGGCGGCGGTAGCGGCAAAGCTTGGGTTACATTGCGTGGCGCTGCTTGAAAACCCGATCGGGACAAAAGCCGAAAATTACCTGACCAACGGCAACCGCCTGTTGGTCGATCTTTTCAATGTCGAAGTCGAGATGTGCGAGGCGCTGAGCGCTCCGGATAAGCAGCTGGAAGCGGTGGCTACGCGTCTGGAAGCGCAGGGGTTTCGGCCTTATGTTATTCCGGTCGGCGGTTCTAATGCACTGGGTGCGCTGGGGTATGTTGAAAGCGCGCTGGAAATTGCCCAGCAGTGCGAGAACGCCGTGAGCTTGTCATCCGTGGTGGTTGCCTCTGGCAGCGCGGGAACGCATGCCGGTCTGGCGGTTGGCCTCGAACAGTTAATGCCGGACGTGGAGCTGATCGGCGTTACTGTGTCCAGAACCGTGGCGCAGCAAAAGCCAAAAGTTGTCGCCCTGCAGCAGGCCGTGGCGCACTCTCTTGAGGTGAGCGCGACCAGCGAAATCATCCTGTGGGATGATTATTTTGCGCCAGGCTACGGCACGCCGAATGAAGAGGGGATGGAAGCGGTGAAGCTGTTGGCCCGGCTGGAAGGTATCTTGCTTGACCCGGTCTACACCGGCAAAGCAATGGCCGGACTTATTGACGGCGTGGCGCAAAAAAGATTTAAGGATCAGGGGCCAATTGCCTTTATTCATACCGGCGGTGCGCCGGCGCTGTTTGCCTACCATCCGCATCTGTAAGCTGCGGGTCAGGTTTTAATCATCGGGAATCACCATGCAAGAAAGTTTGCAACTGGTGCTGGATTCAGCACCGTATTTGCTTAAAGGGGCAGTTTTCACGCTCCAGCTGAGTATTGGCGGGATGTTTTTTGGCCTGATCCTCGGTTTTATGCTGGCGCTGATGCGTCTGTCCGCGTTTTTGCCTTTTTCGCTGCTGTCGCGTTTTTATGTGTCCATTTTCCGCGGGACGCCGCTTATCGCCCAGCTGTTTATGATTTATTACGGGCTGCCGCAGTTTGGCATTGAGCTGGATCCTATCCCGTCGGCGATGATTGGCCTGTCGTTAAACACGGCGGCTTACGCCTCTGAAACGCTGCGGGCGGCCATTGCCTCTATTGATAAAGGCCAGTGGGAAGCTGCGGCCAGCATCGGAATGACTCGCTGGCAAACGCTGCGTCGCGCGATTCTGCCACAGTCAGCCCGCGTGGCGCTGCCGCCGCTGGGGAACAGCTTTATCAGCCTGGTGAAGGATACCTCGCTGGCGGCCACCATTCAGGTGCCGGAGCTGTTTCGCCAGGCGCAGCTGATCACCTCCCGCACGCTGGAAGTGTTTACCATGTATCTCGCCGCATCTCTGGTGTACTGGGTGATGGCGACGGTGCTCTCCACGCTGCAGAACTATTTTGAAAACCAGCTTAATCGCCAGGACAGGGAGCCGAAATGAGCGCCATTGACGTTAAAAAACTGGTGAAAAAATTCCACGGGCAGACGGTACTGCACGGCATTGATCTGGACGTTAAACCCGGCGAAGTCGTGGCGATCATCGGCCCGAGCGGTTCAGGAAAAACCACGCTATTGCGCAGTATTAACCTGCTGGAAGAGCCGGACAGCGGCACCATTCAGGTGGGGAATATCACGATTGATGCCGGGCAGTCGCTGGCAAAGCAGAAAGAGAAAATTCGTGAGCTGCGTCAGCAGGTGGGGTTTGTGTTCCAGAGTTTCAATCTTTTTCCGCACCGCACGGTGCTGGAAAATATTATTGAAGGTCCGGTCATCGTTAAGGGCGAGTCGAAAGCAGATGCCGTCGCCCGGGCGCGTGAACTGCTGGTGAAGGTGGGCTTAAGCGGAAAAGAGAACAGTTACCCGCGGCGCCTGTCGGGTGGACAGCAGCAGCGGGTGGCAATTGCCCGTGCGTTGGCCATGCGGCCAGAAGTTATTTTGTTCGACGAGCCGACTTCCGCGCTGGATCCTGAGCTGGTGGGGGAGGTGCTGAATACTATTCGCCAGCTGGCGGATGAGAAACGCACCATGGTCATTGTGACCCACGAAATGAGCTTCGCCCGGGATGTGGCCGATCGCGCAATATTCATGGATCAGGGTAGGATTGTGGAGCAGGGGCCGGCAAAAGCGCTTTTTGCCAGCCCACAGCAGCCGCGCACGCAGCAATTCCTGGAGAAGTTTCTGACCCAGTAGCGGCGAGGCAGGCCTGATTTTATCCCCAGGCGGCTGGCGCCGAGCCGAGAGGCGCCGGTGGTATGCCCCAGATAATCGGCGTGCCTGCCAGCCTCAGCGGAAATTTCAGCCTGTTTCCCAGCCCAAAGGCGGACCACTCCATCATCGGCTGGTAATCATGCGGGCCGAGAGCGGCAAGCGCCGACGGCTCTCCTGCCGGCTGAGACAGTAATAAAGCGGCCGTTCGGGCGAGCGACAGGCGTGCGCTGTAGCCCTGATACTGCTCAAGCCGGACTTGTAGACCTTTTAATACCGCCGCTGCAATGAGGTAACCCGTGGCGTGATCCAGTGCCTGGACGGGGAGCGGGTAAGGCCGACCGGCGTTTTTCCAGCGCATGCCCGCTTCGGCGATGCCGCAGGACATCTGGACCAGACTGTCGAAACCTCTGCGGTTACGCCACGGTCCGTGCCATCCCCAGGCGTTGAGCGACACGTCTACCAGGCCGGGAGAGAGCTGCTGTCGGGTTTCGGCATCAAAGCCCAGGGCTTCGAGAGCATCCGCCCGGTAGCCATGCACCAGCACATCGGCGTCGGCGAGCAGGGCTTTGAACTGCGATCTGCCTTCGGCAGACTTGAGGTCGAGTCTTGCGCATGTTTTCCCGAGAGTGACTTCCTCAACAAGCGTCGACTCTTCCCATCCGGGGGGATCAAGGCGTAGCACCTGCGCCCCAAGCCCGGCCAAAAATCGGGTGGCAACCGGGCCGGCAATAATACGGGTGAGATCCAACACCCGGAGGCCTGCCAGCGGGCGTGCAGGTGACAGTGCCAGCGTTGTGCGAGGCGCTTCGGCGTGGAACTGCTGCCAGAACAATGGCTCTGTTGCCACGGTTTTCCCATGCGGATGCTTCAGCCATTCGTCGTGGCTTAACATCGCGGCCGCGCATCCACCTGCGGCAACGATCGCGGCTTCAAGCTCGGTTTTGCCCCACGCGATAACTCGCTGGGCGAGCGCTGATTTGTTCTTGCTCACACCCAGTACGCTTTCCATTGCCTGGCGGTGATGCGGCGCATTGGTATGCAGGCGGATCCAGCCGTCCCGAGTGGCATAATCACCGGCAAATTCATCCCACAGCGCGGCGGACGCTCTGTTCACGGGGAAATGGCTGCTCGAAAACCAATATGAGGCCAGCCGCTGGTCTATATAAAGCGGTGCATCCGGGCGAGAAAGCAGCGCTCTCAGGGCACAACCCGCCGTCGCCAGGCTGGCGGTGGCGAATTCGGTCACAGGAAAACGGGCACTGAGCTCACCTTTGCCCGTCACGGCCACTGACGGCTGGGCTATTTCCAGCCCCAGATCCCGGCCCATTGCACCGAAGAGAAGCGAAAACGAAGATTTAACCATACTGAGCTCCAGTAAATTTTTCCTGACATATGTAAAAACCGAAGAATTGTGGCGGAAAAACCATAAATTACATTAATTAGCTTAATAAATGTGTTAGCTTATTACATTCTATTAATGAAATACTTTTTAGCGCCGGGAGAGACGCCAGATATAATGCTGGAACGTGACTTTTTTAGCTGGCGACGGGAAGCGCTCGAACTTTTCCTGTCAATTACTCAAGCCAGCGAATTACAAACTTTAGTTCAACAACAAACTCAACGCCTCGAGTTTGATTATTTTTCGCTGTGTGTTCGGCACCCGGTGCCTTTTACTCGGCCTAAATTATCATTGCAGAGTTCTTATCCGCAAAAATGGCTCGAGTGGTACGTGACTGAAAACTATTTTGCTATTGACCCAGTATTGAAACAGTCTAATTTCATGCGTGGCGAAATAATCTGGAGCGATGCCCTGTTTGCTGAATCTCGCGAGCTTTGGGATGCCGCGCGCGACCACGGTCTGGCTACCGGACGAACACATTGCGTCATGGCCCCTAATCGTACGGCGGGTTTCCTGTCTGTTTCACGCTCGGACGTTCGTAAGGACATTTTGTCGGAAGATGAACTTGGGCTGCGGCTGAGCTACCTGGCCGAGCTGAGTATGGCGACGCTAAATCGGCTGGAAGATCCGTCGGTCGAAATGATTGACATGAAACTCAGCAAGCGTGAAAGAGAGATTCTTCAGTGGACCGGAGAAGGGAAAACGTCGGCAGAAATTGCGATTATCCTGTCAATTTCTGAGAATACGGTGAACTTCCATCAGAAGAATATGCAGAAGAAATTCAACGCGCCAAACAAGACGCAGATAGCCTGCTATGCGGCGGCGATGGGGATTATCTGAACCTGGAGGGCAAATGCTGCGTCAGGTGCTGACGGCTGGAGAACCCGGATTCTGCCAGCCGCCCCGGCTTATTGACGGTAAGCCTGTTTAATTTGCTTAACGGTATTGCTGAATACTTCAGCCTGAGCTGGGTCTTCCAGTTGAGCGATCTGCTTTTCCATTTTCAGGATAACGCGGCCCGCATCGGCCTGGCCCATAGCCTGCAGCATCAGGGTTAACAGCGTCTTCAGACAGGTGACTTCTTGTGCCAGCTCACGGGTGTTTTCGGCGGTGGAAAAATCTGGAGTGCTCATTTACTTTCCTCAATGCTTAGTTAGTACGCTGCCATTATGCACAGTGATATTCATAAGGCGGCGGAGTATACCATAACATTCACCAGAATTATTCATGTTCGACCAGTGAGAATGCGTTTGAATGTTTATGGTAATAAACAACCCTTGCTCAGGGTTATTCCTACAGAGAAAAATGAGAATTAAAAAAATTGTTTCGTTCTCGTTTAACTAACGTTAAATAAAGAGAGGGAAAAAGATTTTTATTCTTGATAGTGGTCGCATTTTGATAATTAGCTGTTTTTTAATCAGAGAATAATCACCTGGACACGGTGTTTTGAACGTTGAGATGCGCCGCAGAAACAGACTTGAAAGTAAAGATATATTCTTCCTGGGGGTTAACAGAATGTGCTGAGCGCAATTTGGATTTTAATGTTGCCGAAAAAACGTTAATATATGGACAATTAGCTATCAGCAGCGTTATCCCTTTCTGGAGAATAGCCCTTTGATCAACGTTCTTCTTGTTGATGACCACGAACTGGTGCGCGCAGGGATACGACGCATTCTGGAAGAGATTAAAGGCATCAAAGTCTCGGGTGAAGTGAACTGCGGTGAGGATGCCATCAAATGGTGCCGCAGTAACCCGGTCGATGTCGTATTAATGGATATGAATATGCCGGGGATCGGTGGCCTGGAAGCCACCCGTAAAATTGCCCGCTACTCTTCAGATATCAAAGTTATCATGTTGACTATCCACACAGAGAATCCGCTGCCTGCCAAAGTCATGCAGGCCGGTGCGGCAGGGTATTTAAGCAAAGGTGCGGCGCCTCAGGACGTGGTCAATGCCATTCGTTCCGTTAATGCGGGCCAGCGTTACATCGCCTCCGACATTGCCCAACAGATGGCCTTAAGCCAGATAGCGCCAGAAGCCGAATCCCCTTTTGCCAGTTTGTCTGAGCGTGAATTACA
The DNA here is from genome assembly GCF_011752815.1 of Enterobacter sp. Cy-643. Lineage (GTDB taxonomy): Bacteria > Pseudomonadota > Gammaproteobacteria > Enterobacterales > Enterobacteriaceae > Cedecea. The sequence goes on from NZ_VWWV01000001.1 coordinate 827,222, forward strand.
GATTATGCTGATGATCACCAAAGGCCAGAAGGTCAATGAGATCTCTGAGCAGCTTAATCTCAGCCCTAAAACGGTGAACAGTTACCGCTACCGCATGTTTAGTAAACTGAATATCAGCGGGGACGTGGAGCTGACGCACCTGGCGATTCGCCACGGGTTATTCAATGCGGAGACGTTAATCAGCAGTGAGTGAACCTTTTGATTCCCGGGCTTTTCTCAAGACGGTAACCAGCCAGCCCGGCGTCTACCGCATGTACGATGCCGGCGGCACGGTTATTTATGTTGGCAAAGCTAAAGACCTGAAGAAACGCCTCTCCAGCTACTTCCGCACGAATCTTGCCAGCCGTAAAACCGAGGCGCTGGTAGCGCTGATCCAGCATATTGATGTCACGGTGACCCATACGGAAACCGAGGCTCTGCTGCTGGAGCACAACTACATCAAGCTTTATCAGCCGCGTTACAACGTACTGCTGCGAGACGATAAATCCTATCCCTTTATATTCCTGAGCGCCGATAGCCACCCACGGCTGGCGATGCATCGCGGCGCGAAACACGCGAAGGGCGAATACTTCGGCCCGTTTCCTAACGGCTATGCGGTGCGGGAAACGCTGGCGCTGCTGCAAAAAGTCTTTCCGGTTCGCCAGTGTGAAAACAGCGTGTACCGTAACCGTTCGCGGCCTTGCCTTCAGTATCAAATCGGCCGCTGTCTTGGTCCCTGTGTTTCAGGCCTGGTTACGGAAGAAGACTATGCCCGGCAGGTGGACTATGTTCGCCTGTTTTTAGCGGGAAAGGACGATCAGGTGCTGACGCAGCTTATTTCCAGGATGGAAGAGGCGAGCAAAAATCTTGAGTTTGAAGAGGCCGCAAGGATCCGCGATCAGATTCAGGCGGTCAGACGTATTACCGAAAAACAGTTTGTCTCCAATACCGGCGACGATCTGGACGTCATTGGTGTCTCTTTTGATGCGGGCATGGCCTGCGTGCACGTCTTGTTTATTCGGCAGGGCAAAGTGCTGGGCAGCCGCAGCTACTTCCCGAAAGTCCCGGCAGGAACCGACCTTAGCGAAGTGGTGGAAACGTTTGTCGGGCAGTTCTATCTGCAGGGCAGCCAGATGCGGACGCTGCCTTCTGAAATCCTGCTCGATTTTGCACTGGCGGATAAATCCCTGCTGGCAGACTCGTTAAGTGAACTGGCCGGGCGTAAAGTGAATGTGCAGACTAAACCTCGCGGTGACAGGGCGCGTTACCTGAAGCTTGCCCGCACCAACGCGGCAACGGCGCTGGTGACAAAACTTTCTCAGCAGTCCACCATCCAGCAGCGCCTGAAAGCGCTGGCCGAAGTGCTAAAACTTCCGGAAGTAAAACGGATGGAGTGTTTTGATATCAGCCATACGATGGGGGAGCAAACCGTCGCTTCCTGCGTGGTGTTCGACAGCAACGGCCCGCTTCGGGCCGAATACCGCCGCTACAATATTACCGGTATTACACCGGGAGACGACTACGCCGCCATGAATCAGGTGCTGCGCCGCCGCTACGGTAAGGCAATAGAAGAAAGCAAAATCCCGGACGTGATCCTGATTGACGGCGGGAAAGGACAACTGGGGCAGGCGAAAGCGGTGTTTGCCGAGCTGGACGTGCCGTGGGACAAACATCATCCGTTATTGCTGGGCGTGGCCAAAGGCAGCGACCGCAAAGCCGGGCTGGAGACATTGTTCTTTGAACCGGAAGGTGAGGGGTTCTCTTTGCCGCCGGATTCTCCTGCGCTGCATGTGATCCAACACATTCGCGATGACTCGCACGATCATGCAATCTCCGGCCACCGTAAAAAACGGGCGAAGGTGAAAAGCACCAGTTCGCTGGAGACGATTGAAGGCATCGGGCCCAAGCGCCGTCAGATGCTGCTGAAGTATATGGGCGGATTGCAACCGTTAATCAACGCCTCCATCGAGGAGATCGCAAAAGTGCCGGGCATCTCGCAGGCATTGGCAGAAAAGATCTACTACTCGTTGAAACATTAAGGGCTCTGTAGCAACATAGAGACAATTTCCACTTATGACAGATAGTTAACTGGCACTATGCGATTCAATATCCCAACACTGCTCACGCTGTTTCGTGTCATCCTTATCCCGTTCTTTGTGCTGGCGTTTTATCTGCCGTTCAACTGGGCACCTTTCCTTTGCGCTTTCATTTTTTGGCTGGCGGCCATCACCGACTGGTTTGACGGTTTTCTCGCTCGCCGCTGGAACCAAAGCACTCGCTTCGGCGCGTTCCTCGATCCCGTTGCCGATAAGGTGATGGTGGTGGTGGCGCTGGTGCTGGTGGTCGAACATTATCACGCCTGGTGGGTGACCCTGCCTGCGGCAACGATGATAGCCCGCGAAATCATCATCTCAGCGCTGCGTGAATGGATGGCGGAAATTGGTAAGCGCAGCCGCGTGGCGGTTTCCTGGATAGGCAAAACAAAAACAATGGCGCAAATGTTGGCGCTGATTGGCATGCTGTGGCGGCCGAACATGTGGATTGAGTACGCCGGTATCGCGCTTTTCTTCGTTGCGGCAGTACTGACATTCTGGTCAATGTTCCAATATTTAGCCGCTGCACGCGGTGATTTGCTCGAACCGTGATCTATCCGGCGCAAAATTCAGCAAACGATTCGTGGTGTTAGAAAATTTCATTGACTCATTGCGTCAGGTAAGTAGAATGCAACGCATCGAAAGGCAGCAAGGTTTGCCGGAAGATAATAAAATCAAGTGATTAGCTTAATAGCAACCAACGTTCACTTGTACAAAAAGCGGGAATAGCTCAGTTGGTAGAGCACGACCTTGCCAAGGTCGGGGTCGCGAGTTCGAGTCTCGTTTCCCGCTCCAAATTCAGGTAATAGAAATTCTGTTACCGCCTGAAAAGGCAAAAGATTTTGGCGCGTTAGCAAAGCGGTTATGTAGCGGATTGCAAATCCGTCTAGTCCGGTTCGACTCCGGAACGCGCCTCCAATTTCTTCCCGAGCCCGGATGGTGAAATCGGTAGACACAAGGGATTTAAAATCCCTCGGCTTATGGCTGTGCGGGTTCAAGTCCCGCTCCGGGTACCATGGGAATAAAAGAATAAAATCAATGATAAGCAGTGTCGTGTAAACCACCTTCGGGTGGTTTTTTATTGCCTGCGATTTGGTTATACACCAGTGTCTTTTTCCTGCTGTAGTGCTGAATACTTTCACGTATCTCTATTGCCCTCCCACAACAATTAATGTCGCTTGAGTCAAGTCTGATTCTGATAGGGTGCTTTGGCGTGCCTGAAAGGATGTGGTGGGGTATTATTTCCGGCAGCTTATTCAACGTGCTATCCGGCATCGTAAATTTCTTTCAAATTAGGAAGATTCATGAACGACAAAATCAGTCAGGACACGATCAACAAAGCCCTGTGGGCCGCGTGTGATACGTTCCGTGGCACTATCAGTGCTGATACCTATAAAGACTTTATCCTTACCATGCTGTTCCTCAAGTACATTTCAGATGTCTGGCAGGATCACTATGACGATTATAAAGAGCAATATGGTGATGCGCCGGAACTGATTGAAGCCATGATGGCGAATGAGCGTTTTGTGTTGCCGAAAAGTGCCAGTTTTTATGCGTTATATGAGCGTCGCCATGAGCCTGGCAACGGTGAGCGTATCGATCAGGCATTACATGCCATTGAAGAAGCCAACGGTACCAAACTTAAAGATGCCGGGAAAAGCGTGTTCCAGGATATTTCGTTTAACACCGATCGTCTGGGTGAAGAAAAACAAAAGAACACCATTCTGCGCCAGTTGCTGGAAGACTTCGCCGGTGAAGATCTTAACCTGAAGTCGAGCCGTGTCGATACGCTGGACGTTATCGGTAATGCTTACGAATATCTGATTAAAAACTTTGCCGCCAGCGGTGGGCAGAAAGCCGGGGAATTCTATACCCCGCCGGAAGTCTCGGACCTGATTGCTGAACTGCTCGATCCGCAACCGGGTGATACCATTTGCGATCCGGCCTGTGGTTCTGGTTCGTTGTTAATGAAGTGCGGACGTAAAATTGTCTCCGGACATGACAGCCGTAATTATGCGTTGTTTGGTCAGGAAGCGATTGGCTCTACTTGGTCACTGGCCAAAATGAACATGTTCCTGCACGGCGAAGACAACCATAAAATCGAGTGGGGCGATACCATTCGTAACCCGAAACTGCTTGATAAAAATGGCGACCTGATACTGTTTGATATCGTGACCGCTAACCCTCCTTTCAGCCTGGATAAGTGGGGCCATGACGAGGCTGAAAACGATAGGTTTGGTCGTTTCCGTCGCGGTGTACCGCCGAAAACTAAAGGGGATTACGCCTTTATCTCGCATATGATCGAAACCCTGAAACCGGGAACGGGTCGTATGGGTGTGGTGGTACCACACGGTGTGCTGTTCCGTGGCTCCAGCGAAGGTAAAATTCGCCAGAAACTGATCGATGAAAATTTGCTGGATGCAGTCATTGGCCTGCCGGAAAAACTGTTCTACGGTACGGGGATTCCTGCTGCGATTCTGATTTTCAAAAAGCAGAAAGTGGATGACAAGGTGCTGTTTATCGATGCCAGCCGTGAATTCAAGGCGGGTAAAAACCAGAACCAGCTCAGCGCAGAAAATATCCAGAAGATCGTTATAACTTATCGAGAAGGCGATAACGTCGAGAAATACGCCTATCTCGCCAGCCTGAAGGAAATTCAGGACAACGACTATAACCTCAATATCCCGCGTTATGTCGATACCTTCGAGGAAGAAGACGAGATTGATTTGCTGTCCGTACGTGCTGAGCGTGAGCAACTGAAAGCGGAACTGGCGAAATTGGAAATGCAGATGGCGGGTTATCTGGAGGAGTTGGATTATGGTGCCTAAGGGATGGGTCGCCACACAGGTTGGCGATATCGCAAAATTTTCCTCGGGAGGAACTCCGAGCAAACAGAATGCAAATTTTTGGGGTGGGACAAAGCCGTGGATATCAGGTAAAGACTTAAAAACACACTTTATTGAAACGAGTATCGATACCCTCACAGATGAAGGCTTCCAAATAGCTAAACGGGCACCTGCAGGAGCATCACTTATTCTTGTGCGAGGAATGACTTTGCTCAAAGATTTTCCTGTAGGTTTCGCTATTAGAGAGGTTGCATTCAACCAAGACCTAAAGGCGTTAGTACCCAATAAAAATATTGATGGTCTTTTTCTATCTTTTTTGCTGGTATCAGAGAAACACAAAATAAAGCAACTTGTTAGTACTGCGGGTCATGGGACAGGACGTTTAGATACAGAATCAATAAAATCATACCCAATTAATGTGCCTCCATTAAACGAACAGAAGAAAATCGCTCAGATCCTGTTGACCTGGGATAAGACGATTTCAGTAACGGAAAAGTTTCTTGCCAACAGTCAGCAGCAGAAAAAAGCTCTGATGCAGCAATTGCTTACCGGGAAGAAACGCTTGCTGGATGATAATGGTACAAGATTTTCTGAAATTTGGGGATTGTATGCCTTATCGAAATTATTTCAGAGAGTTACGATCAAAAACAATGGAAAGAGCACTAATGTTGTAACCATTTCCGGACAACATGGTTTGATTAAGCAGGAGGATTTTTTCAAGAAAACAGTGGCATCAGATACCCTTGATGGGTATTTTTTATTAAAAAAAGGACAGTTTGCATATAATAAAAGTTACTCTAATGGTTATCCGATGGGCGCAATAAAACGATTAAATCGATACCCAGAGGGAGTAGTAACAACTCTGTATATATGTTTTGAACTTTCTACACCCAAAGAATCATTCGGTGACTATTGGGAGCATTATTTTGAGTCAGGCCTTTTGAATAACAGTTTGTCTCAAATCGCTCATGAAGGTGGTCGGGCTCATGGCTTGCTAAATGTAAAACCTTCGGACTTTTTTTCATTAAAAGTTCCGGTTCCTGGCTTTGAAGAACAACAAAAGATCGCCGCCGTCTTGTCCGCTGCCGATGCCGAGATCTCCACGCTGGAGAAAAAACTCACTTGCCTGAAAGACGAGAAAAAAGCCCTGATGCAGCAATTACTGACCGGGAAACGTCGTGTGAAAGTAGAAGCTGAAGAAGCCGTTAGCGCTTAACGCGAAGAACAAGGAAAGCCAATGAACCAGACGTACACGCCAAAATTCCAGGAAGAATACAGCGCCAAAATTCCGGCGCTGACGTTACTGACCAGCCTCGGTTGGATGTTTTTATCCCCAAAACAGATTATGGATTACCGGGGCTATAAACAGGATGAGGTGGTGCTGCGTCCGGTTCTGCGTGAGGTATTGTCGAAACGTTCCTTTGTTGCTGGTGGTAAAACCTGTCAGTTATCGGAAAAGGCACTGGATAACTTGATATCGCAGGTCTGTTCTCCGGCGCTGAACGAAGGGCTTCTGAAAGCCAATGAGCGGATGTATAACCATCTGCTCTACGGGATCGCCGTGACTGAGTTTGTCTATGGCAAGAAGGTCAACCCCACCATAGCGCTGATTGACTGGGAACACCCGGAAAATAACCAGTTCCACTTTACTGAAGAATTTACGGTATTGCGGTCAGGTGGTGTCGAAACCCGCAGACCAGATATTGTCTGTTTTGTGAATGGTATTCCGCTGGCTCTCATTGAAGCGAAAAGCCCGGCAGGTCACGGCAAGAAAGGGCCAACCATTGACGAGGGGATATCCCAGAGTATCCGTAATCAGCTCAACGATGAAATCCCGCAGCTGTTTGCCTTTAGCCAGCTATTGCTTTCAATTAACGGGCATGACGGGCGCTACGGTACCTGCCATACGCCAATGAAATTCTGGGCAGCATGGCGCGAAGAAGATATTACCGATCCGCAAATGTATGCGCTGCGCAACCATCAGTTATCGACTGAACAGATTCATGCGTTGTTTGATCATCGTCCTTCAGCCGATCTCGACTGGTACCAGCAGTTAATCGCCGCTGGTGAACTGGCTGTCAGTGGACAGGATAAGCTGCTTATCAGCCTGCTTTCGCCGGAACGTCTGCTGGAGATGACCCGCTTCTTCACCCTGTTTGATAACAAGACCGGGAAAATTGTCGCCCGCTATCAGCAGGTGTTCGGGATAAAAAGACTGCTGGAACGCATCAGCACACGCAGACCGGACGGGGGCAGGGAAGGTGGTGTTATCTGGCATACCACGGGGTCCGGTAAATCGTACACCATGGTGTTCCTCAGTAAGGCGCTGATTCTTCATGACAGCCTGAAGCAGTGTCGCATTGTGGTGGTGACGGACCGTGTCGATCTTGAAGGGCAGCTCAGCGGTACTTTTGCTTCTGGTGGAGAACTGGCCGGGAAGGATGATAAGGCCAAAGCGATGGCGACCTCAGGCCAGAAGCTGGCACAGCAGATTGGCTCCGGTAAAGAACGTATAATCTTTACCCTTATCCAGAAATTTAACTCAGCGACAAAATTACCTGAATGCGTCAATACCAGCCCCGATATCATCGTTCTGATTGATGAAGGACACCGCAGCCAGGGGGGCGAGAACCATGTGCGAATGAAACTGGCCCTGCCGAACGCCGCCTTTGTGGCATTCACCGGTACGCCATTGCTGAAAGAAGATAAAACCACCAATAAATTCGGGCCGATTGTCCATGCTTATACCATGCAGCGGGCGGTAGAAGATCAGGCCGTGACGCCTCTGCTTTATGAGGAACGTATTCCCGATCTTGAGGTAAACGACCGGGCAATAGATGCCTGGTTTGACCGTATTACGGATGGGTTAAGTGAAGCGCAAAAAGCCGACCTTAAGCGTAAATATGCCCGTAAGGGTGAGGTTTATAGTGCAGATGACCGCATCCGTCTAATTGCGTTAGATATCGCCACGCACTTCTCGAAGAATATTGATGAGGGGCTGAAAGGCCAGCTTGCCTGCGACAGCAAGATTTCCGCCATCAAATATAAAAAGTATCTTGATGAAGCCGGGTTATTTGAGTCAGCTGTAGTTATCAGCCCGCCGGATACCCGGGAAGGGAATACCGAAGTGGATGAAAGCAAACTGCCGGAAGTGACGAAATGGTGGAAGGATAATGTCGGCACGCAGGATGAGTCTGTGTATACCCGTAATATCATCAGTCGTTTCGATACCGATGATAAGCTCAAATTGCTGATAGTCGTTGATAAACTGCTCACCGGATTTGATGAACCAAAGAATACCGTGCTGTATATCGACAAGCCGCTTAAATCCCATAACCTTATCCAGGCGATTGCCCGGGTAAACCGACTGCATCCACTGAAAAAGTTTGGCCTGCTGATAGATTATCGCGGCATTCTGGCTGAACTGGACACGACTATAGGTAAATACCAGGATCTCGCCTCCCGAACGCAGGGAGGATACGACATCAAGGATATTGACGGGTTGTACAGCGCCATGAGCTCTGAATACAAGCGTCTGCCGCATCTATATAACCAGTTGTGGGCCATATTTGCCGGTGTTAAAAACAAGAATGATACTGAGCAGTTGCGTGCAGTTCTGGTGCCTAAAATGGAAGAACGTGACGGAGAGATGGTCGATATCTATCAGAAAACCCGTGATGATTTCTTCGAGGCGTTAACTGCCTTTGCCGGGTGTCTGAAAGTAGCACTACAGTCCGCCACCTTCTTCACCGACAAGAGCTTTACGGAACAAGACCGAAATCTCTATAAAGAAACCGTAAAACAGATGTCCAGTCTTCGCCAGTGGGCGATGCAGGTAAGTGGAGAGCAGGTCAATTATGACGACTACGCTGAGCAGGTGAAAAAACTGCTGGATAAGCATGTCACCGGCGTTGAGGTTCGTGAACCAGATGGCGTGTATGAAGTCGGTAAAATGGGCAAGAGTGAAAAGCCCGAAGAGTGGGACAACAATAAAACCCGCAATGAAACCGACATCATTAAAACCCGTGTGACAAAGATGATTGAGCAGGAGCTGCGTGATGACCCGTATGCTCAGGAGGCCTTTTCCAAACTCCTGCGTATGGCAATCGAAGAGGCTGAAAAACTGTTCGACCATCCACTGAAGCAGTACCTCTTGTTCCGTGAGTTTGAAGAGCAGGTTGAAGCCCGTAAGCTCAGTGATATCCCGGATGCACTGACGGTAAACAAACATGCTCAGGCATATTACGGTGTATTTAAAAAAGAGCTGCCTGAGGTTTTTGCGGTCAACGACGTTCAGGTGCAGGAGAAGTGGACGAAGCTGGCCTTTGAGGTGGACTGCATCATCGTCAAAGCGGTGGAAGAAAATTCCCTGAACCCTCAGGATATTGAGAAGGCCGTTAAGACAAATCTGTTACCTCTGCTGTTTACGACCTGCCGGGAAATGGGTGCCGGAATGAATCAGGTTAACCGTATCGTGGAAACCATCATCCAGATCCTGCGCGTTGGTTTGATGAAATCATGAGTGAAAAAGAGTCGCCATCAATGAAAGTGTTACGCATTGTTTATGGTGATGAGGTCATCACCGTACAGTGCATTCCGCGTCAGGTCGTTAAGGGCAGGGTGCTCATCAAGGTGCATCCGGACTGCCGTGTTGTTGCCTCTGTACCACCAGAAACACCTGAGCACGAGGTGTTGTCTGCGCTGAAAAAACGAGGGCGCTGGATATATCAGCAACTGCGTGATTTCAGGGAGCAACAGACACACATTGTCCCTCGTCAGTATATCAGTGGAGAAAGCCATTACTATCTTGGCAAGCAATATCAGTTGAAAGTGACAGAAGACGCTACTGTACCGCAACGAGTGAAAATGTTGCGTGGGCGGCTGGAAGTGACTGTCAGACACAAATCGGCAGAAAAGATTAAAGCGTTGCTGGCCGAATGGTATCGGGAACGTGCCAGAGATGTTTTTCAGCGCAGGCTTGATTTACTGATTCCGCAGACCCTTTGGGTCAGTGAGCGTCCTCCGATACGTCTGCGGGCGATGCAAACGCAATGGGGCAACTGTTCAGCAAAAGGCTGTCTGACCCTGAATCCATGGCTGGTTAAGGCATCCTCAGAATGTATCGATTATGTTTTGCTACATGAGTTATGCCATGTTGCTGAGCACAACCACAGCGAGGAGTTTTACCGCTTGATGGGGCAGGTTATGCCGGGGTGGGAAAAGGTCAAGAAACGACTGGATGGGATGGCTGGGATGTTGTTGGCTGATATGTAACTTATCAATATGAGTTCTTAAGGGTTTGGTCAGTCTCGTTAATGCAGGGAGTATAATAATGAGTAAGTTAGATAATAAAATTGAAGCACGCCATCGTAATTTGTTTGATGTTCTAAATGCGCAAAAATATACCGTTGATTACTTTCAGCGCGAGTATAGCTGGGGTGAGAAACATATTGAAGAGTTGGTTACAGACTTAACATCTGCGTTTCTCAATGAATACACAGTCGGTGATTCTCGGGAGCAGGGTGAAAACTACAATAATTATTACTTAGGACCATTTGTTGTGAGTAGTAAAGATGGGAAACGGAGTATTATTGATGGTCAGCAACGACTGACTTCATTAACTTTATTTCTAATTTACCTCCATAACCTTCAGAAAGAACTTAAATATGAAGAGAAAATAGAATCAATGATTTTCTCCGAGCTACGTGGCAGCAAATCATTCAATATAGTAGTTGAAGACAGAATTCCTTGCATGGAAGCATTGTTTAATTTTGGTAGCTATAGTTTAGTTGATGGGGATGATGAGTCAACCCATAACATGGTGGAGAGATATCAGAATATCACAGATGCTTTTCCTGATGAGTTAAAAGGTCAGGCTTTTCCTTTTTTTATCGACTGGCTTAAGTATAACGTTATTATGGTTGAGATAGTTGCCTATTCAGATGAAAACGCATATACCATCTTTGAGACTATGAATGACCGAGGATTGAATCTTACTCCGTCCGAAATGCTTAAAGGTTTTTTACTTTCACGCTTTCATCAGGGAGATAAACGCCAAAAGGCAAATGAACTCTGGAAAAAAGCGATGATGGATTTAAAAAACTATGACAAAGATGAAGACCAACGTTTTTTCCAGTCATGGTTGCGTGCTCAATATGCTGATACAATACGCCCGGGTAAAGCTGGTTCAAAAAATGAAGACTTTGAAAAAATAGGTACGCGTTTTCATAGCTGGGTTAGAGATAATCTTCAGGCGGTGGGATTGGACCCAGATAATGGTGAGACATTCGAACGATTTATACAAAAAAACTTTTTGTTTTATTTGAATGCCTATACACAAATACTGAATGCTGAGAGAGCATTAACGCACCAACTGGAATATGTATTTTATATCCACCATTGGGGTATTGCACCTACTTTAAGTTTCCCTTTGATGTTGGCTCCATTAAATGTAGGTGACAGTCCTGAGGCTGTGATAGCCAAAATAAACCTGGTGGCGCGCTATATTGAAACGTTTGTTGTTCGTCGTTCTGTTAATTTCCGAAAATTCTCTGCCAGTTCTATTCGTTACACAATGTACAGTCTTGTTAAAGAGATTCGTGGTAAAAGTATTGAAGAATTAAAAGATTTGTTATCTAAGAAGTTATCCGAAATGCCAGATACTTTTGCAGGAATGGAAGAGTTTCGTCTCCATGGTCAAAACTATCGTTTTGTGAAGTTTTTGCTTTCTCGTATAACTGCGTGGGTTGAGCAACAAGCCGGAATGAGTACAACCTTCATTACATATTATCAGCCAGAACACGGTAAGCCATTTGAAGTCGAGCATATTTGGGCCGATAAATATGAACGTTACTCTGATGAGTTTGAACAAGAGCACGAATTTAACAATTACAGAAATCGCTTAGGTGATTTGGTTTTATTACCTAGAGGCTCAAACCAGTCATATGGTGATTTGTGTTACGATCAAAAGCAACCTCATTACATCAAAGAGAATCTTCTGGCTAAATCGTTATGCCCATTGGCATATATGAATAACCCTAATTTCAATCAGTTGAGAAATGTATTCGGATTGCCTTTCAAGCCACATGATTCATTTAAAAAACAAGATATCGATGAACGACAGTCTTTGTATAAAATAATTTGTGAGAATATTTGGGATCATAATTTATAGTTAAGTCAGGATGTTAATTAATCTGTAATGGCATGGAGGGTTGTAATGATTTATCAATGTTATACATGTGGAAGAACTACTTTTGAAATTAACTGTCCTTGGTGTACTGGGATCACATCTGTAAAAACGTCTGCATGGGGTTCATCACCATCGACCGTGCTAACATCAGAAATACAACGAATGACACCATTGAATCCATCGTTTTATCCCGAGTTTCAGTATCAATCAAAAGGCGTACTGAAAGATCTATTTGGCAAAAAGAAAGAACAAACTCAGCTTAATCAATTGCTTGAAAATGTTCTCGAAAAATACTCCAGTTTAAAAGATCCATATTTCACTAACTTCATTTACACTTCCAGATTCTCTCATAATAATAAATCGGAAGCAGATTTTTCAACAGATAATGGTACATACTCCGAATTACAACTTTTCCGAGAGGTGTTGGTCAGAAAAGGGTTCAATGAGCTTGAGGAATTACCTGAACTATTAGATAAATTACTCCTTACCACGTCATTTAACGCTCTTTATTATGGTTTCGCTAAGGAAGTTAAACGGCATATTAAATCTACACTTACTGAATCCTTGAAGTCATGGATTGAGGAAGCGGGTACTACTTTTCGGGCTGATCTTTCGTTATTTCTATTTTATCTGTGGAGCAACAAAATAGTGTTCCCATCCGTAGAGTTTAATGAAAAAGCCGTTGCCACGCCGGGTCTACCTTTAGTTTCATTCGATGAAGTTAAAAAATACTTGGCTGTGTGTGAAAGTATTTATTTTGATATTCTGGTGGATAGATTAGCTACACGGCTCGAACATTTTAACCCTAACAAATTCGTCACCATGTACTTAGTTGACGCAATGGACGGTTTCCAGTTTGAAGATTTCCTTGTGGAAGTGTTCCAGACTATGGGATATGACGTTAAAGAAACCAAGAGAACACAAGATCAGGGTGCAGATCTCTTCGTCACTCGATTTGGTAAGGATATGGTTATTCAGGCGAAAAATTATTCTGGTTCTGTAGGTAACTCAGCGGTGCAGCAGGTGATCTCTGCTAAAACGTTCTATGGTTGTGATGAGGCAATGGTTGTGACTAATTCCTATTTTACTCGTTCAGCAAAAGAACTAGCTGAATCAGCCATGATACGACTGATCGACAGGGATGAACTGCAAAAGTATCTGGATGATTATAATCAGAAGATAATCGAAGATTTTCAGTCAAACTCGTAACTTTGTAATGTGTTCAATTGAAACTGACTTGGCTTGGTGTAACTCTGATGAATTTGACGAAAAGAAAACCGGTAGCCCGGAAATACCTCCCAGTAATCCATGAGCTTTCAGACTTGGGCTTGCCAGGAGAAATTTTATCAATTCGTACTGCAGGTAAGAAGGGAACCTTGTTACCTGATCTGACAGTCGGGTTAGGTAAAGCCAAGCGAGTCAAAACTGGCGATTGGGACATCGCAGATACAAGAACGTTTGACTATGTTGTTTTGCGCGTTGAGCGACCCGATAGTTATCATGATGTCTACACTGGCCATTTTGTTCGACTCCATCGGTCAGAAAGAAGCGGCGGACAAATCGTCGAAATGAGTAATCCCAGATTGGTGGGCATGACAAAATCCATTTCAAAAGTTTTTAATGGTGGAAAGATCAGTGGTAGAGGGACCGCGTATGTTTCAATCTCTCCAGGTATGAGCAACACAGTTATTTTTCCTACTCGCGTGTATAAAGAAGGGCAGGAATGCAATACAACTTACAGTCCCGACCAGTCACCCTTTTCACAAGATGTCAGAAAGAATTGTTTTGACCGCTGTGTCGTTACCGGAGTCCAATCGCGTTGGAGGACTGAGGCGGCTCACATAATGCCGCGACACGAAGAAGGTATTCCAGACGTTACGAACGGTCTTCTATTACGTAGGGATATCCACACCTTATTTGACCACAACCATTGTGCGATTGATCCTCACAATATGAAAGTTTACTTCAGTCCTCAGGTCTGCTCGATGGATGAAGACCTCTTAGAGTGGCATGGGAGCACTATCATAGCAACGCGTATGCAGACACACATTAATATTGAGTATCTGCGTCCGCGATGGAGCAAGTTCATTGAAATTCATGGAAAAATGATGGCCTAAAGTGACGTGCATAGATGTATGGCAGGTTCATGGCGCATATAATCACGAAAGCCTGCATTTGGCATTGAATGGATGATCCGACCATTGAGAACGCTGCCTTGAGTATATTGAATGAAAACGGAAGCATGTTGCGACACTGCGTACCGACGATCAAAAAGGACTTAACATGTCAATTAACATCAATACTTTGAAGAATCTACGTACTGGATTACTTACTGCACTGGAACTCTCCATTAAGCATGGTGAAGCAGCAGAAAATGTCGATCACATTACCGATGTTTTGCGTCAGGTGGAGCTGACGACACTTTTGCAGAAAGAACCAATTTATGCTATCGCCGGTATGCAAGGGGCTGGTAAAACAACCTTGGCGAAAACGATCCTCGGTATTAATGATGAATGGTTAGACGCCAATCCGGGTCGTGGCGAGCAGGTGCCGCTTTTTATCGAACAGGTGGATGGTGACCCCGCCTACTTTCCGCAGGTAGTCTATCAATGCCTCAACCTTAAAACTGGCGAAATTCAGCAGCAAAAAGGCGAGGGCGGGGAGCAACTTCAAAACCTCCTTCGTGACTGGAACAGTGTTCGTCGCTATGAAAAAGCAGGCTTTAAGCTGCTCTACCCCAAACTGCTGATCAGCAAGAAAAGCTCGTTCATTGATGAACAGGTGACCTGGGCGCTGTTGCCGGGCTATGAGTTGACCACCAGCAAAAACTATCTCTGGCAGGATATGATGCGCCACGTGTTGGTTAACGCCCGTGGCGTCATGTTCGTTACCGATGCCTCGTTGTTAGCGAACGACAGCAAATCTGGTGTGTTGCAAGATTTGCGAGATAACTTCAGTGACCGAGGCCCTGTGGTGGTCATCAGCAAAACTGAGATGCTCGGTTTACAGGAGATCGAACAGCTCAAGACCAGTGCTGCTGAACGTGTATTCCCAAATGTTGGAATGAAAAAAGAGGATATCGTAGCGACAGGCTCCGGCAATAGCGATATTTGGATTGATGCATTGCGCCAGACGGTGACCAATAAGCTCACTAGCAGCGCGGCGTCTGAAGCAATTGCTTTGGATAATTTTATGGGGCTTATTCGCGAAGATGTATCCGAAATTATTAATGATTTGAGAATATTGGCGGATAAACAGCAGCATCATGAATCCATGGTAGAAGAGATCCTTGAGGCCTTTGATGAATCAGCCGCTAACCATGAGCAAAAATTACGCGCAGCGATAAAAAAGCATACCCGTCAGCACTTTACTGATGCACTTCTGCATTGTGAAGAAAACTATAAAAGCGAAGAGGTTGGTTTTCAAAACAATCTCAAAATTTTTGCGCGGCGTCTGTCGTTGCGTGGCGTAGAAGTGGATGACGAGCGCAGTCGACGCATTCTTGATGCTTGGAATAAACAATACGAAAACGTCAGCATCCACGAGCATAACTTCAAGGCACTGACATCTACAAATACACAGGTGCTTCGTGCTCAGGGGCTCTTGCCTACTGTTGAAAATCAGCAGTTACTACCGGCAACAGCACCCGGGAGAATGGGATATCTGGTTCAGGATAAGCAGACGGAGTACTCGATGACAGATCCTGAGCTGATGACGGGACTGTATACACTGCTCAAAAAACCGAGCAAAGAGCATCAAGTTCCTCTGCCTAAAAAACTCACCGCAGCTCTGGATATTTTGCCTGCCTTAATGCTGGAAAATGCACGTTCCAGGCTTGCAATGCAGCTCGATCCTGCTTGTACTACCCAACTGGCAGAAGAGATCCAACCTAAGCAAATATTTGATGCTCTCTTTTCCAGCAGTGAACAGTATCATCCAATTAAAACAGCTATGATGGCGTTTTTGGGGGCTGATGCTGCAGATGGAACGGTGGATGGTAAGAGCGCACCAAATAACGAAGGGGGATTGACTCCGCTGGCGTTAGTAGGTAAAGCGGCGTTGGTAGCCAGTGTGGCATATGGTATTTACCAAATAACGGGCGTGATTCGCGACAGTGATAAAGCGCAGATCTATTACATTCGTCGTGCGATGGAGGAACTGGCATTCCATAACGAACAAACAGTGATCGGCAACTATCAGGAGATGATTGCCGAACTGAGAGAGCATATTGCGTATAACCTGAAGCAGATTTTTGGCGAAACGGATGCCCTGGCAAATCGAAGTGCGTTGATACTCGCGATTAACAAGCTAACTGCGGCACAAAAGGAAGCAAAACTGTATGAAACTCACTTCCGAAAAATCTTGGGTTGATCTTAGCCGGGAACGTTACTTGTGGGCAGAAGAGAGTTTTGTCGCCTTTCTAAAGAAATTTGACGAGCAACGGCTAATCCAGGCGACGGACAATGCCAGCAGGCAGATTTCAGTGATCCTTTACGGTCCGGCTCAGGTTGGTAAAACCTCACTGATCTTGACCTTGCTGGGCATTCGTGATGACTGCTTCACCGAACTAAATACTTTGCTACGTGGCGAGCAGGATCTGGGCACGATGTCCACAGCGCGCACTTATCGCTATCGTATGTCGAAAAACGACTTCTGGTACTTTAGTCACCGCGAAAACGGTACAGCCTGGTTTAACGACGAGGAGGCGAAGGCCATTTTTGCCGGTTTTCGCCAGGAGGTTGAGCAGGGTGTGCGAGAATTCGATAGCGTGGATGTATTCCTGCCCCGACGCTTTTTTGATTTGCAGCAACAGAGCAGTGCTCAGCTGTTGATCCGTGATTTACCAGGCACTCATTCAACCAACGCCAATGAGCAGTACTATGTCAACATGCTTGCCAGCCGTTATCTTGCCTCTGCCGATGTGGTGCTGCTGACCGGCAAGGCAGATGCGTTGGCCTTCCTAAAACCAGAAGAGTTGGACAATGACCTGCTGAAGGACTGGCACTGGCAACGCCACCGCTACAAGATTGTCCTGACCCGGGCTTATTCTGATGCAACACTTCAGCGTCTTATCAAGCAGAAACGGTTTGATAAAAAGGCAATGCGGACGTTCTTGCTTGAACAAATCAATACCATGGAGCTGGGCTTGCCTGAAAGTATCAGTGAACTGATCTACCCCGTAGAGTGCGGCCACACCTGGCTGGCAATCAATGCCGGAGATGACGAGTTCGCCTGCCAGTGCCGAGATTTGCGGCGAGACGTGTTGCAAGAGTTACTCGACTCTCTGCACCAGGCGTCGAACCCGCTTTCACGCTTGCGCACGGGCTACGCGTTGCCGCATATCATTGAACAGCAAATGGCCGTCGAAAAGGGGCATTACGAAACAGAAAAAACGTTGCTGCGAAAACAGCTCTTACGGTTGGAAGAGCATGTTGACATGTACCAGGAACGTGTGAGCTGTAATAGAGATAAACACCAGAAATTACTAGAGAAGCAGCAAACGTTATTACAAAAACGTGATGATGCATCGGGTATAGATTTTGGTGAGCATTCGAACGTACCTCAGCTAATCGCGCAATTAACGACATGCAAATCGCCATCTCTAGATTTACTTAAGTCGAAGATTCGTGAATGTGGTGAAACCTATACCCAATGCTGGAATGACCTGCTGGAAGATTTCCAGCTTCCTCCTGAAAGGGTGCCGGAGATGGCCTATCTAGAGCGGGTCATAACCAGACTGAATGGCTACTGGTTTGAAACCTATTTTCGCGAGAAAACACGCAGGGAAGATCAGGATGAGATCAAAGGGGCGTGCCTCAAAGACGCCAACGTCTTAACGGCTCTTTTCCACAAACGCATCAAGTTTAAGTTCGATACCGAAGAATGTGCCCTGAATAAAAACATTGTCAAAAATGAGCGCACAACACGGCGACTGGAGCGTATCGTTGCTCAGTTATTGAAAAAAAAAGAGCTCACACATCTGCGGATCGTCCGGATTAAGCAGGAGTTCAACGAGTCGTTAACTCGTTATTCCCAGCGGCTTCACGAGAGTAAAAACTTTCTGAATGTCATTCTTTCGGCGAAAAATACCCGGGCGCATGAAATCGAGGTCAACGTTAAAAACCCAGACATCAGCCGCAGCGAGCGCCTCGGCTGGTTGCTGATGTATAAAGCGTTGAACAACGATTTTGACTACGTAAAATCCTTAGCCGAGGAGAGCAGTAAAATTGAATAAAAACCTTGTTGTAGCGGAAACGGCCAACGATGAACAGTTACTGGACCAACTGGTGCAGGATCTGTTTTTGGAGCATTTGCGACGCGAGCTGGTCGGGCAAAAGAAGAGTATTGACGACAGTAATGACAAACTCTTTAATCTCGACCGAAAACTCGTCGCTGAATTTAAAAAACTGACCGGACCGCTTGAGACGATATCCGATACGCTCGGTGAGCAGACACGCGAACTGAACGATGCCAAAGATGAAGCTCAAAGACATTTTCTGACTTTATTGAACCGTCTGGCGCAGAACAAGGCGGACACTACCGCTCTGCATGACATGTTCCAGCAACAGAATAGTAAGCATCATCAAGAACAGGTCGAACAACTACAACGCATCCATGAACAATTGCCCCAACAGAGCGCTAGACTTCAGGAGCAAAACGTAACATTGACGTCCCTTACGGAACAGCAAGTGGCGTTAAGCCATCAGCAGGTAGCTCTTCAGGAAAAACTGTTCTCCGCTACTCTTGCCGAGATGCAGGCGCAAAACGTGATGCTGGAGTCGCTCGCGGAACAGAATAAATCCCTGCATCAACAAATATTCACCTTAGAGGATAAACAACGTGCAGAGCTACAGACAAACCGCCGTTGGGGCAAGCTGGCCACTGGATTCACGCTGGTGAATACACTCATTCTGGTGGGCATGACCACCCTGTTTTTCATTCAGCATGGCACCTGACTGGGGATGATAGCTCTTTTAACGTCACAGCCCGTTTAAGTAATTTGCGTATAACTATGCGCATTCAGAGTGGACAAATGCTAGTTGATACGCTGCTGGCAGCTGCGGGTCAGCTGTGCGCTATGTTGGGTTTACACACTTGGCCACTCACTGTTAGCGTCGCATTCAGCAAATTGATAATACTTTAGGCACGAACTCATATCTGTGGCGTTTCTGTGCTCAAAGCTATCCATGACTAACTATTTTTTGCTAACTACTGCAAAGATGGATAGTCAATCTCCGCATAGTGTTGTAATGAGTTGCTATGTAACACATTGATCTTGCGTAGAATTTAAAATCCCTCGGCTTATGGCTGTGCGGGTTCAAGTCCCGCTCCGGGTACCATGGGAATAAAAAGAATAAAATCAATGATAAGCAGTGTCGTGTAAACCACCTTCGGGTGGTTTTTTATTGCCTGCGATTTGCCATTCTGAAAATTATCCTGCCTGTTCCGCTAAAAGAATGCCATGCTAAACCTTTCCCTGGCATTCCATCTGGCAACGATGAACATGTTCTCCCGACACGCATTTGATGTCTCTTTTCAGGGCCACACGCTCAAGGCTGACAGTATTTTCGCCAGTAAAGGCCACGTCCTGATGATCCACGGAGGTTCAAAAGATCGTGAGGCGAGCCTTCGCTACCGGTATTTAATGGCGGGGCTGGGGTTTGGCAGCACGGCTTTTGATTGCATCGGCCACGGGGAGACGGGCGGGGAACTCTCCCACTCATCTTTGATAAATCGCACCGACCAGGCCCTGGCGATTGCCGAACATTTAGGTTCTCAGCTGACCGGCTGCATGGGCGTCAGCATGGGGGCTTACAACGCGTTGAAACTAAGCCAGTCCCGGCCTTTGCGTTCCCTTATCCTGATGGTGCCCGGCGTGTATCACCCATCAGCTTATCGGGTAAACTTCGGGCCTGAATTTTCCGCCATTATCCGCCAGCCGCGAAGCTGGGCCGAAAGTGATGCCTGGCAGGCCGTGGCTGAATTTAGCGGCAATATTCTGGTGATTGCCGCGGCTGAAGACCGGGTGATCCCGGCGGAGATCCCGCCCCGACTTTATGATTCGGCATCGGGGCAGGGCAAACAAGCTTTGCTGACCGTGCCGGGCGCCGACCACAACAGCGTCTGGCAGGCGCTGCAGGACGATCCCTCACTCTACGACAAAACCCGTCAATTACTGGTGGAATGCCTGACGAAAGCGGAATGAAAATGACGCGTTGCGCGCGGAACGGGTACACTACGCAAAATTTTATTAAAACGTGAGACGAGGAAGCCAAAGATGACCCAGGGCCCGCTAAACGAAGACGAAATTATCTGGCTGGATGACATTCTGCTTAAGTATGGCACCGCGCATTCGGTGATTGATGTAGCCGAGCTGGATGGCCTGCTCACGGCGTTGCTGTCGGGGCCAGCGGTAACCGAGCCTGCGACCGTGCTGCGGGCGGTGTGGGGCGGCGATGTTGGGCCAGAATGGGAAAGCAAAGAAGAACTGACGCGCTTTAGCGTGCTGGTATTCCAGCATATGAACGACATTGCCGAGCGCCTTGCCGAATATCCGGGGCAGTTTGAGCCGCTGTTTGGCACCAGCGAAGTGGATAACCGCGAAATCACCATCGTGGAAGAGTGGTGCTACGGCTACATGCGCGGTGTGTCACTGGAAAGCTGGCCCGCGCTGCCGGCGGAGCTTCAGCCAGAGCTGGACGCGATTGCCCTGCATGGGCTGGAAGAAAATGAATCGAAGTTTGAGAGCCTGACGCCGGAAGCGTTTCTGGCGAGCATCGAGGCGATTAAACCTGCGGCACTGGCGCTCTACGCTTTCTGGCACAGCCAGCGAAACGGCGAGGCGCTGCACTAAAATGAGAATAGCAGGCCGTGATGGCCTGCTACTCCACGGCAATTACGCCTGAGCGTCCAGCGTGGCCAGCTCTTTATCGATAAAATACAGACCTTCGCCGCTTTTACCCACCAGGCTGAGTTTATCCAGCACGGATTTAAACAGTTTTTCTTCTTCATGCTGCTCGGCAACATACCACTGCAGGAAATTAAAGGTTGGATAATCCTGAGAGGTCATTGCGGAATGAACCAGCGCATTAATCTGACGCGTAATTAACTGCTCGTGCTCGTAAGTGGCTTTAAATAATTCGTCCAGCGAAGCGTATTCTAAATACGGGGACTGAATGGCGTTAATACGCGGCATGCTCCCGGTATCATTTAAATAAGCAAACAGACGCTGCATGTGCTCCATCTCTTCCTGAGCGTGGCGGCGCAGAAACGCGGCAGCCCCTTCGAAGCTGTGATAGCTGCACCAGGCGCTCATCTGCTGGTAAAGCAGGGAGGAGTAGAGTTCAAGGTTCATCTGCTCGTTCAGTTTTTCAATCATTTCCGTCTTCAGCATCACAGGCTCCATATTCTTTTTGAGGGGCATTAATATGGCGCTACTTTAATTATTAATTTTCCATAATGCAAAGAAATTGTTAATTATATTAGTGTAATGAGAATGGTTGTTACTATTATTTTATTTGTGACAAATTGAATTAATAATGAGAATTAATCTTGTTCCGCTTTGCTATTTTATTGTCAAATACAGTGTCATGAATTAGTCATATTTAGCCGCGTAAATGGTAACCATGCTAAGAGTAAGTTTATGTTGTCATTGGAAAATCTTATGGCTAAATATTCTTACGCACGCCATTTACCTGACGCAGGAGCTGTGGCTAAATACGTTTCTTTCAAAATTAGACTGCACATGAACATCCTTCATTTTCTTCTCGCACTTTTTGTCATCATGGGACTGGCGTGGCTGGTGAGCTTCGATCGTAAAACCATCCGCATCCGCTATTTGTTACAGCTTGTCGTCATTGAAGGCCTGCTGGCGTTCTTCTTCCTGCACTCCGACAGCGGCTTGTGGGTGATTAACGGCGTGTCCGGTTTCTTTGGCCACCTGCTGACCTTCGCCGGGCAGGGCAGCGACTTCGTCTTTGGTGGCATGAGCAAGGCGGGGCTGGCCTTTATCTTCCTCGGCGTGCTGTGCCCGATTATCTTTATCTCGGCGCTGATCGGGATCCTGCAGCACTTCCGCATTCTGCCTATTATTATCCGCATTGTCGGTACGCTGCTTTCTAAAGTGAACGGCATGGGCAAACTGGAATCATTCAACGCCGTAAGCTCGCTGATTCTGGGTCAGTCCGAAAATTTCATCGCCTACAAAGGCGTGCTGGGCGACCTGAGCTCTCGCCGCCTGTTCACCATGGCCGCGACGGCAATGTCCACGGTTTCGCTGTCCATCGTCGGGGCTTACATGACGATGCTGGAGCCGAAGTACGTGGTGGCGGCGCTGATCCTGAATATGTTCAGCACGTTCATTATTCTGTCGATCATTAACCCGACCCGCCCGGGCACCGAGCCAGAAATCAAGCTTGAGAAGCTGCACGAATCCCAAAGCTTCTTTGAAATGCTGGGGGAGTACATCCTTGCGGGCTTCAAGGTCGCGATGATTATCCTGGCGATGCTGATTGGTTTTATCGCGCTGATCAGCGCTATCAACGCGCTGTTCGCGACCGTTTTCGGCCTGAGCTTCCAGCAAATTCTGGGCTACGTTTTCTATCCGTTTGCCTGGCTGGTGGGTATTCCTCAGGCGGATGCGCTGAAAGCGGCCGGAATTATGGCGACCAAGCTGGTGGCGAATGAATTTGTGGCGATGATTGAGCTGCAGAAGATCATGGCGACCCTGTCACCGCGCGGACTGGGGATCCTGTCGGTCTTCCTGGTGTCGTTCGCTAACTTTGCTTCTATCGGGATTGTGGCAGGCGCCATCAAAGGGCTGAACGAAAAGCAGGGGAATGTAGTGTCTCGCTTTGGCCTGCGCCTGGTGTACGGCGCGACGCTGGTCAGTCTGCTGTCGGCGGCGTTTGCCGGATTAGTACTGTAAAAACAAAAACGGCGGGTTTCCCCGCCGTTTCTTTAACGCAGAATTATCAGAACGCGGCGCAGACCGGCTGGTCAATGCGCATGACGGATTCCTGCGCAAAGCGGGTTTTATAGATAGAGCGCAGTTCGTCTACCTTTTTGCTGCTCTCGGCATCGCTGCCGCGAATCAGCATAATCGCTTTACTCGGCTCGTGGGTCACTTCGCCTTTAGCATTCAGCCACTGGCCTTTGGCGTCATATTCGGTCAGCCCTTCGCGGAAGCGCGGGGTCACGTCTTTATCCACGAAGCTACGCCATTCATTGGCGGTAATTTCCGCGCCGGTTGGACGGCTGATACCGAAATAGAGCGTGGTTTGCGTCATTGCATCGCCAGCCAGGCACTGTTTAGCCGGGGCGGTAACCGCCGATGTGGTTTTCGCTGGCGTGACGCAGCCCGTCAGAGCCAGAGCTAATGCCCCGGCCAGTGTTGCTTTATAAAATACCATTATCCACCTGTCTTGCTGTCATCATCATTATTAAAATTAAATGCGGAATGATTCCGCCGCGATATAAAATTACAATTCCGCACTTTTCGCAAGTCACCGAGCACCAATAGGGCAATAATAATCCCGCAGATGCCGCTGCAGGGCAGAACCCACTGCGCCGGGAAGTATCCGGCAATCGTTCCCGTTACCAGCGGGACAACTAACGTAATGCCGAGCTGCAGTCGCCAGGTTGCCGCCATCGCGGCGCCAACCTGCGGGCCAGGGAAACTGTCCATCACGTTGAGCGTGGCGACCAGATAGAACCAGTTGCTGAACAAATGAGCGATAACGATCAGCGGCACCGCCAGCCACAAAGTGCCCGAGTACCCCACGGCGAAATAGCACAAAGTAAAAAGCAGCAGCGCCAGCATTAGCGGGAAGCTTTTACCCGCCCGGTTGCGCACCTGTTTTTCGCTTAGCAGGAGCGGGGCGAGCAGTTGCCCAGCGCTGCGGGCAAACAGCAGCGCCAGGCCATTGGCCGCGTTATCACCCGGCAACGCAGGCGCCAGCGCCGGGAGCAAAGCCATCACGGGGGCGCCGACCAGCGCAAGACTGGGCAACAGCAACAGGCTGCGCTTTTGCACCGGGGTAACGTTCTGCCAGCTAAACTCCTCGCTTTCGACCGGGGCGCTGTCTTCTTCTGCCTTCATAACAAAGGCCGCCGAGGCGTACCAGAGCAGCCCTATGGCAACGATGAAACTAATTGCATCCAGCAGCAGCATCAGCCAGAGGCTGATGTGGCCATATAATAATGTCCCAAGCCCCACGCCGAAGATAACGTTGGCGGCAAACACCAGCGTTTCAACGCCTGCGGCGGCGGGCATGAGTGCGTTAGATAAACCTTGTTTGAAAAGCTGACTTAAGGCCGGCACCGTCAGGCCGGTGCTAAAAGCGGCGGCGGCCTGGCTTAACAACAGCAAGCCTGGGTGTTCATTCCACAGCGCAAGGCACGGCAGAAGCAGACCCGTAAGACCGAAAACTTCGCCGAGAAGCAGCACAGAAAACGTCGGCCAGCGCTTTAATAACCACACGCCAGCAAAGCTGGCAGGCAAGCCGGGTGCAAGGGAAAGGACATAAGCGAGAGAAAGCCAGGCGGGGGTAGCGTGGCTGTTTAACAGCTGACTGAAGACCAGAACGTAAGTCAGGCCGTTACCCACAGAAGAAAACAGCAGCGCCAGCCCGAGCAGCGTGAACCAGCGGTGCTGGCGCAGGGCGCGTAGCAATAAAAGAAGCATGTTAATTTCCTGATGAAAAAATAGAGTCAAGCCGCCGTGGGAAAACGGCAGCGCGAGATATTTATCGTCAGGAACGGGTTACATTGGCGTCAGGCTTCTCTTTGTACAGTTGTCTCTAAAAATAGATGAGTATTGGTCAATTACCAGTTGCTGGTGACGCCCGCATACTGTGGTCCGGTCACGCCACGGCACTGGTACTCCAGCACCACCTGGGTGCTCAGGCAAAGGGGGCCGCTATAGGTAGTACAGGTCTTGATATCGCTGCCGTAAGGAAGGGCGCTGGCATAGCCCCATTGTTGGCACTGGCGCGATGCCGTGGACTGGGCGAGGAACTTATCCACTTTGGCGGTTTGCAGCGGCGGCAGACTATAGGCGAGGCGAACAACACCGGCAGGCTCATTGGCATTGAGCGGAACAGGCGTTTTGCTTACGGTGCATCCGCCCAGCAACAGGGCGGTAACGGCCAGATAAATGCGCTTCATCTTTGATTCATACCTCATACTTAACCGCCTTCATGGTAGCACGCGCGGCGGACAGAAAAGCCCGTTCAACAAAGCGGGGCGCAAATTCCATAAATTTCGAATTTTAAATAATCCCTAATTCAAATTACGAAATAAAAACGTTTAACCTAACGTAAATTCCCCACAAAATACGCGGCGATTTTTTGATCAAAAACGCGTCAAGTTTTGCTGAAACGTGCCGACAATAGCGCTACGGCGCGATTTAATTTCACTTATGCAGCTATACAAGGGAATAGATCAGGACGCGCGTCGCTAAAGCCGCACAGGAAGTGCATTTTATTTTTTACCGGGGAACCAAAAAATGAACATTGTTCGCAATATTAAAATTCGCGCGATGGTGGTGCTGATACAAATTTTTTCAACGCTGGCATGGATCTGCGTGGCGGGTGCGACGCTATGGCTATTACATAACCTCAAACAACAGCTTGCGCTGAGCCCGGATCAGCTCACGTGGATTAACACGGCCCAACGGATGCTGATTATCTCCATTGCTATCAGCATTGCGATCGTCATTTTTACAGAACGCTACCTGTGGTTTTGCCTGGTAAAGCCGGTTAATACGATCCGCCACCACATGCATGTTCTGGCGCAGGGCGAACTGGCTGCCGCGCTGCCGGACTTAGGGCGTAACTGTATTGGCCTGATGGTACCGCCGATTCAAAAAATGCAGGAAAACTGGCAACGGGCGGTGAGCCGCATCCGGGACAGCGCCGAGGCTATTCGCACCAACGCCACCGAAGTTTCCGGGGTGAACACCGACCTGTCATCCCGCTCGGAGCAACAGGCCGCCGCGCTGGAGCAGACCAGCGCCAGCATGGCGCAGCTGAACAGTACGGTGAAGCTGAACGCCGACAATGCGAATCACGCCAGCCACCTCGCGCAGAATGCCACCAACACTGCGGTAAACGGCGGGGATTCGGTGAAGCAGGTAGTGAAGACCATGGACGTGATTGCCAGCAGCGCGAACAAAATTGTCGATATCACCACGGTGATTAACAGCATTGCGTTCCAGACCAACATTCTGGCGCTAAATGCCGCGGTGGAGGCCGCAAGGGCGGGAGAGCAGGGCAAAGGCTTTGCGGTCGTCGCCAGCGAAGTGCGTAATCTGGCCAGCCGGAGCGCCGGGGCGGCAAAAGAGATTGAAACGCTGCTCAACGACTCGGTCAGTAATATTCACACCGGATCGCAGCAGGTGCGAAAAGCGGGAGAAGCGATGGACGAGATCCTTCGCGCCGTGAAGCAGGTGAACGACATCATGGGGGAAATTGCCAGCGCCTCCCTCGAGCAAAGTCAGGGCATCGGGCAGGTCGGGATCGCCGTTCGGGAAATGGACAGCGTGACGCAGCAGAACGTGAATCTGGTTCAGAAGTCGGTGCTATCTTCCGTTGAGCTGGAGAAACAGGCGCACTATCTGCATGACGCGGTGGCAATGTTCCGCCTTAACGCAGTCTGAAAACCACGCATGTGAAAAAGCAGCCTTCGGGCTGCTTTTTTTATGCCCGACGCGGAGTGGTAACAAAAAATAGGTGAAGCCGATGGGGTAAATCACAGTCCCCGAATGCAGGAGATCTCGCCGGGTCACCGCGTGGCCTGCTGGTTGTTCGAAAAATGAGTCGTCGCCGGCATTTCGCTTCCTCTTCATCTCTCTGCCAGAGAATGGACTGTTGCCTGGTGCCGAGGCGCGCAGGTAGACTGTCGCGCAAATAAAACAGGAGATTAAAATGGCCGAACAACTCTCTGCCGATCAGGAACTGGTTTCCGATGTCGTGGCGTGCCAGTTAGTGATTAAACAAATTCTCGACGTGATTGATGTGATTGCGCCCGTTGAAGTCCGGGACAAGATGGCGGAACAGCTGAAAACCATCGATTTTACCACCCATCCGGCGGCTGTTGATCCGGTCACCCGCCGTGCGATTCAAAAGGCCATCGCCCTGATTGAGCTGAAATTTACTCAGCAAAAAGAAGCGCACTGAAGCTGTAGTCAACTGTCAGAAACAAAAAACACCGCCCTTTGCGGTGTTTTTATCAGAGGTGAAGCTACTCAGTGAGGGCTGTGCTCAACGAAGCTGAGTACGCGACTGTCGGTCTGGCTCATGCACAGGCCGGCCTTCCTGGCATCGCGCACCTCTTCCAGAATTGTTTTCAGCCGCTCTCCCTGCCGATCCTGTTCTAACCCAAGCGCCATCAAAAAACTCACCACTCTACCGGCATTGATGGCTTTAGCTTCTTCCTTAAGCGTGGTCAGCGTTTCATGCCGGAGGTGGTAATCGTCCAGCGTTTGTTGAAACAGCTCTTCCAGCGTCAGGCAGTGGCAATCAGGCGGGGGCATGGCGCCGACGCTGGGCATGCCGCCGGACTGTTTCATAAAATTGAAGACGCGCATCATGTGAGTCACGTTGTTTTGTGCCTGGCTGCGTAAAAAATTCGCGCTCCCTGTCAGGCTATGTTTGGCGCACCAGGCGCTCAGGTGCAGACACAGATGAGAGGCATAGAATTCACGATTAATTTGTGCATTAAGTTTCTGGATCATGCTGGCAGTGGGCATATAAATATCCTTATTTCATGAGCACTATTACGAAAAGATGTAATAAACATACGCCGCTCTCATTGATGAGAAAAGTCCTAAGTGGGGCTGTTTTTATTTTTTTTTGATTTTCTTTAAGATAAAAGAATTACGAAGTTATTCATGTTGGGTTTTTATGTAACATGCTGTATTTGATATAAAATATATCTATCTCCTTTTTCTGCTCATCCCTGTTTTGCTTTATATCAGAAATGTCGTTTTTTCAGCTTGTTGATTATTTTTAATGTGAATCATTTTTTAGTTTTTGGCAGGTTTCAATGTTGTCGGTTTGATCGTGTCGAGGTCATGTTTGTGGTTTCTGTCTCTGATATGGGAATTTTTTCATCTGGATTTCAAACAAAATTTGTACTCGCAGAGCGCAAGAGGCTGCCGCCAACCAGGCCGCTGTTGTGCAAGAAAAATGCTTCGGTATAAAAAGTAATCAAATCCAGGGGCAGAGATGCAGCAGGATCCGCTGATGCGGCTAATGAATTGATTTTTTAACCGGACGCAGCCGAAGGTGGCGCCGTGGGAACTAATGTACGGTTAAACACCGTTTGCATCGCCCGGCAGAAACATCTCCAGCCATAAACCAGGAAACGGCAGTCTCAGCGCAATCCAAAAATCTTGCCATAGGCGTGAGCATCTACATTATTAATTAAGAAGTTAGCTAAAACGCAGGATAAAAATTTTGTTTTTCAGGTAATGGCGTGATTAGTCGCTGTGGAATAACCGGGATGAGCAGCAACGTTAAGGCATCAAAAGCGGAGCAAGCTCCGCTTTCTGGCGGGGAGCTGATTAAAGCGGAACCAGCAGTACATCAACCTGGCTTGACGCCACCACAGCCTTGGCTGAGCACATAACCTTGCCAAAGAAACTCTGATTATGATTACCGCAAAGTACCAAATCAACGTCCTGCTTTGCACAGATATCCAGAATGTGCTCGCTTAGTTCCCCAGTGGAAATAATTACCTTTTCAACAGGATATTGCGCTTTCTCTTTAAGCTCAGCGAGAAAAAGATGGGTTTCTTCCAGCATCAGGTCGCGGAGATTCTCCATCATGGGAGCGGCAAGCTGATTATACAGTTCAGGATCGGACGCGAGCGTGACCAGCGTAATTTTTCCGTTGACGGGTTTGACGATGGAGACGGCCTTTTGTACCA
Organism: Enterobacter sp. Cy-643; assembly: GCF_011752815.1. Classification (GTDB taxonomy): domain Bacteria; phylum Pseudomonadota; class Gammaproteobacteria; order Enterobacterales; family Enterobacteriaceae; genus Cedecea. The sequence goes on from NZ_VWWV01000001.1 coordinate 856,261, forward strand.
GACGATGGCTTTCAGGCGTGATAGCAACGGCAACCAGCACATGACGATAGCTCATATAACCCCTCCACATTTAGTGTGCATTGTTAACATTTTCTTACACCAGTTGTGGCTCAGGCGCAACGCATGTCGCGGTACGAAATGTGAAGCCACTCATAGAAATTGTTTAGTTATTCTTATGAAACGAATTTGCAACATTGTTTCGTAGACGAAATGTGAAAATTTTCCATCAGGCGAACGGATTAATTTGAGAACCTGGATCGAGTGATAACTTTCGGTAACCGGTGCTTTTGAAATCATAACGCTCGGTTAAAATGCCGCTATAATTTCACTTAAGTCCATGAATAACAGCAGATTACTCTGAACAGCTTTCATAAAGTGTGATCGTTCAGACATTCCTGGCCGCCAGTATCAGATAAAAAGCAATGACAACTCATGGAGTTGTGATCTTTCAGTGTCACTATTCGTCTGCCGGCTTCGGTAAAATTCTCAATCAGATGAAAAAGTAAGCAAATGAAAAGCGATTCTGATGCTTTTCACTCCGAAGGATGATGTATTTATGTGATCTGCGTCACATAAATTCCAAAATCGCAGGTGGCTGCATTGTATGTGCCAGGGGCTGCGAGTAGAGTTTGCCCGAATTAGGAAAAATCTTAGTTTTTTGTAATAAAATGATGAACGACAACAGGCGTTCGGGCTCTGTCAGGGAAATGGCTTCTTCTGTGGGATGCGAAGAGGTTTAGTCAGGGCTAAAGATTTATCCGTGCATTTTGGCCGTTACGATTGTTTTAATTTAACCGGGGCGACCCGGCGACATCGCGGGGTGCGGTAACAACCCCCTAATAGTTCAGAAAACAGTAATGGCGCGACAGATGCGCTTCGGATTCTTACAACCGTAAGTTTCTGAAGAATTTACTCGCGCTGACACGTTACTGTCATCCGACATATTTAGGCTGGGCCGCATACAATAATAGTTGGTTATTCGGGATGGAAAAAATGCATACTTCCGAGTTGCTAAAACATATTTACGACATCAATTTGTCGTACTTATTGCTTGCACAGCGTCTTATTAGTCAGGACAAAGCTTCGGCTATGTTTCGCTTGGGTATCGCTGAAGATATGGCAAATACGTTAGGGGAACTTACGTTGCCCCAAATGGTGAAATTGGCAGAAACTAACCAGTTAATTTGTCAGTTCCGTTTCAGCGAAAGTCAGGCAATTACTCGCTTAACACAAGACTCCCGTGTGGATGATTTACAGCAAATTCATACCGGTATTTTGTTATCTACCCGTTTATTAAATGAGGTGTCGTCGCCCGCCGAGGCACCTAAGAAAAAAAGGGCATAACAAATGAGCGAGAAAAGTATTGTCCAGGAAGCTCGCGACATTCAGCTTGCTATGGAGCTGATAACACTGGGTGCCCGACTGCAAATGCTGGAAAGCGAAACGCAGTTGAGCCGTGGTCGCCTGATCAAACTCTACAAAGAACTCCGTGGAAGTCCTCCTCCAAAAGGGATGCTGCCTTTCTCTACTGATTGGTTTATGACCTGGGAGCAAAACATTCATGCTTCCATGTTCTGCAATGCCTGGCAGTTTTTACTTCGTAGTGGGCTCTGTACCGGCGTTGATGCGGTGATTAAGGCCTATCGACTCTATCTTGAACAATGTCCTTCCCAGTCAGATGGCCCGCTATTGGCGCTGACTCGCGCCTGGACACTGGTGCGTTTTGTTGAGAGCGGCATGCTCCAGCTCAGCCAGTGTAACTGCTGTGGGGGCAATTTTATTACCCACGCCCATCAGCCGGTCGGCAGCTTTGCCTGCAGTCTGTGCCAGCCGCCATCAAGGGCGGTAAAAAGACGTAAACTTTCCCAGAATGCTGCCGATATTATTCCACAACTGCTGGATGACCAGGTGGAACAGGCTGTGTAACAGATTCTGTGTTTGCGTATTCCAGCAGCGGTGAGTGATTGCCGCTGCTTTTTTTATGCCCAAACGCGACGCTGCACCTGCCTCCTGGGCATCCTCGCTACACTCAACGGCGTAAGGATGATCTCGTGCTGATTTTAATAGGTTACCTGGTTGTTTTAGGGACAGTGTTCGGCGGTTACATGTTGACCGGCGGCCACCTTGGCGCACTTTATCAACCTGCTGAATTTGTGATCATTGGTGGGGCGGGTATTGGGGCGTTTATCGTAGGGAATAACGGCAAGGCGATTAAGGGCACCTTAAAAGCGCTGCCGCTGCTCTTCAGACGGTCAAAATATACCAAAAGCATGTATATGGATTTGATGGCATTGCTTTATCGTCTGATGGCTAAGTCGCGTCAGCAGGGCATGTTTTCACTTGAAAGAGACATTGAAAACCCAAAAGAAAGCGAAATCTTCGCCAGCTATCCGCGTATTTTAGCGGACACCATGATGCTTGATTTTATTGTCGATTATTTGCGTTTAATCATCAGCGGAAATATGAATACATTCGAAATTGAAGCGCTGATGGATGAGGAAATCGAGACCCATGAAAGCGAGGCGGAAATACCGGCCAACAGCCTTGCGCTAATGGGAGATTCATTACCCGCCTTCGGTATTGTTGCTGCGGTAATGGGGGTTGTGCACGCTCTTGCATCCGCTGACCGTCCCGCTGCGGAATTAGGCGCATTAATTGCTCACGCTATGGTGGGTACTTTCCTCGGTATTTTACTGGCCTACGGTTTTATTTCCCCATTAGCGAGCGTACTGCGCCAAAAAAGTGCTGAAACCACCAAAATGATGCAGTGTGTGAAGGTCACTTTACTCTCCAGCCTCAACGGTTATGCGCCGCCAATTGCGGTTGAATTTGGCCGTAAAACGCTTTACTCCAGCGAGCGTCCATCGTTCATTGAACTGGAAGAGCACGTCAGAGCGGTACGTTCTCCGAACGCGCAGCGTGCGACGGAAGAAGAAGTATGAAGAATCAGGCCCATCCCATCGTTGTCGTAAAGCGCCGCAAGCACAAGGGACACGGCGGGGCGGCCCACGGCTCCTGGAAAATTGCCTACGCAGACTTTATGACCGCGATGATGGCTTTCTTCCTGGTCATGTGGCTGATTTCCATCTCCAGCCCGAAAGAGCTGGCGCAGATTGCTGACTACTTCCGCACTCCGCTGGCTCAGGCCATTACCGGCGGCCAGCGTATCGCCGACAGCGAAAGCCCCATTCCGGGCGGGGGCGATGACGTCACCCAGCAGCAGGGCGAAGTGAAAAAGCAGCCCAACATTGAAGAGCTGCGCAAGCGCATGGAAGCCAACCGCCTGAAGCGCATTAAAGGCGATCTGGATCAGCTTATCGAGTCCGACCCTAAACTGCGTGCGCTTCGCCCGCATCTGCAAATCGACCTGGTGCAGGAAGGGCTGCGTATTCAGATTATCGACAGCCAGAACCGGCCGATGTTTAAAAACGGCAGCGCGGAAGTGGAGCCTTACATGCGCGACATTCTGCGCAAAATCGCCCCGGTGCTGAACGGTATTCCTAACAAGATCAGCCTGTCCGGTCATACCGATGACCTGCCTTATGCCAACGGCGAGCGCGGCTACAGTAACTGGGAGCTTTCCGCCGACCGCGCGAATGCTTCCCGCCGTGAACTTGTGGCCGGCGGCCTCGATGACGGCAAAGTGCTGCGCGTCATCGGGATGTCCTCACAGATGAGCCTCTCCAAACGCGGAGGCGGGGACGCCATTAACCGTCGCATCAGTTTGCTGGTGCTTAATAAACAGACCGAAGACGCCATCATGCACGAGAACTCCGAGAGCGAGAACCAGCCTCTCAGCGTTCTGCAGCAGGATCCTACGGCGGCTCCGGCGAATAACGCAGTTGCGCCACAACCAGGCACGAGGTGATAGCGTGAGCATGGATATTAGCGATTTTTACCAGACATTTTTTGACGAAGCCGACGAACTGTTGGCCGATATGGAGCAGCATCTCCTGGATTTGGTGCCCGAGGCACCGGATTCTGAACAGTTGAACGCTATATTCCGTGCGGCCCACTCCATCAAGGGTGGCGCCGGTACGTTTGGCTTCTCTGTCCTGCAGGAAACGACCCACCTGATGGAGAACCTGCTCGATGAAGCGCGGCGCGGTGAGATGCAGCTCAACACCGATATCATCAACCTGTTTTTGGAAACCAAGGATATTATGCAGGAACAGCTGGACGCCTATAAAAACTCTGAAGAGCCGGATGCCGCTAGCTTCGACTACATCTGCAAAGCCCTGCGTCAGCTGGCCCTGGAAGCCAAAGGCGAGGCACCCTCGGCGCCGGCCAAACTCTCTGTGGTGGAAACCGAGCAGTCTGCACCAGCGTCTGCGCCTGCCGACAGTGGCGGCAGGCTGCGCGTGGTGATTGATGGCCTGAAAGAGGCTGAACGTGACCTGATGCTCGAAGAGCTGGGGAACCTGGGTACCCTGAGCGATGTGGTTAAAGACGTCGCTTCAGTGGCGGCCACGATGGAAACCAGCGTCAGCGCAGATGATATTACCGCCGTACTCTGCTTTGTGATTGAGCCTGAACAAATCAGCTTTGTGCCGGTTGCCGCAGCCAGCGCCCCGGCGGTGGCAGAAACCACTTCGGTGGCGGTGCCTGAGGCTGCTGCTCAAACGGCTGTCGCCGTGCAAAAAGCCGGCCTGCCTGAGCCGTTAACCCCAGCGACAGGGCGCGTTGAGCGCGATAAACCTGCCGCTCGTGCATCTGAATCGACCAGCATCCGCGTGGCGGTAGAGAAAGTTGACCAGCTGATTAACCTGGTGGGTGAACTGGTTATCACCCAGTCGATGCTGGCCCAGCGCTCTAACGAACTTGACCCGGTCAACCACGGGGATTTGATCACCAGCATGGGGCAGCTGCAGCGTAACGCGCGCGACCTCCAGGAATCGGTGATGTCTATCCGCATGATGCCGATGGAATACGTCTTCAGCCGCTTCCCGCGTCTGGTCCGCGATCTGGCCGGGAAACTTAACAAACAGGTGGAGCTGACGCTGATGGGCAGCTCCACAGAGCTGGATAAGAGCCTGATCGAGCGTATTATCGACCCGTTAACGCACCTGGTCCGTAACAGTCTTGACCACGGTATCGAGTCACCGGAGAAACGCCGGGCGGCAGGCAAGTCCGAAGTCGGCAATCTGATTTTGTCTGCGGAACATCAGGGCGGCAATATCTGTATCGAAGTGACCGACGACGGCGCTGGGCTTAACCGCGAACGCATTCTGGCGAAGGCCATTTCCCAGGGAATGCCGGTCAGCGAAAGCATGACCGACGACGAAGTTGGAATGCTGATCTTCGCGCCGGGCTTCTCTACCGCTGAACAAGTCACCGACGTGTCTGGCCGTGGCGTGGGTATGGATGTGGTGAAACGTAACATCCAGGAGATGGGCGGCCACGTTGAAATCCAGTCGAAGGCCGGGGCAGGGACGACGATCCGCATTCTGCTGCCGCTGACGCTCGCTATCCTCGATGGCATGTCGGTTAAGGTTAGCGACGAAGTCTTTATCCTGCCGCTGAACGCGGTAATGGAATCTCTGCAGCCGCAGGAAGAAGACCTGCACCCGCTGGCGGGCGGCGAGCGCGTTCTGGAAGTGCGTGGGGAATATCTGCCGCTGGTGGAGCTGTGGAAAGTCTTTGACGTTCAGGGTGCAAAAACCGAAGCCACGCAGGGCATCGTAGTGATCCTGCAAAGCGCCGGACGCCGTTATGCGCTGCTGGTCGATCAGCTGATTGGTCAGCATCAGGTTGTGGTGAAAAACCTTGAAAGCAACTACCGCAAGGTGCCGGGTATTTCTGCAGCCACCATTTTGGGTGACGGCAGCGTGGCGCTGATCGTCGATGTTTCTGCGCTGCAGGGGCTAAACCGTGAACAACGTCTGGCGCTAACCGTCGCCTGATTAACCGCTGAAAAGAATAGGTACGCAAATGACTGCACTAACGAATGTGACAAAACTGACCGGGGAAAACGTAGGCCAGGAGTTTCTGGTGTTCACCCTCGGCGCTGAAGAGTACGGCATTGATATCCTGAAGGTGCAGGAGATCCGCGGTTACGATCAGGTGACGCGCATCGCGAACACGCCTGCGTTTATCAAAGGTGTTACCAACCTGCGCGGCGTGATTGTGCCGATTATCGACCTGCGCCTGAAGTTCGAACAGGATGGCGTGGAATATAACGACAATACCGTGGTTATCGTGCTGAACCTGGAAAAACGCGTGGTCGGGATTGTGGTGGACGGCGTGTCCGATGTGCTGTCGCTGACGGCGGATCAGATTCGTCCTGCGCCTGAGTTCGCGGTCACTCTGTCGACTGAATACCTGACGGGCCTGGGCGCGCTGGGTGAGCGTATGCTGATTCTGGTGAACATTGAAAAACTGCTGAACAGCGAAGAGATGGAACTACTGGATTCTGCGGTCGCTTAACTGACGCGATAAGAAAGAAGAAGGGCTACCCGAAGGTAGCCCTTTTTTGTTTTACAAAGAGGGAAAAAGCGTGGTTTTCCCCTCTGTGTGGTTATCAGCCGAAAATCACAAAGTGATTTTCCAGTTTATTTATTGGCGGAACCTGGTATTGCTTCATTGGCCAGATGTTGCCGACCTCCGATAAGGGCTACCCGAAGGTAGCCCTTTTTTTACGCCTGAACTTCTTCCGCCGGCACGGTGCCGGTATCTTCCAGCATGCCTTCGTTCTTGGACAGCATCGCGGTTGCCACACCGTTACCCAGGACGTTGATGGCCGAGCGGCCCATATCCAGGAAGTGGTCAATGCCCATCAGCAGCAGGATACCCGCTACCGGAATATTGAAGCTTGGAATGGTTGCCGCCAGCACAACCAGCGCAGAGCGTGGCACCCCGGCAATACCTTTCGACGCCAGCATCAGCGTCAGCATCAGCACGGCAATCTCAGAGAAGGAGAGATGCACGTTGTAAGCCTGGGCAATAAACATGGAGGCGAAGGAGCAGTAAACCATCGACCCGACCAGGTTAAAGGAGTAGCCGATTGGCAGCACAAACGAGGCGATGTTACGGGAGCAACCAAAGCGGGTAAGCTGATCCAGCGTTTTCGGATAGGCCGCTTCAGAGCTGCTGGTGGTAAAGGCCACCAGAACAGGATCTTTCAGCATCGCCAGCAGGCGGAACACATCTCGCTTCAGCACCATGTAGCCGACGCTAATCAGCACGATGCAGGTCAGCACGATAGCCACATAGTAGCCGCCGATAAACGAAGCGTAGTTGAGCAGAATGCCCAGACCCTGGGTCGCTATCACCGAAGAGATCGCAGCGAAAATGGCCAGCGGCGCGACGTACATTACGTAGCCGGTCACTTTCAGCATGATGTGGGAGACAACGTCCAGCGCGCTCACCAGGGGGGCGTTAAATTTCTCGCCCAAAGACGCGCCGGCAATACCAAAGAACATCGAGAACACGACAATCTGCAGGATTTCGTTGTCCGACATCGCCCCCGCAATGCTGGTTGGGATGGTATGGGAAATAAAGGCTTTCAGCGTCATCCCGCTGACGGCCAGGCCGGTCTGAACGGCTTCGGCCGGGACTTCCAGGTTCATGCCCGCACCCGGTTGCTCCAGGGTGACAATAAACAGGCCGACCAGAATCGACAGCACGGAAGAAGAGACAAACCAGACCATCGCCTTACCGCCTACGCGGCCAATGGTGGAGGTTTCGCCCAGCTTCATGATACCGACCGTCAGGGTGCTAAAGACCAACGGTGCAATCACCATTTTGATCAATCGCAGGAAGATATCGGTAAACAGCGTGATGTTATCGGCGTAGCCTTTGATGACGTCGGCGGCGGCGTATTCGTGGATGGCCGCACCGGTGAAGATCCCCGCTATCATGAACAGAATGATGAATAGCGTGAGTTTGTTTGAACTTGCCACTGACTTAGTAACCCCGTAGTTGACTGTAGTTAATGTGTGTTTTTTTGTAACTTACTGACCCCTATATAATTATTGTTTCCGGGCCGTAAATGTGCGGAGCATAAATTGAATCAAACTGCGCCGATATACAACTCTTTTTTATAAATTCTGTTAATTGTTATTTAAGCAGCACTTAAATATTGTTTGTGATAGACATCACAAAACAACGGATATATTCTTTTCACTTTGCAATGATGTAGGATGTTTCTTGGTTAATTTATTGTTTTTATTGGAAATAATGTGTCAATTCATCGTGCGAATGAATTTTTTGACGCGGTCTGGTTATTTCCCGTTCTCTAAACTAAATTTCAACTAAGTGATGGCGTAACGTACTGATTTTTTTCTTACCGAACGGTCTATAAAGGTTGCGATCGGAAACGGTTTTGCCTGCTTGATAAATGAGCGATTGGGGTTTGTTTGTGGGCGAAATGATTTTTTTGCAGCATGAACGGTACTAGATAGTCAGCCATTTGGCTTCATGACGAATTATATAAACGACAAGTTATGGTGTCCGCAGTATTTATTAAAGCGGAATGTAGACTTACGTTAAATCATCCCGTACCGCTTCGTTGTGTATTCGCGAAGCATTATTGAATTATTTGAATGAGGGTAAGGATATGAATTCAGCCACTGCAGCACGCTTAATTCTCTCTTGTACTGCCTTTGCGATTATACCGTCGGCTAATGCGGCGGTGGCAAACGGTACATTTCAGGTCCTCATTACGATTACAAAGTCCTGTGCAGTAACGGCCGGTACGGGATCGAATATTAACCTCGGGTCGGTTGCCGCCAGCGCAGTAAACACCTCGCAAAGTAATACGTTCACCGTTAACTGCTCTAAGGCAACGCCCTATTTTATCGGGCTTGCGCCTTCTGCGGCCAACGGAGGAACCACCACCGGTTCGGGGGCAATGTCATCCGTGCTTAACGCTGCAACCAACACCGACAAAGTCCCTTATCAGTTGAACCAAACCTCGGCTACCGGGCCGGTTTGGGGTAACACCGCGACTACAACGGCTGTAGGTAACGGCGTGGCGGGCGTGGGCACTGGTCTGGCTATAACGTATACGGTTTATGCCACAGCGGCGAGCGCCAACTACACGCCAGACAGCTATGCGGATACGGTGACCGTCAACGTTAACTACTGATTTCAGGACAACGGATGAAAATGAAATTAGGCGGACGCCCGGCCTGCGCGTGCCTGTTGCTGGCGCTGGCCGTGGGACAAAATGCGCTAGCCGGTGGCCTGCAGATATCGCCGGTTAACCTGACGTTGAGCGCCACACAAAATGCGGACGGTATCTGGTTAAGTAATGAAGGAACAGCGCCGCTCAACGCGCAGGTCCGGGTTTTTAACTGGCAGCAAAGCGGCAATGCCGACAGGCTGTCAACCTCTCAGGGGCTGGTCATTAGCCCGCCTATCGTGACGCTACCCGCCGGAGAGCGCCAGCTTGTCCGCGTGATCCGCACGACGCCTGCCACCAATCAGGTGGAGCAGGCCTATCGCTTGTTTATTGATGAGCTGCCGCCCGCTAAACTGCAGCAAAATACCATCCAGTTCGTTATGCGTTATTCCGTGCCGGTATTTTTGCAGCCTGTCGGACAGGCCGAAAATACAGTGAAACTTAAATGGGCATTAGTACAAGCCGATGGCAAAACGTTTGTTGATGTGAGTAATCAGGGAAACAGTCACGCCCAGCTTTCTGCCATGACGTTTATTTCAGCTAATGGTGCACGAAAAACGATTACTTCAGGCCTGTTAGGTTATGTTCTTCCCGGTTCAACTATGCGGTGGATAATATCTTCGTCTGCCAGTGATGCTTATCACAGTGGAAAGGTTGAAGTCACTATCAATGGTCAAAAAACAGAACAAAATCTATGACTGGCCATATTCTTTGGTAAATATTGTATTGCTTAATGGTTTATTTTTTTCAGGCATGACAGCAGCACAAAATACTAATAATGACTTACCTCAGAATGCGGCCAGCAATGACACAGCCCAGCCTGTAGGCGTGGATTTATATCTGGACACGACGGTGAACGGGAATGCCGTGGGTCTGGTTCATCTTGGCTACGCGCAGGGAAAACTCTACGGCGACGCAATGGCCCTGCGTCAGTTGGGATTTCGCCTGCCGGAAAAAGCCCAGCCGCCGTTCTATCTGAACGATATTGCTCAGGTGAAGGTGGACTATAACGTCCAGCAACAAACCCTGGCGTTGACCGCGCCGCTGAGCCTGTTAGATCTAAAAACCACCCAGCTCAATCAGTCTGATATCTCCTCGCCGAAGGCCGCCAATGCCTTTGGGGCATTGCTGAATTACGACCTCTACGGTGACAGCGGCAAGACTAGTAACTTCAACACTTTCAGTGAGTTCCGGGCATTTAATTCGGCAGGCGTGCTGAGCTCGACCCAGCTTACCCGCTACAGTACGGCACAGAATAACAATCAGTCTTTTAGCCGCCTGGACACCAGCTGGCGCTCCTCCTTTCCCGATAAAATGCTGGCGGTAACCCTCGGGGATACGCTCACCAGTTCGCTTTCATGGTCCCGGCAGACCCGTATCGCCGGGGTGAAAATCGGGACGGATTTTGGCCTTAACCCTTACATGCCGACGACCCCGCTGCCCGCGTTTTTGGGCTCGGCAACGCTGCCTTCCAGCGTGGAGCTGTATGTCAACGGGGTTAAATACTATAACGGCGAGGTTCCGGCGGGCAGTTTCCAGCTAAATACGCTGCCAAATATCACCGGCGCAGGGAATGCTCAGGTGATGATGACCGATGCCCTGGGCAGAACCAGCGTGCAGAACTTCTCTTTTTATAACGATCAGCTTCTGCTGAGGGAAGGGTTGACGGACTGGTCGCTTGAGCTGGGCGTCGTCAGAAAAAACTACGGCTATTCCTCCTTCGACTACGCCAGCGAACCGGCAATCAGCGGCACCTGGCGGCGGGGGTTCAGCAACAGCCTGACCGCCGGCGGCCATATGGAAGCCAGCGACAGTCTGGTCAACGGCGGGCTCGGCAGCGACTGGATCCCCTGGAGCCAGTCCGGAACGATTTCAACCGCGCTGGCGGCAAGCTCGGATGCCGGGGAGAACGGCTTTTTGTATAGTCTCGGCTACCGCTGGTCCGGCGGGCGCTTCAACTTTAGTTCCAGCGCGACGGCCACCTCCGGCGACTATCACGATGTGGCGACGCGATATGGTGCGCCACCGCCGGCCTTCAGCGGCAGCGCTGTGGTGGGGTATAACTTTGGCGTGGGGGGGAATCTGAGTCTGAGTTACCTGCAGTTTCGCTATCCTGACCAAAGCGCTATTCGCTACGCCAACGCCAGCTGGTTTAAACCCATCACGGAAAACATCTCCTTAAGCGCCAGCGTTAACCAGAATATTGATAACACCCGAGACCGCAGCGTTTACCTGATGCTGACCGTCAGTACCAGCAATAGCCTTACGGCTGGGGCAACCGTGCAGCGCACCGGTGACAAGATGGGTTACCAGCTTAATGCCAGCCAGAGCCCACCTTCGGAAGGCGGTATCGGCTGGAATGTGGCCGCCAGTCAGCAAAGTTCGCAGCAAACCGGCCAGGGTGAGGTGGGTTACCTGGGGCGCTATGGCCGCGTATACACTGGCTACCGCAGCGTGCCTGATAATAACTATGGCTATGCGGGCGCGACGGGTTCTCTGGTGATGATGGGCGGCGGCGTGTTTGCCGCGCGGGAGATCAACAACGGTTTTGCCGTCGTTTCGACGGACGGTATTCCGGACGTGCCGGTCAAGCTGCAGCATAACCTGGTGGGCAACAGCGACAGCAGCGGCCTGCTGTTGGTGACACCGCTCAACAGCTACCAGAACAACCTGATCAGTATCGATCCGATGAACCTGCCGGCTAACATGCGGATCCGCAGCGTCAGCCTGAATGCTACCCCGGCCGATCGCTCCGGAACGCTGGTGAATTTTGATATCAAGCCGGTTCGCGCCGCGCAGGTAAGCCTGGTTGACGGTAAAGGTAAAGCCATCGCCGAAGGCAGCCCGGTCAGGTTGATGACCGGCGCCGGGCAGAACAGCGTTGTCGGGTTTGATGGCATGACCTATTTCGATGCGCTTGAGCTGCACAATCAACTCCGGGTGACAACAGAAAGCGGCCTATGCGTGGCTGAGTTTGACTATCCAGAGAATCAGAAAAGCGTACCGACTATTGGGCCTATCGTGTGCCGATAGCGTATCTGAGGCATTTTAAGACAGGAGTTACCCGCATGAGATTGAAACAACTGTTACTGCTGGCGGTGCTCCTGCTTTCCCCCGGGATTAGCCATGCGGTCGTTTGCTCGGTGAGCAACGTGCAAACCGTTAATTTTGGCACCATCAACCCGCTGGCGGCGGGGACGCCCAATACTTCGATGACCTTCGATTACAGCTGTACCAAACAGCTGGGCGATCTGCTGGCCGGGGTAACGCTTTGTTTTAATATCGATGGCGCGGGGGTAGGGAACCACAAAATGTCTTTCGCCGGGCCGCCGGCCAGTACGCTGAGCTATGAGCTGTATCAGGGCACGTTAAGCGGAGGGGCGTGGGGGAGCCAGTTCCAGTCGGGAACAACTTTTCCGGTGGTGCAGCTCAACTTACTCAACCTGACGCCCGTCACCGGCAGCCTGACGGTCTATGCCCAAATGTTGCTGCCGCAAACTTCCGCTGCACCGGGAAGCTATCAGGATATTTATACCAGCGGCATGACCACGGTCACGATGAATACCGGCCTGCTGGCGCCGCCCGCAAGCTGCGGCACGGGCGTGGCGGCAAACTTTCCTTTTAACGTTGTGGCCACCGTGAACAAACAGTGCAACGTCAGCTACGCCAATAACGTTAGCTTCGGGCAGGTAGCGGCGATGCAAAGCAACGTGGCGTCGAATAATACTATCGGTATTGCCTGCACCAACGGCACGCTTTATACCGTGGGCCTGACGCCATCGAACGGCAACACGGGCGGCACCGGGGCGCTAAAAGGGACTGGCGCTAACACCGACCAGGTGCCTTATCAGCTACGACAAGCCACCGGGACATCCGGGGCGGTATGGGGCAACACGGCGCAGAACATGCCGTCCAGCACCGGTACCGGGGCGACGCAGCAATTCCCGGTCTATGTCACTATTCCCAGCACCAACTACACGCCGGATGACTATGCCGACACGGTGACCATCACCGTAACCTATTGATCGTTGCCTTCCCCCAGCACAGAGCCGGTTGCCGTGGCGCAACCGGTTAATTTCCCTGTGACTTAACGTAAAGTTCCCGCGTGCCGTGCCGATAACCTCGGGAACAAGTCGTTAAAAGGGCGTCCTATGTTAAAGCGTATTCGCGTTGTCACCATGCTGATGATGGTGCTGGTGGTGTTCGCGCTGCTGCAAATCATTTCCGGTGGAATGTTCTTTAATTCGTTAAAAAACAACAATGATAACTCCAAAATCTCCCGCGAACTGCGGGTGCAGCAGGCCGAATTAAATCAGGCATGGATCCTGATGTTGCACACGCGCATTAACCTTAGCCGCTCAGCCGCACGCATGATGATGGATCCGGCCAATAGCCAGAGCGCAGCCAAAACCGATCTGCTGAACAATGCGAAGAAATCCCTTACCAGCGCGGAGCAGCATTACAACAACTTTAAACAGGTTGCGCCCATTTCCCCAGAAATGAACACCGTGGTGAAAGATATCGACGGTGATTATCAGACCTACCATCAGGCGCTGGCGGAGCTGATTGGCTACCTGGAAAGCGGCAACATGGATGCCTATTTCGGTCAGTCGACCCAGGGCATGCAGAATGCGCTGGAAAAAGCCTACGACGGCTACCTGGCGCTGAACGATCGCATGTACGAAGCCTCGTACGTCGACAGCCGCGACGGCTATACCTTTGCCATCTGGCAGCTTGGCATTTTAGCCCTGGCGCTGGCTGCCGTCATTTTGCTGGTCTGGGTCGGTATGCGCCAGATCCTGCTTAAGCCGCTGAACGTGGTGATTGGCCATATCCGCGAGATTGCGGCCGGAAACCTGACGGAAAAAATTTCCGTTGAAGGGAAAAACGAGCTGACCCAGCTTGCCTCCAGCGTACAGCACATGCAGCAGGAGCTGATTACCACGGTCAGCAGCGTGCGCGAAGGGTCGGATGCGATTTACAGCGGCACCACCGAAATTGCCGCAGGCAACAACGATCTTTCCTCCCGCACCGAGCAACAGGCGGCATCCCTGGAAGAAACTGCCGCCAGTATGGAGCAACTCACCGCCACCGTTAAACAGAACGCCGAAAACGCGCGTCAGGCTTCTCAGCTGGCGCTGAATGCGTCCGAAACCGCGCAGCGCGGCGGCAAGGTTGTGGATGGCGTGGTGAAAACCATGCATGACATCGCAGGGGCCTCCAAGAAAATTGCCGACATCATTAGCGTAATTGATGGGATTGCTTTCCAGACCAACATTCTGGCGCTGAACGCGGCGGTAGAGGCCGCGCGTGCCGGTGAGCAGGGTCGTGGTTTTGCGGTCGTCGCGGGAGAAGTGCGTAATTTAGCCAGCCGCAGCGCCCAGGCGGCGAAAGAAATTAAGTTGCTGATTGAAGATTCCGTTTCACGCGTGGACACGGGATCCGTGCTGGTGGAAAGCGCAGGGGAAACCATGAGCGACATCGTGAACGCGGTGACGCGGGTCACGGACATCATGGGCGAAATCGCCTCCGCTTCTGACGAGCAAAGCCGGGGTATCGATCAGGTCGCCCTGGCCGTGTCTGAGATGGACAGAGTGACGCAGCAGAACGCCTCGCTGGTGGAAGAGTCTGCTGCCGCGGCCGCCGCGCTGGAGGAGCAGGCCAGCCGCCTGACTCAATCGGTCGCGACGTTCCGTTTGCAAGGGAATGCGGGTAGTAAAAAACCTGCAGCGGCCGCGCCGGTAGCGCAAAGCCCTGTGGTTCACGCCCCGCGTACTCCGGCCCGGGCCGGGGATGACGATAACTGGGAAACTTTCTGATCAGATGAATACCGGCCTGCTGGCCGGCAGAGGGAAGCTTTGATGTTAAACCGTATCCGGATCTCGACCACGCTTTTCCTGATTTTGATTGTCTGCGGCGTTTTGCAGATTGGCAGTAATGGGTTGTCTTTTTGGGCTTTTCGTGACGATTTCCAGAACCTGAAAAGGGTTGAGGTTAGCAATCAGCAGCGCGATGCGTTAACCCAAAGCCGGGCCGCGTTACTGCAGGCCAGCAATGCCTTAAACCGGGCGGGCACGCTGACGGCGCTCAGCTATCCACCGGACGATATCAAACGGCTGATGGCGGATGCCCGCAGCAGCCTGAAGCAGGCGGATATGCTGTTTAACCAGTTTCTCGAGATCCCGCAGAAAGGGGGGGAAGCCGAGACAATGCTGGCGTCGACGAAAGAGAGCTATGCGGCGTTCAGAGACGATCTCCAGCATCAGGCAACGTGGCTCGAGAACAATCAGCTTTCTGACTTTATGACCGCGCCGGTACAGAAATCGCAGGGCGTTTTTGATGCGAACTTCAATGCCTGGCAGCAGAGCATTAATCAGATTGTGCAAACCGCGAGCGGCGACAGCCAGAAAAATTACCATATCTCTGCGGTGATTTTCACCGTGGTGACGATCATCGCCGTGGTGCTGTTGCTTGGCTCCCTGGCCTGGTCGCGCAAGATGATTGTGCAGCCGCTGGCGATTGTCCGTAGCCACTTTGACAGCATCGCCGCCGGGGATCTGGCAAAGCCCATTTCTGTCTTCGGGCGCAATGAAATCTCGGAGATATTCGCCAGCCTGAAAAACATGCAGACGGCGTTAAAAGAGACGGTCAGTCAGGTGCGCAGCGGCACCCGCTCCATGCACGCCGGTATCGGTGAGATTGCCGCGGGCAACAGCGACCTGTCTGCACGTACCGAGCAGCAGGCGGCTTCCCTGGCCGAAACGGCGGCCAGCATGGAGCAGCTCACGGCTACAGTCGGGCAGAACGCCGATAACGCCCGCCAGGCGGCACAGCTTTCCCGCAGCGCGGCCGATACCGCGAAACAGGGCGGGCAGCAGGCAGCGAATGTGGCAAACACCATGCGCGACATTGCCGGCAGCTCGCAGAAAATTAGCGATATTACTAGCGTGATCGACGGTATTGCGTTCCAGACCAATATTCTCGCGCTGAACGCGGCGGTGGAAGCGGCGCGCGCCGGGGAGCAGGGGCGTGGTTTTGCGGTGGTTGCCGGGGAAGTTCGCAACCTGGCCAGCCGCAGCGCGCAGGCGGCCAAAGAGATCAAAGTGTTAATCGAAGAGTCCGTTGACCGCGTACAGCAGGGGTCGAAGCTGGTCGATACGGCGGCAACAACCATGGCTGAGATTGTCCGTTCGGTCACGCAGGTGAACGACATTATGGGCGAAATTGCCTCGGCGTCAGATGAACAGCGCCGTGGGATTGAGCAAGTCGCCCAGGCCGTCAGCCAGATGGATCAGGTCACGCAGCAAAACGCCGCGCTGGTTGAAGAAGCCGCCACCGCCACCGATGCGCTGGCGGGACAGGCTGAATATCTTTCCGGCGTGGTGGCGGTATTTAACCTGAGCGGCACCGACGCTGAGCCAGCAGCCAGTGAATTTGTCGCGGCCGGAGAATGGGTAACATCTTGAAGGGAATAAAGAAGGCGCTATGACATCATCAACGCCCACCGGGCAACAGTCATTAATGCTACAGATGACACAGCGTCTGCCGCTGTCCGACGCGCATTTTCGTCGGATATGCCAGTTGATCTATCAGCGCGCGGGTATCGTGCTGGCCGACCATAAACGGGACATGGTTTATAACCGACTGGTTCGCCGCCTGCGTCTGCTGGGTCTGGATGATTTTGGCCGCTACTTAGGCATGCTGGAGGCCAACTCCAGCAGCGCCGAATGGCAGGCGTTTATCAACTCGCTGACCACTAACCTGACCGCTTTCTTTCGCGAAGGACACCATTTTCCGATCCTCGCCGAGCATGCCCGCAAACGCAGCGGGGACTATAAAGTCTGGAGCGCCGCGGCTTCGACCGGCGAGGAGCCTTATTCCATCGCGATTACCCTGGCGGATGTGCTGGGGGGCGGCGCGGGACGCTGGAAGGTGTTTGCCAGCGACATCGACACGCAAGTGCTGGAGAAGGCGCAGAGCGGCGTTTATCGCCAGGAGGAGCTGAAGACGCTTTCACCGGTACAGATGCAGCGCTACTTCATGCGCGGTACGGGGCCGCATGAAGGGCTGGTCCGGGTACGCAGTGAACTGTCGAATCATATTGATTTTGCACCGATAAACCTGCTGGACAAGCAGGCGCCGGTGCCGGGGCCATTTGACGCCATTTTTTGCCGCAACGTGATGATTTATTTTGATAAAGCTACACAGCAGGCAATTCTGCAGCGTTTTGTTCCGCTGCTGAAACCCGGCGGGCTGCTGTTTGCCGGGCATTCGGAGAACTTCAGTAACCTCAGCCGCGACTTCTGGCTGCGTGGTCAGACGGTCTATGGCCTGAGTAAGGAAAGAACATGACGAAAATACGTGTCTTATCGGTCGATGACTCTGCGCTGATGCGGCAGATAATGACGGAAATTATCAATAGTCATAGCGATATGGAAATGGTTGCTACCGCCCCGGACCCGCTGGTGGCGCGCGATCTGATTAAAAAGTTCAATCCGGATGTGTTAACGCTGGATGTCGAAATGCCGCGAATGGATGGCCTCGACTTCCTGGAGAAGCTGATGCGCCTGCGGCCTATGCCGGTGGTCATGGTTTCCTCGCTGACCGGAAAAGGGTCGGAAGTGACGCTGCGCGCGCTGGAGCTGGGGGCTATCGACTTTGTGACCAAGCCGCAGCTGGGCATCCGCGAAGGGATGCTGGCCTACAGCGAAATGATTGCTGAAAAGGTAAGAACCGCCGCCAGGGCTAAGATTGCCGCTCATGCGCCAGCTGCCGTGCCTGCGACCCTGAAGGCCGGCCCGCTGCTTAGCTCGGAAAAACTGATCGCGATTGGGGCTTCAACCGGCGGCACCGAAGCGATTCGGCATGTGCTGCAGCCGCTGCCGCTTTCCAGCCCGGCGCTGTTGATTACCCAGCATATGCCGCCGGGCTTCACCCGTTCGTTCGCCGAGCGGCTGAACAAGCTGTGCCAGATCAGCGTTAAAGAGGCCGAGGACGGCGAGCGCGTACTGCCGGGCCATGCCTATATCGCCCCGGGTGATAAGCACATGGAGCTGGCGCGCAGCGGCGCAAACTATCAAATCAAATTACATGACGGCCCACCCGTGAACCGGCATCGCCCGGCCGTGGATGTGCTGTTCCATTCGGTGGCGAAACACGCGGGGCGTAACGCCGTGGGCGTGATCCTCACCGGGATGGGTAATGACGGTGCCGCCGGGATGCTGGCGATGCACCAGGCAGGGGCGTGGACCATCGCCCAAAACGAAGCAAGTTGTGTGGTGTTCGGCATGCCGCGTGAGGCCATCAATTCCGGTGGCGTCAGCGAAGTGGTCGATTTAAGCCAGGTTAGCCAGCAGATGCTGGCGAAAATTAGTGCCGGACAGGCAATACGTATTTAACTGAAGGAGCCCGGATTTTATGGCGGACAAAGAACTCAAGTTTCTGGTCGTAGACGACTTTTCAACTATGCGCCGCATCGTGCGTAACCTGCTCAAAGAGCTGGGTTTTAATAACGTTGAAGAAGCAGAAGACGGCGTAGATGCGCTGAACAAACTGCAGGCCGGTGGTTTCGGCTTTGTAATTTCTGACTGGAACATGCCGAACATGGACGGTCTGGAACTGCTGAAAACGATTCGTGCCGACGGCGCGATGTCAGCGATGCCGGTGCTGATGGTCACGGCAGAAGCCAAGAAAGAAAACATCATTGCAGCCGCACAGGCCGGGGCAAGCGGCTACGTCGTTAAGCCATTCACCGCGGCAACACTGGAAGAGAAACTGGGCAAAATTTTCGAAAAGCTCGGCATGTAAGGAGGCGCAAATGCACTCATCAACAAACCCGGCAACAGAGATACACGAGCATTCACCGACCGATATCATTGCACGTATCGGCAGCCTGACCCGCATGCTGCGCGACAGCCTGCGTGAGCTGGGGCTCGACCAGGCTATTGCTGAAGCGGCTGAAGCTATTCCTGACGCCCGCGATCGTCTGGACTATGTCGTGCAGATGACCGCGCAGGCCGCCGAGCGTGCCCTGAACTGCGTGGAGCTGTCTCAGCCTCATCAGAACCAGCTGGAAAGCGAAGCGAAAGCGCTGAGCGGCCGCTGGGATGCATGGTTTGAAAATCCGATCGAGCTGAAAGATGCGCGTGAACTGGTGACCGACACCCGCAGCTACCTGTCAGGCGTCCCGGAGCACACCAGCTTCACCAATGCCCAGCTGTTGGAAATCATGATGGCGCAGGATTTCCAGGACCTCACCGGCCAGGTTATCAAGCGTATGATGGACGTTATCCAGGAGATCGAGCGCCAGCTGTTGATGGTGCTGCTGGAAAACATGCCGGAGCCGGACGCTCGCGCCAAACGCGTGAACGAAGGCTTGCTGAACGGACCGCAGCTTGATGCCAGCGCCGCCGGCGTGGTGGCAAGTCAGGATCAGGTTGATGATTTGCTGGACAGCTTAGGCTTTTAAAATCGCGGCGGCCGCTCCCGCGTGCGCGGGGGAGGCCGTCCGTTAACGTCAAAATAAACGTACAAAAACGTTTGTAATTCCTCTATTAGCCCAACCGTGCTCTGGCATGCTGTCCTTGAAAATGCGGCCACGAGATTGTTGCGGTGTCTGAAGATAGCGATCAGGAAAAAACAGAAGCCCCCACGGCCCACCGACTTGAAAAGGCGCGTGAAGAGGGGCAGATCCCGCGTTCCCGTGAACTGACTTCCCTGCTGATGTTACTGGTAGGGCTGTGCATTATCTGGATGGGCGGGGCGTCACTGGGCAAAATGCTCGGTGCAATGCTGTCTGATGGCCTGCATTTTGACCATAAAATCATCAATGACCCCAGCCTGATCGTGAATCAGATCAGCCACTTGATAAAGCTTGCCGTGATGGCGCTGCTGCCGCTGATCTCTGGCCTGGTTATTGTCGCGATAGCCGCGCCGATGCTGCTGGGGGGCGTGAACTTCAGCGCCAAGTCCATCAAGTTTAATCTCGGCAAGCTCAACCCGATTGCCGGCATTAAGCGGATGTTTTCCATGCAGACGGCGGCGGAGTTGCTGAAGGCGCTGCTGAAAGCGGTGCTGGTGGGCTGCGTGGCCGCCTGGTATTTGTGGCACAACTGGCCGGCGATGATGCGGTTGATGAGTGAGTCCCCGGTCACCGCCCTTGCCAGCGCGCTCAACATGGTGGCGCTTTGCGCTCTGCTGGTGATTCTGGGTCTTATCCCGATGGTGGGATTTGACGTCTTCTTCCAGATTTACAGCCACATTAAAAAGTTACGCATGACCCGCCAGGATATTCGTGACGAGTACAAACAGAACGAAGGCGATCCGCACATTAAAGGGCGTATTCGCCAGCAGCAAAGAGCGATTGCGCGCCGCCGCATGATGGCCGATGTGCCAAAAGCTGACGTTATCGTGACCAACCCGACCCACTATGCGGTGGCTTTGCAGTACGACGAAAATAAAATGAGCGCGCCTAAAGTCCTGGCGAAAGGCGCCGGGCTGATCGCTCAGCGCATTAAAGAAATTGGTAATGAAAACCGCATCCCGATGCTGGAAGCCCCCCCGCTGGCGCGTGCGCTGTACCGACATGCGGAAATTGGGCAGCAGATCCCCGGCCAGCTTTATTCTGCCGTGGCGGAAGTGCTGGCCTGGGTCTGGCAACTCAGGCGCTGGCGCGTGGCGGGCGGCTTAATTCCGAAGAAACCTGAAAATCTGCCGGTGCCTGAGGCGCTGGACTTTGCAAACGAGAAGGACTCCGATGGCTAATCTGGCTGCGATGTTGCGCCTGCCGGGCAACATGAAATCTGGGCAATGGCAAATTCTTGCGGGACCGGTTCTGATCCTGCTGATTCTGTCGATGATGGTGCTGCCGCTGCCGCCGTTTGTCCTCGACCTGCTGTTTACCTTTAACATCGCGCTGTCGATCATGGTGTTGCTGGTGGCGATGTTCACCCAGCGCACGCTGGACTTCGCGGCGTTCCCAACCATTCTGCTGTTTACCACCTTGTTACGCCTCGCGCTAAACGTCGCTTCTACCCGTATTATTCTGCTGGAAGGGCATACCGGAGCGGCGGCGGCGGGTAAAGTGGTTGAAGCCTTCGGCCACTTCCTGGTGGGCGGCAACTTCGCCATTGGTATCGTGGTGTTTATCATCCTCGTTATCATCAACTTTATGGTTATCACCAAGGGTGCAGGACGTATCGCCGAAGTTGGGGCGCGTTTTGTGCTGGACGGGATGCCGGGTAAACAGATGGCTATCGATGCCGATCTGAACGCCGGGATCATTGGTGAAGAGGAAGCGAAAAAACGCCGTTCTGAAGTGACCCAGGAAGCTGACTTTTACGGTTCAATGGACGGGGCGAGTAAGTTCGTGCGCGGCGACGCCGTGGCCGGGCTTATCATCATGGTGATTAACGTGGTGGGCGGCCTGATGGTCGGCGTTATCCAGCACGATATGGCGATGGGGGCGGCGGCACAGAGCTATACGCTGCTGACTATCGGTGATGGTCTGGTGGCTCAGATCCCGGCGCTGGTAATTTCTACCGCTGCGGGCGTGATTGTTACCCGCGTGGCGACCGATCAGGACGTCGGTGAACAGATGGTGACCCAGCTGTTCAATAACCCGCGCGTGATGCTGCTGGCCGCTGGCGTCCTGGGTCTGCTCGGCATGGTGCCGGGCATGCCAAACTTTGTTTTCCTGCTGTTTACCGCGGCACTGCTTGGCTTAGCCTGGTGGATGCGTGGCCGCCAGATGGCCGCGCCGGAAGCGCCTCAGCCGGTGAAAATGCCGGAAAATAATCAGGCCGTGGAAGCGACGTGGAATGACGTGCAGCTGGAAGACCCGCTGGGCATGGAAGTCGGCTACCGCCTGATTCCGATGGTGGATTTCCAGCAGGACGGCGAGCTGCTGGGCCGTATTCGCAGTATTCGTAAAAAATTCGCCCAGGAGATGGGGTTCCTGCCGCCGGTGGTGCATATCCGCGACAATATGGATCTGCCCCCTGCGCGCTACCGCATTTTGATGAAGGGCGTAGAAATTGGCAGCGGGGATGCCTACCCTGGCCGCTGGCTGGCGATTAACCCCGGCACCGCCGCTGGGACGTTACCGGGCGAGGCGACCATCGACCCAGCCTTTGGCCTGGCCGCGATCTGGATTGAGAGCGCCCTGAAAGAGCAGGCGCAAATTCAGGGCTTCACCGTGGTTGAAGCGAGTACCGTGGTGGCAACGCACCTGAACCATCTTATCGGGCAGTTTGCGCCAGAGCTGTTTGGCCGCCAGGAAGCGCAGCAGCTGCTTGACCGGGTGACGCAGGAAATGCCTAAGCTGACGGAAGATCTTATCCCGGCGGTGGTGACGCTGACCACGCTGCATAAAGTGCTGCAAAATCTGCTTGAAGAGAAAGTGCCGATCCGCGATATGCGTACCATTCTCGAAACGCTGGCGGAGCATGCGCCTATTCAAAGCGATCCGCATGAATTGACCGCCGTGGTTCGCGTGGCGCTGGGCAGGGCTATCACCCAGCAATGGTTCCCTGGCACCGGTGAAGTGCAGGTTATCGGTCTGGATGCGTCGCTTGAGCGTTTGCTGCTGCAGGCGCTACAGGGCGGCGGCGGCCTTGAGCCGGGGCTGGCGGATCGCCTGCTGGAACAGACGCAGGATGCCTTGCAGCGCCAGGAAATGCTGGGCGCACCGCCGGTATTGTTGGTGAACCACGCCCTGCGTCCGCTGCTGGCGCGTTTCTTACGCAGAACCTTGCCGCAGCTGGTCGTGCTCTCGAGCCTGGAACTGTCCGACAACCGCAACATCCGCATGACGGCTACAATCGGAGCGAAATAAAGAATGAAAGCGTTATTTTTGATGCTGCTGGTGCCGTTTGGTGCGCTGGCGTTGGGTGAGGGCTCCTGGCAGGACAGCGGCATCGGCGTGACCCTGAGCAATCGGGGCGTGTCGGCCTCGTCCCGACCGTTGAAACCGATGCAGCCCGTCAGCGGCAGAATGACGCTGATTGCCTGGACCTATGCGCTTGATGGCCCGACGCCTGCCGGGCTGACCGTAAAGCTTTGTTCGCCTACCAATTGCACCCCGCTCGAGGGTGAAAACGGCACCACGCGAGGGCTGACCAATACCGATGCAAATCAGCCGTTGCGCTTTGTCTGGGAAGTGCCGGGCGGCGGTTCTCTGTACCCGCCGCTGCGGGTGCGCAGTAATCAGGTGATCGTTAACTACGTGCAGTAAGTCTTTCTCTTCCCGGCCAGCGGGCTTCATCCGCTGGCCGACCTCTGGTTTTCCGCGTTAAACCCTTTTGTTTTATCAATCAGTGACTCATGCCCGGGGTCCCTTTGTATTTTTGCCATTTTCCGTTTGCCGGTGGCAGAAACGCAGAGGTATCACTGGCGCGATGCTTTTACCTTTAACCGTGTATTTACTCCCGGAGCGAGGAGCAGTCATCAGGGAGTCTCCGAAAAACCATAAGGGCTGACGGCGATGAGAACACGGAAGATTGGATTCACGAATTACCTGGCCTATGGCTCAGGCGACTTTTTAGGGGCAGGGACCACGGCGCTTACGGCGGCCTGGTTGCTCTATTTTTACACCACGTTTTGCGGACTCTCTCCCATTGAGGCCACCTTTATTTTTGCCGCGGCCAGGGTGCTGGATGCGCTGGTCAGCCCGTTGATGGGCTTTCTTACCGATAACTTCGGTTCCACCCGGCTCGGCAAGCGATTCGGACGAAGAAAGTTCTTTATCCTGCTCGGCATTCCCTGCGTATTCAGCTATTCGCTGATGTGGGTAGGCAACATGGATTTCTGGTACTACCTGGTCACTTATCTGATCTTTGATGTCGTCTACACCATGATTCTGGTGCCGTATGAAACGCTGGTGCCGGAAATGACCGACGACTTTAAACAGAAAACCAAGTTTTCGGGCGCGCGGATTTCTATGGCGCAAATGTCGGCGATTCTTGCCTCTTTCCTGCCGGGCATACTGTTGACCCAGTTTGGCAAAGACAGCGCCATCTCCTTTTTCTATGCAAGCCTGGTGTTTTCCGTACTGTGCGCGCTGATGCTGACGTTTGTCTGGTGTTTTACCTGGGAGCGCCCGCGCGAGGCATGGACCGAAGCCGCGCTACGGGCGGAAGCGGAGAAGCAGCAGCTAAGCCTCGGGCAAAGTCTCAACCGCCTGTTTGTTGAGCTGGGATCTACGCTGCGGGTAAGGATTTTTCGCCAGCATCTGGGCATGTATCTTGGCGGCTATATTGCGCAGGATGTCTTTAATGCGGTCTTCACCTACTACGTGGTTTTCGTACTGATGCAGGAGGCCTCTGTTGCCTCGAATCTGCTCGGCACCATGGCGATTTTTCAGTTTATTGCGGTTATCGCGATGATTCCGCTGTGCATCCGCTTTGGGCCCGCACCGTCTTACCGCATGGTTGTGGTGCTGTTTGGCATCAGCTCTCTTGCCTACGCGCTGCTTTACTATGCGGGGCTTAGCGATGTGTATGCACTGCTGCTGTTGGTTTCAGCCGTCGCCGGACTGGGGCGCGGAGGCATCAACTATGTTCCCTGGAATACCTATACCTACATTGCCGATGTGGATGAGGTGATAACCGGCCAGCGCCGGGAGGGGATTTTTGCCGGGATCATGACCCTGACGCGTAAAGCTTCGCAGGCAGGTGCGGTGATGCTGGTGGGGATCGTGATGCAAATGTCCGGCTTTGTCAGCGGGCAAAAATCGCAGCCTGAGGAGGTTAGCCACACCATTCTGGTCATCCTGAGCGTAGGCACGCTGCTGGTGCTGGCCTGTGGGTTCCTTGTCTCCCTGCGTTTCAGGCTCAACCTACAAACCCACAGTACGCTGCGTGAAGAGACGGCCAAAATGCGTGAGTCTGATAGCGCAACTCCACAGGCCAGCTCTCCGGAAGCTCGAGCGACGGTAGAAATGCTGGCCGGGATGCCGTTCGAAGCCCTTTGGGGCAATAACAACATTGGCTACCTCAACCGCAACAAGCCCCCTGCGCCAACGCTTCAGGCCGATGCATCACCGAATTCAACATACCATGGAGGTTAATATCATGAAGGTTTGGCCCGTTAAGCACAGCCCGTTGTTACGTCAGCCTGAGCGTTTTATTGCCAGGGACGAACTGAAAGCGCTGATAGAGAAGGTGACCGATAATCTGGTCAATATTCAGGATGCAAGCGGTGAGTTTTTGCTGCGGCTGGATGATGGCAGGACGATTGATACCAAGGGCTGGGCCGGCTGGGAATGGACGCACGGGATCGGGCTGTACGGTATCTGGCAGTATTACCGCCAGACGGGAGATACCTCGATGCGGGATATCATCGACGACTGGTTTACCGCGCGCTTTGCCGAAGGAGCAACCACTAAAAACGTCAATACAATGGCACCGTTTCTGACGCTGGCCTATCGCTATGAAGAAAGTCTGAATCCAGCGCATCTGCCCTGGCTTGAAGGCTGGGCCGAATGGGCAATGCATGAGATGCCGCGCACGGATTTTGGCGGGATGCAGCACATTACCCTGGCGGAGGAGAACCCTCAGCAGATGTGGGATGACACGCTGATGATGACGGTGCTCCCGCTGGCGAAAATCGGCAAGCTGATTGGGCGCAAAGCGTATGTGGAGGAGGCGACCTACCAGTTTTTACTGCACGTTCAGAACCTGATGGACAGGGAGAGCGGGCTGTGGTTTCACGGCTGGAGCTATGACGGCTGCCACAACTTCGCTAATGCCCGTTGGGCACGGGGTAACAGCTGGCTGACCATCGTTATCCCGGATTTCCTTGAGCTGCTTGATTTGCCTGAAACCAGCGCGGTACGTCGCTATCTGCTGCAGGTGCTGAACCGGCAGGTAGAGGCGCTGGCGAAATGTCAGCATGAAACGGGCCTCTGGCATACTTTACTTGACGATCCTGACTCTTACCTGGAAGCCTCGGCGACGGCCGGTTTTGCCTACGGTATTCTTAAGGCGGTACGTAAGCGCTACATCAGCGCGGACTATGCGGCAGTCGGGGAAAGGGCGATGCGCGGTATTGTGGCTAATATTTCGCCAGAAGGGGAGCTGTTACAAACGTCGTTTGGCACCGGCATGGGCAGTGACCTCGAGTTTTACCGCCAGATACCGCTGACGTCTATGCCGTATGGCCAGGCGATGGCCATTCTGTGTATGACGGAATATCTGCGCGGCTATTACTGAGTCGCTTAAAAAAGAAAACCCGGCACGGTGGCCGGGTTTTTGTTTGTATAGCCCTGGAATTACATACGTTCTACGGTGTTGATACCCAGCGTATCCAGACCCAGCTTCAGCGTTTTCGCGGTGAGCAACGCCAGCTTGAGGCGGCTGTTGCGGGTTGCTTCATCGGCGGCGCTGAGAATTGGGCAGTGCTCGTAGAAGCCGGAGAACAGGCCGGCAACATCGTACAGGTAGGCGCACATCACGTGCGGCGTACCGTCGCGAGCTACCACGTTCAGCGTCTCTTCAAACTGCAGCAGACGGGCGGCCAGCTGAGCTTCACGGTCTTCGGTAATGACAACCTTCGCTTTCAGCAGTTCGGCTTCGTCGAGGTCGGCCTTACGGAACACGGACAGGACGCGGGTGTAGGCGTACTGCATATATGGCGCGGTATTCCCTTCGAAGGCCAGCATATTGTCCCAGTCGAAGATGTAGTCGGTGGTACGACTCTTGGACAGGTCGGCGTATTTTACCGCGCCAATGCCTACCGCTTTCGCCAGGTTTTCCAGTTCGTCTGCAGGCATGTCCGGGTTCTTCGCCGCGACCAGGCCGCGGGCGCGTTCCATTGCCTCATCCAGCAGGTCGGTCAGCTTCACGGTGCCGCCGGAGCGGGTTTTGAACGGTTTGCCGTCTTTGCCCAGCATCATGCCGAACATCTGGTGCTCCAGGGTGACGGACTCCGGCACGTAGCCTGCTTTACGCACGATGGTCCAGGCCTGCATCAGGTGCTGATGCTGACGGGAGTCGATGAAGTAGAGCACGCGGTCGGCATGCAGCGTTTCGTAACGGTATTTTGCACAGGCGATATCGGTGGTGGTGTACAGGTAACCCCCATCCTTTTTCTGGATGATCACGCCCATCGGGTCGCCGTCTTTGTTCTTGAACTCATCCAGGAACACGACGGTCGCGCCTTCGCTTTCTACCGCCAGGCCTTTTTCTTTCAGGTCCGCCACAATGCCAGGCAGCATTGGGTTGTAGAGGCTTTCCCCCATCACGTCATCGCGGGTCAGCGTGACGTTGAGGCGCTCGTAGGTTTTCTGGTTCTGCGTCATGGTGATGTCGACCAGCTTGCGCCACATCTCACGGCAGTATTCATCGCCGCCCTGCAGCTTAACCACGTAACCGCGGGCGCGCTCGGCAAACACGTCGTCTTCGTCGTAGTGTTTTTTGGCCGCACGGTAAAACTCTTCCAGGTCGGCCAGCGCCATTTCGCCCGCGTTTTCCTGCTGCTGTTTTTCCAGGAACGCGATGAGCATGCCGAACTGAGTGCCCCAGTCGCCAACGTGGTTGGCGCGAATGACTTTGTGGCCGAGGAACTCGAGAGTACGCACGGCCGCGTCACCGATAATGGTGGAGCGGATGTGGCCCACGTGCATTTCTTTGGCAACGTTTGGCGCCGAGTAGTCGACCACGATAGTTTGCGGTTCAGACACGCTCACGCCAGCGCGATCGGACGCCACGGCCTCATCAATGTTTTTCGCCAGAAATGCCGGGTCGAGGAAAATGTTGATAAAGCCTGGTCCGGCAATCTCAACTTTGCTGGCGATCCCGGTCAGATCGAGGTTAGCGATGACCTTCTCTGCAACCTGTCGCGGCGGCATGCCCAGCGTTTTAGCAACGGACATCACGCCATTGGCCTGATAGTCGCCGAACTGGACTTTTGCTGACTGGCGAACCTGCGGTTCGCAGTCCGCGGGTGCACCTGCAGCAATCAGCGCCTGGCTGACTTTTTCTGAGAGAAGAGACTGAATATTCACCGGGATACCTTACAATTTGTACTGGGCCGCCGAATCATGGGCTGCCTTAAAAGGGGGAAAGAAACAGGGCGAGAGTATAACGTTATTTACGCTCTGACGTCAGCAAAAGCCTTGCTTGCAGGCGGCGCAATTATTATTAACGGCGCAATGAATAACCATTCATCGGTATTTGGCTCCGGCGGGGAGTTGGCGGCCTGCCAGGAACAGGGTAGATTACGCGCTTTCTAAAAAAGAGGATGGCGGCATGGCACACTGGCAGACGGTAGATGAACTGCATGATATTTCGGCAGATCTGCCGAGATTTACAAAAGCGTTAACAGAACTTGCCACCCGACTTGGGCTGGAGATTGCGCCCCTGGATGCCGATCACATTTCTTTGCGCTGCCACCAGAACGTGACCGCTGAGCGCTGGCGTGCAGGACTGGAAAAATGCGGCACGTTGCTGAGTGAAAATATTATCAATGGCCGCCCGATCTGCTTATTCAAGCTCGACGAGCCGGTGTGCGTCGAACACTGGCGGTTTACGGTTGTAGAGTTGCCCTGGCCCGGGGAAAAACGTTACCCGCATGAAGGCTGGGAACACATTGAGATTGTGCTGCCGGGCGAGCCGGAAACGCTTAACGCGCGGGCGCTGGGCTTGTTGTCCGACGCCGGACTGCGTGAAACGGGAATTTCGGTGAAAACCAGCTCCCCGAAAGGCGAACGCGAAAGATTGCCCAACCCGACGCTTGCGGTCACCGACGGTAAAGTGACCATCAAATTCCATCCCTGGAGCATTGAGCAAATCGTCGCCAGCGAACAGGATGACTGATTAGCGCCGCTGCACCGCGGTTTGCAGGCGGATGATGGCTTCTTCAAGGAGCGCCGCCGTGCAGCCAAAGTTGATGCGGACAAACTGTTGCTCGCCAAAATCTATGCCGGGAGAAAAGCCCAGCCCGGCGTTGAAAAACAATTCCGCCGGATTCTCTACGCCTAATCCGCCGGCATTAACCCAGCCGAGATAAGTGGCTTCCGGCGGGATCATGGTTAAACCCGGCGTGGCATTCACGGCCTGCGTCAGCCGATCCCGGTTTGCGCGCAGATAAACCAGCAGCGCCTGCAGCCACGCTTCGCCGCCTCGCCATGCTGCTTCCGCCGCCGTCAGGGCCAGAATATCCACCTCCGGAACGATACCGGCCCGCGCGGCTTTGAATGTGCGGCGCAGTTCAGGGTTGGGAATAACGGCCACCGAGGCACCAAGCCCGGCAATATTAAAGGTTTTGGACGGGGAGATTAACGTTACCGAGCGCTGCGCCGCGTCTTCACTTAGCGTTGCGAAGGGGATGTGCGTCACGCCGGGTGCCAGCAATAAGTCACAGTGGATTTCGTCGGAACAGACAATTAACTTGTGCCGCTGCGCAAAGGCCAGATGCTGCTCTAGTTCGTCGCGGCGGTAAACCGTGCCGCCAGGGTTCTGTGGGTTACACAGCATCAGCAGTTTTTCATTGCCAGTCATGCCGGCCGTTAATGCCTCAAGCTCGAGAATCCAGCGTTGTTCTTTCAGCCTGAGCGGCGCATTAATCTGCGTACGCCGGGCAAGTTCGGAAGCTTTACGAAAAGGTGGGTATATCGGCGCCGGGGCTATCGTCGATTCAGAGGCGGCGGTAAAGGCTCGAACGCAGAGATTCAGGCCGGAAACAACGCCAGGCAAAAAGACCAGCCATTCGGGTTTGATGCGCCACTGATAGCGGCTGGCGAGTCTTTCGGTCAGGACATCGATCAGTTCATGCGGGCGTTTGCCGTAGCCAAATACGCCGTGTCGGACGCGTGCCTGAAGTGCCTCAAGGATGCAGGGCGGGGAGCGAAAATCCATGTCAGCAACCCACATAGGCAGCACGTTTTCAGCAAATTTATTCCACTTCGAACTGTCGCTGTGACGCCTGTCGATCCATTCATCAAAATTGAATGCCATAGTACGCTACCTTTTTGTGGACCTCATTTAAGATTATCATTCAGTGACGGGGACACAACCGGCGAACTGCAGGTTTTATCAGGAGTAATCAATGGCTTTACTTGAAATATGCTGTTATGGAATAGATTGTGCTGTTACTGCAGAACAGGCCGGCGCGGACAGAATTGAACTCTGCTCGGCGCCTAAAGAAGGCGG
This sequence comes from Enterobacter sp. Cy-643, assembly GCF_011752815.1. Classification (GTDB taxonomy): domain Bacteria; phylum Pseudomonadota; class Gammaproteobacteria; order Enterobacterales; family Enterobacteriaceae; genus Cedecea. The sequence continues at coordinate 886,534 of NZ_VWWV01000001.1, forward strand.
GCTGACGCCGTCCGCGGGCGTACTGCGCCAGGTGAGACAGAAAGTGTCGATCCCGGTGCACCCGATTATTCGCCCGCGCGGCGGTGATTTTTGCTACACCGACGGCGAATTTGCCTCGATGCTTGAGGATATTGCGTTTGTGCGTGAACTCGGTTTCCCCGGGCTTGTTATCGGGATGCTTGATGCAGACGGAAACATTGATTTACCGCGAATGGAGCAGGTGATGCAGGCGGCTGAAGGCATGGCCGTGACCTTCCACCGGGCTTTTGATATGTGCCATCATCCGCTGCAGGCGCTGGAGCAACTGGCGGCGTTAGGGGTAGCAAGGATCCTGACTTCAGGGCAGCAGCAAACGGCCGAAACGGGAATCTCACTTCTTCGGGAACTAAAACAGCATTCCCGTGCTCCAATTATTATGGCTGGCGCAGGCGTGCGTCTTAGCAACCTCAATAAGTTTGTTGCAAACGGCATTGAGGAGCTTCATAGCTCGGCAGGGCGGTCGGTGCCTTCTCCGATGCGCTATCGCAAAGCGGGCGTGTCGATGAGCGCCGATGCACAAGCCGATGAGTTTAATCGCTACTGCGTGGATGCAGACGTGGTAGCAGCCATGAAAAACGCGCTGGTGGACGCAAACCCGCCGCGCTGAAAAGATTTCTACCGCGCATCATGTCGCCCAATATGATGCTTGCTCGTACCAGGCCCCGGCGTATTGCTGGGGCTTTTTTTATTTTGTAACCGGCGATGCGTCGCGTAACCTTTCCTTCACTTTTTGTACACATTGTTTAACTTCGTTTGCCAGTCACTTACGTTACAAAACACCCTGGGGTGAATAATCCTCTCCGACAACTATCTATGTTAGAGGGAATTAAAAATGAAAAAAATAACTGCAACTGTCATCCTGGCTCTGTCATCCATTTTTGCATCGACCGCCTTTGCCGCACCGCTGCCCGAAGTGCTTAACAGCAGCCCGGCAGGACAGGAGCAAATTGGCGTCGTCTCCATTCGTGGCGTATCCGGCAGCACCGATGATGCCATCAACCGACTTCAGGTAAAGGCCGAGAAAATCGGCGGCAGCAAAATTAACATTACGGGCCTGGGCACACCGGGCGACTCCAGCCTGTGGAGCGGCACCGCACAGGTGTATCGCTAAGCGATGGCGAAGATAAAAAACCCGGCAATCAGCGCCGGGTTTTTTGTTTATGGCTTGCGGGCCACCAAAACGGCACGAAGCGGGGCGGGGTAACCTTCAATGGTTTTGCTGCTGTCGTTCGGGTCGAGGAAGTCGCCCAGCGATTCAGTGATCATCCATGAGGTGCGGCGCTGTTCTTCCTGCGTGGTGACGCAATGATCGACAATCTTCACGTCGACAAAGCCGCATTTCTCCAGCCAGTTTTTCAACGCCAGCGCGGACGGAATGTAGTAAACGTTGCGCATTTGAGCATAGCGCTCACCCGGCACTAATACGGTATTTTCATCGCCTTCTACCACCAGCGTTTCCAGCACCAGCTCACCCTCTTTGACCAGCTGATTCTTTAACTGCCAGAGATGATCCAGCGGCGAGCGGCGATGGTAAAGCACGCCCATCGAGAACACCGTATCGAAGGCGTTCAGTTCCGGAAGTTGCTCAATGCCGAGCGGCAGTACGTGGGCGCGCTGATCGTTCCCAAGCAGCTTGCGCACCGCCTCGAACTGGCAAATAAACAGCTGCATCGGATCGATGCCCACCGCCAGCTGGGCGCCCGCGCCAATCATGCGCCACAGGTGATAGCCGCTGCCGCAGCCCACGTCGAGAATGGTCCTTCCGGCAAGCGGCGAAATGTGCGGTAAGACGCGATCCCATTTAAGATCTGAGCGCCATTCGGTATCGATATCCACGCCATACAGCGAGTAGGGCCCTTTGCGCCAGGGCATCAGGTTGCGGAGCAGCTTTTCAATGCCAAGCTGCTGGCCTTCGCTCAGCGGCGCGGCGGACTCCGCGGTGACGCTGTGCAGGAGATCGAGACGATGAGGCGTCATCTCAGGCAGGTAATTTACCGTGTTGTACCAGTGCTTGAACTGGCCGTGCAGGGATTCACGCTGCCAGCTGGCAATTTGCGCGGGCAGGGTTTCCAGCCACGGGGCCAGGTGGTTTTTTGCAATCAGCTGATAAAAATTACCGAAATCAATCACGCGACTTCTCCGGATTTGACGGCTACCAGAGAGCCAAAGTTAAAGCACTGGAACCACAGTTCGGCGTGCTCAAAGCCCGCCTGCTTGAGGCGTTTTTTATGGGTTTCGACCGAGTCGGTCAGCATCACATTTTCCAGCATGCTGCGCTTCTGGCTGATTTCCAGTTCGCTGTAACCGTTGGCTCGCTTAAAGTCGTGGTGCATGTTAAACAGCAGCTCGCCGACTTCGGCATCTTCAAAGCTGAATTTTTCCGAAAGCACCAGCGCACCGCCCGGCTTCAGGCCTTGCCAGATATTGTTCAGCAGCAGCTGACGGTCGTCGGGCTCGAGGAACTGCAGCGTGAAGTTCAGCACCACCATCGACGCATTTTCGAGAGTGATATGGCGAATATCGCCTTCGATGACTTCAACAGGCGTTTGCGCCTTGAACGCATCCAGATGGCGGCGGCAGCGTTCGACCATCGCCGGTGAGTTATCGACGGCAATGATTTTGCAGCCATCGTGATGAATGTTGCGTCGGACCGATAATGTTGCCGCGCCCAAAGAGCAGCCGAGGTCGTAAACCTGGCTGTGGGGTTGCACGAAGCGCTCCGCCAGCATGCCAATCATGGAGATAATATTGGAGTAACCTGGCACCGAGCGCTGGATCATATCGGGGAAGACTTCGGCTACCCGTTCATCAAAGGTCCAGTCGCCCAGTTTGGCTATCGGGGCGGAAAACAGCGTATCGCGGTCAGACATAACGTTAAATCCGGAAATTCGAAAGGGGCGTATTTTGCGTTAATGGAGCGAGAAAACCAACTCCCACGGCATATACCATAAGTTGGCCAGCACCATTAGCATCAGCGCGCACCAGGTGGCACTCATGCCGGAGCGGCGCCAGCGGATCAGGCGATGATGATATCCGTAGTAGTGCAGCAGGCGTCCGGCCAGCAGCATAATACCGCAAATATGCACCATCCAGGTTTCGGCGCCGTCCATCTCCATCAGCAATAAAAGCAGCAGGGAAATGGGAATATATTCCACCGCATTGCCGTGAATACGGATGGCGCTTTGGAGTTCACTGAAACCGCCGTCGCCGTAGGAGACCCGGTATTGCATTCGTAGGCGAACAACGTCGAACGAAAACTTAATTAACAGCAGAGCAGCCAGCACCGCATACAGCGCGCTTACCATATTAACTCCATGTCGAAACAGTTACGGCTTCCGCTATGATAGCTCGCAACCGGAGTGCTGTCGCTAGTGGTCAGAAAAGGGTGGCCTGCTGCGGGATAGCCGGCGGGGCGCCTAATTCAGGAAAAACGTGCTGCAGCGCGGGCCACAGGGTATGAACCAGCTCCGGGGCCTGGGCAATATCCGGGGTGTGGAGAAAAAGGTATGGCGTTGTTTTTGTCGCCCATTCAGGCAGTTTCTTTAACCAGACGTCAAACAGCGCGGCGTTTTGCGTCATGTTGTCGCTGCCGATAAACCGTACCAGGGGATTACCGGCCGTGACAATGGCATGCACCGGAACTTTGGGCTTTTTGCGCTGAGCTTCACGCACCGCCTCGTTGTGCGGCACGGCGTTGTGAATAGGGCGGCTGTCGAGGATGGCGCGATTCACGTTCCGTTCATGCAGACCACGGTTCAGCGCCTGTTCATCGGCACCTTTGTCGAAAAAAGCAGGGTGCCGCACTTCAACGCCGTAGGTGAATTCTGCCGGCAACGCATCCAGAAAATGCCACAGCGCCGGAAGGTCGCCAGGCCCGAAAGTGGCCGGCAATTGAAGCCAGTATTGGCCGATTCTGTCGGCCAGCGGCGACATACGATCGAAAAATTCGGCGGTGAGATCGCCGCAGTGGCGAAGGGCGGCGGTATGGGAAATGGTGGCGGGAAATTTAAAACAGAAGCGAAAACTGTCGCCTGTCATTTCCCGCCAGCGCTGTACAATTTCCGCTTTCGGCAGAGCGTACAGCGTGGTGTTGCCTTCCACACAGTTGAAGTGGCGGGCATAATCTTCCAGCGAAGTGATGCCCAGCCGGTTCCATTTCGGGTGCTGCCACTGGGGAAGGCCGATATAAATCATAGCGAAGCGATTATCTCGTCGGTGCTGCGAACGCGGGAGATACGCGGGAAGATGAACTTCAGGCTGTGATTATGCTGCTCGGCGCTGGCTGCGCTACAGGCATCCTCCGCCAGAACTAATGAGAAGCCCATTTCCCAGGCGTTACGGGCGGTGGACTCGACGCCAATATTGGTCGAAATACCGCAAAGGACGAGAGTGTCGATGCCGCGGCGGCGCAGCTGGAGCTCCAGGTCGGTGCCGTAAAACGCGCCCCACTGGCGTTTAGTGACTTCAAGGTCGCTCTCTTTCTTACCGAGCGCGGCCGGGTAGCTCCACCAGTTCTCAGGCAGGGCATGGCCCGGAGGGGCTGCATCAACAGGTTGTTTCAGGGCTTCGGCGTAATCCGCTGACCAGCCCACGCGCACCATCACCACCGGTGAACCGTTGGCGCGGAATTTCTCCGCCAGGCGCGCTGCACGAGCCACGACGTCGCTGGCGCTGTGGGGGCCGCCGGCAAACGGTAAAATACCGTCCTGCAGGTCAATCACCACCAGGGCAGTACGAGATGCGTTGAGTTGTGTCATTGTGACTCCGGTTAACATTGGGGTTAAGGGTCAATACCTTACGCTGGAAGCCAGGTTGCTGAGTTTACAAATTTTGTTAATTTTTGTGAGAATCTGCAATACCGGCGCTGTGATTCGCGCCAGTCGGCGGTTTCGGGGTTATCGCCAGCCATTATTTCCAGTATAATAGCCCCCTTTTTTCATCCAGTTGTGACAGTCGAAATAGCTGCCACCAAAGCGCCTGCCGTCGCAGGTGGCGGGTCGCGTGCAGCTGATTAAGGGATATCTCATGCGTACAGTATATTGCGGGCAGCTCAATCAATCCCATGTGGGACAGCAAGTAACGCTTAGTGGGTGGGTCAATCGTCGCCGTGACCTCGGTAGCCTTATCTTTATTGATATGCGCGATCGTGAAGGCATCGTGCAGGTGTTTTTCGACCCGGACCGTCAGGAAGCGTTCCAGCTCGCCTCTGAACTGCGTAATGAGTTCTGTATTCAGGTTGTTGGCACCGTGCGTGCTCGCGACGAGCGCAACGTTAATAAAGATATGGCCACCGGCGAAGTGGAAGTGTTTGCCACCGAACTGACCATCATCAACCGTTCAGACGTGCTGCCGCTGGACTCCAACCACGTTAATACCGAAGAAGCGCGCCTGAAGTACCGTTACCTGGATCTCCGCCGTCCAGAAATGGCTCAGCGCCTGAAAACGCGCGCAAAAATTACCAGCTTCGTGCGCCGCTTTATGGACGACCACGGGTTCCTGGACATCGAAACGCCGATGCTGACCAAAGCCACGCCGGAAGGTGCGCGTGACTATCTGGTGCCTTCCCGCGTCCATAAAGGCAAATTCTACGCGCTGCCGCAGTCTCCTCAGCTGTTCAAACAGCTGCTGATGATGTCCGGCTTTGACCGCTACTATCAGATCGTGAAATGTTTCCGCGACGAAGACCTGCGCGCTGACCGTCAGCCAGAATTCACTCAGATCGACGTTGAAACGTCCTTCATGACTGCCCCGCAGGTGCGTGAAGTGATGGAAGACCTGGTGCGCAAACTGTGGATCAACACCATCAACGTTGACCTGGGCGATTTCCCGGTGATGACGTTCGCCGAAGCTGAGCGCCGCTACGGCTCCGACAAGCCGGACCTGCGTAATCCGCTGGAGCTGGTGGATGTGGCTGACCTGGTCAAAGAGGTTGAGTTTAAGGTCTTCTCCGCCCCGGCTAATGATCCGAAAGGCCGCGTTGCCGCGCTGCGTGTGCCGGGTGGCGCACAGATCAGCCGTAAACAGATTGACGACTACGGCAAGTTCATCGAAATTTATGGCGCTCGCGGCCTGGCATACATCAAGGTTAACGAGCGTGCGAAAGGCATTGAAGGGATTACCAGCCCGGTTGCTAAATTCCTGAATGCAGACATCGTGGAAGCCATTCTGGCACGTACCGGCGCCGCAGACGGCGACATGATCTTCTTCGGTGCGGACAGCAAAAAAGTGGTTGCCGATGCGCTGGGCGCGCTGCGTCTGAAAATCGGTAAAGACCTGCAGTTAACCGATGAGAAAAAATGGGCGCCGCTGTGGGTGGTTGACTTCCCAATGTTTGAAGACAACGGCGAAGGCGGCCTGACCGCGATGCACCACCCGTTCACCGCGCCGAAAGACATGACGCCGGAAGAACTGGCGGCTCAGCCGGAAACCGCGATCGCTAACGCCTACGACATGGTTATCAACGGCTACGAAGTGGGCGGTGGTTCCGTGCGTATTCACAACGGCCAGATGCAGCAGACCGTGTTCGGCATTCTGGGCATTAACGAGCAGGAACAGCGCGAGAAATTCGGCTTCCTGCTGGACGCGCTGAAGTACGGCACGCCGCCTCACGCAGGCCTGGCGTTTGGTCTGGATCGCCTGACCATGCTGCTGACCGGCACCGACAACATCCGTGACGTTATCGCCTTCCCGAAAACCACGGCGGCTGCCTGTCTGATGACCGAAGCGCCAAGCTTCGCTAACCCGGCTTCGCTTGCCGAGCTGGGGATTGAAGTCATCAAAAAGGCAGAGAAAAACTGATGCCTTATAAGCGTCCCGTTTCGGTTCTGGTGGTCATTTACGCAGAAGATACGAAGCGGGTGCTGATGTTACAGCGGCGCGACGATCCTGATTTTTGGCAGTCGGTTACCGGCAGCCTTGAGGAAGGGGAAAGCGCGCTGCATGCCGCCCGGCGTGAAGTAAAGGAAGAGGTCGCTATCGACGTGCTCAATGAGCCGCTGCCGTTAGTTGACTGCCAGCGCCGGGTGGAGTTTGAGATATTCACTCATTTGCGTCATCGCTATGCGCCGGGGATCACGCGCAATACGGAATCGTGGTTCTGTCTTGCGCTGCCTCATGAACGCCAGATTACGATTACCGAACATCTGGCCTGGAAATGGGTGCCCGCCGAAGAGGCGGCACTGATGACCAAGTCATGGAGCAACCGGCAGGCGATTGAAGAGTTTGTAATTGATGCCGCCTGATACAGGCGCTTTTGGAGATTGTTATGGCAGGTCATAGTAAGTGGGCCAACACGAAACACCGCAAAGCAGCACAGGATGCCAAGCGCGGTAAGATTTTCACCAAAATTATTCGCGAGCTGGTGACGGCTGCCCGCCTGGGCGGCGGCGATGCCGGGTCTAACCCGCGTCTGCGCGCGGCTATCGATAAAGCGCTGTCGAACAACATGACGCGCGACACCCTGAACCGTGCAATTGCACGCGGCGTGGGCGGCGATGATGATGCGAACATGGAAACCATCATTTATGAAGGTTACGGCCCTGGCGGCTCTGCCGTGATGGTGGAATGCCTGAGCGACAACCGTAACCGTACCGTTGCCGAAGTGCGTCACGCGTTCAACAAATGCGGCGGCAACCTGGGCACCGACGGCTCCGTAGCTTATCTGTTCAGCAAGAAAGGGGTTATCTCCTTCGAAGCGGGCGACGAAGATCAGATTATGGAAGCTGCTCTGGAAGCGGGTGCTGAAGACGTTGTGACCTTCGACGACGGCGCCATCGACGTTTACACCGCGTGGGAAGAGATGGGCGTGGTGAAAGATGCGCTGGAAGCGGCGGGCCTGAAGGCGGACAACGCAGAAGTTTCAATGATCCCTTCCACTAAAGCAGACATGGATGCGGACACCGCACCTAAGCTGATGCGTCTGATCGACATGCTGGAAGACTGTGATGACGTGCAGGAGGTTTACCACAACGGTGAGATCTCCGACGAGGTGGCGGCTACCCTTTAATGGTGCAGCCAACATCTGACCTGCATTCAGGAGACGCGTGATGGCGATTATTCTCGGCATCGACCCGGGGTCACGCGTCACCGGTTACGGCGTTATTCGCCAGACCGGGCGGCAGTTGACCTATCTGGGCAGCGGCTGTATCCGAACTCAGGTCGCCGACTTGCCCTCGCGTCTGAAGCTTATCTACGCGGGGGTGAGCGAAATCATTACCCAGTTCCAGCCCGAGTATTTGGCCATCGAGCAGGTGTTTATGGCGAAAAACGCGGATTCCGCGCTTAAACTGGGACAGGCGCGCGGCGCGGCCATTGTGGCTGCCGTGAATGCTGATCTGCCGGTGTTCGAGTACGCAGCACGTCAGGTAAAGCAAACCGTGGTGGGCATAGGCAGCGCGGAGAAAAGCCAGGTGCAGCACATGGTGCGCACGCTGCTTAAGCTCCCGGCTAATCCCCAGGCGGATGCGGCGGATGCATTGGCTATCGCCATTACGCATTGTCACGTAACGCAAAATGCGGCCCAGATGAGTGAATCGCGGCTCAACCTGGCGCGGGGGCGATTAAAATAATTAAGGCTGGATATCTATCCAGCCTTTTTTATATCATAGCGTTACTTTTTCGCGCATCAACGTAAATACGCAGGAGCACAATGTGATAGGTCGACTCAGAGGCATCGTTCTGGAAAAGCAGCCCCCATTGGTATTGCTGGAAACCAACGGTGTGGGCTACGAAGTTTATATGCCGATGACCTGCTTCTATGAGCTGCCGGACATTGGCAAAGAAGCGGTGGTGTTCACTCAGTTCGTGGTGCGTGAAGACGCTCAGCTACTCTATGGGTTTAACAATAAGCAGGAACGGACGCTGTTCCGCGAGCTGATCAAAGTGAACGGCGTGGGGCCAAAACTGGCGCTGGCTATTCTCTCCGGGATGTCGGCTCAGCAGTTCGTGAATGCCGTCGAGCGCGAAGAAATTGGCTCCCTCATTAAGCTGCCGGGCGTGGGTAAGAAAACTGCCGAACGCCTGATTGTGGAGATGAAAGACCGCTTCAAAGGCATGCATGGCGACCTGTTTACGCCGGCGGCCGACTTGGTGCTAACCTCCCCGGATAACGGCCAGGCGGACGACGCAGAACAGGAAGCCGTTGCTGCTCTCGTTTCTCTGGGCTATAAACCACAGGAAGCCAGCCGCATGGTCAGCAAAGTGGGCCGTGCCGGCGCCGACAGCGAAACCCTGATCCGCGAAGCGCTCCGCGCGGCGCTATGAGGTAGAGGATGATTGAAGCAGACCGCCTGGTATCCCCAGGAAATATCACCCAGGACGAGTTAATCGATCGTGCCATCCGCCCTAAGCTGCTCGAAGAGTATGTCGGGCAGCCGCACGTGCGTTCGCAGATGGAAATCTTCATTCAGGCGGCTAAGCTGCGGGGGGATGCACTCGATCATCTGCTGATTTTTGGCCCGCCCGGGCTGGGGAAAACCACGCTGGCTAACATCGTGGCCAACGAGATGGGCGTGAATTTGCGCACGACCTCTGGCCCGGTGTTAGAAAAAGCCGGCGATCTGGCGGCAATGCTAACCAATCTTGAGCCTCACGACGTACTGTTTATCGATGAGATCCACCGCCTTTCCCCGGTAGTGGAAGAGGTGCTGTATCCGGCGATGGAAGACTATCAGCTGGATATCATGATTGGCGAAGGCCCGGCTGCGCGTTCGATTAAAATCGATCTGCCGCCGTTTACTCTGATTGGCGCCACCACGCGCGCAGGCTCTCTGACTTCGCCGCTGCGCGACCGTTTCGGCATTGTGCAGCGGCTGGAGTTTTATCAGGTGGCCGATCTGCAGCATATTGTCGGGCGTAGCGCCAGCGTACTGGGGCTGGAAATGAGCGATGATGGTGCTCTGGAAGTGGCCCGCCGCGCACGCGGTACGCCGCGTATCGCCAACCGCTTACTTCGCCGCGTGCGTGACTTTGCCGAAGTGAAGCATGACGGAGCGATTACTGCCGAAATAGCCGCGCAGGCGCTGGACATGCTGAATGTGGATAGCGAAGGCTTTGACTATATGGACCGCAAGCTGTTGCTGGCGGTGATCGACAAGTTCCTTGGTGGCCCGGTTGGGCTGGATAACCTTGCCGCAGCTATCGGCGAAGAGCGAGAAACCATTGAGGACGTGCTGGAACCGTTCCTGATACAGCAGGGTTTCCTGCAGCGAACGCCGCGCGGGCGTATTGCCACGCCGCGGGCCTGGACGCACTTTGGTATTGTCCCTCCGGCTCAACCCTGAATTTTCCGCAATAAAAAAGGCGCCTCAGGGCGCCTTTTACGTGTCTGGAAGCGGTTTAAACCGGCTGCTTTTTTGCCATGCTCAGAATAAAGAGTCCTGCGGCGGCCAGCACGACGGATGGGCCGGCCGGGGTATCATATAGCGCCGAGAAAGCCAGCCCCCCGGTGACGGCAATCATACCGATGAGAACCGCAAAGCCCGCCATTTGTTCAGGCGTCCGGGCGAAGCGCCGGGCTGTGGCTGCCGGGATTATCAGCAGCGAGGTGATGATGAGTGCCCCGACAAATTTCATTGCAACACCAATGGTAAGGGCGGTCACCAGCATCAACAGCATTTTCACTCGCTGAAGATTGACGCCGTCCACGTGGGCAAGATCCGGGCTGATGGTCATCGCCAGCAAGCTACGCCACTGCCAGGCGAGCACGCCAAGCACGATGACAACGCCCACGGCAATCGAGATAATGTCCGGCGGCGTAACCGACAGTAAATCACCGAACAGGTATGCCATCAGGTCGACTCGCACGTTAGACATCAGGCTGACCACCACCAGACCGAGCGACAGGGCGCTGTGCGCCATAATACCCAGCAGAGTATCAATGGCGAGGTGAGGGCGTTTCTCCAGCCAGACCAGGCCAATAGCAAGCAGTAACGTCACTGCGATAACGGCATAAAAAGGGTTCACATTGAGCAGCAGACCAAACGCGACGCCCAGCAATGAGGCGTGCGCCAGCGTATCGCCAAAATAGGACATCCGGCGCCAGACCACAAAAGAGCCCAGCGGCCCCGCCGCACAGGCGAGCAAAATCCCAGCCAGCCAGCCGGGCAACAACAATTCAAGCATTACTGTCCATTCCCTCTGCGCAGAACGATGCGACCCTGCAGATCGTGACGGTGGTTATGATGGTGGCGATAAATGCCCAGCTGTTCGGCACCGATGGGTCCAAACATCGAGATAAACTCAGGATGGGTAGAGACGACTTCTGGCGTACCTGAACAGCAAATATGGTGGTTCAGGCACAGCACTTCATCGGTTTTGGCCATGACAAGATGAAGATCATGAGAAACCATCAGCACCGCACAGTTTAGTTCGTGGCGAAGCTGGTCGATCAGATTGTAAAGCGCGAGCTGGCCGTTGACGTCCACCCCTTGGGTGGGTTCATCCAGCACCAGCAGATGAGGCTCATTCAGCAACGCCCGTGCCAGCAGAACGCGCTGGTTTTCACCTCCGGAGAGTTTCTGCATTGGCGCATCCAGCAAATGAGCGGCCTGCACGCGTTTAAGCGCCGGGAGAATGTCGGCTTTTTTTACGCCAGGGCGCAGGCGCAGGAAACGGCTGACCGTGAGCGGTAACGTGGCGTCCAAATGAAGTTTCTGCGGCACGTAGCCAATACGCAGATGCCGATCGCGTTTAATAACGCCTTGATCGGGTGTGACCAGCCCGAGCACGACGCGTACTAAGGTAGATTTACCTGCACCGTTTGGGCCCAACAGCGTAAGAATACGGCCAGGTTTTAGCGCAAGTGAGATATCGGTCAGCACGCGGCGCTGGCCGAAAGAGACCGAGATATTTTCCAGTTCAACCAAATTTGTCATGACAATTTCAGGGGTTGCATAAGTTAGCGGATGTTATAATATCACAATTATTCTGATTATCACGATGATAAGTTGCATTATGTTACATAAAAAGACACTTCTTTTCGCTGCATTTTCCGCTGCCCTCTGGGGCTCTGCCGTCACCGGCGCCAACGCCGCCGTTGTGGCTTCCATCAAGCCTCTGGGCTTTATCGCTTCCGCTATTGCCGATGGGGTAACCAGCACAGAAGTATTACTGCCTGATGGCGCCTCTGAACACGATTATGCACTTCGCCCATCCGATGTAAAACGCTTACAGGGCGCGGACTTAGTTGTTTGGGTTGGGCCAGAAATGGAAGCCTTTATGCAAAAGTCCGTGCGCCAGATCCCCGAGCAAAAACAGCTAGAGCTGGCGGCGCTTGCCGGCGTGAAACCGTTGTTAATGAAAGGCGGTGACGACGACGACCATGAGCACGGCGATGAACACGACCATGGCGCAAAGAGTGACGCAGATCACCATCACGGTGAATACAACTTGCACATTTGGCTCTCCCCAGAAGTGGCGCGGCTGTCGGCGGTTGCAATCCACGATAAATTAGTGGAACTTATGCCCGAAAATCGAGCCAAACTTGACGCCAACCTGAAAGATTTCGAGTCAGGCTTAGCCGACGCCGATAAACAGGTGGGTTCCGTGCTGGCACCGCTGAAAGGAAAAGGGTATTTCGTTTTTCATGACGCCTATGGCTACTTTGAAAAGCACTACGGTTTAACGCCGCTTGGCCACTTTACCGTTAACCCTGAAATACAGCCTGGTGCGCAGCGTTTACATGAAATCAGAACACAGTTGGTTGAGCATAAAGCCGTTTGCGTTTTTGCTGAGCCACAATTCAGGCCAGCGGTAATTAACGCCGTTGCCAGAGGCACTAATGTTCGCTCCGGCACCTTAGATCCTCTGGGAATTGAAGTCGCATTGGGCAAAAACAGCTATATGCAGTTTATGACCGGACTTGCGAACCAGTATGCGAGCTGCCTGAAAGGAGATTAACGAGGAAGTGAATACGTGCAACAGATAGCCCGCTCTGTCGCCATGGCATTTGACAATCTATCTCGGCCCCATCGCGTTATGCTGGGGTCGCTTACGGTTCTCACTCTGGCGGTCGCGGTATGGCGACCGTCAATTTACCATCCGCAGTCCAGTCCGATAATCAAAACTATCGAACTTCAAAAAAGCGAAATACATTCGCTGCTGCCGGAAGCAAGCGAACCTCTTGACCAGTCCCCGGACGCCGAAGATGACACTCTGCCTCAGGATGAACTGGATGATAAAACCTCCGGCGAAGCGGGCGTTCATGAATATGTCGTCTCCACGGGCGATACGCTAAGCAGCATTCTGAATCAGTACGGCATCGACATGGGTGACATCAGCCAGCTCGCTTCCGCTGATAAAGATCTGCGAAACATGAAAATTGGTCAGCAGCTTTCCTGGACGCTTAACGCAGACGGTGATTTGCAGCGTCTGACCTGGGAAATGTCGCGCCGCGAAACGCGCACCTACGATCGCACTGATAACGGTTTCAAAATGAGCAGCGAAACCCAGCAGGGCGATTGGGTTAACAGCGTGCTGAAGGGCACGGTGGGGGCAAGTTTTGTTTCCAGCGCGCGTGATGCCGGTTTGACCAGCGCAGAAATCAGTTCGGTTATCAAAGCCATGCAGTGGCAGATGGACTTCCGCAAGCTGAAGAAAGGCGATGAGTTCTCGGTGTTGATGTCCCGGGAAATGCTGGACGGCAAGCGTGAGCAGAGCCAGCTGGTCGGCGTGCGCCTGCGCAGCGACGGCAAAGATTACTATGCTATTCGCGCTGAAGACGGCAAATTCTACGATCGTAACGGCTCTGGCCTGGCCAAAGGTTTCATGCGCTTCCCAACCGTGAAGCAGTTCCGCGTTTCCTCGAACTTCAACCCTCGTCGTCTTAACCCGGTGACCGGCCGCGTCGCGCCGCACAAAGGCGTTGATTTTGCGATGCCGCAGGGGACACCTGTGCTGGCCGTTGGGGATGGCGAAGTGGTAATGGCGAAGCGCAGCGGGGCCGCAGGTTATTTTGTGGCTATCCGTCATGGACGGACTTACACCACTCGTTACATGCACCTTAAGAAGCTGCTGGTGAAACCTGGGCAGAAAGTGAAGCGCGGTGACCGTATTGCACTGTCTGGCAATACCGGGCGTTCTACCGGCCCGCACCTGCATTACGAAGTGTGGATCAACCAGCAGGCGGTTAACCCGCTGACGGCCAAGCTGCCGCGTTCTGAGGGCCTGACCGGCTCCGATCGCAGCGATTACCTGGCGCAGGTAAAAGACGTTCTGCCGCAGCTGCGCATCGACTGATTTTTCCCTTCGATAAAAAGCCGGTTCCTGTAACCGGCTTTTTCTTTTGTCTGCCGGCCGCTGCCCCGCTAAAATAACGATAAATTTGTCTCGCCAGATTGCTGGCGAACTACTGAGAGCCGCATGGAAAAAGCAAAAAAAAACCACAGTGAATTTATCCCTGAATTTCAAAAAGCCTTTTTGCACCCGCGTTACTGGGGAGCATGGCTTGGCGTTGGCGCTTTTGTTGGGCTGGCGCTTCTTCCTCCGGGGCTCCGGGATCCTTTGCTGGGGAAAATTGGGCGCTTAGCGGGGCGCCTGGGCAAAAGCGCCAGACGCCGGGCACAAATTAACCTGCATTACTGCTTCCCGGATTTACCGGAAGCCGAGCGTGAAACAATCATCGATCGCATGTTCGCCACGGCGCCACAGGCGATGGTACTAATGGCGGAACTGGGGCTGCGTGACCCGAAAAAGGTCATGTCTCGCGTGGACTGGCACGGCAAAGAGATTGTGGACGAGATCCGCGCGAAAGGGGAAAACGTGATTTTCCTCGTGCCGCACGGTTGGGCCGTCGATATTCCGGCCATGCTGATGGCCTCTGAAGGCCAGAAAATGGCGGCGATGTTCCACAATCAGGGCAATCAGCTGTTTGACTATGTCTGGAATACGGTACGGCGCCGTTTTGGCGGCCGGATGCATGCCCGCAATGATGGGATTAAGCCGTTTATCAGCTCCGTTCGCCAGGGCTACTGGGGTTACTATCTTCCAGACCAGGATCACGGGCCAGAACACAGCGAATTTGTCGATTTCTTCGCGACCTACAAGGCTACGCTGCCGGCCATTGGCCGCCTGATGAAAGTGTGTCGCGCTCGCGTGATCCCGCTGTTCCCGGTTTATAACAGCGACACTCACCGACTGGATATTTTTATCCGCCCGCCGATGGATGACCTGCTTGAGGCCGATGACCATACCATCGCCCGCCGAATGAACGAAGAGGTGGAATTGCTGGTGGGTCCGCATCCGGAACAATATACCTGGATCCTCAAGCTTCTGAAGACCCGTAAAGAGGGTGAGATAGAGCCGTATTGCCGGGATGAGCTGTACCCGAAAAAGAAAAAATAGCTCTACCTCGTAATAGAAAACCGCGCCATCGTATTTCACCGGCGCGGTTTTTTTTCACCCTTTCACCAGCACCGGATCTTTGTTCCACAACGCCGGGAAGAGTTGTTTAAGCTGCTCGACTTTGGGGATGTCGTTGATCGCGATGTAAGGGTAGTTTGGGTTGTCGTTCAGGAAATTCTGGTGGTATTTCTCCGCCGGGTAGAACTGCGCATGTTCTTCAATCGTGGTCACCAGCGGCCCACTAAACTTATGGCTGGCGTTGAGCTGCGTGATATACGCTTTGGCCACTTTCGCCTGTGATTCGCTGAGCGGGAAAACGGTAGAACGATATTGCGTCCCGTAATCCGGCCCCTGGCGGTTTAGCTCCGTGGGGTTGTGGGCGACGGAAAAGAAGACCTGTAATAGCTGGCCATAGGTCACTTTGGCCGGATCAAAGATAACCTGCACGGATTCGGCGTGACCGGTCATCCCCATGCTTACCGTCTCATAATTTGCCGTCCGTGCTTTACCGCCCGTGTAGCCAGATATCGCGCTGGTCACGCCTTTTACATGCTGAAAAACGCCCTGAACGCCCCAGAAGCACCCTCCGGCAAAGACGGCGGTTTCAAGATGTGCGCCAGTCGGCGATTCGTCCTGCAATGGCGCAGGAATAGCCACCGAACGCTCGGCCTCGGACCAGGCCGTATTCTGAAAGACAAGTGCCGCGGCAATCAGCACGGGAGCGCTAAGCAACGCTCCCCGGCGTTTGGTGGTAGAAAAGAGTGTTGATTTCATCGTAATGCTCCCCGGTTAACCGAACGTGAAGGCATAGGCGTTCACGCCTGGATCTTCAAACTCAATGCTGAATGTGTGTTCGCCGCTGCCGGTCGACTGTCGAATTAGCTGGTAAAGGCGCTGTTCCGTCACGATACCGCTGCCGTCCGGGGCAATATCTGAACCGTGGACACTGCCGGGCGCCTGGCCGTCGATAGTGACTTTGAAGCGCACTGGTTTGCCTTCTGCGCCCGGGCCGAGGACGAGGTGCAAATCGCGGGCATGAAACTGGTAAACAATGCGGCCATTCGGACGATTAAGCGTGATGTTCTCCCCGCCAATGGTCCAGTTACCCTCCAGCCCCCAGCTGTCCAGCGGCAGTGCGGAGGGCTTTTGGTAATCAGCCGGTTTGTCGCCAGCGACTTCGCCGGAGGCAAAGTTCTGCGCCCGCATGTAGCCGAGATAGGTCTCTGGGGAAATGTCATTCTGGCCGCTGGCCGCCTGTTCTACGCCGCTGGCAGAAACGGTGCTGATGCCGCTGTTAACATTTTTAGCGCCTGCCTGGCGCAGCAGCTCCTGAATAACGCGTTCGGATTGCGCATAGTCGCCTTCGCCAAAGTGCTCGTAGCGAATATGGCCACTGGCATCAATAAAGTAGTGCGCCGGCCAGTACTGGTTATTGAACGCCCGCCAGATGCTGTAATCGTTATCAATGGCGACAGGATAAGTTACGCCCAGTTTCTTCGCCTCTTTGGTCACGTTATTGACGTCGCGCTCAAAGGCAAACTCCGGCGCGTGGACGCCAATCACCACCAGGCCCTGATCGCGGTATTTTTCAGCCCAGGCTTTTACATAAGGCAAAGAACGCAGGCAGTTAATGCAGGAGTAAGTCCAGAAATCGACGAGGACGACTTTGCCTTTCAGCGATTCAGCCGTCAGCGGTGGCGAGTTTAGCCACTGCGTCGCACCGCTCAACGAAGGCATCACGCCAGCATCGGTCAACGTTGGAATGGTGTCGTCATCTGACGTTTTCACCACGGAGGCGGGCGCGGGGGCATTGGCCGTGGTGCTGTCTGGAGAGAGGCGTTTCACCAGCGCTTGTTCGATGCCGCCGGTTGACGCTGTAGAAAGTCGGGCCAGGACGCCGGTATCTAAGCCAAAAGAAATAGCGACGACGCCCAGTAACATCCCTGCGCCCAGAATTCGACGGATCCATTCCCCTACGCCCAGAGAGCGTTTCATGGCGCTGAATACTTTGCCACCGATCAAAAGCGCCAGCGCCAGTGAGGTGGCCGCACCTGCGGCATAAGACAACAGCAACAGCGTAGAGCCCACATTTGCTCCCTGCAGGGCCGCGCCGGTCAGCACCAGTCCCAGAATGGGGCCAGCGCAGGGTGCCCAAAGCAGCCCGGTTGCAATACCTAGTAAAAATGAAGCGCCTGGACCCGCTGGCTGGCCCGGAGCCACGCGGTTAGACAGCGAGTTGCCCGCGTTAACCAGAGGGTGCATGACGCGCTCAGCCAGGCGAGGAAATAGCAGCGTGATACCAAACACCGCCATCAACACTAATGCCACGCCGCGGCCATACTGGTTAGCCGCGACGACCCAGCCACCGCCGACGGCTGCCAGAGTTGCGAATAACGTGAACGTTAACGCCATGCCCGCCAGAAGCGGCAGCCCGGTACGGACAAACGGCTGGTCGGATCGTGCAAAAACAAACGGCAGTACCGGCAGGATACAAGGGCTGGCGATGGTTAACAGGCCGCCCAGATAAGCAAGAATAATGACCAGCATCATGATGTTCCTGTGTCAGAGTGAGAACGGAGAGCCGGGCGGAAAGAACGGGGCTCCTCATGTATTTATGCCTGCACTTTATAAAAAGAATACTTACTAAATCCTCCTCAAGAGTTAACAATTTCGTGATAACTCTCGAGGTGGCGGGAGGGCAAGAGCCTGTTCGCGCGAAACGGCCTGGAGGCGGAGGGTTCAGGGGTGTGGGCGGTGGCGCAGGGCGAGAAGAAACACCGGCACGCCGATCAGCGCCGTGATGACGCCAGGAGGCAGCTCCCTCGGAGCAAATAGCGTGCGCGCCAGCGTGTCGGAAGCCAGCGTCAGCAGCGCGCCGAAGAGCACGCTGGAGGGTAAAATCCACTGATGGCGATGGCCGAACATCAGCTTTGCCAGGTGTGGAACGGTCAGACCGACAAAGCCAATCGCCCCACAAAAGGCGACCATCGTGGCGGTTAATACCGTCATGGAGAGGTAGAGCCACATTTGCAGCGCGGCTACGTTAACGCCCAGCCCCTGAGCGGCAACATTGCCAAGCCGCAAGACGTTTAGCGTCGGGGACAGTGCCAGACAAAATGTGCCGATAACAAACAGCGCGCCGCTGCAAATCGCCACCTGCTGCCAGGTGGCCTGGCCAAACGCGCCAAGCAGCCAGAAGGTAAAACCCCGTGAGGTGGTGGCGTCCGTTTGCCAGAAAACAATCAGCGAGGTGAAGGCGCTCAGTAACTGTCCCACGGCCACGCCCGATAGCATAAATCGCGCTGGCTGCGTCACGGCCCGGCCAGCCATTAGCACAACCAGGGCGAATGCGGTCAGCGCCCCGATAAACGCGCCGGAAGGCATGGCTATGAGCAGCGGCTGGACGCCGAGCGCAATAATGAGCACGGCGCCCAGACCTGCGCCGGAAGAGATGCCGAGCAGCCACGGATCGGCCAGCGGGTTACGGGTTAATGTCTGTAGCACCGCGCCAGCCAGCGCCAGCCCACCGCCGCAGGCCATCGCCAGCAGCGCTCTGGGCAGCCGCAGCGACCAGACGATTTTCTGATACAGGGCCACAACGGGATCCTCTACTGGGTGCGGATTCAGGAGCTGAATCACTTCGCTTAAGGATAATGTGACAGCCCCGTAGCGCAGGCTATAAATCAATCCCAGCAAAGTGACGATGGCACACAGCAGCAGGCGCAGCGGCTTCACGCGCTTATTTCCAGCCGGCAATCAGGTAATCGTCCATAAGCTGCCACAGCGTGCCTGTTTCGCTGAAACCAGCCTGATTCAGGCTTGCCAGCTGAAAGGCCACCGTCGTCGGCGGGGGAACCGGGCGGCCCGCGAACACGGCTTCCCGGGCCGGAATCAGCCTGGCGATGTCCTCTATCTCTTTAGCGAGGGTAAACCACGTCTCCCAGTTTACGGCGCCGTGAGCCCAGGCCCGCTGCTGAGTTTGCACATCGTGGCGCTCGCTGATCGCTTTCTTGTGGAGGTCCGCGGGGTTAAAACGCTGGTGATCGGCATTCAGGAACACGCCGTTATCGGCCAGCATTTTATGAATTTCACCGTGCAGAGCATGCTGTCTGTCGGGCATTAACCAGTGTAACGCGGTGCTTGAAACAATAGCTTCCGGGCGAGTCCCGACTATTTTTTGCTGCCAGTCAGGCGTGGCCAGATCGGCCGAAAGAATACGCACCCGATCGCCGAAAGGAAGCAGCGTTTCACGGGCGATGGCCAGCATGACCGGATCAACATCCACCGCGGTAACGTGCACAGCAGGGAAGCGTTGCAGGATGCGCCTCGTGAGGGAACCCGGCCCACACCCGAGTTCGAGCAGTGAAAAGGCATCGTCAAACTGCAGGGCGAGTATGTCCAGCAGGGCATCGAAGCGTGCTTCCCGGCTGGCGATATAAGCGCTTTGCTGCCGATCCCAGAGCGTGACAAGAGTGTTCCATGTGATGTCAGTCATGTTTTTCCTTGGTAGAAAGTGAGGCGATGAGCCGGTTTAGCGCGTCCAGCGAGCGGATCGAGGGATCCATGTCATAGCCGGACAGGATGATGAATTTCTTTTCCTTCACGGCGCGTAGCCCGGCGGTGAGAGGGAAATGCTCGACAAAGGCTATTTTATCTTTGGCACTATCCCCGGGGCCGCCCCGGGGCAGATCGGCGAGCACCAAAATGTCCGGATCGCGACGGGCTATCTCTTCCCAGGCAACGTTTGGCCACAGCGCAGAGAGATCGGAGAAAATATTTTGACTGCCGCTGGCCATGCTCAGCATATTCGGCGCGCCGCAGCACCCGGCCACGTAGGGTGAATCCGTGCCGGAATACCACCAGAGGAGACGTGCCGGGGGCAATGTGCCCGCACGCTGGCGCAGGGCTGTCAGGTACTTTCGGTTTTGGTCTACAAGCGCCTTACCCTGTTTTTCCCGGCGTAAGATTTGCGCTAAATCCTCAATTTCCTGAAACAGCGCATCAAAGCTGATTTTCCTCCCTGGGATGCTTTGCTGGCCTCCGCAGGCGCCTGATGAAAGCCAGCTCGATATCCCCCAGGATGTCATCTGGTCGCGGGTCGCTCCTTCAGGTGACCAGAACCAGTACCAGCTTGAGGAGTAGACCATGTCAGGATGCAGCATCAGCAGCGCTTCAGCAGAAATTAGCCCCTTCTTTGCCACGACCGGCAGTGAAAGGGCGTTGCCGTCAGCCAGGTGCTGAGGGTCGTGGGCCGGATCGTAGCCCACGACGCCAACAATCTCTTCCTGCGCCCCTAGCGCCAGAAGATTTTCCAGCGCCGGGTTGCCGTAAACCACGATACGCGTCGGTACGGCAGCAAAACGCTGTGGTTCAGCACAATTGTTGAGGGTAATAGCCCGTAGATCTGAGGGAAACAAAAGTCCCGCTGCCACAAGGATTAAAGCCGCTGGCGCGGTCCTCAGAACCATACCGTCACCCAACCTTCCCAGGTGCGTGACGGCGCGATCAGCGCCTGGCCGTCGTAAGTCCGCTGCCAGGTATAAAACGTGTCGGTCAGGTTGCGCACCCGCGTACCCACGGTCACTTTAGGCGTCAGCCGGTATTCTGCGGCCAGATCCAGGGTAATGTAATCGTCCATCGGGCGGGTGTTGCGATTGTCATTGAAGCTGCTGCCTACATAGCGCAGGTCACTCCGCAAGCTGAGAGGCGCGATGGGGTGCCAGGTAAGTGCGAGATTACCGGTCCAGGTCGGGACATAAGCCGGTTGATTCCCGTCCAGATTATCTGGCGGGTTACCCGCGCTAAAACGGTCAAATCTTGCGTGAGTCCAGGCCAGATTTCCCGCCATCTCCCAGCGTTCGTTGGGCTGAATGGTCGTGGAAAACTCAATTCCCCGAGATGTTTGCTGCCCCACGGCGGTAAGCTCCCCCGGCGTGGAAGCTGAAGGGGTGAAGAGGTTATTTTTACGTAGCTGGTAGAGAGCAAGCCGGGTGGCCACTTTGTTATCCCAGAACTGGCTCTTGATCCCCGTTTCCCACTGCTGTGACTGGGTCAGCGGAAGATGAGTCTGGTCGGCGCTTAAGAAAAAGATGTCGCCTCCAGCCTCTTTGCCGTTGGCATAGCTGACGTATAGCGCGGTGTTGTCGGTGATATCCCAGTTCAGGCCGAGACCTGAATTCAGGAAGCTCCAGGTCTGACTTTCACTGCGCGCCGGCGTGTAGTAGCGCCAGTCCATATCCAGCTTCGTTAAGCGCAGCTGGCTTAGCAGGCTGAGGCTGCGGGTCAACTGCAGGCTATCTTCCAGAAAAGCCGCAGACTGGCGTTGAGTGACCCGACTCCAGGGCGTGCGGGTAACGCCGGTTTCGGCACTGAAAGGCTCACGCGGCGGGTTAAATATGGGCACATCTTGCGAGCCGGGGAAGCCGTTTTTTTGATAATCAAAGCGGCTGGTTTGCAGCTCGATTCCGGCCACCAGGCGGTTATCGAAACCCAGCAGAGGGCCGTCCAGGGACAGACTCGACCTGTTAGCCAGCAGGGTATTCTTATGGCTCAGATCGCCCCAGGAGTCGCGATTCACTAAGTCCGGAGCTGCTGTGCTGTAGCGATAGCGTTCCACGTTGTGCCAGGCGCGGTAGCCGGTGTAATACCAGGTATGGTTATTGAAGCTCAGCCCCGGGGCAAGAGTGCTGTCCAGTACGGCCTGCAAGGCCGTTGCGTGGCTGGCAATCGTGGCGTCGGTCAGATTATTGTAGTTCAGGCCGCGCAGTGACTTCAGTGCTTTGCCCTCTATCAACGGAGTCCCGAAGTAAGGATTGTTGCTCCGGTTGTTCATCCGGTCGCCGTAGAGCGTCAGGGTGGTGTCGTCGGTCAGGCGGAAGAGCAGCGAGCCGCTGACCCTCGACTGTCGATTGCGCTCATGCTGGACCTGACTGTTACCGCCGCTGCCTGAAGCATCCAGGCGCCAGGCTATTTTATCCTGCACCAGCGTTCCTCCCGCTCCGCCCTGCAATGCCTGGGTGCTGTAGCTGCCGAATTGATAGTTGAGCATCGCCGGTGTGTCCACGAAGCTGGGCTGACGTGACACAAGATTGACGCTGCCGGCGGTAGCGCTCAAACCGTTCAGGGTGGAACCGGGGCCGTGCAAAATATCCACCTGGCCGTAGTGTGCCGGGTTGCCCAACTGGAGCGTGCTGCCCGGCATTTCCATTCCGTCCAGTAGCCAGCTTACCGGCATAAAGCCGCGCAGCGAGAAGCTATTGGAGAGCGTAGGGGAAGCGACGCCAGACATGCCGGTTGCATGGCTGACGGTTTCGGCCAGCGTACGGTCGCCGCGGACGCGGATCTCTTTTTGTGAAAAGGTTTCCACATAGCGGGGGATTTCTTTATCCGTCAGGCCCAGGCGTGACGCCGTGCCGCCTGCGGGCCGAAGTTCTACGGGCGTTCGGCTTTCTACGGTGATGTTTTCTTCACACTCAGTTGGAGGGCAGCCGGCGGCCAAAAGCGGAGAAGAAAAAAACGTCAATGCGACGCAGGCATACGGGAAGGGGCGTTTGATTTTCATTGTGTATGTGTCAACTCAGAATGAACGTGCCTGTTCAGAAAGTGGCGCCGCAAGACTTTACTTTGCCATTAATTGTTACGTTATAACATATCATTTCACAATGATGTGGAAATTAAAACGCTGTATTGCGTGTGGGTTTACGGCCAGGGAAGCGGGGCAGATAATAAAAAAAGCCGCGAACGTGTGTCGCGGCTCTGTCGGGCTTTATAGCGGGCGAGAATTACTCAACGCAGAGGATACGCGTGGTGTTAGTGGTGCCAATGGTGCTCATCACGTCGCCCTGGGTAACGATGACCAGGTCGCCAGAAATCAGGTAGCCTTTATCACGCAGGAGATTTACCGCATCGTTCGCGGCGGCGACGCCTTCGCTTGCGCTGTCAAAGTAAACCGGGGTCACGCCGCGATAGAGCGACGTCAGGTTCAGCGTACGCTCATGGCGAGAGAGCGCAAAAATAGGCAAACCGGAGCTGATGCGAGACGTCATTAGCGCAGTACGCCCGGACTCGGTCATTGAAATGATGGCGGTAACCCCTTTGAGGTGGTTAGCGGCATACATCGCCGACATCGCGATGGCTTCTTCGACGTTATCGAACTGTACGTCGAGACGGTGTTTGGAGACGTTGATGCTTGGGATTTTTTCTGCACCCAGGCAAACGCGCGCCATCGCCGCTACGGTTTCTGCTGGATATTGACCTGCCGCCGTTTCCGCAGACAGCATCACCGCATCGGTGCCGTCGAGTACGGCGTTTGCCACGTCCATGACTTCCGCACGGGTTGGCATTGGGTTGGTGATCATCGACTCCATCATCTGGGTGGCGGTGATCACGGCACGATTCAGCTTACGCGCACGGCGAATCAGGGTTTTCTGGATGCCAACCAGCTCCGGGTCGCCGATTTCTACGCCCAGGTCACCGCGGGCTACCATCACCACGTCAGAGGCGAGAATAATGTCGTCCATTGCGGCTTCGTCGCAAACGGCTTCCGCGCGTTCTACTTTCGCCACAATTTTCGCATCGCAGCCCGCATCACGTGCCAGACGACGGGCATAGTTCAAATCTTCGCCGCAGCGTGGGAAGGAAACGGCCAGGTAATCAACGCCAATTTTTGCCGCGGTAACAATGTCGGCTTTGTCTTTGTCGGTCAGCGCTTCTGCAGACAGCCCTCCGCCCAGCTTGTTGATCCCTTTGTTGTTGGACAGCGGGCCGCCTACGGTCACTTCGGTAAACACTTTCAGGCCCTGGACTTCCAGCACTTTGAGCTGCACGCGGCCATCGTCGAGCAGCAGGATATCGCCCGGCACAACGTCGGCCGGGAGACCTTTATAGTCGATGCCAACTTTCTCTTTGTCGCCTTCACCTTTGCCGAGGTTGGCGTCCAGCAGGAATTTGTCGCCCAGGTTAAGGAATACTTTGCCTTCTTTGAAGGTAGATACGCGAATCTTAGGACCTTGCAAATCGCCGAGGATCGCCACATGGCGCCCCAGTTTTGCGGCAATTTCACGCACTTTATCTGCACGCAGCTGATGATCTTCAGCTGAGCCATGGGAGAAGTTCATTCGCACCACGTTAGCGCCGGCGGCAATAATCTTTTCTAAATTATTATCGCGGTCGGTTGCCGGGCCTAAGGTGGTAACGATTTTGGTTCTACGTAGCCGTCTGGACATGTATTACTCCGTTGACTGAAACAACTTGGTGTTGCGTGAACAAAAACTCGGTAGGTCAGGGTGTGCTGTGAACACCCATGACAACGTAACCGAACAGCCTAATAAGTTACAACTTTGTTATCAAAAATTAACGTTCATCGCCTGAGAGAAGACGTTCTTTATCAAAGCGCGATTCTTTGAGCGCTTCCTTGACTCGCTTCAAGTTATCCCTGAATTTTGCTCCTCGACGCAAAGTAAAACCCGTCGCCAGTACATCAATGACGGTTAACTGCGCCAGACGAGACACCATCGGCATATAAATGTCAGTATCTTCTGGCACATCCAGCAGCAGAGAAAGTGTCGCCTCACGGGCAAGCGGGCTGCCTTCCGATGTGATAGCGATCACAATGGCATCGTTTTCACGGGCTAACTGCGCCAGCTCAACCAGATTTTTAGTCCGGCCGGTGTGTGAGATAAGCACCACCACGTCCTGCTCGGTACAATTCATACAGCTCATACGTTGCATAACAACGTCATCTGAGTAAATCACCGGGACATTAAAGCGGAAAAATTTATTGGTCGCATCATGAGCGACGGCGGCGGAAGAACCGAGCCCAAAAAAGGCAATTTTCTTTGCCTGGGTAAGTAAATCGACGGCCCGGTTCATCGCGGACATATCCAGCGACTGACGTACCCGGTCAAGGCTTGCCATAGCGGACTCAAATATCTTACCGGTATAGGACTCGACGCTATCATCTTCATCAACATTCCGGTTTACATACGGCGTGCCATTCGCCAGACTCTGAGCTAAGTGCAGTTTAAAATCCGGGAAGCCCTTGGTTTCAAGGCGACGGCAGAAACGGTTCACGGTGGGCTCGCTGACGTCCGCGCTGCGGGCAAGCGTTGCGATGCTGGAGTGAATGGCATCCTGAGGCGCAGCAAGAATCACTTCTGCGACTTTACGTTCCGATTTGCTAAGGTGTTCCAGCTGTGACTGGATTTTTTCCAGCATATTCATAAAGGCGGGCACTCATGGGTTTTAGCGATTTCAGCAACAGAAGAAATCGTGGGCCGATTTAGCAAGAATATACTCTTGCTAAAATGTGATAGGGCGAGTCGCCCAGGTAATGTTGTTGTTTTTTTTCATTACATGATCGGTGTCTAACTTTGGCAACGGTTACATCGCACAAAAAAACGCCAGCAAACGACGCTTTAGTGCGGCATTGTGGGAAAAGTTAGCAATTGAGGCGGTCAAACCGGGGTTAACGGTTGTCCTCAATTCAGCAAAAGCAGTACATTGCAGCGTAATAAAATTACAAGACGTGCCTGGCTTAATGCTATCCGCGCCCCAGAGGGCCGGTAAAAGCCGGGATATCCGAAACGAGGAGACAAACATGGCGGTAACGCAAACAGCCCAGGCGTGCGACCTGGTCATTTTCGGTGCAAAAGGCGACCTGGCGCGCCGGAAACTGTTGCCATCCCTGTATCAGCTGGAAAAAGCAGGTCAAATCCATCCGGAGACCCGTATTCTGGGTGTTGGCCGCGCAGAGTGGGATAAAGAGGCATACACCAAAGTTGTCCGCGAAGCCCTCGAAACCTTCATGAAAGAGAAGATTGACGAGAGCCTGTGGGACAAACTGAGCGGTCGTCTGGATTTCTGTAACCTGGACGTCAACGACACCTCTGCTTTTACCAAGCTGGGGAAAATGCTCGACCAGCAGAATCGCGTCACCATCAACTATTTCGCTATGCCGCCAAGCACCTTTGGCGCTATCTGCAAAGGGTTAGGTAAAGCGAAGCTTAACGCCAAGCCTGCTCGCGTCGTCATGGAAAAACCGCTGGGGACTTCCCTCGAAACTTCCCAGCAGATCAACGATCAGGTGGGCGAATTTTTTGAAGAGTGCCAGGTTTACCGTATCGACCACTACCTCGGTAAAGAAACGGTGCTTAACCTGCTGGCGCTGCGCTTTGCTAACTCCCTGTTCGCTAACAACTGGGACAACCGCACTATCGATCACGTAGAAATTACCGTGGCCGAAGAGGTGGGGATTGAAGGCCGGTGGGGTTACTTCGATCAGGCCGGGCAGATGCGCGACATGATCCAAAACCACCTGTTGCAAATCCTGTGCATGATTGCCATGTCTCCGCCGTCTGATTTGACCGCGGACCACATTCGCGATGAGAAAGTGAAGGTTCTGCAGTCGCTACGCCGCATTGACCGTACCAACGTGCGCGATAAAACCGTGCGTGGTCAGTACACCGCAGGCTTTGCGCAGGGCAAGAAAGTGCCTGGCTACCTGGAAGAAGAGGGCGCAAACAAATCCAGCGCCACCGAAACCTTCGTGGCTATTCGCGTAGATATCGACAACTGGCGTTGGGCCGGCGTGCCGTTCTACCTGCGTACCGGTAAACGTCTGCCAACCAAATGTTCTGAAGTCGTGGTTTACTTCAAAAACCCTGCGCTGAACCTGTTTAAAGACTCCTGGCAGGAATTGCCGCAGAACAAGCTGACTATCCGTCTGCAGCCGGATGAAGGCGTGGATATCCAGATCCTGAACAAAGTCCCGGGCCTGGAGCACAAGCATAACCTGCAAACCACCAAGCTGGATCTTAGCTACTCCGAGACCTTCAACGAGTCTCACCTGGCGGATGCTTATGAACGCCTGCTGCTGGAAACCATGCGCGGGATTCAGGCGCTGTTTGTACGTCGTGACGAAGTAGAAGAGGCATGGAAATGGGTAGACTCCATTACCGAAGCCTGGGCTGCGGATAACGATGCACCGAAACCTTATCAGGCTGGAACCTGGGGGCCAGTGGCTTCCGTGGCGATGATTACCCGTGATGGCCACTCCTGGAACGAGTTTGAGTAACAGGCTGTGAACATGGCCGGTAAAAAATCGCTAACAAAGGGTTCATATTTTACCGGTAACATGATCTAACACAGAAGTGGCATAGTTTTTTATGAATAAAAGCCCCGCGTGGATTCACCCGCGGGGCTTTTTTATTTACACTAGCTGAAGCGTTTTTGCTCCCGACATCAAGTCTGATGGGCTACAAAGTTACTTTCATCAGCTCTGAACATGACGGTATCAATGCGGGAGAACAGCCACTTTCTGAGGAACTTCTATGCATCCAAACTTGTTACGGGTAACATTGCGTATTACCGAACGCTCCCGCCCAACGCGTGAAGCCTACCTGGCACGCATTGAGAAAGCCCGGAGCAACACGGTTCACCGCTCGGAACTTGCCTGCGGTAACCTCGCGCATGGTTTCGCTGCCTGCCAGCCGGACGATAAGGCGGCGCTGAAAAGCATGCTGCGTAACAATATTGCGATTATCACCTCCTACAACGACATGCTCTCCGCCCATCAGCCGTATGAACATTATCCTGAGCAAATCCGTAAGGCGCTGCACTCGGTGGGCGCGGTGGGGCAGGTTGCCGGCGGCGTCCCGGCGATGTGCGACGGGGTGACTCAGGGGCAGGATGGAATGGAGCTTTCGCTGCTGAGCCGCGAAGTGATTGCCATGTCTACCGCCGTTGGCCTGTCCCATAACATGTTTGACGGTGCGCTCTACCTTGGCGTGTGCGACAAAATCGTGCCGGGGCTAACGATGGCCGCGCTGTCGTTTGGGCATCTCCCGGCGGTTTTTGTGCCATCAGGCCCGATGGCCAGCGGCTTACCTAACAAAGAAAAAGTCCGCATTCGCCAGCTTTACGCGGAAGGTAAAGTTGACCGTCTTGCGCTGCTGGAAGCAGAAGCTGCCTCTTATCACGCGCCGGGAACCTGTACCTTCTACGGCACGGCGAATACCAACCAGATGGTGGTTGAGTTTATGGGCATGCAGTTGCCGGGGTCGTCGTTTGTTCAGCCCGATGCCGAATTGCGTCACGCGCTGACGGACGCAGCCGCCCGCCAGGTCACGCGCCTGACCGGTAACGGCAACGAATGGATGCCTCTCGGGAAAATGATTGATGAGAAAGTGGTGGTCAACGGCATTGTTGCACTGCTGGCTACCGGCGGCTCGACGAACCACACCATGCATCTTGTTGCGATGGCTCGCGCTGCCGGGATCGTTATTAACTGGGACGACTTCTCCGAGATCTCCGAAATTGTGCCGCTGCTGGCGCGCCTCTACCCGAATGGCCCTGCCGACATTAACCACTTCCAGGCGGCGGGCGGTGTGCCGGTGCTGCTGCGTGAGCTGCTGAAAGGTGGCCTGCTGCACGAAGACGTTAACACCGTGGCCGGTTTTGGCCTGCGTCACTACACCATGGAGCCGTGGCTCGACAATGGTCAGCTTGCCTGGCGTGAAGGCGCGAGCCAGCCGTTGGATAGCGACGTTATTGCCACGATGGAAAAACCATTCTCCCGCCACGGCGGAACCAAAGTGCTGAGCGGGAATCTGGGCCGGGCGGTGATGAAAACCTCAGCGGTGCCGGTAGAAAATCAGGTGATTGAAGCCCCGGCGGTTATTTTTGAAAGCCAGCATGACGTTTTACCCGCCTTTGAAGCCGGCAAGCTTGACCGTGATTGCGTTGTTGTGGTGCGCCATCAGGGGCCTAAAGCGAACGGTATGCCAGAATTGCATAAACTTATGCCGCCGCTTGGAGTATTATTGGACCGCTGTTTCAAAATTGCTCTGGTGACAGATGGAAGACTGTCCGGTGCCTCAGGGAAGGTGCCTTCCGCAATCCATGTTACTCCGGAAGCGTATGACGGCGGGCTGCTGGCGAAGGTGCAGGATGGTGACATGATTCGCGTCAACGGCCAAACGGGCGAGCTAACGTTGCTGGTTGATGAAGCCGTACTTGCGGCGCGCCCTGCTTATCACCCGGATCTCAGCGCCGAGCGCGTAGGGACCGGTCGGGAGCTGTTCGGCGCCCTGCGCGAACAACTTTCTGGCGCTGAACAAGGCGCAACCTGCATTAAATTTTAAGCCCGCGGCAGTAATGCCCGGAACAGATTAAAAGTGGCTAAGAGGCGCTCAGATGAAAAATTGGAAAACTACAGCAGAACAGATCCTGAAAACCGGTCCGGTTGTGCCGGTTATTGTTGTTAACAAGCTGGAGCATGCGGTGCCAATGGCGAAAGCGCTGGTGGCCGGTGGCGTCCGCGTGCTGGAAGTCACGCTGCGTACAGCTTGTGCGATCGATGCCATTCGTGCGATTGCGAAAGAAGTGCCTGAGGCTATTATCGGCGCAGGTACCGTGCTGAACCCACAGCAGCTTGCGGAAGTGACCGAAGCTGGCGCGCAGTTTGCCATCAGCCCGGGTCTGACCGAGCCGCTGCTGAAAGCCGCGACCGAAGGCACCATTCCGTTGATCCCAGGCATCAGCACCGTGTCAGAACTGATGCTGGGGATGGACTACGGCCTGAAAGAGTTTAAATTCTTCCCGGCGGAAGCTAACGGTGGCACTAAAGCGCTGCAGGCCATTGCAGGACCGTTCTCTCAGGTGCGTTTCTGCCCAACCGGCGGCATCTCTCCGGCTAACTACCGCGATTACCTGGCGCTGAAAAGTGTGCTGTGCATCGGTGGCTCCTGGCTGGTACCGGCTGATGCGCTGGAAGCGGGCGATTATGACCGCATCACTAAGCTTGCCCGCGAAGCGGTAGAAGGCGCTAAGCTGTAAGCCATAAAAAAGCCCCGTAAAAAAACGGGGCTCTATGCCTGAATCGCCCTCAGCAGAGGGCGTTTTTTTATTCTTCCACTTTGACCTGTGCGGCTGACGCCACGGCTCTGGCAACTGCTTCATCGACGCTGTTACCGGTTGCCAATGCCACGCCCATGCGGCGTTTACCTGCAATCTCCGGCTTGCCGAACAGGCGAACCTGTAAACCGCCGCCCAGCGCCGCGCCCACGTTACTGAATTTAACGTTATCGCTTTGCAATTCAGGTAGGATCACGGCCGATGCGGCAGGGCCATACTGACGAATTTCGCCGATGGGCAGGCCGAGGAAGGCGCGAACGTGCAGCGCAAACTCAGACAGATCCTGTGAAATCAACGTCACCATGCCGGTGTCGTGCGGGCGAGGCGAGACTTCACTGAAAATCACCTCATCGCCGCAGACAAACAGCTCAACGCCAAACAGGCCGTGGCCGCCAAGAGCGGTAACCACTTTTTCAGCAATCTCTTTCGATCTTGCCAGCGCGATATCGCTCATCTGCTGTGGCTGCCAGGATTCACGGTAGTCGCCATCTTCCTGGCGGTGTCCAATCGGCGCGCAAAAATGCACGCCATCAACGGCGCTAATGGTTAGCAGGGTGATTTCAAAATCAAAATTGACCACGCCTTCGACGATAACGCGGCCTTTGCCCGCCCGTCCTCCAAGCTGGGCGTATTCCCAGGCTTTCGCCAATTGATCTTCAGTGCGGATGAAGCTTTGGCCTTTGCCGGAGGAACTCATCACCGGTTTAACAATGCACGGTAAACCAATCTCCTGCACGGCCTGGCGGAAAGCGTCTTCGCTGTCGGCGAAGCGGTAGCTGGAAGTGGGCAGCTGAAGTTCTTCTGCGGCCAGGCGGCGGATCCCTTCGCGGTTCATAGTGAGTTTGGTAGCGCGGGCGCACGGCACCACACGCTGGCCCTGGGCTTCAAGCTCCAGCAGGGCATCGGTGGCAATGGCTTCAATTTCAGGAACGATAAAATCGGGCATTTCGGCGGCGACAAGCGCTTTTAGCGCCGCGGCATCCAGCATGTTGATGACGTGACTGCGGTGTGCGACGTGCATTGCCGGCGCATTTGCATAGCGGTCGACGGCGATAACTTCGACCCCAAGGCGCTGACACTCAATGGCCACTTCTTTACCCAATTCACCGGAACCCAGCAGCATAACTCGCGTAGCTGCCGGGCGCAGAGCGGTTCCCAACGTTGACATGTGATTTAGCCTTAACAAAGAAAAAGACCGCTGCAGTATAAACGAAAACGTTTGCGTTGGCAGCGGCTTTCCCACTTGTGTGATAAAATGAATGGCGATATACTGGATAAATAAACAGGTAAAACGGAGCTGCAAAATGGCGGTCGAGATTAAATATGTTGTGGTGAGAGAGGGACAAGAAAAAATGGCCTTTGCCAGTAAAAAGGATGCTGACGCTTACGACAAAATGCTGGATCTGGCTGAAGTCCTCGGCGAGTGGCTGCAGCAAAGCCCGATTGCGCTGGATGAAGGGCAGAGCGACACCCTGGCGATGTGGATGGCGGAAAACAAGGATCTGCTGGCGGGCGTGCTGAAAAACGGCAAGTTGCCAGAGCCTGAGTTAAGCCAGTCTGTGCCAGACACGGAATCCCCGGCGGCTGAGCAATCGCCAGCGGCGGAAGACAACGTCAGCGAGCACCCTGGACGTAAACGCACCAAAGCCGCGTAATAGGGCTCGCCTGTAAGCGCCGGGTAGCCGGCGCAATTCTTTTCCCATCTTTAGCGCTGTCCGACGTTTCTTGACGTCCTGTGGCCTACTCTCGACGAGTTAAGTCAACAGAGGGTCTCCGTCATGAATAACTGGTTACAGCAGCTTCAGTCTCTCCTGGGGCAATCCACTTCCCCCCAATCCTCACAGCCTGCAGCCGGTAATGGCCCTGAAGGGATCGCTAAACTTCTGGTGCCGGGGGCGCTGGGTGGGTTAGCCGGGCTGCTTCTGGCGAGTAAATCTTCTCGCAAATTGTTAACAAAATACGGCACCAGCGCGCTTTTGGTCGGCGGCGGCGCCGTGGCGGGGAGCGTGTTATGGAACAAATACAGGGAGCGGGTTCGTCAGAGCCAGCCCGTTTCCGCAGGTGGGAGTGAGCCGCACTCGTCGGTTGATGTTCGTACCGAAAGATTAATTACCGCGTTAGTTTTTGCGGCGAAAAGCGACGGCCATATCGATGCAAAAGAGCGTCAGTTTATTGAGCAACAGCTGCGTGAGGTCGGTATCGACGGGGAAGGTAAAGCGCTCGTCGAACGGGCGATCGACAGGCCGTTAGATCCTCACCAGCTTGCACAAGGTGTGAGAAATGAGGAGGAAGCGCTGGAGCTTTATTACCTCAGCTGCACGGCTATCGATATCGATCACTTTATGGAACGTAGCTACCTGAGCGCGCTGGGCGATGCGCTGAACATACCGCAGGATGTCCGCTCTGGTATTGAACAAGATATTCAGCAGCAAAAACAACCGCTCGCGGTTTAATCTTCTCAGCTTTCCGATTTGCCGGGTTTATCCCGGCATTTTCTTTTAATCCTCCCTGTTCCGCTTGCAAGCCCGGCTGAATTTGCCACCCTTACGGGGTGTTAAACGGAAAATGATGAAAGTGATGCCGCCAAAAGCCAAAAAAATTCCCCACGCTATGACGCTACATGGCGATACCCGCACGGATGACTATTACTGGCTGCGGGATGATGACCGCGCCGATCCCGATGTGCTGAACTACCTTGAGCAGGAAAATGATTACGGGAAAAGGATCATGGAGAGCCAGCGCGCGCTGCAGGATCAGTTGCTCAAAGAGATGATCGCTCGCGTTCCTCCTCGCGATGTTTCCGCCCCGTATGTGAAGAACGGCTATCGCTACCGCCAGGTGTATGACAAAGGGAATGAGTACGCGATTTATCAGCGGCAATCTGCGGTCAGAGAAGAGTGGGGCGAGTGGGACGTTTTGCTGGATGCCAACCAGCGTGCAGCCCAGAGCGAATTCTACACGATGGGCGGATTCGCCATTACGCCGGACAATGGAGTGATGGCCCTGGCGGAGGACTATCTCTCCCGCCGTCAGTACGGCATTCGCCTGCGTAATTTGAAGACCGGGAACTGGTATCCTGAGCTGCTGGATAACGTCTCGTCCAGTTTTACGTGGGCGAATGACTCTGTCACGCTTTACTACGTGCGTAAGCATCCCAAAACCTTACTGCCTTATCAGGTCTGGCGGCACACGCTGGGCCACCCGGTGGCCGATGACCAACTGGTGTATGAAGAAAAAGATGACGCTTTTTACGTCAGCGTGCATAAAACAACCTCGCAGCATTTTGTTGTCATCTCTCTTGCCAGCGCGACGACGAGTGAGGCTTTGTTGCTGGATGCCGAACTGGCAGACGCCGAGCCGCAGGTATTTGCCCCACGCCGGAAAGATCATGAATACACGCTCGATCACTACCAGCATGGGTTCTACATTCGTTCCAACAAAGACGGTAAAAATTTCGGACTCTACCGCAGCGCCGTGCGGGATGAAAAACAGTGGGAAACGCTGATTGCCGCACGGGAGCAGGTCATGCTTGAAGACTTTACGCTGTTCCGCGACTGGCTGGTGGTTGCCGAGCGGCAGCAGGGATTGACCAGCCTGCGCCAGATTAATCGTCTTACGCGTGAGTCCACGGGTATCGCTTTTGACGATCCGGCCTATGTCACCTGGCTTGGCTACAACCCCGAGCCGGAGACCTCACACCTGCGCTACGGTTACTCTTCAATGACGACGCCGGACACGCTTTTCGAACTGGATATGGACAGCGGTGAACGGCGGGTTATCAAGCAAACCCAGGTTGCCGGTTTTGACGCTAACAATTACCGCAGCGAGCATTTGTGGGTAACTGCGCGGGATGGCGTTCAGGTGCCGGTCTCACTGGTTTATCACCGGAAACACTTTCGCCGGGGTAAAAATCCGCTGTTGGTCTATGGCTATGGATCTTACGGCAGCAGTATGGATGCTGACTTTAGCAGCAGCCGTTTAAGTCTGCTGGACAGAGGTTTTGTCTTCGCCATTGCCCATGTGCGCGGCGGTGGTGAACTGGGTCAACAATGGTATGAAGACGGTAAATATCTGAAAAAGATGAATACCTTTAACGACTATCTGGACGTGTGCGACGAGCTGATCGGGCAGGGATATGGCGATCCTAAACTGCTTTATGGGATGGGCGGCAGCGCGGGTGGGATGCTGATGGGCACCGCTATCAATCTGCGTCCTGAATTATTCCATGGCGTAGTGGCTCAGGTGCCGTTCGTTGATGTGGTGACGACGATGCTCGATGAGTCGATTCCGCTCACCACCGGGGAATTTGAAGAGTGGGGTAACCCTCAGGATGAAGAATACTACCGCTATATGAAGCAATACAGTCCTTACGACCAGGTTCATGAGCAGGCTTATCCCCACCTGTTAGTGACCACCGGGCTGCATGATTCGCAGGTACAGTATTGGGAGCCGGCGAAGTGGGTTGCTAAATTACGCGACTATAAGCGGGATGAGACCTTGCTGCTGCTTTGTACCGACATGGATTCCGGGCACGGCGGCAAGTCGGGGCGCTTTAAATCTTACGAAGGCGTGGCGCTGGAGTTTGCTTTCCTGATTGCCCTGGCGCAGGGGACGCTGCCAGGGCGCGTGCATTAATCGGCCGCGCTGGCGGCCAGGTAATGTTTTAGCGTCATGCGGAGATCCGGCGTTAGCTCCTTGATGTTATTAAGCATCCAGCGAAGATAACCCGGATCGTCTTCGGCTATTTCGGCAATGCGTTTTCCCCGGTATTTACCAAACATCATCGTGGTGACCAGCGCCGGACGCCCGGTAATCGTGACCATGTCTTCTGCGCTCCAGCCTGACACATCCATAATTCTCAGCAGCAGGGCGGCGGTAATATAGCAGTCGAACAAGGCGCGGTGATGATGCAGCCCGACGGGCGTATCCACATGCAGCTTCAGCGATTTATACAGCCCCATATTGCTGTACTTAATGCCCGGCCACAGGCGACGCGCCAGCTTCACCGTGCAAATCCAGTCGCCCTGCATTTCCGGCAGCATGCGGCTGTCGAAACTGGCGTTGTGCGCCACGTAATAGGGGCTTCCGAGGTAGCGGGGAATAACGTCTTCAATCCAGGGCTTATCGGCCACCATCTCTTCGGTAATTTTATGGATGGCCATCGCCTGGTGACTAATCGGTCTGTCAGGACGGACAAGATCGCTCATCGGGTTAACAATCTTGCCGTCGATGATATCGACCGACGCAACCTCCACCACGCCTCCCTGTAATCCACAGGTTTCCGTAT
This sequence comes from Enterobacter sp. Cy-643, assembly GCF_011752815.1. GTDB lineage: Bacteria > Pseudomonadota > Gammaproteobacteria > Enterobacterales > Enterobacteriaceae > Cedecea. The sequence continues at coordinate 922,112 of NZ_VWWV01000001.1, forward strand.
CAATAATGCGCAGCATCGCAGTCTCCGTTTACAGGCTTCAGGTGACTAGCGTAAAGGAATGACCTCTCCGTGCCAACCTCTCTCATCCCGGCGGCCAATTGCCAGCAATTCACCCTGATCGGCTCTGACGACGAGTTGGCCTAAATTATCCCAACACGCGCTGCGGCCTGCGGAGCGAAGTTCAGCCTCGGACCAGGCGTAATTGGCCTGCAAAATGGTGAGTCCATATTTGTGCGCCCAGCGCTGCATATACATTTCATCTTGCTGGTAGCTTAGTTCTGTCATTGCGGCGCCGGTGGCGTAAAGGTCTGCCCCGATATCAGCCGCGCTTCGGGGCCAGGCTTCATCATCGCTTTGGGCGCAAACGGCCAGTGCGATATTGCGAGAACGTTGCCCCAGAAGTGGTGCGACGGGAGGCTGGCTGTTCATATCTGCCGCCTCAGCGGGACGTTTGCAACAGGCGATACGCGAGCCGTCCGGCAGAAAACTTACCATACCGGCTACGCTGTGCGCCTCGTCACTGAGCGGCATGCCGACGATCGCGGTCATATGGTAGCGATGAGCTGCCTCACTGAGCGGGTCGAACAGCGAATCGGTAAACGCCGGAGGATGGTCGTCGGGGCGTAATCCGGATAAAGAGAGATGAGGGAAAACAAGAAGATCGATGCCTTGTTCGGCGGCACAGCGAATGAAATCGAGGTGGTGATCGATGTTGGCCTGATAATTCCCGGCAACGGCACCGTATTGCGCAGCGGCAACATTCCAGCGTGGCATAGGTTCTTCCTTAATCTTTCATCCAACGATTGCATCCTGCAATCGCGAGAGATGAGCCAAAGCTTGCGGTCAACTGAACAAGGAAGAGAGTAGCACTAGTTTTGAATCAGCGAGATAATTCTTAAGTTTTTATTTTTGCTTTGGTTCATACGGCAAACGCGAAAGATTAACCGAGGCCAGACGATAAGCAATCAGCTTTTCACGGAACCACGCCCGAAGGTGCTCAGGTTGCTCACGCTCCACCATTTCAGCCACAACGGGCATGTTATAGCGCTCTTTAAACGCCACGCCGGCGGCGGCAAGATCGACGTTCACTTTATCCATTTCTTCCTGGGGTAAATCGGCGAGATTGTAGCTCATCATATCCTCCTGCAATGTCAGCGCAGAAGTTACTGTTTTGCGTCCCGGATGACAAGTAACAATAGTTTTTCCCGTCTCGACTTGGTACTGGCGCGGGGTTATCCTTGCCGCCTCAACACATAACAAAAAGGAATAGTTAATATGGCGTTCATCTCCTCCCGCATCGCAACCGTGGCGGCATTTGTCGCTGCTATGGCCGTTTCTCCAGCCGTGTTCGCACACGCGCACCTTAAGCAGCAGTCTCCGGCGGCAGATTCTGCCGTGACCGCCTCGCCGCAGTCATTGACCCTGAACTTCTCTGAAGGCGTTGAGCCTGGCTTCAGCGGCGTGACCGTGACCGGTCCGCAGAAATCAGCCGTGAAGACCGGAAAAGTGAAGGTTGCTGAGACCGACAACAAACAGCTGATTGTGCCGGTTGAAGAAGCCTTGAAGCCGGGCGCTTATTCCGTGGATTGGCACGTTGTGTCGGTCGATGGGCATAAAACCAAAGGTAACTATCACTTCTCCGTGAAGTAATCGCCATGCTGTCGGCGTTTTACATCGCGCTGCGCTTTATCCATTTCACTGCATTGATGGTGCTGCTCGGCAGCGCCATCTGCTGTTCGCTCCTTGCCCCGCAGCAGTTTAAGCCTGTGCTTGTGCGCCGCCTCAGAGCACAGTGGCGGCCTGCCGTTTGGCTGTCGCTGATCAGCGCCTGCCTGTTATTCATGGCTCAGGCCGGGCTAATGGGGGACGGCTGGCGCGATACTCTCTCGCCGGATACCTGGCAGGCGGTCCTGACGACTCGCTTTGGTTCGGTATGGATATGGCAGCTATTACTGGGTCTGGCCACGCTGGCCGCTGTGCTGATCGCTCCCCGGGCAATGCCTGGGTTATTGCTGCTGTTAGCCGCGGCGCAGCTAATTATGCTGGCTGGCGTCGGGCACGCTGCAATGCACGACGGCGTGCTGGGGGCTTTCCAGCGAATCAACCACGCGATTCATCTTCTGAGCGCGTCTTGGTGGGTGGGTGGCCTGTTGCCTTTGCTGGTTTGTATGCACATGGCGCATAAGCCGCGCTGGCGTACTCCGGCGATGACGGCAATGATGCGTTTTTCCCGCTACGGGCATCTCGCCGTGGCTGCGGTGCTGGTAACCGGCGTGGTGAATAGCCTGCTGATCCTGGGCTGGTCGCTGCCGCTGGAAAGTGGCTATTTTCGATTGCTGGCGCTGAAGGTTGGGCTGGTGCTCGTGATGGTCACGCTGGCCTTGATCAACCGTTATATACTGGTGCCGCGTTTCGACGCCGTCCAGGCCACAGCTCAGCGGAGGTTTATTCAGCTTACGTGGCTGGAAGTGATTTTATCGGTAGGGGTACTGCTGCTAGTCAGCATCTATGCTACCTGGGAGCCGTTCTGACGGCGCAAACTGGTTATATGAGAGATTCATGAAAAAGAGCATTTTGACTTTACTGCTGCTGGCCTGCGCGAGCTCTGCGCTGGCTGCCCCGCAAATTATCACCGTGAGTCGGTTTGAGGTGGGTAAAGACAAATGGGCGTTCAACCGCGAAGAGGTGATGTTGAGCTGCAGAGCGGGAAATGCGCTGTTTGCCATCAACCCAAGTACGCTGATGCAGTACCCGCTGAACGCCATTGCCGAGCAGCAGATCAAAAGCGGTAAAACGAGCGGGCAGCCAATAAGCGTTATTCAGGTGGATGACCCGCAGCATCCTGGCCAGAAGATGAGCCTTGAGCCTTTCATTGAGCGCGCGCAAAAGCTTTGTGGTGAATAAAAACAGGCATTTTTTGCCATAAAAAAACAGCAATAATCTCAAAGGGATATTGCTGTTTTTGCATAAATAGTCACCTTTATTGCGGCTTTTTTCTGACCACTTTTGTTGCGGACTGGAAAACCTGCGCCGGTAATCTATTCTTAAGAGGCAAGGCGACTTAGCCTGCATTAATGCCAACTTTTAGCGCACGGCTCTCTCCCAAGAGCCATTTCCCTGGACCGAATACAGGAATCGTGTTCGGTCTTTTTTTTATTCGGGAACCAGCCAGCCAGCCTGCTTGCGCGTAAAGCGTTTCCCATAACGCTTCGGCTTGGCCTGTGCGCTAAAACCATACCACACCTTGATAGCTTGCCGTCCAGCGTTTTTTACTCAGATTGTTAATTTTTTGTTGCGCAAACGAGGGGGCTGGACAGGTGAGGCTTTATGGTTAGTGATGTGAGTCACGAAAATTCGCATCACTGCCGCGACGACGCTACACTTTCGGCCTCGCTGACCGCATTCCTTGAGAAATGCGGCGTTCATGACAATAAGCCTACATTCCATTATGACAAATCAAACTGAGCTTGCCGCTCAACATGCCCGTGAGAATAGCCTGCGCGCCGTGTTTCGCTCTCCGCGTTTAATCCAGCGCGAGGTGCTGGCCGGGGTCGTCACCGCCCTGGCGCTGATCCCCGAAGTGATCTCCTTTTCCCTGATTGCGGGCGTAGACCCAAAAGTCAGCTTGATTGCCTCTATCGTACTTTGTCTGGCTATGTCCATCCTGGGCGGCCGCCCGGCAATGGTGACGGCCGCGGCGGGCTCGGTCGCGCTGGTGATTGCGCCGATGGTACATCAATACGGCGTGGGCTACATTTTGCCTGCGGTGGTGCTGGCGGGCGGGATCCAGATCCTGTTCGGCGTGACGGGGCTGGCGCGAATGATGCGTTATATCCCGCTTTCGGTAATGACGGGGTTTGTGAATGCGCTGGGCATTCTTATCTTCTTTGCTCAGGTGCCTCATGTCTGGGGGCAGTCGCCGCTGGTTTGGGGACTGTTTGCCGTGACGTTAGGCATCGTCCTGCTGCTGCCGAAAATGCTTAAATCTGTGCCTTCGCCGCTGGTGGCGATTGTTCTGGTGACCGGCCTGAGTATCGCCCTGGGATGGGGATTACCTACGGTAGGCGACAGCGGGCCGATGAAGGCCGGTTTGCCTGGATTAACGGAACTCATGGTGCCGCTAAACGTTGAGACGCTGCGCATTGTCTGGCCCTGCGCGCTGAGCATCGCTTTTGTTGGCTTAATGGAGTCTTTGCTAACGGCCAAACTGGTGGATGAACTCACCGATACGCCTTCCAGCAAGCGGCGCGAATGCTGGGGGCTGGGCGTGTCTAATATCTTCGCCGGTTTTTATGGCGGCATCGCGGGCTGTGCCATGATCGGGCAAACCATCGTCAATGTTGAACTGGGAAGAGGGCGTACGCGGCTGTCTACCGTGGCGGCTGCGCTGGTGCTATTGCTGCTGGTCACCGTCCTGAGTGAAGTGATGGCAAAAATTCCAATGGTGGTGCTGGCCGGGATCATGATGATTGTGGCGGTGAAAACGCTGAACTGGCATAGCCTCTCTCCAGTTACGCTTCGCCGAATGCCGGTGCCGGAAACGCTGGTGATGCTCACGACCGTCGCTATAACGGTTTATACCGATAACCTCGCCCTTGGCGTTTTGGGGGGCGCTATCTTCGCTATGATGTTGTTTGCCCGTCGTATTGCGCACGTTGTGCGTGCTGAACGGCAGCTGGCGGCGGACGGGAGCGAGGTGACTTACCGGGTTCGTGGGCCGCTGTTCTTTGCCAGCAGCAACGACCTTGTCGAGCATTTTCATTATGCTGATGACCCGGTACGGGTAGTGATCGATCTGAGTCAGGCGCAAATTTGGGACGCCTCCACCGTTGCCGTATTGGATGCCATCGAAACACGCTATCAGCGTTATCAGACGCAGGTCGACATTGTTGGCCTGGACACCCACAGCGCCGATTTCCATCAGCGCCTGAGCGGTAAACTTTAGCCGTTATACCGGCGGCGTTCAGCTGCCGGCTCTCCCCACACATTCTCAGCATGAAATGCCATTTTTTGAGCGGCAGGTCACAATTTTTCACTACTTTCCGCTGCCTGGCTGACGGTTTAAATGACAAGCTGGGGAAATAAACAATTCGGTAACATTTCCGTTGCCAGTTAATACGGAATAACTTATTACTATTTAACCGCTTACTCTGGGTAAGCGGCCCCGCCTCCGCTATAACAACGATAAATAACAGGATACTTTATGACGACAAACGATGCCGTCCGTGAGGACGCTGCGCGCGGTTTTTGGCCGACGGTCAAAACCTTCCCGGCCACGGTGATTGCGCTGCTATTTTTTACCCTGGTGATTCGCTTTAGCTATTTTATGGCCTGGCCGTTTATGACAATCATCATGACCCGCAACTATCATCTTTCTCCCATATCCGTGGGCGTGGCGATGACCAGCAGCGCGCTTCTGGCGGTGGTGCTGGGAATGTATGGTGGGCAACTGTCGGATAAGCTAGGCCGTCGGGGCGTGCTTTCCCTGGGCTGTGCGCTGTCATTTGTTGGGTATGCTCTGCTTGGGCTGGCCACGGGTATGGCGTTATTTATCATTGGTCTGATGATTGTTGGCGTCTGTTTCGCGTGGGTAGAGCCCCCGACGCGAGCGCTGATGAGTGACTTACTGGGCGATCGCCGCCGTCGCGCTCTGGCTCTGCAGATTCGCTATTATTTGGTGAATGTGGCGGCGGTCACCGGGCCGCTGGTCGGTATAGCGTTCGGGCTGACTTCGCAGAAAGGCACCTTTGTGATCACCGCCGTGAGCTATCTGCCTCTGCTTATTTACACCTTATTGTTTATTCCTGCAGGCAAGATAGTGGCCAAAGAGAGCGAACATAAAGCCGGGGTCAGATTACGTGACGTTATGCTGATTATCGCCCGGGACAAACTGTTTGTCGCGGCGCTGCTGTGCAGCACGTTATGCGCCGTGGTTTTCGTACATTATGAATCCGTGGTGCCGCTTTATTTGCTGACGCTCGACGCTGAGGCCGCCGTAAAGTTAATCACGCTGATTCTGGTCTCCAATGCCTGTACGGTGCTTATTGCCCAGCTTTTCCTGGTGCGCTTTTTGGCCCAGGTTAGCCTGTCTAACCGTATTTTGCTCGGGGGGGCTATCTTTGCGCTTTCACAGCTTTTGTTCTGGTCCGTCCGCACGCCTGATCCGCTGCTGTGGGTGAGCGTGACGGTTATTTTTAGCATCGGCGAGGCAATTCTGATGCCGAACCTGAATATTTTGCTGGATCAGCTGGCACCGGATGAGCATCGCGGTGCGTACCTGGGGGCATCAACCCTGACGACGCTAGGGATTGCGCTGGGGCCGCTGATTGGCGGCGTTATGTTAACCCTGACCGGCGCGGGGGTGTTTTTGGGAACCATGCTGTTTAGCCTGCTGCTCTGCGCTATCATTTACGCCTGCAAATCCGGCCTTAAACAACGATTACAAGAGTAATACTGAGCGGAGTCATGATGATTACTGAAGCCCCACGTCTTGAAACGGAACGCCTTATCCTGCGCCACTTTACGCTGGACGACTATGAGGCGCTGGTTGCCTGCTGGTCTGATCCGGAGATGGTGAAGTTTATCGGCAGCGGAAAACCGCAGGATGGTGAAATGAGCTGGGCGCGATTGATGCGTTATATCGGCCACTGGCAGGCGCTGGGCTACGGTTACTGGGCGCTGTTTGAAAAACAGAGCGGGCGTTTCGTGGGGGCGTTTGGTTTCCAGGAAGCGAAACGGAATCTCAGCCCGGCTTTGGCATACCCGGAGGCGGGCTGGTCGCTTATTCCCGCCGTACACGGTAAAGGGTACGCGGCGGAGGCGCTTAACGCGGTATTAAGCTGGGCGGATGACAATTTCAGCGGGCCGGTATGCTGCATTATTGATGACGATAATCAGCGTTCTATTGGCCTGGCAGAGCGCTTCGGCTTTACTTTCCAGCACTACGTTGAGTACCACGGGAAGCAAATACGCATGTTCCTCCGCCCGAACAATCGCTAATCTCACCTGGCCCTGCTCAGAAGTCGCTGTACTCCTGGGCAGGCTGCCAGAATCCATCGATAAACGCTTCCACCGGGTAACAGCCGCCGTGGCGCATACGCTGTTCGCTCATCGCACTCAGACATTGCCGTTCGCTGGTGAAGACTTCCAGCACCAGATCGTCACAGCCGCCGTCCAGGTAACAGACAAATAAAACCAAAGCAAACATGAGCGCCTCAGAACCGCTTCGTTTGATTTAAGTGTAGGGGAGCCAAAGGGAGTGGGGGAAATAATTAATCCGTCCCGTGGACGGAGAAAGTGCCGGCAAAAATCATTGATTTAAAAACTGCACCTGGGTCTAACAAAAACAATGAATGATGTTATCTGGTCTACTCCAAACAGCAGAAAACCACGTTTTTCGGCTGTTTGTCATCTATATAACCCGTCTCAGGGACGGGTTCATCTTGAATTATGCAAGGCGCATAACCCAGGCATCGCGCTGGCGATCGTAATGTTGCAGGTAGAGTACGGAATGTTCGCCGTCCAGCACGGCGGGAATAGAGGTTGCACCATCCCACGCATCCAGCTGCATGCACAGGTCGGGGTCGGACTTGCAGGGAATGCTTAACGTTCGATCCCCCTGTTGTTCACCGTGTAATTCGGCATCATCGATCTCGAAGATGCCGATCCGAACGTTGGTTTTTGTCATCTTTGGCTCCTTGTTATCTGCGGCAGGTGGTATGACCAGTAGGTCACCCCAATTTCAGCGTAGTCAAGGCAGCACAAATTGCCAACTTAAAAAGTGCTAATTTTTACAGCCAGCCTGCGGGGCGGCGAAAAGCTTGCCGTCGCGTACTAATTCCCTTGGATAGCTGTTCTTCAGGCGTGAGCCGACTTTGCGCGCCAGGCCGAGCGGCTGCCCCTGAAAAGTGATAATCACTTCATCTCGTGACGGCGTCACTTCTGGATAGATATCCCTTCCCCGATACCACTCTTCGGCTTCGGGCTCGCTCAGCGGGAAGCAAAGTGGGTTGTCACTTTTGACCAGCGCGACCACGGCTTCATGCTGCCAGCGGAAGCCTTTGTTGTGCTGTTCAGCCAGCTTCAGGCCGATGCGAGAAAAACGCACTTTACCGATAAGCGGCTCAATCTCTGTTGGGAACAGCCAGATCTCTTTGTCGCGCTGCCATAAGCTCAGCTCATCGCCCCAGATAAGGCCCGACTTTGCCGCCGCGGCGGTGAGTTCGGCAGCGGCTTTGCCTTTCATCGGCGCAAAGGGGAATTTCCCCACTTTATAGCCCGGGGCCGGGAGCGGTTCTATAGAGGCCGTTTTGCGTAAACGGGCAACGAAAAAGCCCTCACAGTCATAAATCTGTGGAAAAACATGCAGAAAACCTTCCGAAGTTAGCGCGCGTTTTGCCTCCGGGAAAAGTTCATTCAGAGGGGCTATTTCTACCGCATCCGGCCAGCTATCCAGCAGCCACTGGCAGACATCCTGGTTTTCCTGGCGATTCAGCGTGCAGGTCGAGTAAACCAGCGTCCCGCCGGGGCGAAGCGCATGAAAAGCACTCTCAATTAATTCGCGCTGGGTGTCGGCAATTTCGACCGTGCTTTCAGGCGACCAGTTACGCAGTGCATCGGGATCTTTTCGCACCACGCCTTCACCGGAGCAGGGGGCATCGAGCAGAATTGCGTCGAAGGACTCAGGCAGCGCGGCACCGAATACGCGGCCATCAAAGTGCGTCAGCGCCACGTTGCTGATACCGCAGCGGCTAATGTTGGCATGCAGGACTTTTACCCGACTGGCGGAATATTCATTGGCAAGAATGGCGCCGGTGTTATTCATGCGGGCGGCAATCTGGGTTGTTTTTGAGCCCGGAGCTGCCGCGACGTCCATCACGCGCTGCGGCTGGTTGCCGTCGGCAAACAGCGCCGCAACGGGCAGCATTGAACTGGCTTCCTGAATATAGAACAGGCCGCTTAAATGCTCTGCGGTGCTGCCCAGCGGCAGGATTTCTTCATCTTCACGCTCAATCCAGAAACCCTCTTCACACCATGGCACCGGCGTTAAACGCCAGTTATAAGGCGCGACGAGCGTCAGGAAGTCAGCCACGGATATCTTCAGCGTATTGACGCGCAGGCTGCGGCGCAGCGGCTGCTGGCAGTATTCGATAAAGCTGTCCAGCGTCTGATCGGCGGGAAGTGCGTCCCGAATCGCGTCAAGAAAAGGTTGAGGAAGATAAACGGCAGTAGATTGAGCCATGAAAAACGCCCCTGGAAAAATGAAGGGGCGCAGTTTAACACGGAATTGCCCGGGCGACGTACCGCCCGGGCTTGCGCTCTAGCGCGGAAGGGCGGTTCCCCACTGGCGCCACTCTTTTGGCTCACTTTCCAGCAGCAGGAAGTGCTTCCCGGCCTCCGCTTTAGGTGAAAGCGGGATCCCCGGCGGGGTCGCAAACGCAATGCCTCCGCGAATAAACTGATTAAAGGTCCCGGTTTTCACCACGCCGCCGGTCAAGCCAAAGTCCAGGCTGTAGCCGGAGGCCAGCCAGAAGACGGAGTTGTCCCGGACCAGATGCTGGTAACGCTTGCTTATGCGCAGGCCAACCATCACGCGGTCAGAGAGATTGCCGAGCGTCATGCCGGTTACCGTGCCGACTTCAATTCCACGGAAGAGGACCGGCGTGCCGATGCTTAGCGAGCCGGCTTCTGGCACTTCCAGCACGATGTTCACCCCGTCAGAGTAACGAGAGTCGGTGATAGACGCTTCCTGCAGCTCAAAGTCGCGGCGCGGGTCGCCTTTACCCGGTTCAACGTTGATGTAAGGCTGGAGGATCGTATCAAGATGATCGACACCCGCCGCAGAGATCTGCGGTGTGACCACGGAGAATCGCGTGCCGACGCGTGCGAAGGTCGACACATACTCAGGGTAAAGTACCGCTTTCGCTTCCACTTCGTTGCGGGATTGCGTCAGGTTCAGCGACTCAAGCTGGCCAATATCAATGCCCAGATAGCGAATTGGCATCCCGGCGGAAAGTTTTCCGGCATCGAAAGTGTGCAAGGTTATCTGGCTGCCTACCGCTCTGGCCGCGGTTTCAGAGGCATAAAGTACGCGTTTATCGCCTTTCATTTGCCCGACGCTGGCGCCGGTCATGTTGTCAAAGCTAATCGCCCCTTTGAGCGCCCGGGAGAGCGGGGAGGCCTGAACCGTCAGGCCGCTGCCGTTGAGCTGAACTTTGGCGCCACCTTCAGCCCAAAACACGGTATTTGGCGTCAACAGCTTGCGATATTCCGGCTTGATGTGAACATCAATATCAAAGTTCTCGGCGCGAGGGCGGATGGTGATGATTTCGCCCACCTGGAATTTCCGGTACAGCACCACGGAACCGGTCTGGATATCAGGCAGGCTGGATGCCGTCAGCGTCAGGGTGGTGGTCGGGATGTCGCTCAGGCTGTTTTCTATCGCTTTTTCCATATTGGCGTAAAGGGGATAGCTACTTTTCATCTCGCCTTTGCTGCCCGGCAGCACGCGAATACCGCCGTTGACCCATTCGTTAGCGCTGGCACCCAGGAATTCCACGCCGTCCATGCCGAGCTTCACATCAATGCGGCTGTTGACCACAAATTTGCTGTCGCCCTGCAGGAGATGGCGATATTGCGGTTCAATGGCGACGGAGAACGTGACGCCTTTTGCGGAAAGTGCCCGCTCGACCACCTGGCCGATTTGTATTCCGTGGAGAATGACAGGTTGCCCGGCATCAATGCCGTAGCTTTCAGGTGCCGTCAGCGAAAGCGTGAGCACATTTGGCTGCTGGAGCGGCGTTTGGTCGCTGGAGACCACGGTGAAGCGATCCTGCGGTTCGCCGTCACCTGGCACAAGTTCAAAGGTGCTGCCCGTCAGTAACGTGCTGATGCTTGGATTATCCAGCGAGATTTTTGGGCTGCGGAGTTCGATGCGCGTGCCGCTGCGCATCAGGCTAACTACGCCGGGATCAACGGTCATTTCCCCAGTAACAGCGCCGCCCGGATTGAGATTTAACTTAGTCAGAGAACCCACTTCCAGTCCCTGATACATCAACTTTGTTGACCCTGCTTTGAGGCCATCTCCGCTCGGAAGATCGAGGTTAATAATGACGCCGCGCTGGCTGTGCGCCAGGTCTTCATACAGGCCGAATTCATCATCCGCTTTGGCGGGTTCTGAATCGTCAGGTGAGTCGAAAGCAATCGCGCCATTCACCAGGGCCGCCAGGCTTTCTAGCTGAACTTTGGCGCCGCTCAGGCCAACATCGGCCTTCACCCCGGACACATTCCAGAAGCGGCTGCCTTTTTTCACCAGGCTGGTAAAGCGGCGATCGATAAGCACGTCGACAGTGACGCCCTGTTTGTTCTTGTTGATGGCATAGTCATACACGCGGCCAACAGGGATTTTTCTGAAGTAGACCAGCGACCCGCTGTTCAGAGAGCCTAAATCCGGGGCGTGGAGATGAATCATCAGCTCGCCGTTATCCAGGCGATATTTGGGTTGGGTATCGAGCGCGGTAAAATGATCGCGCGGCTCGCCTTTACCCGGCATCATGCCGATGTAGTTCCCGCCAACCAGGGCATCAAGCCCGGATACGCCAGCAAGGGAAGCCTTCGGCGTCACCAGCCAGAATTGCGTGTCTTCCCGTAGCGCATCCTTCATGTCGCTTTTGATACTGACTTTGACTTCGATTTTACGCAGGTCATCGCTCAGGCTGATGTTTTGCACAGTACCCACTTCAACGCCCTGGTAGCGCACGGGCGTGCGGCCAGCGACTATCCCGTCGGCAGAGATAAAGTCGATAGTCACGGTGTTGCCGCGCTCCTGATAAGTCGTCCAGATCAGCCAGCCGGCAATCAGTAACGCAATAACTGGTAATAACCAGAAAGGGGAGATCCGGCGTTTCGTTTTAATTCTCGCTTCAGTCGGTGAAGCGGGCGTTTCCTGACTCATGTGCGTCCCAAAGTAGTCGGCTATCCAGCCATTCGACGGCAAGAATAGTTAATATAACCGCCGCGCCAAAGAAGACCGCGGCGGGACCCATCGTAAAGGCTAACAGCTGATCCCGGTTAACCAGTGACATCATCAAGGCGATGACGAACAGATCGAGCATAGACCAGCGGCCAATCCAGGTGACAAAGCGCAGCAATAATATGCGGGTTCGTAACCCCTGCTGGCAGTTGAAATGAATGCTGATAAGTAGCGTAATTAATACAATAACTTTAGTAAACGGTACCAGGATACTGGCAATAAACACCACGGCAGCGACGGCGATATTGCTGTGCGCCAGGGAAATGATGCCCGAAAGAATGGTGTCCTCCTGACGTGCGCCGTTCACGTAAATAATAGAAATCGGCAGCAGGTTAGCCGGAAGCAGGAAAATCAGGGAGGCAACCAGTGCTGCCCAGGATTTTTGTAAGCTTTGCTTACGGCGATGGTACAGCGGGATATGGCAGCGGGGACAACGGCCTCGTTCGTCAGGAACGCCGGTAAAATGGCAGCCGAGGCAAACCCGCAGCTGCGCGTTGAAGGCGCGAGCCGGGCGCTGAGGGTAAAAACGCTCCCATAGCTGCTCAATGTTGAGGTGGATCATGGTCAACAGACTCAGGATAACCAGGGCAATAAACGCAATCAGCCCGGGACCTGGCTGTATAAACGCGTATTCGCGAACCTTAATGCAGGCCACGCCAATGCCCACCAGATAGATATCCAGCATCACCCACTCTTTAAGCTTATCCAGCATCAGCAGTACCGGGCGAAGGTTCATGCCGAGAATGTTGCCAAAGCAGAGGTAAGCAATAGCTGCGACCAGCGTGGCTGGCGCGCCGACAACGCAAAAAAGGACTACGGCGGCGGTCAGCACGTCTCCCTGGCTTGCCATTTGCCAAATTCCCTGCATAACGTTGGCATCAATACTCGACCCGAGCAGATAGATACGCAGTAGGGGATCGGAAAAGGCGACGGGCATGAGCACCAGCATCGCCACGGCCATTGCCCCCAGGCGCGTCAATGACCAGTCACGGCCCTGGTGCACTCTTGCATCACAGCAAGGGCAGTAGGCACTTTGTGTTGATTTAACCTGGGGCAGAGAGAAAAGGGTATCGCATTGGGGACAACGCTGATAACGTGCCTGAGGCAATTCCTGACTGATGGCGTGTATTTTCATTGTGCGTCGTAAGCCGGGAGCGTTGTTATCTGAATGATGCATTTAGCCTATCGTAATTCATAAAATGATACACCTTGTGGCACCGTGCATTTAATGCTTATTTTAGTATGCTACAAAGTAAAGCAAGACAACATAACGGTTATTTAATGAACAAAGAACAATTTTACGCGGATCTGAACCGCGATTTTAGTGCGTTAATGGCAGGTGAAACCAGCTTCCTCGCAACACTGGCAAACACCAGTGCTTTGCTCTTTGAACGCCTTGATGGCGTCAACTGGGCAGGATTCTACCTTCTTGAAGCCCAAACGCTAGTTCTGGGGCCCTTCCAGGGCAAAATTGCCTGCGTAAGAATTCCCGTCGGCAAGGGCGTATGCGGCACGGCGGTCGCAACAGGCACGACTCAACGTGTGGAAGATGTGCATGCTTTCGACGGGCACATTGCCTGCGATGCGGCCAGCAATTCAGAAATTGTGCTGCCGCTGACGGTTGACGGTCAGACGATTGGCGTTCTGGATATCGACAGTACCGAGTATGGCCGTTTTTCAGAAGAAGACGAAATGGGCTTAAAAACCCTGGTTTCGCGGCTTTCAGACGTGCTGAGCGGCACTGATTTTAAAAAATTCTTCCCTCGATAGCATGATAAGCAACGGATAACGTGGCATTTAGCGATGGCGTCATTATAATGTCGCCTGTTCATGCCTGCGGCTTATTGGCAATTCCGTTGTAATCAGGAAATTTCATGGAAAATCAACCTAAGTTGAATAGCAGTAAAGAAGTTATCGCATTTTTGGCCGAGCGTTTCCCTCAATGTTTTAGCGCTGAAGGTGAAGCTCGTCCGTTGAAGATTGGTATCTTCCAGGATTTAGTCTCTCGTGTTGAAGGCGAAATGAGCCTCAGCAAAACGCAGCTTCGTTCGGCATTGCGTCTTTATACGTCAAGCTGGCGCTACCTGTACGGCATCAAAGCTGGCGCGACTCGCGTTGACCTTGATGGCAACCCATGCGGTGAGCTGGACGAACAGCATGTCGAACATGCTCGTCAGCAGCTGGATGAAGCAAAAGCTCGCGTTCAGGCACAGCGCGCCGAGCAGCAGGCGAAGAAACGTGAAGCCGCCGCAGCCGCAGGCGTAACGGAAGAAGCTCCACGCCGCGAACGTAAACCTCGCCCGGCAGCAGCACCTCGTCGTAAAGAAGGGGCAGAGCGTAAACCTCGCGCTGAAAAACCGGCACCTAAGGCACCTCGTGAAGAGCGTCGTACTCCGGTAACCGATATTGCTGCTCTGCAGGTTGGACAAGCCATTAAAGTCAAAGCCGGTAACAACGCAATGGATGCTACCGTACTGGAAATTACCAAAGATGGCGTCCGTGTACAGCTGACTTCTGGTATGGCAATGATCGTACGCGCAGAACACTTGCAGTTCTGAAACGGAGGCCTGACTCAGGCATGAACAAACTCTTTAAGCTTACGGCTATCGCCAGCCTGCTGTTCGTGGCAGGCAGTGCCCTGGCCCTGGACAACATTACTCGTGCCGATCAAATTCCGCAGTTAAAGGAAGAAGCTCAGCACGCCACGGTGAGTGAGCGCGTGACCTCGCGTTTTACGCGCTCGCATTACCGCCAGTTCGATCTGGATGCCAACTTCTCGGCAAAAATCTTTGACCGCTACCTGAACTTGCTGGATTACAGCCATAACGTGCTGTTGGCCAGCGACGTCGCCCAGTTTGCCGCGAAAAAAGGGCAGATTGGCGATGAGCTTCGCAGCGGTAAGCTCGATGTTTTTTACGACCTCTACAATCTGGGTCAGAAGCGCCGTTTTGAACGCTACCAGTACGCCCTGAAGGTGCTGGCGAAGCCGATGGATTTCACCGGTAACGACACCATCAATCTGGATCGCAGCAAGGCGCCGTGGCCAACGAGCGTCGATGAGCTGGATAAGCTCTGGGATGCGAAAGTTAAATACGACGAGCTGAGCCTGAAGCTGACCGGTAAAACCGAGCAGGAAATTCGTGAAACCCTGACCAAGCGCTATCAGTTTGCGATCCGCCGTCTGGCGCAAAGCAACAGTGAAGATGTGTTCTCGCTGGCGATGACCGCGTTTGCTCATGAGATTGACCCGCATACGAACTATCTCTCTCCGCGCAGCACCGAACAGTTCAACACCGAAATGAGCCTCTCTTTAGAAGGCATCGGGGCGGTACTGCAAATGGATGATGATTATACGCTGATCAATTCCATGGTTGCCGGTGGACCGGCCGCGAAGAGCAAGGCCATTACCGTTGGCGACCGTATCGTTGGCGTCGGCCAAATGGGTAAACCGATGGTTGACGTTATCGGCTGGCGTCTGGACGACGTTGTGGCGCTGATTAAAGGTCCAAAAGGCAGCAAGGTTCGGCTTGAAATCCTGCCAGCGGGCAAAGGCACTAAGACGCGTACCGTGACGCTGACCCGCGAACGTATTCGCCTGGAAGACCGCGCGGTGAAGATGTCCGTGAAGACAGTCGGCAAAGACAAAGTTGGCGTACTGGATATTCCAGGCTTCTACGTCGGTCTTACTGATGATGTGAAGGTTCAGTTGCAGAAACTGGAAAAACAGAACGTGAAGAGCGTGATTATCGATCTGCGTTCTAACGGCGGCGGAGCACTGACGGAAGCGGTATCCCTGTCTGGCCTGTTTATCCCAAGTGGCCCGGTTGTTCAGGTTCGCGATAATAACGGTAAAGTCCGTGAAGATAGCGATACCGACGGCGTGGTCTACTACAAAGGGCCGCTGGTGGTGCTGGTTGACCGCTTTAGCGCCTCGGCGTCTGAGATCTTTGCCGCGGCGATGCAGGATTATGGCCGCGCGCTGATTGTCGGCGAGCCGACTTTCGGGAAAGGCACCGTGCAGCAGTATCGTTCCCTGAATCGTATTTACGATCAGATGCTGCGTCCTGAGTGGCCTGCGCTGGGTTCGGTTCAGTACACCATTCAGAAGTTCTACCGCATCAACGGCGGGAGTACTCAGCGTAAAGGTGTGACTCCGGACATTATGATGCCAACCGGGACTGAGCAAACTGAGACCGGCGAGAAGTTCGAAGATAACGCGCTGCCGTGGGACAGCATCAACGCTGCGACCTATGTGAAAACTGGCGATCTAACGCCGTTCGAACCTGAATTGCTGAAGCTGCATCAGGATCGCATCGCCAAAGACCCTGAATTCCAGTACATCATGAAGGACATTGCTCGTTTTAATGCCCTGAAGGAAAAACGTAACGCCGTTTCGCTGAATTATGCGGTACGCGAAAAAGAGAATCAGGAAGACGACGCGACGCGCCTGGCCAGAATCAACGATCGCTTCAAGCGGGAAGGTAAAGCGCCGATTAAGAAACTCGACGATTTACCGAAGGATTACCAGGAGCCCGATCCGTATCTCGACGAGACGGTTCACATTGCCATCGATCTTGCCGGCATGGAGCAAGACAGGCCGGCTGAACAGCCGGCGGCAAAATAACCCCCAGATGGGCACCCAGCAGGTGCCCATTTTTTTGCCCGTCCTCCGTGATGTAAGATAAATGCATACAAAATGTAAAGTTATGTATTATTAACCACTTGGGCGGGCCGGATGCTTGAAAATAGGCGGCGCGCCCCTACGATGTGGGAGAGCGCAAAGAGCGTGTTTTTAACCGAGGTAAAAAGAAAATTATGATGCGTATCGGGCTTTTCCTGTTGACCAACCTTGCGGTAATGGTCGTTTTCGGGCTGGTGCTAAGCCTGACGGGGATCCAGTCGAGCAGCGTTCAGGGTCTGATGATCATGGCGGTGCTGTTTGGCTTTGGCGGCTCTTTTATTTCCCTGCTGATGTCAAAATGGATGGCATTACGTTCAGTAGGCGGTGAGGTGATTGAGCAACCTCGTAATGAAACTGAGCATTGGTTGATGGAAACCGTGCGCCAGCAGTCTCAGCAGGCGGGTATCGCCATGCCGCAGGTTGCGATTTACCATGCGCCGGACATCAATGCTTTCGCCACCGGAGCGCGCCGTGACGCTTCTCTGGTCGCGGTCAGCACGGGTCTGCTGCAAAACATGAGCCGTGACGAAGCGGAAGCGGTTATCGCTCACGAAATCAGCCATATTGCCAATGGCGACATGGTCACGATGACGCTGATTCAGGGGGTAGTGAACACCTTCGTTATCTTTATCTCCCGCATCATTGCTCAGGTCGCTTCCGGCTTCCTGTCCGGGAACCGCGATGATAACGAAAGCAGCAATGGCAACCCGCTGATTTACTTTGCGGTGGCTACGGTGCTGGAACTGGTGTTTGGCATTCTGGCAAGCATCATCACCATGTGGTTCTCACGCCATCGTGAATTCCATGCCGACGCGGGTTCCGCGAAGCTTGTGGGCCGCGAGAAGATGATTGCTGCACTGCAGCGCCTGAAAACCAGCTACGAGCCGCAGGAAGCGAGCAGCATGATGGCGTTTTGCATTAACGGTAAGGCTAAGTCAATGAGCGAGTTGTTCATGACGCACCCGCCGCTGGACAAACGTATCGAAGCGCTACGCAGCGGCGAATACCTGAAGTAACCGGAAGGTTGAGGTGAAAAAGCGTGCCACGACGGCACGCTTTTTTTATACCTGAGCCCGAGGCTGGGACATTCGCAGTCCACTAACGACGGCGGCAATGGTGGCAAATGTGCCGGCAAGGATCAGCGCAGCATGTGTCCCGCCGCTGCCAAACAAGTTAAACATTAGCGCTACCAGCGCGGCCCCGCAGCTTTGCCCGAGCAGGCGAGCTGTCCCTAGCATTCCGCTTGCCCCCCCGCTGCGATGGCGGGGCGCTGAGGAGATAATGGTGTGGTTATTCGGGGACTGGAAGAGGCCGAATCCTGCGCCACACAGCACCATACGCCAGATAATATTCAGGTCGGACGGATCGTGCGGGAGCATGGCCAAAGCAAACAGGCCGCAGGCCATCACCAAAAGCCCTACGGCGCCCATCAGGCCCGCATGAACGCGTTCGATAAGATAACCGGCCAGCGGGGCCATCACCATCGTTGCCAGCGGCCAGGGCGTTAACAGCAGACCGGTTTCAACCTCACTGCGGCCCAGGACGGTTTGCAAGAAAAAGGGCAGTGAAACCAGCGCCAGCATTTGAGCGCCGAACGAACATATTGATGTGCCAATAGACAGCGAAAAGATCGGGATTCGCAGCAGGTCAACCGGCAGCAGAGGAAACGGTAAACGAAGCTGGCGGCGGATGAAGAAATAGCCAATCACGACAAGCGCAACCAGCTCACCGATAATGACTGCCCCCGGCTGGCCTTGTGAAAAACCGCCGATCGCTGAAATCAGTAGACCGAAGGTGAGGGCGTTCATCACCGCACTTGGGATATCAAAACGCTGCCCCTGAGATTTTTGCTGATTAGGGGGTAAATAGCGTAGCGCCAGAATCAGCGAAACAATGCCAATCGGCACGTTAATTAAAAACAGCCACTGCCAGGAGGCCACCGAAAGAATCGCGGCGGCAACGGTGGGGCCGGCGGCCGAGGACACGGCAACGATAAATGAATTGACCCCCATTCCGCGGCCAAGAAAACGCTGAGGATAAATGAGACGAATCAGGGCGGTATTTACGCTCATCAGCGCCGCGCCGCCAAAGCCTTGCAGTACGCGGGCAAAGGTGAGCATTGGCAATGAAGTTGAGACGGCGCAAAACAGTGAGGTCAGGCAGAACAGAACCAGGCCGCACTGATAGATTCGGCGGTAGCCAAAAATATCGCCGAGAAACGAAAGCGACAGCAGCGAAACAATAATCGCTATTTGATAAGCGTTCACCACCCAAATCGATTCCGCCGCGCTGGCATTCAAATCGTGCGCAATGGTAGGCAGGGCAACGTTAGCAATAGCGCCGTCCAGCACGGCCATCATAATACCGAGCGCGATGGTGAAAATGGCACCATAACGCTGGGGCGTAGGTAAGCCATCGGACACTGATTTATCCATACTTTAAAAAGGCTGTCTGAAGTCGTTAGGAGGGTAATGATTTTATCATCAATTAATCTCGCTGATGCCGCAGATTTGTAACGAATCAGCAGGCTTTGATTGCGACGATCGTAGGGCATCAATATACTAAAAAACGGTTCCAATTTTTATAAAACACTAATACCCGAGGTGATGTATGGCTCTCTCAGACCCCGACAAGCAGCCTGATGCAGTCTCTTCCGTGCTGAAGGTTTTCGGCATCTTACAGGCCCTTGGTGAAGAAAAAGAGATTGGTATCACCGAACTGTCTCAGCGCGTCATGATGTCCAAAAGCACCGTGTATCGTTTTCTACAGACAATGAAGTCTCTCGGCTACGTGTCTCAGGAAGAAGAGTCGGAAAAATATGCCCTGACGCTGAAGCTTTTTGAGCTGGGCAGCGGGGCGCTGCAAAACGTTGACCTCATCCGCAGTGCAGATATCCAAATGCGAGAGCTCTCCCGGCGGACCAAAGAGGCGATTCACCTTGGCGCGCTGGACGACGACAGCATTGTCTATATTCATAAAATTGACTCGCTCTATAATTTACGCATGTATTCCCGCGTAGGGCGTCGGAATCCGTTGTACAGCACTGCAATAGGTAAGGTTTTGCTGGCCTGGCGACCACGGGCGGAGATTCTGGATATTCTCTCTGACGTAGAATATGTCCGCAGCACGGAACGTACTATTGTCAGCACTGAAGCGCTTCTCCCCGTGCTTGACCTGGTGCGTGAGCAGGGCTACGGCGAAGATAAGGAAGAACAGGAAGAGGGGATTCGCTGCGTGGCGGTGCCGGTGTTTGATCGTTTTGGTACCGTCATTGCAGGAATGAGTATTTCATTTCCAACGCTTCGCTATTCGGATGAGGGGCTGTCTGAATACGTTTGTCTTCTTCATCAGGCCGCGCGTGCGCTGTCAGAGCAAATGGGCTATCACCACTATCCTTACTGATTTTGTTAAAGGGGGCCGCGCAGAACACGCGGCCCTTGAGGTCTAACCATTATCAACAGGCGTGTCGACCTTACGCAGCAGCGGGCAGTCGGTCAGGCCAATAATTCCACTGTCGGTGTGAATAAACTGTGCTGTTACGGTGTTACGTGCCGTCAGGTACTTGCATTGCAATCCCAATCCGGCGGCATTTTCTTTGCTGCCAATCAAAACGCCATATCCAGAAAGCAGCAGGGCAATCCAGATGATGGCAATAACAATAATGGTACGAATAATTGCTCGCATACTGACCTCAAACATCAATCTCATCCTGCATCAACCTTACTCTGATTATTTGATGTCACAATCTGATGATTCTGAAATAAAAAAGCAGGAAACGTTACTTATGGTTTAGTTGGTTAGTGTTAAATTAGCGAAATTCTATGGTCAAGAGGTGGCGATGTAGTGAGAAAGTACAGATGGGTGATCGTTCTGGTGATTGTTGTTACCTGCCTGCTGCTATGGACTCAAATGATAAATGTGATGTGCGACCAGGATGTGCAATTTTTCAGCGGCATTTGTACCATTAATAAATTTATCCCCTGGTAGTGATTTGTCTCTCTCTGCCTCAGGTGTAGAATGCGTTTTTTTTGAGGTGGTAAGATGAACGAACTGGGTTTTAGTGCTTTAAGTATCATGCCACTGGCAATCTCGCTGGTGACGTTGATTGTCGGTCTTGTCCTGTGGTTTTTTGTCAATCGTTCCAGCAGCCGTGCAAATGAGCAAATTGCGCTGCTTGAAGAGCTGGTTGATTTACAGAAACGTCAAAATGCTTTGCTACGCCGCCTGTGCGAAGCCAACGAACCCGAGCCTGAACACAAACCGGCTACGAAGGTTGAAGAAGACAATGACGACGACTTTGTTCGTCTGGTAGCGGAACGCTAATCTGACTGGAGGTGGGATGCGCTGGAAAAACCCCTGGTACAATCCACAGTTATCCCACCATCTGCCTGATGGCTTTCGCAATACGGAGCCCGCGATGCGACAGCCGGGCGATGTCCAAAGATGGCGGCAGGAGCGCAAAGCGCAGAAGCTGCCAAATCCTCCCGGTGACGGTTATTCCGCGTTTATTGAACGCTGGTGGCAACAGGCCGATCTGAGCGGCAACGATGACCGCGTATGGTGGCTGGGGCATGCCAGCCTGTTATTGCGGCTTAATGGCTATTTTTTGCTGACCGATCCTGTATTCTCCCGCCGTGCATCCCCGGTTTCTTTTGCCGGTCCCGCCCGGCGAACCGAAATCCCGCTAGACCTTAACCAACTGCCGCGACTTGATGCGGTACTCATCTCTCATAACCACTACGACCATCTCGACAAAAAAACCGTCCGGAGCTTGATCAAACGTTTTCCTGACGTTCATTTTTTTGTGCCTCTGGGCCTGAAAACGTGGTTCAGCCGGCGCGGTACAGAGCAGGTTACAGAGCTGGATTGGTGGCAAAGTTTTAACTGGTGCGGCATGGTTTTCACCGCCGTGCCTGCCCGACACTGGAGTATGCGAACTTTTTGGGATCGTAACCGCTCTCTTTGGTGTGGCTGGGTTGTGGAGCAGGGGAGTTTACGCTTCTGGTTCAGCGGTGATTCGGGTTACACCTCTTCTCTGGCAGAGATCGCGCAACGGTTGGGTCCATTTGACATGGCTGCATTGCCTATCGGTGCTTATGAGCCTCGCTGGTTTATGGGCGATCACCATATGGATCCGCAGCAAGCAGTGACTTTATGGCAAGCAATCGGCAAGCCTAAGACAATTCCTATTCACTGGGGCGTATTTGAGCTGGCCGACGAGTCTCTCGATAAACCGCCGCAGGAATTGCTGGCGGCTCTGCGTGAAAAAGGGGAAAACGATGAACTGTTTTCATCCCTGCGTATTGGTCAAAGTTTGCCCTTAACCAAAAATAAGAATTAATTATTATTGCCGGTGTGGCGAGCTTTATTTCTATTTGGTTAAATTAGCGCCTGATAATCACGCTTTAAATTCCATCGAAACGTTTTTATTGCCTTATTCTAGGGCAGGATGTCATTAAACTTTCATTAATTTGGTGCAAAATATGAAGCCTGCTGTACAGGCTTTATTCTGTGGGCGTAAAAGATACAGGGATGCAATCCGGGTATTGAGCGCGATGACTGGCTTTAGGTTGATTTGTGCATAGATATGCATAAAAAATCATAAAGATATATCCTTAAAAAAAGGATTTTATTGTTCGTGTGTCTGGACGAAAAGTACACTTTACGCTAAGGTTCAGAAGTTGTCGGAATGTTGTTTAAACACAATCTGTTGCGACAATTTTTTATGGTGAAAATAGATATCAAAAAGCGCGGATTACTTTCCCAAAGTAATCGTGTAATTTTCTGAATCTGTGCGGCAGATCGACACATGCTTAAAAATGGCTTGCCATTGTTTACGTTGTGTGTGATAACACGTTGGGTTAAACGAGGTACAGTTCTGTTTATGTGTGGCATTTTCAGTAAAGAAGACCTGAGTAAACACGTTGTCGTTGAATACCGCTTCTCTGCCGAGCCTTATATTAGTGCCTCATGCAGTAATGTCTCTGTTTTATCTAAGTTATGCCTGCGGGCGAAGAATACAATCTAAGGAATTTGCAAAATGGCAAAGATTAAAGGTCAAGTTAAGTGGTTCAACGAGTCTAAAGGTTTTGGTTTCATTACTCCAGCAGACGGCAGCAAAGATGTATTCGTACACTTCTCTGCAATCCAGGGTAACGGCTTCAAAACTCTGGCTGAAGGCCAGAACGTTGAATTCGAAATCCAGGACGGCCAGAAAGGTCCTGCTGCAGTTAACGTGACTGCCATCTAATTCTTCTGGATTAGAGCTCAGGCGCGAATAACGCCGAATTGAGATAAAAGCCCCGTTTCGACGGGGCTTTTTCATTTCTGTCGCTAATCTACTGTTTTTCAAGATATTAACAAATTGAATCATTTGTTGCCTCTTGTTGCAAAGCTGCGAAGGTTTTAGCACTGTTCTCCCGGCAAAATGCCGGAGATCTGGTTAAATCTTTCAATCGCTTAGGCTGAGCAAGGAATAGTTGTGAAGAAGGGTATCCCCGTATTAACCGGTAATTTTATCCAGTGGCGTTTTGGGCTTCTGTGCGTGGCCATCACCGGGAGTCTGGTGTTTCTGCTCGGACGTATCGCCTGGCTACAAATCATCTCCCCGGATAACCTGGTTAAGCAGGAAGATATGCGTTCCCTGCGCGAGGAGCCGATTGAGGTGCCCCGTGGAATGATCGAAGATCGCAACGGGAAACCGCTGGCGGTCAGCGTGCCGGTCGAGGCGGTATGGGCCGATCCGAAAACGGTCATGGAGAAGGGTGGCGTACTGGTTAACAGCCGCTGGCAGGCGCTGGCATCTGCACTGCACGTCCCTTTGAGCGAGATTGCCGCGCGTATTCACAGCAACGAGCGTGGCCGTTTTATCTACTTAGCCCGCCAGTTGGATCCCCAACAGGCGCAATATATCGACAAACTGAATATCCCCGGCATTGCGCTACGCGATGAATCTCGCCGTTTTTATCCCGCAGGTCGAGTCGGCGCGAACCTGATTGGATTCACCAACATTGACGATCAGGGCATAGAGGGGATCGAGAAAAGTTTTAACCAGCAGCTCACCGGTAAAGAGGGGGAGCGCCTGGTGCGTAAAGACCGCTACGGCCATGTCGTAGAAAATATTACTGAGAACCCTGCCAGCCCCGCGCACAATATTCAGCTCAGCATTGATGAGCGGCTGCAAACCGTGACTGAAGATGCACTCAGCAACGCCGTATCCTGGAACAAAGCTGAGTCTGGTGCCGCGGTGGTCATTGATGTACAGACCGGTGAAGTTCTGGCGATGGCTAACTATCCGACCTTTAATCCGAACAACCGCGATGATGCAAAGCTTGACGATTTTCGCAACCGCGCGATAAGTGACACCTTCGAACCCGGCTCGACGGTGAAACCGATGGTAGTGATGACTGCGCTGCAGCAGGGGATTGTCCGGCCTGACAGCGTTATAGATACCCATCCATTTACACTGGACGGGCATCACATCCGGGACGTCGGGTACTATCCGCAACTTACCCTGACCGGGGTGCT
Organism: Enterobacter sp. Cy-643; assembly: GCF_011752815.1. GTDB lineage: Bacteria > Pseudomonadota > Gammaproteobacteria > Enterobacterales > Enterobacteriaceae > Cedecea. The sequence continues at coordinate 946,351 of NZ_VWWV01000001.1, forward strand.
GCAAAAATCGAGCGATACCGGCGTGTCTCGTCTTTCACTGGCGATGCCTGTTCAGAATATTTGGGATACCTATCATAAATTTGGTTTTGGTGTCCCCACCGCAATCGGCCTGACGGGTGAAAGCCGCGGTCTGTTGCCGGTGCGGCAGCGCTGGGGGGAACTGGATCGCGCCACTTTCGCTTTTGGCTATGGCCTGATGGTGACCCCGCTGCAGCTGGCCCATGTTTACGCGACTATCGGTAGCTTTGGTATTTCTCGTCCCCTGTCCATCACCCGCGTTGATCCGCCGGTGGAAGGGAAAAGGGTAATGCCGGAAGAGATTGTGCATGAAGTGGAACATATGATGGAGAGCGTGGCGCTGCCGGGCGGCGGAGGTGTTAAGGCGGCTGTGCACGGCTACCGAGTGGCGGTGAAAACCGGTACAGCCAAAAAAATCGGCCCCGATGGTAAATATGTAGATCAGTATGTTGCCTACACGGCGGGCGTAGCGCCGGCCAGCAACCCTCGCTATGCGCTGGTGGTAGTGATCAACGATCCTTCCAACGGAAAGTACTACGGTGGTGCGGTTTCAGCCCCTGTTTTTAGCCAGATCATGGGCGACGTTTTGCGGCTGGAAAATATTGAGCCGGACGGGCTGCCCGCCGGAGATAGCAGCCTGATGGTGCTGAACAAAATGGAGAATGACCGCGCCGCCATGTAGCGGTTTGACAAAAGGGGCGCTAAACTTGCGCCCTTTGTTGTTTCCGGAGTTTTCTATGTCCTGGCTTTGTCCACTCTGCCATTCCGTGCTTAGCGCCAGCGCGAACAGCTATCATTGTCCCCAGGGGCATCAATTTGATATCGCCAAAGAAGGCTACGTTAATTTGCTGCCCGTTCAGCATAAACGTTCTAAAGACCCCGGTGACAGCGCGGAAATGATGCAGGCTCGCCGGGCATTCCTCGATGCCGGACATTATCAGCCTCTCCGCGATACCCTTTGCCAGCTGTTAAAAGAGATAGCACCCTCGGCGCTACTGGATATTGGCTGTGGGGAAGGGTATTACACGGCGGGATTTGCGGCGGTTGTGGCAGAGAACGGGGGGGAAACCTGGGGGCTGGACGTCTCAAAAATCGCGATTCGCTACGCGGCTAAACGCTACCGGGAAGTTAAATTTTGCGTAGCCTCCAGCCATCGCCTGCCGTTTGCCGATGAGAGTATGGACTCAATTGTGCGTATTTTTGCGCCCTGTAAGGCTGAAGAGCTTGCCCGGGTCGTGAAGCGTGGCGGCGTAGCGGTGACAGCCACGCCTGGCCCACGGCACTTGATGCAGCTAAAGGGATTGATTTATCAGGATATCGTCTTGCACAGTGAAGAGGTTGAGGCCATGCCGGGCTTTACGCTGCAACAGACGCTCCAGCCTGGCTGGATGATGAACCTGCGGGGCGATGAAGCTGCCGCTTTGCTACAAATGACGCCGTTCGCCTGGCGCGCTCGCCCGGAAGTCTGGACCGCACTGAAGGCAAAAACGGCGTTTAGCTGTGAAACTGATTTTGTGGTGCGGGTCTGGCAGCGCGATTGATCAGTTAAAAGGGGCGAAGTGGCTGTACATGATCTGGCAGCCGATGCCTATCAGCACGATACCGCCGAGGATCTCGGCGCGTTTGCCAAGCATAGGTCCGATAAAGCGGCCGACCATCATCCCTAGCGTGGACATGATCGCGGTAGCGCAGCCGATGGCTAACGCAGTCTGAATAATATTGACCTGCAGGAAGGCAAGCCCCACACCTACGGCCATTGCGTCAAGGCTGGTGGCAATCGCGGTGGTCACCAGCAGCCAAAAACCATGGCGATGAATTTTAGGCGCTTCTTCCTGAGTCGCCCCGCGGAAGCCTTCCAGCACCATACGCCCGCCGAGGAACACCAGCAGGATAAAGGCCACCCAGTGGTTCCATTCCAGCACAACCTTACTGGCCAGCAGGCCAAGGCCCCAGCCGATAAGCGGGGTAATGGCTTCAATGACGCCGAAGATCAAACCGGTACGGAGTGCTTCTGAGAATTTAGGTTTGTGCAGGGTGGCACCCTTGCCGATGGAAGCGGCGAAAGCGTCCATGGACATGCCGAAAGCTAGCAGGATAGTTGCGGAGAGATTCATCGTGACGCCTCAGTTGGGAATATCCATATACACGCAAACCATCCCCAACTTTACGATGGCGCGTGCCTATGGTCTCGCCTACTCAGAACTCTGAGGCGTACATGCCACGTTAATCTCAGGAGCGGATTAACGAGTATGTTGACATGTACATTTCTGCCTGTGACAGAAATCGGCTACTCCCCAACGACGGGCGCAACCTTAACATATTTTTTTAAATTAAAACAATCATTGAATTCTATTTTTCTGATTATTTATTGATAACTATTTGCATTTTAACTGGATATGTAATGCGAAGGTTAAAATAAAACCGTATAAACCTTATGAAATAGCAAAGGCTATGTTTGAAGTGGTGAAAAATACCCCACTAATATAGACTTTGCTATAATTATAACTTATTGAGTTGAAACCATTAGTTTGTAGATTTTTTCGAGGTCATCAATATTCTTAACGCGAATTAATAAGCGCCGCTGTTCTAATTGCATCACCAGCACGCCATCTTCCGATAAATTCATTTCTTTAATACGGTTATATTCCACCCAAACATTGGCGAAGAAAAAACCATGATTTTTGAAGACGATCTTAGGCTGCCTGAACCAGGAAAGATAAATGGCCATCAGCGCCAGTGCAGATAATAACCATGTGGTTAGCGGGGTACCGTGAGAGGTCACATTGTTATAGATAAGAATGCCGACAAGAAAGACAAAGATGGCGCTGTCCACGCGATTGCGGCGAAGCAGGGGGATTTTGAGCAGGGTTTTGCCCTTTAGTTTGTCCATCACAAACTCATCGTAAACGGCAAAAGCCAGCAGCAACGCGATAAACACAACCAGCACGACATCCGTTAACGTCATGAAACCTCCCCTTAGAGATAAAAAAACGGGGGCTGAATGCCCCCGTTTGGCAGAACAAATTACAGACCCAGCAGGCCGATAGCGTAACCCACAATCCCGATCACGAAGAAGCCCATAATGATCCACAGCGCGTTGACTTTTTTGCGCAGCAGCCACATACAGGCGAAGGTCAGCAGCAAAGGCACCAGGCCCGGCATCAGCTGGTCGAGGATCGTTTGCACGGTGGTCACTTTCACGGCCCCGGTCTGGTCGGTAATTTTTGATACCACCAGCGGAATGTTAACGTGCGTCCACTTGTTAACCAACGCTCCCATGACAAAGAGGCCGAGAATAGACGCCCCTTCCGTCAGTTTCTGCAGGAAGCCGCCGCCCATATCCTTAACGATATCGACGCCTTTGCGGTAGCCATAGGCCACGCCATAGTAGCGGGTCAGCAGGCGCACCGCGTTGAACAGAATAAAGAACAGCAGCGGGCCAAGCAGGCTACCGCTCATGGCGATACCGGCGCCCAGGGCAGCAAAGACCGGGCGAACGGTACCCCAAAAGATAGGGTCGCCTACGCCAGCCAGCGGCCCCATCAGGCCAACTTTGATGCCGTTAATTGCACCGTCATCAATTTCAGCACCGTTAGCACGCTGCTCTTCCATCGCAAGCGTTACGCCAAGCACCGGGGCGGCAACGTAAGGGTGGGTGTTAAAGAATTCCAGATGGCGCTTGATAGCCTGGCGGCGTGCGTCGTTGTTTTCCGGATACAGGCGCTTGATAACCGGCACCATACAGAAGCAGAAGCCTAACGCCTGCATACGTTCGAAGTTCCATGAGCCCTGGAACAGGTTAGAACGCAGGAATACGCCACGGATATCACTCTGGGTGATTTTCTTCTCAGTCGTTAATTTAGTGGAATCAACCATTTCGCTCACCTGTTAGTCCAGTTCGTTATCAAGATCGTTCGCGCCAGCAGCCTGAGCCGGAGCGCCAGCGCTACGGTTATATTTCGGGCTCAGCTGAATGTAGAGAATGGCCATAACTGCACCAATCACGCCCAGTGCCACCAGGTTGAAGTTGGTGAACGCTGCGGTAACGAAACCGAGGTAGAAGAACGGCATCAGGTAGCCCGCGCGCATCATGTTGATGACCATCGCGTAACCCACCACCACGATCATGCCGCCGGCGATGTTCAGGCCGCTGGTCACCACTTCAGGAATGGCGTTCAGCATGTTCTGAACTTCACTGGTGCCTACGGAAATGGCGACGATAACCGCTGGAATAGCGATACGCATTGCCTGCAGGAACAGGGAAGAGACGTGGATCCAGGAAAGCGCCGTCAGGTTGCCGTTATTGGCCGCCTTATCCGCCGCGTGCTGGAAGCCCACGGTAATAGTACGCACGATAATGGTCAGCACCTGTCCTGCCGCAGCAAGTGGAATAGCCAGCGCGATACCAGCCCCGATACTTTGGTGCCCGGCAATGACCAGAATGGTTGAGATAATTGAAGCGAGGGCGGCATCCGGGGCCACGGCGGCACCGATATTCATCCAGCCCAGGGCGATCATTTCCAGCGTACCGCCGATGATGATGCCGGTTTTCATGTCGCCGAGAACGGCACCGATTAACGTACAGGCGATAAGCGGACGGTGGAACTGAAATTCATCGAGCACCGACTCCATACCGGCGATACAGGCTACGACAAACACCAGCACAATCTGAAGAGTGGTAATCTCCATTGTACTTCTCCTATTGACGATGACTTATGTGTGAAATCTGAGCAATATTATTAGTGATGACAATCATTTAACTTTAGCGATCAGATCCATCATTTTCAGTTTTTGATCGGAAGACACTTTCCGCGCTTCAAGCTCAATACCGCGGTCATTCAGTTTTTTGAAGGCCTCAATATCTTTCTCATCCACGGAAATGGCGTTGTTAACCTGGGTTTTGCCCTGGCGGAAAGCCATGCCGCCGATGTTGACGGAGGTGATTTTTACGCCGCCTTCAACGATGCGCTCCACGTCGGTTGGGTTGGTGAACAAGAGCATGACGCGTTCACCCGCGTATTTGGGGTTGTTGTAAACGCGGATCATTTTTGCGACATCCACCACGTGGGCGGTGACGCCTGGCGGTGCGACCTGAGTCAGCAGCGTTTTACGCACGGTGTCTGCCGCGACTTCATCACTGACGACGATAATGCGGGTAACGTTGGTTTCTTTCGTCCAGCGTGTGGCGACCTGACCATGAATTAAACGGTCGTCAATACGTGCCAGACCGATGTTCATGTAGTCGTTTGGTCCCATCGGCCTGGCCGGTGCAGGGGCTTTCGGTGCTGCGGCAACGGGGGCCGGAGCGGCTTTTTCAATCGGCTTAGCTTTCAGCGCTTTCACGCCTTCGCGGCCGGTTTCTACGGCGTGGGCAACCAGATCGTCGAAAGTGGGATTGTCGTCCCGCGACATCAGGGTTTCGACCAGCATCGGGATATTCACCCCGGCAACCACTTCGTAATTTTCTTTGTCCACAACGATACGGCTTGCCGCATTGAATGGACTGCCACCCCAGGTATCCACGAGGAATAGCACGCCTTTGCTGGTGTCCAGTTTCTCCAGCTGAGCGTTATATTTCTCGATCAGGGTTTCAGCATTTTCACCCGGGACGAAATCTATCCAGCCAACGTTCTCTTGTTCGCCTAATAGCATTTCGGCGGTTTTCAGCAATTGTTCCGCTGCCCAGCCATGTGTGCCTATGACAATAGCAATAGTCACTTGCTACCTCCTGTTTTTGTCATTACAACACCCCTCGAAGGGTGCGGTGGTGTATCGGGATCGTTTCAGCGAATCGATTCAGATAACACGTTCAAGAAAGAACAAACCATTTGCCGGAATTATTTTAGACAGTGAAAAAATAATTTATGTGATGAAGATCCGTAATTTAACTTTGCCGCGATTTCAGGCCATTACGTTGTAAAATATGGCCAGCGTAAGTTGCAAAAAAATTGCAAATTCAGGTAAATCTTTGCCAAGCCCTGGTTTACTTTGATAATGTTAGCGTCCGATTCACTTTCAGGAGTAGCGGGCAGTAGCCCACCCTATGGACCGTCACCGACGTCTTTTCACTGCCGGGATGCCTAAATCCCACCCTCTCAGCGGCGTTTTATGCCCGCAAATACGATTAACCAGCCGCTCTGCGTCCGTAACCTACGGAATGCCGACTTGCTGCGCCCTTAACGGGAGTCTGACATGGAACTGTTAATGGACCCGCAAATCTGGGCCGGTTTACTCACGCTTGTTGTGCTGGAAATCGTACTGGGTATTGATAACCTGGTGTTTATCGCCATCCTGGCGGATAAACTGCCGCCTAAGCAGCGCGACAAGGCTCGATTGATTGGTCTGTCGTTGGCACTGATTATGCGCCTTGCGCTGCTGTCGCTGATTTCGTGGCTGGTCACGCTAACCGCGCCGCTGTTCAGTATCGCGGATTTCACCTTCTCAGGCCGCGATCTGATTATGCTGGTGGGGGGTATTTTCCTGCTGTTTAAAGCGACCACAGAACTGCACGAGCGCCTGGAAAACCGTCAGCATGATGATGGCCACGGCAAGGGCTACGCCAGCTTCTGGGTGGTGGTACTGCAGATTGTCGTGCTGGATGCCGTCTTCTCGCTGGATGCGGTGATTACCGCCGTGGGGATGGTAAACCATCTGCCGGTGATGATGGCTGCGGTCATCATTGCGATGGGCGTCATGCTGCTTGCTTCCAAACCGCTAACCAACTTTGTTAACCAACATCCGACGGTGGTTGTGCTCTGCCTGAGCTTCCTGCTGATGATTGGTTTGAGCCTGGTGGCGGAAGGCTTCGGCTTCCACATTCCAAAAGGCTACCTGTACGCGGCCATTGGTTTCTCAATCATCATCGAACTGTTTAACCAGATTGCGCGTCGTAACTTTATTCGCCATCAGTCGCGCCAGCCTCTGCGAGCGCGTACTGCCGATGCGATTCTGCGCATGATGAGCGGTAAGCGTCAGGAGCGTGTACAAAGCAGCGAAGACAGCAAAGCCATGACGCCAATCGAGGCGGAATCCTTTGCGGAAGAAGAGCGCTATATGATTAACGGCGTGCTGACGCTGGCATCGCGCTCATTGCGCAGCATTATGACGCCGCGCGGTGAGATTTCGTGGGTTGATGCGATGAAGAGCGTGCCGGAGATCCGCGAACAGCTGCTGGCCTCTCCCCACAGCTTGTTCCCGGTATGCCGGGGCGAACTGGATGAAATTATTGGCGTCGTACGTGCGAAAGAGCTGCTGGTTGCCCTGGACGAAGGCGTTGACGTAGCGGCGATTGCCGCGCAGTCACCGGCGATTGTTGTGCCGGAAACGCTGGACCCAATCAACCTGCTTGGCGTGCTGCGTCGCGCTCGCGGCAGCTTCGTTATCGTTAACAACGAATTTGGCGTGGTGCAGGGCCTGGTCACGCCGCTGGACGTGCTGGAAGCCATTGCCGGCGAATTCCCCGATGCGGATGAAACGCCTGAAATCGTTCGCGATGGCGACGGCTGGCTGGTGAAAGGCTCAACGGATCTGCACGCGCTTCAGCAGCGTCTGGACATTCATCGCCTGATGCACAGCGAAGAAGACATTGCATCTATCGCTGGCCTCGTGATTGCGGTGAATGGACATATTCCTAAAGTCGGGGACGTGATCGAAGTCGCGCCGCTGCGGATTCAGATAGTCGAAGCCAACGATTATCGCGTCGATTTAGTTCGCGTGGAGAAAGAACGCTCTCCCCACGAGGACGAAGAAGAGTAAGTCAGCGCATAGGGAAGGCCGGGATAGCCCGGTCTTCATGGCGAGGGGGCGGCGGCGTGTTGCCCTCGAGCCAGCGAGAGAAATCTCTCAGCGGCATGGGTTTGGCGTACAAAAAGCCCTGCAGCACATCGACACCGTTACGTCGTAAATATTCTGCCTGTTCCTGTGTTTCCACCCCTTCAGCCACCAAATCGATCCCCAGCCTTTGCCCGAGGGCGATAATAATGTCCGTCACCGTCGAATTCACCGCATCAGTGCCGATGGCGGCGGTAAAGGATTTATCGATTTTCAACACGTTGGGATTCAGCGTTTCAAGATAAGCCAGCGAGCTGTGGCCTGTGCCGAAGTCATCAATAGCGAGGTCGATACCGAGCCTGTGCAGCTCCTGAACGACGCCGTGATCCATTGGGGGCAGGGCATTCCGTTCGGTGAGTTCCAGCGTCAACTTTTGCTTAGGCGTGGCCGGGAACCAATAACGTTTCAGGTCGCGAATAATCGCGCCGTCGTGGAAGTGGCTGGGAGCAACGTTAAGGCCGATATGAAACCCGGGCGTTTTGGGGAAGATCTCCAGGTGACGCACGGTTTCATCCAGCACAAAGCGCGTGAGTGGCGCAATTTGCTGTTGCTGTTCCGCCAGGGGGATAAACACTTCAGGCGAAATCCAGCCCTGTCTTGGGTTATTCCAGCGCAGCAGCAACTCGACGCCAACGCACTGTAAGTTTCGGGCGCTGACCAGCGGCTGGCAGAAGACTTCAAATTCCCGGGCGGCGAGGCCGAGGTTTATCTCCCAGGAAAAGCTCATACGGCTGGCGGTGGCAAGCCAGGCAATATAGCCCACCAGCAGGCTAAGCAATAAAGCCAGCGGAAGCTGAGCCGGTAAATTTTGCAGCGTTAACTGGTCGGCAGAAGGGCCAATGGCGGTGATGGAATAGGGATAGCGCTTTGATGCCGTTTGCTGAGAAACCTGTTCCTCATTCGGCGTGACTTTTGCCAGCAGGCCGGCACCGTATTCAAGATGATCGTCGCCGACGTTCAGTACCGCTCGCGTTACCCAGGGATGCTCCGGCTTAAGCAGCAGGCCGGTCAGCATCTGGATATTAATAATCTGCATGACGCCATCGTGTGGCTGCCCCTGCTGCGGCCGCCAGAAAATCAGTACCGGCGTGCCTTTTAACAGCGAGCTGTCGCGGGATAAAAACAGCAGCGGCTCATCCGAAGGCAAGCGAGTATGGAGCTGATGAATACCCACATTGCGGCTGCCGTAAATACTGGAACAGTACAGCACGCCATCTTTGATTAAACCAATGGCGCGTACCGTTTGCATTTTGGCGGCGTGTTCGCGAATTTTTAATTGGGCGTCGTCGCAGGAGGTTCCGATAAGCTGCATAATATCGTCGCTGACGGTATTCAGCGGAGCGAGGAGAGTATCGAGCGTGGTAATGATTCGCTGATTAAACTGGACGACGCGCTGTTCGTTAAGATTTCGCTCCACCGCATATCTGACGCTAAGCGTAACGATTAAAACTAAAATGGCGAGTACAGCGCAGACAATAACTCGCCTGCGGCGATAGTCAGAAATAATCCGCTGTGCCGTTTGCATCCCTGTTTCCCTGTTTCTCGCCGCAAGAAATGAGGCGTAACGTTATCATCAAAGTGTAGCGGGATATCAGAGTACGAAAAAAATAAAAAAAGATAAGATAAAAAAACACCGCATAAGCGGTGTTCTATATTATTCATGTCGCTGACGTTGGCTCTTACGAGGCGGAGTATTGGCCTCCTTTTCTCCTCTTATCTGGCAACTGATTCAGCCTTATTTTCGGTCTTGCCTGGATTTATCACCGGCAAAACCAGGCACATCTTCAGAAAATCGAGCTGTTCTCGCATCCCGCTCGTAGCCCTGATATTCGCCCAGGATACCGTACAGCTCAGGCCGACGGCCGTGAATCCACCTGCGGCCGGTGGACATCGCCAGCAATTCCAGATCCAGGTCGGCGTACACTATCGTATCTTCGAAGGAACCTGTTTCGCTGACAATTCTGCCGTAGGGGTCAATAATCATGGCATTTCCTGTCCGAACCTCTCCGTTATCCAGGCCAACCCCATTACTGAACAGAATAAAAAAGCCATTATCATGTGCCCGGGAAGGCAGCCAGCGCATCAGCCAGCCCCGGCCACTGTCACCGCGTAACGCCGCCTCCAGCGCTTGAGGATCGCTATATCTGTTTTCCCACAGGCTGGGTGGAATAGGTTTCATACCGAAAGGACTTCGCGAATGGGTTCCCCCGGTCTGGTGCGGAGCAATAAGAACGTCGGCGCCCAGCAATGCCGTAATACGCGCATTTTCCACGAGATTATTATCCCAGCAGATAAGCACCCCCACACGCACTCCCCACGGCGTGTCAAAAACAGTAAAACTATTGCCGGAGGCAATACCTGAGTGTTCAAAAGCGTGAATTTTCCGGTGTACATGCCGCGTTCCATCCGGCATGCAGACGGCATAGGCATTATACAATTGCTCGTCGCTGCTCTTCTCAATGAACCCGGCCCCAATAGCCATCTGGTATTTTTCTGCAAGGGCGGCGATCCGGGCTAATGAATCGCTGTTGTCCGCCGGCTCAGACAAAGCATTCAGCGCCTGATGGCTGAGATCCGGCACATGCCAGTATCCGGTGATGCACATTTCAGGGAAGGCCAGAATCTTTACCTCCTCCCGGGCGGCCTGAATAATGAATTTCTCCATCACCGATAAATTGTAATGTTTGTCTCCCGCCCGGTGGCAGAACTGAACCGTGGCAGTACGAATACGGGTATCCATTTTTCACTCCTTATTTAACGAATCGGAGGTTATTCCATCAGAGAGCAGGTTCGCGTGTATAATCACGATTTCGGCCCATACGATAACCAGACGGAATGGATATAAAACTGCTGCGCGCTTTCGTTACCCTCTCACAGTCAGGCTCCTATCATTCAGCCGCTGAAAGACTGTGCGTCACGCAACCTGCACTGACCAAGCAGATCCAGACGCTGGAGTCCCTTACCGGCGTGACGCTGTTTCAGCGAGGTCGTCACGGGGCAAGGCTGACCGTGGCGGGAGAACTGTTACTCCCAGGGGCCGCAGAGGTTCTTGCCCGTCACGATCTTTTCTGTTCCAAAGTGGCCGATATTCAAAAAGGGCGGGCAGGAAAACTGACCATGGGCTTTGGGATCTCCTCCTTCCAGTTGGCCCCTCGACAGGTGGCTATTTTTCGCAGCCAGTTTCCAGATGTGCAGGTATCCCTGAATGATATGTCTTCCGCAGAACAGTTTCGGCAGTTAACGGAGGGCAGCCTTCAGGTCGGATTTGTAAGATTACCGGCACCTGTGCAGCTGGAAAGTCGAATTCTGGCGGAGGAACGGCTGGTTCTTGCCGTGGCTCAGGCTGTGGATACGGAAACAGCTGCTGCAACAGAGTTGCTGCAAATGAGTCAACTGCTTCAGCTTTCCCGCAATCGTGGAGAAGGGCTGTCGGCACAGACATCGCATTTTCTCTCAGGAAATAATCTCGCTCCCCGCACCGTTTCAGCGGCAGATGATATTCAGACTTTGCTGGCGCTGGTTGCTGCCGGAGAAGGGGTGGCATTACTGCCGTCGGGAGTCAGTCATATTCTGCCAGCCGGAATCAGGCTTGTGGCGCTTGAAGGCGCGCATACCACCTGGCAGACAGGCATTGCCTGGAATGCACAGTTAAACGATCCTGTGCGAGATCGCTTCCTGCAGATGGTGACCGGCTGATTGAATTTTAGATATTGAATGTCGGGGAAAGAACAAGCGGATGCCCTGCAAAACGATCTGAGCGGGAAATACCTTACGGCACTTCCCGCTCATTTTATAACGAACGTGGCTTAATCGCACTGAACCTTAATGGCCAGCCCGCCTCGCGATGTTTCGCGGTATTTGGCGTTCATGTCTTTACCGGTTTCGTACATGGTCTCAATGACCTTATCGAGCGAAACTCGCGGGGCGCTGGTACGACGCATCGCCATACGGGTGGCGTTGATAGCCTTCACCGAAGCAATCGCATTCCGCTCGATACATGGCACCTGTACCTGGCCGGCGACCGGGTCACAGGTCAGGCCGAGGTTATGTTCCATGCCGATTTCCGCCGCAACGCAAACCTGCTCCGGGCTTGCGCCCAGAATTTCAGCCAGGCCCGCCGCCGCCATCGAACAGGCAACGCCGACTTCACCCTGACAGCCCACTTCAGCGCCAGAAATAGAGGCGTTCATTTTGTACAGCACGCCAATCGCCCCGGACGCCAGGAAGTAGCGAATCCAGGTGTCCGGCGTGACCGGCTCGATAAAGTGGTCGTAGTAGGCCAACACCGCAGGCACAATCCCGCAGGCGCCGTTGGTTGGCGCGGTCACAACGCGGCCACCTGCGGCGTTCTCTTCGTTCACCGCCAGGGCAAACATGTTCACCCAGTCAACCACGTTCATTGGATCGTTGGACAGCTTGTCGCTGGACACCAGCATCCGGCGCAGGGCAGAGGCGCGGCGCGGCACGCGCAGCGGGCCAGGCAGCACGCCTTCGGTATTCATCCCGCGGTCAATACAGGCGCGCATGGTTTGCCAGATATTGGCGAAGTACTCTTCGATTTCCTCGCGGCTATGCAGCGCCAGCTCGTTCTGCATCACCATCCCGGACACGGAAAGCCCGGTGTCCTTGCAGTGCTGCAGCATTTCCTGTGCGGAATGGAATGGATAAGGCACGGTGACTTCGCTGGCCGCATCTTTACCAAAGTGTTCTTCGTCGACGATGAAGCCGCCGCCGATGGAATAATAGGTTTTACTGTAGATCTCTTTGTCGCCGTCATAGGCGTGGATCTGCATGCCGTTCTCGTGCAGCGGCAGGTTGTCGCTGCGAAAACGCATGCCGTTATCCTGCGGGAAATCGACCTCATGACGACCCTGAGCGATTAGCAGACGACCGCGGGTTTCCACGTCGCGAATAAAAGCCGGAATAGCGTCGATATCGACGTTATCAGGCTGGTTGCCGGCCAGGCCCATAATAATCGCGATATCGGTGTGGTGGCCTTTCCCCGTCAGGGAAAGAGAACCGTAAACGTCCACCGCGATGCGGGTGGTACTGTCCAGCAGTCCTTGTTCGATCAGTGCGTCGACAAACTGTTTCCCGGCCTTCATTGGCCCGACGGTATGGGAGCTGGATGGCCCGATGCCGACTTTGAACATGTCGAATATGCTAATCACTCTAAAACTCCTCTGATAGCACCCTGTTTCATGGAACATGATGCTTTGAAATGGCTAAGCGCTAGTTTAAAAATTTATTGGTTCCACCAGGAAACTATTCACATGAATTAAACTAATGCTTAACCATAAATCACCTAATAGCAGATGATTTATGGTCTTTCTGTTGCTTAAATATAGCCATTTTCAGCGTTTTAAAGTGTCGCCTGGATCGCTATCTACCTGTAAAGAGAGTTCACGAATAATGCCCGCCGTCATCCCCCAGACAAAATAGCGTTGATACCAGGAAAGCCAGACGCGATGTGCGTTGCCGCGGCGATGAATATCTAACGGATGGTAGCGCCCCAGACGCAGCGCCTCGGTGAGCGGCATTTCAAACACCGCCGAAACTTCATCTTCGCTGGCGCGCCACGGCAAATCAGGGGGAATGATGCCGACAATTGGCGTGACCTGGAAACCCGTCACGCTGTCCACCGGCGGAAGGGTGCCGATAACCTCGACGGATTCTGGCGGAATGGCGACTTCTTCCTGCGCCTCCCGCAGCGCGGCGGCGATCAGAGAGCTGTCGGTGTCATCTACCGCCCCGCCGGGGAAGGCCACCTGGCCCGCGTGTTTGCGCAGCATCAGTGAGCGCTGGGTGAGCAAAAGTCCCGGCTGAGGCCGCCGCACAATCGGCACCAGCACTGCCGCCTGACGTTTGTTGCTGACCGGCCCGCTGTCCGCCGGGCGTAACAGTTGAAACCGGGTAAGGAAATCATTCAGCGTCAGGGGCGAACCGGGCATGCATTAATTCTCCAGTAAGGGCAGGATACGATTAACTTTATCAAAAGTTTCCTGATATTCCGCCGCTTCGTTACTGTCGGCGACGATCCCGCCGCCGGCAGAACAATATAATTTCCCGCCTTCGGCAGTGAGCGTGCGGATGGTGATGCTGGTATCCATCTTTCCGCAGAAGCTAATGTAGCCGATACTGCCGCACCATGCGTTACGCCGCTGAGGCTCCAGCTCTTCAATAATTTCCATTGCCCGGACTTTGGGGGCGCCGGTGATTGAACCTCCGGGGAAGGTAGCACGCAGGAGATCGCAGGCGCTAAGCGTCTCAGGCAGCCTGGCGGTAATCGTGCTCACCAGGTGATGCACCGCGGGAAAAGGCTCCACCACAAACAGCTCCGGTACTTTCACCGTGCCCGGTACCGCAACGCGGCCAATATCGTTGCGCAGCAAATCAACGATCATCAGATTTTCAGCACGGTCCTTTGGCGAGTTAGCCAGGCGTTCAGCTTGCGCTGCGTCGGCCTGCGGGTCGGCAAGGCGAGGCAGAGTGCCTTTAATCGGGCGAGTCTGAATTTGCTTATCCTCGAGCAGGACAAACCGCTCCGGGGAAAGGCTAAGAATGCAACTATTCGGCAGCCGAAGAAAAGCGCTGAACGGCGCGCGGTTCGCCTGATTAAGCCGCTCGAAAGCCTGCCATTCATCCCCTTCAAAGTGGGCGCTGAATCGCTGAGCCAGGTTGACCTGGTAGCAGTCTCCGCTGCTGAGATAAGCCTGGATCTGGCGGAACTTCTCGCCGTAGGTTTCGCGGGACATATTGGACTGCCATTGGCTGGTCAGCCGGAAAGGTTGCGCCCCATGCCGGGGCGACAGTGCATTCAGCCACGCCAGACGAGCTTCAATGTCTCCCCGACAAACCAGCGTCAGGCGCTGCAGACGATGGTCTGCAATCAGCGCCCAGTCATAAATGCCGACGGCCATGTCCGGCGTGGTTAAATCCTGTTCTGCCGTCGCGGGGATTTTTTCAAAGCGACGGCCCAGATCGTAGCTGAATAGCCCCAGCGCGCCGCCGCAGAACGGAATATCGCTAGTGGACGTGGTGGCCAGGCCAAAGCCGTCCAGCGTTTGCTGTAACAGTTCAAGCGGGCATTCGTTGTGCTGCGATGAAAGGCCGTCGCGTTCAATCACGGTTTCCCGGCCGCATGTGACCAGCGTCGCAAGCGGGCTGGCGACCATGATATCAAAACGATTATGCGGATGGTCGGCAAAGCCAGAATGAAGCAGCATGGCCCAGGGCTGAGCGGAAACCGCGCGGAAATAGTGCTGAACGGCATCTGCCTGCCAGCTGAGTTCGCGAAAAACGGGGGAGGTTGTAACATTCATCTTGGTAGCATCGTCAGGAGCAGAGTAAAATAGCGGCTTCAGCACTGTAACAGGAGTTAAACATGATTTCAGGATTACCGGCGCTTAGCCACGAGCAGCAGCAAAAAGCCGTCGAGCGTATTCACGAACTGATGGCCGACGGTATGAGCAGCGGCGAAGCCATCGCTCTGGTAGCCAGTGAGATTCGTGCCTCACATACCGGGGGTAACGTCGCCGTACGCTTTGAAGATGAAGACGACGAAGAAGAAGGCCCGCAGGACTAGCCGGGCCTCAGCAACTTAGCGTTACACCGCCGCGATGATTTTGATTTCCACTTTGTAGCGCGGGTTCATCAATTTAGCCTGTACGGTGCAGCGTACCGGCGCTTTACCCGCCACAACCCACTCATCCCATGCTTTATTCATCGCCGCAAAATCTTCGCCGTCCGGCAGGAAAATCGTTGCATCCAGAATGCGGGTCTTGTCGCTGCCGAGCTCGGCCAGCAGGGTGTCGATTTGCTGCAGGGTGTTGGCCGTCTGTTGATAGGCGTCAGCATCCAGATTCTCCGGAACGCCGGTGTAGTATACGGTCTGGTTATGGATAACCGCATCAGACCAGCGGGCTTCAGGTTTAATACGCGCAATACTCATGGCAACTCCTTAACAACAAACGATATGTGCGGCACAGACTGCCACAATCTGCTGCCCGGTGCCACCGCCTGGCTGGATAAACCTCGCCGGGGCTGACATAATCACTGGCAATTTAACCAGGGGGTATTGTGACGGACGATTTTGCAGCAGACGGCCAGCTGGCTAAGGTCATTCCCGGTTTCAGGCCGCGTGAGGCGCAGCGTGAAATGGCGGAGGCCGTAACCCGGGCGATCAAAGCCGGCGGTGAGCTGGTGGTAGAGGCGGGCACCGGTACGGGGAAAACGTATGCTTATCTTGCCCCCGCGCTGCGTTCTGGCAAAAAAGTCATTATCTCTACCGGCTCGAAGGCGCTGCAGGATCAGCTGTTTTCTCGCGATCTGCCAACGATCTCCCGTGCGCTGAAATTTACCGGCCGCGTGGCGTTGCTGAAAGGGCGCTCTAACTACCTTTGCCTGGAAAGACTGGAACAGCAGTCGCTGGCGGGCGGTGATTTGCCCGTGCAGGCGTTAAGCGACGTGATGCATCTGCGCGGCTGGGCCAGTGAAACCGTGGATGGCGATATCAGCACCTGTGGGTCCGTCGCCGAAGACTCCACCGTCTGGCCGATGGTTACCAGCACCAACGATAACTGCCTGGGACAGGATTGCCCGCAGTATCAGGACTGCTTTGTGGTCAAGGCCCGTAAAAAGGCGATGGATGCCGACGTGGTGGTGGTGAATCATCACTTGTATCTGGCCGACATGGTGGTAAAAGAGAGCGGTTTCGCGGAGCTTATTCCCGAGGCGCAAGTGACGATTTTCGATGAAGCCCACCAGATCCCGGATATCGCCAGCCAGTATTTTGGCCAGTCTATCTCCAGTCGGCAGCTGCTCGATCTCGCCAAAGACATTTCCATTGCCTACCGCACGGAAGTCCGTGACGCGCAGCAGCTGCAAAAAAGCGCCGACAGCCTTGCCCAGCGCACGCAGGATTTTCGCCTGCAAATAGGCGATCCGGGCTACCGGGGGAACCTGCGGGAGCTACTTGCGGACGCGAATATTCAGCGTTCGCTTCTGCTGCTCGATGATGCGCTGGAGCTGTGTTACGACGTCGCTAAGCTTTCCCTTGGCCGCTCTGCGCTGCTGGATGCCGCTTTTGAACGGGCGGTGATTTACCGTGGGCGGATCAAACGGCTGAAAGAAATTAATCAGCCGGGATACAGCTACTGGTATGAATGCAACGCCCGCCACTTCACGCTGGCCCTGACGCCGCTCTCCGTGGCCGACAAGTTTAAGGAAGTCATCCGTGAAAAAGCCGGCTGCTGGGTCTTTACCTCGGCCACGCTTGCGGTAAATGACAATATGAGCCATTTCACCGAGCGGCTGGGAATCGACGAGGCGGAAACGCTGCTGCTTGCCAGCCCGTTTGATTACGCAAAGCAGGCGCTTCTGTGCGTGCCGAGAGGGCTGCCAACGCCCAATCAGCCCCACGCTGGCCGTCACCTGGCTAACCTGCTGCGCCCGCTCATTGAGGCGAACAACGGGCGCTGCTTTATGCTTTGTACCTCACACGCGATGATGCGTGACCTGGCGGAACAGTTCCGGGCCACCATGACGCTGCCCGTGCTGCTGCAGGGGGAAACCAGCAAAGGCCAGCTGTTGCAGCAGTTTGTTGAGGCCGGTAACGCCCTGCTGGTGGCAACCAGTAGCTTCTGGGAAGGCGTAGACGTGCGCGGCGACACGCTCTCCCTGGTTATCATCGACAAGCTTCCCTTTACCTCTCCGGACGATCCGCTGCTCAAGGCTCGCATGGAAGATTGCCGCATTCGCGGGGGCGATCCATTTGACGATGTCCAGCTGCCTGACGCGGTGATCACCCTTAAGCAGGGTGTCGGTCGCCTGATCCGCGATGTGGAAGACCGTGGGGTCCTGGTTATCTGCGATAACCGGCTGGTGATGCGACCTTATGGCGCTGTTTTCCTGAATAGCCTGCCGCCAACGCCGCGTACCCGGGATATAAATCGGGCAATTGAGTTCCTCAATGCCTCTGGTGCGCAGTAATTTGTGCCAGGCTATGGTATGATGCGCGCCGTTTTTTGACCTTATCTCCGCCAGAGGTTGGCAAGCCCATGCGAATTTTAGCCATCGATACCGCAACAGAAGCCTGTTCTGTTGCTCTGCAAAACGATGCGGCGTCCTACGCCCATTTCGAACTCTGCCCGCGTGAGCACACGCAAAGAATTTTACCGCTGGTCAAAGAGATCCTGAACCAGGGCGGGATTACTTTGTCTGAGGTGAACGCACTTGCCTACGGGCGTGGGCCGGGCAGTTTTACCGGCGTGCGCATTGGGATTGGGATTGCGCAGGGGCTGGCGCTGGGCGCTGAGCTGCCAATGATTGGTGTTTCAACGCTGGCGACGATGGCTCAGGGCGCATGGCGCAGAACGGGCGCCACCCGCGTACTCGCCGCAATAGATGCCCGCATGGGCGAAGTTTATTGGGCCGAATATGAGCGTGACGAGCAGGGCGTGTGGCACGGTGAAGGAAGCGAAGCCGTCCTCAAGCCTGAAGACGTTGCCGGGCGGTTGAAGCATCTGAGCGGCACCTGGGCTACAGTCGGAACAGGCTGGCAGGCCTGGCCTGATATGGCGAAGGATAGCGGGCTTTTATTGCAGGACGGTGAAACTACGCTGCCTGAAGCGGAAGATATGCTTCCTCTGGCGCAGCAGGCGTTCAACGCCGGCAAAACCGTCGCCGTCGAGCAGGCTGAGCCCGTCTATCTGCGGAACGAAGTCACCTGGAAAAAGCTACCTGGCAGAGAGTAAGACCGACCCCGCTAAACGGTGGGAAGGTTAAGGAGATGAGGTATGGCTGTTTATAATGTCAAAAAATGCAGCTGGCTGCTGGCCGCCGCTGCGGCGCTGGCCCTGAGTGGCTGCGTGAGCGTGCCGGATGCGATTAAAGGGACTTCCGCGACCCCACA
The DNA here is from genome assembly GCF_011752815.1 of Enterobacter sp. Cy-643. Taxonomy (GTDB): domain Bacteria; phylum Pseudomonadota; class Gammaproteobacteria; order Enterobacterales; family Enterobacteriaceae; genus Cedecea. Next base: position 965,111 of record NZ_VWWV01000001.1, read on the forward strand.
GCAGGATCTGACGGCGGTGATGAGTGCGCCCCAGCTTTATGTCGGGCAGGAAGCGCGCTTTGGCGGGCGGGTGGTGAACGTGGACAACCTGAAGGGCAAAACGCGCCTGGAGATTGCCACTGTCAGCCTCGATGAAGGTGCCCGTCCGGCATTGAATGAGCCTTCGCAGGGGCGCATTTATGCCGACGTCAATGGCTTCCTTGATCCGGTAGATTTCCGCAATCAGCTGGTTACCGTCGTCGGGCCAATTACCGGCACGGCAGAAGGTAAGATTGGGCAGACGCCCTATAAATTCATGACCATGCAGGCGACGGGATACAAACGCTGGAATGTAGTACAGCAGGTTGTTATGCCGCCGCAGCCGATTGACCCGTGGTTCTGGGGCGGGCCTTATCCGTATCGCCACCATTACGACATGTGGGGCGGCGGCTGGTACAATCCGGGCCCTGCACAGGTGCAAACCGTTGTAACCGAATAATCTGTTGTTTTTAAAATATTTTCAAACAGCGGCCTGGCCGCTGTTTGTTTTTATCCAGGACGGATGAAAAAATTTAGTGATGTGCTTCGCAACCTTTAATCAGGCTAATTAATAAACTGGTACGCTGAGTTAATATTATGTTAACGAAATGTATTCCCTGGGGTTGTGATGACGACAAATAATAATTTCAGAGGTGGATCCTTGAATAAGGTTTGGCTTAACCGCTACCCGGCCGACGTTGCGGCTGAAATAAATCCCGACCGCTATCAATCCCTGGTTGATATGTTTGAGCAGGCTGTCACTCGCTACGCTGACAAACCGGCTTTTATCAACATGGGGGAGGTAATGACCTTCCGCAAACTGGAAGAGCGCAGCCGGGCATTTGCCGCGTACCTTCAGCAGGGGCTGGGCCTGAAAAAAGGCGACCGCGTAGCGCTGATGATGCCAAATCTATTGCAGTATCCTGTCGCGCTGTTCGGCATTCTGCGCGCCGGTATGGTGGTGGTTAACGTTAACCCGCTCTATACCCCACGCGAGCTGGAGCATCAGTTGAACGACAGCGGGGCCAGCGCGATTGTCATCGTGTCGAACTTTGCCCACACCCTGGAAAAGGTGGTCGATAAAACCCAGGTGAAGCACGTCATCCTGACCCGCCTGGGCGATCAGATCTCCGGCCCGAAAGGAACGCTGGTTAACTTTGTCGTCAAATACATCAAGCGACTTGTGCCTAAATACCATCTGCCAAACGCTATCTCCTTCCGCCGGGCGCTGCAAAGTGGCTACCGTATGCAGTACATCAAACCTGAAATTATCAATGGTGATTTAGCCTTCCTGCAGTACACCGGCGGCACGACAGGCGTGGCGAAGGGCGCGATGCTGACGCACCGCAACATGCTGGCCAACCTCGAGCAGGTCAGAGCGGCATACAGCCCGCTGCTGCATGAAGGTAAAGAACTGGTGGTGACTCCGCTACCGCTGTACCACATTTTTGCCCTGACCATTAACTGCCTGCTGTTTATCGACATGGGTGGCCAGAACCTGTTAATTACCAACCCACGCGATATTCCTGGGCTGGTAAAAGAGCTGGCAAAATATCCTTTCACCGCCATGACCGCCGTGAATACGTTGTTTAACGCGTTACTGAATAACAAAGAGTTCCAGCAGCTTGATTTTTCAAGTCTGCACCTCTCTGCGGGCGGTGGTATGCCCGTTCAGCACGCGGTTGCGGAACGTTGGGAAAAACTCACTGGCCGCTTCCTGCTTGAAGGCTATGGCCTGACGGAATGCGCACCGCTGGTCAGCGCGAACCCGCATGATATGGATTACCACAGCGGATCTATTGGCCTGCCGGTGCCGTCCACCGATGTGAAGCTGGTCGACGATCAGGGCAACGAGGTACCGCCCGGTGAGCCCGGCGAACTGTGCGTTAAAGGTCCACAGGTGATGCTGGGCTACTGGCAGCGTCCAAAAGAAACGGATGAAATTCTTAAAGACGGCTGGCTGCGCACCGGGGATATTGCGGTGATCAACGAAGAAGGCTTTATGAACATCGTTGACCGTAAAAAAGATATGATTCTCGTTTCCGGCTTCAACGTTTATCCGAACGAAATTGAAGATGTGGTGATGCAGCACGAAGGCGTGCTTGAAGTCGCGGCGGTCGGCGTACCGGCCGGCGTGAGCGGTGAGCAGGTGAAAATCTTTGTGGTGAAAAAAGATCCTGCCCTGACGGAAGAGGCGCTGATCGCCTTCTGCCGTCGCCAGTTGACCGGTTATAAAGTGCCTAAGCTGATTGAATTCCGCACGGAACTGCCAAAATCGAACGTCGGGAAAATTTTACGACGAGAACTGCGTGACGAAGCGGGCAAGACAGGCAACAATAACGCCTGAGCTCCAAGTCACTCGTCCTGATGCCGGTTCGCCGGCATTTTTTATGGGCGCAACCTAAGAGAACTGAATTTGACTTACCAGATGATTACTACCGATGAAGGACTGGCCGCCGTATGCCAGGCCGCTCGTCAGTTCCCCGCGCTGGCGCTGGACACCGAGTTTGTCCGGACGCGAACCTACTATCCACAGCTGGGGCTGATCCAGCTTTATGACGGCCATCAGGCTTCGCTGATCGATCCCTTAGCCATCAGCGACTGGTCGCCGTTCAAGGCGCTTTTGCAGGATCCGGATACCATTAAATATCTGCACGCCGGCAGCGAAGATCTCGAGGTCTTCCTGAACGCTTTTGGCGTACTTCCCGAGCCGTTTATCGACACGCAGATTCTGGCTTCGTTTACCGGCCGCCCGCTGTCTTGTGGTTTTGCCACCATCGTTGAGTCCTACACCGGTATTGCGCTGGATAAAAGTGAATCCCGTACCGACTGGCTGGCACGTCCGTTAACAGAGCGGCAGTGCGAGTATGCGGCGGCAGACGTGCTTTATTTGCTGCCTATTGCTGAGAAGCTGATGGCCGAAACGGAAGCGGCGGGATGGATAAACGCGGCTCTCGATGAGTGCCATCTGATGTGCTCTCGCCGCCGCGAACAGCTTGATCCGGAGGAGGCCTGGCGCGAAATAGGTAACGCCTGGCAGCTTCGCACTCGTCAGCTGGCCTGCCTTAAGAAGCTGGCGGCCTGGCGCCTGCGTAAAGCGCGCGAGCGCGATATGGCGGTGAATTTTGTCGTCCGTGAGGAAAATCTGTGGCAGGTGGCGAGATACATGCCGGGATCGCTCGGGGAACTGGACTCTCTAGGCCTCAGCGGCAGTGAAATTCGCTTCCACGGTAAAGCGCTTATCGCCCTGGTGGCCGAGGCGCAGGCGCTGCCGGAGAGTGAGCTTCCTCAGCCGCTGCAAAACCTGGTGGATATGCCGGGCTACCGCAAAGTGTTTAAGGCGATTAAAGCGCTGGTGCAGGACGTGAGCGAGGCCAAAGGACTGAGCGCTGAATTATTGGCCTCCCGCCGCCAGATCAATCAGCTGTTAAACTGGCACTGGAAATTGAAGCCGCAAAATGTGGCGCCGGAATTAATTAGCGGCTGGCGAGCAGAATTAATGGCAGAAGCCTTAGCAAAATTGCTGGCGGAATACTGATTATTTATATGACCTGGGAATAATTACAGTATTGTTCTCAGGTTCAATTATATTTGCGGGCCGCAACGAGAAGGATCTTAATATACGTTAAGTGGCTGCGTAAAAATAAAACCCCCTGACAAATGCAGGGGGTTTTTTATTCATGCCGACTTACTGGCTTCTTCCGCTTCCGGGAGCGTTACGTTCAGCTCCAGAATCGAAATATCTCCATCACGCTGCTCAAGCTGGACGCTGACCATTTCCGGGTCGATTTGCACGTACTTGCAAATCACGTCGAGAATGTCCTTGCGCAGCTGCGGCAGGTAATGCGGTTCCGCATCGCTACGGCGACGCTCAGCTACGATGATCTGTAAACGCTCTTTCGCGATGTTGGCGGTGTTCTTTTTTCGTGACAGAAAAAAGTCGAGTAATGCCATAACTTATCCTCCGAACAGGCGTTTCAGGAAACCCTTCTTCTCTTCTTCAATGAAGCGGAAAGGGCGTTCTTCGCCGAGCAGGCGTTCCACGGTATCGGCGTAGGCTTTGCCTGCATCCGATTCACCGTCAAGAATCACCGGCTCGCCCTGGTTGGACGCACGCAGCACCGACTGGTCTTCCGGGATAACGCCAACCAGCGGAATGCGCAGAATTTCGAGCACATCTTCCATGCTCAGCATATCGCCTTTATTGACGCGACCTGGGTTGTAGCGGGTCAGCAATAAATGCTCTTTAATCGGCTCTTCACCGTTTTCAGCGCGGCGGGATTTAGACGACAGAATGCCGAGGATTCGGTCTGAGTCACGCACCGAAGAGACTTCCGGGTTGGTGGTGATCACCGCTTCATCCGCGAAGTACAGCGCCATCAGCGCGCCGGTTTCGATACCTGCCGGGGAGTCACAAACGATAAACTCGAAGTCCATGTTTTTCAGGTCTTCCAGCACTTTGGCTACGCCTTCGCGGGTCAGGGCGTCTTTATCGCGGGTTTGTGAAGCAGGCAGGATATAGAGCTGTTCGGTGCGTTTATCGCGGATAAGCGCCTGATTCAGCGTAGCATCACCCTGAATAACGTTAACGAAATCGTATACAACCCGGCGCTCGCAGCCCATGATCAGGTCAAGGTTACGCAGGCCAATATCGAAATCAATAACGACGGTTTTTCTTCCCTTTTGGGCCAGCCCCGTAGCGATGGCCGCGCTGGACGTGGTCTTACCAACGCCCCCTTTACCCGATGTAACAACAATAATGCGTGCCATAAAGGATTTCCTTGTTAAAAGGGCTTAATTCAAAGATTGAACGGAGAGCGCACCACTCGCCAGATTCAGGCGAGCCGCTTTTCCATAATAATCGGCTGGGATCTGCTCACTCAGCCAGTACTCGCCCGCAATAGAGACAAGCTCTGCTACCAGGTTAGTACAAAATATTTGTGCATCACGATCGCCGCTTGCACCAGCCAGCGCACGGCCACGCATCATGCCGTAAATATGAATATTACCATCTGCTATCAGTTCTGCACCGGCGCTGACGTGATTGGTCACAATCAAGTCACAGTTTGGCGCATAAATGCGCTGCCCGGAACGGACCGGGGCATCAATTAAACGCGTTTTTGTGATCGGTGTAACATCTGGCGCAGTGACCACCACGGGCTCTGCAGGCGCGGCTTTTGGCGTTCTTGCGGCTTTTTCTTTCCCTTCGGTAAGCAAGGGCAGGCCAGCGCGCTCAATTTCAGCCTTTAAGGCTTCGTCTTTACAGCCGCTGATACCTACAACACGCAGGCCGGTTGCGGTAACGGCCTGTTGTACTTTCTTCCAGTTGACGGAACCATCGAGACTGGCGACGTTAACGACCACCGGGGCATTCTTTAAGAATGCGGGAGCCTGGGCGATTTTATCTTCCAGAGCCTGGCGAATAACCTCAGGTTGTGCATCATGCAAATGAACCACAGATAAGGTAAAACTGCTGCCCTTTAACTCGATTGGCGTGTTTGACATCCTGGCCTTACTCAATTCAGTTTCAATCCCCACTATTGTGGGACGATATTCCGAAGTACACCAGGCATGTTATAGTCCAGCTTATATTCAGGCAAGCCACTCGCTGGCGAAAATAGAGTAAAAAAAATGTTTTGTGTGATCTACCGAAGTACTAAACGTGACCAGACATATCTTTATGTCGAAAAAAAAGACGATTTTTCCCGAGTGCCGGAAGAACTGATGCAAGGCTTTGGCAAACCGGTGCTGTCGATGCTGTTGCCGCTGGACGGCAGTAAAAAACTGGCCAATGCCGATTTGGATAAAGTGAAACAGGCGCTGGAAACTGAGGGCTATTATTTGCAGATCCCACCTCCGGTAGAAAGTTTGCTGACTATGCACCTGGAAAAGAGTCCTAAAAAATAAATTTCGGACTGAAGGTAAATCTTTTCCATGCTTTCACACGGAGAATGTGTGAAACACATTATTGAAGAAATGATGATGAAAAATGCAGCTTTGCGTTATACCTTCAGCGCCTTAATTCTTTCCAGCGGGGCCGGTTATCTCCCCGATGCTGAGGCGACTCCCACGGCCGCCTCAGTTCCTCAAAGTAGCCCGCGTCAAACTACCACGCTCGCTGAACAAGGGCGAAATCCCGCTGAATTTCCGGCTTATGTCGAAAAATTAAAACAACAAGCCAGAGCAAAGGGCATCAGCAATGCGACGCTGGCAAAAGCCTTTGCCAATATTCATTTTGTCGATCGGGTCATTCAATCCGATCGCAATCAGCTGGAAAAGAAAATAACGCTGGATGATTATTTAACCCGTGTTCTTACCCCGGCCAAAATCAAACAGGCGCGTAGCCTGGCCCGCCAGCATCGTACCGCGCTGGAAAAGGTGAGTGCGAAAAGTGGCGTTCAGAGTCGCTATATCGTGGCGCTGTGGGGAATGGAAAGTAACTTCGGCAAGCTGCAGGGAAAAGAAGATGTCATTTCTGCTTTAGCGACGCTCGCATTTGAGGGGCGTCGTGAAGCCTTTTTCACCAACGAGCTGATGGCGGCGCTGAAAATCATCCAGCGAGGTGATGTCAGCGCGACGCAGATGAAAGGCTCATGGGCCGGCGCGATGGGGCAAAACCAGTTTATGCCGAGTTCGCTGCTGCGCTACGGCAAAGACGGCGATGGCGACGGCAAAATTGATATCTGGAATAACACCCGCGACGTTTTCGCTTCCACGGCAAACTACCTGGCGGTAGAGGGCTGGCAGCGTGGTGGGGCGTGGGGCTATGAAGTGAAACTGCCAGCAGGTTTTAATACTTCGCTGCTGGGCACAAGCCTGGGGCAGGGCAAGTCCGTGGCCCAGTGGAAAAAACTGGGCGTGACGCTGCCAAAAGGCGCCCATCTTCCAGCGTCGTCAAAGAAAGCCTGGCTGGTGAAGCCAGACGATGGTTTAGAGCGTTCGTTCCTGGTCTATAACAACTTCCGCACCCTGATGCACTGGAACCGTTCTTACTACTTTGCCATTAGCATCGGCAAAATGGCGGATGCCATCGCAGATAAATAAGGCACGCTTAGAAACACTTCCCCGGTATTCAGCAGGCATTTTTTTATCTAGTATCAAAGGCAGTTAACACACACGACACAGAGGAAAGGCATGTATCAACATCATAACTGGCAGGGTGCGCTGCTTGATTTTCCGGTAAACAAAGTAGTCTGTGTTGGCAGCAACTATGCCAAACATATTAAAGAGATGGGCAGTGCGACACCGGACGAGCCGGTGGTGTTTATTAAGCCTGAAAGCGCCCTGTGCGATATTCGCCAGCCGCTGGCGTTACCGCAGGAATTCGGCTCCGTGCATCATGAGGTAGAGCTGGCCATTCTGATCGGCTCAACGCTTAAGCAGGCAAGCGAAGAGCACGTGCAAAAAGCTATCGCCGGCTATGGTGTTGCGCTGGACCTTACGCTGCGCGATCTGCAGGCCAAACTGAAAAAAGCTGGCCAGCCGTGGGAAAAAGCCAAAGGCTTCGATAACTCTTGCCCTATCTCCGGGTTTATCCCTGCGGCACAGTTCACTCACGACCCGCAAAACACCCCGCTGGAGCTGAAGATCAACGGTGAAATTCGACAGCAGGGCAATACCGAAGACATGATCCACAAGATCGTGCCGCTGATTGCCTATATGAGCAAGTTCTTCACCCTGCGTGCGGGGGATGTGATCCTGACCGGTACACCGGAAGGCGTAGGCCCGCTGCTTAGCGGCGATGAGCTGGAAGTGAGCTTTGCCGGTCACAGCCTGACAACGCGCGTTTTATAAACAATTTGCCGCTTCAGGGCGGCAAAACTTGCATCCGGGTGTCAGACTGTTTATAAGGTGCAGCTTAATTTTTAAATGCAGGAACCGCTATGACACCCACTCCTTTTTGGCAAAGTAAAACTCTCGACGAAATGAGCGACGCCGAGTGGGAATCCCTGTGCGACGGCTGCGGCCAGTGCTGCCTGCATAAGCTGATGGACGAAGACACCGACGAGATTTATTTCACCAACGTCGCCTGTAAGCAGCTCAACATCAAAACCTGTCAGTGCAAGAACTACGCCCGCCGCTTTGAATACGAGCCGGACTGCATCAAACTCACCCGCGACAATCTGCCCACCTTTGAGTGGCTGCCGCATACCTGCGCTTACCGCCTGCTGGCCGAAGGTAAACCGCTGCCGGAATGGCACCCACTAATCACTGGCTCAAAAGCCGCCATGCACGGCGAACGTATTTCCGTGCGTCATATCGCGGTGAAAGAGTCAGAGGTCCGCGACTGGCAGGATCATATCCTCAACAAGCCCGAGTGGGCTGACTAGCGCATTTCGATGCTGGCCGGGAAAGAAAATAAATCCTTTATATAACCAATGTTGTGATAGGATAGACTCTCAATAACCAAAATAAGAGAGTTTTTATCCTGAATTTAACATTCCAGTGTCCGTCATGTGGCGGATCGCAGTATCGCACCTCCCCCTACGATGTCCGAGAATCAAATCCCCATGGCGCAGTCTGTATCTTTTGCAAATCCGCAATGCAGGCGTCCGCTCATCGTCCGTTAAATGCGACCTTCTACGGTTTTAGCCCGCAGGGGCAACAGTCTTTGGCTTCTTCCCAGCCGCGCTGTTAAGATTCCTTCCTCAAAGGAGGAAAAATGAAAAAGCTAACAATTATCATGGGCATATTGTTGCTCAGCGGCTGTGCGACGGCAGAGCGTGAGGCTCCGAAGCCCCCGCACAGCATAGGCATGGCGAACCCGGCTTCGGTTTACTGCCAGGCCAAAGGCGGGAAATCTGTGATGGTGAAAACGCCTGAGGGCGAAAGAAGTGACTGCCTGCTGCCTGGCGGGGAAAGAATTGATGAATGGGCTTTGTACCGGCGCGATCATTCCTGAAAAAATAACCCACCGAAAGGTGGGTTATTGCTATCGGGCGTTCGCGAAATTAACGGCCAAACAGATCGCGACGCTTAGGTTTGAAAAACTGGGCAATCAGCACCAGCACCGCGATGACCAGGAACACCGCGAAGATCCCGAGCAGCCACTGAACCATATCCAGCGACAGGAATTCCCACTGACGAACGGAGCAGTCACCGTTGGCAACAAAGACCTGCGGCAGCCATTTATCCAGCGGCAGCCAGCCTGGGAAGCGAGCGAAGAAATCACAGGTTACAAACGGAGAAGGGTGAAGCTGCAGCATGGTGTGCTCCCATGCCAGCTGAACGCCTTTCCCTGCGCTGTAGAGCCAGATGGCCAGGGCGCCATAGCGAAGCGGGCTTTTAGGGGCTATCGCGCCCACGATGCCTGCCCCCATCACGCCAAACAGCGCGCAACGTTCATAAATACACATCACACAAGGTTTCAGCCCCATAACGTGCTGGAACCACAATGCCACCATCTCAAGCGCAAATGCCGTAAAGGCCAAAAGCAGCCAGGCGGTGCGCCCAAGAGAGCATTGGTTTAAATATCGCAACATAATCAGTTTCCCTGCAGCCTGCGTAGAATCGGCAGTGTAAACCAATTCCCTTTTTGCGCCAGTAGCGCAGATGAAAATAACGCAGTAATCGGATGTTTATAAGGAAAAAATTTGTAACGGGAAGCGGACTTCCCGTCAAATTGCCTTAGTGTGGTACAACCAGAGCGTTCGGTGTATTCAGCCAGCCGCTGTCCAGCATCCACTGCGTAGCGGGCGTCAGGGTATATTCCACGCACAGCAAGCCCACAAGGGTCAGCACCAGCGTGTAGGGCAGCGCCATCACAACCATGCGGCCGTAAGAGAGACGAATCAGCGGCGCCAGCGCAGAGGTCAGCAGGAACAGGAACGCTGCCTGGCCGTTTGGCGTTGCCACCGAGGGCAGGTTTGTGCCGGTATTGATGGCCACCGCGAGCAGTTCGAACTGCTGCATATTGATGGCACCATTCTGCAGCGCAGTTTTCGCCTCATTGATATAAACGGTGCCGACAAAGACGTTGTCGGAAATCGAGGATAGCAGGCCGTTAAAGATATAAAACAGCGACAGCTGGGCGTGCGGAGAGGCATCGAGCACGAACTGAATTATCGGGCTGAACAGATGCTGGTCGATAATAACCGCCACGATGGTGAAGAAAACGGTCAGCAGGGCGGTAAACGGCAGCGCTTCGGTGAAAGCCTTGCCGATAGCATGCTCGTCGGTAACCCCGCACAGCGATGTCGCCAGAATAATCACCGACAGGCCAATCAGACCGACTTCTGCCAGATGGAAGGCCAGAGCGATAATCAGCCAGACGCCAATCAGCGCCTGGATCAGCAGCTTCATCTGGTCCTGCTTTGTTCGCTTCTTCGTGCTCTGGGCATCAAAGTCATACAGGATCCCGCGCACTTTTTCCGGCAGCGTTTGCCCGTAGCCGAACACTTTAAAACGCTCCAGTAAAACGCAGGTGAGCAGGCCACAAATCAGCACCGGCACGGTCACCGGCATCATGCGCAGGAAGAAATCGCCGAAGTGCCAGCCAGCGTTTTTAGCAATGATCAGGTTCTGCGGCTCGCCAACCATGGTCATTACGCCGCCCAGCGCGGTGCCGACGCCGGCGTGCATCATCAGGCTGCGCAGGAAAGCGCGGAACTGCTCAAGAACCTCGCGGCTGTCACTCCGAATATGGCTGTCGTCTTGAACGTTGCCGTCATCCTGTGCCTCGGATGCCACGCGGTGATAGATGCTGTAGAAACCCACGGCCACGCTAATCACAACGGCCACGACCGTCAAGGCATCAAGGAAGGCGGAAAGAAATGCGGCGGCGACGCAAAAAGCCAGTGACAGCGCAGTTTTAGACCGGATCCCCAGCAGCAGGCGGGTGAATAACAGCAGCAGGAGCTGCTTCATGAAATAAATTCCGGCCACCATAAACATCAGCAGCAATAGCACTTCGAGGTTCGACGCGATCTCTGCACGAACGTGGTCGGGACTGGTCATGCCAACCAGCACGGCTTCAATGGCCAGCAGGCCGCCCGGCAGCAGCGGGTAGCATTTCAGCGCCATCGCCAGGGCAAAAATAAATTCCACCACCAGCATCCAACCCGCGATAAACGGACTGACAAACCAAAAGACCAGCGGATTAACCACTAAAAAAAGAAGCAGCGTCAGTTTGTACCAGTCAGGTGATTGACCCAGAAAATTGCGGTACAGCGCCCGCCCAAAGGACATTTCCATCGTATAGCTACCATTATCCGTTGTATTATGTTGATGTTTAGAAAGATAACGCTTCAGGGTACTCGTTTAAGGCGCACGCGATCAAGCCGAAGGAAATCCTGAGTTAAGGCATTTATCGTCAAAATTCAACGCCGATCCCGCATTTGCGCGTCGCCCCCGCTATCTGGCGCGCATGGCATCTGGTATGATGAGTCCAATTTGCAAAACCTGAGTAATGGAAATCTTACTATGGTCATTAAGGCGCAGAGCCCAGCGGGTTTCGCGGAAGAGTATATTATAGAAAGTATCTGGAACAGCCGTTTTCCGCCGGGCTCCATCCTGCCGGCAGAGCGTGAACTTTCAGAACTGATTGGCGTCACGCGTACCACATTACGTGAAGTGCTTCAGCGTCTTGCACGCGACGGCTGGCTGACAATTCAGCACGGGAAGCCAACCCGGGTGAATAATTTCTGGGAAACCTCAGGCTTAAACATTCTGGAAACGCTGGCGCGTCTCGATCACGACAGCGTGCCGCAGCTGATTGATAATCTGCTTTCGGTGCGAACCAATATCTCCACGATATTTATCCGCACGGCGATTCGTCAGTATCCAGATAAAGCGCAGGAAGTGCTGGCCACGGCTAACAAAGTTGAAGACCACGCGGACGCCTTTGCCGAGCTGGATTACAACATTTTCCGCGGCCTGGCGTTTGCGTCTGGTAACCCGATTTATGGGCTGATCCTGAACGGGATGAAAGGGCTGTACACCCGCATCGGGCGTCACTACTTCTCCAATCCTGAAGCCCGTAGCCTGGCGCTGGGCTTCTACCACCGCCTGGCGGAAATCTGCCAGCAGGGGCTTCACGAACAGGTCTTTGATACCGTGCGTAACTACGGTCGCGAGAGCGGCGAGATTTGGCACCGTATGCAAAAAAACCTGCCCGGCGATTTGGCGATGCACAGTCGCTAGGTCAGCATAAAAACGCTTCCAGAAGGAAGCGCTACAGACTGTTGACAAACCTCTGATGATTTAAGAAATAACAGAGGACTCGTTAAAAAAACAGGAAAATCAATTCATTGATTTTCGGCTAATAACCACAAAGAGGGAAAAACCACGCTTTTTCCCTCTTTGTCAGCAACTTTAAACGCTTCCCTCGGGAAGCGTTTTTTTTCACTCTTACAGCGGGTTTCGCTGGGGGCAGCGTTCCAGCAGTTCCACGCTGCCATCCGCGTTTTGCTGCTCCAGAACGACGTCAAACCCCCACAGGCGATGCACATGCTTGAGCACTTCCCGGCGGCCCTTATCCAGCGGGGCGCGGTTGTGCGGGATGTAGCGCAGCGTTAGCGAACGGTCCCCGCGCAAATCTACATCCCAGACCTGAATGTTCGGCTCGAGGTTACTCAGGTTATACTGGGCCGACAGCTGCGAGCGTATTTCCCGGTAACCCTCTTCGTTGTGGATGGCTGAGATTTCCAGGTAATTATTACGGTCATCGTCCAGCACGGTGAACAGGCGGAAGTCGCGCATCAGCTTAGGCGACAGGAACTGGCTGATAAAGCTTTCGTCCTTGAAGTCACGCATGGCGAAATGCAGCGTTTCCAGCCAGTCTTTGCCGGCAATATCCGGGAACCAGTATCGGTCTTCTTCGGTCGGCGACTGGCAAATACGTTTGATATCCTGGAACATGGCGAACCCCAGCGCGTAGGGGTTAATGCCGTTGTACCACGGGCTGTTATAGGGTGGCTGGAACACCACATTGGTATGGCTGTGCAAAAACTCCAGCATAAAGCGGTCGCTGACTTTGCCCTCGTCATACAGGTGGTTGAGAATGGTGTAGTGCCAGAAGGTGGCCCAGCCCTCGTTCATGACCTGGGTCTGCTTTTGCGGATAAAAATACTGGCTTACCTTGCGCACAATACGCAGGATCTCACGCTGCCAGGGCTCCAGCAGCGGAGCGTTCTTCTCCATAAAATACAGCAGATTCTCCTGTGGCTCCGAAGGGAAGCGGTGGGCGGATTCTGCGGTCTTTTCCTCTTCCTTACGCGGCAGCGTGCGCCAGAGCGTATTCACCTGGCTTTGCAGATACTCCTCCCGGCTTTTCTGACGCGCTTTTTCCTCCTGCAGGGATATCTTCTGCGGGCGTTTATAGCGGTCTACGCCGTAGTTCATCAGCGCATGGCAGGAGTCCAGCAGGCGTTCCACTTCATCAACGCCATAGCGCTCTTCACACTGCGTGATGTAATTTTTGGCGAAAATCAGATAGTCAATTATTGAGCTGGCATCCGTCCAGCTGCGGAACAGATAATTGTTTTTAAAGAAAGAGTTATGCCCGTAGCAGGCATGCGCAATAACCAGTGCCTGCATGGTGATGGTGTTCTCTTCCATCAAATAGGCAATGCAGGGGTTAGAGTTGATGACAATCTCATACGCCAGCCCTTGCTGCCCGTGCTTGTACAGGCGCTCGGTTTCGATGAATTTTTTGCCAAAAGACCAGTGCGGATAGTTAATCGGCATCCCTACGCTGGAATACGCATCCATCATCTGTTCCGAGGTAATGACTTCAATCTGGTGGGGATAGGTGTCCAGCCGGTAGAGCTTTGCTACCCGGTCAATTTCGGCCAGGTAGACGTCCAGTAGCTCAAACGTCCAGTCGGGGCCGTCACTCAGACGGATGGGATCCTTTGTGGCGAAATCAGTTACGGTAGCCATCAGCGCGCCCTCATTGTTTTCAACTTTCTCTGGATGGAAAGCCTCACTTTCAAGAATAGACAACTCCTGAAAGATAGCGCCGACAAGTAAAATTTTTTCTTCGCGATTTATTGATCTCAATAGCGGGATTTTAGCCCACCGTGCAGCATTTTATTTTGACGAAAATGTTTTCCCGTACAGGAGATGCTAATTATCTCGATCCAGCGCTGACGGGCAACTCTGTGAGTTTAGTCACCATAATAAAGCCATATGTTGAATAACATATTCAACTGAGTTATCAATATGTAATCAGAAGATTATTCTTTTAGCTAATTGCGGAGCAGATATGCGTGTTGTGGTACTGGGAAGTGGTGTCGTCGGCGTGGCGAGCGCCTGGTATTTACGTCAGGCCGGGCATGAAGTCACCGTCATCGATCGCGAATCAGGGCCGGCGCAGGAAACCAGCGCGGCCAATGCCGGGCAAATCTCTCCGGGGTATGCTGCCCCGTGGGCGGCACCGGGCGTGCCGTTAAAAGCCATTAAGTGGATGTTCCAGCGTCACGCGCCGCTGGCCATCAGCCTCGACGGAACCCAGTTTCAGCTGAAGTGGATGTGGCAGATGCTGCGCAACTGCGATACCCGCCATTACATGGAAAACAAAGGCCGCATGGTGCGTCTGGCTGAATACAGCCGTGATTGTCTGAAAGAATTGCGCCACAGTACCGGCATCCAGTATGAAGGCCGGCAGGGCGGTACGCTGCAGCTGTTCCGCACCGGGCAGCAGTATGAAAGCGCGGCCAAAGACATCGCCGTATTGAAAGACGCGGGCGTGCCGTATGAACTGCTGGAAGCCAGCCAGCTGAACCGCGTTGAACCCGCGCTGGCGGACGTGGCCCATAAGCTAACTGGCGGTCTGCGCCTGCCAAACGATGAAACCGGTGACTGCCAGCTGTTTACCCAAAACCTGGCGCGGATGGCGGCGGAAGCGGGCGTTGAGTTTCGGTTTAATACGCCGGTTGACCGGCTGCTATACGATAACCAGCAAATCAGCGGCGTACAGTGCGGCCAGGAAGTGGTGAAGGGTGATGCCTACGTCGTGGCATTCGGTTCCTATTCCACTGGCCTGCTCAAGGGCATCGCCGATATTCCTGTCTATCCTTTAAAAGGATATTCACTGACAATTCCTATTGCCGACGAACAGGGCGCGCCGGTTTCAACCATTCTGGATGAAACCTACAAGATTGCTATTACCCGCTTTGACAACCGCATCCGCGTGGGAGGCATGGCTGAAATCGTAGGTTTTAACACTGAACTGCTGCAGCCGCGCCGCGAAACGCTGGAAATGGTCGTCAGGGATCTCTATCCGCGCGGTGGGCACGTAGAGCAGGCAACGTTCTGGACCGGGCTACGCCCGATGACGCCGGACGGGACGCCAATTGTAGGGCGCACGCCGTTCAGAAATCTCTGGCTTAATACCGGACACGGCACGCTAGGCTGGACAATGGCATGTGGGTCGGGCCAGATGCTGAGCGACCTGATCTCCGGACGTACCCCGGCTATCCCAAGCGAGGATTTAGGCATCGCACGCTACGCGCCTGGCTTTACGCCACTGAGCGCCCGTCACCTTCACGGCGCACATAACTAAAAGGAGCCGTCATGTCCCGTCCTGTGGTAGCGACGCTGGATCTCAGCGCGCTGCGCAATAATCTTGACGTGGTGCGCAGAGCCGCCCCGCATTCACGTGTCTGGTCGGTCGTTAAGGCCAATGCATACGGACATGGTCTCGACCGGGTCTGGTCGGCGTTAGGTGCGACCGATGGTTTTGCCATGCTGAACCTTGAAGAAGCCATCTTACTGCGCGAGCGCGGCTGGAAAGGGCCGATCCTGATGCTGGAGGGGTTCTTCCATGCCGATGAGCTGGCGCTGTTCGACAAATACCGTCTGACCACCAGCTTGCACAGTAACTGGCAGGTGAAGGCGATAGCCAACGCGAAGCTGAGCGCGCCGCTGGATATTTATCTCAAAATCAACAGCGGAATGAATCGTCTCGGGTTTACGCCCGATCGCGTGCACGGCATCTGGCAAAAGCTTCGTTCTATCCCGAATGTGGGAGAACTGACGCTGATGGCGCATTTTGCCGATGCCGAGCAGCCAGAAGGCATTGTTGAGCCAATGAAGCGTATTGAGCAGGCGGCGGAGGGGATTGATGCGCCTCGTTCCCTGTCAAACTCAGCGGCTACGCTGTGGCACCCGGAGGCGCACTTTGACTGGGTTCGCCCTGGGATAATCCTGTATGGCGCTTCTCCGAGCGGGCAATGGCAGGATGTCGCCACCAGCGGCCTTCAGCCGGTAATGACGTTGAGCAGCGAAATTATTGGTATTCAGAACCTGAAAGCTGGCGATACCGTGGGCTACGGCAGTCGCTACACCGCCAGCGGCGAGCAGCGAATCGGCATTGTGGCCGGTGGCTATGCGGATGGTTACCCACGTATTGCGGCAGATGGCGCGCCGGTCATGGTGGATGGCGTCATGACCAGCCTGGTGGGCAAAGTATCGATGGATATGATCGCCGTAGACCTGACGCCTTGCCCGCAGGCGGGTATTGGCAGCCCGGTTGAGCTGTGGGGCAAAAACGTCAAAATTGACGATGTCGCCAGCGCCGCCGGTACGGTTGGCTATGAGCTGATGTGTGCGTTAGCGCCGAGAGTGCCGGTGGTGGTGAGTTAACGTTTTTGCTTCTCTCGAGATGTTGTCTCGCTGTCATCTTGCTTGATGACAGGCACTGAATTTAACCGCAGAATCGCTTCTGTTTTTTTTACCCTCACTCTAACCCTCTCCCAGAGGGAGAGGGGATAAAGAAGGTTTCCGCTATTTGTTTTCCCCCTCGCCCCTTTGAGGAGAGGGGAAACTACTCCTCTTCTTCCTCGGCCACCCGGACACCAATCTTACGCACCAGGTTGTCTTCTTTTTCGGCCACCGTCCAAATCATCCCGGCAAACTCCACCTGGTCACCAACAACCGGCGCGCCGCCAAGCATTCCCAGCACAAAATCACCTAACGATTGTTGAGTATCCACTTCTTCGTCCAGCGTCAGGCCGTAAATGGTTGCCACGTCGGAGAACTGGGCGCTGGCTTCCAGAATAAAGTCGCCAAAGAAACGCTGATCCAAATCCACCGGTGGCGACTGACTAAACAGTTTCCCCAGCGCGGGAAGATCGCGCTCCCGGCCAATGACACAAAGTACATCGCCTTCCCGCAGGCGAGTGCTGCCCGTCGGGTGAAGCAGCACGTTATCGCGGAACAGCGCGGCAATGCGCGTTTCTTCTGGCATATGCAGGTCACGCAGGGCGGCGCCCACACACCATTTATCTTCACTTAGCTGGTAGACAAACTGCTCCCAGGGATTGTCAGGATGAATATCCAGACCCACGCGGGAAACAGGCCAGCCGACCGGCGGCACCACGACTTTGGCTTTTTTTGCGGCCCAGCCCAGCGACGTGCCCTGGAGCAGGAGAGACACCAGCACCACAAAGAAGGCCACGTTGAAGAACAGACGGGCGTTATCCAACCCGGCCATCATCGGGAACACCGCCAGAATGATTGGCACCGCGCCACGCAGCCCAACCCAGCTGATAAATACGCGCTCGCGGAGGTTAAAACCGCGGAAGGGCAACAAACCAGCAAAAATCGACAACGGACGAGCAAAGAAGATCATCCACGCGGAAAGCAGCAGGGCAGGTACTGCAATCGGCAGCAGATCGGACGGGTTCACCAGTAAGCCCAGCACCAGGAACATGCCGATTTGTGCCATCCAGGCCAGGCCGTCGAAGGTTTGCAGGATCCCGAAACGGTTGCGAATCGGGCGGTTGCCCATCACAAAGCCGCACAGATAAACCGCCAGAATACCGCTGCCGTCCAGCGCCGTTGTCACGCCAAACACCATAATCCCGCCGCTCAGAGCCAGCATCGGGTAAAGCCCGTGGGGGAGCGTTATCCTGTTAATCATTTGCAGCAGCAGATAGCCGCCGCCGAGACCAAGCATAATTCCCAGGCCAAATTGCTGAATGATATGCACGAGGAACAGCCAGCTCAGGCCGGTCTGGTGCTGCTGAATCATCTCAATCAGCGTGATGGTGAGAAACACCGCCATTGGATCATTGCTGCCCGATTCAATTTCAAGCGTTGCGCCCACGCGTTCGTTCAGGCCTTTTCCACCGAGCAGGGAAAAGACCGCCGCGGCATCGGTGGAACCGACAATGGCGCCGATAAGCAGGCCGTCAATCAGTTTCAGGTTGAACAGCCAGGCGGCGGCAATCCCGGTCAGCCCGGAGGTAATTAATACACCGACGGTTGCCAGCGAGAGCGCGGGGCCCAGCGCAACGCGAAACGAGCTCGCCTGGGTTCGCATCCCGCCGTCAAGCAGGATCACCGCCAGCGCCAGGTTACTGATCAGGTAGGCAAAGGGATAATTATCAAACGGGATACCGCCAAGGCCATCGATCCCGGCCAGCATGCCGATAGCCAGAAAGATAACCAGAATGGGAATGCCCAGACGAGAGGAGAAAGAACTTAATAAGATGCTGCAAGTTACCAGAACGGAACCCAAAATAAACAGACTGACAATCGCCCCAGCGTCCAAAATCATTCGTCTCCTTTGTCTATGTTGTGGAATTGTAACATGTCATCTGTTAGCCAAACGCTCAAAAAGGGCGCTTAAACCGAGCTTCTTTAGCGAAGTACCGGATGCCCACTTAACGTCAGTCGGGAGGTGACGCCGTCGTGGGCCAGCTCGCCAAACGCGCCGAGCGGCAGCGTCACGGTTTGTGGTTCATGTCCAAAAGGCAGGCCGGAAAGGACAGGCACGTTCAGGCGCTGTTGCAGCGTTTTACGCATTACCTCAAAAGTATATCCTGCATCGTAATCCGTTGCGGTTGTACCGTTAAAACTTCCTAAAATAATCGTTTTCTGGCGCGAAAGAATGCCCGCATGGTAAAGCTGCAGCAGCATGCGCTCAACGCGGAAGGGATGTTCATTGATGTCCTCCACAACCAAAATACCGCCGTCTATTGGCGGCAAAAACGGCGTGCCGACCAGAGAGATTAGCATTGCGAGATTGCCGCCCCAAACCGTGCCGCTGGCCTGCATCGCGGGCGCATCGTTTTCCCAACTTAGCGTGAACGTCGGTTCGCTGAGCGCCTGCCAGAAGTGGCGCCAGGTATATTCATCCATCTCCTCGGCACCAAAATTTCCGGCCAGCATCGGGCCACTGAAGGTGATGGCTCCGCACTGTGCCAGCAGGGCCATCTGGAAAGCGGTGAAGTCGCTGTGACCACAAATAATTTGTGGCCGGGCGCGAAGCGAAGCCCCAAGACGTGAAAAATCAATGTGCTCAAGCAGGCGGCTCACGCCGTAACCCCCGCGCACGGCCAGCACGATGTCCGTTTCCGACGGCAGCGCCGCCAGCTGATTAAGTTCAGCCAGTCGCTCACTGTCCGTGCCGGCAAAACGCTGAAAACGCCGGGTCACTGCCTGCTGATTGACGACCTGATGCCCGTTCTCTTCCAGCCGACGAATGCCCCTGGCGGCGGCCTGTTGATTAATGCAGTAGCCGGACGGGGCGATTAAATGAATCAGAGACATGGCATTTCCTTGCTGAATATGAATTGGTTATCATGCCGCTATCGAGAGCACTTGTCATCGCCGTTATGGCTGGCCACATCAATAAGGATAGAGGCGTGAAATTAAGAGGGTTTATCATTCTGGTGCTATTCCTGGCCGGTTGTTCCAGCCATTCTCCGCAGCCGCAGGCGCCGTGGGATCCGACGATCCCCACCCAGCGGGCGCTGAACTGGATGCCGCTGACCGAACTCTCCGGGCAGCAATGGGGCGTTAGTCCGAGACTGATAACGGCGATCATTGCGGTAGAGTCGGGCGGCAATCCGCAGCTGGTTAGCGCCTCTAATGCCATCGGCCTGATGCAGATCAAAGGCTCCACGGCGGGCAAAGAGGTGTATCGCAATCAGGGCTTCAGAGGGCAGCCATCGGACAGTGAACTGAGAGAGCCGGCGCGTAATATCGACATCGGTACGGCTTATCTGAGTATTCTGGAACACGGCATTTTGCGGGGGATCAACGACCCGCAGGTGATGCAGTACGCGCTGATTGTTTCTTACGTGAACGGGGCGGGGGCGCTACTCAGAACCTTTGATTCTGACAGGCAGACCGCGATCGACAAAATTAACCGTCTGAGCCCGGATGAGTTTTACCAGCACGTGGCGACTAACCATCCGGCACCGCAGGCACCGCGCTACCTGTATAAGGTCACGCGGGCCATGAACGCCATTTAAGCTATTTCACGCGGTTGGCCTTTTCCCGGGCCGACCGCTCCAGCGAGAAAATAATCTTTTGCAGTTCGCGCTCGACCGCCGGATTCACGTTTAAGAAACGAAAGCTCAGGCGCGGAGTAGAAATGGTCTCATTTTTACTGTCCACCACTTTTCGCTCCGAAACCATCACCAGCTGCATATCAAAGTAAAACTTGCCCCATTCCACGAGATCCATCTCTACGCGGCCAAAACGCAGGCCGGGCGCAAGGCCTGGTGGGAGCGTGCCGTCCACCAGGGCGCCCATTCCACCCAGAGACAGGTCGCAGAGTCGGAAAGCAAACTGAGAACCGTCGGCAAGCTCGGTACGGCAATAGTACTGGGGCTGCGTAGGCGCGGTAATGCGGAAATATTCCCGGCGCTGAACGAACCACAGCGAGGTCGGCAGCGGCGTGGTAAATGCCGGTAAATTTTGATATTCCGTCGCTTTAAGGCCCGAAAGCGAAAACTCGACTTTGGCTCCCTGCGTTTCAGCGATGAAATCAATATCGTTGGCCTTCTGCACGGAAAGGTTCTCCTGCGCCTGGCTGCCAAAGTCCAGCACTAAACGCTCTGCCGAAACATCGAGAATTTTGCTGATGAACTGCCCGTTAGACCATTCCAGCCTGACGGGAACCTGCTGTCTGTGTAAATCACGTAACACACCTAATACTGCCAGAGGAGACTGCTTCAGGAACTGATCGTTATAGTGACTCAAGGCTCAAGTCCTTGTTGTATTTTCAGGTTGTGGTAACGAAGCTTATCGGCAAAACCGCACAAAACTTAATACAAATTTTTGACTATTTTTGCCTGAAAATGCGTATAACCAGGTGAGATTCATCACGTTTTTTTGCAACCGAACTATACTCTTTTTGACAGCAGGTCGCTTACCGGGGCGCAGACAGCCTCGGGCGAGCCTGCTAAAGCTCACAATGTAGAAGAGGACGTTCTAAAATGGGTATCCTGGCCTGGATTATTTTTGGTCTTATCGCGGGTGTGGTCGCTAAGTTGATTATGCCTGGCAAAGACGGCGGCGGTATTATCCTCACCTGTATTCTGGGGATCGTGGGCGCGGTTGTCGGCGGCTGGGTGGCGACGGCATTGCACCTTGGCGGACCGGTAACCGGTTTTAACTGGCCAAGTTTCTTTGTGGCGGTGATTGGCGCCATTATTGTGCTGGCTATTTTCAGGATGGTACGACGGTAGAAAGTCATTTATTACAAAAAACGGCCCTGCGGGGCCGTTTTTACATTTAGCTTTTATGACGAGATTAAAAATCATATCCCACTGTTGCAATCACTGAACGTTCTGCGCCCCAATAGCAATAGCCCGTCCCGTAGCAGCCCGCCACATAGTCACGCCCGGTCAGGTTGGTGGCATTGAGCTGCACAAACGCGCCTTTCAGCGCCGGTGTCCATGCGCCCATGTCTGCACGAACCATGGCATCCAGCAGTGTTACGGAAGGGACACGCAGGGTATTTTCGTTGTCGGCCCATTGTTTGCCGATGTAGCGAATCCCTGCGCCCAGGCTGAGGCCATAATCGGCTTTAAACGTGCTCCACAGGCTCGCCATTTGATTTGGCGTGACGTACGGCGTGTTGCCGTTGTTACCGTCAATGGCATCTTTGTAGCGTACCCGATTGCGGGTGTAGCTGGCGATTGTCGACAGACGTGTCGTCAACTGAGTACGAGCCTCCAGCTCAAGTCCCTGGGAATGCACTTTGCCTGCCGGCTCAAAATAACCACCCTGAACGTTACGGTTGCCCACATCTTTTTGGGTCAAATCGTAAACGGCGGCGCTATACAGATCGCTGGTTCCCGCAGGCTGGTATTTTACGCCAGCTTCGTACTGTTCTGCGGTTGTCGGTTTCAGCAGCTTGCCTTCGGCATCGGAAAGTACCTGTGGCGTGACGGCCTGGCTATAGCTTACATACGGAGAAATACCGTTATCAAAGGCGTAAAGCAGGGAAGCGCGGCCGCTAAAATGATTGTCCGTGCGATTATCCGTTACGTCGCTCTCGATAGCCGTCGCCACCAGATGGCTTTTAGTCACCAGATGATCGTAGCGGCCAGACAGCGTCATATGCCAGCGGTCCCACTTCATCTCATCCTGCAGATAAGCCCCGGTTTGTTCGTACTGACGGCGGCCCGCTTTCACCAGCAACCCCTGATTAATTGTCGCGTAGCTTAAGTCACGCGGATCGTAATAATAGTAACCGCCAACGCCGCCAGAAACGCCGGTCCATGGGTTCAGGTTGGTGGTGTAGCCCGTTCCGTCCGTCAGATCGTTGGTGAAACGGTGATATTCCCCGCCGAGCACCACTTTATGCTGCAGGTCACCGGTCGCGAAGTCGGCTTCCAGCTGATTGTCGATCGCCCAGGCATCCAGCGAAGAGTTTTCGCGGCTGTAGTAGCGCGACAGTTCGTTATGTGCGGTATCCGCCCAACCAATTTGATAGGCCTGGCGTAGCGCTACGTTTGAGTGGGTATAGCTGGCGTTTGAACGGAATGACCAGACATCGTCGAAGGCGTGAGCAAACTCGTAGCTGTAGATCTGCTGGTGGCGCTTAAAGGCGTCATCCCCGGGCTGTACGTCTGAGAACCCGGTATCCAGCTTGCGTCCCGTGGTGGTGTAAAGGCTGCCGTCGCCCGGAACGGAACCGTGATAACCGCCGGACGGATCTTTTTCCAGGTAAGCTCTCAGCACCAGTGACGTTGCATCGTCCGGCTGCCACAGCAGAGAAGGCGAAATGGCGTAGCGCTCGTCGCGCGTGTTGTCATACTGGGTATCGCTATTTTTGGTCAGGCCGGTGATACGAAAGGCCCACTGGTCATTGATCGCGTTGGTGTAATCAAACGCCGTGCCGTTGGTGTTGTGGTTGCCGTATATCGCCCGCACGTGGCCTTCTTCAACAAACTGCGGGCGTTTCGACGTTTCCATTACCAGGCCGCCCGGCACGGTCTGGCCGTAAAGTGCGGAAGACGGGCCTTTGATGACGTCAAGGCGTTCCAGGAACCAGGGATCGACCTGGACTACGTTAAAGCTGCCGGCGTCGCTCATCAGGCGGAGGCCATCAAGGAAGATGTTATTTACATCGCCGCCGTGGAAACCCCGTAATGCGACGGTATCGTAGCGGGTTGCGCCGCCGGAGAATCCGGTAAACACGCCCGGGGTATAGTTCAGCGCGCTGTTAATGGTTTGCGCGCCCTGGTCCTCCATTTGCTGACGGGTCACGACGGAAATGCTTTGCCCGGTGGTAATCAGCGGCTCGTCGGTTTTGGTCGCGCCACGGGTTGTGGTGGCGGTGTAACCTATTGTTGGTGAGGTTGCGGTGTCAGCAGGTTTGGCGGTCACAACCAGTGTTTCTTCAGCCGATGAAGAAAAAGGGGCGATGAGCGCCAGCGCGCAGAGTAAAGCGGAGCGCTTTACGGTAAGATCCTTTATCATTTTTTTGTCCGGAAGTATTGAGATCATCATCCTGATGGAAGTCCTCCGCCGGCATGCGACGGGAAAACGCGGTTTTTAAATGCGGCTTCGAATGAGAATTGTTATCGTTATTATTATCAAGTGCAAGGCGTGTGAAGTTTTTTAATGCATGAAAGCCCATGAAATAGCTGATGATTTCATGGGCTTATTGTTTTAAATGAAATGATTAAGCGGCAATAACGCCGTGGTCAGCGCGGTCAGGTTACGGCGCTGGCTTGCTCGGGGCAGGTGAGATCTCCGTTTTATCTGCGGCAGGTTTGGCCGCTTCCGTTACCGGGCCGGGCGTGGCCGAAGGCAGCTTATCTGGCGCATTGTCGCAGGGTTTTTCTTTTGCACAGAGCATATCCAGCATTTTCAGCGCGACGCCGTTAGTCCAGCCGAAGCCATCCTGAAGCGGATATTCGCCGCCGCCGCCGCCCGTACCTCCGGTGGTCACATCGTATTTTTCAACCAGCTTTTGCTCTTTGTTGTAGAGGTTCTGCACCGTGCTCAGGAAGCGGAAGCTGACTTCCAGCGCGAGATCTTTATGCCCGTAATTTTGCAGACCTTCGGTGGCCACCCACTGCAGCGGTGCCCAGCCGTTGGGGGCATCCCATTGCTGGCCGGTTTTTACGCTGGTCGTGGCCAGCCCACCCGCGCTGAGCAAATGCTGACGGGTGGCTTTCGCCATTTTGTCCGCTCTGTCCTGCGCCGCCGCATGAACATAGAGCGGGAACAGGGCGGCGGCGGTTAGCTGGTTTCGAACCGTGTGGCTTTTCAGATCGTAATCCGCATACCAGCCTTCTTTGGCGTTCCACAGGTTTTGCTCAATTGCTTTCTGTCGGTCGTCCGCGGCTTGCTTATAGTGCGCCGCCGCGGCATTGTCTTTTGCCAGCTCGCTGGCGTGAGCCAATGTTTTTTCAAGCTGATAGAGCAGCGCATTAAGGTCCACGGGCACAATGCTTGTGGTACGGATGGTGCCTAGCTGGGCCGGATTATCCATCCAGCGGGAGCTGAAGTCCCAGCCGGAGGCGGCGGCAGCCCGCAGGTCACGATAAATATCCGTGGCCGCACGCGACGGGGTATTTTTCGCGGTGGATACGTCGTCCAGGTAAGACTCGGTTCGCGGCGTGTCTTTTTCATCCCAGTAACGGTTGAGCAGGGCGCCATTTTTGAGTTTCACCACGCGGGCATGAGCTTCACCCGGTTTAAGGGCGTCACTGCCCTCCATCCACCAGCTATATTCCTGCTTCAGCTGTGGCAAATAGGTGGTGTAAACGCTATCGCCTTTATTCTGCGCCAGCAGTTCCACCATCATGGCGAAAAACGGCGGCTGCGAACGGCCCAGGTAATAGCTGCGGTTCCCGTTGGGGATGTAGCCCCAGGTATCTATTTCGTGGGCGAAGTTGTCCACCATATTTTGTACGTCATCCCAGCGTCCACTCTCCGCCAGCCCCAGTAGGGTGAAATAACTGTCCCAATAGTAAAGCTCCTGGAAGCGCCCGCCGGGTACAACGTAAGGTTTTGGCAACGAAAGAAGCGGGTCCCATTTGCCGTCGCTGTTAGCGGTACGGGTCAGTTCTGGCCAGAGTCCGTTGATGTGCTCCCGCAGGCTTTGCCCTTCCGGCGGCACAGACTTTTTCTCTTCCCTGGGCAGGATAAAGTTCACATCAACAAAATGGCGTAAGTCGAACCCCGAGAGTCGGCGCTGCATACGATAATCGGCAAGGATCATCAGCGGATCGCCCTTGGGCAAGGCATCTGCAAAGGTTTTCTGGTCGGGGAACAGTTTCGCGGTCTGGACATCAATAAACAAAGGCCCAAAAAGTTCGTCGGGCGATTGAGGCTCCGGCGGACGCGGGGATTCGGTTTCCTGGGCTGCAAATGAAGCAAGCGGCGCGAGGCCAAATACGGCACCGGCAGCGGCCATTTGGGCCGCAAAGTAAAGTGCATAGGGCCGGCGCAAAACGGGTTTTATCATCATTCCTTCTCCATCGACGGGACGCAACACGCTACGTTGCGATCAACTCCCTGAAAACCTTAGTTGAATTTTCCGAATTTCGAGCGTCGTTGCAGATAAAAAGAGAAAAACCGGATTATTTACCCCAAAAAAAGCCCCGCACAGCGGGGCTGAAGATGTTTGCAATATTCGCTGCCTGAAAAATTCAGGCTTGGCTTTATCATTACCAGCTCAAAATTCGCCCATTCATGACCGGCCGCTGATAGCGAATATTAAGCTGGTTGGCAGGCTTGTTGCCCACAATGTAGTTATCGATATGCCCATCGTCCTGTTTATCTTTCTTAAGCTTCTCGTATTCGGCCTGGGAGATTCGAATTCCGAAGGTGGTTGTCTTGCGCTCCCGCCCGGTTTCACTGTCTTTGATCCAGACTGCCTGCTGCACGCCGCGACTGTTGATCGCCTCGGCGATCAGATACCAGCTGCGGCCGCCTGATTCATCGTAAGTTCGCTCCACGCCTGATTTTTCACCAATGCGATCCACGACGATGAAAGTTAAAGGCTCCACAATGTAGGCGTACATTTCATCCAGGCGGTTAAGGGACGCTATCCACTCCGTAGGCACCACGACATTCATATCTTCGTTTTCGGCCTGGATACGTGCCTGCCCGGCGATAAAATCGCTGACCGTTTTCCTGTCTTGACTGGACAGGGGAAGCCCGAGAAGTTTATTTTTCTTTTCTTCGAAGAGCGCTGCTCGCTCAGCCCGCTTTTTCTGCTGCTCAATGACGGGGCTGAGTTCTGCAACGGCGGCTTCCATCGTTGGGCTATTCTCAAGAATAGCCCGTTTAGCTGCCTCGAATTTGGCCGCAAGGTCAGCGGATTGGGCCAGCAAAGCGGGGAACTGTGGATCAGTGGTAATTTTCTGCAGTGAGCCGTCAGCCCGAAGCAGGCGGGGAACATCGTCGATTAGGCTACTGGCGTTTTGCAGGAGATCTCTTTGCCTGTCGTTCAGCGCTATCAGTGCCTGCAACTGCGCCTCACGCTGTTCGCGGGCATCCGCTATGGCCAGCGTTTGTGGCTGCTGGCGCGCAAACTGAGCCAACATGCCGTTTACTTTATCTTCGACGTCGGCTAAAGGCCTGGTGGCCCAGACAAGTGCCGCCTTATTGGCAACATCCAGCGTGCCTTTTATATAGTCGGCAATGCCCGTCAGGTCGTGGCTTCTGTTTATTTGCACTGCGATGTTACTGTTCAACGCTTCCTGCTGACGATGGGAATCATAAATACGATACCCCGTAAACAGCATGATGCACAGTAGCAGAACACTTAGACCCTTCAACCACTTAGGGCTTGTCAGATACAGGCTCGTGCCAATCCTTTGACTGAGGGTTAACGCCGGGGACTGGTAGCTCAAACGGTGCGTGAACCAGGTTTTCACACCTTCTTCAATCAACTCGTCATTCACGGCCATGCCCGACTGCTGGTAGTAATCGCGTATGCGCTGGCTGATTTTCTGCCGCAGCAGCGGCAAGTCTAAATGCTCGTCAACGGCAATTTGTTGGGCATGGAGCGCATCGATGATAGCCATCGCCCCCAACTGATCGCTCAGTTTTATCTTATCCATCAGAAACTGTCCGTTGTCCGGTAGCTGCCACCACCCGTTGAAGAGGAAGAGCTAAAACCGCCTCCGGATGATGTGCCGCTGGAACTGCTGCTCCCGCCGGAAGAAGCGCTAAATCCTCCCCCAGACGATGTTCTGCCGGCGCTTGTGCCAGAGGATGAACGAGATGTCCATCCCGAGCCGGAAGAGGAACGGCGGCGGCTGCCAGCGTTGTTATAGCTGCTGGCCGGGGCTGGTCTGGGACGTTTACGGGAAGCGGCAGAGATTTTCGCCAAAATTTCTCTCAGGCCTTGTTCGCCGTTCATATAGCGTCTGATCTGTTTTTCCTCGCTATCGAACAGTCCCCATTTAAACTCAAGATCGTCATTATTAAGGCCATTCCGATGGAAGGCGCTTTCCAGCGCTTCCGCCAGGCCGAGGTCTTTCCGGGCATTTTCCCGATCGGTTTGAATGGCGGCAATACGCCCGGTGAGACTTGCCTCCTGCGGAATCAGCGTGCGTATTCTCTCAAGCATAATATCGTCATCAGGCGAGGCGGTTCGCGCCACCAGTTCGCTGAGTTTTTGCTGAGGCAGACGGGACATCTGTTCAGACAGCTGTCGCATAATTCGCTGAAAATTCTCACCTTCTCCGCTGGCAAAGGCCTCTATTTTTAACTGCAGCTGGCTAACTTTTTGCTGACTTACGGTCAGGTTGGCTTCCAGTGCCTCAAGCCGTTGATACAGCTCGGGCAAACCGATGTCCTTTTCGACCCGGCTGACAAAGCCTTTGAACAGCTCATCCCTCGCCTTAGCTTGCTGCTCCAGCGCCTGCAGTTTGGTTTCGGATGCTTTTTGCAGAGCAAAAAGCATCCGGTAATTGGCAGCGTTTTCGTTAAAGCGGCACAGTCCGGCAATCCAGTTGTCGAGATTACGCCGAAGGCGCCATGCGCGATATTTTTCGGTGGCGTAGCCTTTGTCCAGCAGGTAATTGAACAGTTTTTGCTGGCCGTAAACGGCCGTTTTCTCCGCAACTTCAGCCTCAAGTTCAGCGTGAAGCACGGTTTGTTTTTCAAGTTCAGTGGCGAAATTTTCTTTGTCCACCCGCGCCTGTTCTGCCAGCGGATCTGCGGCAAGCTGCGAGTCGCGTTCAGCTTCATGCTGGTCAATTTGTTCATCCAGTGCCACGAGAGCTCGCTGGCGCTGTTGAAAACGCTGTTCTTCAGCCGCCAGCTGTTGACGGGTAAGGTCAATTTCTTTGTTGAGCTGCAGCAGCAGAGTCTGAATGTTCTGCTCATCGACATGCACGGATGACGATTCCTGCAACAGCACCGTCGCCATTTTTTGATAAAGAGAGGCGATCTGTTGCTGCAAAGAGAGCTGCTGCCCGCGCAGCTCTGCCACGGAGGCTTCTACCGATGAGAGTTGCAGGCGCTGGGTCGCCGTGTTTTGTGCCAGCGCCCGTGCCAGTTTATAGGCTTCCATTTAACACAAGTTCTCCGTAAATCGCCCCGGTATATCGTTGTTTAAATCCCGACATTAGCGAGTCAATTCTGCTTTATTGACAATACTGGTAAAACGGCGTTTACCGTCTTCTACTACCGCCGCCAGCGCTTCGGCATTTTTCGTGGCTTCGCCGCGCAACTCTTCAATCATCTTGTAGCTGGACTCCTGGAAACTGACGATAGCATTCACTAATGAACGTACCGATTCGGCTTTGATCGTTGAACCGTAGCCTGCTCTTAGTCCGGCCTCCAGCTGTTTGGTGCCGTTGGCAGCAATGGTGTTAAGCCCGTCATTGATGCCAGCCTTCATCGCTTCCAGCGTTTTGGTACTTTCGTCGAGCCCCTGAAGTGAGGTCATTGAGGCTGAAAGCGCGGTGAAGACGATTTCGTTCGTAGCAAAGAAAGTCACGCCCTGGCGGTAAACGCGCTCTTTAATGGCGTTAGTTTGCTGCAGCCGTGCGAACACCGCCTCCGCCGCGTTGTAGGCAATCAGCAGGTTGTCAGTAAGATCTTTAACAATTTGATAGCGTTCATCTTCTTTTTGCAAAGTGCGCAGGGCCTCATCCCGGGTCAACTCCCGGCGTGAACGCTCAGCGCTGTCAACGACATCGCTACTGTCAGTGGCGGTCTGTGCACTTTGTAGGGCTTGTCGGCACTGGTCTATACGTTGTTCTGCCAGAGTCATAAGCGCCAGGGCATCCACATGGGCCTCTTTCAACCCAAAGCGGAAATCCTGATAGGCGTCGAGAATGACTTTCTCGCGGGAAATTTGTTCATCGGAGGCTTTGGCCACCTCGATCCAGGTTTTTTTGATGGCGTTGAAGCGATCCGGAATGGAGCCGCGACGAAGAGTCATCCAGCCGGATTTAATCCGCTCTATCAGGTCCAGCTTGCCGTCGTCCAGCCAGTCAACCATTTGGGTTGCATCCTGGCGGATAGAGTCGAAAGCGGCGACGATTTTTGTCTGGCGATTGGCAACGTCCATGCTTGAGATATTGTCGCGAACAACGGCGTTGAAGGCGCTTTGCTGCTGCAGCGTCCTGCCTATGGCCGTCACTCGGTCGGTATCCAGGTCCATAATCGCATCCAGCAGCACCAGGACCGGCGTTTCGGCTTCTGGGGCGGGCATGATGCCCAGCTTCTGTAACTTTTGTATGGCCCGGGTGGTATAGCTGGCTACGGCAGATGTCATCATTGCTTCCTTTATTGATGTCAAAATATTTCAGCCAGCACTATACCCTGATGTTTTGCCTCTGTAATCACCCCTGCGGGTTCACCAGCCATGTACCGGAATTCGCTATCACAATAGTTTGCTTACGGGGCGTTTCGCCCCCGCTTAGCGCCAGCAAGTATTTTCCTGCCGGGAGCTGAAGTGAGGCAAAACCGTTGGCGGCGGGCGCCAGCTTCTGCGTTTTACCGTTGATCGCCAGCTGCTCGCCGTCGTTCATCCGGATATATACCCGGGCAAGCGTGCTTTCAGCCGCTGCGGCTGCCGGGGGCGCACCTACCTGCGCCGGGCTTTGATTAGCAGCAAGCGGCGTGGGGGCCGGGTCCGGCGTACTTACGGCAGGATTTCCCCGGCCAAAAAGTACCGCGCCCACAATCAGGCCCGCAACGACGCCCGCGCCAATCTGCAGGGCAGGTTGATAGCGCTTCCAGAGCGGCCGCGTCGCCGCGTTGTCAGGCTCTTCTACCGGCACCAGCGCGGTACCCGTTTTTTTATTACCGACAGGCTCACACACGTCGCCTGGCTGGATGTTCAGCAGAACGGCAAAATCGTCAATAGACTGGGGGCGGTCTTCCGGCTTTAGCGCCAGCGCTTTATCAACCGCTTGCAGTAAATTGAGGGAATAGCCCTCGGGCTGGGTTTCTGCCAGCCTGATACAGCTGTCCTGAATGCTGCGAGCGACGCTGGCAGGCGGCGCATGGCCGGTAATGAGCGTATACAGCACGGCGCCGACGGCATAGATATCGGTCCACGGCCCCAGCTGGCTTGCCAGGTCTCCGGTGTACTGCTCCAGCGGCGCAAAGCCTGGGTGGAGCAGGGTATTGCCTTCATCCAGCGAGCCCTGGCCCCGCCGCGGCGCGCCGGTATTGAGCAGGATAGGCAGCCCGTTATCCTGAATTTGAATGCTCTTCAGCGACAGATTGCGGTGCAGGTGCTCCGCTGCGTGAAGCGTTGCCAGCGCGCCGCAAAGCATTGGCAGCATCCGGCGGATCCACGTTTCATCTATCAGCGACGGCTGCTGCTTTTGCAGTTCATCCAGCGTAATGCCGCTATAAAATAGCGTCACCACGTAAGCGGTATTATTGTCGCTCCAGATGCGCAGCACCTGGGGCAAATTGGGGTGATTAAAGTGCGCCAGCTGACGCGCTTCTTGCATAAAGCTGTTCAGGCCGGTGGTGTAGACCAGGTGATCGCGTTCGCTATGGAGCACCAGCTCCATCACGTCATTGCGCATCACGTAAGCTTTAGGCATGTATTCACGAATAGCCACCAGGCGCTCGAGCTGATGATCCCACGCCCGGTAAAGAATACTGGTCATGCTGGCGTCGACGGCTTCCTGAATTTCAAATTCGTCAAAGCGGTAGCCAGGCGGCAGAGCGTTCGGCACTTTTGGAATAAAATCGTTATCTATCATGATGTTCTCTGCGCGTAGTCATGCAACATGCGGCGTATTTATTTTTGGGCTCGCCAGGCACCGGCGGCCGGGTCACGCAGCTGCGGGTGCAGGGACTCGACCAGCAACAGCGTAATGGCCGTCCCCGGCGTCACCCAGCCGGACCAGAGCTTGCGTACCTCATTGAGCCGGGTCTGGAGACGTTGTTCATCCAGCGCCATATCGCGAGATACCTCCACGGCAACGGTACCGCTGGCTTTCCAGCCGTTGATTTCAGGGTGGTAAGGCAAAATAAGCCAACTTTGCGGGGCCTGTTCACTGCTGACGACCATACGCTCATTGTTCACGCTGGTGATAAGCAGGCTGTCGGCGTCCGCTGAGGGATTCAGTCCGCTGACCGGGAAACCGTGGACAAACGTCATCATAATGCGCTTTTCACCGCCGGTGCCGCGCTGAACCACTTCGCTGGTGCCGTTCAGCCAGCCGCCTTTTTCACATTTGCCATTCTCTTTACCCGGAATAAACAGGGAGCTGCTGGAGGCGTCGCCCTGCCAGAATGTGCGCAAGTGGCAGCCATCCTGTAAGGTAAATTCCAGCCACGGCGTGCGGTCGAGAGGCGTGGAAAGATCTTCCGGGCGCTCATTGCGGGTGGCGACCGAAGAGAGCGGGGACTCGATAGTGACTTCCCAGTCGTTGGTTTTGGTGGCAGAGCCGCGCGCGAGAGGAGCGCCTTCAGGATCTTCCAGCTGCCAGTTAACTCGTGCAATCTCGCTGCACTGGCTTTCCAGCAGCGCGCCCAGGCGGGGCATGAATGTTTTTAGAATAAGGGGATTCTTATCCCCGTTTGCCACAATGCGTACCGGCAGGTCACTTCCGCACCAGCTTTGCGGGGCATTGCTTTTGATGTTGTCTATCCACACGTCCAGCTTTTGGGACGGCGATTGAACGATGCGGTAGTTCCCTGCCCAGACGGTAGTGGATGCCAGCAGCAACGCCATACCCGAAAGCCAGAGTTTCATAAAAATCCTTGTTAGCCTGTGTGTAAAGAGAGGGTAACGTTAACGCCTGCACAGGTTGCCGGGTAAATCGTTGCTGCTCTCATGCCAAAATCTTTGGTTAGAAAACCCCCGAAGGGGGTGTTAATTAATGATCCACGTTCCGTTATCGGCGTTCTGGCAGGCTTTGCTTTTATTATCTACCGCAACGCAGGTGGATTTTTTGGCCGCGCGGCGAGGGCGAGGCCGGTCTTTTTTCAGCGTCTGGTTATACAGTTCGCTTTTTACCAGCGCCCTTAGCGGCACATAGCCCAGCAGTTCCTGTTTATCCTGTTCGGCGATAGCGAACCAGTGGTTTTCTACCTCGCCTAACACCGTATAGCTTTGGCCGTTTTCAAGCTGGGCCAGCACTTTGCCACCAAAATCGGGTTTGCTCATGATAGAGCCCGGGTAAAGTGCCCGATAGTCTGCGTCAACAGGTGTAAATTCTTTTGGTACTTCAACGATATAGCGGTGAGTCAGGGTGACGCCGTTTACCGTGCTGGTCACAATGGTATCGTCGGTCATCTTCGGCGGCGGCGCTTTACAGCCGACAACCGTGGTGACAACAAGAAGGACTAACAGGCTTCGCAATTTCATTGAGACGTTCCCTGAGAAAAAGGTTAAAACCCAACCGCCGCGGGAGCAAGGAGCGCCGCACAGGAAGATTTTCCACGACGTGAGATACGCCCACGCAAAACGGCACGGCGGCTTGAGTATCTCGCCGGCGCAAGGAATTCGCGTGGTTTCAGCATAGTAGCGTGATTTTACATAGCCCTGTTAACAATTCAATGGTGTTATAACAGTGGAATAACCTATTACGTACATGAAGGTTTGACGCCAGGTTAGCGCAGCAAAAAATTGGCCTGATGTAAATGTAATCGGCTGGCGACTTAAAAGGAATGAAAAGTAGAGAAATGGTGCTAATTTTTTGAATTTATTTGATAAATTCAGGATTTTTGCTGCGGCGTTATTTTTATTCTGTGGTCAATGCGAATCGTCTTATGGGGTTTCCCTGAGGTTATTCTTAAAACAATAAAAAACATCGGACCGCGTGAAGGCTGCCCGATGTGAAGGCAGGGGGTCAGGCTCCGCTCGATTGAGAAAAGAGCCGCAGGGCTCGCTCACCTGTTTCATCGATCGGCAGGTAAACCAGCAGTCTTGAGCCGTCTCTCGGCGCGGAGTACCAGTTGACCTGTTGCATACCGAAGGTGCCGATCTGCGGATGCGTGTACTGTTTTATGTGGTTTTCGATATTGCGGATTTCATAGCGCTGCTCCCAGAGCGCTTTAAACGCGGGGGAAGCGGCGAAAAACGATTCCAGTAGCGTTTCCCAGCGCGGGTCGCCGCGATGCTCGGTGATCCCGGCGCGGAACCAGCCCACAAATTTAGGCAGCACATCTTCGTTACAGTCTACCCGGCTGCGCCAGGTCTCATTGGTCAGATACTGATAAATGCAGTTGCGATGCTCCGGCGGTTCATTGTCAAGATCGACCCCCATCAGCTGGCAAAAATGTGCGTTGTAGCCGAGGATGTCGAAGTTCGGCTTCTGGATGCTGGCGGGGTTGGGCATCAGGGCGTCCAGCATCCGGCGGGCGGCGGGACTGAGCCCCTCGCACTGCGCGGCGGCGGGCGCTTCGGACGGGGGCAGGCCAGCCAGAATAAACAAATGACGGGTTTCCGCCGGAGAGCACTGCAGCGCGCTGGCGATTGCCGTCATAGCGCTTGAGGAGGGATTCACTTCGCGCCCCTGCTCCAGCCAGGTATACCAGGTCACGCCGATGTCAGCCAGTAGCGCTACTTCTTCGCGGCGAAGACCGGGCGTACGGCGACGCCCGCTGCGCGGTAACCCCAGCCGCTGCGGATCCAGGCTTTCACGCCGGGTGCGTAAAAACAACGCCAGCATTTTACGGCTGTCGTCCAGCGGGCCATGACGCAGTTCAGTCTGAGTGATGAGCATCACAAATACTCCAGAATAGTAGTGCCAGTACCAGTATAAGCAAGAACTGGTACCCGGTTAAATGTTCAGGGATCCTACGTCGGTATCCCGAACTATGCAATGGAGTCCCTGATGAATAATTCGCCTGTTTCACCCGGCCGTGCGGGCCTGGTGCTGCTGTTGACGGGCCAGATGCTGCCGTTAATCGACACATCTATCACCAACGTGGCGCTGGACTCGATCACTCAGTCCCTCGGCACCACGCCAACCCAGCTTGAACTTATTGTGGCACTCTACGGCGTCGCCTTTGCCGTCAGCCTGGCGGTGGGTAGCAAGCTGGGGGATAACCACGGCCGCCGCAGAACGCTGCTCTGGGGCGTAGCCCTGTTCGGTGTCGCTTCTTTCCTGTGTGGGATCTCCGGCTCGGTCACCGAGCTGTTGGCGGCTCGTACCCTGCAAGGCGTCGGGGCTGCGCTGATCGTGCCGCAGATCCTTGCCACGCTGCACGTGACGCTCAAAGGCACCGCCCACGCCCGCGCCATCAGTCTGTATGGTGGCATTGGCGGGATTGCTTTTATTATCGGTCAAATGGGCGGCGGCTGGCTGGTGTCGGCGGATATTGCCGGCCTGGGCTGGCGAAACGCGTTCTTTATTAACGTACCAATCTGCCTGTTGGTGCTGGTACTGAGCCGGTTTTATATTCCTGAAACGCGCAGCGAAAGCCATTCGCGCATTGACTGGCAGGGGACCGTCACGCTCGCGCTGGTGCTGTGTTGCCTGCTTTTCCCGATGGCGCTGGGGCCAGAGCTACACTGGCCGTGGCCGATGCAGCTGATGTTAGTAGCCACGCTGCCGCTCGGCTATCTGATGCGTGTTGGGGCGCTTAACCAGCAGCAACGTGGGCTTCAGCCGCTGCTGCCGCCCAGGCTGCTGAAACTGGGCAGCATAAGGTTTGGTCTGCTAATTGCGCTGCTGTTCTTTACCTGCTGGTCGGGCTTTATGTTCTGCATGGCGCTGACGCTACAGTCGGGCATGGGAATGGCGCCGTGGCAGTCCGGAAACAGCTTTATTGCCATGGGTATTTCGTATTTTGTCTCAGCGTGGTTTGCGCCGCGGCTTATCGTGCGCCATTCGCTAAGTACCATTTTGCTGAGCGGGATTGCTATCCAGGTGGTCGGTCTGCTTGGGCTGATATTTACGCTCTGGCATTTTGGTACCCACGCAGGCCCGCTGGCGATAGCCCCGTCGACGCTGGTGGTGGGCTACGGCCAGGCGCTGATTGTGAACAGCTTCTACCGCATCGGAATGCGCGATATCGACCTGAACGATGCCGGGGCGGCAAGCGCCATATTGAGTACCCTGCAGCAGTCTGCGCTGGGGCTCGGCCCGGCGGTGCTCGGGGCATTGTTCCTGCATCTGCAGCGCCAGAGTGGGGATTATTCTGTGGCGATGATCGGTTTCCTGGCGGCTGAAATAGTGATGATGCTGGTGCTTGCGGTCGCCGCCGTGAACCGCCGTCAGCTTTTGTCCGGCGCGAAAGTCTCCTTAAGATAACGCCCCGGCGGCTGGCCGATAATTCGGGTAAAAGCAGTGGTAAAGCTGCTGGCGCTTTGATAGCCCATATCATAGGCCACCTGAGTTATCGGCTCGCCGTTAACCAATTGTTCCACCGAACTGATAATCCTCATCCTTTCCCGCCAGCGAGTAAAACTCATCCCGATTTCACTTTCGAAGAGGCGGCCTAATGTTCTGGGGCTGATGAAGGCGACAGCAGCCAGCTGCACCAGCGTTTTGCTACAGCCCGGATCCTCCCGCAGCAGGCTGGTGATTAACCTCAGCCGCTTATCTTTACCTTCGGGCACAAACAGATCGGTTTTCAAAACTTGTTTCAGTAACTGGAAGTGCAGCAGTTGTGCAATGAGGTCAAGCTGTGCGCCCGAATCGACGCTGTGTTGAATCGCTAAGGCTTCTTTGGCCAGTTCCGTGAGTAGGTTTGAGGCAACGATAAGCGAGCTGTTTACCGGCAATTGCAGCTCAAATCCTTGCCTGAAACGTAGATTGATCAGCCGCGAACGCTCGGTGTAAAGCGCCCGGTGTAGCTGGCCCGGCGGCACCCAAACGCCGTTACCGGGCGTAGCCAGCCACCAGCCCGTCTCGGTTTGCAGTCGGAGGGTCCCTTCCAGCGTGACGCTTAACTGACCGTGCAGATGACGATGAAACGTCACGTCGTCACCCCGGCGATGCGCCATGTCGGAAGCCGCGATAGCCGCGGATAGAGCGTCTGGCATGTTGGCACTCCTGCGAATGTTTTTGGCGGATTGGCGAAAGAATTATCTCATTCTTTTGCTGATAATGCCTGCATCGAAATATAAGAGGAGAAAAAGATGAAAACATTACGCTTTGTGGGTATCGCCGGCAGCTTACGGGTAGATTCGGCCTCCCGCGCGTTACTGGACAGCATTGGCGACATGCTGCCGGAAGAGAGCCATTTTAGTGTGCTTGATATTGGCGCCATGGAACACTATTGCCAGGATCTGGAAAAAGGGGAATTACCTGAACCGGTGGTGAGCGCCCGTCGGCTGGTGGCTGAGGCCGATGCGGTGATCATTACGGTACCAGAATACAATCACGGCATGCCCGGCGTACTCAAGAATGCGCTCGACTGGCTGTCGCGGCCGGTCAGAGCCAGCTGTATGCTGGGAAAATATGTCTTTTTCGTTTCGCAGTCTACCGGCGCGCTTGGCGGCGTCAGGGCGCAATATCAGCTGCGGGAAACGCTGGCTTCGATGCTGTGCCATATGGTGCCGTTGCCGGAGCTGGCGGTCAGCTTTGCGAATCAGAAATTAGAGAACGGGCGTTTAATTGATTCCGCCACGGTGGCGTCTATTCGCACCCAGCTTGCCGTCTTTATTAAGGCGGTAGAGCAGAATAGCACAAACCGTTAACGACGGATTTATCGCCTTTTATGGCAACGAAATAAGGATAAAATCCATACATGTGTGTGGATTTTTTTTGCCAATAACATCCCGATAACTAAGCGGATTACCGCTAATAATACCCGGAATACAGGATGTATTATTCGGCGGTGTTATTTTTATAATATTTGATTTTATTTGGTTTTTTTAATTAAAAAAATCATTGGCATTAATTGTATGGATTAATCAGGATGTGAATGAGATTTTAAAATATCGTAAAAGTGGGTTAACATAGATGTACTTCATTCACCTGCGATGCAATAGAATTATTATGCCTGCAATGAAAAAGACAATTATTTCTCTGACAACACTGGCGTTATTCGTCAGCTCTGCTAGCTACGCTAACGCGGATTCCACGCAAAAAACAGATTTCCTGCTGATTGGCGGCGGTATTATGAGCGCCTCACTCGGCACGTGGCTCCAGGAGCTGCAGCCGGACTGGAAACAGGTCATGGTTGAGAAACTTGACGGCGTGGCGCTTGAGTCCTCTAACGGCTGGAATAACGCCGGTACCGGGCACTCGGCAAATATGGAACTGAACTATACGCCGGAGCGCCCGGACGGTTCTATTGATGTCAGCAAAGCGCTGGAAATTAACGAACAGTTTATGATTTCCCGCCAGTTCTGGTCCGCACAAATTCAGCGCGGTATTTTGAACGACCCGCATTCGTTTATTAATTCCACGCCGCACATGAGTTTTGTCTGGGGTGATAAAAACGTTGAATATCTGACCAAGCGCTATGACGCATTGCAGAAAACCACGCTTTTCCAGGGCATGAAATTCTCCACTAACCACGAGCAAATTAAACAGTGGGCTCCGCTGGTGATGGAAGGGCGCGACCCGAATCAAAAAGTGGCGGCTACCTGGACGCCAGTGGGAACCGACGTTAACTACGGTGAAATTACCCGCCAGCTGATCGGCAGCCTGAAAAAAAGCCCTAATTTCTCCCTGCAAACCTCTTCTGAAGTCACCGACTTCAAACGCAACGGCGATAATTCCTGGCACGTTACCATCAAAGACGTGACCAGCGGCAAAGAGCACGCCATCGACGCGAAATATGTCTTTATCGGGGCAGGCGGCGGCGCGCTGAAACTGCTGCAGGAAACCGGTATTCCGGAATCGAAAAACTACGCCGGTTTCCCGGTGGGCGGCTCCTTCCTGATGACCGAAAACCCGGCGGTCACCAGCCAGCATCTTGAAAAAGTGTACGGTCAGGCCTCCGTGGGTGCGCCACCGATGTCCGTGCCGCACATTGATGCCCGCTTTATCGACGGCAAGCGCGTAGTGCTGTTTGGGCCGTTCGCGACCTTCTCTACCAAGTTCCTGAAAAACGGCTCTTTCTTTGATCTGCTGAGCACGACTACTACCAGCAACTTTATGCCGATGACCGACGTAGGTCTGGATAACTTTGACCTGGTGAAATACCTGATTGGTCAGGTGATGCTGAGTGATGAAGATCGCTTTGAAGCGCTGAAAGAGTACTACCCGCAGGCGCGTAAAGAAGACTGGAAACTGATTCAGGCCGGCCAGCGCGTGCAGATCATCAAAAAAGATGAGAACAAAGGCGGCGTGCTGAAGCTCGGTACCGAAGTGGTTGTTGACCAGCAGAAAACCATTTCTGCTCTGCTGGGCGCATCCCCAGGCGCGTCTACTGCGGCACCGATTACGCTGAACGTGCTGAAGCAGATGTTCCCGCAGCAGTTCAACTCGCCTGAATGGCAGAGTAAGATCCGCGCCGTTGTGCCAAGCTACGGCCAGGAGATGAACGGCAACGCGGCGCTGACGCAGAAAGTGTGGGATGACACCGCGGCCACGCTGCAGCTGACCAAACCGCCGGTCATTCAAATGAACGACCAGAGCGCAACCCCGGTAGCAAAACCAGCCGAAGCGAAAGCGGACGCGGCTACCCAGCACGACATGGCGCTGTAAGTTAACGCCTCAGCCAGCCTCTGTTACGACAGAGGCAATGATAAAAAAAGCCAGCCGCAAGGCTGGCTTTTCTATTTCAGCTGCCGTTACAGGCCGCGTTTATCCATCAGCAGGGCAAGGTCAACCAGGCGGTTAGAGAAGCCCCATTCGTTGTCGTACCAGGCCAGAATTTTCACCAGGTTACCGCCAATCACCAGGGTAGAAAGCCCGTCAATAATGGAAGAACGCGGGTCGCCCTGATAATCGCTGGAGACCAGAGGCTCATCGCTGTAGCCCAGAATATCTTTTAGCGGGCCAGCTTCAGCGGCCTTGCGGAACGCCGCGTTCACTTCTTCCGCCGTGACATCGCGTTTTAGCGTCACGGTTAAATCGACGATAGACACCACCGGTACCGGCACGCGCAGGGAGTAGCCGGTCAGGCGACCGTCAAGTTCGGGGATAACCTTGCCGAGGGCTTTAGCCGCGCCGCTGGAATACGGCACAATCGATAGCGCTGCCGCACGTGCGCCGCGCAAATCTTTTTCCGGCTGGTCGTGCAGCGCCTGGCTGTTGGTGTAGGCGTGAGTGGTGTTCATCAGGCCGTGTTCAATGCCGAATGCCTGATGCAGCACCTGCGCGGCAGGGGCCAGGCCGTTAGTGGTACAGCTGCCGTTGCTGACCACGAAGTGTTTCTGCGGATCGTAGCTTTCGTGGTTCACGCCCAGCACGATAGTCAGATCGTCGTCTTTGCCAGGGGCCGAAATGATGACGCGTTTTGCCCCGCCGTGGGTGATGTGAACTTCAGCTTTTTCGCGGCTGGTGAAAAAGCCGGTGGCCTCGATAACGACATCTACGCCGACGTCACGCCATGGGATCTGCGCCGGATCTCTTTCGCTGAAAACGCGAACCGGCTTGCCGTCTACGTGGAGCAGCCCTTCGGAGGCCTGCACCGGCGCGGGCAGTTTGCCCATCAGCGAGTCGTGTTTTAACAGGTGAGCAAGGGTTTTGCTGTCCGTCAGATCGTTGATGGCCACGATCTCAATATTGGGGTTACCCAGGGCAGCGCGCAGGACATTACGTCCGATTCTGCCAAAACCATTAATCCCGACCTTAACCATGATTCACTCCTTCTCTTGAATGTCTGGTTTCAGAGTAGGCGCAGAGTGAAATGGCGTAAATGACAAAAAAGGATCAATTCATGCCAACTTCCTGCAGTGGAAGCGTTCGCGGTATTCCCCCGGCGTGAGGTGAAGCTGGCGCTCAAAGACGCGGCGCAGGTTGATGGCGGTGCCAAAGCCCGAGGCGCAGGCGACCCGCTCCAGGGTGTCGTTCGACTGCTCAAGATGATGGCGGGCGGCGGCCAGCCGGGCTTCTTCCACATAGCGGGCGGGCGTGACGCCGGTTTCCCGGGTAAAGACGCGGGTAAAATTGCGTGGGCTCATGGCGACCCGTTCCGCCAGCTTTTCTACCGACAAATCGTCCGCCAGGTTATCCAGCAGCCAGTCCTGGAGTTGGCTTATCGGCCCGGTATTGGCCGCCTGGCGCAGATGATAGCGGCTAAACTGCAGCTGGCCGCCGGGGCGGTGGAGGTACATCACCAGATCCTGGGCTACATCCCGCGCGAGGGTGAAGCCATAATCCGCCTCAACCAACGCCAGGGTAAGATCAAAGCCGGAGCTGACGCCGCCGGAGGTCCACACCGGGCCGTCCTGAATATACAAAGGGCCGCCTTCCACTTTGATCTGTGGCCAGCGGGCCTGCATCTCTTCCAGCATTCGCCAGTGGGTGGTTGCCCGGCGGCCATCCAGCAGCCCGGCGCGGGCCAGCAGCATGGCGCCGCCGCACACGGAGGCAATGCGTTGGGTATTTGGCGCGGCGCGGCATAGCCAGTCGACCACCGCGCTGCCTTCAGGCTCGCTCTGGCCTTTCCCGGTTATCATGATGGTGTCGCGGGGCTCATTGGGGTCGAGGTCGGCCAGCCTGTGGTCAGCCAGCAGGTTCAGGCCGGACATGCCGTGTACGACGTGATGAGGCTGAGTGGTGGCGATACTGATGCGGTAGCGAGATTCGCTCAAGGCGTCCGCATGCAGGCGGTTAGCCTGCATCAGAATATCGGCGATACCGGCGGCTTCGAACAGCATGCCGCCGTCAGGGACAATTATCAGGATCGTTTTCATGTCCTGAAAAGTACGCTTTTAACAAATTAAGTCAAGTGGGCTGGCCGTAATGCCGCTGTCCCCAGGCCAGGGCAGTTTCAATCAGTCGGGCTAGCACCTGCTGGAATTGGACACCTTTATCGTCCGACCAGGCAAAACTCTCTTCATCCATGTAACAACACTGCGCCACTTCCAGCTGCACGGCATGGATATTTTGCTGTGGCGCACCGTAATGGCGCGTGATGTATCCGCCCTTGAAGCGCCCGTTCAGCACTTTACTGTAGCCGGCAAACGCCTCGCTGGCCTCAAGCAATTCCGCGCTCAGGGAAGGGTCACAGCTTGCCCCATCCGCGGTGCCAAAATTAAGATCCGGCAGGCGGCCTTCGAACAGGCGCGGTACCACGGATTTGATGGAGTGCGCGTCCCACAGCAGCGCATAGCCAAAGGTTTCTTTCAGCCTGGCCAGCTCCCGGGCAAGCGCCTGGTGATACGGCTGCCAGATGTTGGTCAGGATGTCGGCTCTGGCTTTCTCGTCAGGAGATTTTCCCGCCACGAACAGCGGTTCACCGTCGAAAAAGATGTCCGGGTAAAGTCCGGTAGTGGCCGTGGTGTAGAGCGGCTTATCGTCCGAAGGGCGGTTTAAATCGACTACGTAGCGCGAGTAGCTGGCGCTGAGTATGCTGGCACCCATCTCGCGTATAGGCTGATAAAGTTTGGGAATATGCCAGTCGGTATCTTCCAGATTTTTGGCACGCGCCGTCAGCCCGTTTGCCACTTCCGGCGTTAACTGTGTGCCGGGATGCGGCATGCTGATCAGCAGCGGCAGCTTGCCCTGATGAAGCTCAAAGCCCTTAATCATTCCACACCTCTTTACCTTGATAGATAACCTGTTTGGAGAGCGCGCCGCCCAGCCAGTAGCTCAGCTCGGCGGGATGGTCTATTTCCCACGCCACAAAGCTTGCTTCTTTACCTGCTTCCAGGGTGCCCGCTGTCTCGCTAATCCCGAGGGCGCGCGCCGCATTCAGCGTCACGCCTGCCAGCGCTTCTTCCGGCGTCAGGCCAAATAGCGTACAGGCCATGTTCATCATCAAACGCAGGGATTGTACCGGGGAGGTGCCCGGGTTCAGGTCGCTGGAAATGGCCATCGGCACGTGATGTTTACGCAGCAGCGCCACCGGTGGCTTTTGCGTTTCGCGCAGGAAGTAAAATGCGCCTGGTAGCAGCACGGCGGTCGTGCCGTGTTTTGCCATCAGCGTAATATCGTCCTCACAGAGGTATTCCAGGTGGTCAGCGGAAAGCGCATTGTGGCGGGCGGCGAGCCCCGCGCCATGCAGCAGCGAAAGCTGTTCGGCATGAAGCTTAACCGGCAGGCCCAGCTCATGGGCTTTGACAAAGACGCGCTCAACCTGCGGCACGGAAAAGGCCAGGTGTTCACAGAAGGCATCGACGGCGTCAACCAGCCCTTCGCGATGCAACTCAGGCAACCAGCGTTCGCAAACGTCGGTGATAAAATCGTCGCTGCGGTCTTTGTATTCCGGGGGCAGGGCGTGGGCTGCCAGGCAGGTACTGTAAATCGTGAGCGGCAGACTTTGTGCCAGCTGGCGGACAACGCGCAGCATTTTGCGCTCATCGTCAAAACTGAGGCCGTAGCCCGATTTCACTTCCAGAGTCGTCACGCCGTCTTTACGCAGCGCATTGATACGGCGGCTGGCGGTTGCCAGTAATTCGGCTTCGCTGGCCTGACGCGTGGCTTTCACCGTGCTGGCTATCCCGCCGCCCGCCGCGGCGATATCCGCGTAGGTGGCACCGTTCAGGCGCATCTCAAATTCCTGGCTGCGGTTGCCGCCGAACACGCTATGGGTATGGCAGTCGATAAGGCCGGGGGTGACGAGCTTGCCCTGAAGATCGCGCTCTTCGTCATAAGGCTGGCTGGGACGCTGGCTGTCGGGACCAACCCAGGCAATCTTGTCGCCTTCGGTGAGCATCGCCGCGTCTTCGATAATATTGTACTGCCCGCTGACCATAGTGGTGATGCGGCAGTTACGCCATAAAATCCGCATAAGATCTCTCTCATCAGGACGGGCGCGACGAGAGCCGCGCCCCGGGGGAACGAACTACTTTGCCAGCATCGGCAGGTTCAGGCCGTGCTCTTTGGCGCACTCAATAGCAATATCATAGCCCGCATCCGCGTGACGCATCACGCCGGTGGCCGGATCGTTGTTCAGCACGCGGGCAATACGCTCCGCCGCTTCGTCGGTACCGTCGCAGACGATAACCATGCCGGAGTGCTGTGAAAAGCCCATGCCGACGCCGCCGCCGTGGTGCAGGGAAACCCAGGTCGCGCCGCTGGCCGTGTTCAGCAGGGCGTTCAGCAGTGGCCAGTCGGACACGGCATCGGAGCCATCCTGCATCGATTCGGTTTCGCGGTTGGGGCTTGCCACCGAGCCGGAATCAAGGTGATCGCGGCCAATGACGATCGGGGCGGACAGCTCGCCGCTTCTGACCATTTCGTTAAACGCCAGGCCCAGTTTTGCGCGCTGGCCGAGGCCGACCCAGCAGATACGCGCCGGCAGGCCCTGGAAGCTAATGCGCTCTTTGGCCATGTCCAGCCAGCGGTGCAGGTGCTTGTCGTCCGGGATCAGCTCTTTGACTTTGGCGTCGGTGCGGTAGATATCCTCCGGGCTACCGGACAGCGCCGCCCAGCGGAAAGGCCCGATCCCACGGCAAAACAGCGGGCGAATATAGGCCGGCACAAACCCCGGGAAATCAAAGGCGTTACTGACGCCCATCTCTTTGGCCATCTGGCGGATGTTGTTACCGTAATCAAAGGTAGGAATGCCCTGCTGCTGGAAGGCGAGCATCGCTTTCACGTGTTCCGCCATGGACGCTTTCGCCGCCTGAGTGACCACCGCAGGCTCAACGGCCGCGCGCTCGCGATACTCTTCCCAGCTCCAGCCAACGGGCAGGTAGCCGTTGAGCGGATCGTGGGCGCTGGTCTGGTCGGTGACCATGTCCGGGCGCACGCCGCGCTTCACCAGTTCAGGCAGAATTTCTGCTGCATTACCGTGCAGGGCGATCGAAACGGCTTTCCCTTCGCCGGTGTAGCGTTTAAGGCGGGCGAGGGCGTCGTCCAGATCGTTGGCCTGCTCGTCCACATAACCGGTGCGCAGGCGGAAATCGATACGCGACTGCTGGCATTCAATGTTCAGTGAACAGGCCCCGGCGAGAGTCGCGGCCAGAGGCTGTGCGCCACCCATGCCGCCGAGACCCGCGGTGAGCACCCAGCGCCCGGTTAGTGAGCCGCTGTAGTGCTGGCGGCCTGCTTCCACAAAGGTTTCATAGGTGCCCTGCACAATGCCCTGGCTGCCGATGTAGATCCACGATCCGGCGGTCATCTGCCCGTACATCGCCAGCCCTTTGGCGTCCAGCTCATTGAAGTGTTCCCAGTTAGCCCAGTGTGGCACCAGGTTAGAGTTGGCAA
Source organism: Enterobacter sp. Cy-643 (assembly GCF_011752815.1). Taxonomy (GTDB): domain Bacteria; phylum Pseudomonadota; class Gammaproteobacteria; order Enterobacterales; family Enterobacteriaceae; genus Cedecea. The sequence continues at coordinate 1,009,996 of NZ_VWWV01000001.1, forward strand.
TCAGCACGCGAGGGGCGTTGGCGTGGGTTTTAAAGACGCCAACCGGCTTGCCGGACTGTACCAGCAGGGTTTCATCTTCATTCAGGGCTTTAAGCGCTTCGACCATTTTGTCGTAGCACTCCCAGTTTCTCGCCGCCCGGCCAATGCCGCCGTAAACCACCAGTTCTTTCGGGTTTTCAGCCACATCCGGATCGAGGTTATTCATCAGCATGCGCAGCGGGGCTTCCGTCAGCCAGCTTTTAGCGTTCAGCTTCGTGCCGCGAGGCGCCCTGATTTCAACATCACGATAACGAGAAAACTCACTCTTCATGGGGTTCACCTTGTTTTGAGATAGCGGGGAAAGTGCTCACGAAAAATACCATGTCATTTTTTCGATTGCTTGTATATACATGATTAGCATATTTGATGCCAGGCGCGAGATTGATTTTATAATTCTTTTAAATTAGTAAGTTATATATGAATTGTTGAATAGTTACATCATATATCGCTTGTTTTTAGACCGCGCGCGCACCGTTTTGGCGCTCTTTACAAAGAGGTTGATCCTTTTTGGGGCAAAAATAGCAGTTCAGACAGCTGGCAAATCCCCCGGAAGGCACCGTTTAATCCTGATAAAAATCACGGTTAGATCACATTTAAAATTTAATAAACGACTTATTTATCTGTTTTTAAACAATAAATTGTTTGTTTTTTAATGTTGCGTATTTGTTATGGCACAGGCTTTGCAGATTGTACATACAATGCTATACATAGCTTTTTTACGCAGCCGTTCATTTCTTCGGCAGCCAGATGACCATGAGGCGTAGCGATGATTACTTTCAACAATGTGACCAAGTTTTATGACGACGGCACGGTCGTGGTGGATGGACTGAATCTCACCGCACCCGGCGGCAAGATCACCGTGCTGGTAGGCCCTTCCGGTTGTGGGAAAACAACGTCACTGCGCATGATCAATCGGCTGATCGAGCCGTCTTCCGGCGACATTCTGCTTAACGGCGAATCCACCTCCGCCATGGACGTGGTGCAGCTGCGCCGCCGTATTGGCTACGTTATCCAGAATGCGGGCCTGTTCCCGCATCGAAACATCCTCGACAACATTGCTACCACCGCGATCCTTAACGGTATGCCTAAGGCCAAAGCCCGTGCGCGAGCGGGGGAGCTTCTGGACGTCGTCGGCCTGGCCCCGCAGCTGGCAAAACGCTATCCGTGGCAGCTTTCCGGTGGCCAGCAGCAGCGCGTAGGGGTTGCCCGGGCCCTGGCCGCAGACCCTGAGTTCATGCTGATGGATGAACCGTTTAGCGCTGTGGATCCGGTGGTGCGCGACCAGCTGCAGGAAGAGTTTCTCCGCATTCAAAAGGAAGTGAGTAAAACCATCATTATGGTGACTCACGATATTGACGAGGCGATGAAGCTGGGCGATCTGGTCGCGGTCCTGAAGCCCGGCGGCAAGCTGGGGCAGATGGCATCCCCGGGTGAACTGCTTAACGCCCCACAGAGTGATTTTGTCGCCGACTTTATTGGCCGCGACCGCGGCTATCGCAAGCTGAGCTTCTACAATTCGGGGCCGCTGGCCTCAATGCAGATGGAGCCGACCGCCGAAGTGGGCACGCCGATCGATATGGCTCGCAATATTGCGGTGCAGCGCTGGCTGCTGGTCACCCGCGAAGGCAAAGCCTGCGGCTGGTTTGATACGCATCAGCAGGTTGAAGCCGTGGTGCCCGAGCACATTAATCTGGGGGCTACCTTTTTCCCGCAAACCGGCACGCTGCGCCAGATGCTTGACTCCGCGCTCAGTTCGCCGTGCCACCGGGCGGTGGTGATTGGCGAGCGGGCAGAAGTGCTGGGGACGCTGGGGCTGGATCATGTCCTGGATGCCTGTAAGTCGATGGCGCGGGAGGCGGTATGAGATTTGACTGGCTGTGGGCGCAGAGCGACAAAATTTTCCATTTGCTGCTGTGGCATCTCTACCTTTCGGTAACGCCGATCCTGATTGGCCTGCTGCTGGCAATTCCTGCTGGCTGGCTGGTGAGCAGTATGCCGCGCGTAAAGGGCGTCATTCTTAACCTGTTCGGGCTGCTGTACACCATCCCGTCTCTGGCGCTGTTTGTGCTGCTGCCGCCGCTGCTCGGCACGCAGATCCTCGACCCGATCAACGTGGTGGTGGCGCTAACGATTTACAGCTTTGCGCTGCTGGTCAGAACCGTATGCGACGGGCTGGATTCGGTGCCCACCGACACCCGGCAGTCCGCCTTTGCCCTCGGCTACAGGCCGGTGCACCAGTTTTTCCAGGTTGATTTGCCGCTGGCGGTGCCGGTGATTGGCTCGGGGATGCGGGTCGCCGTGGTCTCAAACGTCAGTATTGTTTCCGTTGCCGCGCTGATCGGCGCCCCGCAGCTCGGGTCGCTGTTTACCCAGGGGTTTCAGCTGCAGTTTCTGACACCGATTATTGCCGGCATCGTGCTGTGTATCGGGCTGGCTTTCGTGCTCGACTGCGTGGTTGTGGCCGTCACCCGCTCATTAAGCCGCTGGCAGCCAACAAGGGGATAAAGTATGTCTGACTGGTTCTTTACGCTCAGCCACTGGTATGGCGATGACGGTATTCTTCCGCTGCTGGCGCAGCATATCGGCTACAGCGCGGTGGCGCTGGCGATAGCGATAGCCATTGCGTTTCCGGTGGGCTGTTACACCGGCCATACCGGCAAAGGGGAAGCGCTGCTGATTGGCACCACCAACGCGCTGCGCTCCCTGCCGTCGTTTGGCCTGATTATCCTGCTGGTTATTCTGATGGCGGGCTACTTCGAGTCCGACATGGCCTTTATTCTGCCGTGCATCATCGTGCTGGTGGTATTAGCCCTGCCGCCGATAGCGCTGGGCGTGCATGCGGGGATTCGCTCCGTTGACCCCAGCGTACACGACGCCGCCAAAGGCATCGGCCTGACGCCGTTCCAGGTGCTGACTCAGGTGGAGTTACCCTGCGCCACGCCGTTGATTCTGTCCGGCATTCGCAGCGCCACGCTGCAGATTATCTCTACTGCTACCATCGCGGCCTATGTCTCTCTTGGCGGCCTGGGGCGTTTGATTATCGATGGCCGTGCGGCGAACGATTTTGCCCAGATGACCGCTGGCGCGGTGCTGGTTGCCATTCTGGCGCTGCTCGTGGATGTGTTCTTTTCCCTTTCGGTGAAGTACGTGGTGTCCCACGGCATTTCCCGACGTATCAAAACCCAGTGATGTTGAGCCCGTTAATGACACAAGGTGAAAGCGATGAATATGAAGAAACGTTGTTTGACGCTGTTGAGTGCCGCGATGCTGTCCGTTGTTTCCTCCGCGTGGGCGGCAGATGCGGGGCAGAAGGTAATTATTGGCTCGGCTGATTTCCCGGAAAACCAGCTGCTGGCGACGATTTACGCCGGGGCGCTGGAAGCGCAGAACATCCCGGTGGAGAAGAAGCTCAACATTGGCAGCCGCGAAGTTTACATTCCGGCTCTGCTGGACGGTTCCATTAACGTTATCCCGGAGTACAGCGGCGCGCTGCTGAGCTACCTGGATGCCAAGAACACGGCGCACAGTTCTGACGAAGTGGCGACCGCGCTGGCGGCGAAGCTGCCGGCCAAAGTGAAAATGCTGAATACCTCCGTGGCGCAAAACAGCGACGTTATCGCCGTCACCAAAAAAACGGCGGATAAGTACAACCTCAAGACCATTGAAGACCTGAAGCCTCACGCGGCAGAGTTGATTCTGGGCGGCCCGGCCGAATGGAAAACGCGTCACGAAGGCGTGCCGGGGCTGAAAGAAGTGTATGGCCTGAACTTCAAAAGCTTCAAAGTGCTGGATGTGGCGGGCCCGCTGACGCTGACCGCGCTGAAGAACAACCAAATTCAGGCGGCGGATTTAACCTCCACCACGCCGGAAATTCAGAAAGACCATCTGGTGGCGCTGGCCGATCCGAAAAACCTGTTTGCGGCGCAAAATATCGTCCCGATTGTGGCCACTACCACGCTGAATCCGACGATTGAGGGCACGCTGAATAAAGTCTCGGCTCAGTTGACCACCGCGGATCTGATCGCCATGAACGGGCAGCTTGCGGAATTTGCCAGCATTGATGACGTGGCGCATCAGTGGCTGGTTAAACATGGTCTGAGCAAGTAAGGGCGAACGATGACAAGACAAACTGGCTCCACCGCACGTTGCCATGAAACCGTGACCTTAGGCAGGGCGCAAACCACCATTGACGAGCTGGTACGCATTGCCGACGGGGCGCCGGTCGAACTGGCTCCTGAAGCTCTGGCGAATATGGACCACGTCAGCGGCTATATCAGACGGGCAATAGATGAAGGGCAGGTGATCTACGGCCTGACCACCGGGGTGGGCGACCTGGTGACGGAGCGCCTTTCCGCCGACCAGATCGCCAGCGTGCAGCTCAATATGCTGCGCAGCCACGCCTGCGGGATGGGGCCAGATTTGTCCGGGCGTGAAGTGCGCGCCATGATGGCGGTGATGCTGAAGTCGCTGCTACAGGGCTACAGCGGCGTCAGTGCTGAACTGGCGACACGCATGGCCGAAATGCTTAACCGGCAGGTGACGCCATGGTCACCGGCCAGCGGTTCGGTCGGCTATTTAATTGCGACGGCGCATATCGGGCTGTCGCTGTTTGGCGAGGGGCAGTGCTGGTATCAGGGCGAGCTTATGCCGTCCGCCGAAGCTTTGGCAAAAGCGGGGATTGCTCCCCGAGTGCCAGGCCCGCGCGAAGGCCACGCGCTGATCAGCGGCACCTACGAAATCACCGGCCTGGCGTGCCTTGCCGTGCATGATTTTGAGCGGCTGCTGCCGGTGGCGGACATGGCCGGCGGTATGTGCCTGGAAGCATTAAAAGGCAATACCCGGGGCTATGATGCCCGCCTGCACGCCCTGCGTCCGCACGACGGGCAGCAGAAAACCGCCGCGATTCTTCGCCGTCTGCTGAGCGGCAGCGAGATCTTTGCCCGCTATCGCGATCACCGGGTGCAGGATGCGCTCAGCCTGCGCTGCATTCCCCAAATTCACGGCGCGGTGCGCGACCAGCTCGTCCATTGCCGCCAGATTGTGACTATCGAACTCAATTCGGTAACCGATAACCCGGTCTTCCTTATCGAAAATGACGCGCTGGCGATCCTGCCCGGCGGCAACGGCCATGGTGCGCCGCTGGCGCTGGCGCTGGATTCTCTGGCCGTTGCCATTGCCCAGGTCAGCACGGCGTCCCAGGCGCGATCGGATCGTATTACCAACGTGCATCTCAGCGGCCTGCCTGCGTTCCTGGTGGGCAGAAGCGGCGCGAACTCCGGGATGATGATCCCGCCTTACGTGGCCGCCGCGCTGGCGGGGGATAACCGTAGCCTGGCCGCGCCGTCGAGCGTGCATACCGTCACCACCTGCGCCGGGCAGGAAGACCATATCAGCATGGGCGTTTCTTCGGCGCGAAAAGCCATGCTGGCGGTGAGCAACGCGGTGGATATTGTTGCCATCGAACTGTTGTGCGCCAGCCAGGCGCTGGAGTTTCACCGTCCGCTTCGCGCCTCGGTTGGCGCGGAGTTAACGCTGAGCATGGTGCGCGCCCGCGTGCCGTTCCGGGAGACGGACACGGCGCTATACCCGGATATGCATGCCGTGCGCGATTTGATTGCTGAAGGTGAGCTGAGCCAGCGGCTGCTTGCCCTGGTCGAGGAGTCAGAACATGAGTGAAGCTTTGCAGCCGCTGAAAGGCATCAGAGTGCTTGATTTATCTCGCGTGCTGGCCGGTCCCTGGTGCGCCTCGCTGCTGAACGATCTCGGGGCGGAAGTCATCAAGATTGAGATGCCGGGCAGCGGGGATGACTCCCGCAGCTTTACCCCGCACATCGGCGGGGAGAGCAGCTACTTCATGCAGCTTAACCACGGCAAAAAAAGCGTTACCCTGGATTTAAAGGCACCTGAGGGGTTAGCCATTCTGAAGCAACTGGTGGCACAGGCCGATGTGCTGGTGGAGAACTTCCGTCCGGGCGTAACCAAACGCCTCGGCATTGATTATTCGACGCTGCAGGACATTAATCCCCGGCTGGTTTACGCCAGTATTTCCGGGTTTGGGCAGAATGGGGCGATGGCACACAAAGCTGCCTATGACCATATCGTGCAGGCCTACGGCGGCATTATGCAGGTCACCGGCTGGGCCGAAGGGGAGCCAACCCGCGTGGGGGATGCCATTGGGGATGTTGTCGCCGGGTTATACGGCAGCTGGGCCGTGCTCGCGGCGCTGCTGCAGCGCGGGATTAACGGCAAAGGGCAGCACCTTGATGTATCGATGCTCGACACGATGGTGACGATGCAAATGGTTTCCCTGACCCAGTGGATTGGCGGGCAGCCTTCCGCCGGACGGCTGGGCAACGCGCATCCGATCAGCGCCCCGATGGACAGCTATCCCGCTCAGGATGGCCATATCGTGATTGCTGTCGCTAACGATAAGCTTTTTCGCCAGCTTTGTTCGGCGATGAACAGGCCCGAACTGGCAAGCGATCCGCTGTATCTCACCGATCCGCTGCGGCTGGCGAACCAGCGGCCGCTGCGGGAAGAAATTGAGCGCTGGCTGGCGGATAAAACGGTGAACGATGCTCAGGCCATTCTGGACCACGCGGGCGTCCCGGCCTCAGCCGTGCTGCGTCTTGACCAGATTCTCACCAGCGAGTACGCGAGAGAACGTGACCTCGTTAAGCAGGTGACGCACCCGACGGCAGGCAAAATCTCTATTGTCCCGCAGCCGGTAAAAATGAGTGCCATGCAGGCAGAGCCCGCGCTGGTGCCGCCTGCACTGGGTGAGCATACGGCCAGCGTGCTGCGAGAATTACTGGCTATCGACGAAGCCACGCTGGCGCAGCTTAAGGCGCAGGGCGTCATTTAACCGGCGGAGAACGAAAATGGTGCAAATAAAGAAAGTGGCGGTGGTCGGGGCCGGAACGATGGGCGCGCGCATCGCCGTGGTGATGGCACGAGCGGGCTACCGCGTTAGCCTGTGGTCGCGCTCTGAGCCGACGCTCGATAAAGCGCGGATTATTGTGGCATCGCTCGGCGCTGGTGAAGCCGTAGCGTTCACCACCTCCTTTGAGGCTTGCCTGAGCGACGCCGACCTGGTGTCCGAGAACGTTGCCGAAGACGTGGCGCTCAAGCAGCGCGTGCTGAGAGATGTCGAGCGCCTGGTGAGTGAGCATTGCGTTATCACGACGAACACTTCCAGCGTGTCTATTACGCTGCTGGCCTCGGCCTTGAGCCAGCCGCAGCGGCTGATCGGTATGCACTGGTTTAACCCGGCGGACACCATGCCGATGATCGAGATTGTGCGCGGGGCACAGACCGGGGATGACATCTGCCAGCGCGTGCGGGACATCTGCCAGCAGCTGGGGAAAGAGACGATCGTTGTTAACCAGGATATTCCGGGCTTTATTATCAACCGGCTGCAGTACGCGATGCTGCGCGAGGCACTTTACCTGGTGGATGCCGGGATAGGCTCCGTGGAGGACGTAGATCGGGCGGTGCAGCGTACGCTGGCGCCCCGCTGGGCGGCGATGGGGCCAATGAAGCTAATGGATTTTGCCGGGCTGGACACGGTAGAGAAAGTGGCCGGTATTTTACTGCCCGCACTGGATAACAGCCGTGAACTCCCGGCGTGGCTAAAAGCTAAAGTGGCCGACGGCAAACTCGGCGCGAAAAGCGGGGAGGGCTTCTATGCGTGGACCGCAGAGACCGCCGCCGCCGGAATGCGACACCGGGATGACATTGTCAGACAGCTGACCGGGGGAGAGAAGCATGAGTGAGATCCTTTCTCACGTTGATGGCGCGGTTGCGGTGGTGACGCTCAACCGCCCACAGAAATACAACGCGCTCACGGCTGAAATGCTTGATGAGCTGCTCGGCGTCTTAACCGAGCTGGACGGGCGACCGGACGTCAGAGCGATTGTTCTGCTTGGCTCCCCCAGGGCGTTTTCTGCCGGGGCGGATACCGGCACGCTGGCAGCTGCTTCAGCGACAACATTATGGCGCAGCGGGTTCAGCGAGAAGTGGGATCGGGTGGCGAGCATTGAAACGCCGCTGATTGCCGCCGTGTCTGGCTACGCTCTGGGCGGTGGCCTGGAGCTGGCGCTGCTGTGCGACATTATCATCGCCGATTCCAGCGCCGTCTTCGGCCTGCCGGAGAGCCACATCGGGATTATCCCCGGGGCGGGCGGGACGCAGCGGCTGGTGCGCGCCGTGGGCAAATCGCTGGCGATGGACATGCTGTTAAGCGGCAGGAGAATTGACGCGCAGGAAGCGCTGCAGGCCGGGCTTGTCAGCCGCGTGACGGATTCGCTTGAAGAGCAGGCTTTAGCGCTGGCGACTCAGGTGGCAAAAGCCGCGCCGCTTGCCGCGATGATGATCAAAAAAGCCGTGGCGGCCAGCTACGAAATGCCGCTGAGCGCGGGTGTGGCCTACGAGCGATCGCTCTCTGCGTTAATCGCCGACAGCGAAGACCGGGCCGCGGGGCTGGCGGCGTTTAAAAATAAGCAATCGCCAGAGTTTAAGGGGCGATGAAGTGAGATAACGCTGAAACCGGCAGCCAGTCTGCCGGTTTTTTTATGCCGAAAGGGTGACGCGAGCGAAAAGGGAAGAGGCTGTGGAAAGCACGCTGACCGTGGCCGGAGCGCTAAGCAGCAGGCTGTCGTAGTGCTGTAAAACCTGACGTTCGCCGTTGACCTCAATTTCCAGAACGCCACCGGCATTAAATAGCAGCTGCGTACCCTGCGGGTGTTTCCAGGTGCCTTCCCGCAGCCAGCTTACCGTGGCTCGCGTGCTCTCTGCTTTATAGATGACGTTAAAGTCCAGCAGTGGCCCGCCGACAATCGCACAGCTGACTTCGCTGTCGCCGCTAAAATCCGTGGCCTGGAACGGTGGAATAAGCGGGCTTTGTTCGCCGTCGACGGTGAGATACATGCCTTCGCCTTCCAGCACGCTGATATTGCGCAGATAGCCTGAAAAAAGAGAGAAGGGGCCGTCCTGGCGGATGGTCGCTACCGAAATGCGCCAGGCGTAGTTATCCGTCGCCGGGAAACGATAAATTTCCCGCGTCACGCCCTGGCCGTTTTTCCAGAGCATTTCCGGGCACTGCTCGTAGGGCAGAAGCTGGATCATTTGTGCATGCTTCCTTCGAGGCGGTAGCGTGAACCCGGGTAAACCAGGCGCACGCTGGTGACGATTTTTTTGTTCTGGCGGCCGGTCCAGGTGCGACGATTGACCTGCAGGCAAGGCGTGTGCTCGTCGATTTCCAGGTAAGCGCACTCTTCGCGAGGCACGTTTACCGCCTCAATAATATGCTCGCCCTCAACGATGGGCGCGATGGAGGAGAGATAGGCGTTGGGCGTGATACGGGTGAAATCCTGCTGGAAGTAATCCGGCACGATCAGCGAGTTCACCAGGCGGTCTTCCAGCATCACCGGCACGCCGTTTTCGTAGTGGCAAATCAGCGAATGGAACAGGCGGCTACCTTTGGGTAAATTGAAGGCCATCGCTTGCTGCGCGTCGGCATATACCTGGGTTAGCTCCAGCACGCGGGCGTGATGGCGGTGGCCGCGGCTGGCAATTTCGTCGGCAATATTATTGATTTCCAGCAGCGCGGATTGCCCGCGCACTTCGGCGACGAAAGTCCCGATACCCTGCATACGTACCAGCAGACCTTCGGCGGTCAGCTCGCGCAGGGCGCGGTTGATGGTCATGCGGCTGTAGCCAAACTGATTCACCAGTTCACTTTCCGATGGCACGCGATAGTTTACCGGCCACAGCCCGCTATGAATGTTGGTCTTAATAATGATTTTGACTCTTTCATAAAAAGGGGCCGGCTGGTCCAGATTGTCGGTCTCTGCCGCTGCTTTAAAAACGTCGTTTTGTGCCATTCATCATTCCTCGCCCGGGTATGCTTTAAAGTTTACTCTACCCCTATTTGGATGTATATATACATGCATGTATATACAATTGATTAACATCGAACCGGGGTGCTGATATGGCGGTATATTTCGCGGCAAAAGCGCTTCTGCCGCAGGGCTGGGCGGAAAATGTCAGAGTGGGCGTTTCGCCCGAGGGCGTTATTCTTTCAGTGGCAGCTGACTGCGTGCCGGATCAAAACGATATCCGCCTGGAGGGCGCTGTTGTGCCCGGGATGCCGAATCTGCATTCGCACGCTTTTCAGCGGGCGATGGCGGGGCTGACGGAGGTCGTCGGGGATCCGGCAGACAGCTTCTGGACGTGGCGCGATCTTATGTACCGCCTGGTGGGTAAAATCACCCCGGAGCAGCTGGAGACCATCGCCAGCTATCTGTATATCGAAATGCTGAAAGCCGGCTATACCTCGGTGGCCGAATTTCACTATCTGCATCACGATGTGGACGGCAAAGCCTACGCCCAGCCTGCGGAGCTGGCGCTGCGCGTAGCTCAGGCTGCAAAAAATGTGGGTATTGGCCTGACGCTGCTCCCGGTGCTGTACACGCACTCCGGCTTCGGGGGGCAGCCTGCCTCGTCGGGGCAGCGCCGCTTTATTAACGATACCGACGGCTACCTGAAGCTTTACGACAGCATTGCCACGGCGCTTGCCCCGGAACCGATGCAGTGCGCCGGGCTGTGTTTCCATTCGCTGCGCGCCGTAACGCCGGAACAAATGCGGCTTGTGCTGGCCAGTCAGCCGCTGCCTCAGCCGGTTCACATTCATATCTCCGAGCAGCGGAAAGAAGTAGAGGACTGTCTCGCCTGGTCTGGGCTGCGTCCCGTCGAGTGGCTGTATGACAATATGCCCGTCGATGAGCGCTGGTGCCTGATTCACGCCACCCACATTACCGAAAGCGAAACGCGGCTTATTGCTGACTCTGGCGCAGTTGCCGGATTGTGCCTGACAACCGAAGCGAATCTCGGGGACGGCATTTTCCCTGGACAGGCGTTTTTACAGCAGGGCGGCAACTGGGGTATTGGCTCCGACAGCCATATCAGCGTCAGCGTGAGTGAGGATTTACGCTGGTTCGAATACGGCCAGCGGCTGAATAACCGCCGCCGTAATTTGCTTCACCTTGAGACAGAGCCTTACGTCGGCAACGTGCTGTATCAGGGGGCGCTGCGCGGTGGGCGCATGGCGCTGGGGCAAAACATCGGCGAGCTGGCAGCAGGGGCGAGAGCCGACTGGCTGGTGCTGGACGGGGACGATCCGTTCCTGGCGACGGCGAAAGACAGCGAACTGCTTAACCGCTGGATTTTTGCCTGCTCTTCTAACCCGATCAAAGCAGTGATGACCGGCGGGAAATGGGTGATCCGTGAAGGGCGGCATGAGAAAGACGCAGAGATCAAAGCGGACTTCGCGCAGGTGTTGAAACAGCTAACGCGTTAGTTGCCCGATGAAAATGCATATCCGCTATTGAGCTATCCGCCTCCTGGCTTTCGGGTTTTAATGCTGGCCTGCAGGTTCACGAGGAGAAAATCATGGCCAATGCGCGTTATGCTATTTTGGGCGGCAGCTCTGGTATCGGGCTGGCGCTCGCCCGGAAGCTGACGTCTCGCGGAGACAGCGTACTTATCGGCGGGCGATCGGGGGAAAAACTGCGGGCGGCATTAGCTGAGCTTGGCAAAAATGCCGCAGGTAAAACGGTGGACGTGACCGACCGCCTGTCTCTCCGGGCATTCTTTTCGGATGCCGGGCCGCTGGCGGGGGTGTTTACCCCGGCGGCCTCTTATCAAACGGGTGATTTCCGCAATGGCGATGCCGCCACGTCCGAAGCGCTGTTTCAGGCTAAATTCTGGTCACAATATTGGGCCGTCTATGAGGCGCTTCCTAATCTACATGCTTCTTCTGCCGTGGTGCTGATGTCCGGTGCCGCTTCTGCCCGTCCCATTGGTGCACCAGCCTATGCCGCCTGCAATGCGGCGCTTGAGGGACTGGCGCGGGGCCTGGCGGTAGAGCTGAAGCCGGTGCGAGTCAACTGCCTGTCGCCGGGCACCACCGACAGCGAACTTTGGCGCAGTCGACCGGCTGAAGTGCGTGAATCGACCTACCAATATTGGAACAGTCTGGCGTTAAATGGCCGCCCAGGACACGTAGATGAACAGGCCGCAACGGCACTTTTTTTACTGGATAATCATAATATTACCGGCAGCACTATCTATTGCGATGGCGGCTATACGCTGCGGTAGGCACGTTTGTCCGTGAGTGCTTTTGCACTCAAGTTAACCTCGCCGGGGCCGATATTTTTTGCAGACCAACAATATGGGATGAATTAAATGACAGGTCCGATTGGCAGCATTGGCGTTTCTGTTCCCTCGATGGGGGCAAATATTGCGGCAAAGGTTAAAGCTCCGGTGGCCCCCGCCCCGGCGATCCAGGCCTCAACGCGCGTTACCCTCAGCGGAGCGAGCGACAGCATCAGCGCCGTTTACTCGTTCGGTGCCCAAAAGCTTCGGGCGAATACGCCCGCAGGCAACAGCAGTTTATCCGCGCTGATGGGTGCAACCCTTTCGCAACCGGGTTCTGTCTCGTTCCAGGGGCTGGGTAAAGCGCTTCTGCTGGCGCTGAAAGATAATCCGAAAGGCTTCTCTCTGGCGGTTGCCTCGCCTGCGGCCGCCGCAGATGGCGATGCTGTGCAGGACAAAGACAGCGCGGTCGCGCTGAATATCGAGACACAGAGCGGCGTTAAGGTCAGCATTTCGTTATCCCGCCAGTCTGAAGGCCTGGTCGCGCAAGTCCAGACCAGCGGCGGCGATCTGACCGACGATGACGTGGCGGCAATCTCGGGCCTGGCGGATGGCTTCCAGAACGTGCTTGATGGCCTGTCGCAGCAGCCACCGGCGATAAAAATTGGCGGACTGCTCAACGTTGATAGCAGGCTGTTCAAGTCCGTTGAGTTAAACACCGATGTCAGCCAGGCCGGCAGCTCAATCCAGTCTCTGAGCTTCCAGAGCGACAGCGCCCAGCGCACGCTCAGTTATAAAGACGGCGACGCCACGTTTAACCTGACGACCGACCTCAGTAACGCGGGGACATTGGGCAGCAAAAGTCAGCAGGCCCAGGCGCTTTCCGCCTATGAGAAACAGCTCGATGGAGCCGGATCTCGCGGCCATGCGAACAAAGCCCAGCTTGCCCTGTTTAAAAGCGCCTTCCACGCGCTGAACAGCGATTATGGCTCGAACGAATCGAAAACCAGTGGGATACAGCAAGGCATCACTGTTTCTGCAGAAGATAAAGCCCGCTCTTACTTGAGCGGGATGGCTGATTTTACCGCGTCCTTTAAACAGTCGGACGTGGCCTCAAACCCTTACAAGTCCGAGGAAAAAGACAGTTTTTCCTATGACTTTAGCCAGACGACTCAGGGCAGCACCGATACCCGGGGTGACCTGAGCAAACTGGCTCAGAGCACGAAGGCGAGCCTCAAGGCCAGCTATCATGAGGCGCTGGTCCCGGGCGGAAAATTGGATCTCACGGGACTGAAGTCCTCACAAAATTATACTTATCATGTGATGAGTGAAGAAACGTCGACCCAAACAACGCTGGCGTTCAAAAAGGGTAATCTGGCGAGCGTGGAAACCAGCCGCGCGACCCATAGCGCCGAATATGTTCAGACTTACGTTGCGGCGCGTTTGACCGATGAGAAACGCACCCCGTTTGATAAGGAAGAGACGAAGAAGGTCAATCTCCTGGCGGATAATGTCAATCTGAAATCAACCAATCCATTGAATCTGAAATAATCCCGCTACCCACGCTGCGGCGTGGGTTTTTTACCGCTGTCGGGGAACCTGCGCGCCGGCGCTACCACTCAGCCTCAATTGCCCAACGAGTGGAATACCCTCCGATGAGAAACATCCTTAATACTTTCCGTCCTACACAGTCCGATCCTCGCCTGCAGGCGCAAAGCGATAGACGATAATATTTCAAATACGGCCAGAGAGTGGGGGATGCCTAAGCATGAAGTTGAGGCGATGCTGGGCAGCAGCAAGCGCATTAACGAGCCTGTTTGCGGCGTTACGGCGAATAACGTGATGAAGCTTTTCCTCGACACCGACCATTTCAGCTACGCTTTTGAACACGGGCGAACAATGTCGTTACCCCAGCTTCAGCAACAGCTTGCCAATTTACCCGCCCACAAACACTTTATTTTGCGCGTGAATGACGCAGGCATGGGCCATGCTTACGTGATTGATCTGCCGGCCAGCACAAAGCCAAGGCGCGATGCGTTTCTGTATCAGTCGGATTTAGGGGAAGGGGCGACTCGCCCGCTGCGTCTTGACGACTGGATGAGCAAGAAAGCTGCGCAGCCGGTATCGCTGAACGATATCAATACGCATTTTATGAACATGGCGCACGGGCGAATCGATCCGGGGCATATTGCTAAGCTGTTCGACGTCGACAGTAACCCGAACATGCTGCGCCCGGAGCGTCTGGATCTACAAAGGAATCAAGGTGTTAATTTTCAGCTGGCGGAATACGACCCGGCGAATCTGGAAAAAAACGTCTCGGCGATTAAAGCCCGATGCGGCTAAGTATTTGCCGTCGGTAGCAGGGAATAAATCCACGTTTACTGTGGATTTATTCCGGTTTGTCGCCAGAGAAAAAGCGGACTTTTGGCGAGTCGGGGCTGGACTAACTCAATGTGATCTCTATCATGTCGGGGTCACTACAGAACAAGAGAACGTGCTATGCAACATATCATCGAAGGCTTTCTTAACTTCCAGAAAGAGATTTTCCCGCAGCGCAAAGAGCTCTTTCGCAGCCTGGCGTCCAGCCAAAATCCTAAAGCGCTTTTTATTTCCTGTTCCGACAGCCGACTGGTGCCGGAGCTGGTAACACAGCAGGAACCGGGGCAGCTCTTCGTTATTCGTAATGCCGGCAATATCGTGCCTTCTTTCGGTCCGGAGCCGGGCGGCGTTTCTGCAACCATCGAGTACGCAGTTGTTGCCCTTGGCGTAACCGATATTGTGATTTGCGGGCACTCTAACTGCGGTGCGATGAAAGCTATTGCCTCCTGCCAGTGCCTGGATCCGATGCCTGCCGTTGCGCACTGGCTGCACTATGCCGATGCGGCAAAAGCGGTCGTGGAAAAGAAAACCTGGAACAACGAGACCGATAAGGTCAACGCCATGGTAGAAGAAAACGTTATCGCCCAGTTGAACAACATTAAAACGCATCCTTCCGTCGCGGTAGGGCTGCGTAACAATGGCCTGCGCCTGCACGGCTGGGTTTACGATATCGAAAGCGGTGAAATTCGCACCCTGGATAAAAACAGCAAATCCTTTGTTTCCCTGGCGGATAACCCTGACGTTTGTTTCGAATAAATTCTCGCCAGCGCTCTTGCAGATAAAACAATCCACGCTTTGCGTGGATTTTTTACATCTATGGATAAATAAAGACGCCAGAAGCAGGATTGTGGAGATTTCGCGGATTTACTTTCCCTATACGGAAAAGCCTGAGGCGGCGGGATTATAATCGACATAAAGCGGGCCAAAGCTCGCGTTCAGCCGCAGGTCAGGAGAGTTCGAGATGAAAAAGTATCTGTATGTGTTGGCAATGTCTGCGCTGATTGCCTTGCCGTCTCTGGCGCAGGCTCGCCCTGGCCCCTGGTTCGGGCATGGCCCGGGGTTCTGGTCTGGTCCGCATTATTATCCGGGGCCGCATTATTTCTATGGCGGACCGCGTTTGACCGTATTGCCGGGACTTGCCACGGCCATAATCGTAGGCGGCCTGACCTATTACGTGGTCAACGGGATTTATTACCAGCGTCAGGGCGCGGAATACATTCGCGTAGAGACGCCGTCCAGCATCAATTCTGGCGTCAGCGTGCTGGATTACAACGGTAAGCGCTATTACGTGCGCAATGGGAGCTATTACCAGAAAGATATCGACGGGAACTATATTGAAGTTCCGCGCCCCGCCGGGCTGTAGCTCCAATATTATTCGGCCTGTATCGCAGGCAGCAAGATAAGAAACCCACCGTCAGCGTGGGTTTCTTTTGCTATTCATTAACGCCTTAATTTCCCACTTTTGCTCAACGCCAGTCCATCCATGCCGGGCTGACCTTCCTGCACCTGTTCACCATCAGTTTTTCATATTGGTACATCCGCACATCAATTTGGTTACATAAAATCTACAACTTGGTTCGCAAATTCATTATCAGCAGGGTGTGGTTTGCGCGTATTGCTTGTATATACATGAGTGATCATTTGATGTGCGATGGGTTTTCCGGTGTTTAATCAGGTTCAGCGAGGTCGTTATGTCTTCCTTTTCATCCACAGAAGAACAGTCCAAAAAGAGCTCACGTCTAAGCGAGAGCCGATCTATTGATTACATTCCGGACGGGGAACGCCACGGGCATCCTTTTAGCCAGTTTACTCTTTGGTTTGGCGGCAATTTGCAGATCACCGCGATTGTGACTGGCGCGCTTGCCGTGGTGCTGGGCGGCGACGTCGTCTGGTCGCTGGTGGGGCTGTTCGTGGGGCAGGTTCTGGGGGCATCGATCATGTCCTTCCACGCTTTGCAGGGGCCGCGTCTTGGCCTGCCGCAGATGATCATCTCCCGGGCGCAGTTTGGCGTTTATGGGGCGGTCATTCCGCTGGTGCTGGTGTGCATTATGTATATCGGATTTTCGGCCAGCGGCACCGTGCTGGCGGGGCAGGCGATGGCGCATTTGCTGTCGATAAGCGACGTCAGCGGGATGATTTTGTTCAGCGCCATTATCATCGTCATTGCCGTGCTTGGCTATCGTGTGATCCATAAGCTCGGGAAGGTCGCCAGCGTCGTTGGCGTACTGGCTTTTGCCTGGCTGTTTGGCTCCCTGCTGTTCAACACCGATCTCACGGCTATTGTGCAAAATAACCATTTCTCCATGCCGATGTTTTTGCTGGCGGTGTCGCTGTCTTCTTCCTGGCAAATTGCGTTTTGCCCCTATGTGTCCGATTATTCGCGCTACCTGCCGCGAGACGTGTCTGGTCCGAAGGTATTTTTCTCGGTGTTCAGCGGCACCGTAATGGGGACTCAGGCTTCAATGACGCTGGGCGTTATCACCGCTGCGATTGCCGGGAGCGCCTTTTCCGGACACGAAGTTGGCTACATTGTGGGGCTGGGCAAAACCGAAACCATGGCAATGCTGATTTATTTTGCTATCTGCTTTGGCAAAATTACGTTTACCACGCTGAACGCCTACGGCAGCTTTATGTCGCTGACCACCATTGTGTCCGGATTCCGCAAGCAGGTGACCCTGAGCCAGAAGAACCGCATTCTGTTTGTGGTGCTGATGGTGGCGGCATCATGCATCATTGCGCTGCTGAGCGAACCAGCATTCCTGAAACACTTCACCCATTTCCTGCTGTTCTTGCTGGCCTTCTTTGTGCCATGGAGCGCCATCAGCTTGACCGATTACTTTTTTATTTCGTCCCGGGCCGTAGATATTCCCGCCTTGTTTGATGCCGAGAAACGCTATGGCCGCTGGAACCTGTTTGGCATAGGGGTTTATACCGTCGGGGTGCTGATTCAGCTGCCGTTCATCGAAAACCCGCTGTTTCACGGCTCGCTGACGTGGATCTTCGACGGCAACGATGTGTCGTGGATTATCGGCTGGTTCGGCACCGCCATTCTCTATTATGGCCTGCACCGCCTGGATAAACGCGTTCTGCCGGCGGCGACGGTTTACCCGAATAGCGCTGAGCGCTGATTCTTCTTTGTTGAAATAAATCCACGCCTGAGCGTGGATTTTTTATGGCAGTAAGAAAGCGTTTATTGAACGAGCGGGCGCGTTATTTATTATGTCTGGATTAATTTATCGTTGCGGGTTGATCTAATTTTTCCGCCGTCTCTCCGGAGTGGATATTCCTTTGTCTACGCTCTGCCAGTTGGCGGCAAATCTCAGCATGCTTATCCTCCGTAAAGGTAAAGCGTGACTTGTTGACGGAGATCAGAAGTGCTCAACTTTATTGTTCTGGTTGAGTAAATTAAATGAAAATAAAATTTGAGATAGACGGGGTATGTTTGGTTTCACGATGAAGGTGAAGGACTAGCTTACTTTATTGAATTTAACTATCTGAGCTCTCGGATAAGGGCGTATTACGTTATCAATCAAATGGGATATGCGCATTGGAGCACGATGTGCATATCCGACAAGTGATCCATTTTCGCTTTGAGCGAAGAGCGGACGCCAGCATAGCGTTAACAGGCGTCCGATATTACGAAGTGGGTAGCTTACTTAATCCGTTTCCCCGTTTCGTCAATGACCTTCTCGCCATCCTCTTTGGTAAACACTCCTTTCTGACCTTCCGGTAGAATATCCAGCACTATTTCTGAAGGACGGCAAAGGCGAGTGCCAAGCGGCGTAACGACTACCGGCCGATTAATCAGGATCGGATGTTGAAGCATGAAATCAATCAACTGCTCATCACTAAATTTCTCTTCATCAAGCGCCAACTGTTCATAAGGCTCAACATTCTTACGCAGTAATGCACGCACCGTAATTCCCATATCTGAAATAAGTTTAATCAGCTCATCACGGATTGGTGGCGTATCAAGATAATAAATTATCGTCGGTTATCACCCGCGGAACAATTCTACTTGCTGGCTGCCTAAAAACCGTCAACGCAACTTTTGCTGAATTCCTGTCGTTAACGCGACAGAACCTGAGTTTTCGTTCCATTGAGCGTCAAACCTCGAAACGGAGCGAATTGCTGCCGAAAGTGTACGAAGCCCTGCAGATGGAGCCGAGGAAAAAACCGGAGAAGCCCGGCTGCTCTTTGTCAGCGCCCAAGTCGGTAGGCACGCGTCGGAGTTAGTGTCGGAAAGGCTGCACGGGATAGCCCGAAAGCGATGGCTTCTGGCACGGGCAGCAGGGTAAGCTCGCCTGAAAAATGGTTTTCAGGCTGAAATGAGCCGAAATCCGCATTTTTCACCATAACCTGCCCGTTCGCACGCCATAAGAGGACCTCCGGCAAAAAAATTCAAGGTCAGGAGATTTTTAAGGCGATAATTCAGTTTCCTAACAATGAACGAAATAATACTCCGTAGAGTATGACTATTAAGCGAAACTATCCCGTGTAACTTTAAATAACTGAGGATTAGTGTGGTGTCGCTCAAATCCTGCATTCTGAAGGATTGCATTAAAACGCGCGTTATTTTCGAGGCCTCTTATTGATAAGCTGGAGTTAAAGTATTCCAGATTATTTATCTGCAATAGTTTTTTAATAAATGATAGGTCCTCTAAAATTAATCTTAACTCTTGATGGTGATATGTTTGACCACCGAAAATCTTATCAATTACTGGATATTTAGGACGGTAAGAAATACCATTTAATTTTATTTTTTCTGTCGGTTGAAATCCAGAGTGTATATTTATACCTGAACGACCAATTACAAGTATTTCATTATATCTTGACCTGCGGTTAATGAGGTTGTCATAAATAACCTCGGCAGGCAATAAGCTATTGTAAGGCTTATCCATAATATAATTGGATACAGTAGGTCTTGCCTTGCCCTGGAATATGGAGTCAGCCAATGCATAACTGTTTAAAATCCGCCCTTGAGGAAGACCTCCTTCTCTACCTGCAAAGTTAGGGAAAGCAACATCATTCGGATGCACCCCAAGGATATTCTGAATTGGCACATCCAAGTCCAGTTCAATGCTAAGAGCGCCAACACCACCTTTCCGAGGTGTGTCTGTTGGAAGTCGTTTCATAACACAGGAACATGAAATAACGTCCCATCCACTTAATACATCCTCAATACGACGTTGTGAAAAGGGTGAGATTGTATTTCGACCAATGGAACTCACACTTCCTGAACCGCTGATCGTATGAATGATTTTAAGATCTCCGCCATCGCCAATACGGTGTTTCCAGTTGGTTAATAACTTCCTGGTCTCGAGTTCTTTATTTTTCCTTTTAACATATTCATCCTGGAATTCAGCTATTTTTCTATTGTCCAGTTTTTCATCAAATTTTTTTAGTTTAATTTTAAATAAATTAGACATGATTCTCTCAATAATTAACACATGGAGAATATATGTTAATTATTGAGGGGGGGAGGACAACATAAACCGTCTTAATTCCGTCTTAATTGACAAATTCTACGTTTTAACGGTTCTGTCGCATTAAGCGGTGTCGGGTAACATGCTGTTTTCATTTTGATGTTATCTGCCCATGTCTCTGATCCGAAACGCCTTTTACCGTCTGCATTATCCTGTTGATATTATCGTCAGTATTGGATGCGTCATTGACCTTGCGGATCTTGTCTAACTGGCGAGCCTGTGTCGGGCTAACTCCATCCGCGACTTGTTCACGCGCTTGCTCACATTTTTCGCGAGCTTCGGCAAGTTTGACCGTCGGGTACTGACCCAGCGCAAACATGCTGGATTTACCGTTGAGTTAAACCGATAGCGCCATGCCTTTTTGCCATTGGGTTTCACTTCGAGGTAGTGACCGTTAAAATCATTAAGTCGATAGAGTTTTTCTTACGGCTTGGCAGTGCGGCATTGCGTATCGGTGGGCATAACGGAGCCTTGTTTATTTATTATACCGTTTTTGTACTCACTTTAAATGAAGATGGAAGAATGTTGTACTCATCCATGTACGCATTTTTGACAGCGTTTTTACGAGATGAGTTGACATTATGAAATGAAAAATCCACGCAATTGCGTGGATTTTATAGGTTTTTACCGTTGTCATGAGATTCAGCGAAACCTCATGAGACGACAAACTTTATTTAGACGTTGAACAAGAAGTTCATCACGTCGCCGTCTTTCACGACGTAGTCTTTACCTTCGGCGCGCATTTTGCCGGCTTCTTTTGCGCCTTGCTCGCCTTTGTAAGTGATGAAGTCTTCATAGGCGATGGTTTGCGCGCGGATGAAGCCTTTTTCGAAGTCGGTGTGGATTTTGCCCGCTGCCTGCGGAGCGGTAGCGCCGACAGGGATGGTCCACGCGCGCACTTCTTTCACGCCAGCGGTGAAGTAAGTTTGCAGGTTCAGCAGCTCGTAGCCTGCGCGGATCACGCGGTTCAGGCCCGGCTCTTCCAGGCCCAGCTCGGCCATGAACTCTTCGCGGTCGGCGTCGTCCAGCTCGGCGATGTCGGACTCTACGGCGGCGCACACGGCAACCACAACGGAACCTTCGCCCGCGGCGATTTCACGGACTTTATCGAGGTACGGGTTGTTTTCAAAACCGTCTTCGTTAACGTTGGCGATGTACATGGTTGGCTTCAGGGTCAGGAAGCTCAGGTATTTGATCGCCGCCTTATCTTCTTCGGTCAGCGTTTTCAGCGCGCGCAGCATACCGGCGTTTTCCAGCTGCGGCAGGCATTTTTCCAGCGCGGCCAGTTCGGCTTTAGCGTCTTTGTCGCCGCCTTTGGCTTTCTTCTGCACGCGATGAATCGCGCGCTCGCAGGTGTCCAGGTCAGACAGCGCCAGCTCGGTGTTGATAACCTCGATGTCGTCAGCCGGATCCACTTTATTGTTTACGTGGATGATGTTGTCGTTCTCGAAGCAGCGTACAACGTGGCCGATAGCTTCGGTTTCACGAATGTTGGTCAGGAACTGGTTGCCCAGGCCTTCACCTTTCGATGCGCCTTTCACCAGGCCGGCGATGTCCACGAACTCCATGGTGGTCGGCAGAATACGCTGCGGTTTAACGATTTCGGCCAGCTTGTCCAGACGCGGGTCCGGCATTGGCACCACGCCCGTGTTCGGCTCGATGGTACAGAACGGGAAGTTAGCCGCTTCAATACCTGCTTTGGTCAGGGCGTTGAACAGCGTGGATTTACCAACGTTCGGCAAGCCGACGATACCGCATTTGAATCCCATGGTTTAAATCACCTTAATTGCTTGATAATCAATGAATTTAACTGTTTTCATTGAAAAAATGTAGATAACTTTGCGCATTATACACTTAAACCGCCGCCAGCGGGCGTGGAAATCCTTTCCCGGTGCGGAGAAGGCCGGTTTATTGTGCTTTAAAGGCGTGCAGACGATTGGTTGCTTTGGCCAGGCCTTCTTTCAGCCAGACTTCGGTGCAGCGCGCCGCTTCGTCTACTGCGTCGTCGATAAGCTTCTGTTCGCTGACCGGCGGTTTGCCGAGCACAAAGCCGACAACTTTGTTTTTATCGCCCGGATGACCAATCCCCACGCGTAACCGGTGAAAGTTCGGGTTATTGCCGAGTTTGCTGATAATGTCCTTCAGGCCGTTGTGCCCGCCGTGGCCGCCACCCAGCTTAAATTTTGCCACACCCGGCGGGAGATCCAATTCATCGTGGGCCACCAGAATTTCGTCCGGGGCGATGCGGAAGAAGGTGGCCATGGCGGCAACTGCTTTTCCGCTGAGGTTCATAAACGTGGTTGGAACCAGCAGGCGGACGTCTTCTCCACCAAGATTAATGCGGGCGGTATAGCCAAAGAATTTTGCTTCTTCTTTCAGCGACTGATTGTGGCGCTCGGCCAGTAAATCCACATACCAGGCCCCGGCATTATGGCGGGTCGCTGCATATTCAGCGCCTGGATTGGCCAGGCCGACAATTAATTTAATGCTCACGTTTAAATTCCTGAAAACCGTTCACAGCCGCGTAGTTTACTGCGCGAGGGCGGCGTTGACAAAGCGCAATCCCCCCACCGACACATTCTTGAATAGTTGACGATCTGAACCATTAGAATTTCAAGTAACTCAGACGCTTATTTGTAAACTTTTGTAGGTCTTTCATTCGTAATTGTGATCGCTCCCGCACACGCTGTTTAGGGGTATTGTCTATACTTTAGTCACAAGGATAGGGGATGTTCCCCACCGACCCGTAATCGTGCGGAGGTGACATATGAAACGCAGAAACGCTTCGTTACTCGGTAATGTCCTCATGGGATTGGGACTGGTTGTGATGGTGGTCGGCGTGGGCTATTCAATTCTGAACCAGCTCCCGCAGCTAAACCTGCCGCAGTTTTTCGCCCACGGCGCCGTGCTGAGCATCTTCGTTGGGGCCGTACTTTGGCTCGCCGGGGCACGTATTGGTGGTCGTGAACAAGTGTGCGATCGTTACTGGTGGGTGCGCCATTACGATAAACGCTGCCGCCGCGACGAGCACCATCGCCACAGCTAATATTTAGCAGATTTTGAAGAACGGCTCCTTTTCAGGAGCCGTTTTTTTTATGCTTAACGGATTGACCCTCACGTAACGTGAGGCTGCACACTCCCCCTCAGCAGAAGCCAAAAGGAGCAGGATATGTTGTTCAAAGTAGGTGAACTGGCAAAGCGTGCCGGGATCACGGTACGGACGCTACACCACTATGAAGCTATAGGCCTGTTGCTGCCTTCTGCCCGCACCGCGGCGGGTTATCGGCTGTATAACCGGCTGGATATCGCCAGGCTGCATCATATTCAGGCGCTGAGCCGAATGGGGATGAGCCTGAGTGAGGTGCGCGACTGTCTCGAGCGTCAGGCGCTGTCGCTTCAGGAGATCCTGGATTCGCAGATCTCCGTGCTGGATGGCCAGCTGGCTGACATCGCCGTGCTGCGCCAGCGGCTGGTTACGCTGCGTGAAACCTTGCGCAGCGGCGCAGAACCTGACCTCGAGGAATGGCTGACTACCCTGGAGTTAATGACGATGTACGATCGCTATTTTTCAAAAGAAGAATTAGAGCGCCTGCCTTTTGCGCAGGCTGATAGCCGCCGTGATGAGGAATGGAAGCAACTTGTAGACGAGGTGGGCGGGCTGCATGCGCAAGGCGTTCCGCCAGATGACGATCGGGCGCAGCGTCTGGCTACGCGCTGGATGGAAATGCTGGAGCGTGACACGGCGGGTGAACCGGATTTTCTGGTTCGCCTGAACAAAATGCATCAGGCTGAGCCGGACATGGCCCGCCAGACCGGGATTTCGCCGGCGCTGACCGAATTCGTAACGCACGCATTCGGCCACAGCAAGCTGAAGATTTACCGGCGCTATCTCAACGATGAGGAGTTTGCCTTCACCAGCCGCCACTATTTCGACCGTATGCAGGAGTGGCCGCCGCTGGTGGCCGCAGTGCGCAAGGCCAATGCGGCAGGCGTGCAGCCTGAATCCGAACAGGCACAGACGCTCGCACGCCGCTGGCTGGAACTGTTTCAGTCGTTTGCCGGTCAGTCGCCGCAGACGCAGCAAAAATTCCGTACCGCGATGGCGAACGAACCAGAGCTTGCCAAAGGCACCTGGATGACGCCGGAGGTGCTGGCCTGGCTGCAGCGGGCGATTGGCGCTATGTTCCAAGCCGCTGGACTAAGAAATCAACCAGGCTCCTGACGCGTAAGGAGAGATGGCGGGCGTGCGGGTAGAGTAAAATAAACGGGCGTGAGGTGCCGCCGTACTCGGGCAGCACCTCAACCAGCGTCCCGTCGGCCACATCCTGCTCCAGGATGAATCGGTAGGTCTGAATCAGGCCCGCGCCGCTTCTGGCAAGCGTCACAATCCCCAGTACGTCTTCCGCACAGGTAAAGCTGCCGCGGGTAAAAATGTCGGTATCTTTGCCGTTGACGCTAAACGTCCACGGCACTTTTCGCCCGGTGCTCGGCAGCTCAAACTGGATGCACTCGTGGTGATTTAAGTCGTCCAGCGTTTTCGGCATTCCCGCCCGGGCTAAATAGGCCGGGGAAGCCACGGTGATAAGCTCCGCATCTTCGAGCTTGCGGGCAATCAGCGATGAGTCCTGAGGCGAGCGGCCGCGAATGGCAATGTCGTAACTTTCATCGGCAAAGTCGATGTTGCGGTTGCTGATGTGAACCTGCACCGACACGCGGGGGTAAAGCTGCCTGAATTCCGGCAGCAGCGGCAGCACTCGATGATGTGCATACGGGGTAGGGAGGCTGATTCGCAGCACCCCGGCGGGTTCTCTCTGCGCGCCGGTGACTTCCCGCTCCGCCTCCCTGAGCTGCTGCAGCGCATGCTGGCACTGGCGGAAATACCGCTCCCCGCTTTCTGTCAGCCTTATCTGGCGGGTTGTACGCACGAACAGGCGCACGCCTAAACGTTCTTCCAGGCGGGCGATAGAACGGCTGACCGCCGCGGGCGTGATCCCCATGAAATTTGCCGCCGCGCTAAAGCTCAGCTGTTCCGCGGCCTGGCAAAACAGTTCCAGCGTGCCGATCTGCATCTCTTCGAAGTGGCGTTTCATTCCGATGTTCTCTTTCTATTTATTACATGAGGTATCTTGTCATGTTACGGATGGCTAATTTATCGGTCATTGTGTCATAAGTATAGTGAGCTCCACATTCACCCACAGGAGCAAATCATGAACTCAACCCCAACCGTTATTGTGACCGGCGCTTCAAGCGGCATCGGTCTGGCTATCGCCCAGGCTTATCTGGCGCGCGGCTACAATGTTGTCGGCAATGGCCGCACGCTGAAGCGCTTAGAAACGGCGGCGGCAAGCCTCGGCAATCCGGCCAATTTCCTGCCGGTGGCCGGAGATATTGCGCTGAAGAGCACCGCAGAAACGCTGTTTAAGCAGGCTATCGCCGCTTTTGGCCGCGTGGATATTCTGATCAATAACGCCGGGATCTTTATCCCCAAACCGGCGAGCGACTACAGCGAGCAGGATATTGACGCGTTGATTAACACCAACCTGAAAGGGTTTCTGTTCCCGTCCCAGCTGGCCGCCAGCCATATGAGCCAGAATAAGGCGGGCCATATTGTGAACATCACGGCGAGCGTGGCCATGCAGCCCAACGTCAAGGTGCCGGCTTTGCTGCCGGTAATGGTGAAGGGCGGTCTGAATCAGGCGACCAGGGCGCTGGCTTTAGAGCTGGCGGCGGATAATGTGCGGGTTAACGCCGTTGCGCCTGGCATTATCGAAACGCCACTGCACGCGGATTATTCAGGTTCAATAGGTTTTCTCAGCACGCTGTCGCCGAGCGGAAAGACAGGCACCGTGCAGGATGTGGTAAACGCGGTACTGTATCTGACGGATTCACAGTTCGTCAGCGGCACGGTCATGGCCGTGGACGGCGGCAGCACCGCCGGGGTTTGGTAACAGGAGCGCCGCTATGCCATACGTTAATATTCGCGTCACCCGGGAAGGTGTTAGCGCAGAGCAAAAGCTGGCGCTGATTGAGGGCGTCACCGACCTGCTGGAGCAGGTATTAAACAAAAAGCCCGCCGACACCTTTGTGGTTATCGACGAGGTTGAAACCGACAACTGGGGCGTGAACCGTGAAAGCGTGAGCGCCCGGCGGCGACGCGAAGCCGGGCAGGAGTAGGAGCGAACCTGGCCGCTAATTGGCGGCCAGTGCGGCCTGAACGTCCGGGAAGAACGCAAGGCGGCCGGGAATGGGTTTCACGCCAGCCCGCGCGAGCGTGCGCAGCGGCTGGAATTCAAGGTTCGTCACCCGTAGTTCGCAGCCTTCCGGCATTTTCTCTACAAAGCGCTGGAAGGCATCCAGACCCCCTGCGTCCAGCACCGGAACCGCATCCCATTGCAGAATAACCACCCGATGCCCCGGCACCTGCTGGGCCAGCTGAATGAACAGCCCTTCGGCGGCTGCAAAGAACAATGGCCCCGTGACGCGGAGCGCCAGCACATTTTCAGGCACATCCACATTACTAAGCGGGGCGAGGCGGGTCATCCGAGCTATCCGGCGCATGAAAAGCAGCGAGGCCAGCACAATGCCGACGCTGATGGCAATCACCATGTCAAACAGCACGGTCAGCGACATGCAGATCAGCATCACGATGATGTCGTCTTTTGGCGCGCGGCGCAGCAGATTGACGACTTTGTGCGCCTCGCTCATGTTCCACGCTACCATCAGCAGCAGGGCCGCCATCGCCGAGAGAGGAAGCCAGGAAAGCAGGGGGGCGAGTGCCAGCAGGGCAAGGATCACCAGCAGCGAGTGAATAATAGCGGCCACTGGCGAAGTTGCCCCGGCACGCACGTTGGCGGCGGAGCGGGCAATTGCTGCGGTGGCAGTAATGCCGCCGAAGAACGGGGCGATAATATTTCCCAGCCCCTGGCCGACCAGCTCGCTATTGGCGTTGTGCTTAGTGCCGGTCATGCCGTCCAGCACCACTGCACAAAGCAGGGATTCGATGGCACCCAGCATGGCCATAGAGAACGCCGCAGGCAGCAGGGCGCTGAGTGAATCCCAGCTAAGCGTAAAGTCCGAATTGGGCATTGCCCACGGGAGCATGAGCTGAGGCAGCAGCTGCGGAATACCGTTGCCCTGGGTGCCGTCGGCCAGCACGTAGTGGAACCGGGAGCCAATCGTAGCAACTTCCCCGCCCAGCGAAGTCACCATCGCCATTACGGCGCAGCCCGCCAGCAGCGCGGGCAGATGCCCCGGCAGACGGAGCCCCAGGCGCGGCCAGAGAATCAGCACCGCCAGCGTGACGATGCCAATCGCGGCATCGCCTGGATTGGTGGTAGGCAGCGCCATCGCCAGCGCGGCGACTTTATTCAGGTAGTGCTCCGGCACGTGCTCCAGCGTCAGGCCGAAAAAGTCTTTCACCTGCATCGTCGCAATGGTGATGCCTATCCCGGAGGTAAAGCCCAACGTCACCGACAGCGGAATGTATTCGATAAGCCGCCCAAAGCGTGCCAGCCCAAACAGGATCAGGAATATCCCGGACATCAGCGTGGCAACCAGCAGGCCCGCAAGGCCAAACTGCTGTGCGACCGGGTAGAGGATCACCACGAAAGCCGCTGTCGGGCCGGAGACGCTGAAGCGTGAGCCGCCGCTAAGGGCGATAACAATCCCGGCGACGGCGGCGGTATACAGACCGTACTGCGGCGCAACGCCGCTGCCGATGGCCAGCGCCATAGCCAAAGGAATAGCAATGATCCCAACGGTCACACCGGCGATGGCATCCCGGCTAAAGCGGGACAGGGTGTACTTTTCGCGCCAGCAGGCATCAATCAGGGCGCGGAAAGGCATTAGGTGAGAAGAAGATACGGTTTTCACTTGTGATTCCATCCGTGAGCGCATCATCTGTCGTTCAGGCAGGTGAAGGAGGCATTGAAAAAGAGTCGTGCAAAAACGAAAAAACCCGCCGCAGCGGGTTTTAAAAGCAACGTCTATCAGTGTTCGAACATCGCAGAGATAGATTCTTCGTTGCTGATACGACGAATGGCTTCTGCCAGCATACCGGACAGGGTCAGGGTACGGACGTTTGGCAGGGCTTTGATTTCGTCAGACAGCGGAATGGTATCGCACACAATCACTTCGTCGATCACCGAGTTGCGCAGGTTGTGCACCGCGTTGCCGGAGAAGATCGGGTGAGTGGCATAAGCGAATACGCGTTTAGCACCGCGTTCTTTCAGCGCTTCTGCTGCTTTGCACAGCGTACCGCCGGTATCGATCATGTCGTCAACCAGTACGCAATCACGGCCGGACACGTCACCGATGATATGCATAACCTGGGAAACGTTAGCGCGCGGACGACGCTTGTCGATGATAGCCATATCGGTATCGTTCAGCAGCTTAGCGATAGCACGGGCACGTACCACGCCGCCGATGTCCGGGGAAACCACGATTGGGTTTTCCAGGCCGATTTGCAGCATATCTTCCAGCAGAATTGGGCTACCGAAGACGTTGTCTACCGGGACGTCAAAGAAGCCCTGGATTTGTTCAGCGTGCAGGTCCACGGTGAGAACACGGTCAACCCCTACGCTTGAGAGGAAGTCAGCAACGACTTTCGCAGTGATGGGTACACGAGCGGAGCGCACGCGGCGATCCTGACGAGCGTAGCCAAAGTAAGGGATAACAGCGGTGATACGACCTGCAGATGCGCGGCGCAGGGCATCAACCATAACAACCAATTCCATCAGGTTGTCGTTCGTTGGGGCACAGGTGGACTGGATGATGAAAATATCACCACCGCGTACATTTTCGTTGATTTGTACGCTTACTTCACCGTCGCTAAAGCGACCGACGGCGGCGTCACCAAGGGAGGTGTACAGGCGGTTGGCAATACGTTGTGCTAGTTCCGGGGTGGCGTTACCAGCAAAAAGCTTCATATCAGGCACGAGAAGAACCTCAGGCATGCGTCCAGTGGCGGATGGTTGCTACCGCATTATGTGCGGGCGGGGTAGCCCCCATCCAGGCGGTGTATTAAAGAGCACGATGCAACGTCTGAAACGAGGTGACGTTGTCACCAATGCCCAGCTTGCCCGGATATGGCCTGATGCAGCGGAGATCTATTAACGCCTCGCGCAACAAACCCATGCAGCCATTCCGGGGCTTGCTCAAGCACCTGCCGGGCGGCCTGCTCGGTGTTAAATTCAGCAAACACACAAGCGCCGGTGCCGGTCAGGCGCGACGGCGCGTATTCTAACAGCCAGGAAAGCGCGGCATCAACCTCGCGAAAACGTTTTCTTGCGATAACCTCACAATCGTTGACAAATTCACATTTTAGCAACGTCGTAATTGACCTGACCGGGGTTTCGCGCGGGAGGTCAGGATCGCCAAAAATGATCGGCGTTGGAATACTGACGCCCGGATGGGCAACCAGGTACCATTTTTCTTCAGGTTCAACCGGCGTCAGGATTTCACCGACGCCTTCAGCAAAGGCGGCGTGGCCCCTGACAAAGACCGGTACATCGGCACCAAGACGAATGCCCAGTGAGGCAAGTTCGTCTTCGCTACAGCCGGTTTGCCAGAGATGATTCAGCGCCACCAGCACGGTTGCCGCGTTGGAAGAACCACCGCCCAGTCCACCGCCCATCGGCAGCCGTTTCTCAACGCCGAGATCCGCCCCTGCGCCCGCGGGCAGGGTGCCTTTTTCCGCCGCGTATTCCACCAGCATCCGGGCGGCGCGTACAATCAGGTTTTCTTCATCAGGCACGCCTGAAATGGGCGTCACCAGTCGAATCACGCCGTCGTGACGCGGTTCGAGGGTGAGCGTATCGCCATAATCGAGAAACTGAAACAGCGTCTGCAGATTGTGATAGCCGTCGGCACGGCGGCCGGTGATGTACAGAAACAGGTTAAGTTTTGCGGGAGCAGGCCAGCGCGAAATCATTATTTCACCGTCCAGCTGTCCATTTTCAGCTTGATGCGCTGGTCGCCTTCGCGCAGTTCCATATTGGAAGGCAGGGAAGGTTGGGTTTTGCTGTCGTAATCGCTGTACACCACTTTCCAGGTTTTGCCGCCCTGGGTGTAGTTTACTTCGCGCAGGCGGTACTGATCGTCCAGCTT
This sequence comes from Enterobacter sp. Cy-643, assembly GCF_011752815.1. Lineage (GTDB taxonomy): Bacteria > Pseudomonadota > Gammaproteobacteria > Enterobacterales > Enterobacteriaceae > Cedecea. Next base: position 1,040,163 of record NZ_VWWV01000001.1, read on the forward strand.
GTAGTCCGTGGAGTCGCCCGGCAGGCCGAGCATCCACTGGCGAAGGCTGTTCAGCGGAATAGGCATCCCGGTCAGCTTGCCGATCATCTCTTCCGCATCTGTGGCGGTGTAGCGTTTGCCGTCGCGGTCGGTTAGCTGAACCCGATCCGGCTGAGCGTTAAGCTCGAGTTCGGTGCTGCCGAGCGGGTTGGTCAGCAGCAGGCGGTAGCGGTCCGGCGCGGTTTGCTGCCAGTTAAAGCGGGCATATACCTTTTGGCTATCGGAGAGATAAGCAAAAGCGCCACGCGTTTGATACTGGGTGATTTTTCGCACTTGTTGCTGGTGTTCTAACCACTGCGGCGAGTCAGGACTCTTGCCCGGACCACTCGGCTGGGTGACAGAACAGGCGGCCAGGACGAGGCTGGCAAGGGGCAGAAGGCGCATCAGGCGGGCTTTTGGCATCAACATAGCGGCAGCAAATCCTTAAATTCATTTTTGTGGTCAACCGTTCATGCTAGCGGGCAGGCGGCAGGGCGTCTACGGGCATGTTGTCTTAAATCATAAATCATCCACTTACTCCACAAGGGGAAGCTCTCTTTTATTGATTCGGCTCATCCTGTATGATGCGACCAGAAATCCTTATCAACATCGGTATTACTCAGACCGCTCCATGACCCTGTTAGCGTTAGGAATTAACCACAAAACCGCGCCGGTATCGCTGCGAGAACGTGTAACGTTTTCGCCAGACACGCTCGACCAGGCGTTGGGTAGTTTGCTGGAACAGCCTATGGTTCAGGGCGGAGTAGTGTTGTCGACCTGCAACAGAACCGAGTTATATCTGAGCGTTGAGCAACAGGAAAACCTGCACGAAGGGCTGGTGCGCTGGCTGTGTGATTACCACAATCTCAACGAAGAGGAAGTGCGTAAAAGCCTGTACTGGCACCACGATAACGACGCCGTCAGCCATCTGATGCGCGTGGCGAGCGGCCTGGATTCACTGGTGCTGGGCGAGCCGCAGATCCTCGGGCAGGTGAAAAAAGCCTTTGCCGACTCCCAAAAAGGCCACTCGCTTTCCAGCGAGCTGGAGCGCATGTTCCAGAAGTCCTTCTCCGTTGCCAAGCGCGTGCGCACCGAAACCGACATTGGCGCCAGCGCCGTTTCCGTTGCTTTTGCCGCCTGTACGCTTGCGCGGCAAATCTTTGAATCTCTTTCCTCGGTTACCGTCCTGCTGGTCGGCGCCGGGGAGACCATCGAACTGGTTGCCCGCCATTTGCGCGAGCATAAAGTTGAGAAAATGATTATCGCCAACCGTACCCGAGAACGCGCCCAGGTGCTGGCCGATGAGGTCGGCGCGGAAGTGATTAGCCTGAGTGAAATCGACGGGCGTCTGGCGGATGCCGATATCATCATCAGTTCTACCGCCAGCCCGCTGCCTATCATCGGCAAAGGCATGATGGAACGCGCGCTTAAAGCCCGCCGGAATCAGCCGATGCTGCTGGTGGACATCGCCGTACCGCGTGACGTTGAACCCGAAGTCGGTAAGCTGGCGAACGCCTACCTTTACAGCGTGGACGACCTGCAGGCCATTATTCAGAGCAACCTCGCGCAGCGCAAAGCGGCGGCGGTTGAGGCTGAAACTATCGTGGCGCAGGAATGCAGTGAATTTATGGCCTGGCTGCGCGCGCAAAGCGCCTCCGAGACCATTCGTGAATACCGTAGTCAGGCAGAACAGGTGAGAGACGACCTGGCTGCCAAAGCGCTGGCCGCCCTGCAGCAGGGCGGCGACGCGGAATCCGTACTGCAGGATCTGGCCTGGAAACTGACCAATCGCCTGATTCATGCCCCAACCAAATCGCTCACGCAGGCTGCCCGTGACGGGGACGACGAACGCCTGCAAATCCTGCGTAACAGCCTCGGGCTGGATTAGCACACACAACTCTTATTACAAGGTGAACCACCGCCCATGAAGCCTTCTATTGTTGCCAAACTGGAAGCCTTGCAGGAGCGCCATGAAGAAGTTCAGGCCCTGCTTGGCGATGCCTCGACTATTGCCGATCAGGACCGCTTTCGCGCCCTGTCTCGTGAATATGCCCAGTTAAGCGATGTATCGCGCTGTTTCCTGCAATGGCGTCAGGTACAGGAAGACATTGAAACCGCAGAGAGCATGCTCGGCGACCCTGAAATGCGCGAAATGGCGCAGGAAGAGTTGGCTGAAGCTAAAGCCAGCAGCGAAGAGCTGGAGCAGCAGCTTCAGGTACTGCTGCTGCCAAAAGATCCCGACGATGAACGCAATGCGTTTGTCGAAGTTCGCGCCGGCACCGGCGGGGACGAAGCCGCGCTGTTTGCCGGCGATCTGTTCCGCATGTACAGCCGCTATGCTGAAGCCCGCCGCTGGCGCGTTGAAATCATCAGCGCCAACGAAGGCGAGCACGGCGGTTTCAAAGAAGTGATCGCTAAAATTAGCGGCGAGGGCGTCTATGGCCGCCTGAAATTTGAGTCCGGTGGCCATCGCGTACAGCGTGTTCCGGCCACGGAATCCCAGGGGCGGATTCATACTTCCGCGTGTACCGTGGCGGTGATGCCGGAAATTCCAGAGGCGGAACTGCCGGACATTAACCCGGCGGACCTGCGCATCGATACCTTCCGTTCCTCAGGCGCCGGTGGGCAGCACGTTAACACCACCGACTCCGCAATCCGTATTACCCACTTGCCGACCGGCATTGTGGTGGAGTGCCAGGACGAACGTTCTCAGCATAAAAACAAAGCCAAAGCGCTTTCCGTGCTGGGCGCGCGAATTCGTGCTGCTGAAGTCGCCAAACGTCAGCAGGAAGAAGCTTCCACTCGCCGTAACCTGCTGGGCTCCGGCGACCGTTCCGATCGCAACCGTACCTACAACTTCCCGCAGGGTCGCGTGACCGACCACCGCATCAACCTGACCCTTTACCGTTTGGATGAAGTGATGGAAGGGAAAATCGACGCCCTGATCGAGCCGATTGTGCAGGAGTTCCAGGCCGATCAGCTCGCGGCGCTGTCCGAGCAGGATTAATGGAGTTTCAGTCATGGCTTCGCCAGGCCGTTCAGCGTCTGGCGCATAGCGAAAGCCCAAAGCGGGATGCGGAGATTTTACTGGGGTTTGTCACCGGCAAATCCCGCACGTTTATCCTCGCTTTTGGTGAAACGATTCTCACGCCAGCCCAGCAAGCCGAGCTTAATGAACTTCTGGCCCGTCGGGAGCGCGGGGAGCCGGTTGCACACCTGGTGGGCGAACGTGAGTTCTGGTCGCTGCCGCTGCGCGTTTCTGCGGTGACGCTGATTCCTCGCCCCGATACTGAATGCCTCGTCGAACATGCGTTAACCAGGCTGCCGGACTCACCGTGTGCAATTTTGGATCTTGGCACCGGGACGGGCGCTATTGCTCTGGCGCTGGCCAGCGAACGTCCTGACTGCGATGTCACCGCGCTGGACGTGGTGCCAGAGGCGGTGGCGCTGGCGAAAGCGAACGCAGAAAACCTGGGCATAACCAATGTCAGGGTGCTGCAAAGTCACTGGTTTAACGCCCTCAATGCTCAGCGCTTTGTGCTGATTGTCAGTAATCCACCGTATATCGACGAAGCCGATCCGCACCTCAGTGAAGGTGACGTTCGCTTTGAACCGAAAAGCGCGCTGGTAGCGGAGAATCATGGCCTGGCCGATTTAGAAACCCTGGTTAACGATTCACGCCGTTTTCTTGAACCCGGCGGCTGGCTGGTGCTGGAGCATGGCTGGACGCAGGGCGAAAGCGTGCGGCGTTTGCTGGGGGACGCCGGTTTTACCGAGGTTGCAACCTACAAAGATTATGGCGATAACGATCGCCTGACGTCAGGACGCTATCTTTGACTCAATAAGGAACAGACATTTTGGCGACTTATTTCTCACTTAAATATCTGCATATTTTCACCGTCGTTATTTCAATCAGCCTGTTTGTTTTACGCTACTGGTGGCAATATCGCGGGTCTGTGATGTCCGGCAAGCGCTGGGTGCGCATCGTTCCGCACGTTAATGATACGTTATTATTGATCAGCGGTTTTGCGCTGGTTATGGTTACGCATTTCTATCCTTTTACGCCGCAGGGAACGTGGCTGACTGAAAAGCTGTTTGGCGTTATCATCTATATCGCTTTAGGTTTTATCGCGCTGGGAAAACGCCCGCGCAGCCAGCAGGTTCGTTGGTTTGCTTTTCTGCTGGGGCTGGTGGTGCTCTACATCATCATAAAACTCGCCACCACTAAAATACCGATATTGGGGTAAGTATGAAGTCGTTAGCCGATTTCGAATTTAATCAGGCGCCGCTTTGTGAGGGCATGATTCTGGTTTCGCAGCTGATTCGGGATGATTTCCCGACTGCAGAAGTTAAAGCCCAGCTCGGGGAGCTGGTGAACCTGGCAAAAGAAGAGATTTGTCTGGGGGCGCATCCCGACCTGCAGCTGGAAAAACTGCTGGAACTCTTTTACGGCGAATGGGGCTTTAAGGACTCAGGCGGCGTGTATCGCCTGTCCGACGCCCTGTGGCTGGATAACGTTTTAAAAAGTCGTCAGGGGAGCGCGGTTTCCCTTGGGGCAATTTTACTGTGGCTTGCCGAGCAGCTTGATATTCCGCTGATGCCGGTGATCTTCCCCACGCAGCTTATTCTGCGCGCCGACTGGATGGACGGCGAAATGTGGCTTATCAATCCGTTTAACGGCGATACGCTGGATGAACACACGCTGGAAGTCTGGATTAAAGGCAATATTAACCCGACGGCGGAGCTGTTCGACGAAGATCTGGACGAGTCGGACAACGCGGAGGTGATCCGCAAGCTGCTGGATACGCTCAAATCCGCGCTGATGGAGGAGCGGCAGATGGAGATGGCGCTGCGCGCCAGCGAAGTGCTGCTGCAGTTTAATCCGGAAGATCCGTACGAAATTCGCGACCGCGGCCTGATTTATGCGCAGCTGGACTGCGAGCACGTAGCGCTCAACGACTTGAGCTATTTTGTTGAGCAGTGCCCGGAAGATCCGATTAGCGAAATGATCAAGGCGCAAATCAATTCGATTGCGCACAAGCAGATTACCCTGCATTAAGTTCACACCTGATAAGGCGAACATATGAAACAAAAAGTGGTTAACATTGGCGATATCAATGTCGCAAACGACCTGCCGTTTATGCTGTTTGGCGGCATGAACGTGCTGGAGTCCCGCGATCTGGCGATGCGTATCTGCGAACACTACGTGACCGTGACCCAAAAACTGGGTATCCCGTACGTGTTCAAAGCCTCTTTTGATAAAGCTAACCGTTCATCCATTCACTCCTACCGCGGCCCGGGCCTGGAAGAAGGCATGAAGATTTTCCAGGAGCTGAAGCAGACCTTCGGCGTGAAAATCATCACCGACGTGCATGAAGCTCACCAGGCTCAGCCTGTGGCTGATGTGGTTGACGTGATTCAGCTGCCCGCATTCCTGGCTCGCCAGACCGACCTGGTTGAAGCCATGGCCAAAACCGGTGCCGTCATCAACGTGAAGAAACCACAGTTTGTTAGCCCAGGCCAAATGGGCAACATCGTGGATAAATTCGCCGAAGGCGGCAACGACAAAATCATCCTGTGCGATCGCGGCACGCAGTTCGGCTACGACAACCTGGTTGTCGACATGCTGGGCTTCAGCGTGATGAAGCAGGTCTCTAACGGCGCGCCGGTCATTTTCGATGTCACCCACGCGCTGCAATGCCGTGACCCGTTTGGTGCTGCGTCAAGTGGTCGTCGTGCTCAGGTAACGGAACTGGCTCGCGCCGGCATGGCGACTGGCCTGGCAGGCCTGTTTATTGAAGCGCACCCGGATCCGGATAACGCGCGCTGCGACGGCCCATCCGCGCTGCCGCTGGCGAAGCTGGAAGCTTTCCTGACCCAGATTAAAGCGATTGACGATCTGGTGAAGAACTTCGAGCCGCTGGATACCAGCAAATAACTGCTGCAAAAAAAGAAAACCCGCCTCGGCGGGTTTTTTTATCGTTGTTTCGCTCTTGAGGGAGGCAGCGAAATGCGTCTGTCGTGGCCTGATGCCCTCACTCGGACCGGAAGGCGCGCAAACACCAAAGACTGCCCTTACAGGCAGTCTTACCGTTTATTCAGGCAAAGATTGTCATCAGGTAGGCGGCAAACAGCGCCAGGTGCGCGGTGCCGTTAAGCACGTTGGTGCGGCCGGTGGAGAACGAAATCTGACACAGGACCAGCGCCGCCATCATCACCACCATCTGCGGCATGCCGAGGGAGAAAATCAGGTCGTTGCCGGTGAACCAGGCAATCAGCGTCACCGCCGGTACGGTCAGGGAAATGGTGGCGAGCACGGAACCGAAGAACAGGTTCATAGCGCGCTGTACCTGGTTGCTCAGCACCGCTTTTAACGCGCCCAAACCTTCCGGAGACAGAATCAGCAAGGCGACCAGGAAGCCGGTGAACTGGGCCGGAGCGTCCATCGCATCCAGAAGATGCTCCAGCGGATTAGCGTTCATCTTGGTGACGGCTATTACCGCAATCAGGTGGACGATAAGCCAGGCCGTATGCCAGGCCGAACTGTGTGCGGACGGCTTACCGTGATGCGGGTCATCGCTGTCGCCTTCATCTTCGTGCTCGTAAACAAACAGACTCTGGTGCGTTTTTGTCTGAATCAGCAAGAATACGCCGTACATGGCGGCAGAAATCAGCGCCACAAGCAGGGACTGACCCAGCGAGAAATTACCGCCCGGCAGCGCCATCGGGAACACCAGCACGATCACTGCCAGCGGGAAGAGGGCGATCAGGTACTGTTTAATCCCAAACAGGTTCATGTACTGCGTGGCAAATTTGCGGCCGCCCATCAGCAGGGAGAAGCCCACAAGGCCGCCGGTCACAATCATGATGATGGAATAGAGCGTGTCGCGCATCAGCGTCGGGGCAGCATCTCCGGTGGCCATCAGCGCGGAAATCAGACTAACTTCAAGAATAACGACCGACAGGCTCAAAATCAGTGAGCCGTAGGGTTCACCCAGACGGTGCGCCAGCACGTCCGCGTGGCGAACAACGCTAAAGGCACTGCCCAGAATGGCGACCAGCGCCAAGATATTGATGCCGACAACCACCGGCAGGGACTGGCTTGACCCCCATATCGCCAGTACCGCCAGTGCCAGTACCGGGAAAATGAGAGAACTCTCCTTGTGGCGGGTTTTTACCGCCTCATGTTGTGTTTTTGTCATTCAACTTCTCCATCTCTGCAGGCGATAACCTGTTTTGATCATTATAGTCAGGTTTTTGAAGTCATATAAACTAGCAAAAAACCGTTACTTTTAGTTAAAAATTTACTTATTTTTACGGCATTTATTTAAATTTAAGTCTGGGGCACCAAAACGGCGTGTATTCTTTATTTAATTTAAATAAAACATATCGATATGAATTTAATTCAATCAAATAACCGTTGTTTTTTACGGCGTTTGTTCCGGGTATTGGCATGAAAATCACAACCTGAGCGCGAAATCAGTATGTTAGAGATAGAGTAACGGGCGAGTACATTGTTTACAAAAAGAAGTGTTATGAAAATTAACCCTCCATTATGTGTGACTAATTTAGTGACGACAGGGTAACACACATCAGTCTGGCAAGAAAAAATGACAATTTATCTGTTTTGTGATCGCTATCATGCTTGCCAGCGCGCGGTGAATTGCTTATGGTCTTGATATATTGCTCTATTAGTAGGCAAAAGTTGTCAATAAATGCCGGGAAGGCGCAGCGTGTGCAGTCGCACGGAAGCAAGCAGTGGCGGAGGTATATCGTGTTAACGCGTGATTTCTTAATGAAAGCGGATTGTAAGACGGCTTTTGGTGCCATTGAGGAATCGTTACTGTGGTCCCCTGAGCAGCGTTCGGCATCTCTGGCCGCCACGCTCGCTTGTCGCCCAGACCAAAGTCCTGTATGGCTCTTTGGTTACGGTTCACTGATGTGGAACCCGGCTTTTGAATTTGAAGAGTCAGCCCCAGGCATGCTGGTGGGCTGGCATCGTGCATTTTGCCTGCGGTTGACGGCGGGGCGCGGAACCGCCTGCCGCCCCGGACGTATGCTCGCGCTCAAAGAGGGCGGCAGAACAACCGGGCTGGCTTACCGGCTGCCGGAGGCAGGCCTGGAGGACGAGCTAACGCTGGTCTGGAAGCGGGAGATGATCACCGGCTGTTATTTGCCAACCTGGTGCAAACTCGAGCTGGATGATGGACGGACTGTCAACGCGCTGGTGTTCATCATGGACCCGCGTCACCCGCTTTATGAGGCGGATACCCGGGCTGAAACTATCGCGCCGCTGATCGCTTCTGCCAGTGGTCCGCTGGGCACCAATGCGCAGTATCTTTTCTCTCTCGAGCAGGAAATGAAAAAGCACGGGATGAAGGATGACCGTATGTCTGAACTGGCAAACCAGGTGCGAGCCTGGCTGAACGGGCGTGAGGATGAAAGCGGACTGCAGCCTGGTTTCGCATAAAACGAAGGCCACCTTAGGGTGGCCTCAATTTTTTATGCTGGAACAAAACTGATGGAGTGCTCCAGCGACTGCGAGTGGCTGTCAATCAGCACCTTCCAGGTTCCGCTGTAGGGCACGGCAATATAGGCCGACTGGCGATTTTGCACGCTTAGCACGTCGGCCTCCGGGCTACCTCGCTTGTCTGAGTCGCACATCAAATGGATATGACAGTTATTCGAACAGCGAACCACTACGGTATCGCCACCAAAAAGTGTTAGACTGGCTTTTACTACAGGCATTTTTCACTCCACTTCCGCATCAAACATGGCCCGTTGGTCCCCCAAAGGTGTTCTCCTGGTACGTGATGTTGTTCACAAATCACTCATGGCATCACACCAGAGCCTGGCGTTGTAAATGCTGATGCTGATCAAAAAATGCCGCAACGATTAAACAATAATCACAATGTTCCTGAAACCTTTCAGCTGACGGGCGTTTCGTTGGCAAACGCCCGCCGGCGCATCATTAAATACGGAAATGTCCCGCGGTTTCCGCTAACTCTCCCGCCTGACTTTGCAAGGCACCCGCCGCCGCCGCGGATTCCACCACCAGCTCAGCGTTTTGCTGCACCATATTGTCCAGATGGGTGACCGCGTGGTTAATCTCCTGAATGCCTTTCATCTGTTCGTCGGTCGAAAGGGTTATCTCGCGCATGATGACCAAAACGCTGCCGACGCTTCGTTCAATGTCGTCCATCGCCTCACCGGCCTGACGTACGTAAAGCGACCCATCGGCAACGCTTGCGGTGGTGGAGTCGATCAGGCTCTTGATCTCCTTCGCCGCCTGTGCGCTGCGGCTGGCGAGGTTGCGCACTTCGCCAGCGACTACGGCAAATCCCCGGCCTTGTTCACCGGCCCGGGCGGCCTCAACGGCGGCATTTAGCGCCAGGATGTTGGTCTGGAAAGCGATGCTGTCAATGACGCCAGTAATATCGCCAATCTTGCCGGAGGCCAGCTCAATGGCCTGCATGGTGGTAATGACCTTCGATACCACTTCGCCCCCGCGTTCGGCGGCCTCACCGGCGCTGTGGGCCTGAGCGTTGGCCTGGGTGGCTGAGGCCGTTGAGTTGGCGACGGAGGCGGTGATCTGCTCTACGGCGCTGGCTGTTTCTCGCAGGCTGGATGCCGCCTTCTCCGTGCGGGCAGAAAGTTCCTGATTCCCTGCGGCAATCTCGTTGGCGGCAACTTTTACCGAGGCACTGGAATCCCTGAGCTGGGTCATCACCACGCCCAGCTTGTCGCTGAAGGCGTTAAAGGCGTGAGCTATCTCCGTCACTTCATCGTGACCCGTTTCCGGTAATCGCTGCGACAGATCGTTTGTGCCGTTGCTGATGGCGCGCATCCCGTCGCGAATCGTCCCGAGGCGGCTCATCACCTTACTAATCAGCAGATGCACAATCGCGCCAGAAATTAGCACCAACACCAGCAGGGCGATGGCGGATGCCTTCAGTAATGCACGCATCCCGGAAGTGGCATCATGCTCGTCGAGGGCCACGACCAGATACCAGTGCGTACCGGCAATCGGCGTAGCCATCAGCTGCTTATTTTCTCCGCCGATGATACCGTCGGAACGATGCGTATCGCCGAGCAACCGGGCTAAGTCGGCCTGTTGAACGGCATCAGAAAAGGCCTTCAGCGTGAGCGCGGGGTCCTGACCAGCAATCAACGTTCCATCACTATTGATCAACAGCCCGCTGCTGGCGGGCGTAGGATGAATGCTGCGCACGTTAGCCACCACACTGTCCATCGCCACATCTCCGGCGACGACGGCTTTAAGACTGCCATTCTGTTTAATGGGCACGGCAAAAGTCACGACCAGTTTCCCGGTACCGGCATCCACATAAGGGACGGTGACGACGGGGGCGTCGTCTTTCACCACCTGCTGATACCACGGGCGTCCGGTTGGGTCGAAGTCGGCCGGGACTCCCGTCGGGTCAGAGAATTTTGCGGTTTTATTCGCATAGCCTACGTAGATATTGGTAAAACCGCCGGCTTTGGCCAGTTGAGTAAAGATCGGGATGGGATCTTCGCTTAGCGCGGCGCTTTCCAGAGAGCTGACGATTGCCATTTTACCGCTGACCCAGTCGCCGATAGCGACGGAATGGCTCAGGCTGGTGCTGGTAAGCGTGTCGGTGATGGCACGTTGGTTATCGTGGCTGGTGACGGCGTAGTTAATGAAGGTGTTGAGACATAAAGCTGAGACCAGGCAAATTGCCGTGACTAAAAGAAGACGTGTACGAAGAGATCTAACCATAATTATTATCCTGCTGCTGTGTTGTCCTAAGCAAAATATCGGCAACAGCTGCAGGTAACTTGATGGCGCGGGAGAGGGTATAAGCAAATAATATTCCCGCGCCGAAATAATTAGAAGGTGAGGATTTTGTCCGACGCTAAAGTCCATTCGGCAAGCTCAACGAGCGTCCCGATGGCGACGCCTTCAATGAGCGGCAGGCTGGTGATCCCGCGCCCGTCGGTACAGGTTTTACAGAGCTTCACCGGCACGCCCTGCGCGGTGAGAATCTCGAGCATCTGCTGAATGTTGTATCCCTCCGCTGGCTTTTGACCGCGCAGGCCAGCGGTAACCGCATCGGACATCAGGAACAGTCTTACCTCTGGCTGTGGCTCCTGGTCGCGCAGGGCGATGGCCAGCCGTAAACTGTTAAAAAGCGATTCGCTGCCGTAAGCCGCCCCGTTGGCAATAATGACTATCTTCTGCATGGGTTTCTCCTTGATGATAACGCTGAGCGTAAGAAGCAGTGTATCGTCCTGAGTTATCTCCGGGTATGATTTATGCCCGTAAAAGCAGGATTAATCCTGGAGTCGTACACGTATGCGACCCGAGCAGGTTAAGAGCAAAACCAGTGTGTTATCATTAATCGATGCCTAGATTTGCCATTCCGCTTTTAACCTTGTGTTGTTTGCTCCCTCGTCCGGGAGGGGCAATGAGTACCTCAAACAACGTTGTTCCCGCGGCCCAAAATTCTTTCTCTTCTCCCGCTGATGACTTGCCGAACATGGGGCTTTCACCTGAAACCGATGCCGCTGCGCGCCGGATTGCCGCAATGGCGAAGAAGTTTGGCGAAGACAGCATGGTGGATAACGGGCTGGACACCGGCGAGCAGGCGCGACTGTTCGCTTTTACCAGCCTGAGAGATTTACTGGCCGACAAAGTGACCGATGAGACCCAGGCTTTGCTTTCCCCCTGGGGCAAAGCCAGCGTCAACTTACGGGTGGATGAGCACGGGAGCTGGAAGGGCAGCAATGGCGCGCTTTTCACGCCCTGGCAGGACAATAGCCGCTATCTGACCTGGAGCCAGCTCGGCTTCAGCCAGCAAAAAAATGGCACCACCGGTAACCTCGGGCTGGGGCAGCGCTGGGTGGCCGGAAGCTGGCTGCTGGGCTACAACTCCTTCTACGATAACCAGCTGACAACGCAGCGCCAGCGGGCGGGATTTGGCGCCGAAGCCTGGGGCGAATACCTGCGGCTTTCGGCCAATTATTACCAGCCGCTGAACGGCTGGCGCGGGCAAACCGAAACGCTTGAGCAGCGCCTGGCCCGGGGCTATGACGTCACGGCGCAGGCCTGGCTGCCGTTTTATCGGCATATTTTTACCAGTCTTAGCTTCGAGCAATACTTTGGTGACAACGTCACGCTCTTCGACAGCGATAGCGGGTACCGAAATCCTGTCGCGGTGACGATGGGCATCAACTACACGCCCGTGCCGCTGATTACGTTCACGGCCCAGCATAAGCAGGGTGAAAGCGGCGTCGCGCAGGAAAACCTGGGACTCAAGCTGAATTATCGTTTCGGCGTGCCGCTGCAGAAGCAGCTCTCGGCGGACGAAGTAGCCGCGACCAGCTCTCTGCGCGGCAGCCGCTACGATAGCGTTGAGCGCGAGTCCGTCCCGGTAATACAGTTCCGCCAGCGTAAAACGCTGTCGGTATTCCTGGCGACGCCGCCGTGGCAGCTGCAGCCGGGAGAAACGGTTTTGCTTAAGCTGCAGGTTAAAGCGACGCACGGCATCCGGCGGCTGGTATGGCAAGGGGATTCTCAGGCGCTCAGCCTGACACCGCCGACACAGCCGCTCAGCGTCGACGGCTGGAGTCTTATTTTGCCTGCGTGGCAGGCAGGTGCCGCAAATGAATATCGCCTGTCGGTCACCGTGGAAGATGAAAAGGGGCAGCGCGTCACGTCGAATGAGATTGTGCTCAAACCCGCGGCGCCGTTGCTGATTGCCCCCGAAAGCGATCCACGCTATGACTTGCTGCCGGGGGAGTAACCGGCGCTAAAAAATACGATCCTGGTGAACCCAAACGGCCGCTTCCACCCGGGACTTGAGCTTCATTTTTTTCAGCAGGTGTTTGACGTGCACCTTCACCGTGCTTTCGGTGATATCCAGGCGACGGGCGATCATCTTGTTAGGCAGGCCCTGAGCGATCAGCTTCAGGATATCGCGTTCCCGGGGCGTAAGCTGATTAATGTCGCGGTCGGAAGTGGCGCGGTTGGCGCGCAGGCTTGCGGCTAATACTGGCGTCAGCGCTTCGCTGAGAACCATTTCCCCCGCCGCGGCCTGCTGCAGGGCTTTGAGCAAGTCTTCCGGCTCCATGTCTTTCAGTAAATAGCCATCCGCGCCGCGCTTAAGGGCGGTGACCACGTCTTCCTCATGATTCGAAACGGTAAACACCACAATGCGGCCTGACAGCGCTTTTTCGCGCAGGCAGTCGAGCGTTTCCAGCCCGTTCATGCCGGGCATGTTGAGGTCGAGCAGAATCAGGTCTGGATCGAGCGCTTCGGCAAGCTGCACGCCCTGTTCGCCGCTGCCGGCCTCGCCGACGACGGCCAGCTCTGGCGCCATGCTGATCAGCTGCTTAACGCCGGTACGCATCATGGGATGATCGTCTATCAGCAAAATGGTTGCTGCTTCCTGATGACTCATTCTTCGCTCCTTGTTACGGAAGAAAGCGGTGCTTCGGGGATAAAATTAACGACCACTTCGGTGCCGCCGCAGGGGCGGGGGCGAACCTGGCAGTCACCCTGCAAGGTTTGAGCGCGGTCGCGCATGATAATAAGGCCGTAATGATTGCTGCGCTCGCCGCTGCCGGAAATACCGCGCCCGTTGTCCCACACCGCAAGGCGAACCTGATTTCCGTGGCGAGTGACGCTAATACCGCAGGCGCTCGCTGACGCATGTTTCAAGCTGTTGTTCAGCGCCTCTCGCGCAATCTGCACGAGATGGATAGCCTGGTGGGAGGGGACCAGGCGCGGCGGGAGCTGGTAGTCCAGCGTCACCGGGAAGCCCAGTTTGTCGCTGAACTCCTGGCAACTGGCCTCGAGCGCCGGGCGTAAGCCAGGCTCCGTGAGCTTAAGGCGGAAGGTGGTGAGCAGCTCACGCAGCTGCCGCCATGAGGTATTTAACTCGCCGCGAATTTGCTCCAGTAGCGTCCGGCTCTCCTCCGGCAGCGCTTTGCCCTGCATTTGCAGGCAGCTGACCTGCATCTTCATACAGGAAAGCGACTGGGCAATGGAGTCATGCAATTCCCTGGCAATGGCCGATCGCTCCTCCATCACCACTAACTGCTGCTGGTGCTCATACTGGCGCTCCATGGCGAGCGTGGCGGTGAGCTGCTCCATCAGCGTGGCGATAAGCTGCTGCTGGTCTTCTGTCAGCGTTCTGCCCAACGGAAGCTGGGCCAGCACCAGGCCGTAGTGAAGATGATTATCGGTGAGACGCCATTTCAGCGTGGTGGTGTCCTGCGGCAGCGCTGCGCCGGCATCCGGACACAGCTGGCAGCCCCGGGCATCGCAGTGCGCGTCCGGCTGGAACGTGTATTCCTGATAATTCTCTTCATCTTCGTACTCGTACACCCGCAGCACGATGCCCAGCAGCGGGGTTAAAACCTGGAGTTCGCTCAGTACGGGGGAAATACGCTGGCACAGCGGCGCCTGCGCATGCAGCCGGCGGTTCGCCTCATAGAGGAAGGTGAGCATCTGGTTTTTTAGCTCCAGCCCGGCGGTTTTCTCCCTGACGCGCCGCTCGAGCACGGCGTAGCTTTGCGCCAGCTCGCAGGACATGCTGTTGAGCGCGCTGCCAAGCGTGGCCATTTCGTCGCGCCCCCGGACATTCACGCGCTGGGTGAAGTCCCGCTGGCCAATGGCCGTGGCCATCGCCAGCAGCTGACGCCACGGACGGAGTAATCTTTTGCGTAACCAAATCAGGGTAAAGACGATCAATAGTCCGAGTAACACCGCCATACCCTGCTGCAGCAAAATGACGTGATGCAGACGCATCTCGGTGGTGCGGTCGAAGGAGCTGACCAGTTCATCAATGCTGGCGACAAAATGGGCGACGGCGGGTTTTACCTGCTGAGGCGTTTGGGCAGCAATGAGCGCAGGTTCAAGCGTGATGCGCCAGTAATCCTGTAGCTGCCGAAGCCTGGCCTGCTGCCCGTCGCGCTCGGCGGCAAGGCGGAGATCGTCGCTCCAGGTGGTCTGCTCCATTTCTCGCAGCAATACCTTGTCCTGCTCCGTCAGCGGTATGGCCGCCAGCAGACGGTAGCTCTGCATGCGCATGGAGCCCGTTTTGTTGATCGCGTGGGCATTGCCCGAAATCCCCTGGGCCAGCCAGCCGGCCATCGCCATTCCCGCCACGCTTAAAATCGCCAGCAGCATGACAACCAGCGCGAGCTGATTGACCAGCGAAAGCGGAGAAAGCAGGCGTTTTAGCATTGGCGTACGGGCTCCTGAAACGGGGAAGATGACGAGTGGCGCTATTTTCGGCCAACACCTGGAGTATACCCATACCCCCTAAGGATTACCCCTAAATTGTCAAAGGTGGCAGAACGTTGGGATCGGTCGGCAGCAAGTCCCGCAGGGGTGTGAAAAATCACGTTATTTTTTTACAGGAAGATTACTCACAAAGAATGAGGGGGCATTTTTTCCCGCCGGAGAGATAGATTATCCCTTGATTTACATCAACTAATCTCGACGCAGGAACCCTAAGGTTGCGGCATTTACTCACACGAAATGAGGTGTTTATGTCACAGTCTCCCGTTACCGAGAAGTCGTCGGGCGCACTGATTACCGACTGGCGGCCGGAAGACCCGCAGTTCTGGCAGCAAAAGGGTCACCGGATCGCCAGCCGCAACCTGTGGATCTCCGTCCCAAGCCTGCTGCTGGCGTTCTGCGTCTGGATGCTGTTCAGCGCGGTGGCGGTGAATTTGAATAAGGTCGGCTTTACGTTCACCACCGATCAGCTGTTTATGCTCACGGCGTTACCTTCTGTTTCCGGCGCGCTGCTGCGCGTGCCGTATTCGTTTATGGTGCCTGTTTTTGGCGGGCGTCGATGGACGGCATTCAGTACGGGGATCTTGATCGTGCCCTGTGTCTGGTTGGGCTTTGCCGTGCAGGACACCAGCACCTCGTTTAACACCTTCATCTGTATCTCGCTACTGTGCGGTTTTGCCGGGGCGAACTTTGCCTCCAGCATGGCAAACATCAGCTTCTTCTTCCCGAAGGCAAAGCAGGGCGGTGCGCTGGGGATTAACGGCGGGCTGGGAAATATGGGTGTGAGCGTGATGCAGCTTGTCGCCCCACTCGTCATCTCCCTGTCGATGTTTGCCGTTTTTGGCGGTAAAGGCGTGGCACAGGGCGACGGCACAATGCTGTTTCTGGAAAATGCCGCGTGGATCTGGGTGCCGTTTCTGGCCGTTTTCACCCTGGCAGCCTGGTTCGGAATGAACGATCTTTCGGCGTCGAAAGCCTCCCTGCGTGAGCAGCTGCCGGTGCTCAAACGCGGCCATCTCTGGATTCTGGGGCTGCTCTACCTGGCGACATTTGGCTCGTTTATCGGTTTTTCTGCCGGGTTTGCGATGCTGTCTAAAACCCAGTTCCCGGAGGTCAATATTCTGCATTTTGCCTTCTTTGGCCCGCTGTTTGGCGCCCTGGCGCGTTCGGCCGGTGGGGCGATTTCCGACCGCTGGGGCGGGACGCGCGTTTCGCTGTACAACTTTATCCTGATGGCAATATTCAGCGCGCTGCTTTTCACCACATTACCAACGAACGGACAGGGCGGGAGTTTTATCGCCTTCTTCGGCGTGTTCCTGATGCTGTTCCTGACGGCCGGGCTGGGCAGTGGCTCCACTTTCCAGATGATCTCCGTGATTTTCCGCAAGCTGACAATGGACAGAGTAAAAGCCGCCGGTGGCAGCGAGGAAGTCGCCCTTCGGGAAGCCGCCACGGATACCGCCGCAGCGCTGGGCTTTATTTCGGCTATTGGGGCCATCGGCGGGTTCTTTATCCCTAAAGCTTTCGGCACTTCCCTGGCGCTCACCGGCTCGCCTGCCGGGGCGATGAAGCTGTTCCTCGTCTTTTACATTGTGTGTGTGGTTATTACCTGGGCCGTTTATGGCCGGAAATCCTCACGCTAATGCTTTGACCTTTTTGGTATCCCTTTGCGCGGCTTCGCCCGCGCTTTTTTTTGCCCGTTACGTTTGCAGCGATGGTTAATTCGCCGCCTACCCCTTAATACCCAAACCCGACTAATCGCTACTCCTTCTCCGATAGGTTTTTGGTTTTTTGTTTTTATATTCAGCAAGTTAATTATCTTGCTGGCGTTACACTTTGGTGGTAGAGGCCAACGGGCAGCCAAAAACCACACCGGGAGCAGTTGATCGTTATCAAAAATCCCCAGCTTTCGAGGCGTTACCGTCTCGGGCATCAAGCAATGTCGATTTCACCAGAAGAGCCACCAGGCTCCACATCAGGAGTATCCCGATGAGCAAGTTCCTCGACCGGTTTCGTTATTTCAGGCAAAAGGGCGAAACCTTTGCCAATGGACACGGCCAGCTACTCGATACCAATCGCGACTGGGAAGAAGGGTATCGCCAGCGCTGGCAGCATGACAAAGTGGTACGCTCCACGCACGGCGTGAACTGTACCGGCTCCTGTAGCTGGAAGATTTATGTCAAAAGCGGCCTGGTGACCTGGGAAACCCAGCAAACGGACTACCCGCGTACCCGTCCGGATATGCCCAATCACGAACCTCGCGGCTGCCCGCGCGGGGCAAGCTACTCATGGTATCTCTACAGCGCCAACCGTCTGAAGTACCCGCAGATGCGTAAACGCCTGATCAAACTGTGGCGCGAAGCGAAAACGCAGCATAACGATCCGGTTGAAGCCTGGGCATCGATCATTAACGATCCCGACAAAGCCAAAAGTTACAAACAGGCCCGCGGCCGCGGGGGATTTGTTCGCTCGACCTGGGAAGAGGTTAACGAACTGATTGCGGCGGCGAACGTTTACACCGCGAAAACTTTCGGCCCGGACCGCATCACCGGCTTCTCGCCGATCCCGGCCATGTCGATGGTTTCTTACGCCGCAGGCACCCGCTATCTGTCGCTTATCGGCGGCACCTGCATGAGCTTCTACGACTGGTACTGCGACCTGCCGCCAGCGTCTCCGCAAACCTGGGGCGAGCAGACTGACGTGCCTGAGTCCGCTGACTGGTACAACGCCGGTTACATCATCGCCTGGGGCTCTAACGTTCCGCAGACGCGTACCCCGGACGCCCACTTCTTCACCGAAGTTCGTTACAAAGGCACCAAAACAGTAGCGGTAACGCCGGACTATGCGGAAATCTCCAAGCTGTGTGACCAGTGGCTGGCGCCGAAGCAGGGGACGGATGCTGCGATGGCGATGGCGATGGGCCACGTTATGCTGCGCGAGTTCCATCTCGACAAACCAAGCCAGTACTTCACCGACTACGTTCGCCGCTACACCGATATGCCGATGCTGGTGACGCTGGAAGCGCGTGACGGCTTCTATGCGCCAGCGAATCTGCTGCGTGCGGCGGACCTGGTTGATAGTCTCGGGCAGGAAAATAATCCGCAGTGGAAAACCGTCGCGCTGGCTGAACAGTCCGGTGAACTGGTCGCCCCGAACGGGTCCATCGGTTTCCGCTGGGGCGAGAAGGGCAAGTGGAATCTCGAGCAGCGCGACGGCAGCACCGGAGAAGAAACTGCGCTGCGCCTGAGCCTGCTTGGCAGCCATGATGAAGTTGCCGAGGTGGGCTTCCCGTATTTTGGCGGCGAGAGCACCGCCCATTTCGAAAACGTCAAACTGAAAGACGTGCTGCTGCATAAGCTGCCGGTAAAACGGCTGCAGCTTGCGGACGGCTCGAGCGTGCTGGTGGCAACGGTCTACGATCTCACTATGGCCAACTACGGCCTGGATCGCGGCCTGAGCGATGAAAACTGCGCCAGCAGCTACGACGAAATGAAGGCCTACACGCCAGCCTGGGCCGAGCAGATCACCGGCGTGCCTCGCCAGGATATCGTGCGCATTGCCCGTGAGTTCGCGGATAACGCAGACAAAACCCATGGTCGCTCGATGATTATCGTTGGCGCGGGCGTGAACCACTGGTTCCATATGGATATGGCCTACCGTGGGCTTATCAATATGCTGATCTTCTGCGGCAGCATCGGGCAGAGCGGCGGCGGATGGGGCCACTACGTCGGTCAGGAAAAACTGCGTCCGCAGACCGGCTGGATGCCGCTGGCGTTTGCCCTCGACTGGCAGCGCCCGCCGCGCCACATGAACAGCACCTCCTACTTCTATAACCACTCCAGCCAGTGGCGCTACGAGACGGTGACGGCGGACGAGTTCCTGTCACCGCTGGCGGATAAGTCCCGCTATACCGGCCATTTAATCGATTTCAACGTGCGCGCCGAGCGCATGGGCTGGTTGCCGTCTGCGCCGCAGCTTGGCACTAACCCGTTGCGTATTGCTGACCGGGCGAAAGAGGCCGGAATGTCGCCGGTGGATTACACCGTTGAACAGCTTAAATCCGGCGGGATTCGCTTTGCGGCGGAGCAGCCGGACTCCGGCTATAACCACCCGCGCAATATGTTTATCTGGCGATCTAACCTGCTGGGCTCTTCCGGGAAGGGGCATGAGTTCATGCTCAAATACCTGCTGGGCACCGAGCACGGTATTCAGGGGAAAGACCTGGGCCAGGAAGGCGGGCTGATGCCGGAAGAGGTGGAGTGGGTTGATAACGGCCTGGACGGCAAGCTGGATCTGGTTGTCACCCTGGATTTCCGCCTGTCGAGCACCTGCCTGTATTCCGATATCGTGCTGCCAACGGCCACCTGGTACGAGAAAGAAGATCTGAATACTTCGGATATGCATCCGTTTATTCATCCATTCTCCGCTGCCGTCGATCCTTGCTGGGAGTCGAAAAGCGACTGGGAGATCTACAAAGGCATCGCGAAGAAATTCTCGGAAGTTTGCGTCGGCCACCTCGGCAAAGAGACCGATATTGTGACGCTGCCGATTCAGCACGATTCCGCCGCAGAACTGGCGCAGCCGTATGGCGTGATGGACTGGAAAAAGGGCGAATGTGACCTGATTCCGGGCAAAACCGCGCCGCATATTATGGTGGTTGAGCGCGACTATCCGGCGACCTACGAACGCTTTACCTCCGTGGGGCCGCTGCTGGAAAAAATCGGCAACGGCGGGAAAGGCATTAGCTGGAATACCGAGAAAGAAGTCGAGTTCCTGCGCAAGCTCAACTATGTGAAGACCGACGGCCCGGCCAAAGGCCAGCCGATGATCAACACGGCCATTGACGCCGCCGAAGTTGTGCTCAGCCTTGCGCCGGAAACCAACGGCCAGGTGGCGGTGAAAGCCTGGGCCGCGCTCGGTGAATTTACCGGACGCGACCACACGCACCTCGCATTGCCGAAAGAAGAAGAGAAGATTCGCTTCCGCGACATTCAGGTTCAGCCGCGCAAAATCATCTCCAGCCCAACCTGGTCCGGCCTCGAAGATGAACATGTGTCCTACAACGCGGGCTATACCAACGTACACGAGCTTATCCCGTGGCGGACCCTGTCCGGCCGCCAGCAGCTTTATCAGGATCACCAGTGGATGCGCGACTTTGGCGAAAGCCTGGTGGTGTACCGTCCGCCAATTGATACCCGTTCCGTGGACGGCATGATGGGCCACAAGTCTAACGGCAACCCGGAAAAAGCGCTTAACTTCCTGACGCCGCACCAGAAGTGGGGCATCCACTCCACCTACAGCGACAACCTGTTGATGCTGACGCTGGGGCGCGGGGGGCCAATTATCTGGCTGTGCGAAGCCGATGCTAAAGAAATCGGCATCGCGGATAACGACTGGGTTGAAGTGTTTAACAAAAACGGGGCGCTGACGGCCCGCGCGGTGGTGAGCCAGCGTGTGCCTGCCGGAATGACGATGATGTACCACGCGCAGGAACGCATCATGAACCTGCCGGGCTCTGAAATCACCGGCCAGCGCGGCGGCATCCATAACTCGGTGACCCGTATTACGCTGAAGCCAACCCACATGATTGGCGGCTACGCCCAGCTGGCCTACAGCTTTAACTATTACGGCACGGTCGGTTCTAACCGCGATGAATTCGTGGTGGTTCGCAAGATGAAAGAGATTAACTGGTTAGACGGCGAAGGCAATGACCAGGTACAGGAGAGCGTAAAATGAAAATTCGTTCACAAATTGGCATGGTGCTGAATCTGGACAAATGCATCGGCTGCCATACCTGCTCGGTGACCTGCAAAAACGTCTGGACCAGCCGCGAAGGAACCGAGTACGCGTGGTTTAACAACGTGGAAACCAAGCCTGGCCTGGGCTACCCAAACGACTGGGAGAACCAGGAAAAATGGAAGGGCGGCTGGATCCGCAAAATTAACGGCAAGCTGCAGCCCCGCATGGGCAACCGCGCGATGCTGCTGGGGAAAATCTTCGCTAACCCGCACTTACCGGGCATCGATGATTATTACGAGCCGTTTGATTACGACTACCAGAACCTGCACACCGCGCCGGAGGGCAGCAAAGCGCAGCCGGTTGCCCGGCCTCGCTCGCTGATTACCGGCCAGCGGATGAATAAAATCGAAGCTGGCCCGAACTGGGAAGAGCTGCTCGGCGGCGAATTTGAAAAGCGCGCGCAGGACCAGAACTTCGTCAATATGCAAAAGGCGATGTACGGCCAGTTCGAAAACACCTTCATGATGTACCTGCCGCGCCTGTGCGAACACTGCCTGAACCCGGCCTGCGTCGCGACCTGCCCGAGCGGCGCTATCTACAAGCGTGAGGAAGACGGCATTGTCCTGATTGACCAGGATAAATGTCGCGGCTGGCGGATGTGCATCACCGGCTGCCCATACAAAAAAATCTACTTCAACTGGAAAAGCGGCAAGTCCGAGAAGTGCATCTTCTGTTACCCGCGCATTGAAGCGGGGATGCCAACGGTTTGTTCCGAAACCTGCGTAGGGCGTATTCGCTACCTCGGCGTGTTGCTGTATGACGCCGATGCGATCGAACAGGCGGCCAGCACGGAAAACGAGAAAGATCTGTATCAGCGTCAGCTGGATGTGTTCCTCGATCCGAACGATCCGGCGGTTATTGCGCAGGCGCTGAAAGACGGGATCCCGCAGGGCGTGATTACGGCGGCTCAGCAGTCGCCGGTGTACAAAATGGCGATGGACTGGAAGCTGGCCCTGCCGCTGCATCCGGAATACCGCACGCTGCCGATGGTCTGGTACGTGCCGCCGCTGTCGCCGATTCAGTCCGCAAGCGATGCAGGCCAGCTGCCGCACACCGGCATTCTGCCTGACGTGGAAAGCCTGCGTATTCCGGTGGAGTACCTGGCCAACCTGCTGACTGCCGGGGACACCGCGCCGGTGCTGCGGGCGCTGAAACGCATGATGGCGATGCGACACTACAAACGTGCTGAAACCGTTGAAGGCGTGATCGACACGCGCGCGCTGGAAGAGGTGGGGCTAACCGAAGCTCAGGCGCAGGAGATGTACCGCTACCTGGCTATCGCTAACTACGAAGATCGTTTTGTGGTGCCGACCAGCCATCGCGAGCTGGCTGAGAACTCTTTCCCTGAGCACAGCGGCTGCGGCTTTAGCTTCGGCGACGGCTGTCACGGCAGCGACACCAAATTCAATCTGTTCAACAGCCGCCGGATTGACGCTATCGACGTCTCGAGCAAAACGGAGCCGCATCCATGATTGAACTACTGATTATCTCCCGCCTGCTGGAGTACCCGGATGCTGCCCTGTGGCAGCATCATCAGGAGCTGCATGAGGCGCTGGCCCGGAGCGATGCCTTGACGGAAGTGCAGCGCGCCAGCCTGGATGGATTTATCGACGCACTCTGTCACCGGGAGCTGCTGGACGCGCAATCAAGCTACAGCGAGTTGTTTGACCGGGGCAGGGCCACTTCGCTGCTGCTGTTCGAGCACGTTCACGGGGAATCGCGCGACCGCGGCCAGGCGATGGTTAACCTGATGAACCAGTATCAGCAGGCGGGGCTGGAGATTGACAGCCACGAGCTGCCGGATCATCTGCCGCTGTACCTGGAATATCTGTCCCAGCGCACGCCTGGGGAAGCACAGGGCGGGCTGCAGGACATCGCGCCGATCCTGGCTTTGCTCAGCGCTCGCCTGAAGCAGCGTGAGAGCGACTATGCGCTGTTGTTTGATCTGCTGATTGCTCTGGCTGAAAGCGACGTCAGCGTGGAAACCGTTCGCCGGCAAATTGCTAACGAAGCGCGCGACGACACGCCCCAGGCGCTGGATGCGGTGTGGGAAGAGGAGCAGGTGAAATTCATGGCCGATGACAGCTGCGGAGAGACCGAAATTACCGCGCACCAGCGTCGTTTTGCCGGGGCGGTGGCTCCGCAGTACCTGAATATAGCAGGAGGGAAATAATGCATTTTCTCAACGTCTTCTTCTTTGACATCTACCCGTACGTATGTGGTGCCGTTTTCCTGATTGGCAGCTGGCTTCGCTATGACTACGGGCAGTACACCTGGCGTGCGGCGTCCAGCCAGATGCTGGATCGTAAGGGCATGAACCTGGCGTCAAACCTGTTTCATTTCGGCATTCTTGGGATCTTTGCCGGGCATTTCCTCGGCATGCTGACGCCGCACTGGATGTACGAGGCGTTTTTACCGCTGGAAATTAAACAGAAAATGGCCATGTTTGCCGGAGGCGCCAGCGGCGTGATGACGCTGGTGGGTGGCCTGCTGCTGCTGAAGCGTCGCCTGTTCAGCCCGCGCGTTCGCGCCACGACTACGGGGGCCGATATCCTGATCCTTAGCCTGCTGATGCTCCAGTGTGCGCTGGGGCTGGGCACCATCCCGTTCTCCGCTCAGCATATGGACGGCAGCGAAATGATGAAGCTGGTGAACTGGGCGCAGCATGTGGTGACTTTCCGCGGCGGCGCCTCGGAATACCTGGACGGCGTGGCGTTTATTTTCCGCGTCCATCTGGTACTGGGCATGACGCTGTTCCTGTTGTTCCCGTTCTCGCGCCTCGTGCACATCTGGAGCGCGCCGGTGGAATACCTGACGCGCAAATACCAGATTGTTCGCGCTCGCCGTTAGTCGGTATGAATGACCACAAGCCCGGCATATGCCGGGTTTTTTATACGATAAACAAATTCGTTTTTCCGAATATGAAGATTGACTTTAACGCCGTGAGCTTTACTATGGCAGCGTCTATTTAAGAGATCGCTATATGACTGCCCTGACGCCTTTACAGCTTTTTAAACACCTGTCGGAAGAAACCCGGCTGTCGATAACCCTTCTGCTTAAGGCGAAAAGCGAGCTTTGCGTCTGCGAACTAACCGCGGTGCTGGATCTGCCTCAGCCTAAGGTCTCCCGACATTTGGCTATGCTGCGTGAGGGCGGTTTGCTGCAGGACAGAAGAGAGGGGAAATGGGTTTATTATCGCCTTTCACCGCATATGCCCGCGTGGGCGGCGGTGGTGATTGAGCAGGCCTGGCAAAGCCAGGGGCATGCCGTGCTGGAGCGTTTGAAACGTATCGAGGCGAGCGGGGCGATGGCGCTTTGCCAGTAAAAAAATTTAACCAAACATATTCGTTTTATCATATATGAATATCATTTTTTTCCTGAAGCAGGAGTGAACATGTTTTTAGCCGGAGCACTATTTCTTCTCACTCTGGGGCTGGTTATCTGGCAGCCGCGCGGGCTGGGAATTGGCTGGAGTGCAGCGCTGGGGGCGGGGCTGGCACTGGTGACGGGCGTCGTTCAGGTCGCGGATATTCCTGCGGTGTGGGCGATTGTCTGGAACGCGACGGCGACCTTCATCGCGGTGATTATTATTAGTCTGCTGCTGGATGAGTCTGGCTTTTTTGAGTGGGCGGCATTGCACGTTGCCCGCAGGGGAAAGGGGCGCGGGCGGCGGCTGTTCACTTGGGTTGTGCTGCTTGGGGCCGCCGTGGCGGCGCTGTTTGCCAATGATGGCGCGGCGCTAATTCTGACGCCGATTGTTATCGCGATGCTGTTGGCTCTGGGCTTTAGCCCCGGCGCGACGCTGGCCTTTGTGATGGCCGCGGGCTTTATCGCCGATGCGGCGAGTCTGCCGCTGATTGTCTCTAATCTGGTGAACATCGTTTCCGCTGACTTCTTCCAGCTTGGGTTCAGCGAATATGCCTCGGTGATGGTGCCGGTGGATCTCGCCGCGATCGCCGCCACGCTTGTTATGCTGCATCTGTATTTCCGCAAAGATATTCCCCCGGTTTACGATCTTGAACTGTTGAAAACCCCGGCCAGCGCCATCAAAGATCCGGCCACGTTTAAGGCTGGCTGGGCTGTTCTTGTCCTGCTGCTGGTAGGCTTTTTTGCACTGGAGCCGCTTGGGATCCCGGTCAGTGCGATAGCTGCCGTAGGGGCGTTGATTCTGCTGGCGGTGGCGAAAAAAGGGCAGGCGATCGATACCGGCAAAGTACTGCGCGGCGCGCCCTGGCAGATCGTGATTTTCTCTCTCGGGATGTATCTGGTGGTTTATGGCCTGCGTAACGCCGGGTTGACTGACCAACTTTCCGGCTTGCTCAACGTGCTGGCAGGGCACGGGCTTTGGACGGCGACGCTTGGGACGGGATTTATGACTGCTTTCCTGTCGTCGGTGATGAACAATATGCCCACGGTGCTGGTGGGGGCCTTGTCCATTGAGGGCAGCAGCGCCGGCGGCGTCGTCAAAGAGGCGATGATCTACGCCAACGTTATCGGCTGCGATCTCGGGCCTAAAATTACGCCTATCGGAAGCCTTGCCACATTGCTCTGGCTGCATGTGCTTGCCCAGAAAAAGTTGACCATCAGCTGGGGGTATTACTTCCGGACCGGCATTGTGATGACGCTGCCGGTGCTGTTCGTCACCCTCGCGGCGCTTGCCCTGCGCCTTTCTTTCTCTCACTGAGTAACCGTCTATGAGCAACGTTACGATTTACCACAACCCTGAATGCGGCACGTCCCGCAACACGCTGGCAATGATCCGCAACAGCGGCACGGAGCCCACGATTATCTATTACCTCGAGACGCCACCGTCCCGTGAAGAGCTTGCCGGGCTGTTGACCGACATGGCGATCGGCGCCCGTGAACTGCTGCGCAAAAACGTTGAGCCCTATGAAGCTTTAGGGATTGAGAAAGAGCCGTTCAGCGAGGAGCAGCTCATTGCGTTGATGGTGCAGTACCCGCTGTTAATTAACCGCCCGATTGTGGTGACCGAACGGGGGACGAGACTTTGCCGCCCTTCGGAACGCGTGCTGGATATCCTGCCTGAAGCGCAGCAGGGGGCGTTCAGCAAAGAGGACGGCGAGCAGGTTGTGGATGCGCTGGGCCAGCGCCTGAAACCGTAAAACCCGCTTGAAACCCTGAGGGGAAGGGTTCACAATGCTTCGCAAGGTGATGGCGTTCCACCTTCCCCAACCGCCTCGTTCGGAGGCTGATGACGCCTGGTATGACTCTTTTAATCCAAGAGGCATGTCAGGCTGGTCAACGTTTACTCCCGGCTCTGCATGCTTCCCTTAACGGGACTCGAGCCATGATACATGTTATTGGTCACCTTCATCCCGACAGCGATGCCGTTTGCAGCGCCGTGATGGTTGCTCGCTGGTTAACGCTGCGGGGCCGCACGGCACAGGCGTGGCGCTGCGGTGAAGTTAACCGCGAAACTGAACTGATTTTCTCCCGCGCCGGGTTTCCTCTCCCCGGGCTCTTCTCATCTTCTCTGCACAATAAAGATCTCTGGCTGGTGGATTTTAACGAACCGGGACAAGGGCCTGACTCGCTTATAAGCGGCAATATTGTTGGGATTATCGATCATCACCGTTTGGGTGGGCTCATAACCCGGCTGCCACCTGAAGTATGCATCAAACCCCTGGGCAGCACGGCCACGGTACTCTGGCAGCTTATGGACGCCCGACTTCAGGCCGGGATCTCTGCCAGTGAGGCTATTTTGCTCCTGGGCGCGCTACTCAGTGATACCGTCGCACTACGTTCGCCCACGACCACACATGAGGACAGGCTGGCCGCGGATGAACTGGCCGGGCGCATCGGTATCGATTATGAAGAGTTTATTGCCGATCTGCTGGCGGCCAAGACCTCTGTAACCGGGCTGAGCGCGAGGGAGCTTCTGCACAAAGATCTCAAGCGTTTTGACATCAACGGTGTTCGGTTAAAAATCGCGCAGCTCGAAGTTTACTCTCCAACGCAGCTTGCTCCTCTGCTTGATTCAGTGCGGGAAGAAATGAACCGGCATGCAGCAGGCACCGCTGTCGATCTTATCGTGTTGATGGTGACCGACATTAATGCCGGATCTTCTGAACTCTATTTCTCCACCTCTTCATTGATGCCCGGGGCACAACCCCGCGTGATGCCCGGCATGATGAGCCGCAAAAAACAGCTTCTCCCCTGGCTGCAAAGCCAGCTCAACTCAGCCTGGAGTCCGCTATGAGTCTCTATTCTCACGTGCTCGTACTTATTCAGGGCAAGACCGACGGACTGGCGCTGATCCAACATGTCGCTCGTCTTGCCGGGGTGCTGCCTGTCCAAATTACGCTGGTACACATCAGCGAAGACTATCGGGAGATGAATTACGTCTCCGATGCGCTGATGGATGACCACGTTTCCGCCGACCTGATTCAGGTCAAAGCCATGTTTAGCGAGCTGGTGCGCTCCGTCAACGTGCCGGTAAAAACGCGGGAGCTGGTCACGCTGAACCGCGTTGAAGACGTTGAAAAATGCGTCTCATCGCTGGGAGTGGACCTGGTCCTGGCCGGGCATCGCAACCGCTGGCTGGGGCAGTTCTCTTCTGACTCAATGGAATACATCAATCATCTGAATGTTGATGTGCTGATTAAACATATCAATGGCAAAAAATGAGGTAATCACCATGAATTTTACGCTGGATAAGATTGTTGCTCGTGAAATTTTGGATTCTCGTGGCAACCCGACCGTTGAAGTTGACGCTTATACCGCAGAGGGCGTTATGGCCCGCGCCTCAGTTCCGTCCGGTGCCAGCACCGGCTCCAGGGAAGCTATTGAGCGACGGGATGGCGATCAACAGCGCTACAGCGGCAAAGGCGTGCAGAATGCCGTGCATTCGATCAACACCGAGATTCAACAGGCGCTTGTGGGCGTTGATGCCCGCGAACAACGGAGGGTGGATGACATTCTGCTGGCGCTGGACGGCACGGAAAACAAGGCGCGGCTGGGGGCCAACGCTATTCTTGGCGTTTCTCTGGCCGTGGCGCGGCTTGCCGCTCAGGTGACCGGTCAGCCGCTGTTTCGTTACCTCGGCGGGCTAAGCGCTAATTTGCTACCGGTTCCCTGCATGAATATTGTTAACGGCGGGGTGCATGCCCGTGGGCAGGGAGCAGATTTTCAGGAATATATGATTGCGCCGCATGGGGCGGCCAGCCTGAGCGAAGCCGTGCGCCAGGGGAGTGAAGTCTATCAGGCGCTTCGCCAGATCCTGCTGGAGAACAATCTTTCTGCAGCAGTGGGTGACGAAGGCGGATTTGCCCCGGCGGTGTCCTCTAATAAACAACCTTTACAGTTTATCGTGCAGGCGATTGAGAAAGCCGGCTACCGGCCCGGGGAAGATATCAGCATCTGTATCGACCCCGCCTCCAGCGAATTCTATACCGAGGGTCAATACTACTTAAGAACGGAAAAGAGCACGCTTAGCGCCGAAGAGATGACCGGTTATTATGCCGGGCTGTTGGGCCAGTTTCCGATTGTATTGCTTGAAGATGGGCTGGCCGAGAATGACTGGGCAGGCTGGAAGCACCTTAACCAAAAATTGGGCAACAGGGTCGAGCTGGTGGGCGACGATCTTTTCGTGACTAACGTGAAATACATCCGACGTGGCATAGAAGAGCACCTGGCTAACGCGGCGCTGATCAAGCTGAACCAGATAGGCACCCTGAGCGAAACCTTTGACGCGGTGACACTTTGCCAGCAGCACGGCTGGGGAACGTTTATTTCGCACCGCAGCGGTGAAACGACGGACAGCTTTATTGCCGACATGACGGTTGCCCTGCGTGCGGGGCACCTGAAAACCGGCGCGCCTTGCCGGGGCGAAAGGGTAGAAAAATATAATCAGCTGATGCGAATTGAACAGGCGTTAGGCGCCGATGCGCATTTTGCCGGACGTAGCGCTTTTATTCATAAAAGCTAAAAGCAAAGTTCTTATTTAACAACACTGTATCGTTTAGATCTTTTTGAGGGAAATATGGTTAAACCACTGTTTGCAGTTATTGTTGGCGGCTCGGCTGGGTGTGTTATTCGCTGGCTCCTTGCGCTACGTCTTAATGGCCTTTTCCCTCATTTGCCCCTCGGCACGCTGGCGGTCAACCTGTTGGCCGGGTTGATTATCGGTGGCGCAATGGCTTTCTTTCTGCGCCAGCCGCAGCTTGACCCCGGCTGGAAGTTGTTGATAACCACGGGGCTGTGCGGCGGCATGAGTACCTTCTCAACCTTTTCTGTTGAGCTATTTTCGCTGCTGCAGGGGGGGAATTATGCCTGGGCGATGGCGTCCGTTTTCGCCCATGTGCTGGGTTCGCTGTTAATGACCGCGGTCGGTTTCTTCGTCATGAATGCGGTGATGTAACCGCGCTGTACAACGGGCGGGCCTGAGTTTGGCTCGCCTTTTTTATTCTCAGGAAACAACAGCGAAAGGCGTTTTATAAGAGTATGAGCCCGGGGGGCCAGGAAGAGGATGCGGGGAAGGATAACCGCGCCAGCGCGTGCTCACTGACGTGAGTCGAAGCTTCTCGTCTTTCCCCAACGGGGATCTGGAAGATTGTATAAGCTTTAGGGTTTGGAGTTGTTCTGGAAGATGGTGGCGGGGGAAGGATTCGAACCTTCGAAGTCGATGACGGCAGATTTACAGTCTGCTCCCTTTGGCCGCTCGGGAACCCCGCCAGGGGTAATGTGTTGAGCTTTTAGATGGTAGTGGGGGAAGGATTATTTGTCGCTTCACTCCTCACCCTTCCCGATAAGCGAAAACGTTGTCTCATCTCATCGGTAGTACCACATCGCTGTGGTGAATAATGGTGGTGGGGGAAGGATTCGAACCTTCGAAGTCGATGACGGCAGATTTACAGTCTGCTCCCTTTGGCCGCTCGGGAACCCCACCACGGGGTAATGCTTGTTACTGGCCTGCTTCACTGCGGAAGCGGGGCGCATCATATCAAATGAAGCGCCGCTGTAAAGCATTCACTAGAGGAAAATGAATCGTTTGCCGATTTTTTACGCTGGGTGACGTAAAGCTAACCAATTCATTTTCCGGGTGATTAGAGAATGATCGTGCGGTTACCGTAGACGAAGACGCGCTGGGCCAGTACTTCGTAAAGGGCTCGGCTTAACACATTCTTCTCTACGTCACGCCCGGCGCGCATCATGTCGTCGGCGGTGTAGGTGTGATCGACGTGAATCACGTCCTGCATGATGATTGGGCCTTCGTCCAGATTATCATTAACGTAATGCGCGGTGGCGCCGATAATCTTCACGCCGCGTTCGTAGGCCTGGTGGTAGGGACGTGCGCCAATAAACGCCGGCAGAAACGAGTGATGAATGTTGATTATCTGGTTCGGGAAACGAGCGACAAACTCAGGCGTTAATACGCGCATGTATTTGGCCAGCACGACGTAGTCTGGTTTATGCGCTTCGATGGCATCGGCCATTAGCATGTCATGCTCTTCGCGCGTCATCCCTTCGTGGCTGACTAACTGGAACGGAATATCAAAACGCTCCACTAAGGTACGCAGGGTTTCGTGGTTGCCGATGACGGCAGCGATTTCTACGTCCAGGCCACCATAGGTAGATTTCATGAGCAAATCACCCAGGCAGTGGGCCTCTTTGGTGACCAGAATAACGATGCGACGACGGCCCGCAGGCGTCAGTTCACGAATTGAGCCTTCCGGCAGCGCGCTGTCCAGGTCAGCCATCAGCGTGGCGTCGTTAAAAATGCCTTCAAGCTCGGTACGCATAAAGAAGCGGCCGGTACGATGATCGACAAATTCGTTGTTCTGAACAATATTGAGTTCATGTTTGTAGCAAATGTTAGTGATTCGCGCGATGAGACCCTTCCGATCGGGGCAGATTGTGCGGAGAACTTTACGTTGTAATACCTGCATGAAGAGATAAATCCTGTTGAACGGTGTTTGCGAAACAATAATGCTGTTATGCGATGAAGGCTATCATCCGCAGCATTTTTTATATTTTTTTCCTGAACCGCAAGGGCAGGGGTCATTACGACCGAACTGCGGGCGGAGACCGTCGATATAATACCATTGACCGTTTTCCCTGACGAAACGGGAACGTTCGATTATTACGCTTTGCTTGCCGTTTTCCTGAAAACGGGCAACAAAGCTAACAAATCCTTCGTGGGGATCTTTGCCTTCGGCTTCTTCATATATTGTCAGGCCGAGCCATTCCGTATCGCCGAAGCCGCTGGATATTTCTGATTTTAACGACGGGCGACGGCAGCGCTCATGCCAGCTTGCAACAAGGTAATCCGCATCCTGCTTCACAAAAGCGGTGTAACGAGAGCGCATAAGCTGTGACGGGCGTTGCGGATGCCGGGCCGCGCTTAGGTAAGGCTGGCAACATAAGCTATACTCCAAACCGCTGCCACAGGGACAAAGTTGCAACATAATATCTCCAGGAAAAAATAAACGACGCCAATAATACGACGGCAGCACTTATGTTAACTGAGCGGTGGCGTTGGCGTCACGGAGTGATTACCGGGGAAGATTGACCGAGGCGTGATGAGACAGGTAAAGATCGGCCTGGCATTAGGGTCGGGTGCGGCAAAAGGATGGGCGCACATTGGCGTTATCAATGCGTTAAAAAAAGCAGGGATACAGATTGATATCGTGGCAGGGTGTTCCGTCGGCGCGCTGGTCGGTGCCGCCTATGCCAGCCAGCGGTTGCCGGTGATGGAGCGCTGGGTGCGGTCATTCAGCTACTGGGATGTCCTGCGTCTGATGGATCTTTCCTGGCGTCGCGGCGGGCTGCTTCGCGGTGAGCGCGTGTTTAATAATATTCGCAAAATCATTCCAGAAACCGCAATTGAGGGCTGTGGCATGAGATTTGGTGCCGTGGCCACCAACCTGAGTACCGGACGAGAGCTTTGGTTTACCGACGGTGACCTTCATCAGGCTATTCGCGCTTCCTGTAGCATGCCGGGGCTGCTATCTCCCGTTGCGCACAACGGTTACTGGCTGGTGGATGGCGCTATTGTGAATCCGGTGCCGATTTCGCTCACTCGTGCTCTCGGGGCAGATATCGTCATTGCGGTGGACCTGCAGCACGATGCGCACCTCATGCAGCAAGATCTGCTGTCGGTGAATATGACCCCTGCCGGGGAGGATAATCTGGCGCAGCCTGCGTCCTGGCGCAGTCGTTTACGGGAACGTTTGGGAAAAATGACCCACCGCCGGGCTAATATCACACCGACGGCGATGGAAATTATGACCACCTCGATTCAGGTGTTGGAAAACCGCCTTAAGCGTAACCGCATGGCGGGCGATCCCCCTGATATTCTTTTGCAGCCCTTTTGCCCGCAAATCTCCACCCTCGACTTTCATCGTGCGTCCGAAGCTATCGCGGCAGGCTGCCTGGCGGTTGAGAAAAAAATGGATGAGCTACTGCCGCTGGTTCGTACTCATGATTAAGTTAATACTTAACCCGTTTCAGATAATACTTAACCCGTTTCTGACAGGCGCTCGTTGCGATACCGTGCCACTATTGAAATATTGTCAGGCAGAGGAAAGCGCATGAGTTACCCGCTGGAAGGAAAACAGATCCTCATTGTTGAAGACGAGCCCGTTTTCCGCTCTCTGCTGGACAGCTATTTGACGTCGCTAGGCGCAGGGACGCTGCTTGCCTGGGATGGAATGGACGCGCTTGAGAAGCTGGGGCAATTTACGCCAGACCTGCTGATTTGTGACCTGGCGATGCCAAGAATGAATGGTCTTGAGCTGGTGGAGCATATCCGGAATGAAGGTAATCAAACCCCCATTTTAGTTATTTCGGCGACTGAAAATATGTCCGATATTGCTCAGGCCTTACGGCTTGGCGTGCAGGATGTGTTGCTGAAACCCATTAAAGATCTTAATAGATTAAAAGAGACGGTATTGTCCTGTATCTACCCTGCAATGTTTAATTCTCGGGTAGAAGAGGAGGAGCGGCTCTTTCAGGATTGGGATGCCTTGGCGCGAGATCCTCAGGCCGCTTCGAAGCTGTTGCAAGAACTGCAGCCGCCGGTTCAGCAGGTGATGTCGCGCTGCAGAATAAATTATCGCCAGTTAATTTCCGTCGATCAGCCTGGCCTGGTGCTCGATATTGCGCCACTTTCAGATAATGACCTGGCTTTTTATTGTTTAGACGTTACTCGTGCCGGTGATAACGGTGTATTAGCCGCGCTGTTGCTAAGAGCGTTATTCAACGGATTATTACAGGAACAACTTTCACATCAAGGGCAGCGTTTGCCTGAGCTGGGTAATTTACTGAAACAGGTCAATCAGCTATTGCGTCAGGCAAATCTTAACGGACAATTTCCGCTCATTGTTGGGTATTATCACAGCGGATTAAAAAACCTCATTCTGGTCTCCGCCGGGCTTAATGCAACCTTAAATACCGGCGAGCACCAAATCCAGGTCAGCAACGGCGTGCCGTTGGGGACGCTGGGCAATGCCTACCTCAATCAAATCAGCCAGCGCTGCGAAGCATGGCAATGCCAGGTGTGGGGTTCCGGTGGGCGTTTACGGCTGATGCTGTCTGCAGAATAAACAACGGAACAACTGATTACATTTAGCTTTTTTCCTTGCTCCCGCGCGATGGTAATATCGCGACCAACCTAATCGTATTTGTCTTAAATTAGCCGCTGCCGGAGTAAACGAGGGGCGGTTTTTGTTTTTAAGCTGATATACTCAACCGCGTTTTTAAATTGACGACAAGTGTGAAACTTGAACAGTCCTGGAGGTTTTTTCAATGGCTGCCATTAATTCTAAAGTAAGAAAAGCTGTTATCCCGGTTGCGGGGTTGGGAACGCGTATGTTGCCGGCAACAAAGGCAATTCCAAAAGAGATGCTGCCGCTGGTTGATAAGCCGCTGATTCAGTATGTCGTTAATGAGTGTATCGCTGCCGGTATTACCGAGATTGTGCTGGTTACCCACTCTTCTAAAAACTCTATCGAAAACCACTTCGACACCAGTTTTGAACTGGAAGCTATGCTCGAGAAACGCGTTAAGCGTCAGCTTTTGGAAGAGGTGCAGTCTATTTGCCCACCGCACGTCACCATTATGCAGGTGCGCCAGGGGCTGGCGAAAGGGCTGGGCCACGCTGTGATGTGCGCGCATCCTGTCGTCGGTGATGAGCCGGTAGCGGTGATCCTGCCGGATGTGATTCTGGATGAGTTCGAGTCCGATCTTTCTCAGGATAACCTGGCCGAAATGATCCGCCGTTTTGACGCGACCGGACACAGCCAAATCATGGTTGAACCTGTTGCGGATGTAACCGCCTACGGCGTGGTTGACTGCAAAGGCGCAGCACTTTCTGCGGGTGACAGCGTGCCGATGGTTGGGATTGTTGAGAAGCCGAAAGCTGACGTCGCGCCATCAAATCTGGCCGTTGTCGGGCGTTACGTGCTGAGCGCGGATATCTGGCCGCTGCTGGCCAAAACCCCTCCAGGCGCCGGGGATGAAATTCAGCTCACCGATTCTATTGCCATGCTGATGGAAAAAGAGACCGTTGAAGCCTACCACATGAAAGGCGTGAGCCACGACTGCGGCAACAAACTGGGCTATATGCAGGCGTTTGTGGAGTACGGTATTCGTCATAACACGCTGGGTGCAGACTTTAAAACCTGGCTTGAAGCCACCGTTGGCGCGAAGAAATAAGTTAATTCAACGCAGGATGGTAAGATGAAAGTTACCGTATTTGGTATTGGCTACGTTGGTTTAGTCCAGGCCGCCGTGCTCGCCGATGTTGGGCATGAGGTCATGTGTATCGACGTAGACACAAAGAAAGTGGAAAACCTGAAAAAAGGCGAAATCCCTATCTTTGAGCCAGGCCTTGCGCCGTTGGTGAAGAAAAATTATGAAGAAGGGCGCCTGCAGTTCAGCACCAATGCTGAAGAGGGCGTCAACCATGGTGAAATGCACTATATCGCCGTGGGGACTCCGCCGGATGAAGACGGCTCCGCTGATCTGAAATATGTGACGGCCGTTGCGCGTACCATTGCGCAGTATATGGATTCACATAAAGTCGTCATCGACAAGTCAACGGTACCCGTTGGTACGGCAGATAAAGTACGTGCGGTGATGGAGGAAACCCTGAAATCTCGCGGTCTGGAGATCAACTTTGATGTGGTTTCTAACCCGGAATTTCTGAAGGAAGGTGCCGCGGTTGCCGATTGTATGCGTCCTGAGCGCATCGTCATCGGGACGGATAACGAAGAGGTGATTGATCTGCTTCGCGAGCTGTACGAGCCGTTCAACCGCAATCACGACCGCATGATTCTGATGGATATCCGCAGCGCCGAGCTGACCAAATACGCCGCTAACTGCATGCTGGCGACCAAAATCAGCTTCATGAACGAGATCGCTAACCTTGCCGAACGTCTCGGGGCTGACATCGAGAAAGTGCGGATGGGTATCGGGTCTGACTCTCGGATTGGCTACAGCTTCATCTATCCTGGCTGCGGCTACGGTGGCTCTTGCTTCCCGAAAGATGTTCAGGCGTTGATTCGCACCGCAGAGCAGATTGGCTACACGCCTAAAATTCTGCAGGCGGTCGAAGAGGTTAACTATGCTCAGAAGCAAAAGCTGCCTGAATTTGTGACCCGTCACTTCGGTCAGGATCTGAAGGGCAAAACTTTTGCGCTTTGGGGGCTTTCTTTCAAGCCAAATACGGATGATATGCGCGAAGCTTCCAGTCGGGTGCTGATTGAGGCATTGTGGGAGCGAGGCGCAGAGATTCAGGCTTACGATCCGGAAGCTATGGATGAAACTCAGCGTATTTATGGTCACCGCAGTGATTTAAGACTGATGGGAACCAAAGAAGCGGCCTTACAGGGCGCTGATGCGCTTGTGGTTTGTACCGAGTGGCAGAGCTTTAAGGCGCCGGATTTCAATCTGATGAAGCAATCCCTTAAGCAGCCGGTCATTTTCGATGGTCGTAATCTTTATGATCCAGACAGACTGAATAAGCGTGGTTTTGTTTATTACGCTATCGGTCGCGGTGCTTCCGTTAATATTGTCTAAATAACGTCCATCTGCTGTTATTTATCGTAACCGGCACGACAGCGCTCCACAGAGCCTGTACGCTGTCGGTTACGTTCTCCCTCTCGCTCTACTCCTGAGATTTAAAATCCCCGCTATAAGCCTTCTACAGAGTATTTAACCCTGTAGCTGCAATATTACGTCGTCCTCGACGGACAAAACCGTTATACACGGCAAAGTGAAGCGGGTGTGCTCGTTATTTGAACACCAGGATGTCTATGAGGCAGAAAGATAAGCGGGTGATTAAACGCAGCGAGCAATGGGCCGTGCAAATATTAGTGATAAAAGTAACAGTAATATACTTAGAGTCACGTACATGAGGCGAACCGGTCTCGCCGTAAGCGAGATAAATGCAGCCTATGGGATACTCAATAATCTATCTGGATGAGATCTTCAGGCTGGGCTCTCCACCTGGTTAAGACAGTGATTCAACTATATGTAGTAGTGCCACATTTTTAGTTGATAATGCTTCGGAGTATATCGGCCCGGGAAATGGATTATCTTCACGTCAGATTAATCTACTTCAGGCTTAACCTGATGATTAGCGGGCGAAATTAACTGTACTAAAGGACAGGTATTGTAT
This sequence comes from Enterobacter sp. Cy-643, assembly GCF_011752815.1. Lineage (GTDB taxonomy): Bacteria > Pseudomonadota > Gammaproteobacteria > Enterobacterales > Enterobacteriaceae > Cedecea. Next base: position 1,076,912 of record NZ_VWWV01000001.1, read on the forward strand.
CTAAAGATATTAGACACGATTCATTAATAAAGAAACGTAAGCTGTTATATGATTGTTTTACTGAAGTGATTCATCTTTGGGGCATTAAGATGAAGTGCGTCACAAATAAAAAATCCCGCCGGAGCGGGATCTTAATAAGCAGCACTGAGGGGGATTACAGCAGGAAGTCTTCCAGTTTCTTACCTTGCTCATCCATTGCTTTCTTGATAACTGCTGGAGTACGGCCCTGGCCAGTCCAGGTTTTAGTTTCGCCGTTTTCGTCGATGTACTGGTATTTAGCAGGACGCGCAGCGCGCTTCGCTTTACCTGCAGATTTAACAGCAGCAATGCTGTTCAGCAGTTCATTAGGGTCAATGCCGTCAGCAATCAGCATTTCACGGTATTGCTGCAGTTTACGAGTACGCTCTTCAACTTCAGCGGCCGCCGCGTTTTCTTCTTCACGACGTTCGTTAACGACAACTTCTAATTTCTCCAGCATCTCTTCCAGAGTTTCCAGGGTGCATTCTCTTGCCTGGGCACGAAGAGTACGGATGTTGTTCAGAATTTTAAGTGCTTCGCTCATTGTAGTAATCTCAAACTTATTATTGGGGGGTGATGTTTGAGCTAATAATAGAGCGTTATATTAAGTTCTGCAATAGCCGTGAATGTAAGTAATTCAAAATTTGCTGATATATAAGTGGCGGTTTAAATACGGTTAACTTAATTCCTGGCCGCGAAACCACGTGAAATGGCACTTCAAGACTCAATTTTTAGACAACAACCCTGCCATCAAAAGGGTCTGTCATCGTGAGGAAAAGATAAAAATTTCGCATTAATCATCAAATAACAAGCGCTGGTATTTAGGCATAGAGTGGATACAGGTCGTTTACAATTTATAATAATTGAGCAGATGAACCATTTCATTAGGGGCGATAAGCCGTCTGAAGTCGTGATGCATCATAGTCGTTTCATGTATCCGACATACCGCTATTACTCAATGTATAAGCGTGATTTATTAATATGTCAGGCGTAATTAACCCTGATGTTTAACAAGGTAATCCACCATCCACCGCGCACTTACAGTGTGGTACAATCCGCCGAAACATAATTTACACTTTTGATTCAGGCAACGGGTGCAATGGCTCAACTCTATTTTTACTACTCAGCAATGAATGCGGGAAAATCGACGGCGCTACTTCAGTCATCCTGGAATTACCAGGAAAGGGGAATGCGTACGCTGGTCTACACCGCCGAAATTGATAACCGCTTTGGTGTGGGTAAGGTCAGTTCGCGAATTGGCCTGTCTTCCCCGGCCAGACTTTATAATCCGACGACGGACCTGCTGGCCGACATCCGTGCCGAACAGCAATCTGCGCCGGTACACTGCGTTCTGGTGGACGAAAGTCAGTTCTTATCCAAAGAGCAGGTTTATGCTTTATCTGACGTTGTCGATGAGCTGGATATTCCTGTTTTATGCTACGGATTGCGAACGGATTTTCGCGGGGAGTTGTTTAGCGGCAGTCAGTACCTGCTGGCGCTGTCAGACAAATTGGTTGAGCTGAAAACGATTTGTTTCTGCGGTCGTAAAGCCAGTATGGTACTGCGTCTCGATCAGGAAGGTCGGCCTTATAATGAGGGCGAACAGGTTGTGATAGGTGGGAACGAACGCTATGTTTCGGTCTGTCGTAAGCATTATAAAGAAGCGTTGCTTAAAGGCTCTCTGCAGGCCATTCAGGGCAACTAACTCAACGGCCAGCACTTCCGCAAGGCTGCTGAATTAAACGCGATATACGGGCCTGTGTGACGTATTCAGACAGAAAAAAACCCGCCATAAGGCGGGTTTTATATTTTCAGGCCTGGCGATTAAGCCGTTTTCTTGGCTTTTTTGTCAGCTTTGGCCGCGGGTGCAGCTTCTTTGGCCGCAGCACCTTCAACAAACGGACGGCCGTAGTAGGTATCCAGCAGAATCTGTTTCAGTTCAGAAATCAGCGGATAGCGTGGGTTAGCGCCGGTGCACTGGTCATCAAACGCATCTTCAGACAGTTTATCGACGTGTGCCAGGAAGTCCGCTTCCTGCACGCCTGCTTCTCGGATGGACTTAGGAATACCCAGTTCAGCCTTGATTGATTCCAGCCATGCCAGCAGTTTCTCAATCTTAGCCGCAGTACGGTCGCCCGCTGCGGTCAGACCCAGATGGTCGGCGATTTCAGCGTAGCGACGACGAGCCTGCGGGCGGTCATACTGGCTGAAAGCCGTCTGCTTGGTTGGGTTGTCGTTCGCGTTATAGCGAATAACGTTGGAGATCAGCAGGGCGTTTGCCAGACCGTGAGGAATGTGGAACTGAGACCCCAGCTTGTGAGCCATGGAGTGACACACGCCCAGGAAGGCGTTGGCAAACGCGATACCGGCGATAGTTGCCGCGTTGTGAACGCGCTCACGGGCAACCGGGTTTTTAGACCCTTCATTATATGAAGCCGGCAGGTTTTCTTTCAGCAGTTTGAGTGCCTGCAGAGCCTGACCATCAGAGAATTCGCTTGCCAGCACGGAAACGTAAGCTTCCAGCGCGTGGGTCACGGCATCCAGACCACCAAAGGCGCAGAGCGACTTAGGCATATCCATCACCAGGTTGGCATCAACAATGGCCATATCCGGGGTCAGCGCATAGTCAGCCAGCGGGTATTTCTGGCCGGTTGCATCGTCGGTAACAACCGCAAACGGTGTGACTTCAGAGCCGGTGCCGGAGGTGGTGGTCACCGCAATCATCTTCGCTTTCACGCCCATTTTCGGGAACTTGTAGATACGTTTACGGATATCCATAAAGCGCAGCGCCAGTTCTTCGAAGTGGGTTTCCGGGTGTTCGTACATTACCCACATAATTTTGGCTGCATCCATCGGGGAGCCGCCGCCCAGCGCAATGATCACGTCTGGTTTGAAGGAATTTGCCAGTTCAGCACCCTTACGAACAACGGTCAGGGTAGGGTCAGCTTCTACCTCGAAGAAGACTTCGGTTTCAACGCCAGCGGCCTTCAGCACGGAGGTGATCTGATCGGCATAGCCATTATTGAACAGGAAACGGTCGGTCACAATTAGCGCACGTTTGTGGCCATCAGTAATCACTTCATCCAGCGCAATTGGCAGAGAGCCACGGCGGAAGTAGATAGATTTCGGAAGTTTATGCCACAGCATGTTCTCAGCTCGCTTAGCAACGGTTTTCTTGTTGATCAGGTGCTTAGGACCCACGTTTTCGGAGATGGAGTTACCGCCCCATGAACCACAACCCAGCGTCAGAGATGGCGCCAGCTTGAAGTTATACAGGTCACCGATACCACCCTGAGAAGCCGGGGTGTTAATCAGGATACGTGCGGTTTTCATTTTGTCGCCGAAGAACTTAACGCGCTCAGGCTGGTTGTCCTGGTCAGTATAGAGGCAAGAGGTGTGGCCGATGCCGCCCATCTCAACCAATTTTTCCGCTTTAATGACGGCGTCTTCGAAGTTCTTCGCACGGTACATGGCCAGCGTCGGAGAGAGTTTTTCGTGAGCGAATGGCTCAGACTCGTCGACAACGGACACTTCGCCGATCAGGATTTTGGTGTCTGCCGGTACGGTGAACCCGGCCAGTTCAGCAATTTTGGTGGCTGGCTGCCCAACGATAGCGGCGTTCAGCGCGCCATTTTTAAGAATGATGTCCTGAACGGCTTTCAGCTCTTTACCCTGCAGCAGGTAGCCGCCGTGGGTAGCGAAACGTTCACGCACTGCGTTATAAGCAGAGTCAACAACGATGACGGACTGCTCGGAAGCACAGATAACGCCGTTATCGAAGGTTTTGGACATCAGAATCGACGCAACGGCACGTTTGATGTCTGCAGTTTCGTCAACCACAACCGGGGTGTTACCGGCACCAACGCCGATAGCAGGTTTACCGGAGCTGTAAGCTGCTTTAACCATGCCTGGGCCACCGGTCGCCAGGATCATGTTGATGTCCGGGTGGTGCATCAGGGCGTTAGACAGTTCTACGGACGGCTGGTCGATCCAACCGATCAGATCTTTTGGTGCACCTGCTGCAATTGCCGCCTGCAGCACGATATCTGCTGCTTTGTTGGTCGCATCTTTAGCGCGTGGATGTGGCGAGAAGATGATTGCGTTACGGGTCTTCAGGCTGATTAAAGATTTGAAGATAGCGGTAGACGTTGGGTTGGTGGTTGGTACGATCCCGCAGATGATGCCGATAGGTTCAGCGATAGTAATGGTACCGAAGGTATGATCTTCAGACAGCACACCACAGGTTTTCTCATCTTTATAAGCGTTATAGATATATTCGGAAGCGAAGTGGTTTTTAATCACTTTATCTTCGACGATACCCATACCGGATTCAGCGACGGCTAATTTAGCCAGGGGGATTCGAGCGTCGGCAGCGGCCAGGGCGGCAGCACGGAAAATCTTATCGACTTGCTCTTGAGTAAAGTTGGCATATTCACGCTGGGCTTTCTTTACGCGCTCTACGAGGGCGTTCAGTTCCGCGACATTAGTTACAGCCATAATGCTCTCCTGATAATGTTAAACTCTTTTAGTAAATAAGCTGCGCGAGTCGACAGTATAGTCAGCAGCCACCGAGTGCGTGTTTAAGACAAAAAACTGTCATAAAAATGACCTGGATTCATGCGCTGATTTACTAAAAGAGCCTCATCTGAATAAGCCGTGTTAGTGGAGAAACCTGCTTTTCAGATGTGTCCAAGAGTACTCACTTCTGAGTAGGTTTTTCGTGATCTAAATCACAACTAATCGATGCTGACACCATTCAGCAAGCACTATCCAGGTGATTGATAAATCTTTAAAAATTTAGTCACAGCAATGTCAAAACAAAGTATCGCAAATTCAACATTCAGGTAACAGTTCGCCATGATGCTAAAATAAGTTGTTGCAGGCGTCGATTAAGCAGGGAAATAGCGTAGCGGCAGGGGGGCTTTTCCATTACATTACGCCTGCTTTTGCTTTTTCCATTTGCGGAGTTTTGTGTGGCTCAATCCTTTTTCGACCTGCCAACCTATATTAAGTTTTTTATCGGGATGTTTGCTCTGGTCAACCCGGTAGGGATCATTCCCGTATTTATTAGTATGACCAGTTACCAGAGTGCCGCAGCAAGAAATAAAACCAACCTCACGGCCAATCTCTCGGTGGCGATTATTCTCTGGACCTCACTTTTTTTGGGTGACGGTATTCTGCAAGTTTTTGGTATTTCAATTGATTCATTCCGCATTGCCGGCGGCATTCTTGTGGTGACGATTGCTATGTCAATGATCAGCGGCAAGCTGGGTGAAGACAAACAGAACAAGCAAGAGAAGTCGGAGAGCGCGATACGCGAAAGCGTGGGGGTTGTTCCCCTGGCATTACCGTTGATGGCGGGGCCGGGTGCCATCAGTTCAACGATTGTCTGGGGAAGTCGCTATCATAGCTGGGGTCATCTGCTGGGATTCTCCCTTGCCATTGCGCTGTTTGCATTTTGCTGTTGGCTGCTGTTCCGCATTGCACCGTGGCTGGTGCGTATACTGGGGCAAACCGGGATCAACGTGATTACCCGTATTATGGGCCTGCTTCTGATGTCTCTGGGGATCGAATTTATTGTCACCGGGGTCAGGGCTATCTTCCCGGGCCTGACAAGTTAATTCCGCTGCCGCTTTCAAATGAAAAAGCAGAATCTCTATTCTGCTTTTTTTCTTTCAGTAGAAGAAAATCTTACCTGCCCGCTATCCTCATTATTGCAAAAGCAAATGCGAATCTTTCATAAGAAAATGCTTTGGAAAACCGTGTATTAGAGGTTGACCTTGTAACAAGCTGTACAGAAAAGTGGCGATCGAAATGATATTTAGCTGTCGTTATGCAATCAGGCTTGCTGCGGGTTTATTGAGATGATATTAGTAATTCATGCCTTCCCGCAGAGGAATGTGCTAAAAAATAATCAATTGTTAATTTTTTGTGAGTGATGAGGCAGGCGATAAATCGACCTCTCTTCTAATGCGGTAGTAGTATACTAACTCCATGATTATAAAGATTATGATTGAGTTTTTATAAACATCCTTCCGGCATAACGCTCCCCACAATCTCTCCATAAAAGAGAAATGGTTAACAAATTTGCAAATTGTATTGGCGGGTATCTGAAGCTTTTGATACTTTCCGGGCAAAACAATTCGCTGAAAAATGTTTCTTTTCTAGATGAGAATGATTTCGCAGCGTAATCATGTCCTGCGAATAACTAAATCATGGCCGTCGACCACGCAATCGGCGGCAGAAAGAATCGACGTAATGAGGTCGCCGAATCGAGCGGCCCGAAAATAAAGTCGGTGATAGCGAAGTAGTAAGGAAAGCAGTATCCCGTACGGACGTTTAACGCTCCTGCGCTGTAAGGGACCCCTGAGGGGAAGAGGCCGACTTTCGGGTCGGTAATTATAATGAGTGGAGTACCAACACAATGACAAATATCACTAAAAAAAGCCTGATTGCAGCGGGCATTTTAACTGCGCTGATTGCTGGCAATGTCGCGATGGCGGCAGATGTTCCGGCGGGTGTGCAATTGGCAGAGAAACAAGATCTGGTTCGTAACAACGGCTCAGAACCTCAATCTCTTGATCCGCACAAAATCGAAGGCGTGCCAGAGTCCAATATCAGCCGCGACCTGTTCGAAGGTCTGCTGGTAAGCGATCTGCAGGGCCACCCATCTCCGGGCGTGGCAGAGTCCTGGGACAACAAAGATTATAAAGTCTGGACTTTCCATCTGCGTAAAGACGCTAAATGGTCCAACGGCGAACCTGTCACCGCGCAGGACTTTGTTTACAGCTGGCAGCGCCTGGCTGACCCGAAAACCGCCTCTCCTTATTCCAGCTACCTGCAGTACGGTCACCTGACCAATATCGACGATATCATTGCCGGTAAAAAGCCGACCAGCGATCTGGGCGTGAAAGCCATCGATGACCACACTCTGGAAGTCACCCTGAGCGAGCCGGTGCCATACTTCTACAAACTGCTGGTTCACCCATCCGTTTCTCCGGTACCGAAAGCTACCGTTGAGAAATTCGGCGACAAATGGACCCAGCCTGCCAACATCGTGACCAACGGTGCATACAAATTAAAAGATTGGGTGGTGAACGAGCGTATCGTTCTGGTGCGTAACACCAACTACTGGAATAACGCGAAAACCGTGATTAACCAGGTGACCTACCTGCCAATCTCTTCTGAAGTAACAGACGTTAACCGCTACCGCAGCGGTGAAATCGACATGACGTATAACAACCTGCCGATTGAGCTGTTCCAGAAACTGAAAAAAGAAATACCAACCGAAGTTCACGCCGATCCGTACCTGTGTACTTATTACTACGAGATCAACAACCAGAAAGCACCATTTACCGATCCTCGCGTTCGTGCGGCGCTGAAACTGGGCCTGGATCGCGACATCATCGTGAACAAAGTGAAAAACCAGGGCGATCTGCCGGCTTATGGTTATACCCCACCGTATACCGATGGCGCGAAACTGACCCCGCCAGAGTGGTTCACCTGGTCTCAGGACAAGCGTAACGAAGAAGCCAGAAAACTGCTGGCTGAAGCAGGTTACACCAAAGACAAGCCGCTGACTTTCAACCTGCTGTACAACACCTCCGATCTGCACAAGAAGCTGGCTATTGCCGTGGCATCTATCTGGCAGAAAAACCTGGGCGTGAACGTCAAGCTGGAGAACCAGGAGTGGAAAACCTTCCTGGATACCCGCCATCAGGGGACCTTCGACGTGGCGCGTGCGGGCTGGTGTGCGGACTATAACGAACCGACTTCCTTCCTGAACACCATGCTGTCCGACAGCTCTAACAACACCGCGCACTATAAGAGCCCGGCGTTCGACAAAATTATTGCCGACACCCTGAAAGTGACCGACGAAGCCCAGCGTACCGCGCTGTATGAGAAAGCTGAGCAACAACTGGATAAAGACTCAGCCATCGTCCCGGTTTACTACTACGTTAACGCCCGTCTGGTTAAGCCGTGGGTGGGTGGTTACACCGGTAAAGACCCGATGGATAATGTCTACGTAAGAGACTTATACATTATCAAACATTAATGGCAATTCGTGGGGCAGGGCCCACCGGTTTCGGCCGGTGGATAAGGTCTGCCCCATCGTGTCTTATTTACATCGCACTGCAAAGGCACAGGCCAGAAGGTACGGGCAATGTTGAAATTTATTCTACGTCGTTGTCTGGAAGCAATTCCGACACTCTTTATTCTTATCACGATTTCCTTCTTTATGATGCGTCTCGCCCCGGGGAGTCCTTTTACCGGCGAGCGTACGCTGCCGCCAGAAGTGATGGCGAACATTGAAGCGAAGTATCACCTTAACGATCCCATCACCACTCAGTACTTCAGCTATTTAAAACAGCTGGCGCACGGAGATTTTGGGCCGTCATTTAAATACAAAGACTATTCGGTCAATGACCTGGTGGCGTCCAGCTTCCCGGTATCCGCAAAATTGGGCGCAGCGGCTTTCATCTTTGCCATTGTGCTGGGTGTGACGGCGGGCGTGGTTGCGGCGCTGAATCAAAACACTAAATGGGATTACACGGTAATGGGCTTTGCCATGACGGGGGTGGTTATCCCCAGCTTCGTGGTGGCGCCGTTGCTGGTACTGATATTCGCTATCACCCTTAAATGGCTGCCCGGTGGGGGCTGGAACGGGGGGGCGCCGAAGTACATGATACTGCCGATGATAGCCCTGTCTTTGGCGTACATCGCGAGCATCGCGCGTATTACCCGCGGCTCAATGATTGAAGTCCTGCACTCTAACTTTATTCGCACCGCACGCGCCAAAGGCCTGCCGATGCGTCGTATTGTGCTGCGCCATGCGCTGAAACCTGCGCTGCTGCCGGTCCTGTCATACCTCGGGCCAGCGTTTGTGGGCATCATCACGGGCTCCATGGTTATTGAAACAATTTATGGCTTGCCGGGCATCGGTCAGCTGTTTGTTAACGGGGCGCTGAACCGTGACTACTCACTGGTTCTCAGCCTGACCATTCTGGTCGGTGCGCTGACGATTCTGTTCAACGCGGTAGTTGACGTGCTGTATGCCGTTATCGACCCGAAAATCCGTTACTAAGCTGGAGTGGCCATAATGTTGACTAAGAAAAACAGCGAGGCGCTGGAAAACTTCAGTGAAAAACTGGAAGTTGAAGGCCGCAGCCTGTGGCAGGATGCGCGTCGCCGTTTTATCCATAACCGCGCGGCGATCACCAGCCTGTTTGTCCTGGCTCTGATTGCGCTGTTCGTGGCTTTTGCGCCAGTGCTGTCGCAGTTTACCTACTTTGATACCGACTGGGGCATGATGTCTGCGGCGCCTGATATGGCATCCGGTCACTATTTCGGGACCGATTCGTCCGGTCGCGATCTGCTGGTGCGTGTCGCCATTGGGGGACGTATCTCCCTTATGGTGGGTATTTCTGCTGCGCTGGTGGCGGTTATTGTCGGGACGCTGTACGGCTGCCTGGCCGGCTATCTCGGCGGCAAAATCGACTCCGTAATGATGCGTCTGCTGGAGATCCTGAACTCCTTCCCGTTCATGTTCTTCGTTATCCTGCTGGTGACCTTCTTCGGGCAAAACATCCTGCTGATCTTCGTGGCTATCGGGATGGTGTCCTGGCTGGATATGGCGCGTATTGTGCGTGGCCAGACCCTAAGCCTGAAACGTAAAGAGTTCATCGAAGCGGCGCACGTAGGCGGTGTTTCTACCCTCAACATCGTTCTGCGCCATATTGTGCCGAACGTGCTGGGTGTGGTCGTGGTGTACGCCTCTCTGCTGGTGCCTAGCATGATCCTGTTCGAATCTTTCCTGAGCTTCCTGGGCCTCGGCACGCAGGAGCCTTTGAGCAGCTGGGGAGCACTGTTAAGCGACGGTGCAAACTCCATGGAGGTATCACCGTGGCTTCTGCTGTTCCCGGCAGGCTTCCTGGTGGTTACGCTGTTCTGTTTTAACTTTATCGGCGATGGCCTGCGTGATGCCCTCGACCCGAAAGATCGTTAAGGAGTCCTCCATGAGTACTATTGAAACCTCTCCGGTGGCCGCTCCACTGAACAAATCTGAGGTCCTGCTCGACGTTAAAGACCTGCGCGTGACCTTCGGCACGCCGGACGGTGACGTCACGGCAGTAAACGACCTCAACTTTAGCCTGCGTGCCGGTGAAACCCTCGGCATCGTCGGCGAGTCCGGCTCGGGCAAATCCCAGACGGCTTTTGCGCTGATGGGCCTGCTGGCGGCCAACGGCCGTATCGGCGGCTCTGCGAAATTCAACGGCAAAGAGATCCTGAACCTGCCGGAATCGCAGCTTAACCGCCTGCGCGCCGAGCAAATCTCGATGATTTTCCAGGATCCTATGACATCACTGAATCCGTACATGCGCGTGGGCGATCAGCTGATGGAAGTGCTGATGCTGCACAAAAAACTCGGTAAGGCGGAAGCGTTTGAAGAGTCAGTGCGGATGCTGGATGCGGTAAAAATGCCTGAAGCGCGTAAGCGTATGCGCATGTTCCCGCACGAATTCTCCGGCGGGATGCGCCAGCGCGTGATGATTGCTATGGCGCTGCTGTGCCGGCCAAAACTGCTGATTGCTGATGAACCCACCACCGCGCTGGACGTAACCGTTCAGGCGCAGATCATGACGCTGTTGAACGAGCTGAAGCGCGAATTCAACACGGCGATCATCATGATCACCCACGACCTGGGCGTTGTGGCTGGGATCTGCGACAAAGTGCTGGTGATGTACGCCGGGCGTACGATGGAATACGGCAACGCACGTGATGTCTTCTACAAGCCGGTACATCCGTACTCAATCGGTTTACTGAACGCGGTGCCGCGTCTGGATGCGGAAGGCGAATCCCTGCTGACCATTCCAGGCAACCCGCCGAACCTGCTGCGTCTGCCGCAGGGCTGTCCGTTCCAGCCTCGCTGCCAGTTTGCGATGGAAGCGTGTAATAGTGCTCCGCCACTGGAGCAGTTTGGTGATGGCCGCCTGCGTGCCTGCTTTAGACCGGTGGAGGAATTAGCATGAGCACCGTTGCAGAAGAGAGAAAAGTTCTGTTAGAAATCGCTGACCTGAAGGTGCATTTTGACATCAAAGACGGCAAACAGTGGTTCTGGCAGCCCTCCAAAACCCTGAAAGCCGTGGATGGCGTGACGCTGCGTCTGTACGAAGGGGAAACCCTCGGCGTGGTAGGCGAGTCCGGCTGCGGTAAATCGACCTTTGCCCGCGCCATCATTGGCCTGGTGAAAGCGACCGATGGCCGCGTGGCCTGGCTGGGGAAAGATCTTCTGGGCATGAAGCCGGAAGAGTGGCGCGACGTGCGCAGCGATATTCAGATGATTTTCCAGGATCCGCTGGCTTCTCTGAACCCGCGCATGAACATCGGCGATATTATCGCCGAGCCGCTGCTGACCTATCATCCAAAAATGCCGAAGCAGGAAGTTCGCGACCGCGTGAAGGCGATGATGATGAAAGTCGGCCTGCTGCCAAACCTGGTCAACCGCTACCCGCATGAGTTCTCCGGCGGCCAGTGCCAGCGTATTGGTATCGCTCGTGCGCTGATTCTTGAGCCAAAACTCATCATCTGCGATGAGCCGGTCTCCGCGCTGGACGTGTCCATTCAGGCGCAGGTGGTTAACCTGTTGCAGAAACTGCAGCGCGAAATGGGGCTGTCGCTGATCTTTATCGCCCACGATCTCGCGGTGGTGAAGCACATCTCCGATCGCGTACTGGTCATGTACCTGGGCCATGCGGTGGAGCTGGGCACCTACGATGAGGTGTACCACAATCCGCTGCACCCTTATACCAAAGCGCTGATGTCGGCGGTGCCGATTCCCGATCCGGATCTGGAAAAGAATAAAACTATCCAGCTGCTGGAAGGGGAGCTGCCGTCGCCCATCAATCCGCCATCAGGCTGCGTGTTCCGTACCCGCTGCCCGATTGCCGGCCCGGAATGTGCGAAAACGCGTCCGGTGCTGGAAGGCAGTTTCCGCCATGCGGTTTCCTGTCTGAAGGTTGACCCGCTATAATCTCGCCTGGGGCCAGCACCGCGCTGGCCCTTTCTTTTTGCGAGGATCACCGTGCCAGGCAACATTTCATCACTTCGTGCGCTGCTTTACCGATTTCTGTTCGATCAAAATACTCGCTCAGGGCGCCGGTTCGAGGCGTTTTGCGGCCTGCTGGCGCTGCTCAGCGTTGCCGTCGTTTTTACCGAATCCAGCGTCGGGAGCGACCCCCGGCTGACCTACGGCGAATGGCAGCTGTTTATCTGGTTGGAAATCATCTTCACGCTGCTGTTCACCTGTGAATATCTGCTGAGAGTCCTGACCTGGCCGCAGCCCATCCGCTACGTGTTTAGCTTCTGGGGCATTATCGACCTGGCGACCATGCTGCCGCTGTACGTTCTGTGGCTGTGGCCAGAGTTTGCTATCCACTACTATTTTGCCTGGCGAGCGATGCGCGCTATTCGCGTGCTGCGTATTCTTAAACTCCTGCGCTACATGCCGGCGCTCAAAAGCCTTTGGCGCAGCCTGATTAACGCCAGCAATCAGCTGATCCTGTTCTACTCGTTTATTGCCATTGTGATGGTCGCCGCGGGTGCGCTGATGTACGGTATAGAAGGGAAGGCCAACGGCTTTACCAGCCTGGGCGTAGCGGTCTACTGGGCCGTTGTGACGGTGACAACCGTTGGCTATGGTGACATTGTGCCGCACACTGCGCTGGGCCGTTTCGTGGCCTCGCTGCTGATTCTGATTGGTTATTCGGTGATTGCGATCCCTACCGGGATTTTAACGGCGCAGATGTCGCAGGATATGCAAAGAAGGCGGTCGGTGAGGGAGTGTGTGCGCTGCCATCAGCAGGATCATGCCAGCAACGCGCATTACTGCAAAACCTGCGGGGAGCATCTTCCGCCCAATGAGAAATAGTCACAGCGCGGCCTGAGAGCCGCGCAGGAAAGATTACTCACGCCACAGGATGTGGCACAGCTTGTGGTCTTTCTCACGGCACAGCAGGACACGAGCAAAAATATCGTTCAGTTCACCGCCGTCGGTATCCGCCAGCCCGATCACCACTTCCGCGAAGAAATCAGGGTTCAGATCGAAATCGACGTGCTCCTGCCAGTCTTCGGCCGGGTCAAACAGCTCCGCACCGCCGCGCTCCTCGAACTGCAGATTGAAAAGAATAATGTCGGCAGGATCGAGGTTATCGCCCGCCAGCTCGAGAAAAATATCGTACGCCTGTTCTAAAGTCTCGTCTTCGGTCAGGCGGTTATTCAGATCCATTTCCATCTCTACATCCACTTATCGAGTGCCGATGCGCCACGTTTTACAGCAACGGACTAAAGAAGTAAAACAGTCGCTCTGCCATCCGCTGCCAGAGCGGGCGTTTTAACCATAAATGCGCGTCTAATAGCCGCGAGCGGGAAATATAGTCATCCTGCACCGCGGCTAAATCACCGGCAAAACCTTCATCATCGATGACCAGCGTAATCTCAAAATTCAGCCACAGGCTGCGCATATCCAGGTTAACCGTGCCGACCAGACTTAATTGCCCGTCAACCAGCACGCTTTTAGTATGCAGTAACCCGCCTTCAAACTGGTAAATCTTCACGCCGGCCGCGAGCAGTTCAGTAAAGAACGCGCGGCTTGCCCAGCCCACCAGTAAAGAATCGTTTTTGCGCGGCACGATGATGCTCACGTCCACGCCACGCTGCGCTGCGGTACAAATCGCATGGAGTAAATCATCGCTCGGCACGAAATACGGGGTCGTCATAATCAGGTATTCACGCGCCGCATAAACGGAGGTCAGCAGCGCCTGGTGAATCAGGTCTTCAGGGAAGCCAGGCCCTGAAGCGATAGTGTGGATAGTGTGCCCGCTGGCCTCTTCAAACGGCATGATGTTTTCATCCGGCGGCGGCGGGAGAATACGTTTCCCGGTCTCAATCTCCCAGTCGCAGGAGTAAACGATGCCCATTGCGGTGGCGACCGGGCCTTCCATACGCGCCATTAAATCGACCCACTGACCCACATTCGCATCCTGCTTGAAGAAACGGGGATCAACCATGTTCATGCTGCCGGTATAGGCAATATAGTTATCGATCATCACCATTTTGCGGTGCTGGCGCAGGTCCATGCGGCGCAGGAAAACACGCATCAGGTTAACCTTCAGCGCTTCGACGACCTCAATACCCGCGTTGCGCATCATATTGGCCCACGGGCTGCGGAAGAAGGCGACGCTGCCCGCGGAGTCCAGCATCAAGCGGCAATGAATACCGCGCCGTGCAGCGGCCATCAGGGATTCTGCCACCTGGTCGGCCATGCCGCCGGGTTGCCAGATATAAAACACCATCTCGATGTTATGGCGCGCCAGCTGAATATCACGGATCAGCGCCTGCATGGTCTCATCTGAACTGGTTAGCAGCTGAAGTTGATTCCCTTTCACACCGGCAATGCCCTGGCGGCGTTCGCAGAGCTGGAACAGCGAGCTGGCAACCTCGCTGGTTTCTGAGGCAAAAATATGCTTACAGTTTTTCAGCTCTTTGAGCCATTTAGCGGTAGAAGGCCACATGGCGCGCGCGCGCTCTGCCCGGCGTTTACCGAGATGCAGCTCCCCCACCGAGAGATAGGCAATAATCCCGACCAGCGGCAGAATATAGATAATCAATAGCCAGGCCATTGCCGAAGGGACGGCGCGGCGTTTCATCAATATACGCAGCGTAACGCCGGCGATAAGCAGCCAGTAGCCGAGAATGACCAGCCAGCTCACCACGGTATAGAAGGTTGTCATGCCTTAAAAATCCTTTTGAAACCGGAGAGTTGAGAGTGTACGCAGAACTTTCATTGCTTAACACTAAAAGTATACGCAAAACGGATGGTTTGCCCGGCAGAAGGTTCTATAATGACGCGTCTTTTTTAGAAAATTGAGTTATAGACATGAGACGTAGCAGAACGGAAGTCGGGCGTTGGCGTATGCAGCGTCAAACGCAAAAGCGCAGGGCGCGTTGGCTGGAAAGCCAGTCACGGCGCAATATGCGCATTCATGCTATTCGTAAGTGCCTGGTTAACCAGCAGCGTAATTCATTGCTGTTTGCCATCCACGATCGCTGGGCATAAGACTCGGGCACCGCGTGCGGTGCCCATCAAGCTAATCTTCTTTCCAGTCCCTTCAGACCACCCAAAAGAAAGCCAAAGACTGCGATTAAAAAACCTTTTTGTATGGCTGAACTGAGACCCTGGCGTACACGCCGGCGGTCACATATGGGTCTGCATCGGCCCAGGCCTTCGCCTCTGCCAGAGAGGCAAACTCGGCAATCACCGTTGAGCCGGTAAAACCTGCGCTGCCGGGATCGTTACTGTCAACGGCCGGCATTGGGCCTGCGGTCAGTAGCCGACCTTCGTCACGCAGCACCTGAAGGCGAGCCAGGTGAGCAGGGCGAACGGACAGGCGCTTTTCCAGGGAATCAGCAATATCTTCGGCATAAATAACGTACAGCACGGGCACACTTCCTTCTTAATGTTGGGTTGTAAACCACGGTAAGTGAACCGCGAACAGACTGCAATTGAAAGATAAACAGGATGTTAAATCCTTGAGAAAATAGCGGGAAACTCGCGCAGACAGCAGGAAAAAGTGCGCCTTTAGGCAATGCGTTGTTGAATATGATTGTTATTTGCATTTAAAATTGTCGTCTCTTGAAAGACACTGAAACCATTATGACGTCAATGACCCTGGAATTACCTCGCCGCTTTCCGTGGCCGACTCTTCTCTCCGTCGGGATGCATGGTGCCGTTGTGGCCGGGTTGCTCTTCGCCTCGGTACATCAGGTTATTGAGTCCCCAGCACCCTCGCAGCCGATCAGCGTCACGATGGTTGCGCCTGCCGATCTTGAGCCTCCTCAGCCTCAGGTTGTTCAGCCTCCGCCGCAGCCGGTCGCGGAACCTGAACCTGAACCAGAGCCGATCCCCGAGCCGCCGAAAGAGGCGCCCGTTGTGATTCACAAGCCTGAGCCGAAGCCAAAACCGAAGCCAAAGCCGGTGAAAAAGGTTGAGCAGCCGAAGCGTGAAGTTAAGCCGGTTGAGCCGCGCCAGGCTTCTCCGTTTGAAAATAATGCGCCAGTGCAGCCAGCGCCAACGCCGGCGGCGAAACCGGCTCCCGCAGCGCCAGCTCCGTCGGTAAATACCGGGCCGCGCGTTATCAGCCGCGGCAAGCCGGAGTACCCAACCCGCGCTTTCGCTCTGCGCATAGACGGCAACGTTCGCGTGAAGTTTGACGTTGATGCCGATGGCCGCGTGAATAACGTGGAGATTCTTTCCGCTCAGCCTGCAAATATGTTTGAACGTGAAGTGAAGCAGGCGATGAAGAAATGGCGCTATGAGAGCGGGAAGCCTGGGCAGGGTATTACCGTCAATATCAAATTCCGCATTAGCGGCGGCGCAAGTATGGATTAATCAAAATCCGTTTTTAAAAGGCCATGCATAAAATTGCGTGGCCTTTTTTATTTGTGCATTTTTTAAACTGACAGGGGTGTTGTTTTACAAAATTAGGCTAACTAGCGCTGGCCTATAGGCTCGGAAGAGACCTTTATCACCCAAATTTCCATATTGATGGACGTGGTCCCGCACTCAACTCCGCGAGGCTAGCCCTGGAACTTTACTTCCCAGCAGCATAAAGCCCGGTGCTGCCGGGGCGTTTACCGCCATCAGAATCAGGCTAACCTCACCCGCTAAACGTCATCTCAGCCACCCATTCGGCTTCGGGCTGCTGGTACAGCGCCCAGAACGTATCGGCCACGCCGGTGGCCTCGGCGGAGTCCGGCTCAATCAGCGCCGCTACCGTGACGGATCCCACGTGCACGCCATGCGCTCTGGCATATGGGAAGAGTCCCAGCGTCAGGGCGCGAACGCCTGCTTTGCCAATGCTGATCGAAATGTATTCCGGGTTGGGGTGCACTCCCCAGCCGCCGCCGGTGAACAACAGGGCGCCGCGCCCGCGGGCAAACATGGTTTTCAATGCGCCCTGGGAGGCGGCCAGCGCTCCGCCGATATTGACCGCAAGGTCGGGGTTAAAGGTGGCGAGCTGCTGGTCGATCACTGACCCCGGGTGCAGATGCGCCGCGTTGTAGTGCACCACGTCGAGCGTGCCAAATTCGGTCTCAGTCTCTTGTATTAAAGCCGCCACGGCATGGGCATCGGCTGCATCGACAACTTTGCTGTGCGCCTCGAAACCTTTACCGGCGAGGCGCGCCGCAAGTTCGCCAAGCTTAGAGGCATTCCTTGCGGCTAAAATCACCACAAAACCTTCACGGGCGAAGCGTTCCGCCGTGGCATAGCCGATCCCCGGCCCGGCCCCAATGCTAAGAAAAGTTTTCATCATTTACTCCTCAATAAGTTCACGAGCACTGTATCATCTGCATAAATGTAGATAATCCATCACCGGAGCAATTGTTTAATGCAAAATATGCAGGAATTCAGCGAACATCTTAAAATTGACGAGCTGGCCGCCTTTGCCGCGGTGGTGGAAAACAACGGTTTTGCCGGAGCCGCGCGCGTGCTGGACCGCAACGCTACCGTGATATCCAGAAGAATTCAGCACCTTGAATCCCGGTTGGGCACCCGGCTGCTGGCTCGTTCCACGCGTCATGTTGTGCTGACCGAGGCCGGGGAGCTTTTTTACCGCCGCGTGCGGGGCATCCTGGATGAGTTACGCAATGCTCAGCTGGAAGTCAGTGAATTCACGGCTGCCCCGGTTGGCAACCTTAAAATCTCTCTGCCGCTGACCTTTGGCCGACGCTGGATTATCCCCAAACTGTCGGCCTTTTTAGCCGAGTATCCCGGCATTCACCTGGACGTCAGGTTTACCGACAGGCTGGTGGATCTGGTGGCCGAGGGCTACGATGTGGCCATCCGCGTCGGGCGTTTGACCGACAGCGCGCTGATTGCCCGCACGCTGGGGCAGTTTGAATACCAGCTAGTGGCTTCCCCGGCCTGGCTGGGACAGCGCGAGATCGCTTCCCCCTCGGACCTCAGCGAGCATCATTGCCTGGGGCTGGTGAGTCATGCCAGCTGGCCAGACTGGATTCTGGTGAACGGCGACAGCAAAGCCACCGTGCGAATTAAAGGCCCGATGCAGACGGACAACTCAGAAGCCCTGTTGCAGGCGGCGGTGGATGGATTGGGGATAGCCCTGGTGCCCGACTGGCTTATCACGGCCGAGATTGATCGCGGGCAGCTGGTTCGGGTGTTGCCCGACTGGAAAGGCCAGGATCGGGGTGGCGTCTACGGCATTATGCCGCCGGGGCGATTGATTCCGGCCAAAACGCGCCTGTTTATTGATTATCTTCTGCAGGAAATGGGGGAAAACCGGTCGGTCGCGTGAGGGGAAAATAAACTGCCCGGCGTAACCGGGCAGGAGAGTTACTCGGCCTGAGGTATCGCGCGAGGCTTGCCTTCTTTATCCACGGCTACGTAGATGAAAATCGCCTCGGTGGCTTTGTAGCGCTGGCCGATAGGCTCGGAAGAGACCTTTTTCACCCAGACTTCCACATTGATGGTGATGGACGTTGTCCCGCGCTTAACGCAGCGGGCGTAGCAGCACACTACATCGCCCACCGCCACCGGCTTCAGGAAAGTCATGCCGTCTACGCGTACGGTCACGACGCGGCCATGGGCGATCTCTTTGGCCTGAATGGCACCGCCCATGTCCATCTGCGACATCAGCCAGCCGCCAAAAATATCGCCGTTGGCGTTGGTGTCCGCTGGCATCGCCAGGGTGCGCAGCACTAATTCACCTTGCGGTAATTCGTTCGGCATTACTGCTCTTCCTTTGGCATATGACGGTAGATGTAGACGCCGCTCAGCAGGGTAAAGACCAGCGTGATGGCGGTCAGCCCGAACACTTTAAAGTTAATCCAGATGCTTTCCGGGAGCCAGAACGCCACGTAAATATTCAATAACCCGCAGGCGATGAAGAACAGCGCCCAGGCGATATTCAGGCGAAACCACACTTCGGTTGGCAAAGTGATTTCTTTACCCAGCATGCTCTGAATCAGCAACTTGTTCATGCCGAACTGCATAAACAGCAGCGCCGCGGCGAACAGGCCGTAAATCAGCGTGACTTTCCACTTAATGAATTCGGCATTGTGGAAGTAAATGGTCAGGCCGCCAAACACGGCAACCATCACGAAGGTGACCAGCGTGGTCTTTTCCACCTTGCGGTACTTCACCCAGCTGTAAACCAGGGCGAGGGCGGTGGCGATGATCAGCGCCCAGGTGCCGACAAAAATGTCGTACATTTTATAAAAGGCAAAGAAGACAATCAGGGGCAGGAAGTCGAGAAACTGCTTCATAATCTGTTCCGTAAAGAGGTGACTCCTGACTATAACGCGCGGTCAGGAGTCGGGGAAGGTTATTGACGTATCAACATGTACAGGCGGAATAAGTAGATCAGCAGCACGGCTGAAATCAGGTTGCTTATGGTATTCGCAATCACGGCCCCGGCTTCCGGCGACAGCGCAGCAAAGCTGGATGCCAGCAGCAGTAACGCCGTTTTAGCCGCCAGCCAGGCGACGACCGCAGGGGCGACAAGGCGCATGTTCGCCCACACAAGGCGCAGGCTGCTGCGCATGGAGCGGAAAATCCCGATTTTATCCTGTACCAGCATCACCGGAGCAAGCGAGAGCAGGATAGCCAGCAGCACGCCGGGCACAACCACAAGCATGATGCCGATTTGCACCAGCAGCGTGGTCAGGAAGATCAGAATGAACATTTTTGGCAGCACGGGAGCAGAGGCACCAATCGCGCGCAGGGCGCTAACGCGCTGGCCTGCAGAAACGATTTGCATCAGCACCATCATGCTGGCTGCCAGAATAGCGTTGCCAATCAGGCCCGAAAACGTGGAGGCCGCAGACGCTTTCAGTAACACTTGCTGCTGTTCCAGCGACATATTCTGCACTAAATCAAACAGCCCGACGCTGCCCGCCAGGTTATCTCCCTCACTCAGAATCGCCATTTGTTCTTCGCTGGGCGAGAACGCACGGCCAATAATCACCGAAATTAAGGCGCAAAGTAACGCAATCAGCAATATGGTAACAAACTGATTACGCAAAAAATTCCCCGTGTCACGGTATACGGAACCTGCCGTGATAGACATGCACTCTCCTTGATGTTGCTAGCGGTTATCAATCTGGGGGCAATTGTACCCTGGATGAGGCTGCCGTGGCACCACAAAGACTTTCTATAAGCGGTTGAATAGCGTCAGTTCCGTACAGCGGCGTCAGGCCGTAGCGGGCTCGTGCCCGGTTGCAGGCATCGTTGGTGACGCCGTCTTCCCCGGACATCGCAAACTCGCGGCACGGCGAAGGACGATTTTCATAAATGCCGCAGCTGACCCGCTGGCCCGGCTCGCCCTCCAGCGCCACGCAGCGGCTGTTGCGCTGGTTGGTGCCGCTCATGCAGCGCAGAAAAGGGGTAACAGGTTCGGTTAAATGCGAAGGAACCAGGCCGCCGGCGTCGTCGGCTTCAGCCCAGTAGAAAGAGACACGAAAGTAAGCACAACAGGCACCACAAGTCATACAAGGGTTATCGCTCATCTTGCACCTGCAACGTCTGATTTCACGTTTCAACGGTTGAGGAGAAAGCATCCAAATTAGCCAGGGCAGGTTTTTTTGCAAGAGGTGGATGGGGAAGAATTTTCAGGATGTGATTATTCACAAAGTTGATCTGGTTTCGGTTTGTTGTTTTTCGCTGCGCAACAAAAAATTAATCCAGATCATTGAATGTTAAATTAGTGGATAAAGTGTGATCGATGTTAGATCACTTTGTACTTCTTTCTAAGTATATTCAGCCCGCTGTTAAAAACCATAACAAGGGAAGGGCTATGAAAAAACTCACACTGGCATTACTGGCGATGGGATGTCTGTCCGGTGCGGCGTCGGCGCATCAGGCGGGGGAGTTCTTTATGCGCGCGGGTACCGCGACGGTTCGACCCACTGCGGGTTCGGATGATGTGCTCAAAATGGGTGGCTTTAAAGTTGATAACAATACGCAGCTGGGGCTGACCTTCGACTATATGGTCACCGATAACATCGGGATTGAGCTGCTGGCGGCGACGCCGTTCCGTCACAAGGTTGGGCTTGGGCCAACCGGTGATCTTGCCACCGTGCACCAGCTGCCGCCTACGCTGATGGCGCAGTGGTACTTTGGCGATGCGGGCAGCAAAGTGCGGCCTTACGTGGGCGTCGGGGTAAACTACACCACTTTCTTTGATGCAAGCTTCAACGACACCGGCAAAAGCGCGGGCCTGAGCGATCTGAAAGTGAAAGACTCCTGGGGCGCTGCGGGTCAGGTCGGGCTGGATTATCTGGTGAACGAAGACTGGCTGCTGAACATGTCCGTCTGGTATATGGACATCGACACCACGGTGAAATTCAAAGCGGAGGGAGACCAGCAGAGCATCAAGACGCGCATCGACCCGTGGGTGTTTATGTTCTCTGCGGGCTACCGCTTCTAAGGCTGTTACCGGGCAGTCCTTCAACGGACCCGCCCGGTCAGGTTTATTCCTCCCGGAAGGGATTAATGGCTATCACTCCCGGTATCAATGCCGTGCCTTTAATCCAATCGTTCCGGCAGTTTGATCGTATAAAACAGAGTTATCAAAATAGGTGATAATCCCGCCGTTGATGGTGTTCAGGCTGTGTTTGGTCAGATTGACGATGTGGTGTATGTAACGGCCGCCATCTTTCGCGACCTTAAAGCGCTGGCCAAATTGTCTGCCGTCCGCCAGCGTTAGCGTGTAGTGCACAGGCGTGCCGTCAGGCCATTTGTCCTGTGCCTGTGGATCGGCGCTGAAGTAAATAAAGCCTTCGGAGCCGCTATCAATGATGTTTTTCCCGCAGACTTTTTCCCCGGTATCAAGCCGTTCCAGGCAGCCATCAATCTCGCTATCTTTCCAGTAGTGATGTGTATCCCCCGGTTTTGGCGGCTGAGCCGATAATGCGATTTGTCTGAACCCACTGGTTTCGGCATTCAGCGGGTTAATAATCAGCTTACCGGGCTCGCTGTCATGCGGGCGAGGGAGAATCACTATCCAGCGCTCACCCAGTGCTAACAGGGGATTAGGCGCATTGTTACGGGTCATGCCGATCCCAAGAATAGCTTTGTAGCCAGCGCTAACGGGGTCGCCGCCCATACGAAATTGATCGATCGGCGCTTTGGAGGCAATGCAATGTGGCCGGATGGCATTGCATTGGGCGGATTCAACCAGCTGAATCACGGTTGGTATGTTCACGCCCTCAAACCCGACCTGCGTCCTGACAAGCTCACCATCCAGCTGCACGCCGCTGGAATATTGCACGTGTTCAGGCTTGTTGAGTCGCTCTACATTGTCGACGTTGAGTACGCCCGGCATCACGCGGAGGCCGACCGAACCGGTATCCAGCATGGTTTCCACCGGTTTACCGCCAATGGTCAGCGTCACGCTATAACGCAGGCCATCGTTGGCCATCAGTTTGGCATGAATGGGCACGACTATGCGGGGGAGTGCCTGGGCAAATGCCTGAGGTAAGCCGAGCGTTAAAGAGAATAATACGAAAGCAAAGCAGGTTATGGCTCTGGAAATCTGCGTGAAAAGAGTGGTGTCAGGCACGATGTGCGATCCTGTGTATGCATAGCAAAATGTTTTTATTCTTATCGCTGACTGTCGCCAGCGTCAGAACGTGCTTTCCGCTCCAAATTTTTTGGTGTGAGTGCAAACCCGACAGAAGAGGGTTGACTGCTTCAGGGTCGTCTTCCTGCGATCCTCGTTTCCCAGAGGCGATAAAATACAAAGAGCAAAGTCGCAATGCATGCGGTTTTTGCTGTCAGCCGCTAAAAGAAGGCGGGGAGGATGAAAACGGTCTGGAGAAAGGCGCAGGCATAGCGGCTATCATATTGAAAAGAATGAGCAATCAATAATTATATAAAACCACTATGCCTGATATTTCGGATACTTCTGGCGTACCCCTTACATTTTACTTACCCGCGCGTGGCGGCTTTCATGTTCTGTACGAACTGCTTCAGTTCACCGAGCATCACCTCAGGCTGTGCCAGATTCTTTTCGATGATTTTCACCACCGCAGAGCCTGAAATCGCGCCTGCTGCTCCGGCGGCAATGGCATCGCGCACCTGAGAAGGTTCGGAGATGCCGAAGCCCTGCAGAGGCGGCGCGGCCTGATATTCACCCAGTTTCTCAATTAAATGATGCAGCGGAAGCTGGGCGCGCGTTTCGGTGCCGGTAACGCCTGCGCGGGAAAGCAGGTAGGTGTAACCCCGGCCATGGGTCGAAATTTCGCGCAGCAGCGCGTCGTCGGCGTTTGGCGGGCAGATGAAAATAGGCGCGACGTTGTGGCGCATTGCGGCCTGGCGGAATTCAGCGGACTCTTCCACCGGCACGTCTGCAACCAGCACGGAGTCCACGCCCACTTTGGCGCACAGCGCGTAAAACTCGTCGATGCCACGGTTAAAGACCAGGTTGGCATACATCAGCAGGCCGATCGGGATTTCCGGGTATTTCTGGCGGATCGTCGCCAGCATTTCAAAGCACTGGGTCGGCGTTACGTCAGAGGCAAAAGCCCGCAGCGCCGCGCCCTGGATGGTTGGGCCATCCGCCAGCGGGTCGGAGAACGGAATGCCCAGTTCGAGCGCATCCGCGCCGCCTTCAACCAGCGCATCAATAATTTTCAGCGAAAGCTCAGGGTTCGGGTCACCCAGCGTCACGAAGGGAACGAATGCGCCTTCCTTGCGGGCCTGCAGCTGTTCAAACAGATGATGATAACGTTCCATTACATTTCCCCTCGTGCTTTCAGAATATCGTGGACGGTGAAGATGTCTTTGTCGCCGCGGCCAGAGAGGTTCACTACCAACAGCTGCTCTTTTTCAGGGTTCTCGCGCATCATTTTTAAGGCATGGGCGAGGGCGTGGGAAGACTCCAGCGCAGGAATAATCCCTTCGCTGCGGCACAGCGCTTTAAAGGCATCCAGCGCTTCGTCATCGGTAATGGAGACGTAATCGGCGCGGCCGGTGCTGTTCAGATATGCGTGCTGCGGCCCCACGGAGGGGAAGTCCAGCCCGGCAGAAATAGAGTACGACTCTTCGATTTGCCCTTCGTCGGTTTGCATCATCGGCGACTTCATACCGAAGTAGATCCCCACGCGGCCGTGCTTCAGCGGGGCGCCGTGTTCGCCGGTTTCAATCCCGTGCCCGGCTGGCTCAACGCCAATCAGGCCCACGCTGGTTTCATCGATAAAGTCGGCAAACATACCGATAGCGTTGGAGCCACCGCCCACGCAGGCGATTACCGCGTCAGGCAGGCGACCTTCTTTTTCCAGAATCTGCGCTTTGGTTTCTTCGCCGATCATGCGCTGGAATTCACGCACGATAGTCGGGAACGGGTGCGGACCTGCGGCGGTGCCGAGCATGTAGTGCGCGGTTTCATAGCTTGCAGACCAGTCGCGCAGCGCCTCGTTACAGGCATCTTTCAGGGTGGATGAGCCGCTGTGCACCGGAATGACTTCGGCCCCCATCAGGCGCATACGGAAGACGTTTGGCGACTGGCGCTCGACGTCCTTGGCCCCCATATAAATGCGGCACTTCAGGCCGAGCAGGGCGCTGGCGAGCGCAGAAGCTACGCCGTGCTGACCCGCGCCGGTTTCGGCGATGATTTCGGTTTTGCCCATGCGTTTGGCAAGCAGTGCCTGGCCCAGCACCTGGTTAGTTTTGTGCGCGCCGCCGTGAAGCAGATCTTCACGTTTGAGGTACAGCGTGGTGTTGGTGCCTGCGGTGAGGTTTTTGCACTTGGTCAGCGCCGTTGGACGGCCCGCGTAGTTCTTCAGGAGGTCGGTAAACTCCGCCTGGAACTCAGCGTCGCTTTGCGCCGCCACAAAAGCTTCTTCGAGCTGGCGCAAAGCAGGCATCAGGATCTGCGGCACGTACATCCCGCCAAATTCACCAAAATAAGGGTTCAGTAAAGTCATGGTATCTCTTCCTTAGTAAGCCCGCAGGGTCCGGAAGACCGCAGCCAGCTTGTTAGCATCTTTTATTCCCGGCGCGCTTTCCACGCCAGAGTTGAAATCCAGTCCCGCGCAGCCGGCTTTAGCCGCTTCCACGCAGTTATCCGCTCCGAGGCCGCCCGCCAGAATCACGTTGTCCAGCTTTTGTCCGGCTAACAGTCGCCAGTCAAAGCTTTGTCCGGTGCCGCCCTGGCCGTTATCGAACACGTATTTATCGACGTGCTGTAGATTACGTTCAGGCAGCGAATCAGCCACGCTCAACGCTTTCCAGATTTGCGTGCTCTCCGGCAGCAGCGTTCTCAGCTCATCAATGTATGCCTGGGTCTCAGCGCCGTGAAGCTGAACTGCGCTCAGCGAGAACGTCTCTACTTTCTCCACAACATCTGTTACCGGCGTATTTCTGAATACACCCACGTAGCGAAGCGGCGCGGAGGCAATGACTGCGGCAGCTTTATCGTCGGTGACGAAACGCGGTGAAGTCGGCACGAAGATCAGGCCACCGTATAGCGCCCCGGCTTCCTGAGCCGCACGAGCATCTTCCCCTCGCGTCAGGCCGCAGACTTTGTTCTCCCCAAGCAGCACGCGGCGTACCGCAGCGTTCATGTCATCTTCACTCATCAGCGCGGAGCCAATCAGAAATCCGTTGGCGAAGTGGCTGAGTTCACGAATCTGAGCGTAATTATTGATGCCCGATTCGCTGATCACCGTGACGCCGTGGGTTAGGCGCGGTGCCAGCTGGCGAGTGCGGTCCAGGTCAATGGACAGATCGCGCAGGTCGCGGTTGTTGATGCCGACCACTTTGGCCTCGAGCGCGATGGCGCGCTCCAGCTCTTCTTCGTTGCTGACTTCGGTCAGCACGCCCATGTTCAGGCTGTGGGCCACGGCGGCCAGCTGGCGATACTGTTCATCGTCCAGCACCGAAAGCATCAGCAGGCAGGCGTCCGCCTGGTAAAAGCGCGCCAGATGAATCTGGTAAGCGTCGATAATAAAGTCTTTGCACAGCACCGGCTGGCTGACAATGCCGCTGACGATCGGCAGAAAATCGAAGCTGCCCTGGAAGTATTTCTCGTCGGTCAGGACCGACACGGCAGAGGCATAATGCTTATAAACACCGGCGATACGAGCCGGGTCGAAGTCATCGCGGATCGTCCCTTTAGACGGGGATGCCTTTTTGCACTCAAGAATGAAAACGGTGCGGGCACCCTGCAGCGCGTGGTAGAAGTTCCGCGTGGCTGGCACAATCTCATTCTGAAAGCTCGCCAGCGGCTGCTGCTGTTTGCGGGCTTCGACCCACAGCGCCTTATCAGCCACGATGCGGTTTAAAACGGTTTCCTGCATTCCCTTATCCTCTTCCTGCGAGCGCGGTGACGCGGTCATATGCGGCTCCGCTGTGAAGTACATCCAGCACTTTTTTGACGTTAGCCTTCAAGTCTTCATGACCGTGCAATCGCATCAGCATCGCGACGTTAGCCGCGACGGCAGACTCGTGCGCGGTCTCACCTTTACCTTGTAGCAGGCGGGTCAGAATGTCACGGTTTTCTTCCGGCGTACCGCCCGCCAGCGCTTCCTGGTGATAGGCCGGGAGGTCGAAATCGGCGGCAGTCAGCTGATAGCTTTTGATTTCGCCGTGATTCAGTTCCGCAACCAGCGTTGGCGCGTGGAGCGAAACTTCATCCATGCCGCCGCTGTGAACGACTGCCGCACGCTTGTAGCCGAGAACGCGCAGGGTTTCTGCAATCGGCAGCACCAGTTCAGGGCTGTAGACGCCGATCAGTGCCAGCGGCGGATGCGCCGGGTTGATTAGCGGCCCTAAAACGTTGAACAGGGTACGCGTTTTCAACTGCTGGCGAACCGGCATCGCGTGGCGGAATCCGGTGTGGTACTTAGGCGCAAACAGGAAGCAAACGCCCAGCTCGTCCAGCGCTTTGCGGGAGGCATCCGCGTTCATTTCCAGGTTGATGCCAAACGCCGCCAGCAGATCGGAGGAGCCCGAACGGCTGGAAACGCTGCGGTTGCCGTGTTTGGCGACTTTTAGTCCGACCGCGGCGGCCACAAAGGCGCTGGCGGTGGAGATGTTAATGCTGTTGCTGCCGTCGCCGCCGGTGCCGACGATATCGGCAAACTCATAGCTTGGGCTAGGGAACGGCGCGGCGTGCTCAAGCAGGGCAGATGCGGCGCCGGCGATTTCGTTCGGGTGTTCACCGCGAACCTTCATGCTGACCAGCGCGGCCGCCAGCTGCTCTGGCTTCAGTTCACCGCGGACGATGGCGGAAAACAGCTGGTGGCTCTCTTCGCGGCTCAGGGTCTGCGCCTGATAAAGCTTGTCGAGGATCGGCTGTAGCGTATTGGCCTGCTTCAGCTTCTGCAGCGCCCAGTCGAGGGTCTGCTCCAGCAGGCGTGCGCCGTGGCTGGTGAGGATGGATTCCGGGTGGAACTGGAAGCCGACGACCCGGTCAGCCTCGTGGCGAACGGCCATCACCATACCGTCGAAATGTGCGTTAATGGTCAGGCCGGCAGGAATGTTGCTGCCCACCAGGGAGTGGTAGCGCGCCACCGGCAGCGGGTTAGGCAGCCCGGCAAACATCGCTTCGCCGTCATGGGAAATGGAGGAGGCTTTGCCGTGCAGGATTTCGCCCGCCTGGCCGACGTAGCCGCCGTACGCTTCCACAATGGCCTGGTGGCCCAGGCAAATGCCGATAATCGGCAGCTTACCGCGCATACGCGTCAGTAATTCCGGCATACAGCCCGCTTCGCTTGGGGCACCCGGTCCCGGAGACAGCATCAGCACCGGGTTGTCCATGGTGGCCAGGCGTTCGATCAGCGTCTGGGCCGGCACGTGGTTACGGTAAATCACCACGTTGTGGCCGTTCGCGCGCAGCTGGTCCGCCAGGTTATAAGTGAATGAGTCGATATTATCGAGCAGCAGAATGTCAGCCATTAGAAAATCTCCTGGGCGTGATGCGCGGTAGCAATGGCGCGCAAAACAGCGCGGGCTTTGTTGCGGGTTTCGTCGGCTTCGGACTGCGGGTCTGAATCAAGGACAACGCCAGCGCCAGCCTGCACGGTGGCAATGCCGTCTTCAACGTACGCTGAGCGGATGACGATGCAGGTATCGAGATCGCCGTGGGCGGTGAAGTAACCCACCGCGCCGCCGTAGCTGCCGCGACGAACGCCTTCGGCACCGGCAATCAACTGCATCGCACGCACTTTCGGTGCGCCGCTCAGGGTGCCCATATTCATACAGGCGCGGTAGGCGTGCAGCACGTCCAGGTCGTGGCGCAGTTCGCCAACAACGCGGGATACCAGGTGCATCACAAAGGAGTAACGGTCAACTTTGGTTAAATCCGCCACGTAGCGGCTGCCCGGCGTACAGATGCGGGCGAGATCGTTCCGCGCCAGGTCAACCAGCATCAGGTGCTCAGAGAGCTCTTTATGGTCGGTGCGCATTTCCAGCTCAATGCGGCTGTCCAGGTCGCGATCCAGCGACCCGTCGGCGCGGCGGCCACGGGGACGCGTGCCGGCAATCGGGTAGATCTCAATCTGTCGGTTGGTGGCATCGTATTTCAGCGAGCTCTCCGGGGAAGCCCCGAACAGAGTGAAATCGTTGTCCTGCATAAAGAACATGTACGGGCTTGGGTTGCTCTTCTTCAGCGTCTGATACGCTGCCAGCGGTGACGGGCAAGGCAGCGAGAAGCGGCGGGACGGCACAACCTGGAAAATTTCGCCGATGCGAATGGCTTTTTGCATCTGGCGTACAACCGCGCCGAACTCTTCGTCGCTCTGATTGACATCGCAGCTCATGTGCTCCACTTTTTGCACCGGCAGGGCAGCAGGCTGTTCACTGATTTGCTGGCGCAGCTGTTCGGTGCGTTTCAGCAGGCGCTGTTTTTCGCTGTCCGACGGCGTAAAGAGGCTGGCCTGAATGCGGGTTTGCTTTTTCTGGTGATCGATGGTCAATAAGGTTTCGGCCAGGTAGAAGCAGTAATCCGGGCAGCGATTGTCCTGTTTCAGCTGCGGCAGGTCCTCAAAGCCGGCCACCAGATCGTAGGCAAACAGGCCGCCGAAGAACATTGCATGGCGCTCATCCGCAGGTACGCTGACCAGCTCCTGCATAATGCGGAATGCGTCAAAGACCGACAGCGAGCACAGGCGCGCATCTTCATCTAATAACGTACTGACCGTCGGAAAGCGCAGGGTGCGGCCATCCGGGAAGTGCTCGTTTTCGACGCCAGCCGGCAGAGCGGCATCCAGCAGCGGTAACAGGGAAGCGCCGTTGGCAGACAATGCCTGTAAGGTGACGGTGTCACCTAAAGCCGTAATGCGCATGGCGCTATCGACCAGCAGCAGGCTTTTTAAGTCGTCTTTACTGTCGATGTCCGCGGACTCCAGCAGCAGCGTCGCAGGGCGCGCGCCGCACAGCTGGTGGAAAAGGGCCGTTGGGTTTTCACGGTAGGCAGCTTCGCTGCTCAGGAGTTCAAGTGCCGGTTTTTGTGTTTGCATTTTAGTTCTCAAATTTTGTTCAAAAAAAAGCCCGCATCGTTGGCGGGCCTGGTATCTGTGCTGTTAAACAGCGTACGCGATCGCACCGCCCGAGTTCAGGGAGTACGCCACCAACCGTGCAGGGAATTCATCGCTTTCATTTCAGACACCTCGTTATGTGAACTTGCGTACTAGTAAACTGGTTCGCGGCTTTGTTGTCAATACTGATTTTTTAAAATAGCCGAATATCGCTATCATGGGCCGCTAAATTTCTGTTTATCCATTCTGGAGCCATTTTGAGCGAGCCCACCCTGGCCACGATCCACGATTTACACAGCCACACTACCGCCTCGGACGGCCTGTTGTCTCCTGAAGCTTTGGTTAATCGCGCGGTAGATATGCGCGTCACGGTACTTGCCATTACCGATCATGACACCGTCGCTGGTCTGCCTGCCGCAAGGGCTGAAATCCAGCGCCTGAATTTACCGCTACAGTTAATTAGCGGCGTTGAAATCTCCACCGTCTGGGAAAATCACGAAATCCATATCGTTGGCCTGGGTATTGATGAACAGCACCCGGCGCTTAAGCTTTTTCTTGAACAGCAAAGTGAACGCCGCAGCCAGCGCGCGGTAATGATTGCTGAACGTCTGGATAAAGCGCGTATTCCCGGTGCGCTGGAAGGGGCAATGCGTCACGCCGGCAGCGGGGCTATTACCCGCGGGCATTTCGCCCGTTTTCTGGTTGAGCAGGGAAAAGCCGGCAATATGGGCGACGTTTTCAAAAAATATCTGGCGAAGGGGAAAACCGGATACGTTCCGCCCCAGTGGTGTACAATAGAACAAGCTATTGATGTGATTCATCATTCTGGCGGGCAGGCGGTGCTGGCGCATCCAGGGCGCTACGGCCTGACCGCAAAATGGCTAAAACGACTGCTGGCGCACTTTGCCGAAAACGGTGGCGATGCCATGGAAGTTGCGCAGTGCCAGCAGGCTCCCAACGAACGTACCCAGCTTGCGAGCTACGCTAAGCAGTTTAATCTGCTGGCGTCACAGGGATCTGATTTCCATCTGCCCTGCGCGTGGATTGAACTGGGCCGTAAGCTGTGGCTACCGGCGGGCGTTGAGCCCGTCTGGCAGCACTGGGAGCAGAGCCGCATCGCTAAAGAGAGGGCAGTATGAGTCAGTTTTTTTATATCCACCCGGATAACCCACAGCCGCGCCTGATTAACCAGGCCGTCGATATTATTCGTAAAGGCGGGGTCATTGTTTATCCTACCGATTCTGGCTACGCGCTGGGCTGCAAGATTGAAGATAAGGGCGCCATGGAGCGCATTTGTCGTATTCGTCAGCTCCCCGATGGCCACAACTTTACCCTGATGTGTCGGGATCTGTCGGAACTGTCGACTTACGCTTTCGTCGACAACGTGGCATTCCGCCTGATTAAAAACAACACGCCGGGAAATTACACCTTTATTCTGAAGGGCACCAAAGACGTTCCCCGCCGTCTGCTGCAGGAAAAACGTAAAACCATCGGCCTGCGCGTGCCGTCGAACCCGATTGCGCTGGCGCTGCTAGAAGTGCTGAATGAGCCGATGCTGTCGACCTCGCTGATGTTGCCGGGCAGCGAGTTTACCGAGTCCGATCCGGAAGAGATTAAAGACCGCCTCGAGAAAGTGGTGGATCTGGTTATCCACGGTGGTTATCTGGGGCAGCAGCCCACCACGGTTATCGATCTGACCGAAGACTCGCCGGTTGTCATGCGCGAGGGCGTCGGGGACGTTAAACCTTTCCTGTAAGGAAATCGCTATGACCCGATTTAACATTGATGTTCTTGCTTCTCAATGCGGCGTGACGCCCGCCAATATTCGTAGCTGGCAGCGTTATGGGTTGATCAAGCCGCAGGTGGATGAGAACGGGCACCGTTTTTTTGATTTTACCCACTGTTCGCAGGTCGCCGCGATTGTCGGCTGGCTTGAGAAAGGGGTTGCTCTGTCGGATATGCTGGCGCTGCTGAAAGGCGAGGAAATGTCCCCGCCTTTCAGATGGCTCGATGTTCAGGAAGCGCTGCTGGCGCAGTGTGAGGCGATGCAGCCGGCGAAGTTGAGGGCGCTTATCTGGCGCTATGGCCGCGAGGTGCCGCCGGTTATTTTCATTGATGAAGTTATCCGTCCGCTGAGACTGTGGCTCCACGCCGATGTGCAGCAGGAAATGGCGATGAGCCGCGCGCTGCTCGATACGGCGCTGATTGAATATGCCACGTTTGTTCTGGCCAGTGGGCGCAAGCGGCCCGGCGGCAGTCTGTTTATTCTGGCGCTTTCGCTAAAAGATCCCGTCGAGCTTTGGCTGGAAGGGATCCGTTTTGCCAGCGACGGTTTTTGCGTGGAGGTTCTGGATCGCGGCATTCCCTGCCCGGATCTCAGCCGCATTGACGCCGACCATATCATGATCTGGTCTGATAAAACGCTGACCGCCAGCCAGCGGACGGCATACGATCTTTGGCAAAGCGAAGGGCGGCCGGTATTCCTTGCCGGAGTGCCCGCGAATATTGAGCGAAAAAACGCCCGGTTATCGTTTTCTGGCATACCTACGAATTAATCCCTGACGGTGATAACTAAAAAGAGGCCTCTGGCCTCTTTTTTATGCGCTGAAGCTTCATAAGTAGTCAAAACAATGCGATAACCTTAATGTCGATAAGCTAATTAGCTGCTGACGTCATAATAAAAAACCATCAATAAATATAATAATATTTATTGATGGGAGCGGTTTCATAATTAATTTACTGCGCTATTAATACCCTGCTTAACATTTTACAATGCTCTGTAAAATCATTTAGTTAATAAACAGTTACATTCGAAGTAATGTTGAAACTTTTTAGCAGAATTGAGCAAGGATCACGCTCTCATTTCTTATTGGATATTGTTGTTCTTATTTTCTTCAATATTTAAATCTAACTTGCCAAAATTCTTTGGTTTTTAATAATGCCGGGTGCGGCAATGCAAGAAATTTATCCATATTGACGATAATTTACCGTCTACGTAGCATCCCCAGCGCTAAGTCCGAAGTGAATATTTATACACCTTAAACCATTTAATTTTACGCTATAGGATTAATATGAAAAATATCAAAAAAGCGGTATTGATCTCTTTATTAGCCATTACCGCATCAGGGGCTTACGCCGCCGATCCGGTGAAAGGTAAAACGCTGATTGTGGCTATTTCACCTAATTCACCGCCGATGCTATTTAAAGACCAGAGCGGGAAGCTACAGGGCGTTGATCTCGAGATTTTCAATGATTATTGCAAGGCTCGCGGCTGCAAAATTGAAACCAAAGAGTATGACTGGGACGGCATGTTAGGTGCCGTAGCCAGCAAACAGGCTGACGTCGCGTTCTCCGGCATTTCCATCACCGATAAGCGTAAAAAAGTGATGGATTTCTCTGACTCCTATTACGAAAACTCGTTCAACCTTGTTAGCCTGGCATCTAAAAAGTTGAAAATAACCGACCTGGCACAGCTCAAAAAATACAGTATTGGCTACCCGCGCGGTATGGCGTATACCGATTTGATTAAAAGCGACCTGGAACCGAAGGGCTTCTACAACGTTGCCGATGTTAAGCTCTACCCGTCCTACAACGAAGCGGTGACCGATCTTAAAAACGGAAACCTGGATCTGGCCTTTATCGAAGAGCCGGTGTACGACAACTATCGCTTCCATCAAAAAATGCCGCTGGCTATCAGTTACTCCTTCAAAGGGGTGGATCATCTCGGCTTTGCGTTCCAGCAGGGCTCTCCGGTTCGCGACGACTTCAACGCTTATCTGAAACAATTAGGCCCGAAAAAGCTGGCCGCCATTATGGATAAATGGCTGAAATCATAACCCATGCTGGCTAAAGAGCTCTTCGATATTACGGGCCTGCTGCTGCATGGCGTGGGGGACACCTTTGTTATCACACTGTCCTGTTTTGCAACGGCTTTTATTTCGGGGCTGGGAGTCGCCGCGCTGCGGCGGCTCACCGGCAGTCGCGTGGGGCGGATCCTTGATCTTATGGTGTTTATTCTGCGCGCTATTCCGGTCCTGGTACTGCTCTTCCTGATCTATTTCGGCCTGCCCGGGTTCGGCTTTAGCGTGCCTCCGCTTGCGGCAATGAATTTGAGCCTGGGCTTAATCGGGGGCGCTTATCTGTCCGAAGTGTTTCGGGGGGCTCTGTTAGCGGTGGATGAGCAGGAAATGGCGGCTGCACGCGCCAGCGGTTTTAGTGCCCTGCAGATTTTACGCTTTATTGAGTTTCCGCAAATGCTGCGTTTTTCCGTCCCCGGCGTGATGAATGAACTGACGGCGATCCTGAAAAACACGCCCTTTGCCTACACCGTGGGCGTCACCGAGATCCTCGGGCAGGCAAAAGCACTGACCGCATCTACCATGCTTGGCATGAGCATCTACATGCTGGCGGGCGTGCTTTACTTCCTCATTTATAAGTTTTTTCAGATTGTTTTGACGAAAATTAAGAACCGCTATGCGGTGGAATAAGCTACGAGGGCGGGATGTCGATACTAACGGTAAAAAATCTCAGCAAGCGCTACGGTGAAAACGTTGTGCTTAGCGGCATCAATCTGGAAATAGAGACGGGTTGCACTCAGGTCATCATGGGCCCATCCGGCTGCGGAAAAACCACATTAATTCGCTGCCTTAACCTGCTTGAGCTGCCCGACGCGGGAGAAATCTGTTTCCAGAGTGAAAATCTGCTGAAGGATCAACGGAGCGCTCAGAGACTGCGCAGCAAAATCGGCTTCGTGTTTCAGAGCTTTGCTTTATACCGCCATCTTAGCGTGCTCGATAATCTGACTCTGGCGCTGAGAAAGCTTCAGGGGAAGAGCAGGGCGCAGGCGAATGCGATGGCGCGGGAGGAGCTGGCCTATTTTGATATGTCTGCCCATGAGCAAAAGTTTCCGGCTCAGCTTTCCGGCGGGCAAAAACAGCGTGTCGCTTTGGCGCGAAGCCTGGTGATGAAACCCGAGATTATCATTCTCGATGAGCCTACCTCCGCGCTGGACCCGCTGATGAGTCAGGAGGTAGCTCAGCTGATTAACCGGCTATCACACCGTAAGGTAACGACGGTTTGCGTCACGCACGATATTGCTTTTGCCGGGCAAATTAGTAAGAACGTGATATTTATGAGCGGCGGCGTGATTCAGGCTCAGGGGGCGGTGGAATATCTGGCGAAATGTGGCCTGCCACAGGTGGAAAAATTTTTTGGGAACACAAGTCATGGCTAGCAATCTGCTCAGTTTCTACCATGATTTTTTAGATCAGTGGCCGCTCATTTTACGGGGGATTGGCGCCACGATAGGATTAACCGTTGCAATGTCACTAACAGGTTTTCTTCTGGGTATCGTCGTTTTTTACTTTAGCCTTAGCCGCCGCCCAAAGGTGGCGCGTTTCGTTGAGCGCTACAAATCTTTTTTCATCGGCACGCCGCTGATCTGCATTATCTACATTCTGTATTACGGACTCCCGCAGCTGGCTATCCGGCTGACGCCATTTGAAGTCACCCTGCTGGGATTTACGCTGAATATTGCCGCCTACAATGCCGCTTATCTGCTTACGGCCTACAATGGGATGGACAAAACGCAGATAGAAGCCGCCGCCGCGCAAGGTTTTAGCCCGGCGCAAATCTACCTCTGGATCATACTGCCTCAGGTTTTACGTACATCGATTCCGGCGCTGACCAATCAGGTCATCTACAATCTGAAAGACAGTTCGCTGGCCTTTTTGGTGCAGTATCCCGAACTGTTTGCCCGCATGCAGGAACTGGCTGCCGGGAATTTTGAATTTTTTAAAACCTATTCTCTGACGGCGCTCTTTTACGTGGTCATGGCGACGGTTATTTATATGCTTTCAAAACGGGTTGAAAAGCGCCTGCAAACGGCCTGAAACAGACGGTGATTAGCGGGTTACATGGTTGCAAAAGTCATGTATAATGCCTGACACTTCAATTAATTAAGTAATTGAAAAATATATTCTTTCCATCGACGCCTGTGAAGGCGACACCCGAGGAAGCTCAATGAGCGAAAAGTTACAAAAAGTGCTGGCTCGCGCTGGCCATGGTTCCCGTCGTGAGATCGAAACCATTATCTCTGCAGGCCGCGTAAGCGTTGATGGCAAAATCGCCACGCTGGGCGACCGCGTTGAAATTACTCCAGCGTTGAAAATTCGTATTGATGGTCATTTGATCTCAATTCGCGAATCTGCGGAACAAATCTGTCGCGTGCTGGCCTATTACAAGCCGGAAGGCGAGCTGTGTACCCGCAGCGACCCGGAAGGACGCCCAACCGTATTCGACCGTTTGCCAAAACTGCGCGGAGCACGCTGGATTGCCGTTGGGCGTCTGGACGTGAATACCTGCGGTTTACTGCTGTTTACCACCGACGGGGAACTGGCAAACCGCCTGATGCACCCAAGCCGTGAAGTGGAGCGTGAATACTCCGTGCGCGTGTTTGGCCAGGTGGATGACGACAAGGTGAGGCAACTCTCCCGCGGTGTGCAGCTTGAAGATGGTCTGGCGGCTTTCAAAACCATCAAGTTCACCGGCGGTGAAGGCATTAACCAGTGGTACAACGTGACGCTGACCGAAGGCCGTAACCGCGAGGTTCGCCGCCTGTGGGAAGCCGTCGGAGTCCAGGTGAGCCGCCTTATTCGCGTGCGCTATGGTGATATTAAATTGCCAAAAGGCCTGCCGCGCGGGGGCTATACCGAGCTTGACCTGGCGCAGACAAACTACCTGCGTACGCTGGTGGAGCTGCCGGAAGAAACCAGCAGTAAAGTGGCGGTAGAAAAAGATCGTCGCCGCATGAAAGCGAACCAGATCCGCCGTGCCGTGAAGCGCCACACCCAGGTGACCGGCGGCAACCGCCGCGCCGGCAGCAGCCGTAATAACGGCAGCGGCAGCTAAACTTAAGCCCCTCTTATGAGGGGTTTAAAATTGCTGACAAAGAGGGAAAAAGCGTGGTTTTTCCCTCTTTGTGACTATCAGCCGAAAATCAACAAATTGATTTTCCTTTTTTTTAATGTGCGGTCTGTATTTCTTTGGTTATCAAAGATTTTGTCGCCGTCCGGAACCCCTCTTATGAGGGGTTTTTTATTAGTAATCAATCCCAATTTGCGCCTTTACCCCAGCGTCAAAGGCATGCTTAACCGGGCGAATTTCGCTGACCGTGTCGGCCATCTCCAGAATGTCGCGGTGGCACCCGCGGCCGGTAATAATGACGGTTTGATTCACTGGCCGGTTAGCCAGCGCGCTTAAGACGTCTTCCAGCGGCAAATAATGATAGGCCACCATGTAGGTGAGTTCGTCGAGGATCACCATATCCAGCGTGGCATCCGCCAGCATGCGTTTACCGTGCTCCCACACCGCAAGGCAGGCGGCGGTGTCCGTCTCCCGGTTTTGCGTTTCCCAGGTAAAGCCGGTGGCCATCACCTGAAACTCAACCCCATGCGGCTCCAGCAGATTGCGTTCGCCATTCGGCCACTGGCCCTTGATAAACTGAATGACCCCGACTTTTTGGCCGTGGCCTACGGCGCGCGTGGCTGTGCCGAATGCGGCGGTCGTTTTACCTTTCCCGTTGCCGGTGAAAACTATCAGGATCCCGCGCTCTTGCCGGGCTTCTGCAATGCGCGCATCAACCTTTTCTTTCTGGCGCTGCTGCCGCTGCTGATATCTGTCCTCACTCATTCTGAAATCCCGGGTTTACGGTTAGGCTGGGCATCGAAACTCATGCCGGTCTTACGACGGCTGTCGTCGCCCATCAGCCAGAGGTACAGCGGCATTAAATCCCGGGGCGTTTTCAGTTTGGCCGGATCTTCCGTCGGGAAGGCGCTGGCGCGCATGGCGGTGCGGGTGCCGCCTGGGTTAATGCAGTTCACCCGCAGATTGTGTTGCTTATACTCTTCCGCCAGCACCTGCATCATGCCTTCCGTCGCAAACTTCGACGCGGCATAAGCGCCCCAGCCAGCGCGGCCCTGGCGACCAACGCTCGAGGTGGTAAACACCAGAGAGCCGGATTCGGATTTAAGTAATAAAGGAAGCAAAGCCTGGGTCAGGAAAAAGGTCGCATTGACGTTCACCTGCATGACGGCCTGCCAGGTATCAGGATCCTGCTTATCCATCGGCACGACATCGCCAAGAATACCGGCATTATGCAGGACGCCATCCAGGCGAGGAACCAGCGTGGCTATTTTGCTGGCCAGCGTATGGCACTCTGCCGACGTGGTGGTAGCCAGGTCAAGCGTGAACCAGTGCGCGGGGAGCAAACCGTGAGACTGGATCTCACCGGCGACGGCGCGGAGTTTTTGCTCATTGCGCCCCAGCAAAATCACCGAAGCACCAAATCTGGCATAGGTGAGTGCGGCGACGTGGCCGATGCCATCGCTGGCACCGGTGACTAAAATAATGCGGTTTTGCAGTAAGTTATCTTGTGGCTGATAGTGCACGGTTTTACTCCTCGCGTGATGCAATATGCTCACGTCTTATTTCTCGTTAAGTTACCTGGCTTTATGCCTTAAAGACGGGAGTATTTCAATCAGTCAGCCGGAGACAATGCTAAGGATTAACATTTTGCAAATATTTCCCCGTGTTAAAACTTTTAAGGGAGCGCTCTGGCTGCCTTTATAGTTACTTACAGACGAACGTGTGCCCGCTCGGGTACACTGCAGAGATTAACAATGCTTGGTGATAAAGGCGGTAAATGTGGATCTGATTGCTGACTATGGACTTTTTTTGGCTAAAGCGGTGACTATCGTGGCGGCAATAGGTGCCGTTGCCCTTATTCTGGTGAACGTTGCGCAACGTAAGAAACAGGGTCGGGGCGAACTAAGGCTGACGAATCTCAGCGAGCAGTATCAGGATGTTCAGCAGGAGATGCAGGTCGCTATGCTCGACCCGCATCAGCAGAAACTGTGGCTTAAAGAAGAAAAGAAAAAACTTAAGTTCGAAGCAAAGCAGGCCAAAGCGCGGGCCAAACGTGGTGAAAAGGCCAGCTCGGGTAAGCCGACGCTTTACGTCCTCGATTTTAAAGGCAGCATGGATGCCCACGAAGTCAGCTCGCTCCGCGAAGAAATTACCGCCGTGTTATCGGTGGTGAAACCCAAGGATGAAGTTTTGCTACGCCTGGAAAGCCCTGGCGGCGTGGTTCATGGCTACGGGCTGGCGGCATCACAGCTCCAGCGCTTGCGGGACAAAGCAGTGCCTTTAACCATTGCGGTGGATAAAGTGGCGGCCAGCGGCGGGTATATGATGGCGTGTGTGGCCCAGCGTATTGTGGCCGCGCCATTCTCCATCATCGGCTCGATTGGCGTTGTCGCGCAAATCCCTAACTTCCATCGCCTGCTCAAACGTAATGATATCGACGTGGAGCTACACACCGCGGGGCAGTACAAGCGTACGCTAACCCTGCTGGGTGAAAACACCGAACAGGGGCGTGAGAAGTTCAGGGAAGATCTCAACGAAACGCATCACCTGTTCAAGCAGTTTGTCAGCAGCATGCGTCCGGGCCTTGATATTGAATCAGTGGCTACGGGCGAGCACTGGTACGGTACCCAGGCGAAAGAAAAAGGACTGGTGGATGACGTGGCGACCAGCGACGATCTGCTGCTCGGCATGATGAAAGAGTTTGACGCTATTAATGTACGTTATCTGCAGCGTAAAAAAGTGATGGATCGCTTTACCGGTAGCGCGGCGAACAGCTTAGATCGTCTGCTCTTACGCTGGTGGCAGCGTGGTGAAAAACCGCTGCTGTGAAGTCATTCTTTTCTGGAACAAAAAAGCGAGGCGTTTAAGCCTCGCTTTTTGTTTAGCCCTGCAGCGAATACTTCTCTGACAGAACGTGGGCCAGGTGTTTAAACATATTAAACACCGCCGTGCTCTTCGGCGTCGGCAGGCCTTGCTCGTCCAGGAAGTATTCGCCACTAAAGACCAGCACGCCGTTTTTTTGTTCCACGCCGGTGGCTTCCATTCCGTGCAGGAAATCCTCATGTTCACGAATGATTTTGTTCGCCTCTGCGAGGAGGGATTCGCGGTCAATAGGCTGAGTTGTCTCTTGCATGATGTTCTCCTTAAAAAACTGGCGCTAGTTTACGTCCGCTTGAGGGAAAAGGGCAAATTTTCCCTGTAAACCCTGTGGCCTTAAAAAAGTTAACCGTGCTGGCGGGATCCGGTATTGCATGCTAATAAAGTTGCGTAACATATTTTATCAGGTAGAGTGTGACGCTTTCGCAAATCTGGCAACAGAATTGCTTGACATTCGACCAAACTTCCGTCGTGCTATGCCACTTGCTTGCGACTTTTGGCCTTCGATACCCGATAAGTGAGCCGAGGGTATTGCAGGTTATTGAAAAAAAGAGTTGATCTCCTTCTACGCTGCCGCAATATAAAAAAGCGCGTCGCCAGTGGAAGGTGAAAATTTGCGACGTATTCCTGGAAGAATTAAATAGGTAAAGGTGAAAATGGGTAAAGCTCTCGTTATCGTTGAGTCCCCGGCAAAAGCCAAAACGATCAACAAATATCTCGGTAATGACTACGTGGTGAAGTCCAGCGTGGGTCACATCCGTGATTTGCCGACCAGTGGATCAACCACCAAGAAGAGCGCTGACTCTGCCGCCGCCAAAGGGACCAAAAAGGTCAAAAAGGATGAACGCGGAGCGCTCGTCAACCGTATGGGTGTCGATCCCTGGCATAACTGGGATGCTCATTACGAAGTGCTGCCGGGCAAGGAGAAAGTGGTCTCCGAGCTGAAATCACTGGCAGAAAAAGCAGACCACATCTATCTCGCAACCGACCTTGACCGCGAAGGGGAAGCCATTGCCTGGCACCTGCGGGAAGTTATCGGGGGCGACGACACTCGCTACAGCCGCGTGGTGTTTAACGAAATTACTAAGAATGCGATTCGTCAGGCGTTTGAAAAGCCGGGTGAACTGAATATTGACCGTGTGAACGCCCAGCAGGCGCGTCGCTTTATGGACCGCGTCGTGGGCTACATGGTGTCTCCGCTGCTGTGGAAAAAGATTGCGCGCGGTTTGTCTGCCGGGCGCGTTCAGTCCGTAGCGGTTCGCCTTGTGGTGGAACGTGAGCGCGAAATTAAAGCTTTCGTGCCGGAAGAGTACTGGGAAATCGACGCCAATCTGTCTACGCCGAAGGGCGATGCGTTGCCGGTGCAGGTAAGTCATCATAAAGACAAACCTTTCCGTCCGGTTAACCGCGAGCAGACCATGGCGGCTGTAAGCCTGCTTGAAAAAGCGCGTTACACCGTGTTGGATCGTGAAGACAAGCCAACCAGCAGCAAACCTGGGGCGCCGTTCATCACTTCCACGCTGCAGCAGGCTGCCAGCACCCGTCTTGGTTTCGGCGTGAAGAAAACCATGATGATGGCGCAGCGTCTTTATGAAGCGGGCCACATTACCTACATGCGTACTGACTCCACCAACCTGAGTCAGGATGCGGTGAGCATGGTACGCGGCTACATCGAAGAAAACTTCGGCAAGAAATATCTGCCAGCGGATGCTAACCAATACGCCAGCAAGGATAACTCTCAGGAAGCGCACGAAGCGATTCGTCCTTCTGATGTGTCCGTGCAGGCGGAAGCGTTAAAGGATATGGAGGCGGATGCCCAGAAGCTTTATCAGCTGATCTGGCGCCAGTTCGTCGCCTGCCAGATGACGCCGGCGAAATACGACTCCACCACGCTGACGGTGGAAGCCGGTGAGTACCGCCTGAAGGCGCGTGGCCGCACGCTGCGCTTTGATGGCTGGACGAAAGTGATGCCCGCGCTGCGCAAGGGCGATGAAGACCGTACTTTACCGCCGGTGAACCCGGGAGAGGAGCTGACGCTGGTTGAGCTGCTTCCTGCCCAGCACTTTACCAAACCGCCCGCGCGTTTCAGCGAAGCGTCGCTGGTGAAAGAGCTGGAAAAACGCGGAATTGGCCGGCCATCCACCTATGCTTCTATCATTTCAACCATTCAGGATCGTGGCTACGTGCGCGTTGAGAACCGCCGTTTCTACGCCGAAAAAATGGGTGAAATCGTTACCGATCGTCTGGAAGAAAACTTCCGCGAGCTGATGAATTACGATT
Source organism: Enterobacter sp. Cy-643 (assembly GCF_011752815.1). Lineage (GTDB taxonomy): Bacteria > Pseudomonadota > Gammaproteobacteria > Enterobacterales > Enterobacteriaceae > Cedecea. Next base: position 1,118,570 of record NZ_VWWV01000001.1, read on the forward strand.
TCACGGCGCAAATGGAAGACAGCCTTGACCAGGTGGCCAATAACCAGGCCGAATGGAAAGGCGTGCTGGACAACTTCTTCACCGATTTTAGCGGCCAGCTTGAAAAAGCGGAGCAGGATCCGGAAGAAGGCGGTATGCGTCCGAACCAGATGGTTCTGACCAGCATCGACTGCCCAACCTGCGGCCGTAAAATGGGGATCCGTACCGCGAGCACCGGGGTATTCCTCGGCTGTTCTGGCTATGCGTTGCCGCCGAAAGAGCGCTGCAAAACCACCATCAACCTGGTGCCGGAGAACGAAGTTCTTAACGTGCTGGAAGGTGACGATGCGGAAACCAACGCGCTGCGCGCCAAGCGCCGCTGCCAGAAGTGTGGCACGGCGATGGACAGCTACCTTATCGATCCGAAGCGCAAGCTGCACGTGTGTGGTAATAACCCGACCTGTGACGGCTACGAAATCGAAGAGGGTGAGTTCCGGATCAAGGGGTATGACGGCCCAATTGTTGAGTGCGAGAAATGTGGCTCAGAAATGCACCTGAGAATGGGGCGTTTTGGCAAATACATGGCCTGTACCAACGATGAGTGTAAAAACACCCGTAAGATCCTGCGTAACGGCGAAGTGGCACCACCGAAGGAAGATCCGGTCCCGCTGCCGGAACTGCCGTGTGAGAAATCGGACGCGTATTTCGTTCTGCGAGACGGTGCGGCTGGCGTCTTCCTGGCGGCGAACACGTTCCCGAAATCTCGTGAAACGCGCGCCCCGCTGGTAGAAGAGCTACATCGCTTCCGCGATCGCCTGCCGGAGAAGTTACGCTACCTGGCCGACGCCCCTCAGGAAGATCCTGACGGGAACAAAGCGTTCGTTCGCTTCAGTCGTAAAACGAAGCAGCAGTACGTGGCTTCGGATAAAGACGGCAAAGCGACCGGCTGGTCGGCGTTCTTCGTTGACGGCAAGTGGGTCGTCGGCAAGAAGTAATCCTGCCTGAACCTGAGAAAACCGGAGCCTGTCTCCGGTTTTTTTATGGTGCTTTATATAACTCGTTTATTATCTTTTCATCCCATCTATACAAAGTAGCTATAACTGATATAGTGAGTAAAGCAATGTCAATTTTCGTTTTTTCTGCGTCTTAACCCCGCCGATTGCGCCGGGGCCTTTGACCCTGGACGGTAAGCTATGAAATTACAGCAGCTGCGTTATATCGTTGAAGTCGTTAACCATAATCTGAATGTCTCCTCTACGGCGGAAGGGCTTTATACCTCTCAGCCGGGGATCAGTAAGCAAGTTCGTATGCTGGAAGACGAACTGGGGATACAAATATTTGCCCGGAGCGGGAAACACCTGACCCAGGTCACGCCGGCGGGGCAGGAAATTATCCGTATCGCTCGCGAAGTGCTGTCGAAAGTTGACGCCATCAAGTCCGTTGCCGGAGAACACACCTGGCCCGATAAAGGCTCGCTCTATGTAGCAACCACCCATACTCAGGCCCGCTATGCGCTGCCAGGCGTGATTAAAGGCTTTATTGAGCGTTATCCCCGGGTTTCACTGCATATGCACCAGGGCTCACCGACGCAGATTGCAGAGGCGGTTTCTAAAGGCAATGCAGATTTTGCTATCGCCACCGAAGCGCTTCATCTTTATGACGACCTGGTGATGCTGCCTTGCTACCACTGGAACCGCTCCATTGTGGTCACGCCGGATCATCCCCTGGCTTCGAAAGCGTCGGTTAGCATCGAAGAGCTGGCTCAGTATCCGCTGGTTACCTACACCTTTGGCTTTACCGGTCGTTCTGAGTTGGACACTGCGTTCAACCGCGCAGGATTAACGCCGCGGATCGTCTTTACCGCCACCGATGCCGATGTAATTAAAACCTACGTTCGTTTAGGACTCGGAGTGGGGGTTATTGCGAGCATGGCGGTAGATCCGATTTCAGACCCGGATCTGGTTCGTATCGAAGCCCAGGGCGTATTTAGCCACAGCACCACGAAAATAGGTTTCCGCCGCAGCACTTTCCTGCGCAGTTATATGTATGATTTTATTCAGCGTTTTGCGCCACATTTAACCCGCGACGTGGTGGATACCGCCGTAGCATTACGCTCTAACGAAGATATTGAAGCGATGTTTAAAGATATAAAATTACCGGCCAAATAATTCCCCAGGGTATCTTCGGCGCATCCGGAGATACCCGAGTCATTATTAAACAAGAATTAAACGCATTTCTTCGTCTATTCCCATCCCCTCAAATAAGCCACATCCTGTTAATGGTTATTGTGTCGCAATTAAGAGACACAGCTAGTAAATAATTCCTGGTTGCGCAAATCTGGCGTTTCGATTATTTATTTCAGGTCAAAAGATTAAATCTTTTCTCCTGCTTATTGCGCAATTTTTCTGGCTTTTGAGCTAGAGTTTCTTTAGGATTAATCCCAACTGGCGATTAGTTATACCAATTGTTTGGAATGTTACGATAAGTGGTGTCGATTGTATGAGGCTAGCAATGTCATCAGGAAGTGAGGAACCGCAGCAGGATCCGGCCCTGAAACGCAAGGCATGGATCGCGGTGTTTTTGGTTTCAGCCTTGTTCTGGCTGGTTGTGGCGCTGGTTGCCTGGCATTTTTGGGGGTAGCTATGTCTACTCGGGATAGGGTGTCTGCACCTAAGGTTGTGGCCCGCAACAGCGGCAAGCCACGAAAAGAAGTTAAGAAAGAGGAAAGCACGCCACCTGAAGGCTGGACGCTGACCAAACAGCAGCAGGCCTTTATTGATTTGTTTTCCGAAGACGATAGCAAAAAACAATAAAATCGTTATTGAATCGTTTATTTTTGCTGCTGCTAATGAATTTATTTTATTTACTGCAGGGCAACGAATCATTTACTGATAATTACACACAGCAATACATTTTGGTGACTGCTTAATTAAGCAGTCTTATTGCATATAGTCACATTGAGTTAACTCTATGAATAATCACAATGCCGTGAAATATTGGTCATGGATCGGTGCTTTCACGCTGTCTGCCTTGTTTTGGGTAGAAGTGTTGCGTGTCTTCGCGAATTAATCTTCGTTGAGTGGGTGATCGCCGCTGTCTTACTGCTTCGAATAATCCTCCTGATTCGCCTCTCGCCCCGACATTCCGTTGGGGCGTTTGTTTATTCACGGTTTATTCCCTCCGCCTCATTTATCAATTTGGGTTGTTATCAAATCGTTACGGCAGGATTGTGTTATCTTTAATTGTGACCCTGCGAATAATCAGGGCACTCGCTATCCCTGTCATAAAGGAGGAGCTATGTCGTTAACCCTACGCGAAGCCAGTAAGGACACTTTACGGGCGCTAAATAAAACCTGGCACTACTACAGTTTACCGCTGGCCGCAAAAGAGCTGGGGGATATCAGCCGGTTACCCAAATCGCTAAAAGTTTTACTGGAGAACTTGCTGCGTTGGCAGGACGAGGACTCCGTCACCCGCGAAGATATTCACGCCCTGGCCGGCTGGCTGAAACAGGCGCACGCCGATCGCGAAATTGCCTATCGTCCAGCCCGGGTACTGATGCAGGACTTTACGGGCGTTCCGGCGGTGGTCGATCTTGCCGCGATGCGTGAAGCAGTGAAGCGTCTCGGCGGTGATGTCGCCAAAGTTAACCCGCTTTCACCGGTCGATCTGGTGATTGACCACTCCGTGACCGTAGACCATTTCGGCGACAAGGATGCCTTCGAGGAGAACGTTCGTCTTGAAATGGAGCGCAACCACGAGCGCTATGTTTTTTTACGCTGGGGGCAGCAGGCGTTTAGCCGCTTCAGCGTCGTGCCGCCGGGGACCGGCATTTGCCACCAGGTCAACCTTGAGTACCTGGGGAAAGCCGTCTGGAGTGAAGAACAGGACGGCGAGCTTGTCGCTTACCCTGATACTCTGGTAGGTACGGATTCGCACACCACGATGATTAACGGTCTTGGAGTACTGGGCTGGGGCGTGGGCGGCATTGAAGCTGAAGCGGCGATGCTCGGCCAGCCGGTATCCATGCTGATCCCTGATGTGGTCGGCTTTAAGCTTGAGGGCAAACTGCGCGAAGGTATCACCGCGACTGACCTTGTGCTGACCGTCACCCAGATGCTGCGTAAACACGGCGTAGTCGGTAAATTTGTTGAGTTTTATGGCGATGGCCTCGACTCGCTGCCGCTCGCTGACCGCGCCACTATTGCCAATATGTCCCCTGAATACGGTGCGACCTGCGGTTTCTTTCCGATTGACGGCGTAACCCTGGAGTATATGCGCCTCAGCGGGCGTAGCGAAGAGCAGGTAGCCCTGGTGGAAGCCTACGCTAAGGCACAGGGCATGTGGCGCAATGCCGGGGATGAACCGGTGTTTACCAGCACGCTTTCTTTGAACATGAATGACGTTGAGGCAAGCCTGGCTGGGCCAAAACGCCCGCAGGATCGTGTCCCGCTCGGCGGAGTGCCAAAAGCCTTTGCCGCCAGCAACGAGCTTGAAGTCAACGCCTCCCACAAAGATCGTCACCCGGTCAACTACACGCTGGCGGGCGAAGAGCATCAATTGCCGGATGGTGCAGTAGTGATTGCCGCCATCACCTCCTGTACCAATACGTCAAACCCAAGCGTGCTGATGGCGGCAGGATTGTTGGCTAAAAAAGCCGTGAGTTTAGGGCTGAAGCCGCAGCCGTGGGTGAAGGCCTCGCTCGCACCTGGGTCTAAGGTGGTCTCGGATTATCTGGCGAAAGCCAGGCTAACGCCATACCTTGATGAGCTGGGCTTTAACCTGGTGGGTTACGGATGTACTACCTGTATCGGTAACTCTGGCCCGCTGCCGGATCCTATCGAGCAGGCGATTAAAAAAGGCGATCTGACCGTGGGCGCGGTGCTTTCCGGCAACCGCAACTTCGAAGGGCGCATCCACCCGCTGGTGAAAACTAACTGGCTGGCCTCACCGCCGCTTGTCGTTGCCTATGCGCTGGCTGGGAACATGAACATCGACCTGACTAAAGAGCCGTTGGGGCAGGATAAAAATGGCGCTGATGTTTACCTGAAAGATATCTGGCCGGGTAGCCAGGAAATTGCTGCCGCTGTCTCGCAGGTGACTACCGAGATGTTCCACAAAGAATATGCCGCAGTGTTTGAAGGTACCGAAGAGTGGCGCAGCATTGAAGTTGCGCGGTCGGCCACCTACGGCTGGCAGGATGACTCAACCTATATCCGACTGTCGCCGTTCTTTGATGAGATGGGCGCTGAACCCAAACCAGTGGAAGATATTCACGGGGCTAACGTGCTGGCGATGCTGGGGGATTCTGTCACTACCGACCATATTTCCCCGGCGGGAAGCATTAAACCTGATAGCCCTGCAGGGCGCTACCTGCAGGGACACGGCGTAGAGCGCAGGGACTTTAACTCCTACGGTTCGCGTCGAGGTAACCATGAAGTCATGATGCGCGGGACGTTTGCCAACATTCGTATTCGCAACGAGATGGTGCCGGGCGTTGAAGGCGGCATGACGCGGTTACTGCCAGGTGAAGAAGTCCTGTCTATTTATGACGCCGCAATGCGTTACAAAGAGCGGGGAACCCCGCTGGCGGTGATCGCCGGGAAAGAGTATGGCTCCGGCTCAAGCCGCGACTGGGCGGCCAAAGGCCCTCGTTTGCTTGGGGTGAGGGTGGTCATTGCCGAATCGTTCGAGCGAATTCACCGCTCGAATCTTATCGGCATGGGCATTTTACCCCTGGAGTTCCCTCAGGGCGTCACGCGAAAAACGCTGGGGCTCACGGGGGAGGAAAAGCTGGATATCAGCGGGTTAAACCAGCTGAAGCCCGGCGCCAGCGTCCCCGTCACGCTGACCTTTGCCGACGGGCGTAAACAGGTGATTGACTGCCGCTGCCGTATTGATACCGGCAATGAGCTGACCTATTTCCGTCACGACGGCATCCTGCATTATGTGATCAGGAATATGCTGAAGTAAGAAACGAAAAAGCCCCTGAAAAGGGGCTTTTTTTATGAAGTGAGCACCTTTACTCCGACAGCAGATGGCCCATTTTGGCTGCTTTGGTGTCGAGGTAATGCGCATTTTTAGGGTTGCGTCCAACGATGAGCGGTACGCGCTCAACAATATTGATCCCGGCTTCAGTCAAAATTTCGACTTTTTTCGGGTTATTGGTGAGTAAACGCACGGCATCAACGCCCAGCAGCTTGAACATGTCGGCACACAGCGTAAAGTCACGTTCGTCGGCGGCAAAACCGAGCTGATGGTTAGCTTCTACCGTATCGTAGCCTTTGTCCTGCAGCGCATAGGCGCGGATTTTATTCAGCAGCCCGATATTACGGCCTTCCTGGCGATGGTAAAGCAGCACGCCACGGCCTTGTTCAGCAATATGGGTTAACGCTGCCTCAAGCTGGAAACCGCAGTCACAGCGCAGGCTGAACAACGCGTCACCGGTCAGACATTCGGAGTGAACGCGCGCGAGCACGGGGACTTCACCGCTAATATCACCGAAAACCAGAGCAACATGATCCTGCCCCGTTGCCACTTCTTCAAAACCCACCATCAGGAAATCGCCCCAGGGGGTTGGCAGTTTGGCTTCTGCCACACGTTTAAGCTGCATGTGATTCTCCAGGTACTTATTTTGACACCCAGGTGTCTGCCAGAGGTCTGGCCTGTACGTTAATGCCAGATATTTTGCCATAACGCGCGGACGTTCGCTTCATTGGCAGTTTAAAAAGCCATTTTTGCCAATGGCGGCCACGCGGTTTAACCCTTTCAGGCATTTTTCGGTTATTCTTTAAAGGCTTTCATTATCATGAGGTTTTCATGCAGGCAATAGCAAAACGCATTACCACAGGCACCATGCTTCTGTTAATTATGCCGTTAATCGTCTGGTTCAGCGGCTGGCAATGGGCCCCAGGGGGCAATGAAAGCGTGTTAAAAATGCTTTATTGGGTCACTGAGACCGTAACGCAACCCTGGGGTGTCATTACGCATATCGTGCTTTGCGTCTGGTTTCTGTGGTGCCTGCGTTATCGCCTAAAGCCTGCGCTAATGTTATTTGCTATCCTCGCTGCCGCTATCCTTATAGGTCAGGGCATTAAGTCCGTTATCAAGAATAAAGTGCAGGAACCCCGACCTTTTGTCGTATGGCTGGAAAAAACTCACCATATCCCAACCGACGAGTTCTACACTTTAAAGCGTACTCAGCGTGCGGAACTGGTTAAAGCACAGCTGGAAGGGCAAGCGGAGATTCCCGGCTGGTTACGCAAACACTGGCAGTTCGAAACCGGTTTCGCCTTTCCTTCAGGCCATACTATGTTTGCTGCCAGCTGGGCGCTGCTGGGCGTAGGATTGCTTTGGCCGCGCAGGCGGACGTTGACGCTGGTGATATTGTTGTTATGGGCTACCGGCGTAATGGGAAGTCGACTGCTGCTGGGCATGCACTGGCCACGCGATTTGGTTGTGGCCACGATTATCTCTGGCTTGTTGGTTACTCTGGCGACCTGGCTTGCACAGCGTTGGTGTGGGCCGCTGACTCCACCGGCAGAAGAAGACCAGGAAATAGCCGAACGGCGTTAAAAAGGTTGAGAATAGTGTTTTAACCCCCATTTCTTATGCATTGGGAGTGGTTAATGGATTCCCCGGTTTCGCCTGAAATGGTAGTTTATACCTCCGGGACTCATTTTTGGCATAGCTAAGCCAGCTGTGACCACATAACGGGATGTCATGTGAAATATTTACTCATTTTCTTAGTTGTGCTTGCCATCTTTGTGGTTTCTATCACTTTAGGGGCGCAAAACGATCAGGTCGTAAACTTTAATTATCTGCTGGCACAAGGCGAGTACCGCGTGTCTACTTTGCTGGCGACGCTGTTTGCGGCAGGGTTTATTATTGGATGGCTGATTTGCGGTCTGTTCTGGCTGCGCGTCCGTGTTTCCCTGGCCCGTGCTGAGCGAAAAATTAAACGTCTTGAGCAGCAGGTAAGCCCCACTACTGATGTTTCGGCACCCGCCGTGCCGGCCGTGAAGGAATAATCTTTTATGTTGGAACTGCTGTTTCTGCTGTTACCCGTTGCAGCCGCTTATGGTTGGTACATGGGGCGCAGAAGTGCGCTGCAAGACAAACAGCAGGAGGCCAGCCGCCTTTCTCGTGACTATGTCGCCGGGGTTAACTTCCTGTTGGCTAACCAGCAGGACAAAGCGGTTGACCTGTTCCTCGATATGCTTAAAGAAGACACAGGCACCGTCGAAGCGCACCTCACGTTAGGGAATCTTTTCCGCCAGCGTGGTGAAGTTGACCGGGCCATCCGTATCCACCAGTCGCTTATGGAAAGTGCGTCGCTGAACTACGACCAGCGGCTGCTTGCCGTTCAGCAACTAGGCAAAGACTACATGGCCGCCGGCCTTTATGACCGCGCCGAAGATATGTTCAGCCAGCTTATCGACGAAACCGACTTCCGCATCAGCGCGCTGCAGCAACTGTTACAAATTCACCAGGCAACAAGCGACTGGCAGAAAGCCATCGACGTGGCCGAACGCCTGGTTAAGCTCGGCAAAGACAAACAGCGTGTGGAAATCGCGCATTTCTACTGTGAACTTGCGCTACAAAACATTGGCAATGACGACACGGACAAGGCGATGTCCCTGCTGAAAAAAGGGGCGGCTGCAGATAAAAATTGCGCCAGAGTCTCCATCATGATGGGGCGCATTTTCATGGAAAAAGGCGAGTATGCCAAAGCGGTAGACTCGTTAAAACGCGTGATTGAGCAGGACAGTGAACTGGTCAGCGAAACGCTGGAGATGCTGCAGGTGTGCTATCAGCAGCTAGGCAAACCTGACGAGTGGGAAACTTTCCTCAAGCGCTGCGTGGAAGAAAACAGCGGGGCGGTGGCAGAGCTTATGCTGGCGAGTATTCTGGAGCAGCGCGAGGGCGCTGAAACGGCCCAGATGTATATCAACCGTCAGCTGCAACGCCACCCAACAATGCGGGTATTCCATCGTCTAATGGATTACCACCTTCATGAGGCGGAAGAAGGGCGAGCGAAAGAGAGCCTGATGGTACTGAGGGATATGGTTGGCGAGCAAATCCGCACCAAGCCCCGCTATCGCTGTCAAAAATGCGGCTTTACCGCGTATACCATGTACTGGCATTGTCCATCCTGCCGCGCCTGGTCAACGGTAAAACCGATCCGCGGGCTGGACGGTCAGTAGCCCGCTTTTTTTAAAAGCTCAGATTTTAGTTACAACATACTATTAAATATTGCATCGTCCCCAGCTTCAGCATCGTGCAACTTTCGCCTGGCAGAGGCCAATCGCGGCTGTAAATTTACCTGGCTGGCGAGTAGAATGCTGCCGTTTAACTTTTTTGCGCCGCGCTGGTGCCCAACAGTCAGAAGGTTTTGCCATGAATTCAACTGCGTCATCCTCCTCCCGTGTTGTCACCGAATCGCCGATAGTCGTTGCACTTGATTATGATAATCGCGATAACGCCCTGGCCTTTGTCGACCGTATAGACCCGCGCGACTGCCGCCTGAAAGTAGGGAAGGAGATGTTTACCCTGTTTGGCCCGCAGCTGGTGGGCGATTTGCAACAGCGCGGTTTTGACGTGTTCCTCGATCTGAAATTCCACGATATTCCAAACACCACCGCGCGGGCCGTAGCTGCTGCGGCAGAAATGGGCGTGTGGATGGTCAACGTTCATGCTACGGGCGGTGCCCGTATGATGCGTGCGGCAAAAGAAGCGCTTGTCCCTTTTGGGAAAGATGCACCGTTGCTGATTGCCGTTACCGTTTTGACCAGCATGGAAGCCAGCGACCTGGCCGATCTGGGCATTACCGCCAGCCCGGCAGATTATGCCGAGCGTCTGGCGACGCTGACCAAAGAGTGTGGCCTGGACGGTGTAGTGTGCTCTGCGCAGGAATCGGTACGCTTTAAGGCGGCCTTAGGCCGAGAATTCAAGCTTATTACACCGGGCATTCGTCCCCTCGGTAGCGATGCCGGCGATCAGCGCCGAATCATGACACCACAGCAGGCTCAGCAAGCGGGCGTAGACTTTATGGTCATTGGGCGTCCGATCACCCAATCAGGCGATCCCGCGCAGACTTTACGTGATATCCGCGCCTCGCTGGTGCAGGGGGCATAATGAAAGACAATAACAGTCGACTGGTCTATTCCACAGAAACCGGGCGTATTGATGAGCCGAAGGCTGAAGTCCAGCGCCCAAAAGGCGACGGCATTGTGCGCATTCAAAAGCAGACCAGCGGCCGCAAAGGGAAGGGCGTATGCCTGATTTCTGGTATTGATGCCGACGATGCGACGCTGGCAGCCATTGCTGCGGAGCTGAAAAAGAAATGTGGCTGCGGTGGCGCGGTCAAAGACGGCGTGATTGAAATCCAGGGCGATAAGCGCGATTTGATAAAATCATTGCTGGAAGCTAAAGGCATGAAAGTGAAACTCGCGGGCGGGTAACTCGGAATAAAATTAATTATTGGGCCACGGCAATACCGTGGCCTTTTATTTTTAATGCTGTTAGTCAGACCTGAAAATTAACACGTAATGAATTCGTCAAAGCAAGTTAGCTTTTGCTGGCGTCCTGCCTTATTTACCCACCTGGTGACCGATAATACCGCCTACTGCCGCACCGCCAAGCGTACCCAGCGTGCTGCCGTCGGTCAGGACTGCGCCACCCAGCGCACCGGCACCTGCGCCGATTGCCGTGTTGCGGTCACGCTTAGACCAGTTAGAACAAGCACTCAGGGACATTGCGAGGGTAATAGCCAGCATTGCAGCGGCCACTTTTTTGTTATTTAAGGTCATCATACTTTCTCCAGAATAATTGATTCACGGAAGCCAGTCTCAGTTAAGTATAGTAAGAATTCACCACTTTACCGGGCAGTTCGTGAAACGATGTCGCGATATAAACTTAGAAAAGGGCAGGTGCGCTTATTACTCCCTGTTATATCGCTAAATTCTATTCTAATTTTTCTCGATGATTAACACAGGTAAAAACTCTTAATTCCAGCGTGGGAATATTCTGAGAGAGAAAAAGCCCGCTCGCGCGGGCAACAGGGGCTTAGACGGCGGCGTAGGGGTCAACGATGTCCACCTGCAGATGGGCGGCTTTCAGTTGCTCCAGCGTCTCCTGGCCAAGTGCTGCATCGGTGATAACGCGATTGAAACGTGAAATCGGGCCTAAAGTATACGGATGCACGTTGCCAAACTTACTGCTGTCCGTCAGCACGATGGCCTCACTGCCTTTCTCCAGCACAGAATTCACCACATCGGTACGCAGCATATCGCGCCCGGTAAAGCCGGTTTCCGGCAAGAAGCCGTCAATGCCGATAAAAGCCTTACTGAAATGCAGCTGCTGGATAAACTGGCGGGTAAGCGGCCCGACCATGCTTTCACTTTTCTTCTGATAAATCCCGCCGACCAGAATCACTTCACAATCCGTGTCTTTCAGCAAATGAGCGATATAGCTGCTGACGGTGATCAGCGTGACTTTTTTCTGTTCCGCCAGCGTGCGGGCAAGAAGCGCGTTGCTGCTGCCATTTTCGATAAACACGGTTTCACCATCATTCACCAGCGAAGCGGCATATTGCGCAAGCTGTAGCTTGAGGGTGTAGTTGTTCATCATGCGAGTTTCAACGTCATCGCTATCCAGCGGCACGGCAAAACCATGCGTGCGGCGAAGATAATTATTTTTTTCCAGCAGGTTTAAATCCTGGCGGATGGTGACTTCTGAAACGCCGGTTGTTTTCGCCAGAGAGGCGACGCTAACCCGGCCCTGATCGATAACCATCTGCAGAATAATTTGTTGTCTTGAGTTCATGTCAGCCAGTAGTCAGGCGGTGGGATTAACCACCGCCTTCTCGTCAAAGAGTATGTTCCGTGCGGGCTATAATATCATCCTGTGCGTCAGGAGATAAGGCCGTAAAGAAGGCCGAGTATCCTGCAACCCTTACCACTAAATCTCGATATTTATCAGGATTTTGTTTGGCTTCAAGCAGTGTTTCACGGGAGACAATGTTGTACTGAACGTGCCAGCCCTTGTGCGATTCGAAGAAGGTACGCAGCATAAACATTAATTTTTCACGATCGCGTGGGTTATCTAACGTTGAAGGGTTCAGTTTTTGGTTCAATAAAACACCGCCGAGAATTTTACTGGTCGGCAGCTTGCCCACGGAACTGATGACCGCCGTTGGACCCAGATGATCGGTCCCGGACGCGGGACTGGCTCCTTCTGCCAAAGGGGTATGTGCTTTCCGGCCATCGGGTGTTGCCATTGTGGCTGCGCCGAACGGAACGTTTGCAGAGATAGAAGAGGTTCCCGCGTAGTATGTCCCGCCAACGGGGCCGCGGCCAAAGCGCGTGTTGTGGTAGCGCTTAAGTTCATCGATGTAGGTCTGGTAGGCGCGAGCGAGCAGCATATCGACTTCGTCATCATCGTTGCCGTATTTTGGCGCGCCGTTAATTAATCGCTGGCGAAGTTGCTCGCCGCTCAGCCCGGCAAAGTCGTTGGCCAGAGCATCCGCCAGCTGCTGTTGCCCAATGATACCCTGTTCAAAAACCAGTTTTCGCACGGCAGAAAGGCTATTCCCAAGATTGGCAATCCCGACCTGAAGCCCTGAAACCCAGTCGTATTTCGCGCCCCCTTGCTTAATGCTTTTGCCTCGTTCAATGCAATCATCCACCAGCGCTGAACAAAGGATATCGTGTGCGTTTTCTTCTAATACGGTATCCACCACGCATTCGATCTCGATCGATTTTTGCGTGTAATAGCGAATTTGCTGGTCCCAGGCTTCCAGCACGTCATCAAACGAAGTGAAATTGCCTTCAGACAGCGCCTTTTGCTGCGGGAGGAAAATGTTCCCACTGGTGGCATCCCGGCCATGTTCAAGGCTTGCCAGCATCACGCGGGCAAAGTTGATGAAGCTCATGCCGGTGCAGCGGTAGCCCCATTTTCCGCCGACGGCGGTTTCAATGCAGCCGATAGCCGCATAGTCATAGGCATCTTCCCGGCTGACGCCAAGCTTAATGAATTCCTCGATAACAATTTCATCATTGTTAAACGCCGGCATGCCGAATCCGCAGCGAATCACCTGCACGCAGGCATCGAGGAAGTCGCTGCTCATCCCGGCGTGATAGCGAACGCTAAGGTTAGGCTGCGTTGAGCGCAGACGACCGCAGGATTCAAGAATGGCCCAGGAGAGCGGGTTCACGGCATCCACCGCGACGCCGTGCACCAGCGTTTGTCCACCGATGGTGACGTTTTGGTAAAGCGGGCTGCCGGCGGAGGCTTTTGAATGCGAACCGGAGCGAATTTTATTCACCTCAAGCAGCTTCAGCCAGCAGCTTTGCAGCAGCTCAATGGCCTGTTCCCGGCTGGTGGTTTGCTGTAATTCCACGTCCCGGCGGTACCACGGATAAAGGTACTGATCGAGTCGGCCAAAGGAAACGGAATGCCCGTTGGATTCAATTTGCAGCACAAGCTGAACGAAATAGCTGAGCTGCAAAGCCTGCCAGAAGGTAACGGGCGGATGACTGGCGATATGTTCGCAGTTTTCAGCGATCGCCAACAGCTCGTCCCGTCGGGTTGCGCGTGGCTCTTCTTCCGCCATTTTCTTCGCCAGCGCCGCGTAGCGCTGGATATGGTCGCTGAGGGCCGCAAAAGTTTTATCAATGGCCTTCAGGAACTGCTCTTTGTGCAGGTCGTCCCAGTCGGTAAGCTGCAAACGCCCGCGTCGCTCGGCGACTTTCTCGCGCAGACCACGAATACCCAGCTCGAGCAGAAGCGGGAAATTAACCGCCAGGTGAGCGTCACCTGAAGTCATATTGCCTTCTGCTTTTATGATCCCGGTCGCCAGCAGCGCCTTTTGTTCGTCGGTAAACATGCCATAGCAGCGATCCTGCACCGTTTGCCCGCGCCACCAGGGACAAATTTCATGCATGACGGCTTTGTCCTCGTCGGAAATTGAAAACCCGGCGCCAGGACGGTCACCAAGCTCGTCGATTTCACTCTCAATCCAGCCCACGGTATATTCCGGGAAGAACGGCGCCCCGCGGACATGGCTGGCCTGATTCCCGACGATCAGCTCGTCGTGTTTGATCCAGATGGTTCTCTCCGCCAGATGATGGGCCAGCGCCATCGCGCGGCGAACCGGCAGCGGTTTATCCTGATGCTGCTGGTATACGGCAGTGTAGTGGCGGGCACGCTCGGTGCAGACCGGCGGCTTAACGATATGTATCAGCGCCGCTTTGTGCGCTTGTATACGTGGGCTGAGAAAGTTCAGGTTCAGTTCGGTCATGATGATTATCCTCTAATCCAGGCTGTCATGCCTTTTTGGCTGGCGTACTGTTCGGCGAAGTGCAGAAGGTCTGGTGCATCAAGCGGCCTGCTGGCGGCCAGGTAGGGCTGACCCAGCAGGTTGTATTTGTTAATCCCTAAGGTGTGATAAGGCAGAAAATGAATGGATTTCGCGCCAATTTCGTCGGCGGCGAAATCGCTAATGGCGCGGATGGAACGTTCATCGGCGTTAAAATCGGGAATCAACGGCACGCGGATGGTCATCTCTACGCCGCGGGCGGCCAGCTTGCGAAAGTTATCCATCACGCGTTCGGCGTTGCCGTCGGTCCACTGCTGAAAGCGCGCTTTGTCTACATGCTTGAGATCCGCCAGCAGCAAATCCAAAAAAGGTAATGAAGGTTCAATGTATTTCCACGGCACGTGCAGGCAGGATTCCACGGCGGTGTGCAGGTCGGCTTCTTTGCTGCGCTGGAGCAGTTCACGCGCCAGGTCTGGCTGCATAAAAGGTTCCCCGCCGGAGAGCGTGATGCCGCCGCCGCTTCGGGCATAAAAAGGTTTGTCGCGCAGCACGGTGGCCATAATAGAATCCGCCGTTTTCACTTCGCCGCAGACGGTCAACGCCTGGGTAGGGCAGCACGCTCGCAGGGCATTGATCGCGTTTGCATCGAGTTTGCCCCTGGCAATAAGCAGTTCGTTGTCTACACGGGAAATCACGTCCGGTGCAGCCTGCTGGCAAAGTTCGCATCCGTTGAGGCACAAACGGCGGTCCAGCAAAACGTCGCATTCGCGGCTACGGCTCTCGGGATTCTGGCACCAGCGGCAGCCTAGCGAGCATCCTTTCAGGAAGACGACCGTACGGATCCCCGGGCCATCGTGCGTGGAGTAACGCTGAATATTGAACAGCATGGCATCTTCCTTCTTTGTTTCTTTCGTAAATTAAATTACTTTCGAATGAAGGCTATATTGATATTGATCAGCTAAACAATCGACAGTCGGGTTATGATGCGCTCAGTGAGAGATGACTCTAATTCTGGAGAGCGTAATGGAACTGTATTTAGATACCGCAGATGTTGCCGCCGTTAAGCGTCTTGCCCGTGTTCTGCCGCTGCAGGGCGTAACTACCAATCCATCCATCGTTGCCAAAGCGGGAATTTCCCTGTGGGAAGTGCTGCCTGCGCTGCAGGACGCGCTGGGGGGGGAAGGTCAGCTGTTTGCTCAGGTGATTGCGAACCGGGCTGATGAAATGGTGAAAGAGGCACAGCTGCTAACCACGCGGGTGCCGGGGCTGGTTGTTAAGATTCCCACTACGCCGGAAGGCCTGGCGGCACTTAAACAGCTTAAAGTCCTCGGGATCCCAACGCTGGGTACGGCAGTTTATGGCGCGACGCAGGGGCTACTGGCCGCGCTGGCGGGCGCTGAATACGTTGCGCCTTATGTGAACCGGCTGGATGCTCAGGGCGGGGACGGGATTCAGATGGTACAGGATCTCCAGCAGCTTCTGACGCTGCATGCCCCTGACGCGAAAGTGCTGGCAGCCAGCTTCCGCACGCCGCACCAGGCGATGTCATGTCTTTTGGCCGGCTGCGAAGCGATCACGCTGCCGATTGATGTGGTCGAACAGATGCTGGTCACGCCTGCGGTGACGGCGGCGATAGACGGGTTTGAAAAAGACTGGCAGGGTGCTTTCGGCTCATTAACGCTCTAATCAGTTACGGCCACCGTTCGCGGTGGCTTCCACCTAAAGCCTATTTAATGCAGGAATCCAGCACTTTCAGGATCACATCCAGATCTTCTTCACGCTTCACTTCGTATAGTTCCCGGCAAAACGCTGGCGCGGATTCAACACTGTGGCGAGAAGAGCGCCTTACTTTTAGTATCCTGATTGCGGCGATGGGAATTTATATGGCCATCCAGGGCTGGATCGGTCTGGTTCACTGAACGCTTTCATTGCGATCGTATAAAAAAGCAGCCTTTATTTTGGGCTGCTTTTTTGGCCAGAAAATTTAAATTTCCCAGGGCGATTTTTTTTGCTCGCCGTCCTGCTTGTTTTCATCGTTATTTATGCTCAGCAATTCCGCTTTGAGGATCTCAAGGTTGTTTATCGCGGAGGCATAATCTTTGGCAACCAGAATATCCAGCACGGTATCAATACGTTTGGCAAGCTGCTGTGGATTCAGTGTTGGCATGGTTAATCCTGTCTGTGTTAGGGAATGAATCATTTATCCATAATGCAAAAAATAGCCGTTAAAGAGAAGGGCAGTCGGCGAATTCTTAGCCTTATTCTTCAATAAATTATCGCACAACATATAAGCATTAATTATTAATCTTTGCGCTGCATTCATCAAACTACGGCCGTGGATTAGTCTGATCCTGCGATTACCGCACATTCATTTAATGAGGATCTGGCTATGACAGTTATCAATCAACCAACCTGCAAACTCTTTACTGATACTGCACGTTTTACTCAACTGTCTGGATATTACGAAGAAGAACGCCGTACCGTCTGGATGATGCTTCGTGCCCGCCCGCGTCCCTGCTTCAATCACGGACTTATCGAGGAAATAATGAACCTGGGATATATCGTCCAGAAGGCCGGATTTAAAGTCGATTTCTGGGTTACCGGCTCGCTGGTCCCCGGAATGTACAATACCGGCGGCGATTTAGGCTTTTTTGTGGAAACTATTCGTAATGGGCGTCGGGAGGCACTTCGCGCTTATGCCCGCGCCTGTGTGGACTGCGTGCACGCTGCGTCTCGCGGTTTTGATACAGGGGCGATCAGCCTGGCGATGGTTGAGGGCAGTGCCCTTGGCGGCGGATTTGAGGCGGCACTCGCGCACCATTTCCTGCTGGCGCAGCGCGATGCCAGGCTGGGATTCCCGGAAATTGCCTTCAACCTGTTTCCCGGGATGGGGGCGTACTCTTTGGTTGCTCGCCGCTCGGGCATGAAACTTGCCGAAGAGTTGATTTATAAAGGCGAGTCACACACGGCGGAGTGGTACCAGCAGCACGGGCTGGTGGATCAGCTGTTTGAGCCGGGGCAGGGATACCTGGCCACGCGCACCTTCATCGATACCCTGCAGCCGAAACTTAACGGCGTGAAGGCCATGCTGCGCGCGCGTCAGCGTGTGTTACAGCTGCCGCGCTCAGAGCTGATGGACATCACCGAAGACTGGGTGGATGCCGCATTCTGCCTTGAGGACAAGGACATTGCCTACATGGAACGGCTGGTCATGCTGCAAAACCGCCATACGTCGACGACTCTGCGTAAAGCGGGCTAGCGCTTTGTTCTGGCCTGATACCGCTTAAACCAACGCTCGAACACGGCTGCGGGCATTGGTTTTGCAAACAAGAAACCTTGCCGTTCGTTGACGCCGTTCTTGGTAAGAAAGGCGTCTTCTTTTTGGTTTTCCACGCCCTCGGCGATGACCTGTAAATTCAGTGCCTGTGCCACGGCCACAATGGCTCTCACCAGCGACTGAGACACGGAATGTTTATGCACGTCACGCACAAAGGACTGATCGAGCTTAATGGCATCGATAGGGAAGCGCGCCAGCTGCGATAAAGACGAGTACCCCGTGCCGAAGTCATCCAGGTGCACCTGCGCGCCCAGCTGGCTAAACTGCTTGATGACCGACAGCGCCAGCTCTTCGTTCTCAATAAGACAGCTTTCGGTCAGCTCAACGTCAATCGGGCAGTATTCAAAATTCAGATCCTTCAGCGCCTGCTTGAGATCGCTAAAAATAGTCTGATCGGCAAGCTGGCGGGCGGACACGTTAACCGCTACGCGTAAATTAATGCCTTTGTCCCGCCATTTCGCCACCTGCTGCACGACGCTAACCATCACCCAGCGCCCAAGCGGCACAATCAGGCCGGACTCTTCCGCATAGGAAATAAAGCCATGAGGAGGAATCAGGCCCCGCTCCGGCGACTGCCAGCGTACCAGCGCTTCCAGGCTACGGACTTCACCGCGCCAGGTCATTTTCGGCTGATAATGGATCACCAGTTGATCGTTATCCAGCGCTTTACGCAGATTGGTGTCCAGCCACAAATACTCAAATACCCGCTGGTTCATCTCGGGAGAGAACACACAAAACTTCCCGCGGCCGCTCTCTTTGGCGGTGTACATTGCCGTGTCGGCGTTGCGAATCAGATTCTCTCGTTCATCTCCGTGCTGCGGCGCGAGAGAGATACCCAGCGAACAGCCGCTGTAGACCTCAATCAGGCCAATCCTGAAGGGCTGCTTCAGGCGGGTCAGAATGCGGGAGGACATCGCTTCCAGCGAGCCCTGAGAGGTGTTTGTTGCCAGCACGATAAATTCATCTCCCCCGAGACGCGCCAGCACCTGGCCTTCCTCAAGGCAGCTTAAAATCGCCAGCGACACGGCCTGCAGCAGCTGATCGCCAAACATATGGCCGTAGGCATCGTTCACTTTTTTAAAGTTATCGAGATCCAGATAGACGATACCAACCTGCGTGTCGCCCCGTTTGGCGATGGCATCGGTGATCAGATCGTAAATGGCGTTGCGGTTAGGCAGCCCGGTGATGGTATCGGTATTGGCCAGCACCCGCAGTCGCTCCTGCGCGCGGCGCTCTTCGGTAATGTCGGTGCCGGAGCAAATCAGGTAGATTTCGTTTTTGCCGCTGCCGCTGTGGACAAACTTGTTGCGGAACAAAAACAGCCGTTGGCCTTTCCGGGTTTTGACCCAACGCTCAACCTCATAGGAGCTGCCGTTGCGAAAAAATCCGCTGATATTGCGCTTTGAGGCGGCGGCTTCGCTGCGGCTCATAAACAGTTTGAAGACGTTCTGACCGATGACCTCATGCTCTTTCATCCCGGTGTATTCTTCACTTAACCGGTTGAAGCGCTGGATATTTCCCTGTTTATCCAGAATGACAATGACGGAATTCGCTTCAGAGACAACCTGCTCGGCAAAAGAGAGGCCCTGCACCAGGTCGCGAGCCACCGAATGGGTGTCGTGCCAGGCCGAGGCGGTGCCCGCCCACTCGCGTTTAGACACTTTGCGGCCGACCATATGCACCGGGACTTCAATGCCGAACAGCGACAGCGTCATGGTCAGGCTGGAGGTGATCACCGTCATCTGGCGAATCTCGTCGGCCTGGGTCATATCCAGCGCCACCACCTGGCCGGTGTCTGAATCTTCGCTGGCCGCCAGCTGGAGGGCGTTGCTGTCCGCCGGTAAACGCCAGTAGGGGCTGGTCGTCCCCAGGTAACGATAAAGCAGGTTCTGCTCCAAATCGTCTTTCATTCGTGCTCCTGAGCCTCAGGGGAAAATATCACCTAAATCTATTATTTATAGTAGCAACAGACGGCCGATGTTAAAGCCCCGGTAATGAGGAAAAGATCTTGTTTTTGCAGAGGATGTGCAATATATCTGCACATTGAGATGACAGAAATGAAAAAGCCGGGCAGAGCGCCCGGCTTTATAGGGTGAAAATCAGAATCAGGCAGCAGGGCGAGCGATAACGCTGCGGGTTTCCATGCGAACTTCCGCGATAGTCACGTCAATAACGTCGGTCACTTTATAAACCACTTCGCCCTTAATCTGCACGGTGCCGTTTTCCTGGCTGCAAACCAGTTCATCACGTACCGTGTGGATGAACGGTGCAGGGATAAATGCCACCGCGCCGTTGTCCACCAGGCGTACGCGCATCCCGCCGCGGCTGACGTCGATAATCTCTGCTGCGAAGCGGATATCGGTGCCGGCTTTCGGGCTCAGGAAGCGGGCGTACAGCCAGTCGCCCACGTCACGCTCGGCCATTCGGTTCAGGCGGCGACGTTCCGCCATCTGGACGGTGGTTTCTTCCGCCGGACGGGTCGCCGTTTCACCTTTAATAATCGCTTTCAGCAAGCGGTGGTTAACCATATCGCCGAATTTACGGATTGGGGAGGTCCAGGTGGCATAGGCTTCGAGGCCAAGGCCGAAGTGCGGGCCTGGCTCGGTGCTGATCTCTGCGAACGACTGGTAACGGCGAATGCGGCTGTCAAGGAACCCGGTTGGCTGAGCGTCCAGTTCGCGGCGTAGCTTGCAGAAGCCTTCCAGCGTCAGGACTTCCTGCGCGTCCACGGTGATGCCGTGGGTTTGCAGCATGGTTGCCAGCTGTTCAGTATTGGCCGGATCGAAGCCGGTATGAACGTTATAAATCCCGAAGCCCAGCTTCTCGCGCAGCACGATGGCCGCACAAACGTTCGCCGCAATCATCGACTCTTCAACGATCCGGTTTGCGATACGACGCGGCTCGGCCACGATATCCAGCACTTCGCCTTTCTCGCCCAACACAAAGCGGTAGTCCGGCCTGTCTTTAAAGACCAGGGCATGGGTTTGACGCCATTCGCTGCGGGCCAGGCAAACGCGATGCAGCAGGCGAATTTGCTGTGCAATAGCGTCGCTCTGTGGCTGCCAGCCACCTTTCTCTTCCAGCCAGTCAGACACGTCGTCATAAACCAGTTTGGCTTTGGACTCGATGTTCGCGGCGAAGAAATGAATGTCGCTGGCGATAGCGCCGTCCTGCTCAATGGTCATACGGCAGGCGAGGACAGGGCGGACAACGTTGGCGCGCAGGGAGCAGAGATCGTCCGACAGCTCGCGCGGCAGCATTGGAATGTTGAAGCCAGGCAGATAGTTGGTAAAGGCACGAATTTTGGCGATGCCGTCGAGCTTGCTGCCTTCTGCGATCCACGCCGTTGGGTCAGCGATGGCCACGGTAAGCTGCAGTTTGCCGTCGGCAAGGTCTTCAACGTACAGCGCATCGTCCATGTCTTCGGTGCTGGCGCTGTCGATGGTGACAAAATCCAGCGACGTTAAGTCTTCGCGCACCAGACCGTCGTCAAGCATCTCGGTGGCGACGCCGTCCGGCGCTTCGCGTTCAAGATTGTGACGTGACAGTGTCACCCACCACGGCGCCAGGTGATCGTCGCCGAAGGTGATGAATTGGGTTAACTCGGCGTAGAAGCCGCGGTCGCCCTTCAGCGGGTGACGGCGCATTTCAGCTACCGCCCAGTCACCGTTCTGGAAGTCATGGGTCACGTCACGAGCCGCGCGGCACTGAATGGCATCTCTCAGCAGCGGGTGATCTGGCACAATCGACAGGCGGTCGTCTTTTTTCTGAACGCGGCCAACAAAACGCGTCAGGAAGGGTTCGATAAGCGTTTCCGGCTCTGCGGACTCACGGTCTTTATCGGTGTGGATGACGGCGCTGATACGGTCGCCGTGCATCACTTTTTTCATCTGCGGCGGTGGAATAAAGTAGCTTTTATTTGCGTCGACTTCGAGGAAGCCGAACCCTTTTTCCGTGCCTTTCACCACGCCTTCAGCGCGTGGAGTCTGAGAATGCAGTTGCTGTTTTAGCTGCGCGAGCAGCGGGTTATCCTGAAGCATATCGTTTCGTTTTCGTGGCCAAAAGAGCGGCTGACAGTTTTACGCGAAACCGTACCTTGCGGCAAGCGCTGATTGCCGTGAAGGCTTATGGATTCAGCGCTTGAGCGGTATTTCCCAGGCCAATTTTCAGGCGATTTATCCACCCGGCCAGCCCGGCACTAACCAGCAATTTCAGCACCTGCTGCTCGCTAAAACCTTGCTCATACAAAGGTTGAAGCTGCGCGGCGCTAAATCTGTCCGGGGCGCGGGTTAACAGCTGCACGGCCTGAATAATCGCTTTTTCACGAGGGTGATTGTGACTCCAGGCGTTAAGTGCCCGTTCCCCGTTGCGCATCGCATCCGGTAATCCAGCATCTCCCCGCCAGGCCGCCGCGGCATCGCTAAAACAGGCTGCGCTGCCGTTAATCCGTGACGTCAGCATCACCACCAGCATCACATCGTCTGGTTGCTGCGCGGTGGTCTGCCAGAAGAGACGGGTCAGCTGGCTGAGGTAAGAAAGTGCGCGCTCATCGTGGGCAAGCAGCCAGGCAATATCACGCAGGGTGCGCAGCGGCTGGCTGATGCTCAAGACTTCCAGCTGTTCCGGACGGGCATAGCGCATTTCAACGGGCGCCAGCCCCGGAAGCCAGTTGACCGGATACGGCGTAAACAGGGCAGGTTCCGCGTCCTGTTGCCCGCCCAGTCCCGGCAGCCAGCGAACGGGCAGCCCCTGCAGCGCTTGCCAGACGGCAATGGCGCGCGCCTGGAAGCCAACGAAGCCGATAATCTGGGTGAAGGAGACAATATCGTCCACCGAGAGACCGCATTCATCCAGCTGTGTCAGGGCGCTATCGTTGATAAGCGTGGGGTGGCTGGCAAGCTGGCGGGCAAACTGGGTGATCTGAGTCAGACGACGATTGCTTTCCCGGGAGGAGTCGGGACCGGGCTGGGGGGCAAGGCGAGCGGCATAGTGGTTACAGAGGCGCTGGACGCCATAGACCTGCGCGACGGTCAGCGCCGTGCTCAGGCGATCGTAGCTGCTCAGGGTGTGTAAACGCGTCACGCTAATACTTTCCGGCAGCAGCACGTCGGCAGCGGCTCGGGCGGCATTAAGCCACGGGGTTTCAACCATCAATTGCGCTTCAGAAGGGACTACATCAAGCAGAAAGCGGTCTTCAACCTGCGCTGCTTCGGGAACTAAAGGCAGTACATCCGCCGGGCACAGACTGGACTGGGTTTCATGATACCAGTGGCTTTTACCAGAAAAGCGGCGTTGTTCCATGGTCGTTCCTTGGTCAAAAAGTTTGCAGACCCGGATACAACGTGGATGCCGGGCCTGGTTCGCTGTTTTATCCTGGCGCAAGCTCGGGAGGTGACAAAAGAATGATCGGTGATAATAAATATCGGAAAGGTATAACTAAATCGGATTCAGGCGAGGAATGCAGGGGGAAATAGCGAAACGGGCCGCAGCCCGCTTCGCTCAGGAACAGAAATTAATCTTTCAGTTCCAGCTCGTTCATGGCTGCGATGCTGAAGCCGCCGTCAACGTGAACCACTTCCCCGGAGATACCGGCAGACAGGTCGGAACACAGGAAGGCTGCAGAGTTACCTACGTCTTCGATGGTTACGGTGCGACGAATTGGGGTAACGGCTTCACAGTGAGCCAGCATTTTACGGAAATCTTTGATACCGGACGCCGCCAGAGTACGGATTGGGCCAGCGGAGATGGCGTTCACGCGCACGCCTTCTGGACCCATGGCATTAGCCATGTAGCGAACGTTAGCTTCCAGAGACGCTTTGGCCAGGCCCATCACGTTGTAGTTAGGGATAGCACGCTCTGCGCCCAGGTAGGACAGGGTCAACAGGGCGGAACCTGGGTTCAGCATTTCACGGCAAACTTTTGCCATGGCAACAAAGCTGTATGCGCTGATGTCGTGGGCAATTTTAAAACCTTCACGGGTAACGGCGTTCACATAGTCGCCATCCAGCTGGTCGCCCGGGGCGAAGCCGATGGAGTGAACGAAACCGTCAAATTTCGGCCAGCTTTTCGCCAGTTCGGTAAACAGCGCTTCGATGCTCTCATCTTCAGCTACATCGCAAGGCAGCACAATGCTTGAACCCAGCTCGGCAGCAAAACCTTCCACACGGCCCTTCAGCTTTTCGTTCTGGTAGGTGAATGCCAGCTCGGCGCCTTCGCGGTGCATCGCCTGTGCAATACCGTAGGCAATGGAGAGTTTACTGGCGACGCCAGTGATCAGAATGCGTTTACCGGTAAGAAAACCCATAGCTTTAATCCTTAATAGTCATTGTTGTGGCGGCCAGCAGGTGAAAAAACAGGCAGGCCGACGTTAAGACCGGGCGATTCTAACATGACTCCCGCGTAAGCGTTAATCCGACCACTTTTCCACGACATAATTTGAGCCTCAGGGGTGTTGGCTGCACGCCCACTTCTCAATCACTTACTTCAGTAAGCTCCTGAAAACTGCTCTCTTGCCGCCTACCCGCAACGCAAATTATCTAGTAGAAGTTGGGGGAGAATGATCGTGGCGAAGTAGTCTAAATTAACGATCCCTACGCCAGGCGTCAGCGGTTAAGGCCTCGCCGAAGTGGCTGTTAATCAGCCGTTTAGTCAATTCATGCAGCGGGGAGGCAAGCACATCGGCCGTGCTGCCGCGCTCTACCACTTCGCCTTCGTGCATCACCATCACCTGGTCGCTGATGTGCTTCATCATGCCAATGTGCTGAGTCACGTAAATATAAGAAATGCCTTGTTTTTCCTGCAGCTCAAGCATCAGGTTAATCAGCTGTGAGCGCATGGACATATCCAGCGACGCCAGCGCTTCATCGGCAATAATGACCTTCGGCCTGAGGATCAGCGCGCGGGCCAGACCCAGACGCTGTTTTTGCCCCGGCGCCAGCATATGCGGGTAATAGCTGGCGTGGTCCGGCAACAGGCCAACCATGCGTAAGGTGTCCAGAATGCGCTTTTGCCGCAGTTCTGGCTCAAGTTCCGTGTTTAGCCGCAGCGGGAAGTCGAGAATCTGCGAGATGCGCTGGCGCGGGTTTAGAGACGTACTGGGATCCTGAAATATCATGCGGATCCGCTGGCTGCGCCAGGAGTAATCGCCGAAGTGGAGAGGGTGATCGTCAATCACCAGTTCGCCGGTGGTCGGCTCAATCATCCCCGCCAGCATTTTTGCCAGCGTAGACTTACCCGAGCCGTTTTCTCCGATAATCGCCAGCGTCTGCTTTTCGCGCAGCGTAAAGCTCAGCGGCTTTACCGCTTCGACGTGCTGACGGTGGAACAAACCGGTACGGTAGCGAAACGTCTTACTTAAATTGCGGACTTCCAGCAGCGTTTCGACCATTACTGACTCTCCATATTCAGCGGGAAATGACAGGCATACAGGTGATTTTTGGCCCCTTCGAGCCTCGGTGCCTCAATGCATTTACGCTGGGCATAAGGACAGCGCGGCCCAAGGCGGCAGCCCATCGGCAATTGCTCCAGCAGCGGAATTGCGCCCGGCATGGTGTTCAACCGGCTCTTGTGCGGCATCGGGCTACCAAAATCAGGGATCGCGCGGATCAGCGCCTGGGTATACGGATGGTGCGGCGTGGCGACCAGCTCTTCGCTCGTGGAGCTCTCCACAGTTTGCCCGCAGTACATCACGTTAATTTTATCCGCCCACTGGCTTAGCATCTGCAGGTCGTGGCTAATCAGCAAAATGGTGGTGTTGTTGTTCTGATTAAGTCGTGTTAGCAAACGGAAGATCTGCGACTGCGTGGTCGGCTCCATGGCGTTGGTGGGTTCATCCGCAATCAGCAGGCGCGGCTGATTTGCCAGCGCGATGGCGATCATCACCTTCTGGCATTCGCCTTCCGTCAGTTCGTACGGATAGCTGCCCATGGCGTCTTTGTGATCTTTAATCCCCACGCGGTGCAGCAGTTCTATAGCCCGGCGTTTTCGCCAGCCAAAGCGCTGCCACCAGCGGCCTTTATAAGTCCAGCCGGGAATATTCTGAGTCAACTGACGGCCAATTCTTTCGGAAGGATCCAGACAGGACTGTGGCTCCTGGAAAATCATCGACACGTTGTGCCCCACCAGGCGGCGACGCTCACGCGGCGAAAGCCGCAGCAGGTCGATATCGTCAAAGCGCATACGGTCGGCGGTGACCCGCCAGTTATCTTTGGTGACGCCACAGATAGCTTTCGCGATGAGACTTTTTCCGGAGCCGGATTCGCCGACCAGGCCGCGAATTTCACCTTCGGCCAGCGTCATACTCACGCGATCGACGGCCTTTACCCAGCCTTCGGACGTCATGAATTCGATGGTCAGGTTGCGGATATCAAGTAGCGGCATTATTGCACCCCCGCGTTAATCGCGCGGCGCAGGCCGTCGCCAAGCAGGTTAACCAGCAGGACGCTTATCATGATGGCGGCGCCGGGCAGCATGACCGTCCAGGGCGCAACGTAAATCAGCTCCAGCGCATCGCCGAGCATCGCGCCCCATTCTGGGGAAGGGAGCTGTGCGCCGAGATCGAGAAAACCGAGCGCAGCAATGTCCAGAATCGCCATCGACAGCGCTCGCGTGATTTCCGTTACCAGCGTGGCGGTAATATTAGGCATGACGGCAAACCAAAGAATATTCAGCGTGGAAGCACCATCCAGGCGGGCGGCGACCACGTACTCTTTTTCCAGTTCATCGTGCACCGCGCTGTAGACTGAACGCACCATGCGCGGCAGCAGCGCCAGCCAGACGGCAAACATCGCGTGACTGAGATGCGGCCCGGCAAAGGCGACTACAATAATCGCCAGCAGCAGGGAAGGAATCGACAGCAGCGTATCGAGAATGTGGTTCAGCACCGCGGAGCGCAGGCCGTGGGTCGACCCGGCAATCACGCCGAGCACGATGCCGCAGATTGTCGCTGCGAGCGTGACGACAAACGCGCCGCCCACCGTCGGGGCTGCGCCGCTCAGCAGGCGGCTCAGCACGTCGCGGCCGAGATCGTCGGTACCGAGGAAGAACGAAACTTCACCGTAGCGGGACCAGGACGGCGGCAAAAGCTGGTAGCCCAGAAACTGCTGGTCAATCTGATAAGGGGCAAAAAGGCCACCGAACAGGCACAAAATGGCCAGGCCGCCGCAGCCGTAGAGGCCAATCATCGCGGTGGTGTCGCCATAAAACTTTCGCCACGTCAGGCGCAGCGTGCTTGGCGGTCGCTTTTCGCGGTAGACGCTATCGTAAGGCATACCATTCCTTATGCTTCAGTGGGTTGGCCATAGCGCCCAAAATATCGGAAAGCACGTTAACAATAATCACCAGTGAGCCAATCACCATCACTCCGGCGGAAATCGCCATGTAATCCTGCTGGCGAATGGCGTTAATCAGCCAGCGGCCCAGGCCTGGCCAGCTAAAGACCACTTCGGTGATCATCGCCAGCGTCAGCATGGTTGAAAACTGCAGGCCCAGGCGAGGGATCACCGGCGGCAGCGCGTTGTGAAGGACGTGGCGATGCAAAATAGTGAAACGGGAAAGCCCGCGCGTAGCGGCGGCTTTGACGTAATTCTGATCGAACACTTCGATGGTGCTGATGCGCATCAGGCGAATCACTTCGGTGGTCGGGGCAACGGCCAGAGCGGCGACCGGCAGCACCATATGGCGCAGGGCGCTGACGATCATTTCGTTACGATAAGGTGAGTCCGAGAGCCACGCATCCACCAGCGCAAAACCGGTGACGGACTTGACCTCATAAAGCAGGTCAAAACGCCCTGAAACCGGGAACCAGCCCAGCGTCAGCGAGAAAAACAGCGTCAGCAGCAGCGCCAGCCAGAACACCGGAATCGAAAAACCGATCAGCGCCAGGGCGCTGATCAGCCTGTCCTGCCACTTATTGCGCATGATGCCCGCCAGCATTCCGACCGGAATACCGATCAGCAGCGCCAGGCCGAAGGCCAGAATGCACAATTCCATCGTCGCCGGGAACACGTCGCGTAGCTGCTCGTTAATCGACTGGCCGTTGATGCTGGAAACGCCAAAATCCCAGTGCAGCAGACTCTCAAACCAGAACACCCAGGCGTTCCACAGCGAAGCCCCCTGCAGCGGTGCGTGGGGAGTAAAATAGTTGAGGCTAAAGCCGACCATCGCCAGAAACAGCAGGGTGATCAGCAGCAGCAATAATCGCCGTAGCGTAAAGATGATCATTCTTTTTTCGCCTCTTCATTTTCCCTGGACACGCCCGCAAACGAGGCGTTGCCGAACGGGCTAAGCACCAGACCTTTCATGTCATAGCGGTAGGCCTGCAGCCTTAACGACGAGGCCAGCGGCAGTACAGGTAGCTCGGCGGACAGAATATCCTGCGCTTCGTTATAGGCCTCAATGCGGGCGGAAAGCTGCTGTGAAGAGAGGGCTTTTTGCAGCACGCTATCGAAATGCGGGTTGCACCAGCGGGCATAGTTAGTTTGTGAGCCAATCGCCGCGCAGCTCAACATCGGGCGGAAGAAGCTGTCCGGATCGTTACTGTCCGTTGCCCAGCCGGCAAGCGTTAGATCGTGGTTCATGTCCATTAGCCTGGCCTCCTGGAAACGGCCCTCCATCGGCACGATAATCACTTTCACGCCAATTTGCGCCATATCAGCCTGAATAAGCTCGGCGGTTTTCAACGGGCTTGGGTTCCAGGCCTGAGAACTGGTCGGCACCCACAGACGAAGTTCCAGTTTATCCACGCCCAGCGCTTTCAACTGCTCACGAGCTTTCGCCGGGTTGTATTCGGTGATTTTTGCGTCGTTATCGTAGGCCCAGGAGGCGCGAGGCAAAATGGATGCGGCCGTTTCTGCCGTGCCGTAATAAATAGACTGCATCAGGCGCTGATTATTAATGGCCAGGGACAGCGCGTGGCGAACGGCCGGATTATTCAGCGGCGGCTTGTTGGTGTTAAACGCCAGATAGGCGATATTCATGCCCGGGCGCAGCGTCAGGCGCAGACGCGGATCGTCGCGCAGAATAGTTAGCTGGCTTGCCGCAGGCCAGGCCAGCACGTCGCATTCGCCGGTGAGCAGTTTGGAAAGACGGCCGGTGCCGCCGGAACCCAGATCGACCACCACCTGCGGCATCAGCGGTACGCCGCGCCAGAAGTGCTGGTTGCGCGCCAGGCGAATGTACTGCCCGGCGCGGTATTCGCTGAGCAGGAAAGGTCCGGTGCCGACCGGCTGCCTGTCCATCAATTCCTGGTGGTCAGCTTTGGTCAACTGGGCGGCGTATTCGGCAGACATCACGGACGCATAATGGGTCGCGAGGTGCCAGAGGAAGGAGGCATCCGGCTTGTTGAGGCGGAATTCAACGGTGTTGTCATCCAGTTTGCGAACGCTTTTCACCGTTTCCGGGAACTGGAGGCTGTCAAAATAGGGATAGCTGCCGCCGTTAACGTTATGCCACGGATGGTTGCGGTCGAAGATACGCTCAAAGGTAAACACCACATCATCGGCGTTTAACGCGCGAGAGGGCTTAAACCATGCCGTCGTCTGGAACTGGACATTGTGGCGCAGGTGGAAGCGGTAAGTGGCACCGTTATCCAGCACTTCCCAGCTTTCCGCGAGTTCAGGCACCAGGCGATAGGTATAAGGATCGACGTCCAGCAGCCGGTCATAAAGCTGCGCCGCCAGCGTGTCAACGGTCAGGCCGCCGCTGGTCATCTGCGGGTTAAAGGTGTTGACCTGCCCGTTGACGCAATAAACAAAGCCACTGCGGCGAATATCTGCCGGTTTTTCAGCGGTTGCAGCGGCACTTGCCGCGCCGCTCAGGCAGCATAAACCCAGTAACAGGGAGGAGAGCATTCCGCGCATAAGTTTTTGAGTTATCTCAAGTGATGGGCAAAGTGTATCGCACTCTTGCCTTCTCCCCAAAATTACTGGTGACGATCGGCAATTTTCTGCGCAGGACGATGAAAAAAACGCCGTTCAGTCCGGCGTCAGGCTGCTTAACTGGTGTTTTTTCAGCATCGCTCGTAGCTGATGATAACTCACGCCCAGCAGTTCTGCAGCCCGGCGCTGGTTAAAAGTTGCCTGCTTCAGGCTTTGTTCCAGCAGTTTTTTTTCCTGTTCGTTTTGCCAGCTTCGCAGATCGAGCGGCAGGCCCGGCAGGCTCGTCGGAGCCGTTTGTCTGGCCTGATGTAGCGGGGCAGGTTTATGAGTGAAAGGGTTAAGGATAATGTTGTCCAGCGCTTCATCGCTTGAGCCGTGGCGGTACACCGAACGCTCGACCACGTTTTTCAGCTCGCGGATGTTGCCCGGCCAGCCATAGTTAAGCAGCGTCTCGCAGGCGCGGTCGGTGAAGCCGGGGAACAGCGGCAGATTAAGTTCCCGGCACATTTGAATCGCAAAATGATCGGCCAGCAGCAGGATATCCGAGCGTCGCTCGCGCAGGGGCGGGAGCATCACTACGTCAAACGCCAGCCTGTCCAGCAGGTCGGCACGGAATTTTCCTTGTTCAGCCAGCTCAGGCAAATCGGCGTTGGTGGCGCAGACCAGGCGAGTGTTCACCTGCAGCGGCTGGCTGCCGCCCACGCGCTCAAGTTCACCGTATTCCACCACCCGCAGCAGTTTCTCCTGCACCAGCATTGGGGCCGTGGCCAGCTCATCAAGAAACAGCGTGCCGCCTTCCGCGCGCTCGAAACGCCCCTGATGGCGCTTTTGTGCGCCGGTAAACGCGCCGGCTTCGTGGCCAAACAGCTCGCTGTCCAGCAGGTTTTCATTCAGCGCCGCGCAGTTGAGGGAGATAAACGGCCCCTGCCAGCGCTGGGAGAGGAAATGCAGGCGGTTGGCGATCAGTTCTTTCCCTGTGCCGCGTTCGCCGATAACCAGCACCGGCTTATTCAGCGGAGCCAGGCGGGAAACCTGTTCCATCACCTCCAGGAAGCTATTAGCCTCCCCGATGAGGCTGTCCTTATTTTCAGGCATGGTTAAATTCCCTAATAGTTAGTTAATTTAACCACTATAGCGGGTTTTGTTGGAGCGTCAAATTTCAATGAATCCTTATTAATCAATGAAATAAAAAGTTGGCACGGATGCTGCAATATTCAGCCAGAGCAGCGTGCTTTGCACCTGAGATAATGACTAAGAGGATTGAATTATGGGTATTTTTTCTCGTTTTGCCGACATCGTGAATGCGAACATCAACTCCCTGCTGGAGAAAGCGGAAGATCCGCAGAAGCTGGTGCGCCTGATGATTCAGGAAATGGAAGACACGCTGGTGGAAGTGCGTTCCACCTCAGCCCGCGCGCTGGCCGAGAAGAAACAGCTGAGCCGCCGCGTCGAGCAGGCGACCGCACAGCAGGCCGAATGGCAGGAAAAAGCCGAACTGGCGTTGCGTAAAGAGAAAGAAGATCTGGCGCGTGCCGCGCTGATTGAAAAACAGAAGCTGACAGATTTAATCGTCACGCTGGAAAATGAAGTTGTGCACGTGGATGAAACGCTGGCGCGCATGAAAAAAGAGATCGGCGAGCTTGAAAACAAGCTGAGCGAAACTCGCGCTCGCCAGCAGGCGCTGACCCTGCGTCATCAGGCTGCCTCTTCTTCGCGCGATGTTCGCCGTCAGCTGGATAGCGGTAAACTGGATGAAGCGATGGCGCGGTTCGAATCTTTCGAGCGCCGCATTGACCAGATGGAATCCGAGGCGGAAAGCCACGGGTTTGGCAAACAGAAATCGTTGGATACCCAGTTTGCCGAGCTGAAGGCCGATGATGAAATCAGCGCTCAGATAGCGGCGCTGAAAGCAAAAATGAACCAGGATCGTCAATAATAATCCAGGCCGCGGTGCGCAGGGCGTACCGCGACGCAAGCCTGACCTGTAAGGAGTACACATGACCGCGCTTTTTCTTGCTATCCCGCTGACCATCTTTGTGCTGTTCGTGGCGCCGATTTGGCTGTGGCTTCACTACAGCAACCGTTCTAACGGGGAGCAGCTTTCACAGAGTGAACAGCAGCGCCTCGCCCAGTTGACCGATGAGGCGCGACAAATGCGGGAGCGTATTCAGTCTCTGGAACAGATCCTTGATGCCGAACACCCGAACTGGAGAAACAACTAATGGTGAATTCATTTTCCGGTCGTAAGCTGTGGCGCATCCCTGAAAAAGGGATGATCAAAGGGGTTTGCGCGGGCATTGCGCAGTATCTTGATGTCCCGGTGAAGCTGGTGCGCGCCATTGCGATTTTATCGATATTCTTTGGCCTGTCGTTCTTTGTGCTGGTGGCCTACATCGTGATGACATTTGTGCTGGATCCGATGCCCTACGGTGCAGATGAAAAAAACGCCCAGCCCACCAGCCGCGATCTGCTGAATGCGGTGGATGCGGAGCTGGCTGCCGGTGAGCAGCGTTTACGCTCGATGGAGCGCTACATTACGTCTGACACTTTCACGTTGCGCAGCCGTTTTCGTCAGCTGTAAAACAACCCTCACCCTAACCCTCTCCCTGAGGGAGAGGGGACAAACAGGCGCGATTCTGCCACTGAGGGAGAGGGGACAAACAGGCGCTATTCTGCCATTGAGGGAGAGGGCATAAACAGGTTTTCTCCCTCTCCTGGGGGAGAGGGCCGGGGTGAGGGCGACCAGGCTCAACGGCTGGCCCACAACGCAATTAACCGCTTTTGGAGAGACTATGACTACATTCCATTCCGTCAGCCAGAAAGCTAAACCAGGCCTGAAACTTGCCGGGAAGCTTGCTTTACTTGCCGCGCTGCGGTTCGGCCCGGCGGGTTTTGCGGCGTGGGCGATAAAATCCGTTGCCCGTCGTCCGCTTAAAATGGTGCTGGCCGTGGTGCTGGAGCCGTTACTGACCCGCATCCTGCGTAACGTCTCAGATCGTTACGATCGCCGCATGGCAAAATAACCCTCCTCGCGCAGGGATCCCTCCTGCTTAATGTTTTGATTCTCGGTAATCAGCCCCATTTGATATTATCAATAAAGCTATTTTCTGCAGCGGAAGGCAATCAGGACGCTTATGAACCGACTCAAAAACGAACTTAACGCCCTGGTAAACCGGGGCGTCGATCGTCATTTACGCCTCGCGGTAACCGGGCTGAGCCGCAGCGGTAAAACCGCATTTATCACCGCGATGGTCAACCAGTTGCTGGGCATTCACACCGGCGCACGGCTGCCAATGCTTAGCGCCGCGCGTGAAGAGCGTTTGCTCGGCGTTAAGCGCGTGCCGCAGCGCGATCTGGGCATTCAGCGTTTCACCTATGATGAAGGCATGGCGCAGCTGTTTGGGACGCCTCCGGCCTGGCCGACGCCGACTCGTGGCGTAAGCGAAATGCGCCTTGCGCTTCGCTACCGCTCCAACGATTCGCTGCTGCGCCACTTCAAAGACACGTCCACGCTTTACCTGGAAATTGTGGATTATCCGGGGGAGTGGCTGCTCGACCTGCCTATGCTGGCGCAGGATTACCTGAGCTGGTCGCGCCAGATGACAGGCCTGCTGCAGGGCCAGCGTGCCGAGTGGTCGGCGGAATGGCGTCGCCTTTGCGAGGGTTTAGATCCTCTCGCTCCCGCCGATGAAAACCGCCTGGCGGCGATTGCCGAAGCGTGGACCGACTACCTGATGCGCTGCAAAAAAGAAGGGCTGCATTTTATTCAGCCGGGGCGTTTTGTGTTGCCCGGAGACATGGCGGGCGCGCCCGCGCTGCAGTTCTTCCCGTGGCCGGACGTGGACAGCTTTGGTGAGTCGAAGCTTGCCCAGGCGGATAAGGGCAGCAACATCGGTACGCTGCGCGCGCGTTTTGATTACTACTGTGAAAAGGTGGTGAAAGGGTTCTACAAGAACCACTTCCTGCGCTTTGACAGGCAGATTGTGTTGGTGGACTGCCTGCAGCCGCTCAACAGCGGGCCCCAGGCGTTCAACGACATGCGGCTGGCGTTAACCCAGTTAATGCAAAGCTTCCACTACGGGCAGCGCACGCTGTTCCGTCGCCTGTTTTCCCCGGTGATCGATAAGCTGCTGTTTGCCGCCACCAAAGCCGATCATGTTACGGTAGACCAGCACGCTAACATGGTTTCTCTCCTGCAACAGCTGGTGCAGGACGCCTGGCAAAATGCGGCCTTCGAAGGCATCAGTATGGACTGTATGGGGCTGGCTTCCGTGCAGGCGACGCAAAGCGGCATGGTGGACGTGCAGGGGGAGCAAATCCCGGCGCTGCGCGGCAATCGCCTGAGCGACGGTGCGCCGCTGACGGTGTATCCGGGGGAGGTGCCTTCGCGCCTGCCCGGCAATGCTTTCTGGCAAAATCAGGGTTTTCAGTTTGAGCAGTTCCGCCCGCAGGTGATGGACGTTGACCGTCCGCTGCCGCACATCAGGCTGGACGCGGCGCTGGAATTTTTAATTGGAGATAAATTGCGATGAGCGATCCTATTAAACCGCGCATCGATTTTGCGCAGCCGCTGGAGGCGGAAAAAGAGCAGGACTGGAAAGCGGCACACGCGTTCAGTGAACCGGAAGCGCAAAAGTTTACCCCGGTCACCACCCGCGTTGAAACGCTCGCCGACGAAGAAGGGCAGGCCGAGGCCGTTATTGAAGCTGCTTTAAGGCCGAAACGCAGCCTGTGGCGCAAAATGGTGACAGCCGGACTGGCGCTGTTTGGCGTCAGCGTCGTGGCCCAGGGCGTACAGTGGACCCACAACGCTTTTGTGACTCAGGACTGGATCGCGCTTGGCGGTGGCGTTGCCGGAGGGCTTATCGTTGCGGCTGGCGTCGGCTCGATTGCCAGCGAATGGCGGCGGCTGTGGCGTTTGCGCCAGCGTGCCGAAGAGCGCGACGAGGCCCGGGAGCTGCTCGCCAGTCACGGCACCGGCAGAGGGCGAGCGTTCTGCGAAAAACTGGCCAGCCAGGCCGGGCTGGACAAAGGCCATCCGGCGCTGCAGCGCTGGTATGCCTCGATCCATGAAACCCACAACGACCGGGAAGTCGTGGCGCTTTATGCCCAGCTTGTTCAGCCGGTGCTGGACGCGCAGGCCCGGCGTGAAATTAGCCGCTCGGCCGCCGAATCCACGCTGATGATCGCCGTCAGCCCGCTGGCGCTGGTGGACATGGCATTTATTGCCTGGCGCAACCTGCGCCTGATCAACCGCATCGCCACGCTGTACGGTATCGAACTGGGCTATTTCAGCCGTATTCGCCTGTTCCGCCTGGTGCTGCTGAATATTGCTTTCGCCGGGGCGAGCGAGCTGGTGCGTGAAGTTGGTATGGACTGGATGTCACAGGATATAGCCGCCAGACTTTCGGCCCGCGCGGCGCAGGGTATTGGCGCCGGGCTGTTGACTGCCCGTCTGGGCATTAAGGCGATGGAGCTGTGTCGCCCGCTACCCTGGCTGGAAGATGACAAGCCACGGCTGGGCGATTTCCGCAAACAGCTGCTGGTTCAGCTGAAAGAGACGCTGGCCTCCGGGAAAAACAAACCAGCAAACTGAATCGGTTAGATTGATCTAAAGGGTAGCTTCGGCTGCCCTTTGTTGTTTACAGCTTACGTATAAATTTCACGCTTGTTGACCAGTGGTTTGTCTTTTAGTGTCAACATTTCATGACAGGCATCTTCTTGCCAACGGCTAACTGCGTTATTATCCCTGCAACTCTATGAGGTCCTTCAGCCTGGCTGAAGGTCGTATAGGCCGTTTTCCGTAACATAAGGTCACCTGCATGCGTCTGGAAGTCTTTTGTCAGGACCGCCTTGGTCTCACTCGTGAACTGCTCGATCTGTTAGTGCTGCGCGGCATTGATTTGCGCGGTATCGAAATTGACCCGATTGGGCGTATTTACCTTAATTTTTCCTCCCTTGATTTTGAATCTTTCAGCAGCCTGATGGCGGAAATTCGCCGCATCCCTGACGTTACCGACGTGCGTAAAGTGCCGTGGATGCCTTCCGAACGTGAACATCGCGCCCTGAGCGCACTCCTTGAAGCGCTGCCGGAGCCGGTGCTGTCGCTGGATATGCGCAGTAAAGTTGAACTGGCCAATCCGGCAAGCTGCGCGCTGTTCGGGCAAAGCGAAGATCGTCTGCGTAACCATAATGCGGGCACGTTGATTAGCGGGTTTAACTTTACCCGCTGGCTGGAGAGCGAACCGCACGATTCCCATACCGAACATGTTGTGATCCACGGGCAAAACTTCCTGCTGGAGATCACCCCGGTTCATCTGGATGGCGAAGATAATCAGCCGCTGCTGGTTGGCGCGGTTGTTATGCTGCGCTCTACCGTGCGCATGGGACGCCAGCTGCAAAACCTCTCCAGCAGCGATTTCAGCGCCTTTGACCAGATTGTCGCCGTCAGCCAGAAAATGCGTCATGTGGTTGAGCAGGCGCGCAAACTGTCGCTGTTGAATGCCCCGTTGCTGATTGTGGGCGATACCGGCACGGGCAAAGATCTTCTGGCCAATGCCTGCCACCTGAGCAGCCCGCGAGCGCAAAAACCTTATCTGGCGCTGAACTGCGGCTCCATTCCTGACGATGTGATCGAAAGCGAACTGTTTGGTCACGCGGCCGGAGCTTATGCCAACGCCGTCGAAGGCAAAAAAGGCTTCTTTGAGCAGGCCAACGGCGGGTCGGTACTGCTGGATGAAATCGGTGAAATGTCGCCGCGTATGCAGACCAAACTGCTGCGCTTCCTGAACGACGGCACGTTCCGTCGCGTCGGCGAAGAGCATGAGGTGCATGTTGATGTCCGCGTGATTTGCGCGACACAAAAAAATCTGGTGGAGCTGGTGCAGAAAGGCGAGTTCCGCGAGGATCTCTATTATCGCCTCAACGTGCTGACGCTGAACCTGCCGCCGCTGCGCGATCGCCCGCAGGATATCATGCCGCTGACGGAACTGTTTGTGGCGCGCTTTGCCGACGAGCAAGGGGTGCCGCGGCCTAAACTGTCACACGATTTAAGCAGCGTGCTGACCCGCTACGGCTGGCCGGGCAACGTGCGTCAGCTGAAAAATGCCATTTATCGCGCGTTAACTCAGCTGGAAGGTTACGAGCTGCGCCCGCAGGACATTCTGCTGCCGGACTTTGACTCGGCCAGCCTGGCCGTGGGGGAAGAGGCGATGGAAGGCTCGCTGGACGATATTACCAGCCGCTTTGAGCGCTCGGTATTGACGCAGCTTTACCGGAGTTATCCAAGCACGCGTAAGCTGGCAAAACGGCTGGGAGTTTCCCATACCGCGATCGCCAACAAGCTGCGTGAGTACGGACTGAGCCAGAAGAAGGGCGAAGAGTAAAAACAAAAAACCCCGGAAATCCGGGGTTTTCTTTTCATACAGGTCTGAGGCTTAAGCCTTCAGCACGTCCAGTGCCGCAGCGTAATCCGGCTCGGTGGTGATTTCATTCACCAGCTCGCTGAAGATCACTTCATCGTTTTCATTGATAACCACTACCGCACGTGCGGTCAGGCCTTTCAGCGCGCCTTCGGCAATGCTGACGCCGTAAGTCTGCTGGAACTCAGGGTTACGCAGAGTGGACAGGGTGACAACGTTGTTCAGGCCTTCAGCGCCGCAGAAACGGGACTGCGCGAACGGCAGGTCGGCAGAAATACACAGCACAACGGTGTTATCCAGCTCGGTAGCCAGCTGGTTGAATTTGCGCACGGACGCGGCACACACGCCGGTGTCGATGCTTGGGAAAATATTCAGCACTTTACGTTTGCCGGCAAACTGGCTCAGCGCAACGTCAGAAAGATCTTTCGCGACCAGAGAGAAAGCGGCGGCTTTGCTGCCCTTCTGTGGGATCTGACCTGCAACCTTGACCGGGTTGCCCTGGAAATGAACGGTTTGTGACATGTTTAATCTTCCTTTTACATAAAATTAACGCCGGGAACAGTGTATTCCAGGAAATCCGTGATGAACATAAAAAACTGAAAGTACATGCAAAAGCGTGGGCTCGCTATACTCAGGCGATAACCCCAAGGGAGACTGATAATGAGAACAGTGAAAGTTTACCAGGAAGCCTGGCCGCTCCATACGCCATTTGTGATATCGCGTGGAACCCGCAGCGAGGCGGTTGTGGTGGTGGTGGACATCGAACAGGACGGCATAAAAGGCGTTGGCGAATGCACGCCTTATCCACGCTATGGCGAAAGCGATGCTTCAGTACTGGCGCAAATCACCACGGTACTTTCACAGCTTGAGCGCGGTATGACGCGCGCTGAATTACAGCAGGTTCTTCCGCCCGGGGCGGCGCGAAACGCCATTGACAGCGCGCTTTGGGACCTGGAAGCCCGCCTGAAACACACCACGATATCGGCCCTGAACGCCGTCGAATTGCCGGAAATGGTGACCACGGCGCAAACCGTTACGATTGCCGCCCCGGAACAAATGGCTGCCTCAGCGGCTTTGCTTTGGCAGAAGGGTGCCCGATTGCTCAAGGTGAAACTGGACGATCGCCTCATCACCGAACGAATGGTCGCCATCAGGGCGGCGGTGCCGGAAGCCATTTTGATTGTGGATGCCAACGAGTCCTGGCGGAGCGATGGCCTGGCCGCCCGCTGCCAGCTGCTGGCCGATCTCAACGTGGCGATGCTGGAACAGCCGCTCCCGGCGGGGGATGATGATGCGCTGGCGAATTTTATTCACCCGCTGCCTATTTGCGCCGACGAAAGCTGCCACACCCGCAGCAGCCTGCCCGCGCTTGTCGGGCGCTATGACATGGTGAACGTTAAGCTCGATAAAACCGGGGGCTTAACAGAGGCATTATTGCTGGCTCAGGCCGCGCGGGAACAGGGTTTTGATGTCATGCTAGGCTGTATGCTCTGCACATCCCGCGCCATTGCCGCCGCTTTACCGCTGGCAGCTAAGGTACGCTTTGCCGACCTCGATGGCCCCACCTGGCTTGCCGTCGACGTGGAGCCCTCGCTGCATTTTGAAACGGGAAAACTTTATCCCTAATGCTTTTACCTGTGCCAGTGTAAAAGGTCAGTCATCGCCCGCAGGTAGCGCTCGCTGGCCTCATCGGCTGAAATCGGCGGGAATTCAGCCGTAATGCACGGCAGGCCTAAATCGGCACACCAGCTGCCGAACGAACCCGGCGTTTCGTAGCCAACGCTGGTCACCAGCGGGAGCGCAAAGGCTTCCGCCAGCCAGTGTCCCAGCGCGGAGCTGTGCGGATCTTCAATGCAGCCCAGCGGATCGTGAAAAGAGACTACCCAGGCGGGCTGCAGCTGATGAATAAGCTGGCATAACGCGGTGGTTTCCGGTTCGGAACCCGGCGTTTGCCCGGTAGAAAGCACCACGTCACGCTTATCCGCGCTGCTGTTCCAGCGGTAAACGGTATCGCCCGCTTTCCAGTTGGCGGCAGGGAAATTGCGGTTCAGGTCGACGCCGTGCGCGTTGGCGCGCAGGCCCAGCTGGCAGCCGTCCGGGTTCACCGCCAGCACCACATGGTGGCGCCTGAACTGTGGCTCAAGTGTTCTTAAGGCGCAGGAAAGCGCCACCATCGCGGCGTTTTCATCGCCATGAGTACCGGCAATGATAAGCCCGCTGCGTTCTTCCGTTTGCGTGGCGGGGAAATAAAGTAGCGGCGCACCTAATACCGATTTGCCGTAGCGTTCACAGCCCGGCGGCAGATGGCCGCGCTGGGGGCGAGGGCGGGTCGTGGGCATGATATTCCTCTCACTGAATAAAGCGGCTATTAACGTCATTAATAGCAATGTTTTAAGGAAAACTCACCTTAATCCGCAGATGTGAGCTTTTTCCTGGAATCAAAAGAATAAATTACGCTACAGTAACTTACACACATCTCCTGAATGCAAAAACACGGAAGGAAAGCGATGAAAAAAAGCCTCAGTTTTAGCTGTTGTGCGATGGCCGTGGCCGCCATGCTGCAAAGCGCCTGGGCGGCGGATGTTCCTGCGGGAACGAAGCTGGCGAGCAGTCAGGAGTTAGTCAGACATATTAAAGATGAACCCGCGAGCCTGGATCCTATCAAAGCCGTTGGCCTGCCGGAAATTCAGGTTATTCGCGATTTATTTGAAGGCCTGGTGAACCAAAATGAAAAGGGTGAACTGGTGCCGGGTGTTGCCACCAAATGGCAAAGCAACGACAACCGCATCTGGACGTTTACACTTCGTGATAACGCCCGCTGGTCGGATGGAACGCCTGTCACCGCGCAGGATTTTGTTTACAGCTGGCAGCGCCTGGTTGATCCAAAAAATACCTCACCGTTTGCCTGGTTTGCTGCGCTGGCGGGTATCACCAACGCCCAGGCCATTATCGACGGGAAAATGCCGGCTGATAAGCTCGGCGTTACCGCCGTAGATGCTAAAACGCTGCGCGTGCAGCTTGATAAACCTGTACCGTTCTTCCCAAGCCTGGCGGCAAACTTTGCCTTCTATCCTACGCCTAAAGCGGTCGTTGAAAAGTCAGGTAATGAATGGACGAAACCCGGCAATCTCGTGGGCAACGGCGCATTTACGCTG
Source organism: Enterobacter sp. Cy-643 (assembly GCF_011752815.1). Lineage (GTDB taxonomy): Bacteria > Pseudomonadota > Gammaproteobacteria > Enterobacterales > Enterobacteriaceae > Cedecea. Next base: position 1,158,658 of record NZ_VWWV01000001.1, read on the forward strand.
CAGGACCGCGTGGTGAACGAGAAGCTGGTTGTGGTGCCGAATAAAAATTACTGGGACAACGGAAAAACGGTGCTGACCAAAGTGACCTTTATTCCGATCAACCAGGAATCGGCGGCCACCAAGCGTTACCTGGCCGGGGATATCGACATTACCGAATCTTTCCCGAAAAACCTCTACCAGAAACTGCTGAAAGACATTCCGGGGCAGGTTTACACGCCGCCGCAGCTTGGCACTTATTATTATGCGTTTAACACGCAAAAAGGGCCGACGGCAGATGCCCGCGTTCGCCTCGCCTTGAGTATGACTATCGACCGCCGCCTGATGGCAGATAAAGTATTGGGCACGGGAGAGAAACCAGCCTGGCGCTTTACCCCTGACGTTACCGCGGGCTTTAAGCCGGATCGCTCTCCTTTCGAAGATATGAGTCAGCAGGAGCTGAACGCCCAGGCGAAAATGCTGCTGCGTGCCGCCGGCTATGGCGATGCCAAACCGCTTAAATTAACGCTGCTGTACAACACCTCCGAAAACCACCAGAAGATAGCGATTGCCGTTGCCTCCATGTGGAAGAAAAATCTGGGCGTTGACGTGAAGCTGCAAAACCAGGAGTGGAAAACCTACATCGACAGCCGCAACACCGGCAATTTCGACGTCATTCGTGCGTCATGGGTAGGGGATTACAATGAACCGTCTACTTTCCTGTCGCTGCTAACGTCTACCCACAGCGGGAATATTTCACGCTTCAGTTCCCCTGAATACGACAAACTGCTGTCCCAGGCCGCGCAGGAAACCACTGACAAGGCGCGGAATGCGGATTACAACGCCGCCGAAAAAATCATTCAGGAAAAAGCGCCCATCGCGCCAATCTACCAGTACACCAATGGCCGCCTGATCAAACCGTGGCTGAAGGGCTATCCGATCAACAATCCGGAAGACGTGGCCTACAGCCGCACGATGTATATTATCAAACACTAAGCATGGCTAAAATTTAGCCACAAAAAGTGTTATTATAGTCACCTCAGGCATAGCGATTGCGGAGGTGACGAAATGGCATCAGGTTGGGCCAATGACGGTGCTGTCCAGGAGCAAATCGACAGTACCGTGGACGACGCCGTGGCCAGAGCGCGCAGCGAACTCCCGAAGGGCGAAAGCCTGGAGTACTGCGAGGAATGCGGCCAGCGCATTCCGGAAGCACGGCGTAAAGCGATTCAGGGCGTGCGGTTATGTATCAGCTGCCAGCAGGCGGAAGATACGCACCGGGCCACGTTCTCAGGCTATAACCGCCGCGGATCGAAAGACAGCCAGTTACGCTAGTAAGAACCGGGCCATCGCCCGGTTTTTTTATGTTTCCGGTTAAGCTTTATTTACTCTTTTCTCTGCAAATTCAGCGCGTTTGATAACCTCTGGTGGTTGCCTTCGTATCAGAGATGGCTAGACTGACAGAAAGAACTGACTCAGCTTGAGGATTGCGCAGTGGATGTAATTAAAGGCAGCGAGCTGCACGTGCCGGATGCGGTGTTTGCCTGGCAGCTGGACGGCAAGGGCGGCGTGAGGCCTCTCGACAGCAATGAAATTATCGACAGCGAGCATCCCTGCTGGCTGCACCTGAATTATACCAACGCCGACAGCGCCGACTGGCTGGCCAACACGCCGCTGCTGCCAAACTATGTCAGGGAGGCGTTGGCCGGTGAAAGCATGCGTCCCCGTGTTTCTCGCGTGGGTGACGGCACGCTTATCACCCTGCGCTGTATCAACGGCAACACCGATGAGCGTCCGGACCAGCTGGTGGCCGTGCGGCTTTACATTGACGAACGGCTGATTGTCTCAACCCGCAGGCGGCAGGTTCTTGCGCTGGACGATGTGGTGAACGACCTGAATGAAGGCACCGGCCCGACCGACTGCGGCAGCTGGCTGGTGGATGCCTGCGATGCGCTCACCGACCACGCCAGCGAATTTATCGAGCAAATGCACGATAAAATCATCGACCTCGAAGACAACCTGCTCGACCAGCAGGTGCCGCCTCGTGGGGCTTTGGCGCTGTTGCGTAAACAGCTGATTGTCATGCGTCGCTATATGTCTCCACAGCGTGACGTCTATGCGCGCCTGGCCAGCGAGCGGCTCAGCTGGATGAACGACGACCAGCGCCGCCGCATGCAGGACATTGCCGACAGGTTGGGCAGGGGGCTGGACGAAATCGACGCCTGCATCGCCCGCACCGGCGTGATGACTGATGAAATCTCCCAGGTCATGCAGGAATCCTTAAACCGCAGGACCTACACCATGTCGCTGATGGCGATGGTATTTTTACCCAGCACGTTCTTAACCGGGCTGTTCGGTGTGAACCTCGGCGGTATTCCCGGCGGCGGCTGGGCCTTCGGCTTCGCGCTGTTCTGCATAATGTTGGTGGTTATGATTGGTGGTGTTGCCTGGTGGTTACATCGCAGTAAATGGCTGTAAAATTGCGGGATTTCGCACGGCTTTGTAGGCGAAAACGGCGCTGTTATTGAGCCAAATCAAGAAACCGAAAGCCACGCCGGGGCAAACTCTCTCTTGCAGGTGAATGCAACGTCAAGCGATGGGCGTTGCGCTCCATATTGTCTTACTTCCTTTTTTTAGAATTACTGCATAGCACAATTGATTCATACAATGCCGGCTTTCAAAGTCGGCTTTTTTTTGCCTGCGATTTGTAGACTATGCTTTAAAGGGCGATTCACCCACGCAGGAGATGACGATGCTGTATCGCAACAGCCTGATGATGAGCGACCCGGCTTTTCCCACCGAACCCGTGCCGGTACCCGACCCACTTCCCAGACCGCAGCCCATACCCGATCCGCCGACAGACCCGGATCCAAGGCCGATAATCGACCCGCCGACACACCATTGAAGTTTTCCCTCTCCGGGCGGAGAGGGACTGGGGATTATTTAATTTCCAGAATATCCAGACGCTGCTGCGGGGCGTCAGCGTTGTCTTCTTCCGGCTGCCAGCCGACCGGCTGCATAGGGATCTCTTCGCGATCGAACGCCAGGTCGCCGCCGTTCACCACGTCTGAACCGTGAGTAATACCTGCGAAATCAAACAATTCAGTATCACAGAGATGCGATGGCACCACGTTCTGCATGGCGCTGAACATCGTCTCAATGCGGCCCGGGTAGCGTTTGTCCCAGTCGCGCAGCATGTCGGCAATCACCTGGCGCTGCAGGTTTGGCTGCGAGCCGCACAGGTTGCATGGAATAATTGGGTATTCGCGGGCGATAGCAAAACGCTCAATGTCTTTCTCGCGACAGTAGGCCAGCGGGCGAATAACGATATGTTTGCCATCGTCGCTCATCAGCTTCGGTGGCATGCCCTTCATCTTGCCGCCGTAGAACATGTTCAGGAACAGCGTCTGCAGAATATCGTCGCGGTGGTGGCCCAGCGCGATTTTGGTACAGCCCAGCTCGGTGGCGGTGCGGTAAAGAATGCCGCGGCGCAGACGCGAACACAAAGAGCAGGTGGTTTTGCCTTCCGGGATCTTCTCTTTCACGATGCCGTAGGTGTTCTCTTCCACAATCTTGTATTCAACGCCGATACTTTCCAGGTAGGCAGGCAGCACATGCTCAGGGAACCCCGGCTGTTTCTGATCGAGGTTTACCGCCACGAGGCTAAAGCTGATGGGCGCGCTTTGCTGCAGGTTACGCAGGATTTCCAGCATGGTGTAGCTGTCTTTGCCGCCGGACAGGCAAACCATAATGCGGTCGCCGTCTTCAATCATGTTGTAATCGGCAATCGCTTCACCCACGTTACGGCGCAGGCGTTTTTGTAACTTGTTCAGGTTGTACTGTTCTTTCTTTGTAGCTTCTTGATTCGATTGCATTATTTACTGTCTCTGAAACCAAAAGGGGCACATAAGGGGCAAACTTTTTCAAAGCGCCAGCTTACTGTTGAGCATATTCACCTGGTCGCCGCTCAGCTCTTCAATCCATGCAGCATAGACTTCATAAACCATCTGCGCGTTTTCATGCCCCATCTGACTTGCAATAAAAGAGGGGTTCTCACCGGCCGATAATAACCAGCATGCGTAAGTGTGGCGTGTATGGTACGGATTCCGGCGGCGAATTCCAGCACGTTTTACAGCAGCGTCTCGTCGTTCACCCTTGCCTTATGCATTGTAATATGGTTTTTGTTCCCTCCCATGCATCCGTGGCGTAGCGGGTAATGTTTTCACTGAGCTAAAGCCGCCGGTGGTTGATGTCAGTAAACTGAGAGGGCGGGTGGCGAATGTTTAAGCAATTGCCAGGCTGAATATTCATGATGCGGCTCATGGTTGCAATCTGAATAAATGTAGTTCGGTAATGATGAAATTTAAAAAACCTGTAAATAGCGATTGTATTCACATAGTGTCAATAAAAAACATGCAATCCCTTAAACATTCACCAGTTGTTTACTGTCTCCATTTGGAGAGCAAGCGGAGATTACGCCTATTGATAACCATGTGCACGGAGGGTATTATTACCGACCGGAAAAAATTGGAATCATCTATGTCGACACATTCACTTAAATCGCTACAGGCTTTGCGCGGGTTAGCGGCTATTATTGTTGTTCTGTTTCATTACAAATGGCAACTTGACCTGGATTTAAACAATAAATTTGTGTCGGCTGTTTTTAACTCTGGTGGGCTGGGGGTGACAATTTTCTTTATTCTGAGTGGTTTTATTATGGTCTATTCAGGAAGAAATAAAACATCGGCAGTGAATTTCGTAATAAATAGATTTTCACGAATCTACCCCGCGTATCTCTTTTTCATACTCTTGGGCTTTGCTATTGGCGGCGCAATGAGTATATTCCACTACGAAGATAAAACGCTCAGTTTCATTCGGTCGTTTTTGTTTATGCCCGTAACAACTGAGTATGCTCCTTCTTATATAGACGTTAATTATGTTACCGGCGTTAGATGGACGCTGAATTATGAAATGTATTTCTATGCGTTAATGGCGATATCATTCTTATTTAAACGTAAGGTGATGGCGCTTATTGCAATATTTTCAATTGTATTAATTGTGATTCCGATTTTATCTGGCTTTACGCCTGGCATAAGAATTGAAGGTTATCCTTATAAATCTGAGTTTCTGACATTCTTAACAAACCCAATAATGTATGAATTTGTTTTAGGGGTTGTGATTGCGCTGCTATACGCCAGGTTTAACAATCCATCAAAATTGCTTTCCGTTCCCTTATTAGTTATTTCATTGGCTATCGTTTCATTTTATTGCTTTTACCATAATTTTAATGATCATGGATTAAAATCATCGGCTTTATTTATGGCCCTGCTTTTCCTTGCTATTGTGTTGAACTGTAATTGGTTAGACAGCTATGTTCCGAAGTTTTTATTTTATCTGGGTGAAATTTCATTTTCTGTATACTTACTCCACAACCCTGTAATGCTTATTGTAACAAAATATATAATGAAGTCGGACAAGGGCGCGGTGGTCGTTCTGATTGCATTGATACTTACATGGCTACTCTCTCATTTATCATACAAAATTTTGGAAGTAAAGGCCTCCAAAGCTTTGAAACAATATTTGCTTTCTAAGTTTGGTAACTCTGAGAAAAGATTACTGGCAGATTAGAAGAGCAAAAAAACCGGTGTTTTGCCGGTTTTTTATTTTATGACGTGATTTTTTCGCTTACTGCTTGAGCTATGAGCAGACTGGGGTTGCAGATATATAGACCGAATGAGAGAGATTTAAAAGAATTCTTGCCCGAGCGATCGGTATTGCTTTGGAATGGAAATGTATCTTTCATCTGATCCCATCGAGCAGTTCCATTTACCAGTAAATTAATAATCCCCCAAGAGATATTATTATAAATAACGCTCTCTTTGATAGTTGATCGAATATTTAGAAAATTATTGACTTATAGATGGCGGCCAGACACCGCGTCAGTAAAACGATTCGCTGCCACACTCCTGGCACCTGCAAAAAAGTAACGCTCCACTCATCGACTATGCTTTATCAGGTTAAACGTAATTCATAGCAACCAGGAGTGAGACTTATGACATTCGTAAAGACGAAAGATGGGGTCAATATTTTTTATAAAGACTGGGGGCCGAAAACGGCTCAACCGATTGTTTTTCATCACGGTTGGCCGCTCAGCGCGGATGACTGGGATAACCAGATGCTGTTTTTCTTAGGTGAAGGTTTCCGGGTTATCGCGTTCGACAGGCGAGGGCATGGCCGCTCTGACCAGGTCAGCGACGGGCACGATATGGATCATTATGCGGCGGATGCCTCGGCGGTGGTAGAGCATCTGGATCTTAACAATGCCGTGCACGTCGGCCATTCAACCGGCGGCGGGCAGGTGGCTCGCTATGTCGCTCAATACGGCCAGCCTCAGGGGCGCGTTGCGAAAGCCGTTTTAGTCAGTGCCGTTCCGCCGCTGATGGTGAAAACGGCGAGTAACCCGGGCGGGACACCGCGCGAGGTGTTTGACGGCTTCCGTAAGGCACTGGCGGCAAATCGCGCGCAGTTTTACCTTGATGTTGCCTCTGGCCCGTTCTATGGCTTTAACCGGCAGGGGGCTGACGTTTCTGAGGGAAGTATCCGGAACTGGTGGCGGCAGGGCATGGCCGGTAGCGCCAAGGCCCACTATGAAGGGATCAAAGCGTTTTCAGAAACCGATCAGACAGAAGATCTGAAGGCGATTACCGTGCCGGTTCTGGTCCTGCAGGGCGATGATGACCAGGTCGTGCCGTACAAAAATGCGGCTATCCTGCAGGATAAACTGCTCAGCAACAGTACGCTGCACATCTACCCCGGCTATCCGCACGGAATGCATACCACGCATGCCGACACCATCAATGCGGATATACTGAAATTTATCCGCAGCTGATACCGCTGTTATCAGGGGAGGCCGAAAGCTTCCCCTTTCCCCGGTTATGCCTCTGATGCTAAAGATGACAAGGCCGACATGGCTGCTTCGGTATCTTTATGCGCCACGAAAATATGGTCGTGGTAATAGCCTGCCACCACATTACAGCTGATACCTTTTTTCGCCAGCGCGCGTGAAAATGCGGCAGTAAGGCCGACGGCGGCCAGAGATGAGTGAATTTTGAGGGTGATCCAGCTGGCAACGTAATCGTAGTTAACGGCATATTTATCCGCCAGATCCTGCGGCAGAACCAGCGTGACGCCTTCAGCCTCGCGGACGGTTACTATGGCGGCATCTTTTAATTCCGCCGAAGGTGCGGGTAAAGTGCAAAAAACATATTTTCCCGGATTCAGCTCCGGAGCAGCATTGCTCAGCAGTATTGCCAGGTTATTCTCGCCAGCCATTTATCGGCCTCCTTTCATTGGTTGAGGTCGAATTAAATAGCGTTTGAGCAATAAATAAAAATTAAAAAATATGCTATTGCATTAGATGTGCTAATGATGAGGCGGTGCGCTTTTTACGCACCGCCCATGCTTATTTCCCGGTTAGCATTTGCCAGACAAACTCCTCGATCATGGCCTGATGGGACGCAATCTGGCTATTCTCCGGCGCGCTGCCGTGGCCGGCATCGGTTTCCTCATACAGCCAGACGTTCTCGTGCCCTTGCTGCTGCATACGCGCCACCATTCGACGGGCGTGGGCCGGGCTAACCCGATCATCCTGGGTACCGGTGGTGAATAGCGTCGGTGGGTAATCCACCCCGGCTGACACCTTGTCGAACGGAGAATAACGCCGCAGCCACTCTCGCTCTTCGGCAATATCCGGATCGCCGTACTCGGCAATCCAGGAGGCTCCCGCGAGCCAGCGGGGATAGTTCAGCATATCCAGCAGCGGGACTTCACACACCAGCGCGCCGAATAATTCCGGGTAGTCGGTGAGCATATTGCCGATCAGCAGACCGCCGTTGCTGCCACCCTGAGCGGCAAGTTTTGCGGCACAGGTGACTTTTCGCGCCGCAAGGTCGGTCGCAACAGCGGTAAAGTCTTCCCAGGCGCGATGACGGTGCTGTTTGAGCGCAGCCTGGTGCCATGCAGGGCCATATTCACCGCCGCCGCGAATATTAGCGACGACGTAAACTCCGCCTTTTTGCAGCCATGTCGCCCCTTTGGCACCGAGATAATGCGGCGTTAAAGAGACCTCGAATCCGCCGTAACCGTACAGCAGCGTCGGGTTATCACCGGACAGCGCCAGCGCTTTGGCGGCCACCTGGAAGTAGGGGACGCGGGTGCCATCCAGCGAAAGGGCAAAGTGCTGGGTCACGCTAAATTCTCCCGCGTCAAAGCAGGCTGGATCCTGTTTCACGAGGCTTAGCGTGTCGTCGTCCAGATCGCCATAGCTGAGACTGTGGGGCTGCAGGAAACCGTGGCTGACCAGCCGGTAGCGGTTACTTTCATCGTCGATACCGCCGGCGGAAACGTTGGTGAAATCGGGCAGCTCAAGCGTTTTTATGCAGTGCCGCTGGCCGCCGTCGATTTTCACAAATTCGACCTTCTCAACGGCGTCCTGGCTCAGGTTCAGCAGAAGGTAATCGCGGGTTGAGCTGTAGCCTTGCAGCGTCGTGCGCGAATTTGGCGTGAAGAGCGAAATGAAATTGCGCTCACCTCGCTGAAAATCAGCTAAATCAATCGCCAACAGAGCGCCTGCAGGCCAGACAGTCTCGGCTATTGGCCAGTCGGAGGTGAGCGTCACCAGCAGCCAGTCTTTGAAAAATCCGCAGGAGGCATCTTCCGGAATGGCGATAAGCGTCAGGGTGTTCTGCCCGGTCAAAAGCCAGGTTTGCCCGTGGTAAAAGTCTTTGCTGCAGTGCACCACATCCCGCTCAAAACCGGGGGTATCATCATGCCAGGCGGAAACGGCCATATCCGTTGCTTCACCGGCGTAGATCAGCGGCGCATCCTGCGGCGATGTGCCCCGAGCCCAGCGATAGACGCTGCGTGGATAACCGGAAGTTGTGAGCGTATCCTCCCCCGCGTCCAGCGCCAGCAGCAGCGTGTTTTTATCCAGCCAGCTGACCGAGCTTTTGCTTTCCGGCAGGAAAAATCCCCCGGTGATAAACGTTTTGCTCACCAGATCGAATTCGCGAATTTCACAGGCATCGCCGCCGCTGGATAAAAAGATTAACGCCCGGGAATAGTCCGGGTGGAGGAGATCGGCGCCGTGATAGCTCCAGTTCGCGTCTTCCTCTTCGTTCAGGCGATCGACATCCAGCACAGTTTCCCATTCTGGTGCAGCGGTAAAGTAAGAGCTTTCAGTGGTGCGGCGCCAGATGCCGCGTGGGTGTTCGTCATCCTGCCAGAAGTTATACACCGCGTTGCGGTAATGGCTCCCCCAGGGAATGTTGGTTTTATCGTCCAGCGACTGCAGGATCGCGCCCCGCATCTGCTGGAAGCGCTCTCCCGTGGCAAACCTGTCCGTGGTGCGCTTATTTTGTTTTTCCACCCAGCTTAGCGCCGCGGCATCTTCCGGGGTTTCGAGCTGGCTAAGCAAATCCTGACTCACTGGCTGTGTCATCACGCGTCCTTTTGTTGGGTAACGGGCCTGCAACCGACCATATCATTATGCTTATTTTCAGTACACCTGAAGGCTTTTGTGGTTTCTGCCAGCATGCTCGAATTTTTTCGCTTGCAAAACGAAGGGCTTAGCAAAAGTGCGTGTTTTCCTACTTGAAGTGTCTTTTTTACCTGATACTGTATATATAAACAGTATTTGTATTGGCGGTATCATGAACCTTCTCAAACCTGCACCCTATTGCCCGGACGCTTCCTTTCCTCTCTTCGCTGACCTGGTACAGTGCGGCTTTCCTTCCCCGGCCCAGGATTATGTTGAGCAACGTATCGATCTCAATAAGCTGCTGGTGCGCAATCCCGGCGCGACCTATTTTGTGAAGGCGGCGGGGGATTCGATGGTAGAAGGGGGGATCGGCGAAGGAGACTTGCTGATTGTGGACAGCTCAAGAACGGCGTCACAGGGCGATATCGTGATTGCGGCGATTGACGGGGCATTCACCGTGAAGCGCCTGCAGCTTCGCCCCACGGTGATGCTATTGCCGATGAACAGCGCCTGGGCACCGATTCCCGTCCCCGATGAAGCCGCACTCGATATTTTCGGCATCGTCACTTTTATCATTAAAGCGGCGGGCTAAGCATGTTTGCGCTGGTGGATGTGAATAGCTTTTATGCGTCCTGTGAAACGGCTTTCCGTCCGGATTTAGCCGGAAAGCCGGTGGTGGTTTTATCCAATAACGATGGCTGCGTCATCGCCCGCTCCGCGGAAGCCCGGCCCTTTGTCAAAATGGGAGAACCTTTCTTTAAACAGAAAGAGGCGCTCAGGCGGCATGGCGTGCTGACGTTTAGCAGCAACTACGAGCTGTATGCCGACATGAGCGAGCGGGTGATGGGCGTGCTTGAAGAGCTGTTGCCCAGGGTCGAGACTTACTCCATCGACGAGGCATTTTGTGATTTAACGGGCGTGAGCAATTGCTACAACCTGAAGGCCTTTGGCCAGACGATCCGTTCGACCATTCGCCAGCGCACCCGCCTGACGGTGGGCGTGGGGATCGCGCCGACAAAAACGCTGGCTAAGCTGGCAAACCTCGCGGCAAAAACGTGGCAAGAGCGAACCGGCGGCGTGGTTGATTTATCCCGCCCAAAGCACCAGCGCTGGCTTATGGCACAGCTGCCCGTGGGCGAAGTCTGGGGCGTGGGGAGGCGCCTGTCGAAAAAGCTCGACGCTATGGGCATCAAAACGGTTTTACAGCTTGCCGATGCGGATATTCGTTTTATTCGGCGGCACTTCAGCGTGGTGCTGGAAAGAACGGTGCGCGAATTGCGCGGCGAGTCTTGCCTTGAAATGGATGAGTTCTCCGCCGCCAAACAGGAAATCATCTGCAGCCGCTCGTTCGGAGAACGCATTACCGAGTATGAGGATATGCGCCAGGCGATCGGCAGTTACGCCGGCCGGGCGGCGGAAAAGCTGCGGGCTGAGCACCAATATTGCCGGGTGATTTCTGCCTTTGTGAAAAGCAGCCCATTTGCCGTGAACGAACCTTATTACGGCAACTGTTCGTCCGTCTCGCTGCTCATTCCCACGCAGGACAGCCGGGATATTATTCAGGCCGCGATGCAGAGTCTGGACGCTATCTGGCAGCCGGGGCACCGCTACCAGAAAGCCGGCGTTATGCTGGGGGATTTTTTTAGTCAGGGCGTGGCGCAATTTGATTTGTTCGACAGCAATGTTCCACGGCCTAACGGCGAAAAGTTGATGACAGTGCTGGACTTCCTGAATCAAAAGCAGGGCAAAGGCACGCTCTTTTTTGCCGGGCAGGGAATACAGCAGCCGTGGGCGATGAAGCGCGAAATGCTGTCGCCGCGTTATACCACTCGCTATGCCGATCTGCCGCAGGCGCGGGTGTGCTGAGCGTGCCGCCGTTACACATTCACTTTTTCGGGAAGCGGAACCGCGATCGGCTCCCCGCACACCGTGACGCGTGGGCCGCCAAGTTCGTTCCAGCGGAATAGATTCAGGTGCCAGCCGTCGGGAATACTTCGGGACCGGTCGATAATGCCATCGGCATTGGAGAGGCGAGCCCGATCGGCATTTTGCCAGGAAGGCGGTTCGATATTTTGCTGCAGGGCGCTGAGCCAGCAGTGATTAGACAAATCGCGGTTGATGCCTAAGGCCAGGCATGAATATTCATCTCGCTGGTCCAGCACCTGTGCGCCTTCGACATACAGAGGGATTAGCGCCCGCGGTTTGCCGTCTTTTTGCATATGGGCAGCAACCGCGAGCCTGGCCCACTCGCGCTCCGGACTCATATAAAGAATTGTTTGCCCCGGGCGATGATAACGTCCTGGGGTATCGGGCCGGCTGCGTGACAGCACGCTGCCGAGAAATTCCACCGGGACAGCACGGAAAAAGAAACCGCTGACATTTTTGAAATGAAGAGGGTTATCGGACACAATGGCGCCTGGTTTACTCAGAAAATTGGCAGCCTTAGTTAACCAGAATGTTGTGACAGAATTGCCATCGCAAAGACCGAAGCGTCAGTGATTATCGGAAAATGGCTGGGGCAGAATAGTTTCGTCGCTGAACTTTTTTTCACCTGGCCTGTCAATATCACAGCAAGCATCATGGGAGAGCGTTTCGAAGTGAAAGGATTGTTGACAGCATTAATACTCATTGCCAGCTTTTTGATTGGCTGTGCGATGTACTACAAAGTGGGCTGCTGGTTTGAAGATGATATCATCAATTTTTACGCCGGAGACGAAGGGTAAGGGTTGGATAACTGCGCAAGACACCATTACCCGACTTATTTAACCTTTAAAGACGGAAAATTTTTTGGTCAGCGGTTTGAGTTTTTCGGTTTCGCCGTACAGCGCAATGCCAATAAAATCGAGCTCAGCAAAGGGCGTGTCGCGCGTATCCTTTATCTGCTGCTCAGAAGAGTGCGACAGCATGGTGGTGGTAAAGAAATTATACAGCACGCCTTCTTCCCTGCATTTCTCCAGCGCGGTTGCCAGCTGGCTACTGTTTTTAGACTGAAGCACAACCACCGGATAATGGTTCATCCAGGCGCTTAAGCCGCTATCCTGGTTGGGATAGTCATGAAATACAGGCTCATCGACTTTAAGCATAATGCCGCCGCACAGGTGGCCCACGGCATTCATTTGCACGCTGACGTCGGCGTTGCGGTTCACGATGACATACAGCTTATAGTCATTATCTTCAAACATTCTGGCTCCTTATCTGTTTAAGCCTCTGCCGTTGATTTAGCTTAGGGGCGATATTTAAGCATACTAATCGTTTTTTTATTCATCTTCCTGCTTGCGATCAATTTTTCAGGCACATGAAAGTCATTCAAATATTAATCGTTATATATTATTTTATATAACGATTAATAAGGAGAGCAGATGGAACTTTACGTTTTTTATGTGGGCGGCAATGCCGGAAAATCCAATATTGAAGTGCATGACGTCCAGTTTGTGGCTGCAGAGAAGCCAGAGGACGCATGGCCCGCGCTGAGAGCTGCATGGTTTGGTGACAAAGATAAAATCCATATCGACGGTTACGGCAAGCTGCGCTGGGCCGACGGCTACCGCATTAGCCTTTCAGATAAACCCGCTGAACAAACGCCAAAGCTCTTTTTTGTCAACGTCGGCGGCTACAGCCCGAAAACGCTGGCGGAGCTACATGACTTTGATTTCTTCGTGGCTGAAAATCCGGCGCAGGCAAAAGAGAAGGCGATTGCCAGCCTGCTGGTCGCAAGCTATCAGCAGCACAAAGACAACCTGAAAGACGTCGATGACTGCCTGCTGTTAGAAAGCGTGGGGGATTATTTTATCCATCTGGAAAAAGCGGAGCAGGGCGAACGTTTCATGCCGGAATGGCAGGGTTATTTGCCGATTAGCGAATAGCGCTATTCTTCTCAATGGAAAACGGCGCCTGAACGAAAGGTGCCGTTTTTACTGTTTCACCCGCTAACGCAGCAAAATTGATAAACTCACGCCTGAACCACGCGAATCTGCTAGCATACGCGCCTGCCCGTTATTATTAAGAGATGACCATTGTGACCGCTTTTTCCGCACTGAACGCTTTACCTGAAGCACAACTCGCCAATCTTAGCGAACTGGGGTATCACGAAATGACGCCCGTTCAGGAAGCGGCCTTGCCCGCCATTCTGGCCGGAAAAGACGTCCGTGCGCAGGCCAAAACCGGCAGCGGAAAAACCGCAGCTTTCGGCCTTGGCCTGCTGCAGCACATTGATGCCAGCCAGTTTTTAACCCAGTCGCTGGTGCTGTGCCCAACGCGGGAGCTGGCCGACCAGGTCGCCAAAGAGCTGCGTCGCCTGGCCCGCTACATGCCAAATATTAAAATTTTAACCCTGTGCGGTGGCCAGCCGTTTGGCGTCCAGCGCGACTCGTTACAGCATGCGCCGCACATTATCGTCGCCACGCCGGGCCGCCTGTTAGATCACCTGCAAAAAGAAACGGTGAAGCTGGGTGCCTTGCAAACGCTGGTGCTGGACGAAGCCGACCGCATGCTGGATATGGGTTTTGCCGATGCTATAGACGAAGTTATTGCCCATGCGCCGACCAAACGCCAGACGCTGCTTTTCTCCGCCACCTGGCCCGCAGCCATTGCCGCTATCAGCGGGCGAATTCAGCGCGACCCGCAGACTATTGAGATTGATACCGTTGATGAGCTGCCGTCCGTTGAACAGCAGTTCTATGAAATCTCCCGCGGGGGCAAAATCGGCCTGCTGCTGGCGCTGCTCAGCAAGCACCAGCCTGCATCCTGTGTTGTCTTCTGCAATACTAAAAAAGATTGCCAGGCCGTGTGTGATGCGCTGAACGAGCGTCACCAAAGCGCGCTGGCGCTGCATGGCGATATGGAACAGCGCGATCGCGACCAGACGCTGGTACGTTTCGCCAACGGCAGCAGCCGCGTACTGGTGGCAACGGATGTCGCCGCACGTGGGCTGGATATTAAAGCGCTGGAAATGGTCATTAACTACGAACTGTCGTGGGACCCGGAAGTGCACGTTCACCGCATTGGCCGTACCGCGCGAGCCGGGCAAAGCGGGCTGGCTATCAGCTTCTGCGCCCCGGAAGAAGCGCAGCGCGCCAGCGTGCTGGCGGAAATGCTGAATCTTTCGCTGAAATGGCAGCAGGTGCCGTCCGGCGTTTCCGTGAAGCCGCTGGAAGCGGAAATGGCGACGCTGTGCATTGACGGCGGCAAGAAGGCCAAAATGCGTCCAGGCGATATTCTGGGGGCGTTAACCGGGGATATGGGGCTGGAAGGTGCGGACATCGGCAAAATCGACGTCCACCCAATCCATGTTTACGTGGCGGTGCGCCAGTCCGTGGCGCGTCACGCGTGGAAACAGCTGCAGCAGGGCAAAATCAAGGGTAAGTCAGTGAAGGTTCGCCTGCTGAAGTAGACGCGTTTTCTCCTCCGCCTGACCTTCTTCCCACAGGGGCGAAGGTATCTGAAACGGGGTATGCGTGTTTTCCCCTCACCCTAACCCTCTCCCCATGGGGGAGAGGGAATAAAAAGACGCCAGTCTATGTTTTCCCCCTCTCTTTATGGGAGAGAGGGAATAAAAGAACGGCAATCTATGTTTTCCCCCTCTCTTTATGGGGAGAGGGAATAAAAGAGCGCCAGTCTATGTTTTCCCCCTCTCCCTTCCAGGGAGAGGGCCGGGGTGAGGGTCATTCCCCCGATTACTCGCTAACCTTCTCCGCTTTACCCGCCAGCTGCGCCAGGAAGTCGTATCGCTTCTGCAAATCGGCGGCGGCATCTTTCCACAGCTGCTCGGCGACTTCCGGCTGCTGGGCGTTCAGGCGACGGAAACGCTGCTCCTTCATTAGCGTATCGGCCAGCGCATCGGACGGTGGACGGGAATCCAGCGCCAGCGGCACCTTGCCTTCATCTGCCCGACGCGGGTCGAAGCGGTAGAGCGGCCAGAAGCCCGTGGCGGTCAGCTGGCGCATCTGATCGTGGCTCAGCGCCAGGTCGTAGCCGTGCTCTTCGCAAGGGCTGTAGGCGATGATCAACGACGGGCCAGGATAAGCCTCCGCCTCCTGAATGGCCTTCATCGTCTGGTTCAGCTGTGCCCCCAGCGAAATCTGCGCGACGTACACATGGCCGTACATCATCATGCTGACGCCCAGATCTTTACGTGCTTTACGCTTGCCGTGCTCGCCAAACTTGGTGACGGCGCCCAGCGGCGTGGCTTTAGACGCCTGGCCGCCGGTGTTGGAGTAACACTGCGTATCCAGCACCAGAATGTTGACGTTTTCGGTCAGGCTCAGCACGTGGTCGAGGCCACCAAAACCGATGTCATAGGCCCAGCCGTCACCGCCAATCAGCCAGATAGATTTCTCCACCAGCGCGTCGGCATCGGTGACCAGCTGACGGGCATCAGCATCGTCAATGTTCGCCAGATGTTTACGCAGCTCGGCAACCTGTTCACGGCGGACTTCCGGTGTCGCTTCCGCGTGAAGCTGCTCATTAAGCTCGGCCGGAAGTTTATCGGCAAACTGGCCCAGTAAACGCATGACGCGGGCGCGGTGCTGATCCACCGTCAGGCGGAAGCCCAGCCCAAACTCGGCGTTATCCTCAAACAGCGAGTTAGCCCACGCTGGCCCGCGGCCGTTTGCGTCGGTGGTGTACGGCGTGGATGGCAGATTACCGCCGTAAATAGACGAACAGCCGGTGGCGTTAGCGATCAGCATGCGGTCGCCGAACAGCTGGGTCAGAATTTTAATGTACGGGGTTTCGCCGCAGCCGGAGCAGGCTCCAGAGTATTCAAACAGCGGGGTTAACAGCTGCGAGGTACGGATATCGATGCGCTCCAGGCTGGTGCGATCGATTTCCGGCAGCGCGAGGAAGAAGTTATAGTTCTCTTTCTCTTCTTCAACGTGTTCAAGGCGAGACAGCATATTAATCGCCTTGATTTCCGGGTTCTGGCGATCTTTGGCCGGGCAAACTTCTACGCAAAGGTTACAGCCGGTGCAATCTTCCGGCGCTACCTGCAGCACGTATTTCTGGCCGCGCATATCCCGGGACTTCACGTCCAGCGACTGCAGGGCTTCCGGGGCGCCTTCCATTGCCTCAGGCTGAACCACTTTGGCCCGAATAGCCGAATGCGGGCAGGCGGCGACGCAGTGGTTGCACTGGGTGCAAATATCCGGCTTCCAGATGGGAATTTCTTCGGCGATGTTGCGTTTTTCCCAGCGGGTCGTACCCATCGGCCAGGTCCCGTCCGGCGGCAGGGCGGAAACCGGCAGGGCATCGCCGAGACCAGCGAGCATCGCGGCGGTAACGGTTTTCACAAAATCAGGCGCGGCGTCGGAGACGACCGGCGGACGCATCGCGCTTGCCGGGTTAACGTCCTGCAGAGGCACTTCGGCGAGGGAGTCACGAGCCAGCGCCAGCGCCTGCCAGTTACGCTCGACGATTTCCGTCCCTTTACTGCTGTAGCTTTTGGCAATCGCGCCCTGCAGCTCGGCCAGCGCGGTGTCGCCCGGCAAGATCTGCGTCAGGTGGAAGAATGCCATCTGCATCACGGTGTTGATACGGGCGCCAAGATGACATTCACGGGCGATCTTCGCCGCGTTAATGACGTACAGGCGAGCCTGTTTCTGGTTGAGCACCGCCTGAACTTCCTGCGGCAGGCGGCTCCACACCTCGTCGGCGGCGTAGGGCGTATTCAGCAGGAAAATACCGCCGGGCTTCAGGCGCTCGGCCATCTGGTACTTGTCGATAAACTGCAGCTGGTGGCAGCCAACGAAATCGGCTTTCTCAATCAGGTAGGTGGAGTTGATCGGCTGTTCGCTCACGCGCAGGTGAGAAACCGTCAGCCCCCCGGCCTTTTTGGAGTCATAAACGAAATAACCCTGGGTAAACCACGGCGTGGAGTTACCGATAATTTTGATGTTGTTTTTGGTGGCAGACACGCTGCCGTCGCTGCCCAGGCCATAAAACAGCGCTTCGAGTTTGGCGCGGTTCGGCAGGGTGTTTTCCGGCAACGGCAGCGACAGGTTGGTGACATCGTCGTAAATGCCGACGGTAAAGCGCGGGCGCGGTTTAACTTCGCGTAGCTCGTTGAAAATAGCCAGGACGCATTCCGGACCGAACTCTTTGGATGACAGCCCGTAGCGGCCCCCAATCACGCGAGGCAGCGTTTCGCGATCGCCCCGGCTCACGGCCTCGGCAAGCGCGGTCATCACGTCGAGATACAGCGGTTCAGCAAGAGCTCCCGGCTCTTTGGTGCGGTCAAGCACCGCCACCTGGCGCGCGCTCTGAGGCAGAATTTCCAGCAAATGTTCGGCGGAGAAGGGGCGGAACAGGCGAACTTTCAGCACGCCGACTTTTTCGCCGCGGGTCAGAAGCTCATCCACGACTTCTTCGCAGGTGCCGACGGCGGAGCCCATCACGATAATCACGCGCTCCGCCTCAGGGTGGCCGTAATACTCAAACGGGCGGTAGCTGCGGCCTGTGGTGGTGGCAAAGTCGTTCATCGCCTGTTCAACGTGCGCGTAAACCGCGTTGTACCACGGGTTGGTTGCCTCGCGGGACTGGAAGTAAGTGTCCGGGTTAGCCGACGTGCCGCGAATCACCGGATGCTCCGGATTCAGGGCGCGGGCCCGATGCTCATCGATCTCTTTTTGCGGCAGCAGGCTGCGAAGAGTATCGTCCGCCAGCGGCACAATTTTGTTGATTTCATGGGAAGTGCGGAAGCCGTCGAAAAAGTGAATAAACGGCACCCGGCTTTTCAGGGTCGCAATATGGGAAATCAGCGCGAAGTCTTGTGCTTCCTGGACGCTGCTGGCGCACAGCATGGCGCAGCCGGTTTGGCGCACGGCCATCACGTCGGAATGATCGCCAAAAATGGAAAGCGCGTGGGTGGCCACGGTGCGCGCGGCAACGTGAAGAACAAATGGCGTCAGCTGGCCCGCAAGCTTGTACAGCGTTGGGATCATCAGCAGTAGGCCCTGCGATGACGTAAACGATGTGGAAAGCGCCCCGGTTTGCAGCGCCCCGTGCACCGCCCCAATCGCGCCTGCTTCAGACTGCATCTCGACTACGCGAGGAACATCTCCCCACACGTTCTTCCTGCCGTCGCCCGACCAGGCATCTGCCTGCTCCGCCATTGTCGAGCTGGGAGTAATCGGGTAGATGGCAATTACTTCGCTGGCACGAAACGCCACGGAGGCGACTGCACCGTTGCCGTCGATAGTGATCATAAGACACCCTTACATTGCGCAAAATAAAGGGACTCGCCTGAAAGCCTGGAGCCCCGTTGTAATTCCTCAATTATAGTGTGTCCACCCTGGCCATTAGAAGTTATGGGCCTGCCGAGTGCACAAATTGATCCACGATTAACAGTGAAATAACCTGGGGACGTACTGCGCTGAATCATAAAAGGAATGAAGGATGTTCAGAAAACTCCGATGTTTTGGCTTGAAAGGTGATCTGCGGCACAAAAATCAACACATTTTATTGCCTTATGCTCTCGACGCAGCGGGAACCATGCGCCATTATGCAAAGGTTTTGCATATTCAGACGGGAGAAAGAAGCCATGCGCGCTGCGTTTTTAGCCGGTTGTGCCGCACTGTTATTATCAGCATGCAGTAATGAACCCCCTCAACAGGCCACTGCGGCCCACGTTCCTCCGGGCCTCAGGGCGGCAATGTCCAGCCAGGGCGAAGCGAACTGTGCGATGATTGGCGGTACGATGAGCGTTGCGCGTCAGCTGGACGGCAGTGCGATTGGCATGTGTGCCATGCCGAACGGCAAGCGCTGTAACGAAAACTCGCTTGCCGCTGGCACCTGTGGAAGCTACTGATTAATTAACGAGATCGGCCAGTTTGTACGTCAGCGTATGCTGGCCGCTCTTCAGCACCAGCTGCTGGTTAGCCAGAGAAACTTTGGCCCCGCTGGTCAGCATGTCATTGATACGGTGATCCAGGTCGTTCAACAGCGGGTCGCTGCAAAGCATCATCGTCATGCCCACGCCTTTCGCCTTCAGCGTGTTGTGTTCCAGGGTTGCCTGGCCCATAAAGCGGTTACACATCTGACCATAAATCTGCATGTTTTCACCGAAGCTAAGCTCAGGCGCGCGTTTGCTGTTTTTCACGTCCAGAGGCTTACCGTCTACGCTCTCCAGCACAAAGCGATGGTGCTGCAAATCTTGTGCGGTCACGGCACCTTTATCTGAATCTGACGGCTGGGCGCAACCTGCCAGCACTACGCTTGCCAGCATCAGTGAAGCGAACTTTTTCATTTCTTCTCCCTAAGTTTTATCAGTCATCAATGAAAGCGCGCCACTTTCGCAGGATGTGGCGCATGAATCAGTAAGGATACTCTTAAAATTAACCGCCTCCTGCGAGAGGCGGGCGGAAAATCAATTCAACTGGTTCGGGCAAGGCTCGCCTTTTTCCAGCTGACGCAGGTTTTCAAGCGTCGTTTCGGAAATGCTGGTCAGCGCCTCCGCCGTCAAAAACGCCTGGTGGCCGGTAAACAACACGTTGTGGCAGGCGGAAAGGCGACGGAACACGTCGTCCTGAATAACGTCGTTAGACTTATCTTCAAAGAACAGATCGCGTTCGTTCTCATACACATCCATACCCAGCGCGCCGATTTTCTGGTGCTTGAGCGCGTCGATGGCGGCCTGGGAATCAATCAGTCCGCCGCGGCTGGTGTTAATCACCATCACGCCGTCTTTCATTTGATCAAAAGCGGTCTGGTTCAGCAGGTGATAGTTTTCCGGGGTGAGCGGGCAGTGCAGGGAAATAATGTCGGACTGCGCAAACAGCGTTTCGAGATCGACATATTCCACGCCTAAATCCAGCGCCGCTGCGCTCGGATACGGGTCAAACGCCAGCAGGCGCAGGCCGAACCCTTTCAGAATACGCAGCGCGGCAACGCCAATTTTCCCTGTACCGATCACGCCTGCCGTTTTGCCGTGCATAGTAAAACCGGTTAAGCCTTCGAGCGAAAAGTTGGCGTCACGTGTGCGCTGGTAGGCGCGATGAATGCGACGATTAAGGCACATCATCATCCCGATAGCGTGTTCAGCCACGGCTTCCGGCGAGTAGGCAGGGACGCGAACCACCGGCATGCCAAGCTCTTTCGCCGCCTCTAAATCGACGTTGTTAAAGCCGGCACAGCGCAGCGCGATAAACTTAACGCCGTGTTTTTTTAGCTCTTCCAGCACCGGGCGACTACCATCATCATTAACGAAAATACATACGCCGTCGCAGCCGTTGGCCGTTTTGGCGGTTTTTTCGCTCAGCAGGAAGTCAAAAAATTCAAGATCAAAGCCATATTCCTGGTTAACCTGCTCCAGATACTTTTTGTCGTACTGTTTTGTGCTATAAACCGCAAGTTTCATAAGACTTATCTCCAGAAAGGGTTGGTTCCAAAACTATCATGCTTAAAATAATCATACAATTTATAAACTGAAATTTTAACGGCAGGTGACTATTTCACTTCCCGGGCAGACTATGCTTACTAGTGCCGCCGCCTTCACGCCCGGCCTGAATCGTGCCAGAATAATGACATATTTCGGCTTAAATTGTCGCTGAATCAGGATATTAACCACCCATGAAGGGTAAATATAAAGCCGCGCTTGCGCTGATACTTGCATTGATTCTGCTGCCGCTGTCGCTGCTGCTCACGGTGGCGTACTGGCTGCCGACGCTCGCCGGGATCTGGCTGCCGCAGGGCACGCGTATTGCGCTGGAGGCCAGCCCGCGTCTGCACAACGGGGCGATTATTATCCCCGATCTTCGTTATCTCGCCGGGGAGTGCGAGCTTGCCAGCCTCAAAGATGCAAGCCTCAGCCACCCGAGCCGCTGGCGGCTGCACCTCGCGGAGCTGAATCTCAATCCAGATTGCATCAGCCAGATCCCCGCCGATGATGTGGCTCCCGCCGCACCACGTACCCTTGAAGAATGGCAGAAAATGCTGCCGAACACCTGGCTGACTATCGACCAGCTTAACGTCTCACCGTGGCTGCAGTATGCGGGCGCGCTGCATCTCTCTTTGATCCCGCAGCAGCAGCAGCTGGATTATCAGGGGAAATTGCTCACGCTTTCCGCCACGCTTAAAGGGCAAAACCTGAAAATTAGCGATCTAAAAGTCGGGGCATTCGAAGGGCTTCCGCCGCTTGAACTGGTGGGTGACTTAACGCTCCCGCTGGTGCCGGATGGCCTGCCGACGGATGGGCAAGTGGCCACGCAGGTGCAAATTCCGCAGGAGCCGGACAGGCTGAACGTGGCCCTGAACTGGCATACCAACGCTGGCACGCTGACGGTGAAAAAGCTGTCAGGCGATGAGCCCCCGCTGCTGAGCATTCCCTGGCACCTGAGCGAAAACGCCCTTGAAATTAACGCCGGGCAGTGGCGCTGGCCTTATGAAGGTTTCCCGCTGGGTGGCGGAGTGTCGCTGAAGGTGGATAACTGGCAGGCCGGGCTGGATAACGCCATTTTCACCGGGCGGCTGAATGTGCTGACTCAGGGCGACGCCGGGAAGGGCAACGCTGTGCTTAACATCGGCCCCGGCAAGCTCAGCCTGACCAACAGCGCTTTGCCGCTGCAGCTCACCGGAGAGGCGAAGCAGGACCAGCTGATTTTCTATGCGGCGCTGCCCGGGGAACTGACCGGGACATTGACCGACCCGACGCTGCTGTTCCATCCGGGGGCTCTGCTGCGTTCCCGTGGCCGGATGATTGAAACGCTGAATATTGACGATGTGCGCTTGCCGCTGGCCGGGGTACGCGTCTCCAGTAAAGGCATCGACGGCAGGCTGCAGGCCATCCTGCGCGCCCATGATAATGAAATGGGTGCCGTTGAACTGCATCTGGACGGTAAGGCCAGTGACTTCCTGCCGGACGCCGGGCTGTGGCAATGGCGCTACTGGGGTAAAGGCAGCTTTACGCCGATGCAGGCAAAATGGGACGTTCGCGGCGTGGGGGAATGGCGTGACAGCGCCATTGAACTGAGTTCGCTGTCCACCGGTTTCGACAAGCTTCAGTACGGCTCGATGCTGATGTCGAAGCCCCGCCTTAGCCTGGACAACCCGCTGCGCTGGGAACGGGACGAAGAGAAAGAGGTCTTCACCGGTGATTTCTCACTGGATGCGGGGGCGACCACTTTTAGCGGCGGCAGTACCTTACCGCCATCGACCCTTAAATTCAGCGTGGACGGGCAAAACCCAACCGCTTTCCTGTTCAAAGGCAATTTACATGCCGGGAAAATTGGCCCGGTGCGTGTGGTTGGACGCTGGGACGGGGAACGTCTGAGGGGCAACGCGTGGTGGCCAAAACAAACGCTCACCGTGTTCCAGCCGCTGCTGCCCGCCGACTGGAAAATGGAGCTTAAAGGGGGCGACCTCTACGCCCAGGTAGCCTTCTCCGCGGCGGCCGGGCAGGGCTTTGAAGCCGGGGGGCACGGCGTGGTCAAAAGCGGCAGCGTGTGGATGCCGGATAATCAGATTAACGGCGTCGACTTTGTGCTGCCGTTCCGCTTTAGCGATTCGACCTGGCATCTCGGTACTCGCGGGCCGGTGACGCTTCGCATTGCTGAAGTTCGCAACCAGATAGCGGCGCAAAACATTACCGCCGACCTGCAAGGCTGGTATCCGTGGAGCGAGCAGCAGCCGCTGCTGCTGACCAACGTCAATGCGGATGTGCTGGGCGGCAAGATCTCTATGCAGCAATTGCGCATGCCCCAGCGGGACGCGGCGCTCTTGCGGCTGCAGGGGCTGTCCTCCAGCCAGCTCGTTACCGCCATCAATCCTAAACAGTTCAGTATGTCCGGGCGCTTCAACGGCGCGCTGCCGCTGTGGCTCAACCACCCGCAGTGGATTATCAAAGACGGCTGGCTGACTAACCCAGGCTCAATGACGTTCCGCATGGACAAAGACATGGCGGATGCCATCGTGAACAACAACATGGCGGCCGGGGCGGCAATCAACTGGCTACGCTACATGGAAATCTCGCGATCCTGGACACAAATCGACCTCGATAACCTCGGCGTGGTCAGGATGCGCTCCAGCGTGACCGGCATCAGCCACGTGGAGGGAAAAACTAACACCGTCAATCTCAACTATACCCATCAGGAAAACCTGTTTACCCTGTGGCGCAGTTTGCGCTTTGGCGATAATTTACAAACCTGGCTGGAAGAGAACGCCGCGCTGCCAAAGGCTCGCTGCACCCAGCCCGGTGAAGCCTGTGAGGAACCCAAATGAACTATTTTACCCCTGTGCTGCTGGCATCGGCGGCGCTGATGCTGACAGGCTGCACGCCGCGCATTGAAGTGGCCGCCCCTAAAGAGCCGATCACCATCAATATGAACGTCAAAATCGAACACGAAATCCACATCAAAGTGGATAAAGACGTTGAAAGCCTGCTTAAAAACCGTAGCGATCTGTTCTGAGAAGGGGAACGGCGATGAACTCTATGATTAAAGGCGTGCTGCTGGCTGGCCTGTTGTTCAGCACATCCGTGATGGCGCTGACCCTAAACGAAGCGCGTGAGCAGGGGCGGGTGGGCGAAACGCTAAGCGGCTATATTGCGCCCATCAAGCAGGATCCGGAGACGCTGGCACTGGTACAAAGCATCAATGAAGGTCGTGCCCAGCACTATCAGCAGCTGGCGGACACCAACAATGTCTCGCTCAATGAGGTTGCTCGCCTGGCCGGGCAGAAACTGGTGGACAGAGCGCCTGCCGGAGAATACGTCCGCGGGCTGAACGGGCAGTGGATGAAGAAGTAGCTTTATGTCTATTCCCCCTCATTTGTGTTCCCTCTCTCCCCTTGGGAGAGGGCCGGGGGGAGGGTTGCCTTTCAGGCTGATTGAAAACGCTTGCGATACTCCCCCGGCGACACGCCAAACCTGCCCTTAAACGCCGTTGAAAAATGGCTGTGATCGGCAAATCCCCAGCTGTAGCCAATCCCCGCCAGTTTTTCACTGTGGCTGGCCGTGCGCAGCGCCTGGGCGCAGAGATCCAGTCGGCGATTCTTAATGTATTGCGCCACAACCAGGCCTTTATCGGCAAACAGTCGGTAAAGACTGCGCACCGACATCCCCGACTCGGCGGCGATCCACTCCGGGCGCAGCGTTTCGGACTGAATATGGTCATCAATCAGCGACATGACTTTCTGCAGGTGGCGGTCGCGCTTTGAGCCCGGCAGGCTGTGCTGAATCAGCGCCGGCGCAAGCAGGCAGGCGATAGCCTCGAGCGTGGCTTCACTTTCTCCGCCACTGAGCCCCTCGCTGCCCATACTTTCACGCAGCAAACCGTGGCTCAGGCGTACAACGGGCATTTCTGCGGAGAGTCTTTGTGCACAAGGCACTTCGCCCTGGCGCAGGTGCTATTCCAGCAGATGGCGCGGCAGTAAAAGCGAAACCTGTTTCGCCCCGTGGGTATAGGTAAAACAGCTGGGGCGAGCGGCATCAATCAGCGTGATGTCCCCCCGGGAAAGTAAGGCCTGGCGGTCGCCTTGCTCCATGACGGCTTCGCCCTCCAGCTGAAAGACGGTATAAAACCAGGCGTCGTTGCTTTGGGTAACTTCATGCCGGGTTCTCACCAGACAAGCCTGGTTGATCTCCACGACGCTAAGCTTAATGGCGTGGGCCAGGTGTTCACTCAGGCTGCCGTGAAACCCGCTCTCCAGCGCCGCACCTGAAAAACGACCACATGCGCGATTAACCTGCTCAAGCCATTTTTCGAATCGCTCGTTGCACTGTTTTTCTGCCATACATCCTCACTTTTCGCCGCCGGAAGCCAATAACTATAGGTAAACGTGATTCAAAAAAAGAATCATCATCGACATTTGTGTAGCGTGTCACAGCCAGCAAAGCGAATGTCAGCCGCAGAAAACCCTAACCTCAACATAGCGCCTAGAATGAAGGTGGGCTACACGATAATGACCTCGATAAGGAGATGCTATGACCGAGCCTGAAACGGTAAGCGTGCTGGGCTGTGTGCGCCAGTTTCTTCAGCGTTCACATGGGCTGTACATTGACGGCCGCTGGCAGGCGTCAGACAGCGAAACGCGGCTGCCGGTCTTTAACCCGGCGGACGGGCAGCAAATTTCCAGCAGCGCCGACGCCACCGCTTCCGATGTGGATCGCGCGGTAACGTCAGCCTGGCGTGCCTTCAGCAGCGGCGTTTGGGAAAACATGCTGCCTGCCGGGCGGGAGCGTATCCTGCTGCGGTTTGCCGACCTGCTTGAGCAAAACACGGAAGAACTGGCGCAGCTTGAGACACTGGAGCAGGGCAAGTCCATTAACATCTCTCGCGCATTTGAAGTGGGCTGCACGCTGAACTGGATGCGCTATACCGCAGGCATGACAACGAAAATCAGCGGCCGGACGCTGGATGTCTCGATCCCGATGCCGGAAGGGGCGCGCTATCAGGCCTGGACGCGTAAAGAACCCGTGGGGGTCGTGGCCGGGATCGTACCGTGGAACTTCCCGCTGCTGATTGGCATGTGGAAAGTGATGCCGGCGCTGGCGGCAGGGTGCTCGATAGTCATTAAACCATCAGAAACTACGCCGCTAACGCTGCTGCGTATGGCCGAACTGGCTACAGAAGCAGGCGTGCCGGACGGCGTATTTAACGTCGTCACCGGCAGCGGATCCGGCTGTGGTAAAGCCCTGACCGAACATCCGCTGATTGCCAAAGTGAGCTTCACCGGTTCGACGGCGACGGGCAAAGGCATTGCCAAATCTGCAGCGGACAGGCTAACGCGCGTCACGCTGGAGCTGGGGGGGAAAAACCCGGCAATCGTGTTGAAAGATGCCGACCCGGAGAGGGTGATTGCAGGCTTGATGGCGGGCAGTTTCCTTAACCAGGGGCAGGTGTGCGCCGCCAGTTCGCGGATCTATATCGAAGCCCCGCTGTTTGACACGCTGGTGAACGGCTTTGAGCAAGCGGTGAAGTCGCTGCAGGTGGGGGCGGGCATGAACCCAGCGGCCCACATCAACCCGCTGGTATCAAAAGTGCAGCAGGAAAAAGTGGCCGGATATCTGGCGCAGGCGCAAGAGCAGCGCGCGGAGCTAATCTCTGGGAATTCAGGCCCGCAGGGCAGCGGCTACTATATTGCCCCAACGCTGGTGGTGAACCCTGCCGCCTCGCTGCGCCTTGCCAGAGAAGAGGTGTTTGGCCCGGTGGTTAACCTCGTGCGCGTGGCGGATGCGGAAGAAGCCTTGCGACAGGCCAACGACAGCGACTACGGCCTGACGGCAAGCCTGTGGACCAACAACCTGCAGGCGGCGATGCAGTACACCGGCCGCATACAGGCGGGCACGGTCTGGGTGAACAGCCATACGCTAATCGACGCTAATATGCCGTTTGGCGGCATGAAGCAGTCGGGCTACGGGCGTGATTTTGGCCCGGACTGGCTTGAGGCCTATACCGAAACCAAAACCGTGTGCGTGCGTTACTGAACGTTGGCACATTTCGGTACTTATCACGTCCCGGAATAAGTTGGCGCTGGTAATCTGCAGGTCCCCTCCCGCGAGGGAAGATCGTTGTCCGATCTTGACCATTAATCTTGATAAGAAATGTTGCTACCTTCAGACCGGGTTTCCCCCGGTCTTTTTTTTGCATTTTTTTGTCAAGAAGACGTTATTTTAGTCATGAAATGATTTTTTTCCGTGACGATCTCCCTGGGTTAACATCTGTCCAGCGCCCTTATTTTGTGTAGAACTTGCGACAATGTAACATTTATGGAAAAACAACCAAAAATGAGCAGCCCGGATTTATTGAAGAATTTCACTGGAATGTAAAATTGATGTAAATCAATGCTTATGCCATAACCTTATGAATTATAACTATTAGCTATTTATCACGATGTCTCTATTCACGAGATCAATCGATCTGTTTTTCCAGAGCCTTTCCTTTTGAGTAACATACTCTTAACAATAAATGATTGGTGAGGTTAATTTTTATTTGGTAGGATTTTTCTTAAGGATGATTCGGAAAAAGGATCTAAGTGATTTGCTCCGCAGGACTAAATAAGTCATATTGCGTAACGCCTTTATATAAAGAGGCAGCGTGAAATCATGACCTTCATTTATTAAGAAGACATGAAAGCGGTCGACAGCTTTCTACCTCTTTATAGTCACAACGTCTCGCTCCAGAAATAAACGGGGCGCCATAATGTGGGCGTTTTAATTCAACCATTACAGTCGTTTAAATACATCAGCTACTCATCCGTGCCTGTTTATTCCCAATACAGGAAGGAGCAACATCATCCTGATTATTTAATGGATAAGGATATTGCCGTTTATGCTTCAGTCTTATTCCCTGCCGGTCGCGATGCTTGCCGTTATTTTTTTCGGCAGCGGCATGCGGGTGAATGCCGCACCAGCGCCGGCCTGGGCCACAGCACCCGGCATCGCGCAAACGGCAACCCTCACGCTGAACGAAAGTATTCTGTTCGCACTTGACCGCGATCCTGCCGTTTCTCAGCAGGCCGCTCAGTTCGGGATTGGTCAGGCGCAGATTGATCAAGCCCGAAGCGCCTGGATGCCGCAGATCGCCCTCAGCGGCAGCACCGGGCATTCGCGTACCACGGACTCCAGCGGCTCCCTCAAGAACTCGGCTGCCTACGGGCTTAGCCTGACGCAGCTGGTGTATGACTTTGGGAAAACCAGCAGCAACATTAGTCAGCAGGAGAGCCAGCGCGAGAGCTATCGCTACCAGCTTATGGCGACGTTGACCGGTGTGGCAGAAAAAACGGCGCAGGCCTATGTCGATGTGAAGCGTAACCAGGCGCTGATCGCGGCAACGGCAGAGAGTATTGCCGCGCTGCAAAACGTCAACACCATGGCAAAGCTGCGGGCGGATGCCGGGCTGAGTTCGAGTTCGGACGTGCTGCAAACTCAAACTCGGATTGCCGGTATGCGCTCAACGCTTGAACAATATCAGGCGGCGCTACAAAGCGCGAAAGCGAGACTGGCGGTATTAACCGGAGTCAGTGCCGCGCAATATCAGGCCATGCCGGTACGCCTGGCGCTTGAACAGGAACCGCTCGACAACATTGATTA
Organism: Enterobacter sp. Cy-643; assembly: GCF_011752815.1. Classification (GTDB taxonomy): domain Bacteria; phylum Pseudomonadota; class Gammaproteobacteria; order Enterobacterales; family Enterobacteriaceae; genus Cedecea. The sequence continues at coordinate 1,187,190 of NZ_VWWV01000001.1, forward strand.
CTCGCTGATCCCGAGCGTGCTGGCGGCGGAAGCCATGCGTGAGTCCTCAGGGTATGCCGTAGAGAAAGCGAAATCGGGCCACTGGCCAACATTAAGCCTGAAGGGCGGGCGCACGCGTTATCAGTCCAACAACAGCGCGTACTGGGACGACCAGATTCAGCTGAGCGTGGACGCGCCTATCTATCAGGGCGGGGCGGTCTCAGCCCAGGTCGAGCAGGCTCAGGGAGCCAGACGTATTGCGGCTTCTCAGGTTGAGCAGGCGAAATTCGACGTGCTGCAAAAAGCGTCTGTGGCAATGGCTGACTGGAACGGGGCCAGAGGCCGTGAAACCGCGGGAAAACTCCAGCTGGAAAATGCCCGACGCGCGCGGGAAGTTTATAAAAATGAATATAAATTAAGCAAACGCAGCCTCAACGACTTATTAAGCGTGGAGCAGGATGTGTTCCAGGCGGCCTATGCACAAATTAATGCGGACTTCGACGGCTGGCAGGCGGCGGTAAATTACGCTGCCGCCGTTGATAATTTATTGCCCCTGACAGGCGTCGAGAAAAATGCCGCCTCGAAATTACCGGATTTGAAATAAATGGCGTGAAAGTAGTGGCTTAGCCCCGCCACATAAAAATAAGTTGATGTGAAATGAGATCCGGATTTCTCAGGGGTGTCCACATCCAAAAATTAATACCGTATGCCTCGTTCCGGCATATATAAGGAGAAGTGCTATGAGTAAGATTCTTGAAGTTATTTCCCGCAAGGACGCAGAGAAAACCCTGGTAACAGGCGATGGGAATCTCTCTGTGTCGCTTTCATCCCCCTCTATCATTCAGATTCACGGCAGCGCGAAAGATGTGGCGCACTATCTGCGTCAGGGCAACGATCTGCTGGTATACATGAAAGATGGCAGCGTTATTCGCTGCAATGGCTATTTTGTGGAGGAAGAAGGGCGGTCGGGGCACCATTCAGAACTGGTGTTTGATGACGGCAAGGCACTGACGCATATCACTTTCGACGAAGCGGGCGTCGCGGTTGGCACCCAGGGCACGGCTTTAACGGCAACCTCCGTCCCCATCGAATCCATTGAGCCATTCATGGACGGCTCTGCGCTCGGCGATGTGCCGTGGGGCTGGGTTGCTGGTGCCGTGGCCGGGGGCGCGGGTATCGGGGCGCTGCTGGCACACGGCGGCGGGAAGTCACACACCACCGTTATCGACAATACCAAAGAGGTCGAAAGCGCCCGGCCAACGTTCACGGTTACCGACAACAAAGGCGACAGCAAAGGGCTGCTGAGCAGCAACGCCGTGACCGATGACGCAACGCCAACCTTCAGCGGCTCCGGGCAGCCGGGGGCCACCATTCAGGTCAAAGACAGCAACGGCAACACCATTGCCAGCACCATGGTCGACAGCAACGGCAACTGGAAAGTGCTGCTGAGCGAACAGCCGGACGGGACGCACACCTGGAGCGTGGTGCAAATCGACGGGAATAAAATCACCTCTGCGGGCGATATTACCCTCAATGTTGTTACCACCCAGGCTTCTCTGACCGTCGCGACGACGGCAGGCGACAATATGCTCAACGCGGCGGAGCAGGCAAACGACGTTGTTATCAGCGGCAGTTCGCAGGCGCTGGCCAGCGGCACGGCGTTAACCCTCACCCTGAACGGGAAAACTTACAGCACAACCGTAGGTAGCGACGGCAGCTGGAGCGTAACCGTGCCTGCAGCCGACGCCAAAAACCTGGCGGACGGGAGCTGGCCGGTAGCCGTGAGCGGCAAGGATGCCGCAGGCAACAATGTCTCTGCCAGCGAAACGCTGGTGGTGGACACCAAAGCGCCTGGGCTAACGGTAAATGCCATCGCCGACGACAACATCATTAATGCGGCAGAACACGGCGCGGCGGTCATCATCGGCGGTAAAACCGACGCCGAAGCCGGGCAGGTGGTCACGCTTAAGCTGAACGGCAAAACCTATACCGCAACGGTGAACGCAGACGGCAGCTGGAGCATGGCCGTGCCGGCGGATGATGTGCAGACTATGGCGGACAATAGCTACACGCTGAACTTCAGCGTCAGCGATAAAGCGGGCAACACCACCACCACTAACGCGTCCCTGCTGGTAGACACCACGCCGCCGGAAGCCAGCGTCAATACCGTGGCCGGGGATGATATTCTCAGCGTCAGCGAACAGGGTCAGGCGCAGATCATTTCTGGCACCAGCCGTGGCGCAGCCCCTGGAGACAAGGTCACCGTTTCTATTGGTGGAAAAACCTGGCAAACCACCGTGCAGCAGGACGGCAGCTGGAGCGTGGGCGTACCCAAAGAAGTTATTTCATCGCTGCCGGAAGGCACAAATACCGTGACCGTGACCATCACCGATGCGGCGGGAAACAGTGGCCGTGTAGAGCATGACATCACCGTCAGCTCCACGCCGCCAGCGGTTGCCTTCCATCCGATAAGCCAGGACAACGTGCTGAACGCCATTGAGGCGACTCAGCCGTTAACGCTGAGCGGTACCAGCAATTTGCCGGACGGCAGCACCGTCACCGTCAGGCTGAATAACGTCAATTATACCGCGGACGTTCAGGGCGGTGTCTGGCAGCTTCAGGTACCCGTTGAGGATGTCGTCAAGCTGGGCGACACCACTTACACGCTGAGCGTCAGCGGCACGGACAGTACGGGAAATACGGGGACGGCGAACGCGACGCTGCTGGTTGATACGGCACTGCCTACGGTCGTGGTCTCGACCTTCGCGGGCGACAACCGCATCAATAACAGCGAAATCGCTAACGACCAGACGCTGAGCGGGCGAGTCACCGGCGCGCATGAAGGCGACACGGTTACCCTTAACGTAGGCGGAAAAAACTACACCACCAAAGTACAAAGCGATTTGACCTGGAGCATCACTGTTTCTGCGGGCGACCTGCAGGCGCTGGGCGATGGTGATGTTTCCATCGTCGCCTCCGTGACCAACGGTCACGGCAATACCGGCCGGGGCGACAGCAGCTTTAATATCAACGCTCAGCTCCCGGGGCTGCGCATCAATACCGTGTCCGGGGATGACGTGATTAACGCCATCGAGCAGCATCAGGATTTGACGGTGAGCGGCACCAGCGCACACCTCAACGCCGGGACAATTATTACCGTACGCGTGAATGGCGTGGATTATCCGGCGGCCGTAAGCGCCACCGGCACCTGGCAAATAGGGATCCCGGCAAGCGATCTGGCCAGCTGGCCGAACGGTAAGCTGGACATTAGCGCCAGCTCTGCCGATGAATGGGGCAACCCGGTTGCGGCCTCCCGCCCGGTGGACGTTGACCTGAACGCCGTCGCTATCTCCATCAACAGCGTGACCAGCGATGACATGCTGAATGCGGTTGAGAAGGCGGCAGATCTTACCCTGGGCGGGAAAACGCAGGGCGTAGAAGCCGGGCAAACTGTAGTCATTAAATTTGCCGGGCACATCTACACCACAACCGTTAACGAAAACGGTGACTGGACCTATACCGTGCCAGCGGCGGATATGCGCGACATGATTGATGGCCGTGCAGAAGTGTCCGTGAGCGTCACCAATGCCAGCGGCAACAGCGCCAGCGGCGCAAGGGAAGTGCTGGTTGATACCCAGCCACCGTCAATCACGCTCCACAGCGTCACGGCTGACAATATTCTTAATCATGCCGAAGCGGCACAGGATCTGGTCATCACCGGTACCAGCACCGCACAGCCGGGGCAAACGGTCACCGTGAGCCTCAATAACCAACGCTACACCGGGCAGGTTCTGGCCGACGGCACCTGGAGCGTTACCGTGCCGGTTGCCGATCTGGCTAATCTTACCGACGGTAACTGGTCTATCAGCGCCAGCGTCAGCGATATAGCAGGCAACCCGGTCAGCACCAACCACGGTATGCTGGTCGATACCACCGTGCCGGTGGTCACTATCAATGTTTTCGCTGGCGATAACATCGTAAACCGCACCGAACATTCCCAGGCGCAGGTCTTGTCCGGTAAAGCCACCGGCGCGGCCGTGGGCGACAGCGTAAAAGTCACCGTTAACGGCGTCGAGTATTCTACGGTGCTGGATGCCGGTGGAAACTGGAGCATTGGCCTGCCCGCAGAGGTGATAAGCGGTCTGGCAGACGGCAAATATACCGCCACGGTCGCGGTGACGGATAAAGCAGGCAACGTCGGCGGCAGCTCGCTGGCGTTTGATGTTGCTACCGGACTGCCGCAAATCACTATCAATGCCATCGCGCAGGATGACGTGATTAACGCAGTAGAAAAGAGCGCGGAAGTCACCATTAGCGGGACCAGCAACCAGCCGGACGGGACACAAATCACCGTGAATCTGAACGGCGTTGACTATGCTGCCGTCGTCAACGGCAGTGCCTGGAGCGTTAAGATCCCGGCGCCGGACGTCGCAAAACTGGGTGAAGCTAGCTATACCGTTAACGCATCGGTCACGGATGCCAGCGGTAACAGCAATTCTGCCAGTCACAGCGTGCTGGTCGACAGCTCTCTGCCGGTCATCACTATTAATACCGTCGCGGGCGACAATATCATCAACCTGGCGGAGGTTAACGCCGGACAGGTGCTCAGCGGCAGCGCGTTCAACGCGGTGGCAGGTGATAAAGTTACCGTCATTCTTGGCGGTAAAAGCTATACGGTTACCGTCCAGAGCGACCTGAGCTGGAGTTTGCCGCTGAGCAAAGAGATGCTCACCGCGCTGGGCGATGGAGAGCTTACCGTTCACGCCTCCGTCACCAACGGGCGCGGTAACACCGGCAGCACGGATCATGACATCACGATCGCAGCCCAGCTGCCGGGCCTGCGTATCAATACCATCGCGGGTGATGACGTGATCAACCTCGCGGAGCATAGCCAGGATCTCATTGTCAGCGGTACCAGCATCGGCCTCAGCGCGGGCAGCGTGGTGACCGTGACGCTGAACGGCAAAGACTATCTGGCAACGGTAAACGCCGACGGCACCTGGGGCGCCGCCGTACCGGGAAGCGACGTTAGCCGCTGGCCTGACGGCGTGCTAACGGTAACCGCAAAAGCAGAGGATGGCGCCCAAAACCCGGTCAGCATCGACGGTATCGTGGACGTCGATTTAGCGCCGGTGTCCATCAGCGTGAATAGCGTCACGGCCGATAACGTGCTGAACGCGGCAGAAAAAGGCAGCGATCTGGTGCTTTCCGGCTTGACCACTAACGTTGAACCGGGCCAGACCGTCACCATTACGTTTGCGGGACACCGCTATACCACTTCCGTTAATGACGACGGGAGCTGGCGCTATACCGTACCAGCCGCCGACATGGCAAAACTGAAAGACGGTGATGCCCAGGTGACCGTCAGCGTCAGCAACGTGAACGGTAACCCGGCAAACGCCGCCCAGGAATACAGCGTGGACGCCAGCGCGCCAACGCTACTTATCGATCCGCTGAGCGGGGATAACCTGCTTAACGCCGCAGAAGCGAAGCAGCCGCTGATTGTCAGCGGCAGCAGCAGCGCAGAGCCAGGGCAGAACGTTACGGTGACGCTGAATAACGTCAACTATACCGCGACCGTCGGCGCCGATGGCCGCTGGAGCGTCAGCGTTCCGGCCAATGATTTAGCCGCACTCAAGGACGGCATCATCACCGTCAGCGCCTCCGTGGCTGACAAAGCAGGAAACCCGGCAAACGCCGATCGCGGCATGCTGGTTGATATTACCGAGCCGAAGCTGACTATCGATACCGTGGCAGGCGATGACATCATTAATGCCAGTGAGCATAACCAGGCCCACACCGTGAGCGGCACCAGTACCGGAGCTGCTGCGGGGGATGTGGTTACCGTCGTGGTGACCAACGGGCAGGGAACGTCGTTCACCTTCACCACAACGCTTGACGCCAGGGGGAACTGGAATGTCGGCATCCCGGCGTCGGTCATTAATGGCCTGGCGGACGGCAGCTACACCATCACCGCCAGCGTCACCGATGCGGCTGGCAACAGCGGCAGCGCCGATCGCGCGCTGGGGGTCAACACCGCTCTGCCGGCGATCTCGATTGCCGCCATTGCGGTGGATGACGTTATTAACGCGACGGAAAAGGGGCAGGATCTTGTGCTTTCCGGAACCAGCAACCAGCCCGCTGGCACCCTCATCACCGTCACCCTGAACGAGATTAATTACCAGGCCGTGGCCGGAACCGACGGCAGCTGGAGCACAACGATTCCGGCTTCTGCCGTCAGCAAGCTGGGTGAAGCTAATTACACGGTGACCGCGGCGGTAACCGACGCCCACGGCAATAGCAATAGCGACAGCCACAGCGTGCAGGTCGATAGCGCCTTGCCTACCGTCACTATCAACAACGTCACCAGCGACAATATTCTCAATATCACGGAAATCGCCAGCGGCCAGACGCTCAGCGGCCTCGTCACCGGTGCGGCAAAAGGTGACATTGTCACTATTAATCTCGGCGGCAAGCTGTATCAGGCGACCGTCCAGGACGATTTAAGCTGGAGCCTGTCGGTTTCCAAAGAGATCCTCACCGCGCTGGGCAACGGCGATCTGACCATTACCGCGTCTGTGACCAACGGACACGGCAACACCGGCAGCGGCAGTCGCGATATTGTTATCGACGCGAACCTGCCGGGGCTGCGCGTGGGCACCGTCGCGGGCGATGACGTGATTAACGCCATCGAGCATAACCAGAACCTGATTATCAACGGTACCAGCACCGGCCTCAGCGCGGGCAGCGCGGTAACCGTAACGATTAACGGTAAAGACTACGCGGCAACCGTTCGCGCGGACGGCAGCTGGCAGGCCGCCGTACCGGGAGAAGATGTCGCTCGCTGGGCAGAAGGTGCCGTCACCATTGAGGTGAAGGGCAGCAGCGGCGCGGGAAATGATGTGGCTATCCAGCATCAGGTTACCGTCGATCTCAGCGAAGTGGTGATCGGCATTAACGCCATAACCGGCGATAATGTATTGAACGCCGCCGAAAAGAGCGCCAACCTCGAACTCTCCGGCACGACGCAAAACGTAGAGCCGGGGCAAACCGTCAGCATTACCTTTGCCGGGCACACCTACACCGCCACGGTGCAGGCGGACGGCAGCTGGAAGTACACCGTCCCGGCGGCGGATATGGTGAACCTGAAAGAGGGTGACACCACCGTTCAGGTGAGCGTGACCAACAAAAATGGCAACAGCACAGAAGCGGCGCAAAACGTCAGCGTCGACAGCCTTGCGCCGACCCTGACCGTGGATCCTGTCAGCCAGGATAACCTGCTGAATGCCGCAGAGGCTAAGCAGGATCTGATTATCAGCGGAACCAGTACCGCAGAGGCGGGCCAGACCGTGACCGTGCAGCTGAACGGCGAAAGCTATCAGGCAGCGGTAAAAGCAGACGGAAGCTGGAGCCTGACCGTACCTGCATCGGACGTCGGCAAACTGGTTGAGGGTAACATCACCGTCACCGCAAGCGTGGAAGACCGCGCGGGTAACCCGGGCAGCGCCAGCCGCGACGTGCTGGTGGATAAAACCGTGCCTGAAGTGACCATCGGCACCGTCGCTACTGACGATGTGATTAACCAGACCGAACACGGTCAGGCGCAGGTGATCTCCGGTACCAGCACCGGCGCGCAGGCTGGCGATATTGTTACCGTTAAGCTGGGCGGTAAAAGCTATACCGGCGTAGTGGACGCGAGCGGGAACTGGAGCGTCGGCGTCCCGCGGGCGGATATCAGCGCGCTGGGCGATAACACCTACACCGTGACGGCCTCCATTACCGACAAAGCGGGCAATACCGGCGATGCGGTTCATAGCGTCAAGGTCGATACCGCGGCACCAACCCTGACTATCGACATTATTGCGGGGGACAACATCCTCAATGCCGATGAGAAAACCGGGGATGTCATCATCAGCGGTTCCTCTACCGGGCTGGCGAGCGGGAGCGCCGTCACTGTACATCTGAACGGTAAAAACTATGCCGCTACCGTGGGCGACGACGGCAAATGGTCCACCACCGTACCCGCAGGCGACGTGGGCAAACTTGGCGAGGCCTTCTATGAGGTTTCCGTCAGCGCCAGCAACGGCGTGGGCAACGCTGGCAGCCAGAGCAGCACGCTGGAAGTCGCCTCTACGCTGCCGGGCGTGATTATCAATGCCGTGGCGATCGACGACATTATCAATGCCTCCGAGCTGGCCGCTGGCCAGACGATTACCGGGCGCGTGACCGGCGTGCAGGCCGGCGCAGACGTGACCATTAATATCGGCGGCGTCAACTATACCGCGAAGGTGCAAAGCGATCTCACCTGGAGCCTGGCCCTTAGCCAGGATGTGCTGACCGCGCTGGGCGACGGCTCGCTTAAAATTAATGCGTCCGTGACGGACGGCGCGGGCAACACCGGTACCGGTTCTCGCGAAGTCACTATTGACGCGGCCCTGCCGGGCATCCGGATTAATACCATTGCGGGCGATGACGTTATCAACGCCATTGAGCATGGCCTGAACCTGATCATCAACGGCACCAGCCGCGGCCTGAGCGAAGGCAGTGCGGTAACCGTGACCATCAACGGTAAAGACTATGCCGCGACGGTACGTGCCGACGGCAGTTGGCAGACCGTGGTGCCAGGAAACGAAGTCAGCCAGTGGCAGGCCGGCGATATTACCGTTTCGGCAGGCGGAACCAGCAGCTCAGGCAACCCGGTGTCCATCGATCACACCGTCAATGTTGATCTCAGCGCGGTGGCGATAACCATCGGCCAGATTGCCGGGGACGACGTGCTGAACGCAGCCGAAAAGGGCGCTGATTTATTGCTGTCCGGGGCAACACAGAATGTGGAGGCCGGGCAGACCATCACCATTACCTTTGCCGGGCACACCTACACTACTCAGGTAGCAAGCGACGGTAGCTGGACATTTACCGTACCGGCTAATGATATGAAAGGGCTGAAAGACGGCGAGACTTCTGTGGAAGTTAGCGTCGCTAACGTGAGCGGCAACGGAGCATCGGCCGGGCGTGAAATCAGCGTGGATACCGCAGCCCCGACCCTGCAAATCAACACTATCGCCGGGGATGACGTGCTCAATGCAGCCGAGGCCGGACAGCCGCTGGTCATTAACGGTGCCAGCAATGCGGAGCCGGGTCAGACCGTGACCGTGAAGCTGAACAATGAAACGTATACCGGTACCGTGCAGGCTGACGGAACCTGGAGCATAACCGTTCCGGCGGAGAAAGCTTCTGCGCTTGGCGACGGCGTCTATTCCGTGGAAGCCAGCGTCAGCGATGCCGCAGGCAACCACACCTCCGCAAACCATAACTTCAGCGTGGACGTCACCGTGCCGACCATCTCGTTTGGTGTGGTTGCGGGCGACGATGTGATTAACCTCGCCGAGCACGGGCAGGCACAAATTATCTCCGGTTCCAGCAGCGGCGCTGCGGCAGGGGATAAAATTACCGTGACCATTGGCTCCAACAGCTGGACCACCACCGTGGACGCTGCGGGCAACTGGAGCATCGGCGTCCCGGCCAGCGTCGTCAGCCAGCTGGCGGACGGCACCGTCACTATTCACGCCAGCCTGACGGATGCAGCAGGTAATACGGGGACCGGTAGCCATGACGTTGTGGTCAATACCGGTTTACCGTCGCTCAGCTTCAATCCGTTAAGCGGTGACAACGTGCTTAACGCCAGTGAAAAAGGGGAAACATTAACCCTGAGCGGGACCAGCGCTAACCTGGCCCCGGGCACCGCGGTTATTGTCACGCTGAACGGCAAAAATTATACCGCCACCACCGACGCCAGCGGTAACTGGAGCGTTGACGTTCAGCCGGGCGATCTGGCCGGGCTGGGCGAAGCCAACTATACGCTGACCGCTACCGCAACAAGCGCTATCGGCAACAGTGCCAGCACTCACGCCAATTTGTTGGTAGACACCGCCGCGCCGGGCGTCACGATTAATCCAGTGACCGCAGACAACGTCCTTAACGCGTCTGAAATCGCAGCAGGCCAGACTTTGAGTGGAAAAGTCAGCAATGCGGCAGCCGGCGACACGGTCACGATCAATCTGGGGGGGAAAACCTACGCCGCGACGGTACAGAGCGATCTGAGCTGGAGCCTCGACCTGCCTGCTAGCGTGCTTACCGCCCTGGGTAACGGCAAACTCACCGCCACGGCCTCGGTCACTAACGGGCACGGCAACAGCGGCACGGCAGAACGTGAATTTACCATTGATGCCAGCCTGCCGGGTCTTCGGATCCACACCGTGGCGGGGGACGATGTGATCAACGCCATTGAACACAATCAGAACCTGATTGTTAGCGGTAGCGCCAGCGGCATGAGCGCAGGCAGTACCGTGACCGTCACCATCAACGGCAAAGGCTACCTGGCAACGGTGAGCGCCAGCGGAACCTGGTCGGCCGCCGTACCTGCGGAAGATGTCAGCCAGTGGGCGGCAGGCAATGTTACTGTTACCGCCGCGGGCAGCAGTAGCGCGGGGAACCCGATCTCTATCGATCGCATGGTGAACGTCGACCTCAGTCCGGTTGCGGTCAGCGTTGACGCTATCACAGCAGATAACGTGCTTAACGCGGCTGAGAAAGGGGCCGATCTGGTTCTTTCAGGTAAGACCCAGAACGTTGAGGCCGGGCAAAACGTCACTCTTCTCTTCGGCGGGCACACCTATACGGCGCAGGTTGCGGCCGACGGGAGCTGGAGTTACACCGTGCCAGCAGGCGATATGGCCGGGCTGAAGGATGGCGATGCGTCAGTAAAAGCTAGCGTGACTAACGTGAACGGCAACGGAGCCAGCGCAGAGCGTGAGTTCAGCGTGGATGCCACGCCGCCGGGGCTTGCCATTGACCCCATTGCCACGGACAACGTGATTAATGCCGCAGAAGCAGGCGCGGGCGTCGTCGTCACCGGAACGTCAAACGCGGAAGCCGGGCAGACGGTCACGCTGACCCTGGACGGAAAAACCTATACTGGCGTAGTGAAAGCGGACGGCACCTGGAGCGTAACGCTTGATGCTACAGCTCTGGGGAGCCTGGCAGATAACAACTATCAGCTTAGTGCGAGCGTCAGCGATGCGGCGGGCAACGGATCAACCAGCAGCAAAACGATAACGCTAGACACCACCGCGCCGACGATCGGCTTTAACGTCGTGGCGGGTGACGACATCATCAACTTTGAAGAGCACGCTCAGGCGCAGATTATCTCTGGCTCCAGCAGCGGCGCAGCGGCAGGGAATAAAATTGTTATTACCCTCAACGGCACTCAGTATGTCACCCAGATAGATGCCAACGGCAACTGGAGCATAGGCGTCCCGGCTTCGGCGATTTCATCGCTGAAAAACGGCACGGCAACGATTACCGCCATGCTCACCGACAGCGCCGGCAACGAGGGCACTAACAGCCATACGGTTGAGGTTAACGCCGTCCGTGTCGGGCTAACCATCGGAACTATCAGCGATGACGACGTGATTAACGCCGCAGAATCTCAGCAGGATTTGGTTATCGGCGGCGGCAGCACTGAACTGGCGGTGGGCACTCAGGTGACCGTTACGCTGAACGGCGTACAGTACCACACCACTGTTCAACAAGGCGGCGGCTGGAGCGTGACCGTGCCGGCGAATCAGGTACAAAACCTGGTGCACGGTAACGGCTACACGGTTGTGGCATCGGCGACGGACGGCGCAAATAACGCCACTTCGGCAAGCCATAACATCACCATCGACACCGCGGCGCCGGTCATCACCCTCGCTGATATCTCCGGTGATAACGTGCTCAACGCGGCGGAACAGCAGCTGCCGTTAACCATTCGCGGCACCAGCAGCGCGGAAGCCGGGCAAAAAGTGACCGTTAAGCTGGGAAGCGGGAGCTACGACGCTACGGTTCAGGCGGACGGCTCCTGGAGCGTGACCGTTGCCGCGGACGACCTGGCGAAGCTTACCGACGGTGATTTCAATGTTAGCGCCTCCGTTCAGGATAAAGCAGGGAATCCGGGCAGTGCGGATCGTACTTTAACGGTGGACACGACCCCGCCAGGCATCACCTTTAACAAGGTGGCGGGGGACGACATCATCAACAGCGCCGAGCAGCAGGCCGGCCAGGTGATTAGCGGCACCACCGACGCTCAGCCTGGGCAGACGGTGACCGTCACCTTCAATAATCACGCCTATAAGGCGGTGGTGAGCGACACCGGGACATGGTCTGTGACCGTCCCGGCGCAGGACTTCCTGGGCGCGACGGACGGCAGTTACCAGATTTCCGCCAGCGTTAGCGATAAAGCCGGGAACAGCACGAGTGCGAATAAGCAGGTGACCCTGAGCGGCGAGGTGCCGACCATCAGCGTCAATGACTTCGCGCAAGACAACATTGTCAGCGCCGCAGAACACGGCACGCCGCTGGTGATAAGCGGCGTGACCAACGCGCCTGCGGGCCAGACGGTGACCATCACCCTGAATAACCAGAGCTATACCACCACGGTCAACGGCGACGGCACCTGGAGCTACACCCTCGGCAGCGGTGCGGTTTCCGCGCTGGTTGATGGCGGTTCGTATGTGATTCATGCCAGCGTCAATAACAGCATCGGCAACAGTGCGGGAGCAGATCGCACCGTCACGGTGGACACTACGCCGCCGCAGATGACCATTACCATTGACGCTTTACAAAACGACACCGGGCTGAGCAAGACCGACTTTATTACCGCCGATAACAAGGTGGTGGTGAAAGGTTCCCTGAGTGCGGCGCTCGGCAATAACGAAAAAGCGCAGATAAGCCTCGACGGGGGATCCAGCTGGATTGACCTTGTGGTTAACGGCAAATCCTGGCGCTATGCCGACGGGCGCACGCTGCCGGACGGTACCGTGACCTATAACGTGCGCGTCATCGACAATGCCGGCAACGTGGGCTCGACGGCAACGCAAAACGTAACTATTGATACTGTTGCGCCGGATGCCAGTAAAACCATTACCGTGGAGGCCATTACCCAGGATACGGGCCTCGATGCGCACGACTTTATTACCAGTGACAATACGCTGACCATTAGCGGCAAATTAGGGGGAATGCTGGCGGCCGGTGAACATGCCCAGATCAGTATTGATGGCGGAAAAACCTGGGTTGACGTGAGTATCAGCGGCACCACATGGAGCTACATCGATAGCCGCACGCTGGCTGACGGAGATTATCTCTATCAACTGCGCGTGATTGATGATGCGGGCAATATCGGGGCAACCACCAGCCAATTGGTCACCGTTGATACCGTGGCACCGGATGCGAGCAAATCCGTCACCATTGACCGCATTGCCGACGATACAGGGCTGAGTAATAGCGACTTTGTCACCAGCGACACCTCGCTGACTATCCACGGTTCTCTGGGCGCTTCACTGCTGGACGGCGAATATGTGCAGATAAGCATGGACGGCGGCCTCACGTGGAAAACGGTCACCACGGTAGGCACAACCTGGTACTTTACCGACGGGCGAACGTTAACCGACGGCACGTATCAATACTATGTCCGCGTGGTCGACACTGCGGGTAATGTCGGGCAGAGCGCTTCTCAGACGGTAACGGTAGACACCACGCCGCCGGATGCGGCTATCACCGTTACCGTGGACAGCATCACCACCGACAGCGGCTTCAGCAACAGCGACTTTATCACCAACGATAACACGCTGACGCTGAACGGCTCACTTGGCGCTGTGCTGGGCAAAAATGAATATGTTCAGGTGAGCTTCGACGGCGGAGCCAGCTGGGTTAACGCCACGTCCGTCAACGGGACAAGCTGGAGCTACACCGATGGCCGCCAGCTTGCGGACGGTAACCACACCTGGCAGGTTCGCATCGTCGACCTTGCCGGAAACGTGGGAGCAACCACCAGCCAGACGGTAACGGTAGATACCGTCGCGCCAACCTACGGCATCACCATCGACAGTATTTCGGATGATACCGGGCAGAGCGCCAGCGACTTTATCACGATGGATACCACGCTGACGCTGAACGGCACCCTGGGCCACGCCCTTGCCAGCGACGAACGCGTGCAAATCAGCCTGGACGGCGGTCAGAGCTGGGTGGATGCCGTGGTGAACGGCACGGCGTGGCATTACGTGGATGGACGTACTTTGCCGGACGGCGACCATCTTTATCAGGTGCGGATTATCGATCAGGCCGGAAACGTGGGTTCAACCGCAGCCCAGGTTGTCACCGTTGATACCGTGGCGCCGGATACCGTCGGCACTATCGTAAGCTATACGGATAATGACGGCGAGCGTACCGGTAATTTCGACAGCAGCTACGCCACCGACGATACATCACCGGTCCTGAACGGTACGCTGAACCATGCGCTGGCCGCCGGTGAAATTGCCCAGATCTTCCGCGATGGCGTGCTGGTGGGCAAGGTGACCATTACCGGCGGCACAAGCTGGACCTTTGCGGATTCTGGCCTGCTGGACGGGAATTACCATTATGTACTGCGCGTGACGGACAAAGCGGGGAACTACACCGAGTCAAACGACTTTACGCTAACGGTGGATACCTCGGTACCGAAGACTATTGCCCACGTAGATGCGGTATCGACTTCAGATACCACGCCGATCCTTACCGGGGATGTCAGTGCCCAACTGGTGAATGGCGAATTTGTGGTCGTGACCGTCAATGGCAAAACCTACAGCTCCGAGCGCGGAGGTCCGGTGGTGGTCGATCCTTCATCCAACCGCTGGTATCTGCAAATTCCTGACAGCGACCTGTTGGGGCTGAACAGCTACAACGTCACCGCTCAAGTTAAGAGCAGTGCAGGTAACGGCAACAACACCGGGATCCAGACCGGATCGCTGGTCGTGCATGCCGAAACGGCCAATGACACCAGCTGGGCGAGCGCGGCGGGCAATGCGAACAACAGCGCCAGCACGTTAATGCTCAACAATAACGGCCTGTGGACGCTGGTGACCAATACCTCGGTATACAACGGCACGGATCTGAACAGTTACACCCAGACGTCGCTACCTAATACGCGTGCGAATACTGTCAGCTACACCGCGCTGGATTTTGACCGTAACGGCACCGTTGATATCTACGGCACGGAAACCACTTACGGAAACGCGGTACAGACCATGTGGATCGCCAACGCCAATGGCACTTATACCACCAGTACCCAGGCCAACGGCACCACGATCTGGTACGGCGGCGTTATCGCCTATGACAAAAACGGCGATGGTTATGTCGACCTGGCCTACGGTGACGCCGGGGGCGACTCCAGAACCTACCTGATTAACAACAAGGGTAGCATGGTAGCCGACGGGACCAATGGCAACGGCGGCTTGACCGGCGTCAGCTACCGCGAACTGTCCGGTGTGGACATCAACAATGACGGTAACATCGATATTGTTCAGCATACCAACAGCAACGGTACCAGCGCGCTGAGCGTGATTTCTAACAACGGCAGCAAGCTGACGACCCTGCAGTCTATTGCCAACGTGTTTGTCGATAACGCGGCGAACACGACGACCGCTGCCTCCATGACGTGGGCCGACTTCAACGGCGATGGCTACCTGGATCTCTATATCGCCACCGGTCGGAGCGTGACCTCTGCGACGGTGAATTACAGCGGGAAGATTTTCTATAACGATGGCAATGGCCAGCTGAACAGCAACTACACCAGCGTGGAGTCAACGTCCACGGCGGCTAACGCGGGCTATATGTCCGTGGCCGTGGACTGGGACGGCGATGGCGACATGGACATTGTTAAGTTTTCCACCTACGGCACTAGCCAGACGGCACGTCTGTTCAGCAACGACGGCACCGGTAAGAACTGGACCGAAAGCCAGCTGGCCAAAGGGCTGGTCAACGTCACGGGCGTTGCGGTGGCTGACTATGACTGGAACGGCACTCAGGATCTGCTGGTTTCTCAGCAAAACGGGAAAGTGGTATTGGTGGCCAACACCAACACCATCGCCCCGGGTACCGCGATGCACCTGCGCATTGTCGACAGTGAAGGGATCAACGTCTTTTACGGCAATACCGTCCGGCTGTATGACTCTGCCGGGAAGCTGGTTTCAACGCAAATTATCAATGCCCAGTCGGGCATTGGGGCGAACGACGCGTCGGCGCTGGTGAGCTTCTACGGCCTCAACCCGAATGAAACCTACCATGCCGAGCTGGTCAGAGCGATTAACGGCGTCACCAGCAATGTGACCTGGAATGGGCTAACCGCCGGAGACGGAAAAGAAAGCTATGCCCT
Source organism: Enterobacter sp. Cy-643 (assembly GCF_011752815.1). Classification (GTDB taxonomy): domain Bacteria; phylum Pseudomonadota; class Gammaproteobacteria; order Enterobacterales; family Enterobacteriaceae; genus Cedecea. The sequence goes on from NZ_VWWV01000001.1 coordinate 1,203,394, forward strand.
GACGGCGGAGGCCGCCACCGGCGTTCACGGCGGTACGCTGAACGGAACGGGCTATAACGATACCTTTATCGCCGAGCAGGGAACCTACGTCTATAACGGCGGCGGCGGCTGGGAAACTTCATCCGATCACCAGACCTGGAGCGCGACGGGCGGCCTGGACGTGGTCGACTTCCGTAACTCGGGGGTAGGCGTCACCGTTGATCTGGGCAAAACCGGGGCGCAGAACACCGGCTTCAATACGGCAACCTTTACCAACATCGAAGGGATCGTCGGCTCCAGCCATGACGATGTGATCACCGGCAATAGCGGGAACAACACCTTCGAAGGCGGCGGCGGGAACGACACCTTCAACATCGGCAGCGGCGGCCACGATACGTTGCTCTACAAGCTGCTGAACAGTTCGGATGCCACCGGAGGCAACGGCCATGATGTGGTGAACGGCTTCAGCGTGGGGACCTGGGAAGGCACGGCGGACAGCGACCGTATTGACCTGCGTGAGCTGCTGCAGGGCAGCGGCTACGCAGGGGACGCGTCTGCGCATTACATCAATGGCGTAGCTCAACTGGGCGCCGGAGCCGGCAATATCGGGGACTACATCAAAGTGGTGCAGAACGGCAGCAACACAGAGATTCAAATTGACCGCGACGGCAAGGGCGGTGCCTTTGACCCGACCACGGTGGTCACGCTTAACGGGGTTCAAACCGACCTCGCCACGCTGCTGGCCAATCACCAACTGTTAGTTATCTAGCCCTTATTCCGCCGGGCATTGAGTCCGGCGGAATATCAGCCGCTTAACTTTTATTACCCGGTATAAAACATGTTTATGAAACAAGCCGCGGAAAGGATGACACAGGCATTTTTTGCCCTTTTCGCAGGATGTGAAAGACCATGACTTCAACGAATACAAGCTATGAACCCTGGCTGCAGGCCATGCTGGCTGTCGCGCGCCACTATCGGCTGGATTTCTCGGAAGAGCACGTCCGCGTGGTGGTGAATCAGGAAAACCAAAGCCCGCAGCAGCTGGTGCTGGAGGATATGGCTCGTCAGCTTGGCCTGGCGATGCGTCGCGCTCCGGCTGATGTCTCGCTAATCGACCCGTGGCGCTTGCCGCTGGTGGCCGAGCTTGAGGGGGGCCAGATAGCGGTGGTTACCCAGATGGATAACCACGGGCAGCTAAGCCTGCAGCTTAGCGGCGATGGCGGTCTGGAAACGGTTGTCGCTCGGGATGTACTGGCCAAAAGGCTAAAAAGCCTGGTTGTGCTGCGCCCGCTGAATTCGATTCCCGATGCGCGCGTCGATGATTACGTGAAGCCCTATCAGAAAAACTGGTTCTGGACGCTGGCGCTGAAAGACTGGAAACGCTACGGCGACATCATGCTGGTAGCGATGGCGGCCAACGTGCTGGCGCTGGCCGGGATGATTTTCTCCATGCAGGTGTATGACCGCGTGGTGCCGTCGCAGTCGGTCCCGACGTTGTGGGTGCTGTTTGGCGGCGTCATGCTGGCCATCCTCTTTGAATTTACTATGCGTATGCTGCGCGTGCATATTGCCGATGTGGTCGGTAAAAGGGCCGACCTGCGCATCTCCGACCGGGTATTTGCCAGGGCGTTACGCATTAAAAATAGCGCCCGGCCAAAATCCACCGGCTCCTTTATCTCGCAAATTCGCGAGCTGGAGTCGGTGCGCGAACTGATCACCTCCACCACCATCAGTACCGTATCGGACATTCCGTTCTTCCTGCTGTTTGTTTTTATTCTCTGGCTAATAGGCGGCCCGCTGGTGTTCGTTGTGCTGCTGGCGATCCCGCTGCTGCTGATCCCCGGTTTACTGGTGCAGCGCCCGCTGGCGCACCTTTCGAATGAGGGGATGCGCGAGTCGGCCATTCGCAATGCCACGCTGGTAGAAGCCGTCCAGTCCATCGAAGACATTAAACTGCTGCGCGCCGAACAGCGGTTCCAGAACCAGTGGAACAACACCAACGACGTTGCAGCGGCGGTCGGGATGAAACAGCGCTGGCTGACCAGCCTGCTCATGACCTGGACGCAGGAAGTGCAGTCCATCGTTTACGCCGTGGTGCTGCTCGTCGGCTGTTACCTGGTGATTAACGGCGACATGACCACCGGCGCCCTGGTGGGGACTTCCATTCTGGCCTCACGCACCATCGCGCCGCTGGCGCAGATTTCCGGCGTGCTTTCGCGCTGGCAGCAGGCGAAGGTGGCGCGCAAAGGGCTGGACGACCTGATGCAGCGCCCGCTGGACGATCCTGAACAGGGCAAGAAAGTGCATAAAGCCCACCTGCAGGGGAACTACCAACTCAACTACGCGGCGTTTTATTACGATGAAGAAGAGAAGGTCAACGATCTGGACATTGCCAGCCTGACTATCCGCGCCGGGGAAAAAATTGCGCTGCTCGGGCGAAACGGCTCGGGTAAAAGCACGCTGCTTCAGCTTTTAGCGGGGATGCAAACGCCCCAGCACGGCCAGATTTTGCTGGACGACACCAGCCTCGGGCAAATCGATACTGCCGATTTGAGACGTGACATGAACCTGCTCAGTCAGCAGGCGAGACTCTTCTTCGGCTCAATACGCGACAACCTCACCATGGGGCGCCCGTTAGCCACGGATGAAGAAATCCACCGGGCGCTGGCGCTAAGCGGGGCGCTGGAATTTGTGCAAAAACAGAAAAATGGTCTCAACTATACGATCAGCGAAGGCGGCTGTGGGTTATCGGGGGGCCAGCGGCAGGCACTTTTGCTGGCCAGAACGCTGATCCTGCAGCCGCAAATCTTATTACTGGATGAACCTACAGCGTGGCTGGATGAAGTCAGTGAACAGCAGCTTATCCAGCAGCTTGGTCCGTGGCTCGGCAACCGCACGCTAGTGGTGGCCACGCACCGGATCCCTATTTTGCAGCTGGTTAACCGCATCATCGTGCTGGATAACGGGCGCATTGTGATGGATGGTCCAAGGGACCAAATCTTACAGCAGCACGGCCTGATGGAAAAAAAATCAACCCCTCGCAGGACCGCGACCTTAAAACCGGCTGATAGCACGGAGGCACGGGTATGAATGACATCACGCGTTATAACAGCCGACTCAAAGAGCCGGCGCTTCCGCGAGCAAGCCTGGTGGCGTGGGCGCTTGGCGTGATGCTGCTCACTTTTGTTTTGTGGGCAAATTTTTTCACTCTGGATGAAGTGACGACCGGGGCTGGCAAAGTTGTGCCGTCCTCTCGCGAACAGGTTATTCAGTCCCTGGAAGGCGGGATCCTTTACAAACTGGACGTTCGGGAAGGGGATATTGTAGAGAAGGGGCAGGTTCTCGCGCAGCTCGATCGCACCAAAACCGAGTCCGGCGTGCAGGAAAGTGAATCCAGGCTACATGCCGCGATGGCTACCGCCGCACGACTGAAGGCTGAAGTGAGCGGCACGCCGTTGGTTTTTCCCGAGATGCTCCCCGGAGAGAGCGAGCTCGTTCGCCAGGAAACCGCGCTTTATAACTCGCGCCGGAGCAGTCTCGAAAAAGGCGTTGCCGGGCTGCGGGAAGCCATCTCGCTGGTTCAGCGCGAGCTGGCGATGACACAGCCGCTGGTTAAGCAGGGCGCGGCAAGCAGCGTGGAGGTTCTGCGCCTGCAGAGACAAAAAAACGAGCTGGAAAACAAAATTACCGAAATGCAGAACCAGTATTACGTGCGCGCGCGCGAAGAGCTGGCAAAAACTAACGAAGAAATTGAAACCCAGCGGTCAGTGATGCGCGGGCGGGAGGATTCGTTAACCCGGCTCAAATTTACCGCGCCGGTCAGGGCGATAGTGAAGGGCATTGAGGTCACAACGGTGGGCGGCGTCATCCCGCCAAACGGAAAACTCATGACGTTGGTTCCGCTCGACGATCAAATGCTGATTGAGGCAAAAATTTCACCTCGTGACGTGGCGTTTATTCATCCCGGCCAAAAGGCACTGGTAAAAATCACCGCCTATGACTACTCGATTTATGGCGGGTTAAAGGGCGTGGTGACCACGATTTCACCGGATACGATTCAGGATGAGGTCAAACGTGATGTTTACTACTATCGGGTTTACATCCGCACCGATGTCAGCCAACTGGCAAACAGGGACGGCAAAACGTTTCCGATATTTCCGGGGATGATTGCCACCGTGGATATCAAAACCGGTAGCAAATCGGTACTCGATTACCTGCTGAAACCGCTGAATAAAGCAAAGGAAGCGCTCAGAGAACGATAATCAAAAAAGCCGGCGAATGCCGGCTTGATGTTGTTTAAAATATCGTCGGGTCGATATCCAGACCGTACATGATAAAGGAAAAATAATATCCAAAATAAGACTCAGCCGTCTCCATAAAGGCACGGTGTATTTCGAGCTTGCCCTCACTGTCTTCACTGAATAATCCGGCCATAATACCGCAATTAACAATGCGTCTCAGATGCATTCTCGAGACAAAAAGATCTTTGGACGTTTTATTATAATTAGGCTTCAGCCACCAGCGGCCATCATCATCCTGTTTTGCACCCAGGAATATTCGCAACATAATGATATGTCCGGCATCTTTGTCAACAAACATAGCGCTGTTGGGTACCAGTCGACTTAAAATAACTTCGTCAAAAAGAAGGTTGGCGCTGCGCCGGAAAAAATTTGCAAATGTGTTTTCATCCTCCAGGGCGTTTAACGACAGAGCATTTTCCGGTAGCAAAAATTTCAATGAAGGGATGGATATTTGCATATAGCTGCGGGTTTCATTGAGGCCCTTTGCGCTCGGGGAATACAACAGGACCCGGCGGTCATCCTCACTTTTTTCAAGCGTCATTCTGCCGGTGATGCGCAGGAGCGTGACCAGAGAATTCACGGTATTCAGGCTGGTCAACCCCATTTTTACGCAAAACTCTTTGATGTCTGCGAGCACCGCCTGGCGGTCACCGTAGTGAAAACAGAGCAGGGCCAGAACCACATGAAAGCGCGAGCTTTGCAGAATGGTTTTATAAAAAAGAGGTTGTTTTTTATAGGTGATTAGCAGGTGATCATAATGATGTTGTATGGCTTCTCGAAAACGAGGATGTTTTTTAACTTGGTGGCTGTATTTTTCGATGGTGTCTTGAAGTTTGTGTCGTGTCATATTGTTTTTTCTCGGTATTCAGCTATGGCGCAAATGCCCCACAAAACGAGTGCTAAAGGCAGAGATAAAATACACGTTATACGTGCTTTTTATTGGGTGATGGCAAGTTCAATTCGTTTTAGAGTATATCATTTGTAGTTTGAAATAAAAAACATCATCCTGATTTTTCTTGTTTTTGATTTTTTATTAACTAAAAGTGCTTAATTACCTCATTTGTTTTTTCTACTGTCTGCGGAAATAATACTTCCGTGGAGAGGAAATATTATTGCCTTGCTGCATGGGGATGTATTGGGTGAAAAACAAGCGCGCGGGAGGTTGCAGCGGAGACCGGAATGTCTTTCCATTAGCGATATCATGTTATATTGTAAGTTACATGATATGGCGGTTTTTACTTCGTTTTCATTCACGGATCGCCGATGTTCGACCAGAATCTCTTCAGAAGGTGAAATCATGACCGACACAAATGACATTTTTAATGCAGAGTTTTCCCGCCAGTACGATGCCAGCAGCGAACGTCTGAAAGACATCTCTAACAACCTGTACGCCTTACTGTCTCTGCTTCTCAGGGATCTTCCGGCGGAGGCGAAAGTGCTTTGTGTTGGCGTAGGTACCGGCACCGAAATCGTCCGGCTGGGAAAGCAGCATCCCGAGTGGCGTTTTACCGGGGTCGATCCTTCCCCCGATATGCTGGCCGTCTGCGCAGAGAAGCTTGAGCGGGAAGGGCTGCGCGACCGCTGCAGGCTGATTGAAGGTCACGTCAAAGACGTTCCCGAACAGGATAAATTTGATGCTGCACTCTGTTTGCTGGTCGCGCATTTTATTCAACATCCGCAGCGGGATGGGATCTACCGGCAGATTGGAGACAGACTTAAACCAGCCGGGCAGCTGATTACCGCTGAAATAGCGGGAGATATGGCGGATCCCGATTTTGACGGGCAATTAAGAAACTGGGTCGCGCTGCAGCAGGCTTATACCCAACGGCAGAGGGATATTTCTGAGGTGAAAGCTGAGCTCAACCAGCGGTTGCTCTTGTTGCCGCCAGGCCAAACCGAGGCGCTGCTGCGCGAAGCAGGATTTGCCAGCGCAACGTCGTTCTTCCAGTCGCTGCTGATTCACGGCTGGCAGGCAGTCAGGCCTTAGTCTTAAATAAACGGCGCGCTGAAGTCGCGTGCCGCAACTCATTTATTTACTGGTCATTTCCGCTGACTTAAGACGCGATGGCGTTTCGTTAAAGAGATTCCATGGTTGAAGCAGGGCATGCACGCACCTGGTGGACATAATTGGCCACTTTTTAGGACTTTCGCAGTGAATAAAAACTTCGGTTTCAGATTGCTTTTAGTCAGGCTGACATCTTAATTAATGTGTTATATATGGCGTTTTATCTCACGGTTCAATATTTTTCTCGGTTCGCTTGAGTTAGATAAGCCGAGGAGTATCATGAGTTTTTTTAAAAAGAATGTGTCACAGCACCAAGGGAATTTAAATCTGGTGGATTTGAAAAAAAATTTACAGATAAATTTAAATCCTGATAATGCAAAACCAGTTGTTCACTATAAATCATTTTTTATTGAAGTAAATAAATGCTTTAAAGACTCACATGGATATGTCAGTGACTTTTTGGGTACGGGTGAACCCGGGATTATGGTTCATGGTAGTATGGATGGAAGGTTAAAAATCGTTACCGAAGGCGTCAGAAAGGTTGGTTCTGGAGTACGTAGTACCCATTTGACGCCCAGGGAGTTCTATTATTATCTTATTCGCAGGCACTCACTGGACTTAGCCAAAGATAAAAGACCTTTGCATTTAGTTGCTTGTTATTCGGGGGCGGCTGAACCGGCCTCAGGCAAACTCAGTGCCGCACAAGAATTGGCTAATATTACGCAAAGAAAAATATGGGCATATGGCGAGTATGAGGAAGTGCGTTTTGTTCTTGGTGGGCTGCCACATATCATAAATAAAGTGGATGTTGTTCGTAATGTAAAGGGAAAACACCTGAAGGCTAAATTAATTGAACCCGATCGTCGGTATTACCTGAGGTGAAGGAGATAAACAACCTCAATATATATTTTTTATTAAAAACGGCGCACCGAAATAGTGCGCCGTTTATTGTACTATTTACTTTCTGTATTCTCAGGCTTCACAAGCGTTGGCGTTTCGTTAAAGAAATTCCAGGGTTTCAGCAGGGCATGTACCCACTCGGTTGGCATAATTGGCCACTCTTCGGCACGGGCGATATGCGTGGTGCCGGTGGTTAACCAGACCACGTTGTCCGTGTTTTCAAGCGACTGATTGTCTTTGCTGTATGCACCTAAACCGGTGTCGTGTGCGGAGCGATTTGGGTATTTCCCTTCGGAATAGCGCTCATCCGGGTTGTAGCGCGTCACCCACAGCTGCTTATCCATAAAGCTCAGGCGATGATAAATCCACTCGTCCGGGGCAAACTTCGCGCCGGTGGCCACCGGATGAGTGCCCCCCGCGTAGGGAATCAACTGGTAGGACACCGGGTTGCCCATGCGGTTCTCTTTGTTCGGATTGCTCAGCAGGCGGACGGTGCCAGGATCAAATTTCTGGGCTGCGTCCTGCTCATTTTTGATCGCATATTCATTGGTTTGCATGGTGCTGGTGCGCGGGCCGCCGCTGGCATTTGGTTTCACCACCGGGTCAATGGCGGTCAGACTGTTGTTTTCGCCGTCCACGTCCAGGTCCAGACGGAAGTTATAAATGTGCTGATGCGTTGTGCCGACAATATTGTGGTCGATCAGCGTCCCGTAGCGGGTGTCTTCTTTCGCGGTGGCATCGTGCATGGTTTTTGACTTCACGCCTTTCACCGCCTCGATGCCCGTCGCGCCTGCGTCAATGCCAATGGTGCCGTTCTCGTGGAAGACCCAGTCAAAGATGTAGTCGTAGTTGCCGACGGTGCTTATCCAGCGGATCACCAGCTCGCGGCGTTCGCGGCTGACGTTCGGCTGGCCCATTTCCTGATGCTTGTATTCCGGCCCGGCGTAGCGCTCGAAAATGGCAATAGCGCGCGGAATCGTGGTGGGTTTGCCGGTGTAATCGGCCAGGGTTTCGTCCAGCAGGACCGCGTTAGCCGGCGCATCTTTCCCGCGCACGATAGGGGACGTGAGCGTGCCCATGCCGTAATCTCCGGCGTCGAGATAGGCCTTAAAATACCAGCCGATATCCGGGTCGCCATACGGCACAATCATTCCACCGAGCGACCCTTCATACATGATCTTCCGTTTAGTGCCGTTGTCGTTGTAGGTCACGGTGGAAATCATCGGGCCCACGCGGGAATTCAGGCGCAGGTGCAAATCCCAGTTTTGCCAGCGAATCGTGTCGCCGGTAATGGTGTAATTTTTCCCTTCCGGCTCAATGATATCCAGCGGCTTGAGGTTGGCGGCCTGCCGGTCGCGGCCATCATAAGGGCGGGGCGTCATCGGCACGGGAATGACCGGGCCTTCCTCAATTTTGATGATTTTTTTCTGCTCGAGATCAACCACCGCCACCAGGTTTTCAATCGGATGCGCCCAGTAGTTGCCGTCACCAACGTCAAGGTAGCTCACCACTTTCAGCAGGCGCTGATCCTGCTTCAGGCCGTCCTTACCGTCGAAATAGCCGACGGTTAGCGGCGTGGTGACGACTTTCGAGGGATCGCTGATACCGCGTTTTTTCACCGCTTCAGCGAATTCTTTGCTGTTGTTGATGATTGACTGCACGCTGGCAAAATCGTCCAGCAGCACCATGCCCTGTGCGCCCTGGATGGGTTTCCAGCTTTTTACCGTTCCTGCGGCGAGATCTACCGTGGATTCAATAATATGGCGGCCATCCAGCATGATGACGCCTGCCTCGCGCGGCTGGCTGACGCTGGTGCCGTCCATCACAAACCTCCAGACCTGCTCTTTAGGCGGCTCGCGTAGTGATATTTCGGTAAAGCGAATATTGGGTTTATATTCCCGCGCGTTTTTAATAACCGCCACGGTTTTGTTGATTTCATCCGCGCTCAGCGAGTTAAGCGGATGCGGCTTTTTCTCGACGGCAAAGGTTTGATCCAGCCCGGACTGGAAGACTTCATTGATAAACCCTTCGGAGATAAACGCCGTTTTGCCTTTAAAGATCACCGGCACTTCAAGCTTCAGCGTTTTGCCGTTAACGATGGCGGAGGTGGCATTAGGCTTCACCTTCACATAGGCACCGTCTTTTACGAGGGTGAACATCTGCGCATAATCGTCCCACTGGACGTCGGCGCCAAAATCCGCGAGCGTTTTTTGCATCGGCACCATATGTGCCTCGCCGCCGTGGGCAAAAGCAGGGGCGTTAACCCCCACAGAGGTCAGGAGCGCAATAGCCAGCGCCAGCGCTTTTTTTCCAGTTTTCATTGTCATCGCTTTCTCACCTTAAAAGTGCGTTGTGTTGTTATGTGCGTGCTGGATAAAGACTGTTGGATTCAACATAACAACTTCCGCGGGGGCTTCCCTTGCGCTCCCTGCCAAGTGTTTTGCTGAGGTTGCCAGAATGTGGGATTGGGGAGGATTGTGACTCGGGGTCGATGAGCGTCGGGTTAAATTCAGCCCTCACCCCGGCCCTCTCCCAGAGGGAGAGGGGGAAGACAACCTTCGGGGATTTATTTCTTCCCTCTCCCTTCGTGGCAGAGGAGGAAACGATGGGACTCGTTATTTATTCCCTCTCCCTTCGTGGCAGAGAGGGAAACAATGGGACTCGTTATTTATTCCCTCTCCCTTCGTGGCAGAGAGGGAAACGATGGAACTCGTTGTTTATTCACTCTCCCTGCCAGGGAGAGGGTTAGGGTGAGGGTAAAAACCAGACGCGATGCCTGGCCGTACTCACGTTTAAGGCCTAACAGGCAACATCACCGTGCAGACGGGCAACCAGCGTCAGGATTGAATAGCGCGCAACAATCTGTTGATGCTGGTTGGTGATATCCACCGCCCATTCCACCACGCCAACCGGCTTATCTTCCGCCGTCTTCTGCGGTTTGGCGGTTTTACGTTTGCAGGTCAGGCGCACCTGAATCGTATCGTCGATTTTTACCGGCTCGATAAAACGCAGGTTTTCCATACCGTAGTTGGCAATGACCGGCCCGACGCCTGGGTCAACAAATAGCCCGGCGGCGGCAGACACCACAAAGTAACCGTGCGCCACGCGCTCGCCGAAGAACGACTCCGCCGCGCCAATTTTGTCGGTATGGGCATAGAACCTGTCGCCGCTCAGGTTGGCGAAGTTGGCGATATCGGCCTCGGTGACGGTGCGGCGGGCGGTCAGAAGACTTTCCCCGATGCGCAGCTCCTCAAAATGCTTGCGGAACGGGTGCACGGCGTCCTCGTGTACTTTAGCGCCGTAGTTCCATTGCCCGCTAACGGCGGCGAGCATCGTCGGACTGCCCTGAATGGCGGTGCGCTGCATATAGTGCTTCACCGCGCGCAGGCCGCCGAGTTCTTCGCCGCCGCCGGCACGGCCGGGGCCGCCGTGCACCAGCATCGGCAGCGGAGAACCGTGCCCGGTTGACTCCACTGCAGACTCCTGGTTCAGCACCTGAATGCGTCCGTGGGCGCGCGCCGCGCCGAGAATAAAGCGGCGGGCCGTTTGCTCATCGGCGGTCACCAGCGTACCCGCCAGGCTGCCCTGGCCGGCGCGAGCCAGCGTCATAGCATGTTCAGCATCTCTATATGGCATCACGGTTGCCACCGGGCCGAAGGCCTCAAGCTGATGCACAGCGGGCGTTTCGTCCGGCTGCTGGCAAAGCAGCAGTGTCGGCGGGAAGAACGCGCCCGGCCGGGCAGTATCGGCCTTGCCGCCCAGCAGGACATCACAGCCGGCGGCAACCAGTTGGTCGACTTTCCGCTGCACGTCATCCCGCTGCTCAAGGCTGACCAGCGCCCCCATGCGCACGCCTTCTAGTGCCGGATCGCCGGGCTGTATTTTTTCCAGTTTTGCTTTCAGCGCTTCAATTACCGAACCCAGTCGGCTCTGCGGCACGATGATCCGGCGAATGGCGGTACATTTTTGCCCGGCTTTGGCGGTCATCTCGCGCACGACTTCCCGCACGAACAGCGCAAACTCAGGCTGCTCCGGCGTGACGTCTTCCGCCAGTACGCAGCAGTTCAGAGAATCTGCTTCCATGGTAAAAGGAATCGAACGGGCAACAATATTTGAGTGACAACGTAACTTTTGTCCGGTGCTGGCTGAACCCGTGAACGTCACCACGTCCTGTTCATCCAGCTGCTCGAAAAGATCGCCCACGCCGCCGCAGATGAGACTTATCGCTCCGTCCGGCACCAGCCCTGATTCCACAATCGCTTTCACCATCACCTGAGTTAACTGCGCGCTCGCCGTGCCGGGCTTGATAATCGCGGGCATCCCGGCCAGCCAGGTTGGCGCCAGTTTCTCGAGCATGCCCCAACAGGGAAAGTTAAACGCGTTGATATGCAGCGCCACGCCGGATTTAGAGGTGAGCACGTGGCGAGCCGCAAACCCGCCTTGTTTTGACAGAGGAATCAATTCGTCTTCCGGCCACAGCGTGTCGTCCGGCAGCTCGCGGTTGCCCATTCCGGCGTAGGCAAACAGCGTGCTGATGCCGCCTTCAATGTCTACCCAGCTGTCGGCGCGGGTAGCGCCGGTTTGATAAGAGACGTCGTAGAAAGTTTCTTTCTGCGCCAGCAGGTGCTTAGCCACCGCTTTTAACATCGCGGCACGCTGAATAAACGTCATCGCCTGCAGCGCTTTGCCACCTTGCGCAATGGCGAAGTGCTTTGCCGCCGCCATATCCGCCCCTTCGCTGGTCACCTGCCACAGCGGTTCGCCGCTAACGGCATGAAAAATAGTTCTTTCTTTTCCCTGGCCGCTAAACCACGTCCCGGACAGATAGCTGGTTAACTGTTGCATCTCACCCTCCATTAAATGCTGCATACAATCATTACAGTGTTGGTTTTATGAATCATAAAAATCAAGCTGTAATTTAATAAATTGTTAACATCAAGATCGTTTTTGATTTTTGGTATTGATTTATATCAATGATAATTATGATATTTACGATATTTAACGTGATAAGTCTCACAAACATGCTGTGTAATCTTTGCGATCTTCGTTAACTTATCTGTAACTTTTAATCATGAAGTGATTCGCAATATCGCATTTTGTTGAGTTAGATTGAATCATAAGGTGATGCCGTGACAGAACAAGAACGCTTTGATGAGCGCATCCAGCAGGAAACCGCCATCGAACCACAGGACTGGATGCCGGAGGCTTACCGTAAAACGCTGATCCGCCAGATAGGCCAGCATGCGCACTCGGAAATCGTCGGCATGCTGCCGGAAGGTAACTGGATAACTCGCGCCCCCAGCCTGCGCCGCAAGGCTATTCTGCTGGCCAAAGTGCAGGATGAAGCCGGGCACGGGTTGTATCTCTACAGCGCGGCGGAAACCCTCGGCTGCGCCCGGGAAGATATCTACCAGAAGATGCTCGACGGCAAGATGAAGTACTCCTCCATCTTTAACTATCCGACGCTCAACTGGGCCGACATCGGCGTGATTGGCTGGCTAGTGGACGGGGCCGCCATCGTTAACCAGGTCGCGCTGTGCCGAACTTCTTACGGGCCGTATGCCCGGGCGATGGTAAAAATCTGCAAAGAAGAAAGCTTCCACCAGCGGCAGGGGTTCGAAGCCTGCACCGTGCTGGCGAACGGCAGCCCCGAACAGCGCCAGATGCTGCAGGACGCCATTAACCGCTTCTGGTGGCCGGCGCTGATGATGTTCGGCCCCAACGACGACAACTCGCCGAACAGTGCCCAAAGTCTCGCCTGGAAAATCAAACGCTTCGGGAATGACGAGCTGCGCCAGCGCTTTGTCGACAATACCGTGCCGCAGGTTGCGTTGCTGGGCATGACCGTGCCGGATCTCGATCTGTATTTCGATGAAGCCACGGGCCATTACCGCTTTGGCGACATCGACTGGCAGGAGTTCAACGAAGTAGTGGCCGGGCGCGGCTTATGCAACGAAGAGCGCCTCGCCGCCAAGCGTAAAGCCTGGGAAGAGGGGGCATGGGTGCGCGAAGCCGCCCTTGCGTATGCCGAAAAACAACAGGCCCGCACCGCCGCCTGAAGGAGTCAGAGATGAGCCAAATTTACTGGCCGCTGTACGAAGTCTTTATTCGCAATAAAAAAGGGCTGTCCCATCGCCACGTTGGCAGCCTGCACGCCGCCGACGACCAGATGGCGCTGGAAAATGCCCGCGACGCCTACACCCGCCGCAGCGAAGGCTGCTCCATCTGGGTGGTGAAAGCGAGCGAAATCGTCGCCTCCCAGCCGGAAGAACGCCCGGAATTTTTTGACCCGGCAGACAGCAAAGTCTACCGCCACCCAACGTTTTACACGCTGCCTGACGGCATCGAGCACATGTGAGGCCGCCGATGACACTCGATCCTGTAGCGACCTACAGCCTGCGCCTCGGCGACACCTGCCTTGTGCTGGCCCAGCGCCTGAGCGCCTGGTGCGGCCATGCGCCGGAGCTGGAGATTGATCTGGCGCTGGCCAACATTGGCCTCGACCTGCTCGGCCAGGCGCGCAACTTCCTGACCTACGCCGCCGAACGCGAAGGCGAGCACCTCGACGAAGACAGGCTGGCCTTTGGCCGCGACGAGCGCGAGTACCGCAACCTGCTGCTGGCGGAACAGCCTAACGGTGATTTCGCCGAAACGCTGGTGCGTCAGTACCTGCTGGACGCGTGGCACGTCTCGCTGTTCAGCCGCCTGGTAGAAAGCAAAGATCCGCAGCTGGCGGCCATCGCAGCCAAAGCCATTAAAGAAGTGCGCTATCACCTGCGCTTCAGCCGCGGCTGGCTGGTTCGCCTGGGCAACGGCACTGAGCTTTCGCAGGCAAAAACGCAAAGTGCTTTGAACAAGCTGTGGCGCTTCAGCGGCGAAATGTTTGTTGCCGATGAGCTGGAGGCCGGGCTGGTGGCGCAGGGGATCGCCGTCGATCCGCTCAGCCTCAAAGGCGAGTGGATACAAGAAGTGACCGCCGGGCTGAGCGATGCCTCGCTGCAGGCACCGGCAGAGCAGCCATACCGCACCGGCGGTAAGCAAGGCTTACACACCGAACACCTCGGCCCGCTGCTGGCTGAAATGCAGTATCTGCAGCGCGCGTACCCGAACCAGCAGTGGTAAGGAGGAGAGGATGCAAACCGCCACGCTTCAGCCCGCTGCCGTCCGCGACGTCTGGCGTCTGCTGAGTGAAATCAGTGACCCGGAAATCCCGGTGCTGACCATCACCGATCTCGGCATGGTGCGCAGCGTTGAGCACCGTCAGGACGGCTGGCACATCGGTTTTACGCCAACCTATTCCGGCTGCCCAGCCACTGAATTTTTACTGGCCGCTATCCGGGAAACGCTGGAAGGCGCAAAGCTAAGTCCGGTGCATATCAGGCAAGTGTTGCATCCCGCCTGGACGACGGACTGGATGTCGCCGGAGGCTAAAGCCCGGCTGCGCGAATACGGCATCAGCCCACCGCAGGGACATGCCTGCCACGCGACGGTCGCCGCCCAGGTGACTTGCCCACGCTGCGGGAGCGAACACACGTCGCTCATCAGTGAATTCGGATCCACGGCCTGTAAAGCGCTTTATCGCTGCAACAGCTGCCGGGAACCCTTTGATTACTTTAAATGTATTTGAGGATGCCATGACAATGTTTCATTCCCTGAAAGTGGCACGTATCGAACCCGAAACCGCTGAGGCGGTAGCGATCACCTTTGCGGTGCCGGATGCGCTGCAAGGGCAATATCGCTTCCGCCCAGGCCAGCATTTGACGCTGAAAGCCCGGCTGGGCGGGGAAGAGCTGCGCCGCTGCTATTCCATCTGCCGCGCTGACAATCCCGGTGAAATCTGCGTGGCGGTAAAAGCCATTGAAGGCGGCCGTTTTTCACAATACGCGGTCAGCGATTTAGCCGCCGGGATGTTGCTTGAGGTAATGGTGCCGCAGGGGACGTTCGGCTATCAGCCAGAGGCGGAAACGCGCGGGAACTATCTGGCGCTCGCCGTCGGCTCCGGCATCACGCCGATGCTGGCTATTATCGGCGCCACGCTCGCCACCGAGCCAGAAAGCAGCGTGACCCTGGTCTACGGCAACCGCAGCAGCGCCAGCATGATGTTCCGTCAGGCGCTGGCCGACCTGAAAGACCGCTACCCGCAGCGCCTGCAGCTGATTTACCTGTTCAGCCAGGAAAGATCGGACAGTGACCTGCTTAGCGGTCGACTCGACGGCGAGAAGGTGAAACAGCTCGGCGACCATCTGCTGGACGTTAAAGGCTTCGATCGCACCTTTATCTGCGGCCCGCAAAGCATGATGCAGGCCACCGAAACCGCGCTGAAAGAGATGGGCGTCGCGCCGCAGGATATCTACCTCGAACATTTCAACACGCCGGGCATTGCGCCGGGTGCCCGTTCCCGCGCTCAGGCGGCGGGTAAAACCGTCACCCTGCGCCAGGACGGCGTAGATCGCCAGATTACCCTGACCGCCGGGGACGAAAGCATTCTCGACGCGGCGCTGCGCCAGGGGGCGGATCTGCCGTATGCCTGCAAAGGCGGCGTCTGCGCCACCTGCCGCTGCAAAGTGCTGCAGGGGGAAGTGGAAATGGGCGTCAACTACAGCCTGGAGCCGGATCAGCTGGCCGCAGGCTATGTGCTGAGCTGCCAGGCGCTGCCGAAGGGCGACGACGTGGTGCTCGATTTTGATGCGCAGGGGCTGTGATGAGCGAACTTCTTAGCCAGCAAAATGGCCGGGTGTTAACCCTGACGCTGAACCGCCCGCAGGCGCGGAACGCCCTCAACAACGCGCTGCTGGCGCTGATTGCCGAAGCGCTCGAAGCTGCGCAGCAGGACGCTTCCATCGGTGCCGTGGTCATTACCGGCAACGAACGTTTTTTTGCTGCCGGAGCCGATCTGAAAGAGATGGCAAGCCGGGATATGCCCGCCACGCTTAACGATCCCCGACCACAGCTTTGGGCGCGCCTCGAACGTTTCCCTAAACCCCTGATTACTGCCGTCAACGGCTATGCGTTTGGGGCTGGCTGCGAGCTGGCGCTGCTGAGCGACATCATCGTCGCCGGGGATAACGCGCGCTTCGGCCTGCCGGAAATCACGCTGGGAATTATGCCCGGCGCGGGCGGCACGCAGCGGCTTATTCGTAGTGTAGGCAAAGCGCTGGCTTACCGCATGGTGCTGAGCGGCGAAGCGATCGACGCGGATCGGGCTTTACGTGCCGGGCTGGTCGCCGAAGTGCATCCCGCAGCCCTAACGCTGGAATATGCGCAGAAGCTTGCCGCCGGTATTGCCCGTCATGCGCCGCTGGCGCTGCAGGCCGCCAAAAATGCGCTTCAACAGGCGCAAAACACGGGCCTGAGTCAGGGGCTGCTTCAGGAGCGTCAGCTGTTTACGCTGCTCGCTGCTACCGAAGATCGTCGGGAAGGCATTGCCGCTTTTCTGGAAAAACGACCGGCTGAATTCAAAGGACGTTAATCATGAGCTTTATTGTCAGCGATGTGCAAAGCGGGGTGATGACCCTGACCCTCAACCGCCCGGAGCGGCTGAACAGTTTCAACGACGAAATGCATCGCCAGCTGGCGGAAATCCTCACCCAGGCTGAGCGGGATGACACCATCCGCTGTCTGCTTATCACCGGCGCAGGGCGCGGCTTCTGTGCCGGGCAGGATCTCAACGACCGTAACGTTGACCCAAGCGGCGAAGCGCCGGACCTCGGCTACTCGGTTGAAACGTTTTATAACCCTCTGCTGCGCCGCCTGGCGAAATTGCCGAAGCCGGTGATTGCGGCGGTTAACGGCGTGGCGGCGGGAGCCGGGGCTACGCTGGCGCTGGGCTGTGACATGGTTATCGCCGCGCGTTCAGCAAAATTCATTATGTCTTTCAGCAAGTTGGGGCTGGTGCCTGACTGCGGCGGCACCTGGTTCTTACCCCGCCTGACCGGGCGGGCGCGTGCTATGGGGCTGGCGTTGCTCGGCGACACGCTAACCGCGGAACAGGCACATGACTGGGGCATGATCTGGCAAGTCGTCGATGATGAACAGCTCAGCGATACCGCCCGCCAGCTGGCTCAGCATTTTGCTACTCAGCCGACCTTTGGGCTGGGGCTTATCAAGCAGGCGCTTTACGCCTCGGAAACCAACACCCTGGACGCCCAGCTCGACCTGGAGCGCGACTATCAGCGCCTGGCTGGCCGCAGCGAAGATTACCGCGAAGGGGTGTCTGCTTTTCTGGCGAAGCGTCCGGCCACCTTTAAGGGGAAATAAGCATGTTTACTCCCGAGGCCGTGATTGCGGTGATTGGCAGCGGCACCATGGGCGCAGGTATTGCCCAGGTAGCCGCCAGCGCGGGCCATGCGGTGTGGCTGTATGACATTCAGCCCGGTGCGGCAAAGCGCGCGATTGACGGCATTGATACCGCGCTCAGCGCCCGCGTAGCCAAAGGCAAACTGGACGATACGCTTCGCCAGTCGACGCTTGCCCGGCTGCATCCGGCAGAAACATTGGCAGATTTGGCTCAGGCCGCGCTGGTGATTGAGGCTGCCGCCGAACAACTTGACGTCAAGCAGGCTATTTTCCGTGAATTAGCAGCGGTTTGCGGCGCCGATACCGTCTTTGCCAGCAATACCTCATCCATTTCTATCACCGCCATCGCCAGCGGCATCAGCCATCCGGCGCGCGTGGTCGGGCTGCATTTCTTTAACCCTGCGCCGGTGATGAAACTGGTCGAAGTGGTCAGCGGCCTGGAAACCTCGCCGGAGATTGCTGAGCGGCTTTGCGAGCTGGCGCTGCGCTGGGGAAAACAGCCGGTGCGCTGCCATTCCACGCCGGGCTTTATCGTTAACCGCGTGGCACGGCCTTTTTATGCCGAAGCCTGGCGCGCGCTGGAGGAGCAGGTTGCCCCGGCGGCGGCTATCGATGCCGCGTTACGCGACGGGGCAGGCTTCCCGATGGGGCCGCTGGCGTTAACGGATCTGATAGGTCAGGACGTCAACTTCGCCGTCACCTGCTCGGTGTTTAACGCCTTCTGGCAGGAGCGCCGTTTCCTGCCTTCGCTCACCCAGCAGGAACTGGTCCTTGGTAAGCGGCTGGGCAAGAAAACCGGGCAGGGCGTTTATCGCTGGCCGCTTGAGGCGAAACCGGAGTTTCAGCCTCAAGTGCCTGCCGAATTTGCAGCGAACCAGGTCTCTCAGTCCGGTAAAAACCTTGAAATTGACGGTATCGTTGTCGCCATAACCCGCGGCATTACCGCCACCGCCATGTCGGCCGGGCTTAAACGCCCGGTGGTGCTGCGGGACAGGCTGGCCGAGTCTTCGCTGGAAGTGTTGGCGCCGTCGGCTTCGGTTACGCCGCAGCAACTGGCGAAGGTGACCCATTACTTCCAGCAGCAGGGCAAACAGGTGCTGGTGATTAACGACTATCCCGGCATGCTGGCCTGGCGCACCGTGGCGATGCTCGCCAACGAGGCGCTGGACGCGCTGCAAAAAGGCGTGGCCGCGGAAGCCGACATCGATACTGCCATGCAGCTCGGCGTGAACTATCCGCACGGGCCGCTGGCCTGGGGAGCCCGGCTGGGCTGGCAAAACATCCTCACGCTGCTGGAAAATCTGCAGCGCCATTACGGCGAAGAACGCTACCGCCCGACCTCTTTACTGCGCCAGCGCGCGCTGCTGGAGAACCAACATGAGCACTAACGCCTGGGATAACGCCCGCCTGATGTACGCGCGGGACAACTGCGCCAGACAGATGGGCATTGACGTGGTTGAGATGGGCGACGGTTTCGCGCTGCTTACCATGACCATTACGGAAGCGATGCTTAACGGGCACCAGACCTGCCACGGCGGGCAGCTGTTTACCCTGGCGGATACCGCTTTTGCCTACGCCTGCAACAGCCAGGGGCTGGCGGCGGTGGCCTCCGGCTGCAGCATTGAATTTCTGCGCCCTGGTAAGGCCGGGGATCGGCTTAAAGCGGTGGCCCGGGTGCGACAGCAGGGACGGCAGACCGGCGTCTACGACATCGAAATAATCAATCAGGACGAGAAGACGCTGGCGCTGTTTCGTGGCCGCGCGCATCGCATCGGGACGACGGTTGCGGGAGAAAAATTATGAGTCAGGCTTTTATTTGCGATGGGGTACGCACCCCGATTGGTCGCTACGGCGGCGCGCTTTCGGGCGTGCGGGCGGATGACCTGGCCGCGCTGCCGCTAAAGGCGCTACTGGCGCGCTACCCAAAACTCGACTGGAGCGCGGTGGACGACGTGATTTTTGGCTGTGCGAACCAGGCCGGGGAGGATAACCGCGACGTGGCGCGCATGGCGACGCTGCTGGCCGGTTTACCCCAGAGCGTACCGGGCACCACGATTAACCGGCTGTGCGGCTCCGGGCTGGATGCCGTGGGCTTTGCGGCTCGCGCCATCAAAGCGGGCGACGCTCAGCTGATGCTGGCGGGCGGCGTGGAATCTATGTCCCGGGCACCGTTTGTGATGGGCAAAGCCAGCTCGCCGTTCCAGCGCCAGGCCGAGATGTTTGATACCACTATTGGCTGGCGTTTTGTGAACCCGCTCATGGCAACACAATTTGGTACTGACAGCATGCCGGAAACGGCAGAGAATGTAGCGGAATTGTTAAAAATAAGCCGCGAAGACCAGGATCGGTTTGCGTTTCGCAGCCAGCAGCGCACCGCTCTCGCGCAGCAGAAAGGCATTCTGGCCGAAGAGATTGTGCCGGTCACGCTAAGCGGTCGCAAAGGCGCGGTGACGGAAGTAAGGGAAGACGAACACCCGCGTGCGGAAACCACGCTTGAACAGCTGGCGGCGCTAAAAACGCCGTTCCGCGCGAACGGTGTCGTGACGGCGGGCAATGCTTCCGGCGTCAACGACGGGGCGGCGGCGCTGCTTATCGCCAGCGAAGCCGCCGCGCTGCAGCATGGCCTGACGCCCAGGGCACGCATTGTCGCGATGGCGACGGCGGGCGTGGAGCCTCGCCTGATGGGCCTGGGGCCGGTGCCTGCGGTACGTAAAGTGCTGGAGATGACCGGCTTAAGCATCCACGACATGGATCTGATTGAACTCAACGAAGCTTTCGCCGCGCAGGCGCTCGGCGTGCTTCGCCAGCTGGGGCTCCCGGATGATGCCCCACATGTGAACCCTAACGGCGGCGCGATTGCCTTAGGGCACCCGCTGGGAATGAGCGGTGCCAGACTGGCGTTAACGGCCAGCCTGGAGCTGCACCGGCGCGGCGGGCGGTATGCCCTTTGCACCATGTGTATCGGTGTGGGTCAGGGGATTGCCCTGGTCCTTGAGCGTGTGAGTTAGTCAAACCTGCGAGTACCCTAATAATGATAACCTCTGAAACTAAGCTGGAATCGATTGAAACCGCATCGCTGGATGAGCTTCAGGCCCTGCAAACGCAGCGCCTGAAATGGACGCTGAACCATGCCTACAGCAACGTCCCGATGTATAAGCGCAAATTTGACGCCGTGGGCGTACACCCTGACGATTTTAAAGAGCTGAAAGATATTCGCCTGTTCCCGTGCACCACCAAGCAGGATCTGCGCGATAACTATCCTTTCGATACGTTTGCGGTACCGATGGAGCAGGTTGTTCGCATCCATGCCTCCTCCGGCACTACCGGAAAACCCACGGTTGTGGGTTACACCCAAAATGACATTGATACCTGGGCTAACCTCGTGGCTCGCTCGCTGCGTGCCGCAGGCGGAACGCCCAAAGATAAAATTCACGTCTCCTACGGCTACGGGTTATTTACCGGCGGGCTGGGAGCGCACTACGGCGCAGAGCGCCTCGGGGCGACAGTGATTCCGATGTCCGGCGGACAGACGGAAAAACAGGCGCAGCTGATCCGTGATTTTAAACCGGACATGATCATGGTCACGCCGTCCTGGTGCCTGAACCTGATTGAAGAGCTGGAACGCCAGATGGGCGGCGACGCCAGCGGCTGCTCTTTGCGCGTCGGGGTCTTTGGTGCTGAGCCGTGGACCAAAGCGATGCGGGCGGAAATCGAACGTCGCTTGGGCATTACCGCGCTGGATATCTACGGCCTGTCGGAAGTGATGGGGCCGGGCGTGGCGATGGAATGCCTTGAATCCCGCGATGGCCCGACGATTTGGGAAGACCATTTCTACCCGGAAATCGTTGACCCGCAGAGCGGTGTCCCGCTGGACGACGGCGAGCACGGCGAACTGCTGTTCACTACGCTAACCAAAGAGGCGCTGCCGGTGATCCGCTACCGCACCCGCGACCTCACGCGACTGCTGCCGGGCAGCGCTCGTACCATGCGCCGTATGGATCAGATTACCGGTCGTTCAGACGATATGCTGATTATCCGGGGCGTGAATGTGTTCCCGTCCCAGCTGGAAGAGGAGATCCTGAAATTCCAGCACCTGGCGCCGCATTATCAGCTGGAGGTGCACCGTCGCGGCCATCTGGATACCCTGGCGATCAAGGTGGAGCTGAAGGAGAGCAGCCTGTACCTCAGTCACGAGCAGCGCTGCGCGGTTTGCCACGAGCTGCGGCACCGCATTAAGTCGATGGTGGGGATTTCAACGGATATCACCATTGTGAACTGCGGCAGCCTGCCGCGTTCAGAAGGAAAAGCTATCCGGGTGTGCGATCTTCGTCAGGCGGCGAATCATTAATCATCCGTGACGGTTTCACTTAAGCGTGCCGGTGGATAATCTTTCCCCGGCACGTTTGCCTGCCTGCAATCAGTTAAATGGCTCACCCAATGTTAGCATCAGACGGTTGGCCCATGCGAAAAAGGCCGTGGACTGCACCAAATCCAACAACTCAAGCTCGCTTAATCCCCGTTCCCTCAGGGCCTGTATCTGCTGCGTATTGGCGCTCGCCGGAGTGGCGGATAGCGCCGCAGAAAAGTTAATTTCCGCCTGCCAGCGCGGGGACTGCCCGTCGCTCAGCGTCCCACCCGGCTCGATGGCAAGCAGACGTTCAATCGCGTCGTTCTGTTTTGACAGCTGACTGGCCTTGCGGGCGTGCACGGAGGCGCAATAAATGCAGCCGTTGATCTTGCTGGCAACCGTGGCGGCGAGTTCTCGCTCGGCGCGGGGCAAACCGCCCGGCGTATAGAAAATACCTTTGTCGGTAAGCGTGCGCTGTTCCAGCACCGGCAGATTGCGGCCCAGCAGGCGGAAATAATCCGAGTCCTGGTGCCCAAAACGTTTCAGGGTTTCCTGCTGGTCCGGGGCGAATTCCGCATAAGGCAGGGCGGCTATCCAGGGTTCCCAGTTAAGCTCGGCCTGGGTAAACGTCACCGGGGCGGATTTGCCGCTGGCGGTTAACGGCTGGCGGTGCCACTCGCCGGCGGCAGGAATGCGAACCTGTTCACCGTTTGCCTGTTGGCCGCCAATCAGGCGCAGGCCGCGCAGCAGTCGGCTCTGGAAGGCCACAAAGCCAATAATTTGTGACGCTGTCACAATTTCTTCTTCGCTGAAGCCCGCCTGAATCAGCGCTTTGACGTCCTGGGGGCCAGCCTGCACCGGCTGGAAACTCAGTTTCTCGGCATGACTGAGCCAGGTGCTGAAGCGTTCGCCGGCGGGTTTGCCTGCCAGCCGCTGGGTATAATGATCCGTGAGTCGGGCATCGTCGTGCCAGTCCGCCACTCGCCTGGCGAGATGTAGCCTGTCTACCAGCGTCAGGCCACTTGAGCTGGACTCGCCGAAAAGCGCCTCATAGCTTCCCTGCGCGTGGGTTGTTGCCGCCTCGCGGGTTTCCCGCGCTTTTGCAAGCGCGGTGCCGGGAATGACGTTCGCCAGATGATTGAGCAAATCCGAATGACTCATAATGACTCCTTAGACAATGACGATATAGAGGTTGGGCGGGCGCTGCTGCGAACCCAGCCGAGCGCCGGGGCAACCTGCTGCGCCAGCAATTCAATAGAACGCAATATGTAAGCGTGCGGCGGATCGATGGAGTGTACCTGGAACGAAAGGTCGGTCACGCGCTGGAGGGTGCTGTCGCGCGTCAGCGAGGCAATGACCTGCTGCGGCGTACCCAGGTGAACGTCAAACGCGGCAATATGGCTATCCAGGGTATCGCCCGGCACCGGATGCCCCTGCGCCCGGTGCTGCTCTGCCTGCTGGCGCAGCCCTTTGGCCGCGAGCTGCCTTGCCAGCTCGCCGTCGTCGGTGACAAACCCGGTTCTGGAGCCCAGGATGCGAGGTTCAACGCCGTCGGGCAAGGCGTCCAGATAGGCATCGATGATCGGGTTTTGTATCTCATCCAGCGGGGTATCCAGCGCGCCGGCCTGGCGAGGCTGAGTGCGGGAAAGCATCAGCCCGTCGCCCGCTTTTCCAGCCCGCGCGCCGCCGTCAACGGAAAAAGTCGCCTGCCAGATGCGGTTTTTTAACTGCGAAGAGGCCGGGTAAAGATGATTATCCGTGCCCGAAAGCGGCTCGTCGTTCAGAGCTGAGCGCAGTGATGCGAGGTTGTCGGCGTAAATTTTGCCCCTGTCCGCGCTTTGTAACCCAAATGCCGGAAAGGAGCCCGGCGTACCGCCGGAGCCTACCCCAAGCTCAAATCGCCCGCCGCTCAGCAGATCCAGGACAACCGCGTCTTCGGCCACGCGCAGCGCGGATTCCATCGGCAGGGTAATAATCCCCGTTCCCAGGCGAATACGCCGGGTGTGTGCCGCCACGTGGCTCAGAAACACTAGCGGGGCGGGTAGGCCGCCTTCGGCTTCGTGGAAGTGGTGCTGCGCCACCCAGGCGGTATCAAACCCGTGCCATTCGGCGTGAATAATTTGCTCCGTTGCCAGCCGGTACCGTTCGGCTGCCGGGGCGTGGTCAAGCAGGCGGGTAAAAAAGCCCAGTCGTTTGAAGGTCATGCAACGTCCTTATGGTCAAAGCCAATATCGGGAATAGCGTTCAGCAACTGCCAGGTGTAATCGCTGGCCGGAGCGTTAAATACGTCGGCAATCAGGCCGTTATCCACCAGTTCTCCGGCGCGCAGCACCGAAACGCTGTGCGCCAGCTGGCGCACGGTAGCGAGGTCGTGGGAGATAAACAGGTAGCTGAGGCCGAGCTGCTGCTGCAAATCGTCGAGCAGGCGCAGAATCTGTGCCTGCACAGTGACATCCAGCGCAGAGGTGGCCTCATCCAGCACCAGAATTTGCGGTTCCAGAATCAGCGCGCGGGCAATAGCCACTCGCTGCCGCTGCCCGCCGGAAAGCTCCCGAGGTTTGCGGGTCAACGCCTCCAGCGGGAGCGCCACGCGTTCGGTAATCGCTTCTACTTTGGCGCGCCGTTCGGCCTTCGACAGCTTGCCGAAGTTAAGCAGCGGCTCCTCAATGATGCGAAAGAGCGTCTGGCTCGGATCGAGCGAGGCAAAGGGGTTCTGGTACACCAGCTGAATTTTCTGCCGGAGCTGGCGGCGTGCTTCCGGGCTGAGATCGGTGGTGTCGATGCCGTCGATCAGCACTTGCCCGCTGTCCGGCTTCTGGAAGCCAAGCAGAATGCGCGCCAGCGTAGATTTACCGGAACCGGACTCGCCAACCAGCGCGTGGGTGGTGCCTTTGGCTACGGTAAATGACACATTGTCCAGAGCCCGGAGCGTCTGGTCACTGCCTTTCCCCAGGGAGAAGTGCTGGCTGAGATTACGGATTTCGATGGCCGCCGTTTGTGGGGCGCGTAAAGGCCAGGCTCGGAGCGTGCGCGACAGCCCTGGCGCATCGGCAAACAGCTGGCGGGTATAGGGGTTTTTAGGCTGCTTCACAACGTCTGCCGTTGGACCCGCTTCCTGAATTCGTCCGTCGCGAAACACCAGAATACGGTCGGAACGCTGGGCGGCCAGCGCCAGGTCGTGCGTCACAAACAGCACCGCCGTACCGGACTCGCGCCGCAGGGTATCCAACAAATCAAGAATGCGTTTCTGCACCGTAACGTCCAGCGCGCTGGTCGGCTCATCGGCGATAATCAGCGCGGGTTTCAGGGCGATAGCCATGGCGATCAGCACCCGCTGTTTCATCCCGCCAGAAAGCTGGTGCGGATATTGTCCCGCGCGCTGCGCCGGATGGCTCAGACCCACTTTTTCAAGCAGCGCCACAACCTGGCTTTCCCGCTCGGCTTTAGGCAGTCGGGTGTGGAGTTTTAGCACCTCTGCCACTTGTTCGCCGATGGTTTTTACCGGATTCAGAGAACTGCCCGGATCCTGCGGGATCAGGCTGATGCTGGCTCCGCGCAGGGTATCGAGCTGGCGTTCAGACCAGCGGCTGATGGTTTCCCCGTTGAGCTGAATTTCACCGGATTCAATTACGCCGTTGTCGCCCAGCAGCCCAATAATCGACTGGGCGAGGGTGGTTTTCCCTGAGCCGGATTCGCCCACAATCGCCAGTACCTCACCGGCGTTCAGGCTAAAGGAGGCGTTATGCACCACGCGTTTGTTACCGTCGCGCTGGCGCCAGGCGATGCTCAGATCGGTGATTTTTAGCAGCGGCGTACTCATGACGATCTCCGGGCAAAATGGTGGCTAAGACGGTTGACGGCAAGCACGACGGCCACGACAACCACGCCGGGGAAGGTGGAAAGCCACCAGGCCGTTGCCAGGTAGTTCCGGCCTTCGGCGATCAACAGGCCCCATTCCGGCGTCGGCGGCGGCGTGCCGTAGCCCAGAAAACTCAGGGTAGACAGCGCCAGAATGGCGGAGCCGAACTGCAGCGCGGCAAAGGCGAACACCGAGGTCAAAGCATTCGGCAAAATATGCCGCCAAAGCACCTGCAGGAATGTGCCCCCGCTGCCAACCGCCGCCTCGACGTAATCGCTGTGGCGAATGCGAACCACTTCTGCGCGGGCGAGGCGGGTAAAGTTCGCAATAGACGTCACGCCCACGGCAATAGCGGCGTTTACGGTGCCGAAACCAAGCAAAATAATCACGCTAAGCGACAGCAGCAGGCCGGGAATGGCCAGCAGCACATCCACGCCGCGCATGAGCGCGTGTTCTGTTTTACCGCCGGTTGCCCCGGCCAGGACGCCAAGCGCGGTGCCGACCACCAAACCAAGCGCTACGGCCACCAGCGCGCCGGAGAGCGAATGTGATGCGCCCCAGACGATTCGCGCGTAGAGATCGCGGCCAAGCTGATCGGTGCCCAGCCAGTGTCCGGCCTGAGGCGCAAGGCGCTGCGCGCCCGGGACGCCTTCGGTTGGGCTCCACTGGGTGAATAGCGCCGGGAACAGCGCCCAAAGCGCGACAATAATCAGCGTTAACCAGGCCAGCCAAAGACCGGGCTGAACGTTAGCGCGCAGGCCCGAAAAGCGGCTTACCGCCCGGCGCGGCAGCGGAGTATTAATATCAACGGTCGTCATGCGATGACTCCCCGAATAGATTTAAGGCGCGGATCGAGCAGGGGATAAAGCACATCCACTAGCAGATTAATGGCCACGAAGCTCAGGGCGGAGATCATCACCACCGCCTGCAGCACGGCGACATCCTGATTATTCACCGCCCGCTGCGTAAGCTGGCCCAGGCCGTTAAGGCCAAATACGGTTTCGGTGATCAGCGCCCCGGCAATCAGCTCGCCCAGCAGCAAACCGGCCACGGTCAGCACCGGCAGCAGGGCGTTGCGGGCTACATGCCGCCACAGTACGCCGGCGCGGCTGCCGCCTTTTGCCCTGGCCACGGCGACGTACGGCTGAGTCAGCACCTGGTCGATATTTCGCATCAGAAGCTGGGCCAGCGGGGCGCTAATGGGCACCGCAAGCGTGGCGACCGGCAAAATCAGCCCCTGCCAGAAACCGGGATTGATCACCGGAATCAGCCGCCACTGGAAAGAAAACAGCTGGATAAGCGCAATACCGAGCCAAAACGTCGGCACGGCAATGAACAGCGCCGGAAGGTTGGCAAATAGCGTTCTCAGCCAGCGAAGCGGAGCCAGGGTGGAGGCCGCCGAAATGCCCACGGCGAGAATGATCGCGGCGGCGAACCCCAGTCCGGCAAGGCGCAGCGTTGAAGGTAGATTGGCGGCAATCAGCTGACTGACGGACACGCCAGCCTCGATGGAGTAGCCAAACTCCCCTCGCAGCATATGACCGAGGGTCGTCAAATATTGCTGCCAGAGCGGGGTGCTTTCGCCATAGATCACCCGCATCTCCTGAATTTGTTCGGCGCTGAGGCCGAGATCCGGGTTCTGGAATTTGATCAGGACGGCATCGCCCGGCAAAAGCTGCAAAAGAATGAACGACACGCTATAGGCCGCCCACAGTACCAGCAATGCCTGGGCCACGCGCCCGGCCAGATAACGTGTCATGGTTGCCCCTTAGTGTTTTTCAAGCCAGGCGGCGTAGAACGACGGGCGCCCAACCGCTTCAAATGCCACGCCTTTCAGCCACGGCGCACCGGCAAAAACCTGCGGCTCTTCAAAGATCGGGATGACGTAGGCCTGGTCTATCAGATAGCGCTGGGCATCGCCCGCCAGCGCCAGACGTTTCTGTGGATCCACTTCAGAAGAGATCCCCACCAGCAGGGCATTCAGCTTGTCGTCGGTGAACTGCGAGGTGGCGCTGAGGCCGCCTTTTTGCAGCAGCGCATCGCGGTTGGCCGGGTGAAACTGGCTTTTGATCACGTCCGGGTCGGCGCGGCCCACTTCGATGACGTTTACTCCGGTTTTTTGCGGATTGTTGGTGTCCAGCACGCGGCTGCCTGCGTCCCCGGCGCGTACGCTCAGGCCCACGCCGATTTGCTTCCACTGCTGGGCAACCAGCTGCAGCACTTCTTTGTTCTGCGGCTGCGGCAGGGATTCGTAAATGGTCAGCGCCAGCGGCTTGCCGTCTTTCTGGCGAACGCCGTTGCTGCCTTTTTTCCATCCGGCTTCATCGAGCAGCTTGTTGGCCAGCGCCGGGTCATATTTCAGCTTATCGCGCAGGTCAACATAGCCCGCTGCGGTGCTGGCGATCACCGACGTGGCAACCGGGTAGTTAGCGGAGAAGAGGGTGTCGACAACCTGCTGAGCGTTGGTGCCGTGGAGCAGCGCCTGGCGAACGTTGACGTCAGCCACCAGCGGGTTATCCGGGCGTAGCGCTATGCCGTCGTTCACGCCCCGGGTAGGTGCCGCGTAGATCGGGAACTTTTGATCGGTGGCCTGTTTTTCGTCATAAGCCTGCACCTGACGAATAAAGTCCGCCTGGCCCGCCAGCAGCGCGCCGATGCGCACGCTGTCCTCCGGCGTCACCAGAATCTTAATGCCGTCGAGGTTAGCGGGTCCCTGCTGAGGGCTGTTTTTAGGCCCCCACTGGTAGTTTTTTCGCGCCACCAGATCGACTTCGCGGCCCAGGGTTTCGTTTTGCACCACGAACGGACCGGAACCGATGATATTGCGGGCATCGCCCAGTTCGTCAAAGGTGCGGGACAGCGTTTTCAGGGAAACCAGGCCGGAGCCGATGGTGGCCGTGCCCTGTAAAAAGCCCGGCGACGGTTTTTTGAAGAAGAATTTGACGGTCAGCGGGTCAATAACCTCGCTATGATCGTAGTTGTTGATCACCTCCGATACCGGCAGGCGCAGGGCTTTGTTACCGAGGCCGTAGGTATCGAAGTTTTTGGCGACTGCACTGGCGTCCAGCGGGGTGCCGTCGGAGAAAGTCACGCCAGGGCGCAGCTTGAAGGTGTATTCGGTTTTGTCGGCATTGCTGGTCCAGGATTCGGCAATCCACGGTTCTACTTCCAGCGTTTTTGGGTTTTGCCAGGTCAGTTTGTCGGTAATTTGGTTCAGAATGCCGCCGTTCGGGTAAAAGCCCCCGGCCGGAGGGTAAAGGTTGGTGTGAGCCTGTTGTTCCAGGTAGATCAATTCCCCGCCTTTTACCGGGGCGGCGCTGGTGTTAAAAGCAGCAAAGGCCGCTGCTAATGCCAGACCGCGAGCGATCGTGTTCTGGCGAAGCGATGATGGCATGGTGTTATCCTTTATTGTCTGATTGTTAGCGGCGCGCGCAGCGCCTTGAAACCCATAACAACTCAGGCAATAAAGGATGAGAACGAAGAAAATTTACTAACGATTGCTGAAAATCGACTTAACGCAAATAGGTGGCTGGCCGCCTGTGGGTGACCGCATGATGGTGTTCGCGAAAATCATCAGCGGAATCTTCTGCCGCCTGGCGCAGTTCATCGCTGTCTGCCTGGTGGCTAAGCTGAATATCCATATCTTTCACCACGAAGTATTCATGTCCGTGGCGTTCAGCCATGGTCTGGCCGGAGAAGAGTGCGGTAACAATTAATAACAGGATAATGTTGAGTGGTTGTTTTATTGCCATCTGGCCACGCCTCTTTGGTGTTTTTCTTAAGCCATTGTTGTTTGTTCCCCTCACCCTAACCCTCTCCCCTGAGGGGAGAGGGGACAAAAAAATTCACCGCAGTTTGTTTTCTCCTCTGCGGAGTAAGGACGCTGTTTGCTGTTTTTTCCCTGGCTCCTGAGGGGAGAGGGGACAAAAAATTCACCGCAGTTTGTTTTCTCCTCTGCGGAGTGAGAGCGCTGTTCCTGTTTTCTCCCTGGCCCTGAAGGGAGAGGACGCTGTTCCTGTTTTCTCCCTCTCCCTTTTGGGGAGAGGGCCGGGGTGAGGGGCGGTGTCAGCACGGAACCTGGCTACTCTAGCGATAATCCCAGGGCGAAACTATTCGGCAAATCAAAAGTGATTTAAAGGTTTGTCAGCAAGGTAAAAACGAGCAAGGAAGGCGTTTTGTTGCGCTGCGGTTAAGGCGGGATATGCGAAGGGCCGCGCAAAAGCGGCAGCCCATCAGTGAAGACCGGCGAGGCGCAGGAGCGCGGTAACCAGCGCCGCGGCGATAATGACAAAAATCAGCGGTACTTTGCGCCAGGCAAGGATTACGGCCACGGCAACGCCTGCAAACCTGGCGTATCCGGCGAAGTGGGCGCCTTCAAAAAAGGTGGTTGCCAGCGCCACCGAAAACAGCAGGGTCGTTGCCCCGTCGTTAAGCAGTTTTTGCGAACGTTCGGAGAGCGCCAGTTTGCTGCCCAGTTTTGCGCCACTGAAGCGCATTAGCCAGGTTCCCGCAGAAAGCACGGCCAGGGCGGCAAGCACGGTCAATGTATTGGTCATTATTTTTTCCTCGCCAGCAGGCCCAGCATTGAAAGCAGTACCGGCAGCCCAACGGGGGCGAAAGGCGTGGCGGCAAGGGAAATGGCGGCTCCGGTCGAGGCGCGAACCAAAGTGGTGCGGCTTTTAAACGCCGGGATCACCAACGCCAGCAGAATCGCCGGGAAAACGGCATCCAGCCCGATAACCTCCGGGGAGGGAAGCAGACTGCCCACGCCTGCGCCAAGCAGCGTTCCTGCGGGCCAGAAGAGCGCGACGCCAGCCCCGCAGAGCCAGTAGGCGGCTTTGCGTTTTTCAGGCGTGGTCTGAGACAGACCGAACACCACGCTCTCGTCGTTCATGATATGGCAGCCCAGCAGGCTTAGCAGCCGCGTGCCTACCAGTTCCCTTACGGCGACGCCAAACGGAATATGCCGGGCATTAACCAGCAGGCCGGCCATCGCGGCGGCAAAAGGATTCCCGCCGCTGGCAATAATGCCGATAAACATAAATTCGGATGCCCCCGCCAGCACGACAAAAGAAGCCAGAACCGGTAGCCAGAGTGGGAACCCGTAGGCCATCGCCAGCGAGCCGTAGGAGACGCCCACGACGCCGACGGCCAGGCAGACCAGAAATATCGCTTTTTTGGTGTCTCCGGGCAGGGTGCGGAGATGTTCTCGCATCATCTTATGTTTTCCATATCGAACGAAATCGCCATTATAATGACCGCAATCTGTTACCATATCAAGCGAACGAATCGTTCATTTTAACGAACAGTGGGGGAGTTTTATGACCCAGCCAATAGACACCATCGCAAAAAGTTTGGTGCGGGAACGCGGGCGGACGGGGCTGTCGCTGGCGGAAGTCGCCCGCAGGGCCGGAATTGCGAAATCCACGCTTTCACAGCTGGAAGCCGGGAACGGTAATCCTAGCCTGGAGACGCTTTGGGCGCTGTGCGTGGCGTTAAATATTCCGTTCGCCACGCTGCTGGAGCCGCAAAGCGCCCGGACGCAGATTATTCGCCGGGGCGAGGGCAGCCGGATTGCCGCCGAACAGGCTAATTATGCCGCTATTCTGCTGGCAACCTGTCCACCTGGCGTGCGTCGGGATATCTATCTGGTTGAGGCGCAGCCCGGTACGCCAAGGCTATCAGAACCGCATCCGCCGGGCTCGGTGGAGCATATGATTGTCACGCAGGGGCGGGCGCTGGTTGGCCTGACGGAGTCTGCCGCGGAGCTGGGCATCGGGGACTATATTTGCTACCCGGCAGATCAGCCGCATATTTTCCGGGCGCTGGAGCCGGATACGATGGCCATCATGGTGGCCGAGCAAAATTAACAGCCTCGGGCTGCCGGTATAAGGCAGCCCGGGCAGCATTAATGAGCAACGGATTTAGAAAAGAGGTTAATAACCAGTACACCGAGTATAATCAGCGCCATCCCCGCCAGCGCAGGCCAGTCGAGTTTCTGCCCAAGGAAAAGCCAGCCAATCATGCCGATCAGCACGATGCCGGCACCGGACCAAATGGCATAAATGATCCCGGTTGGGATAGTGCGCATGGTAATAGACAGCGCGTAAAATGCGACGGCATAAAAAAGAATCGTGACAACGCTTGGCCACAGGCGGCTGAAACCATCGGAAAGTTTTAACGCGGTGGTAGCAATCACTTCGGCAACGATGGCGAGAATAAGCCAGCTATAGGTCATGTCGGTATATCCAGTGAGGGTCGGCGGTTGCGGAGCGCTATTTTGACCTGGTGCCGTATTTTTCGAAAGACGGGCAGGTAAAAAGGTGAATTCATCCAGACGAATGTTTATGAACTGTTTAATTTGTTAATTAAAGAATCTTACGCTGGTTATATGGTTAATGAGTAGTGCCTTTAATGTTGAGGAAAGAAAATAGCAAAATATTATCCTTTGTAAGATTTTCCTGATCAACTATGATACCGGTAACATTTGAGGCTGACCGTACGCCTGCGATGTCGTGTAGTGTCGTTAACGATAAATAACCTCGGGGTGAGGCATGGACTGGTTAGTAGACTATTTTTCTACTTATCTGTATGGGTTGAAGGTCATAGCGATTGGGTTGGCGATTCTGATGCTTATCAGCGGAATCGACGATCTGTTTATTGATATTGTGTTCTGGCTCCGTCGCCTTTGGCGCGCCTGTACCGTCTATCGTCGACATCGTCATTTAGGCTATAAGCAGCTGTATGAACCGCAGGAAAAGCCGCTTGCCATTATGGTGCCGGCCTGGAACGAAACCGGCGTCATTGGCAATATGGCGAGCCTTGCGGCAAGCACGCTCGACTACGAGAACTACCATATTTTTGTCGGCACGTATCCTAACGATCCGGACACGCAGCGCGACGTCGATGAGGTGTGTGCCCGTTTCCCTAACGTGCACAAAGTGGTTTGCGCCCGCCCGGGTCCAACCAGTAAAGCCGACTGCCTGAATAACATCCTTGATGCGATTTTGCAGTTTGAGCGTAACGCCCGGTTCTCCTTTTCTGGGTTTATCCTGCACGATGCAGAGGATGTCATCTCCCCGATGGAGCTGCGCCTGTTCAACTATCTCGTTGACCGTAAAGACCTGATTCAAATCCCGGTTTACCCCTTCGAACGCAGCTGGACGCATTTCACCAGCCTGAGCTATCTCGACGAGTTCTCCGAGCTGCACGGCAAAGATGTCCCGGTGCGTGAAGCGCTGGCAGGCCAGGTGCCAAGCGCTGGCGTCGGCACCTGCTTCAGCCGCCGCGCGGTGCTGGCGCTCCTTGCAGATGGTGACGGTATCGCCTTTGATGTGCAAAGTCTGACCGAAGACTATGACATCGGTTTCCGCCTGCGGCAAAAAGGGATGGAGGAGATATTCTGTCGTTTTCCGGTGGTGGACGACACCGATCGTGCCGCAAAGCCCTTCGGCCAGCGCAAACGTACCGCAAAAGTGATCTGCGTGCGTGAGTACTTCCCGGATACTTACACGACGGCGGTGCGCCAAAAATCCCGCTGGATTATCGGGATCGTCTTTCAGGGATTTAAGACGCATCGCTGGAGCAATAACTGGGTACTTAACTACTTCCTGTGGCGCGACCGGAAAGGCGCCGTGGCTAACTTCCTGAGTTTTGCCGCCATGCTGGTGATGCTGCAGCTGGTGGCGCTGTTAATCTATCAGCGCAGCGTAGAAGGCGCCTGGCAGTTTCTGTCGATCTTTGTCGGCGGCGCATGGCTCAGTACCCTGCTGTGGATAAACTTTTTCCTGATGGCCAACCGAATTTTACAGCGAATAATTTTCGTCACCGGTTACTACGGCTTAGGACAGGGACTGATGTCCATTCCGCGCCTGTTCTGGGGGAATTTAATCAACTTTATGGCCAACTGGCGTGCGATTCGTCAGGTGATCCAACATGGTGATCCGAGGCGCGTTGCCTGGGATAAAACAACCCATGACTTCCCGACCGTCAATACCCGTAACCGTGCCCTGCGTCCGCTGGGTGAAATTCTGGTCAGTCAGGGCGCTATCAGCGAAGAGCAACTGATGGATGGGCTGCAAAACAGAATACCCGGCCTCAAACTCGGGGGCAGCCTGGTTTATCGCGGGGTGATTACGTCCCAACAGTTAGCGCGTGCCCTGGCGGAACAGGCAAGCGTGCCGATGGAAATCATCGACAGCCGTCGCTTAGATGAGTCGCTGGTTAAATCGGTGTCGGCAAACGTGGCGCTGCACTACGCGGTGCTACCGCTGCGTGAGGAGCAGGAAACGCTGATTTTTGCGAGCGAAAGCGCCATTGACCCCGTTTCTCTTGCTGCGCTGGGACGCAAAGTTCAGCGTCCAGTCAGCTACGTTATCGTGCCGCGCGGTGAAGTTGTGGTGGGGCTACGTCGATGGTATCTCCAGGCCGACAACGACCCGTCGGAACTGCTCAGCAGAGCGGTAAATACCGAAATGTTAAGTCCGGAGCAGGCCGAAGCTATCTGGCAGGAGTATGTCTCCGGACAAATTTTGTTTGCCGAAGTGCTGATTACGGAAAGTCACCTGGATGAGGCGGTCCTGAAAGCGGTACTGCTGCGCTATGAACGCAGCGAAATGCAGTTTGGTGACTTCCTGGTGCAGGAACAGGTTGTCGATCAACACGCGGTCGATCACGCGCTGGAACAGCAGAAAATACTCCAGCCTTCTTTGAGTGGGCTGATGCATAAAGCCGGGTTAAGCAGCCTGCAAATCTCCAGCCTTGCGGGAGAAATAGCATGAAGTTCTGCCTTAAACCGTTAGCCGTTTTGACATGCGGCCTGATGATCGCCGGGTATTCCCTGGCGGCTACCGAAGGCTCGAAAGAAGATCTGGGGTTGAGCGATTACCGCTATTTCAAGGTGTATCCCCACATTGAACGTGCGCAAAAAGCGCTGAAAGCCAACGATGAGCAGCGTGCCATCAGCAGTTTTCAGCACGCCCGCGAGCTGGCTCCGGATAGCGTTCGACTGACGCTCTGGCTTGCCGAAGCGTATCGCCATTTTCATCATGACGATAAAGCCATAGCGCTGCTGAATGAGCAGTTGCGCAAAATGCCCGGCAACGCCCAGGTCCGTCAGGCGCTGGACGCTATCCCCCGGCCGGCCAAAAATGTGACCACTCGGGAGCAACTGCTGGCATTTAATAATGAGTGCAACGCTTCTCCTTCCGTGTCGTGCCGCGCTGAAGTGGGTAACTTTGCCGTTCAACTTGGGGCGCTGGATATCGCGCTGCAGCAGTTTAACGACGATGCGTTTCGCACCTCGCCCTCGGGTCACACGCTGATTAACAACCTGACTCAGCGCGCTATTTATCTGCAGGAGTGGCAAACGGCCGATCGCGGCTTTGCCCTGCAGGACAGGCTGGCGACGCTGAGCGAAGAGCAGTATCAGCAGTGGTTTGCCATCCTGCTTCATCTGGGGCGCGATCGCCGTATTCTGGATCTCCAGCAGCAGGGCGTCATGAACACCCCGGGTATGCAGCTGGCCTACGCGCAGTCCCTGGCGGAGCGCAAGAAACACCCCGAACTGGAAAATTACCTGTCCAGCCACAAGCCTGCCTTTGATACGGACAGTGAGAAGCATAACTGGCGCTATCTGATGGTGACGTGGGGCGGGATGAAGTTACCTGAGGCGGCGCTGCCGGTTGTGAAGCCAAAACCGCTTTCCGCCGCTGAAATCCGTATGGCCCAGGCCCGCGTGCTTAAAGACCAGTGCGATAAAGTCATCACCCTCCTGGGCGACATGTCGCCGCAGTACGATGCGCAAAGCTGGTCGCACCTTGCGGAATGCTACCAGCAAACCGCACCGGGAATGGCGCTGTATGCCGCCCGGCAGGCTCAATCCCGCGATGCTAATCCTTATTACGCGCGGCAGGTGGCTTATCTGGCGTTTGCCGTAGAAGACTACGCGCTGGCGCAAAGTAGCCTGCGGAGCGTGCCGGTTAAAACGCTTAGCGATGAAGATATTCGTGCCGCAGCGCGCAGCGCCTGGCTGGCGAAAGACAGCGCTGCGCTTGACTACTGGAGACAGGTGGCCTGGCAGCGAGCCATGCCGGAGCTGAACTTTGAGAGCCCGCCGGAGCAGGATCACGCCACGCGCGGTTTTGCGCTGTTTAAAGCGGGCGATATGCCCGGCGCGCGCGGCGAGCTGGAGCAAGCGTTGCAAACCATGCCTGACTCGCCGGAAATCCTGCGGCAGATGGTTTATATCAACCAGAGGCTGGATGACAAGCCGCAAACAAAACGCTACAGCGAACGCGTGGTGGATGATATCGACCATACGCTGACCCCGTCCAAAGGCTTAACCGACGCGCAGCAAAAAGAGCGCTTTGCCTTCCGCCGCGTGCACGAAGATAGCCAGCGACGCTGGACATTCTCCTTTGACAGCTCGCTTGGCCTGACCTCCGCCTCTAAAAATGAAGCGGGCGCGGGCAGCGGCGTCTCACGTGATAGAAGCAACCGTAGCTATGGCCAGGCCGAAGCTGAGTACCGGATCGGCCAGAATCAAATTCTGAATGGCGATCAGCTTTCGGTTTACACCCGTCTGTTTGGCGGCAGCGCCGGGCACAGTAATATCGCGCCTGTCTACCAGCCGATGGTGGGAATGGGCGTTCGCTGGAAGCCATTACGTGAGCAGGTTATTTATCTGGCGGTGGAGCAGCAGCTTCCTCTCGATAAGGCGGCCAATGCCCGGACGGATATGATGCTGCGAGCCAGCGCTTCGTTCCTGAACGGCGGGGAGTACAGCGATGACTGGCATCCGCTGGGTAAAGGCTGGTTTGCGCAGAACCTCTATCTGGACGCGGCACATTTCGTGAAATACGACTATCAGCTGTACACGGCCGACTATCGCCAAAGCTGGCACCAAAAGGTTTCGGATCGACAGACGGTCGAACCTTACTGGCACCTGCAGTACAACAACCAGACGCGGCATTCACGCAGTGCGGATAACAGGCTCGGCGGCGTAGGCGTTCGCTATAACACCTGGTTTGGCGAAACACACTATGATGCTTATCCCCACAAGGCGAGCGTGGGGCTGGAATACCAGCGGGTATTCGACGGCCGCAATCGCGATATAGATTCCAAAAACAGTCTGTTCCTTACCATAGGAGTGCGTTGGTAATGAAATTTACTCCAGCATTAACGCTGGCGGCCGTGCTGTTTTGCCCGGCGTCTGCCTTTGCCATTAACGCGGTAATGTATCAGCCCCAGCTACGTGATATGTCGATGACCGACCCGCAATGGACCACGATGCTGGCGCAGCTGAAGCAACAGGGCATTGATACTCTGGTCTTTCAGTGGAGCCGCTACGGGGACGCCTTCGCCGGCGGGGAGTCGC
Source organism: Enterobacter sp. Cy-643 (assembly GCF_011752815.1). Taxonomy (GTDB): domain Bacteria; phylum Pseudomonadota; class Gammaproteobacteria; order Enterobacterales; family Enterobacteriaceae; genus Cedecea. The sequence goes on from NZ_VWWV01000001.1 coordinate 1,240,459, forward strand.
AAAACTGGCTGGAAGGCAAGGCGCGTCTGGTCAAAAGCAGCGGGCTGAAGCTGGTGTTGGGCCTGGCCGCGGACGATAAATTCTTCGAACGGCAAAATCAGCCGCTCGCGGCGCTGGAAAATTACTTTAACCTGCTGCGCGCCCGGGACGTGGCGGTTGCCACGCGCTGGACGCAGGTACTCGGGGCTGAAAACATTGCGGGCTGGTACATCAGCAGCGAACTGGACGACCGCCGCTGGCGAAGCCCGGATATGCAGCAGGCCGCGCTGGCATGGCTGACAAAAACCCATGAGTCTCTTGCCTCGGTGGCCGATAAACCGGTTGCCGTCAGCAGCTTCTTTGCCGGCAATATGTCGCCGGATGGCTACCAGAAATGGGTGACCACCCTGAGCCACAGCGGGGTGAAAATCTGGGTGCAGGACGGAGCGGGGACGGGGGTGTTAACGCCTGCTGCGCGAGCGCTGTACCGGCAAACGCAAAGCAGCGGTGAGGTGATCGAACTCTTCCGTCAGGATAAAAATACCGCTCACTTTAGCGCCGAGCCTGTTTCTACTGCCGAGCAGAAACGCGTAATGTCTGTCAAACCCGCAGCGGGGCAGGACAGAGTGTATTTTTCGCTGCGTTATTTAGAGGTTGCCGCTGGAATATTACAATATCGTAATGTGCCGCAGGCCAGCGTGAAAACAGAAGTGAAATAAAAATGAATGACGGCCCTGTTTTAGGGCCGTCTGGTTATTTATTTCTTAAAGACTTCGATATTAATATTTTTATGATTAGACTCGTCGCCGGTGGCGGCGATTATCACATAAAAGCAGTCGGCAGGCTTCACGTTGGACGCTTCACACTTTTGATTTACCTCTTTGGATAAATCCTTGTGTCCGACGGTCGGGGTCCCGTCTTGTTCCAGGGAAAGATCGCCAACTTTTGTATAACCAGATGATTCTTCATGGGTAATTTGTTTTGCCGCAAAAACAGGTGATGAAACTAACAGCGTTAAAGCCAGTGCGGGTAGCATATATTTCATCTTTGTCATCCTCTGAATGTTTCATTGAAATGGTTAACTGTTTTTCCTCATTAACGCATTAAAGAATTAGCACAGTTTTAAAGAAAATCAATTTCATCGCGGTGTGATTTTGGCGCAAAAATGGGGAAGGACAGAATAAAATCCCTTCCCCAACATACGGTTCAGAACTTTAAGATTTAAAGCCTGCGGCGGTCATCAGCAGACGAAATCCCATCCCCACTGCGGCCAGCGCTAATACGCTGGCGCTCCAGAGAATCACCATCCATATAAGACGTTTGGCGGTTTCTTTCATCAGTGATACCCCTCACCGGGCTGCACCTTCCCGCGGAATACGTAATAGCTCCAGAAGGTGTAGACCAGGATTATCGGAATAATAAACAGCGCCCCTACCAGCATAAAGCCCTGGCTTTGCGGTGGCGCAGCGGCCTGCCACAGCGTGATGTCCGGCGGAATGATGTTTGGCCAGATGCTGATGCCCAGTCCGCTAAAGCCCAGAAAAACCAGCCCCAGCGTGAGCACAAACGGCGTGGCGTGCAGGCTGTCGGTTGCCCGCACGCTGCGCCAGAGCCACAGGCTGAACAGCACCACAAGCAGCGGGACCGGCAGCAGGAACAGCAGATTTGGCAGGGAGAACCAGCGCTCGGCAATATTCGCGTGGCGAAGCGGCGTCCAGATGCTTATCACCGCTATCACGGCCAAAAGCGCCAGCAGCAATGCCGGGGTCAGGCTCCGCATTCTTCTTTGCAGTGGATCTTCGCTTTTCATCACCAGCCAGGTGGCACCCAGCAGGGCGTAGGCAATGACCAGACCCAGGCCGCAGAACAGGTTGAACGGCGTTAACCAGTCAAGCTGGCTACCGGCAAAATGCCGCCCGCTGACTGAAAAGCCTGAGATAACGGCGCCGACGGCGATACCCTGGCAAAAAGTCGCCAGAATCGATCCCCCCAGGAAAGCGTTATCCCAGAAAGGGCGGTGCGCCGGCGTGGCTTTAAAGCGGAACTCGAAGGCGACGCCGCGGAAAATCAGCCCCACCAGCATCAGCGTGAGCGGAATAGTCAGGGCATCGACGATAACCGCATACGCCAGCGGGAAAGCGCCAAACAGGGCGGCCCCGCCCAGCACCAGCCAGGTTTCGTTCCCGTCCCAGACCGGTGCCACGCTGTTGACCATCACATCGCGGTCTTCAGCGTCGCGAATAAACGGAAACAGAATGCCAATCCCCAGATCGAAACCGTCCATCACGATATACATCAGGGTGGCGAAAACGATAATTACAAACCAAATAACGGATAAATCGATGCCCATTAGCGCGTCTCCTCGAGTGATTCAGCGACCGCGGACAGCGGGCGAGCCGGGGTGCCTTGTGCCGGATGGTCGTCGAACGGCTGCGGGCCTTTTTTGATGAGCCGGATCATGTAGCCGTAGCCGACGCCAAATACCGACATGTACACCACAAAGAAAGCGGCCAGGCTGAGGCTCATTTGCAGCGTACCGTGGGCAGACACGGCATCTTTGGTGCGCAGCAGGCCGTAAACGACCCAGGGCTGGCGGCCAACTTCCGTCGTAATCCACCCGGCGAGAATGGCAATCAGCCCCGAAGGCCCCATCCACAGCGCAAAGCGCAGGAACGGGCGGCTCTCAAACAGCCGGTCGCGGTAGCGAAGCCACAGGCTGGCGACGCCGAGCAGGATCATCAGCATGCCTAAGCCCGCCATCACGCGGAACGACCAAAAGACAATCGGCGAGTTAGGGCGGTCCTCTTTCGGGAATTCTTTTAGGGCAGGCACCTGTTTTTCCAGACTGTGGGTGAGGATCAGGCTGCCGAGCGCTGGGATTTGCAGGCCAAAGCGGGTGCGCTCCTGGTCCATATCCGGCAGACCGAACAGCAGCAGCGGCGTCGGCTCGCCGGGACGGTTTTCCCAGTGCCCCTCAATGGCGGCGATTTTAGCCGGCTGATGCTGGAGCGTATTCAGGCCGTGCATGTCCCCAATCATTGCCTGAATTGGGGCGACAATCACCGCCATCCACAGGGCCATTGAAAACATGGTGCGAATGGCCGGTGTGCTATTACCCCGTAGCAGATGCCAGGCGGCAGAAGCCCCGACGAAGAAAGCGCTGCTGAGGAACGCCGCCACGGACATATGCAGCAGGCGATAAGGGAATGACGGGTTAAAGACCACCGCCAGCCAGTCCACCGGCACGACCTGGCCGTTGTGAATTTCAAAGCCCTGCGGCGTTTGCATCCAACTGTTTGAGGCGAGGATCCAGAAAGTGGAGATGATTGTCCCGAGCGCTACCATGCAGGTGGCGAAGAAGTGCAGGCCTGGGCCAACGCGGTTCCAGCCGAACAGCATCACGCCCAGAAAACCAGCTTCAAGGAAGAAAGCGGTCAGCACTTCGTAGGTCAGCAGCGGGCCGGTGATGCTGCCGGCAAACTGCGAGAACCCGCTCCAGTTGGTGCCGAACTGGTAGGCCATGACCAGCCCGGAGACCACGCCCATGCCAAAGTTAACGGCAAAAATCTTCGACCAGAAGTGGTACAGCGAACGGTAAACCGGGTTTTTAGACTTTAACCAGAGCCCTTCAAGTACCGCGAGATAGCTGGCAAGCCCAATGGTGATGGCCGGGAAAATAATGTGGAAGGAGACAGTGAAAGCAAACTGGATCCTCGCCAGGTGAAAAGCGTCTAAACCGAACATGCAGAACTCCGCATAGAAAATTATTCGGCTCGATTGTAGGCCGCGCCACGTCTGGGTTGTATGAACAGAGCGACTGCAAAAATGGATAACAGTTTCTCACCCTGAATAACGCTTCCCCAACCTTCTCCAAAATAAAGGCAATCTTCAGTGATTTATTTAAAATCCCTGACACAAAAAGAGTGTATAGCCGCCAGCAGAGGGAGGTAACTGGAGACCATCATATGCGTAGAACAAGTTATAAATTCGACAGTTCCCCACTGGATTAACTAATGGTGATGAGTATTTGTGCTCAAAAAAGGGAGGATATCAAAACAATTCATCGCGCATGTTTATGACACCGTTCATCCTGAACTCATGGAGACCGTTATTTATTGAAACATTTGCATCCAGAAAAACCATTTTGTGTTTCTCAAACCGGTCTTTGAATTGAATAATTTCCGACTCAACGTCAATTTGTTTTGTGAACACGGGTTTAGAATAATGTAGTTCACTTTTAACGATAAGTATTCTATTACTTAGTTCGTAAAATGAGCAATCACTTATTGACGTAAACAGTGCATCATGATTGTGGCGTATCAAATGAATAAAAAAAGCGCACAGATGGTTTATCGCTAGCATGTTGTATCAGTGCCATGAACCATGAATTTGCTCTCTGGAACAGGCCTGTTCTCATAATCTACACTGTAGCGTTGTCTAAAGATGAGACCATCAATTTCTCTTGAGCTTGATGAGAAGGTGAACCTGTCAAACCAGTCTTTATTTAGCTCGGCAATAATATTATCTATATCCATGATGAATCCCTCTGCTATATAAGTTATTAAACATTGGCGGATGTTTTTTATGGGTATGATTTATCTGTGTAAACGAAACTTTTTTGCTGATGTACTTTTCGAAACTAATGCCCCGATGCAGGGGCATGTACCGTTAGTAAAATGATGCAACGGTTTCTCTACGTTCATTCAGGCGTCGAGAATTGTCTTCATATTTTTCGCTGCCACTCGGTATGCCTTTATAGCTCATCCGTGGATTTGAAAACATATTTATTCTTGAGCAAGAAACGTTGCTGCAGTTATAAGACATAATGGTGCGCCAGCTATTGATAGCGCTTGAATCCTCATGTTTGAAACCATGTCTATAGCATGGGAGTCTTTTGGGTTGATTATTGTCATACTGGGCTAAATCATGGCTTGCGCCAATATTGTGTCCCATTTCATGGGCGAAAGTATAGGTGCCAGTAAGATAACTGTAACGAATTACGGCAAATGCTGTTGAAGCTGTGGCGTCATTGTATGCCGTCCCTGCTTCCCCTGACGTTCCTAATAACATTACTGCCAGACTTGCTTTGTTTTTTACTCTAAAATCATTTAGTTGACTGCTTAGTGATGAACCACTAGACGTTTTCATTTGTGATAGGTTATTACTATAGTTTCCTGTTTCTGTATAATCAGCATCCAGTATGCCTGCCAATACGAAGTTAATTCCTACATCACTATTAGATACACCCAGATTGGCCTCTGTGAATGCTAAAGTAGTCAATGCTGAAATATCGCTTGAAGATAGACGGTCTCTTGATTGTTTTGTAGTTACAATTGCAACTCTGATATTACTTTTTTTTCCTGAATCACCACTGTAAGACGGGTAGGTTGGGCAGGTTACGGCTTTATTCTCGATGTTTTCATTAATTTCACTATCTGACGGGACTTTACTTTCATCAACCTTTATAACAACAACTTTGTTCTCTTTGAGTGGATATACCTGGAATAATTGACCATTAACGCGAAAAGAAGCAGCTATGCTGCCATTGTGGTTAACGAGAACAATATTATTTGCCAGGTCACTAGTGTTATTTTTATCTTTAAATCCAATCCAAACACTACTTCCATTGCTGGTTGTCAGGCTTTTTTTATGATAAATAACCTGAGTGTTTTCAGTCGTCTTTAATGTCAATGTGTCGCTGTTGAGATTTTCTTTAGCTAATGATAGATCAAAGATAGATACGTTTATTGTTGATGATGACTCTTTTAACTCCTTAATGAGTTCAGACTGTGCATTATTTATATCTGTTGATGCTTTACCAAATAATTCTGAGCAATAGCCGTTAGATATAAAGCATGTTGATGCTAGCAGTGGTAAAAAAATGCGTGCATTCATTTTCACTCCTTATAATTTCGGTGTTGTTGGTGGGCGAGAATTAAATAAATTGATAAGGGCAATGCTAATGTGAATAATGGGATTGTAGAAAGAATATCAATGTGCACTAAAATATAATATGACTGAGATGTTGATACAGCCATATTATAAGTGTCTTATAAGATGCTATATTAAGCGGTTAAGGTGAAGCGTAGCTGGCTAAATTCAATATTACCCGTAGTTGGATGTGTTACAATGTCAATTGTACGCTCACTTACTGTCCACAGCGTTGCGCCGCCCCTGTCATCTAAACGCCAGTGATCTCCGACTTGAATTTGGGTGAATGTTTCTAAGTTACCATAATAAGTTACGAAATTGCTTTGGCCTTCTGATACATGATTAACGATAATTTGAATATTCATTATGTTTTCCTCAATGGTTATGGTTGGTTAAATATTGCGGTGGTCGCTGTTTCATAAATTATTATAGTTTGCGTTTTTGTGTTGACGATTTTTTTTGGCGTTATTTATTATAACGATATTAAATATCGCACAGATTGTTTTTTTTATTTTTAGAGCGCGTGAAATATAATTCATGCGGTTGGTTTTGTTATTATTTGCTATTGGTTTTTGTGGTCTTTATTGAAATGAATCAGAATGCAGTCGCTAGTCATATAAGATGAAATATAGTCAACTACCAAATTAGGTGGTAATAAAAATGGGCTGAAGAGATCGCGGGGATTACAACCACATCATCTCAGAAAGAGTATGACTAATAGTGGCAACGTCTTAAAGCATGGGGAATGAACCAATAGACGAGCTGTATAATCCCTGAGGGAAGTCAGTGGCTTACTGGTCGTATGACACTGCAAAAGAATAATGGCATCACGGTCTGTGTCGGCTGTTGATGTTTATGGCGAGGTAAACAGTCAAAGAAAATTCCGGGAAAACCCGGCATTTTAGCTTTATTTTTTAGAAGGATTTTTACCTCTCTGCTCAAAAACTTGTTTTCTTATATGCATAGTGTTTAACCTATCATACTCATTGAAATCACTTTCGCTTAGTTCATTTTTTGAATGAACATGCTGGGACAGTACTTCATACTTATCTGACATTTCGTCTATTTTAGTCTGAACGCCTTCGTGTAATCCTAACTCTCCTGATTTAACTTCAAGGCTTTTTGCATTGACTCTGACTGTTTTCCTGTCTAAAACCCAGTTAGTTTCTTCAGAGCCATCCTCTAAAATTATGTGATCATCAATACAGAGTTGAGAAAATAATGAGTTAGTACCATTGCTGAAATTCAATTTAATAACTTTCATCTCATTTATCCTTTCTTGGTCGGTTCATAAGAGTGAGTTATTTACGGTAGCACGCTTCTACATATTATGCATTTTTTCTATTTGTAAATATCTGGCAGTGAAGTTGGCTGGTAGTTATCTATCTGTATTTTTGATATTTATTTTATGTTGTTGCAACCTACCAAATATAGGTGTGGAATTTTTTATGAATTGGCTTATTTTTAAAGTTTTCCCGTCTGGAGTCAAGTTTGGAAGGAAGTGAGACTGCAGCACAAATGATCATTTTTGAATTGTACCGCTCGCTCAGGGCATACAGACCTGAGGTCTTCTGGCACCCAACAATCAGAAAGTGAATGAGATATTTCATGATGAAAAAGACAATGGATTGGCGGTGGGGATTGCGAATAAAATTGCCAAATGCGCCTTGATGGTAAGCGTGGCGAAGAGTTTATAGTTAAGTTAGTTACGGAATTTTGTCGCGTGAGAAAAGTGGTGCTTTAAATGCACCACGAGTTATTGACGAACCTGGGCTCTAGAGGCTGCCGACTGACAACGATTCTGGTAAGCCTGCGTGTTGTCCAGTGAGATGCACGGTGGTTCTCAGATAAGGATAGTCACCGGTGTATTCGCTGTTTTCAGGCGGCGTAACTTTGCTGATTAGTGCGGCCTCAACCCTTACCCGGTTTGATTCAGGGATTGTTGCAACTGAATAGCACAGGGTTTCACCTCTTTGAAGGTGTCTGTTCCAGTCATCTAATTTATTATGAGTAGCCAGGCGATGACGTACATCTGCAGACTCACCGATATAAATTAATTTCCTGATACTTACGCTTTTTTCAGTCTGATTAAAAGTGCAGGCATAGACACAATAAATCCCTGACTGAGCTGGCACATATTCTTTGTATACTTCACGCCAGTAACCTTCAAAATTGAGGCTAACCGTAATTCCGGCCATTGTTTTTTCTCCATGAGAGGTAATCAGCTATCCCTCGCATAATTAAACTTCCACGCCCTTACATGGAAGAGCTGAATGATCATGCTAACGCACTGTTTTTACAGCTTTGCCGAAAATAGCCATTTGTTTACCATGGGTTTAATTTTGGTTTTATGGCTTGCCGCTATCATTATTTAATATTAACGATTTTAATTATCGTTGTTTTTTTTCGTGCGCATTTAAATTCCGCGCATCTTATCTTTACGATATTTTATCATGTTTTTGCACTGCTATTTTTATATGTTTCATGACATTTGTTATTTATTGGCCAATAACCTACCAAATATAGTGATGTTTTTTCCGTTAAGTTGATCTATCTTAGATTTGTTGTTGATTTTGCGAAAAAAATATCAGCCACATATTGGTATGCGTTCAATATATATGTAATGAGGTTACTATTGTTTTTATCGTCAAAGATAAAGTCAGAGGCTTCAATGAACGCTAAAAATTCATTTTAAGGTGACTTAATATGTTAAAAAAAATATCATCGAGTGTTAACTCACTTCTTACTACCCGATGGGATCAAGATCATCCCTATAACTACCAGCTCAGATTAGAGGGTGAAGTCACAACCACCGCTCCTGTTGGATGTACTGGGGTTGCAGGTGCGCAGATAATGAATTATCACAAGCATCCTCTTCGTGCTAAAGGCATTATGTACGATAAGTATAAAGAAATAGAAGTTGATGTTGATAGTTTTGAATATTCCTGGTCATCAATGAGCGATCAACTCACCACCTGGTCAGCGCAGGAAAATATTGATGCTGTATCCATGCTGTCCTACCATGCACGGATGGCAGCGGCAACTGAGAAAAACGCAGCCGGATATCCCCTGGAATTGATGAAAAATCTTCCTATTCATTTTGGGTATGATGATAATATTGGGCATATAGATTTGAAGGAGCCAGAGAGTAAGTATTTTTCTATTAATGAATTTCACGACTTAGTCAAAGAGGAGTTGAATAACAACAGGCCTGTTTTTATATCTATTCCGGGACATGCTATAGTCTGCGATGGATATCGTGATGATGGCATGTTTTCATTCAATTATGGATGGGGTAGACAGCCTTATTGGTATACTCTTGATGATGGATTAAACGGATGCCGCCCGACACAGGCTTTTATAGGAATAAGACCGCATTATAACACAGGGATAGTGTGCGATGTGTTTTCAACCAATGCTCAGGCATTTTCTCCTGGCGATGATATCAGGCTTTTATTTACACTACATAATAGTAATGATGATGCTAATGTAAATGGTATGCTTAGGGTAGTTATTTTCGACGAGAATAAAGTTAGGCGTGGTTATTTGGGAGAGGAATGCGAATTGAGTTTAGAGGTGGGTGAGAACCGTCTTATCGATTTAAATGTTAAAATTCCAAGTAATATATTTTTTGGTGATTGCCATTTTGGCATTGAATGGATTGGTGATAATAATGACAAAGTGTTTATTAAAAGCAGTAGTGACTCTGCCTTGCTTTGTAAGGTAAGTTTTTCGCGAAAACAGTCAGCCGATCTTCTTGTTTCACATTTGAATGTGCCAGAAAAGATATCCGGTGATGAAATTTCGAGTGTTGGCTTCTTGATTAAAAGTAATCAAAGTAAAAATACTCGCCTTAGTTTAATCGCTGTAGATAATGATTCCAACGCCTACGCTTTGTTAGGTGAAGAGTCAGTTGATTTAGTCGCTGGTGATAATGAATCATATTCAATAGCGGCAGATTTTAGTGGTGTTAAGTCACAAGCTTCACATAAACTTATTTTATGCGAATCAGAAACCGCCACCATACTTTCTAATAGAAAGATCATTCCTTCGGCAGATATACAGTATCCAGTCGTGGTTTATGTGACGAATCCTTCAATGGATTATACTCCGGATTATTTGCTGACATCTGAAATCGATGTGTCAAGGTACTATTATGCGGACGGGAAATATGGTTTCGAATTTGAGCTTAGAATTTCTGATGAAATTAAATTACCTCATGCTGGACCTGTTTTTAGATATCAAATTGTTGATGAAGATAAAAATGTCGTCGTTGATAGTGGGTTCTCTATTTATTTTGCAACATCGCGTGATGTATCGATTCCTATTGTGTTGAATATGCCAAAATTTGCTCTCGATGGAAGTGAGCAATCTAAAAACTATCAGCTGCAAGTGATCATTGACACTGAGGAGGGAAAGAAATTGCTGACTCCTGCTGATGCAGGCATTGTAAATCCGGCAAAATTCACCGTTCATTACAGAAATATTTATGACAACATTTTATTGTCTGAATCTATAGTTATCAATAAACAGACTATTGAACATGGTGATTCTCTTGATGTGTCCTGTGAGTTGATATTATTAGGGGATAACTATCCTTTCAATAATGTAGAGATTGTCACTTTAATTGCTTATCTAAAAGCACCTGATGACGAAATTTATGAGATTGGTAGAAAGATTGCTGGTGCTTATCAAAGCAACCCCAGAACAACATATATGTCGTGTACAATTCCCGACGATTTGCCAGTTGGTGACTACACTTTATTCCTAAAAGCGATTGATGGCTATAATGAGACAGGCCCATCCAATCCTAAAGTATTAGGTTTGGATGGTAATGTACTTGATGAACTGATAATCACTGTTATTGCTTAAAAATATTGAAATTAAAAAATGGCCATAATGATATGGTCATTTTTTACATCTCAAAAATTACTATACAAAGTCTTTAAATGGATAAGGCAGGCACAGGGGGACTGCAAAAATGGATAACAGTTTGCCTGGGAACCAGGCTGCAACTTATCGGTCTATATTGCGAACGGTCTTTCAGGAGAAAATGATGCCGTCACCAAAGTTTGGGCTACTTCTATTATTCGGTTTCTGCCTGGCTTCGCAGGCAATTGCTGAAGGTTTGCTCTCACCAGCCAAAAGAGAGATCGCCATGCAGCTGGTCTCCAGTGCGGAAAACTCCTCGCTGGACTGGCGAAAACAGTATGCCTATATAGAAGATATCGACGACGATCGCGGCTATACCGCTGGTCTGATCGGTTTTACTTCCGCCAATGGCGATATGCTCGATGTTGTGGAGCTCTACACCTCGCAGCAGGCGGATAACCCGCTCGCTGGCTATCTCCCTGCGCTAAAAGTGCTAGCGGAAGAAGAAAGCAGCGCCCATATTGGGCTAGATCCCGATTTTGTTGATGCCTGGAAACGGGCGGCAAAAGATCCCGCATTCCGGGCGGCACAGGATCAAATCCTCACTCAGCAGTACCTTCAACCCGCCGTAGCTCAGGCGAAAAAAGATGGCTTAGGTCCTCTGGGGCAGTTTATCTATTATGATGCGCTAGTGATGCATGGACCAGGTGAGCAACGTGATGCGTTCGGTGGTATTCGTGCGGCGGCAAAAAAAGTGGCCGAAACACCCACGCAGGGCGGGAGCGAAAAGGCCTGGCTTAATGCTTTCCTGGACGCAAGAGTGAAAATAATGCGAGAAGAAAAAGCCCACGAAGATACCTCCCGCGTGGAGCTTGAACAGCGCCGTTTTCTCAGGGAAGGGAATTACAGCCTGTCACCGCCGCTGCGCTGGCGAACCAACGATGAAGATTTTGCTATTGAGCATTGAATGCTAACCTTTTTGTCCTTCCGGGCGATTTAGCCCGAAGGGCACAAAGGTGACTTTCGCAGTAACCAGCGTTGTGCCAGGCTTTGGCTGTTCACTGAGCAAAGGAGGCCATATTGTGAATAGCGTCGCGATTGTTACCCAGAATTATCTTTCAGCTTTCCCGAACCCCATTCAGATCAAACGCCATGAAACTGTCGCCATTAGCCACAGCGATCTCGAGTGGCGCGGCTGGGTGTGGGTCACGCTCTCATCCGGCAAGTCAGGCTGGGCGCCGCAGCAAATCTTTATCCTGTCGGGGCCGCATGAAGCGGTCTGTCTGGAAGACTACACTGCACACGAACTGACGGTAAACGTGGATGAGAGACTTACCGTCAAGCGCTCTTTGAACGGCTGGTACTGGGCAGAAACATCTGAAGGGGAATGGGGCTGGGTACCCCATGAGAACGTTGCACTACTTCAGAATTAGCTGAGTTGCAGAGGGCTTAATCAATTCATTTCGCCATCCAGCAGCGCCATTAACCTTTCCTGCACGCTGGTGCAGCCGGCCAGTACCAGATTACCTTGCAACAGGCCGCCGTTGGCGAGAAAAGCGTTACTGCTGCCGCCCGCCTCGGTGATCAGCAGCAGCCCGGCCAGCGCGTCCCAGCTGTTCATATGCTCCTCGTAGTAAGCGTGTACCTGGCCCGCGGCAACGTGCGCCAGCATCAGCGCGCCTGCGCCAAAACGCCGGTATTCCATGCCGTCGTTCAGGACATCTTCGATAGTGCGTGCATAGAGTGGAACCGGCGCGCGGCTGGAACGGCCCAGGCCGATGACCACGCTTTCCGGGGAAGGATCGTGCAGCTTGAGCGGTTTGCCGTTCAGGAATGCGCCTGCGCCGTGCCGGGCGAAAAAGAACTCATCGCGATCGGGGGCATAGATAATCCCCAGCTCAATGACATTCTGCCTGACGTAAGCCAGGGAGACGCACCAGTAGTCCATGCCAAGAATAAAGTTAGTGGTGCCGTCAACCGGGTCGAGTACCCAGACGCCACGCTCGCCCTCCACCAGGCCGCTTTCTTCCCCGAGGAAGCCATCCTGCGGGCAATGCGTTTGCAGCCAGCTTTTAATCTCTTGCTCAACCAGAATGTCCGCCTGTGAGACGAAATCCTGGCGGCCTTTTTTCTCCACGCTTAAGCCTGCATCGCGCAGTGCCTGGGCGCGGGCGCCCGCTTCGCGGATTAACGCGCATAATGCCTGTAGCTGTTGTTCGGTCATGTTTTGCTCTTAAATAAGGGGAATAGACGTGTGTCGGTGAATCATGTTGACCTTCACCCAACTGGTGCGTGAAGGCTGTGCAGGCGTTCGGGCGCGCTCCAGCAGGTGAGCCAGCGCCAGACGCGAGATCTCTTCCACGTCCTGGTTAAGGGTGGTGAGCCGGTAGCTGTACTGCGCCGTTTGCGGCGTGTTATCGAAGCCGATCAGCTGAAAATCCTGTGGCGCATATTGACCGTGCTGGCGCATTCCGTCGAGAAAGCCACAGGCCAGCTGAGCGTTGGCGCAGAAAATACCGTCGGGGATCTGTACCGCAGCCGCAGCCGCCTGCCAGCCGCCTTCATAGCCTTCTTCCGCACAAAGCAGCGAAACCAGGTTTTGCTCAATGTTTACGCCACGCTCGCTCAGCGCCTGGCGGAATGCCTCGCCGCGCATTCTGCCGGCCCAGGTAGAAGAGTGATTGTTAAGCCAGCCAAAATGTTTGCATCCGCTGTTGACCAGCTGTTCGGCGGCGAGCACCGCCCCGGCGGCGTTATCCGAGCAGACGTAATCCACGCCCGGAATGTCGGGCTGGCGGTTGATGCCGACCACCGGAATATGCTGCTGCACGCACTCGTTCACCAGCGCTTCGGGTGGTTTGCCGGAGGTGACTATCACGCCGGAGACGCGAAATTGCGTGAAATGGCGCAGCGTTTCCGCCAGCTCCTGCTCAGAGCGGATCTCCGTCACCAGCGCCTGAAAGCCGTTGCGCTGAATTTCACTGAGAAGGCCGTCAAGCAGGCTGCTCCGAAACGGATCGTGGATGCGCGACACGATGACGCCAATCAGATGGCTACGGCGGCGGTTAAGCCCCTGGGCAAGAAAATTGACCTGATAACCCAGCTCTTCGGCGACCTGCAGCACGCGTTCCCGCGTGGCAGGGGAAATACTGCCGTTGTTGCTCAGCGCCCGGGAAACCACGGCGCGAGAAACGCCCGCCCGGCGGGCCACATCTTCGGCGGTCACGCTTTGTTTATGCATGGACGGACTCAAGACAGGTAATCCTCAGTGTAAAACCGCTGCTGATGGAAGTCGTACTGCAGCCCGTCCTGGCTGACGAACAGCCCGGCGTGGGGGCGACAGGCCAGCTTCAGCGAGGGCAAAATGGCATCGTTACAGTGGTACAACCCCAGCGACGGCAGCCCCAGAGAAGTAAAAAGCTTCAGGCAACCGGGGAAGTCGCCGTGGGAAGCGTCCTCCGCCAGTTCAGACAGCGAGGCGCACTCCTGAAACGCCAGATCCACACCGGCCATCAGCGCGATGGACTCTTCGGTTGGCCGTCCGTCGCCGCTATAGAACAAAGCATATTCCCGGATATCCACGCGCAGCGCCAGATTGGCCATTTCATGGCGGGTTGGGGCGGTGCGGATCCGCCAGTGGTGCCAGTGAAAATCAGCTTGGCTGTCGCGCCATTCGATGGGGAAGCAGAGCGAAGGTTCCGGCCAGTTGGCGAGCGAGGCCAGCTGCATCAGTACTTCGCGCTGCGCCGGCTGGCTGTAGATCACCAGCGGCTTTTGGCGGGCAAAACTTTTCCAGTGATTAAGCAGCGCCGTTAACCCGGTGCAGTGGTCGGGATGCACGTGGGTGAAAAACAGCACGTCGATGTCGTTGATGCCGCCGCCGCGCTGCCACAGCGCGCGGGGCACGGTAGGGCCACAGTCGATAAGCCATTGCCGGTTTTCGTCATCCACTATCCGCAGCGCGGAAGTATTTTGCCAGCGGGAGAAAGCGCTGCCGCAGCCAAGCACGTCGATTTTCATTGCCCCTCGCTAAAAATTTATCGCGGTTAATTAAAGTGTCACAAAGACACGCCACAGTAGGCTCACATCATCTCTGAGCGGCGTTTCATTTTTTTTACAGCGAAATGAACACGTGTTCACTCAGAGCAAAAAAGACGTAAATAAACATGTCGGATACCGTTATGAGCTACCTGGAAATGGCGCACCTGCAAATCAGTTACGGCGAAAAGGTGGTGCTAAAAGAGATTAATCTTGCCGTGAAGAAAGGCGAGATGATTGCATTGCTGGGCCCGTCCGGCTGCGGGAAAACAACGTTATTAAATGCGCTGTGTGGATTTATTCCCGTTAAGCAGGGCCGCATTACCGTGGCCGGAAATAATATTACCCAAAGCCCGCCGGAACAGCGAAATATCACCATGGTATTTCAAAGCTATGCGCTGTGGCCGCATTTAACGGTGGAACAAAATATTGGTTACGGCCTGAAGCTACGCAGATGGCGGCGGGACGCGATTCAGGCCCGAGTGCTTGAACTATTGCAGATGGTTAACCTGACCGGCCTTGCCGGCGCGAAAATTACCGAACTTTCCGGCGGACAGCGTCAGCGCGTAGCTCTGGCGCGCGCGCTGGCCATTGAGCCAGACGTACTGGTGCTGGATGAACCGTTGTCGAACCTGGACGCCAAAGTCCGGCTTAACGTGCGGCACGAAATCAAGCAGCTGCAGAAAAAACTGGGCTTCACCTCGGTGATCGTCACCCACGATCAGCAGGAAGCGCTGGTGATGGCTGACCGCATCGTGGTGCTGAATAATGGGCATATCGAGCAAATCGGCACTCCGGAAGAGATTTACCAAAAGCCCGCCACGCCATTTGTGGCTGATTTTATGGGGGCCGATAACCGTATTACGGCGGAAGAAATAGATGCGCTGGGCCTGGCCTCGCTAAATAATAACGGCGAGCAGGACATCTATTTCAGAAGCTCTGACGCCGCGCTTTCATCATTATTCAATGCCTCTTTCCCGGAGAGTGGATTAATGCTTGAAGGTGTGATTGAGCAGAATGCTTTTATTGGCCACAACTACCGCTACGCCATTCGCTGTCAGCAGCGTCTTTTTCACGCCGATTCCGTTGATAATTTGCCATTGAATACAAAAGTCAGGCTGCATGTGCCTGAGTCAGCCCTGCATATTTTTAGTCCGTCCCACACAGCTTGAACCAGTCTATTTCTCTGAGGGGTAATTATGTTTACTAAAACCAGCCTTGCCGCCGTCACGGCGTTATTTTTAAGTTATGGCGCACAGGCGGAAACCGTTTTAAACGTGGCCACCGCAGGTGACCAGAATATGGTGGATTACGTCAAAACCTGGCTGGGGCCAAAGTTTGAAGCCGCGCATCCGGGAGTGAAGGTGCGCGTGGTCGGCACCGGGCCGGGGGACGCAGGCTCAAATAAAATCATCGAAAAACTGAGCGCTCAGCAGCAGAGCGGGGCTAAAACCTGGGATATCGACGTGGCCGTGGTTCACCAGAAAGCGGGCGGCGAACTGGTGGAAAAAGGGCTGCTGGAAAAATACCGCCAGCATATTAAAACGGGCGACATGGTCACCGCGGATAACGCTAAAAATGCGCTGGGCGTGAACGTGGACGGCTATGTGATGCCGATGTTCCTGAGCCAGACGGCTATCGCCTGGAACAGTGAAACGATGAAAGCACCACCGGCCTCTTACGACGAGCTGGTTGCGTGGGCGGCGAAACATCCGCAGGCGTTCGGCTACAACGGCATTAAAAACGGTATGTCCGGCGTCAGCTTTGTCGTTGGCTGGATCTACGCCTACGGCACCGACGCCCAGCGCCTGTCCGCTTTGCCTTATGATAAAAGCGTAGAAAAAAACTGGGCGCAGGCGTTCGAGAAGCTAAAAGCGTTCAACAAGAACGTGACCTTTACGCCGGGCAACGCCGGTACGCTGGATATGCTGACCCGCGGGGAAATCGCCATGGGGCCGGTCTGGGTGGATATGTTCTACACCTGGAAAGATCAGGGCAAACTGCCGCCGTCCATCAAGCTCGCTTTGCTTTCACCGGGCATGCCGGGGCAGCCGATGTATTACGTCACGCCGGCTAAAGCGGCACAGCCTGAGCTGGCGCGCGAGTTTATTGCCCTGGCGACCAGCCCGGAAGTGCAGGCTGACGGGATCGTGAAGCAGTTTAACTGGTATCCGGGCATTGACGCTAAGTACGTCAAGCCGAAGCTGGATGACGCAACCTGGAGCAAACTGTTTGCCGAGATTTCCCCGAAAGCGCTCGCCGATTACGGCAAAAGCTTCCCGATAGCGCCTTACTTTGACGACATCAAAGAAGGGTACGAAAGCCAGGTGTCTAACTAATTCTTTCCTGGCGCCCGGTTCAGGTCGGGCGCCACGCTCAAGCTTAAAGGTTTGCTATGCGCGTTTCGCTTAACTATCTGCTGCTGGTGAGCCCCGCCGCGCTGATGATTGTGGTGCTGTTTCTTTATCCGCTGGGCTTTTCTCTGGTGGCCGCCTTTACGTCTGATAGCGGGGCGCTGACGTGGCAACACTTTGCTAAAGTCCTGGCGCTCTATTCAAACGATATTCTGTTCACGGTGTTTATCGTGCTGGTGTCGGTTGCGCTGCTGGCCGCGTTGTCGATTACGATCTCAGCGGTGATTACGCTCTCTTCCTGTCGCCTTGTGGTTCAGCTGCTGGGTATGCTTTACCGCCTGCCGCTGTTTATTCCGTTTATCGTTGCCGCGCAGATGATGCGCACGTTTCTCGCCAAAAATGGCCTGATGAATAACCTGCTGGTTGCCAGCGATCTGGTGCAGCCGCTGGACACGATTTCCTGGCTCGGCTGGAGAGGGATCATCATTACCTTCGTCTGGAAACAGCTGGCGTTTGCCACCTTGCTTATTTGCGGGGCGATGGCGGCGCTGGAGCCTTCGCAGGTACTGGCTGCCAGAAACCTGGGGGCTTCGCGAGTTCGCATTTTGTTCGACATTATTTTACCGCAGGTGTTACCGGCCATTGGCGTTGCGCTGGTGCTTTCCACGGTGACCATGATGTCCGTGTTGTCCGTGCCGCTGATGATCGGCACCGGGACGCCAACGATGCTGACCGTGGATATGGCGTTTCGCGTTAACGCCTACAGCGATTATGCGGTAGCGAACGCGCTGGGGGTGATCTCCCTGCTGATTTGCGGGACGCTGTCATGGTTTTATCTGCGCCACAGCCTGCGCCAGAAAGGAGGGGAAGCATGAGCCTGATAAAAGGCCGATTCGGCCTGCCGCTGCAGGTACTGCTGCTGGCCTTTATGCTGTTTGCGATGTTCGGCCCGCTGCTGAACCTGCTTGTCTGGACGGTGGCGGAAAGCTGGTTTTATCCGCATATCTTGCCGAGCCAGTGGGGATTAAAGTACTGGTATCAGGTGTTTAGCCCGTACAGCGATGTGTCCGGCTCGCTGCTGACCAGCGTGTTTATTGCCGTGCTGTCGGTGCTGGTTTGCCTGCTGATATCCGTTCCTGCTGGCTACGCGCTTTCCCGCCGGGCGATGCCGTTCCGGGTGATGTTTATGCTGCTGTTTTTGATCCCGCAGGCGTTTCCAAACCTGACGGTGTATATGAACATCGCCCGGCTTTTCTATCAGTGGGGGCTGAACGGCACGGTGGCTGGCGTGGTGCTGGTGCACAGCGTACATGGCCTGATGTATTCAGTCTGGATATGCGTCGCCGCATTTTCGGCTGTCGATCCGCTGCAGGCGCGTGCCTCGCGTAATTTAGGGGCAGGGCCGCTGTTTACCTTCTGGCATATTGTGTTGCCGCAGGCTTTGCCGGGGATCATGGCCGCCGGAATTTTCGTGTTCCTGGAGTCGCTGGATGAGTTTACCGGCACCTTTTTCGTCGGCGCGCCGGATATCACCACGCTGCCGCTGCTGCTTTACAACGCCAGCATGTCCGGGAATTACCAGGTATCGTCCATTACCGCGCTGATTTTGCTGGTACCGTCGCTGCTGTTTATGCTGGTCATCCATAAGTTTATGCGGCCGGAAATGCTGTCGAAGCTGGGCAAGTGATACAGGCATTGGCTATACAATACAGATAATTCCGGGCGGATAATGTTTTAGATTATCCGCCTGAGGGGAGTGAAAGCCCGTTATCCGTTTGTTTTCGAGGTGTCCATGAAGAAGCGATATGCTCTCGCCGCAATTCCGGTTTTACTGACGACCTTTAGCAGCCTGGCTTCCTCGGAAGCGGCCTGGCAGCAGTTGGACAAAGACGTACAAAAAAGCTGTCTCGCCATCAGCGCCCTGCAGGAGAAAAAGATAGAAGGGAAGCGCACTGACTTCAGCGACGAGGTCGGTTACTCGGCGGTGGTGATTTCAGGCAACTACAAATTCAAGAACAGCCAGCCGGTGCCGGGCAAAGAACTGTGCCTGTATAACCGCAAAACGAAAAAGGCGAGTCTGGAACAGATGCAGTAGCGTTTTTGCACGGTTAAAGAATATATCCCTGCAAAGACAATCTCTTTGAACGACAGGCAGTTATCCCGTAGTCGGCAAGCTGCCCGTTTTATCTGGCGCAAAACTGCCATTTCCCCGTCACGTTTCTGCCATAAATCCCTCCCATACTGACTGACTTCTGACCCCTGACAGGTTTGCAGACAATGGCAAAACGTCCCTGGCTTCCGTGGCTGATTCTGACGCCATCTTTGATCTTTCTACTGCTCTTTACCTGGTTCCCGCTGATCCGCTCGGTGTACGACAGCCTGTTTGATACACGTATGGCCGGTGAGGCCGGCGCGTATGTGGGCGCAGGCAACTATGTTCGCCTTTTTGCCGACGCGGTTTTCTGGAAATCACTGCTAAATAATCTGTTCTACATCGTGCTGACCGTCATCCCCGGTGTGGCGCTCGCGCTGCTGCTGGCGGTTGCGCTGTGGGAAAACCACCGCGTTAATCGCTGGCTGCGAACGGCGTTTTTCTTCCCGATGATTATTCCGATGGTCAGCGCAGCTGCGCTGTGGCTATTCATCTTTATGCCGGGCATGGGCATGCTGGATTACTACCTGGCAAAGCTGTTCGGCCCGATGAATAACAACTGGCTCGGCCGCAGCAACAGCGCGCTGTACGCCCTGGCGCTGATTGGTGTCTGGAAGTTCGCGGGCTATTACATGCTGTTCTTCCTCGCCGGCTTACAAAGCCTGCCAGCCTCGGCGCGTGAAGCGGCGATCATGGAAGGAGCGACCCCTACGCAGGTGTTCTTCAAAGTCACTTTACCGCTGCTGCGCCCGACGCTGAGCTTTGTGGTAACCACGGCGCTTATCTACTCGATTACGCAGATTGACCACGTGGCGGTGATGACGCGCGGCGGGCCGGATAACGCCACCACCGTGCTGCTGTATTACATCCAGAGCCTCGCCTGGGACACCCATGATTTAGGCAAAGCCTCTGCCGCCACCTTCCTGACGCTGGCCGGGCTGTTTGTCTTCTCGTTCGTTAACCTCAAGCTGCTGGAAAGGGGCGCCCACCATGAGCGTTGAGTTTTCTGGGTCCGTTGTCAACGCGCGTAGCGTGCCGCAGCCGCTGTGGTTGCGCCTGAGAAAATCAAAGGGCGTTACGCTCACCGTGCTGATGTGCTGCCTGGCCCTGCTGTGGGTTAGCCCGTTTATCTGGATGCTTTCATCCGCTTTTAGCGCCAGCACCTTTGGGGAAGGCATGGCCTCTATATTGCCGCGTTTTCCGCTCACGCTGGATAACTTTCGCGATGCGTGGCAGAGCGCCGACTGGCTCAGTTTGTACGCCAATACGCTGATTTTCAGCTTCGGGACTTTCTTCGTGCAGCTCATCACCATCACCACCGCCGGGTACGTTTTTGCCTGCCATGAATTTCGCGGCAAGCAGACGCTGTTCCTGCTGTTTCTGGTGCAGCTGATGATCATGCCGGTGGTAATGATGGTGCCGAACATGATGACGCTCAAAGCGCTGGGCCTGCTCAATACGCTGACCGGCGTGATGATGCCGTATTTCACCTCTGCGTTCGGCGTGTTCCTGATGCGCCAGGCGTTCCTCGCCATCCCGAAAGAGCTGGAGGAGGCCGCGCTGATGGAGGGCTGCCGCTGGTGGCAGGTGCTTTACCGCGTGCTGCTGCCGATGTGTTGGCCGTCGGTGCTGGCTTTCGCCACCGTGAGTATTACCTACCACTGGAACGAGTACCTGTGGCCGCTAATGATGCTCAACGACCCGGACAAACAGGTGCTGACGGTCGGGCTCGTTTCGTTTGCTATGGGCGCCGAATCCGGCGGCCAGTGGGGCACTATCAGCGCCGGGACCATTATGGTTTGCCTGCCGCTGATGCTCGCCTTTATCGCCTTCCAGAAGCAGTTTCTGCGAAGTTTTGGTTTTTCAGGTATCAAATAAGGAGTTGAGTGATGTTATTGGCCCATATTTCCGACACCCATTTCCGCAGTCAGAACCAGAAGCTGTACGGCTTTATCGACATCAACGCGGGGAATGCCGACGTAGCCTCGCAGCTGAACGCGCTGCGTGAGCGCCCGGACGCGGTCATCGTCAGCGGAGATATCGTCAACTGCGGGCGCCCTTCAGAGTACGAGGTCGCGCGCCAGGTGCTCGGCACCATCAAGTCGCCGCTTTATTTGATCCCCGGCAACCATGACGATAAGGCGCATTTTCTGGAATACCTGCGTCCGCTTTGCCCGCAATTGGGGGACGACCCGGAAAATATCCGCTATGCGGTGGACGACTTCGCTACCCGGCTGCTGTTTATCGACTCCAGCCTCGCCGGGCATTCCAAAGGCTGGCTGACCGACAACACCGTGGCCTGGCTGGAAGCCGAGTTAACCGCGAGCGGCGACAAGCCCACGGCGGTCTTTATGCACCATCCGCCGCTGCCACTGGGCAACGCGCAAATGGACAAAATCGCCTGCGAAAACGGCCAGCTGCTGCTGGATTTGGTCGCCCGTTTCCCGTCGCTGGTGCGTATTTTCTGCGGCCACAACCACAGCCTGACGATGACCCAATACCGCCAGGCAACGATAGCGACGATTCCCGGCACGGTTCACCAGGTCCCGTATCACTTTGAGGACAGCCGGCCGTATTACGATCTGTCGCCGCCGTCCTGCCTGATGCACCGCCAGGTGGGCGACCAGTGGGTGAGCTATCAGCATTCGCTGGCGCACTATGCTGGCCCGTGGCTGTATGACGCGGCGATCAGTTGCCCGACGGATGAGTATTAATCGCCATGTTAAGACTGAATCAGGTAAGCAAGCAGTTTGAAGGCGTCGCGGCGCTGAACGCGCTGTCGCTCAGCATCGACGAAGGCGAGTTTGTGGTGCTGGTCGGGCCGTCCGGCTGCGGCAAAAGTACGCTGCTGCGGATGCTGGCGGGACTGGAAGAGGTTAGCGGCGGCGAGATTTGGCTCGGCGGCGAAAACATTACGGCGATGTCGCCGCGTGAGCGCAACTTCGCGATGATCTTCCAGAACTATGCGCTGTTTCCGCACCTGACGGTACGGGACAACATCACCTTTGGGATGAAGATCCGTAAAGAAGAGAAAGCCAGCTGGCAGCCGCGCCTCGAGCAGGTGGCCTCAATGCTGGAACTGCGCGAAATGCTCGATCGCAAACCGGCCAAACTGTCCGGCGGGCAGCGTCAGCGTGTGGCAATGGCGAGAGCCATTGTGCGTAACCCGCGCCTGTTCCTGATGGATGAGCCGCTCTCAAACCTGGATGCTCGCTTACGTACCGAGGTGCGCGACAGTATCATGACGCTGCACCATCAGCTCAAAACGACCACCATCTACGTCACCCACGACCAGACGGAAGCCATGTCGATGGCGGATCGCATCGTCGTGATGAACGGGGGCGTGGTGCAGCAGGTTGGCAAGCCGGAGCATCTTTATGCCCGTCCGGCCAACCTGTTTGTCGCCGGTTTTATTGGCTCCCCGGCGATGAATTTGATTTCTGTGCCTTGTGAAAACGGCCGCATTCTGCCCGCCACGCTGGACTTGCCTCTGCCGCCTGCGGCGGAGAAAGCGCAAAGCGTCTGGTTCGGGATTCGGCCGGAACATCTCACCGACAGGCCAGAGAACGGGCACCTGACGCTTTCGGCGACGGTGCTGCAACGAGAACTGATGGGCGCAGATTATCTGCTCCATGTCAGCACGCCCCTGGGAACGTTACGCTACACCCGCCGCCACCGCGGCGTGGTACCAGAAAAAGGCGATACGTTAACCCTCGGTTTTTCCGCTTCGGATATACACCTTTTCCACACAGACCTTCACCACAACTTACACCAGGAGATTGACCATGTTTAACCCCCTGATGCATAAATGGCGGGCGCTTGCCGTTTGCTGTTCACTGGCCGCGAGCGGCGCAGCGCTGGCAAAAGAGAAAATTGATTTTATGTTCCCGGCGCCGGTCGACGGCAAGCTGACGATGGAGATGACCCGCGTCATCAAGGCGTTTAACGATTCTCAGCAGGATGTTGAAGTGCGCGGTATTTTTACCGGCAGCTACGACACCACCAAAATTAAAGCCGAATCCGCGCAGAAAGCCGGGCAGCCGCCGGCGCTGGTCATTATGTCAGCCAACTTCACCACCGACCTTGCGCTAAAAGACGAAATCCTGCCGATGGACGAGCTGTTTAAATACGGCAACCGTAAGGCAGGCGATTTCCTGATGAACGACTTCTGGCCGGCAATGCACAAGAACGCCCAGGTGATGGGCGTGACGTACGCGATTCCGTTCCATAACTCCACGCCAATCCTGTACTACAACAAAACGATGTTCGACCAGGCGGGCATCAAGCAGCCGCCGCAGACCTGGGCCGAAATGCTGGCCGATGCGAAGAAGCTGACCGACGCCAGCAAAGGGCAGTGGGGCATCATGCTGCCGTCCACCAACGACGATTACGGCGGCTGGATCTTCTCCTCGCTGGTACGCGCCAACGGCGGCAACTACTTTAACGAAAACTATCCGGGCGAAGTGTATTACGACTCGCCGACCACCATCGGCGCGCTGCGCTTCTGGCAGAATATGGTTTACCGCGACAAAGTGATGCCGTCCGGCGTGCTTAACTCCAAGCAGATCAGCGCCGCCTTCTTTAGCGGCAAGCTGGGCATGGCGATGCTGAGCACCGGCGCGCTGGGCTTTATGCGCGAAAACAGCAAAGATTTTGATATGGAAGTGGCGATGATGCCCGCCAAAGAGCAGCGGGCGGTGCCCATCGGCGGCGCGAGCCTGGTCAGCTTCAAGGGTATTTCCGATGCGCAGAAAAAGGCGGCGTATCAGTTCCTGACGTATCTGGTTAGCCCGCAGGTCAACGGCGCGTGGAGCCGCTTTACCGGGTATTTCTCCCCGCTGAAAGCTTCGTACGACACGCCAGAAATGAAAGAGTACCTGCAGAAAGATCCGCGGGCGCAAATCGCGCTGGATCAGCTGAAATATGCCCATCCCTGGTATTCGACTTATGAAACGGTTGCCGTTCGTCAGGCGATGGAAAACCAGCTGGCGGCGGTGGTGAACGATCAAAAAGTCACTCCGGAGGCCGCGGCGAAATCCGCCCAGCAAACGGCAGACAGCCTGATGAAGCCTTACGTTGAGAAAACGGCGCTGGCCGATGTGAAGTAAAATCCCCACGTTTTACCTCTTCACGGGCGGTTCTACCGCCCGTTTTTCCGTGTTAAAAAATCACTTTCTGACTATAACAGTTGTACAAAACAGCGTATTTTTAGCGCTGTGATATAGACAGGGAGCAGCGCATGAAAAAGTACCAGCAGCTGGCACAGCAGATCCTCGACCAGATTGCCCTCGGCGTCTGGCAGCCGGGAGATCGTTTACCGTCGCTGCGCGAGCAGGTCGGCCACAGCGGCATGAGTTTTATGACCGTCGGCCACGCCTATCAGATGCTTGAAAGCCAGGGAGCGATTGTGGCCAGGCCGCAGTCGGGCTACTACGTTGCGCCCCGGCCCGTGGCGCGCACCGCGCCGCCTGCGGTGCAGGTGACCCGCGCGGAAACCGTCGATATCAATACCTATATTTTTGACGTGCTGCAGGCGAGCACGGATGCCTCGGTGGTGCCGTTTGGCTCCGCGTTCCCGGATCCGCGCCTGTTTCCGCTCCAGGCGCTCCACCGTTCAATGGCGGCGGTCAGCAAAACGGCAACCGCCATCAGCGTGATTGAAAGCCTGCCGCCGGGCAACGAAGCGCTGCGCCACGCCATTGCCCAGCGTTACGCCCAGCAAGGGATGCACGTTTCACCGGATGAAATTGTTATCACCGCGGGCGCGCTGGAGGCGCTCAACCTCAGCCTGCAGGCTGTCACCGAGCCGGGCGACTGGGTGATTGTCGAAAACCCTTGCTTCTACGGCGCGCTGCAGGCGCTGGAGCGCCTGAGGCTTAAAGCGTTATCGGTCGCCACCGACCCGGTAAGCGGGATCGATCTGGATGCGCTGGCGCAGGCTTTGGCGGAATACCCGGTCAAAGCCTGCTGGTTAATGACTAACAGCCAGAACCCGCTGGGCGTGACGCTGCCGCCGGAGAAAAAAGCGCAGCTGGTGCAGCTGTTACAGGCGCATAACGTCACGCTGATTGAAGATGACGTGTACAGCGAGCTTTATTACGGGCGTGAAAGGCCGCTGCCTGCCCGGGCGTATGATGCGCATGATATGACTCTGCATTGCTCCTCGTTTTCAAAATGCCTGGTGGCCGGGTTTCGCATTGGCTGGGTTGCCGCCGGGAAGCACGCCCGCCGAATTCAGCAGCTGCAGCTCATGAGCACCCTGTCCACCAGTTCGCCGATGCAGCTGGCGCTGGTCGATTTTCTGGCTACCCGCCGCTATGACACCCACCTGCGAAAGCTGCGCCGGATGCTGGCGGAGCGAAAACAGCAGGCCTGGCAAACGCTAAGTGAGCTTTTCCCTCCTGAAGTCAAAATCCACCGCAGCGAAAGCGGCTATTTCCTGTGGATTGAACTGCCGGAAGGGCTGGACGCCAGCCGGCTTAACGAAAGGGCGCTGGCGCACAAGATAAGTATCGCGCCGGGGAAAATGTTCACGACCGGCAGGGCCTGGGATAACTATTTCCGCTTCAACGCTTCGTGGGCCTGGGGCGAAAGAGAGCGTCAGGCTGCCGTGACGCTGTCACGTTTAATCACGGCATTGATTGAGGAGCAACATGTACCAGACTGAAAGATTGCTGCTGAGAGCGTGGCGAGACGAGGACTTGGTTCCGTTTGCCGACATGAACGCTGACCCGGAGGTGATGCGCTATTTCTTGCAGCCCCTGACGCCGGAATAAAGCCGGACTTATCTGGAGACATTCCGCCAGCGTATGGCGGAAAACGGCTTTGGCTTCTGGGCGGTGGAAGAGCAACGCAGCAGTGAGCTGGTCGGGTTTGTGGGCCTGAATCGTCCCGGCTACTCGCTGCCGTTTGGCCCCTGTGTCGAGGTCGGCTGGCGGCTTCGAAAAGCGTTTTGGGGCAAAGGGTACGCCCCTGAGGCCGCGAGGGAAGCGCTGCGCATTGGTTTCGACGAATACGATCTGGACAGCATTGTGGCTTTTACCGCACTGCCAAATTTGCCGTCTCAGCGGGTGATGGAGAAGCTGGGCATGCGCCGAAGCGGAGAGTTTGACCATCCCATGGTGCCGGAGCAGCATCCGCTGCTCCGGCATGTCTGGTATCAGATTCACCGGCAGGAGGGTTAAAAGCCGGCGAACCGGCTTGTGTCACCGCTATTCTGTCGGTTGAAAAACGTAATGGTCGCCCTTCGCCACAATATGCCCGACGCCCGGGAACGGGAAGTGCGGGGCAAAAATCAGTTCACGATCGGCGGCCAGTTTGGCCAGCAGCGCTTTGCGGTTGGCTATGCCTTCCTGGCGATCGTTATCATAGGCAATTGCCCATTCGGGTTTCGTCAGCGACACAATCGAGCTGTGCGCCGAGTCGCCAATGTCTAAAAGTCGCTGCTTGCCGGAGACAATCTGGTAGCCAACGTGCCCCGGCGTATGGCCCGGCAAAGGTACAGACGCGATCCCCGGTAGCACCTTGTCGCCAGGTTTAAAGGTTTTTACCTGCGGCCGGATGGCCTCTGCCAGCGCCTTCATCTTCGGCATCGTTTGCAGCCATGCCCAGTCCGGGGCGGAGATTTGCACCGTGGCGTGAGGGAACGCCTGCTTGCCGTCCGCCGTCAGCAGGCCACCAACATGGTCGCCGTGTACGTGGGTGATCAGCACATCGGTTATCTGCTCTGGCTTATAGCCCGCTTTTGCGAGGCTCTCAATCAGTTGCCCCTGAGCGTTGGGGCCAAGCCCGGTATCCAGCAGGATGACTTTGTTGCCGTCTTTCACCAGCAGGGCATCGACGCTGAGCTTAATACTGTCCGTTGGCGCGCCGGCGGCGGACAGCACTCCAGCCACGGCTTTTTCTCCCACGTCGATGCCAATCACTTTGCCATCGTTGGGCAGGGCGTTGTCTTTATCGTGCAGGGCGGTGACCTCAAGCTTGCCGAGCGGAAACGTCTTAAACGCTGCCCCTGCGTTATCCGCCAGCGCGAAGGCGGAGTAGCTGGCTGCAAACAGGACTGAAACGAGCAGTTTTTTAATCATTACTGTTCCCTTTATGCATCAGGTTAATTACCGGAAATCCGTTGTTACTACTGATATGCCACAGCAACAGATTTTAAGTAAAGCATCTACGCTGATTAATGGTTAGCTGGTATGGCGGGTTTACATTTTGCATTGGGGTAAAGATGAGGCGTAAAACAGTAAGTTACGGGCTGCCGGTCAGCCTGTTTTTGGCGGCGTTAAGCGGCAGCGCATGGGCTGAAAGCGGCCAGAATGCACCAGGAGAAAATTATCCGGTGCTGACAAAGGACTATTTGCTGCAATCCTTTGATGGCAGCGAAAAACCGAATGAGGTGAAGATCACGTCCGGGCTGCATAACCGCTATTTCTACAGCAACTGCGGCGGGGATAAAAGTTGTGATTCTTCCATCCCGGCGGGGGCGATGATGTTTAAAGCCCCGTCCGGGTTTGGATCTACACCGCACAGTGAATTTCCTCGCGTCGAGCTAAGGGCCACCCACAATTTTGTTAACGGCAGCGAGTTTGAGAATGAGCAGCGCGGGTCGGTGTATATCGTCAAAAATCCGTCCACGCGCTCGATTATTTTTGCTCAAATTCACGGCGATAAACCCGGCGGCTCAGAGATGCTGAAACTGCGCTGGGAAGACGGCGCGATAGTGGCGGGCGTGAAAGAAAACTACGGCGACCCGGAAAAACGCACTACGCTGCTTGCCGGCGTCGGTCTGAAAGACAAAATTGATTACAGCATCAAAGCCAAAGGCACGGCGAGCGGCATGAAGGTGACGGTGGAAACCAGCGCCGGAGGCAAGAAGGCCAGCCAAACCTTTGACTATCCGAAGCAGAGCTGGGAAGGGATCCAGCTGTACTACAAGGCAGGCAACTACAACCAGGACAAAAACAAGGACGGTTCAGAGGCGGTGGTGGCCTACAGCAAGCTTGACGTGCGTTACAGGTAAGCGAGTGACATCCGGCAGCCTTCGCTGTTGCCGGATGGTCAGCGCTTATTTTTTCACCGCAATCAGCACTGACGAGGCTTTCACCAGCGCCAGCAGGCGAGAACCCACCTTAAGCACCATTTCATCAGCCGCGTCGTTAGTCACTACGGCGGTTAATGCAAAACCCGCGTCGGTCTGAATATGCACGGTGGTGTTCACCGCGCCTTTCGCGATGGCTTTCACCGCGCCTGGGAACTGGTTTCGGGCGGAGAAGTGATAGCCGCAGTCTTCGCTGGCCAGCACCACCCACGGGGCTTTGATCAGGGCCAGCGCTGCTTTGCCGTTAACCAGGCCTAACGCTTCTTTGCTGCTGCGGGTCACTACGGCGACCAGCGTGCCGCCGCCGTTCAGGGTTAATTCTATTTCGTCGTTAACGGCGCCGGCAGAGACGTGGCTGATGATGCCGGTTAACTGATTGCGGGCGGAAATACTCATGGTGCCTCCTGGCGGTGAACTAAGAAAAGGGCTGCCTAAAGCATAGGGGGATCCCACCTTCTTTTCATATTAATTTTCAATAGATACCTCATTTGCGCCGCGGCCTGTTATACCAAAGGGGAGCGCCGGATCGGACTTACTGCGCAGTGCATCACAACCTGGTGAAAATCACCGCCCGGCACCGCTGCCACCATCAAGCCGGCGCTATGCTTTTTACTTCAGTCCTTTTAAGCCAGAGCGCCGCTGGGGCCATGATTATCAGAACGGGAAAGGAGATCGGGATGCAAAGCCAATTGTTGATTAACGGCCAGCTTGTGGATGGTCTGGGAGAGAAACAGCCTGTCTACAACCCGTCTACGGGGCAGGTGCTGCTGGAGGTCGCGGAGGCCACGGGGCAGCAAGTTAACGATGCGGTCCTGGCGGCAGATAACGCGTTTGTTACATGGGGGCAGACGACGCCGAAAGAGCGTGCGGAGCATCTTCTGGCGCTCGCCGACGCCATCGAACAACACCGGGAAGCCTTTGCCCGGCTGGAGTCGCAGAACTGCGGCAAACCTTTCCACTGCGTACTCAACGATGAGATCCCGGCGGTGGTGGATGTCTTTCGCTTTTTTGCCGGGGCGAGCCGCTGCCTCAGCGGCCTGGCCGCCGGAGAATATCTGAGCGGGCACACCTCGATGATCCGCCGCGATCCGGTCGGCGTGGTGGCGTCTATTGCGCCCTGGAACTATCCGCTGATGATGGCGGCCTGGAAACTGGCTCCGGCGCTGGCCGCCGGGAACTGCGTGGTGATCAAGCCTTCCGAAATTACGCCGCTGACCGCGTTTAAACTGGCCGAACTGGCGAAAGATATCTTCCCCGCGGGCGTGATTAACGTGCTGTTTGGGCGAGGGCAAACGGTCGGTGATGCGCTGACCGTGCATGAAAAAGTGCGCATGGTGTCCCTCACCGGGTCTATCGCCACCGGGGAACACATTATTCGCCACACCGCCCCGTCAATTAAGCGCACGCACATGGAGCTGGGTGGCAAAGCGCCGGTTATCGTGTTCGATGATGCGGATTTACAGGCGGTGGTCGACGGGGTGCGAACCTTCGGCTATTACAACGCCGGGCAGGACTGCACCGCCGCCTGCCGGATTTACGCCCAAAGCGGGATTTACGACAGGCTGGTTGAGCAGCTTGGCGAAGCCGTGGCCAGTCTCAAATACGGGCCACCTGAGGACAAAAGCACCGAGCTGGGGCCGCTGAGTTCAAAGGCACATCTTGAGCGAGTCAGCCAGGCCGTGGAAGACGCCAAAGCGCTGCCGCATATCCAGGTGATTACCGGCGGCAGTAAAGTCGCCGGCGAGGGCTATTACTACCGGCCCACGCTGCTGGCCGGGGCGAAGCAGGGCGATGCCATTGTGCAAAAAGAGGTGTTTGGCCCGGTCGTCAGCGTCACTAAGTTTGACGATGAGCAGCAGGTACTGGCTTGGGCTAACGACTCCAGCTATGGCCTGGCTTCCTCGGTATGGACGCAGGATGTGGGCCGGGCGCATCGTCTGAGCGCCCGGCTGCAGTATGGCTGCACCTGGATAAACACGCACTTTATGCTGGTGAGCGAGATGCCGCACGGCGGCCAAAAACTGTCCGGCTACGGCAAAGATATGTCGCTGTACGGGCTGGAGGATTACACCGTTATTCGGCATGTGATGATAAAACATTCAGCGGACTGACCAGGAACAACTGGCGGTTTTGGCTTGTTTTGCCAGGCTTACAGGGACCAGTAAACAGGAGAAAAGACCATGGGATTATTTGATTTTGTCAAAGACGCGGGCGCCAAACTGTGGGACTCGCTGAAGGGGAACGAAGGCGAGCAGGGCAGCAAGCTTGAGGAGCATTTGAAAAACAGCGGCATTCCGGGCGCTGACAAAGTGAATGTTACCGTAGAAAACGGCAAAGCGGTGATCTCCGGGGGAGACGGGCTGACTCAGGCGCTGAAAGAAAAAATTCAGGTGGCGGTAGGTAACGTGGCCGGCATCAGCAGCGTTGAAAATAATATTCAGGCGACGGATGCTGCACAGGAAGCCACTTACTATACGGTGAAATCGGGCGATACCCTGAGCGCCATTTCTAAGCATGTCTACGGCGATGCCAATAAGTACAACACCATCTTTGAAGCGAATAAGCCGATGCTGAGTCATCCGGACAAAATTTATCCCGGACAGGTACTGATTATTCCTAAGCTGTAAGTGCCCTAAAAACCCACTTCGGTGGGTTTTGTTTAGTGAATCGCGTAAAGTGTCACGTTAAACCTCAGAATTAATCTGTTTATTTTCTGCTATTTGCCGACGAGGTGTTGGCCTGCTTTCAAGGATGATATATGACGTTCAAAAGAGCCATTCTGCTGGCAATCCAACTTGTATTCTGTTCTTTCGCTTATGCCCAAACGGCAAGAAACCCGGTTATCGCCAACCTGGCGACAATGTTTGATTTCAATGCCCCGGCGGGCAATGTGCGCGAAATGCATACCGTGATGAAGCATCCTTCTGGTGAAATAAATTATGACAACCGGCTGAGCGTGGACCGCAACGGATGCGTTACCAGCCTTGATATACGAGACTCGGCGCAAAAAATGGTGCTGCAGCTTCGCCGTGAAGGTAACGCGCTGACAGGAACCCAAAACGGCAAACCGCTTTCCCTCAGGCTCGATGAAAAGTGTCTGGTGAAACAGAGGAAAGATGAGCTGGGCGAAGTGAAATATGCCTACTGGCCTGACGGGCTGCTGAAGGATATTTTTTTCATGCCGGGCGGGCAGCACATCGCTCATCATGAATACGATACCAACGGGCTTCCCCGGCAGGTTGATTTTTACCTGAATGACAAAGTGGCTTCGCAAACCAAAGTCAGCTACGAGGACGCGGAGCGCCGTCCGTTTGACTACAAACTGGTGACTGAAACGATGAGAACGCCGTTTCTGACGGCGGAAAGCCACTGCCGCTACGACGCGCACTTATCGCCCATCGCCTGCGACATCACGCTGGTGACCGGCATTGGAGAAACGAAGCAAACCCAGCGGCAGCAGGTGACGACGGAAATCAGCTATTACTGAGTAAATAAAGTTTCTAAACTTGATCTACGTCATAAAAAAGAGCATATTCTGCAAAATTTTTTAACAAGTAGTAATGTCTTGTATGACGCTGTATCAACATATGCTGGTTTTTTACGCCGTAATGGCGTTAATCTGCGCCGGGATCACCTGGCTGCTCGCCAAAGACTCCAAACGTATTAAGCTGCTTTGCTCGGTGCTGATTGGCGCCACCTGGCCGATGAGTTTCCCGGTCGCGCTGCTGTTCTCGCTGTTCTGATATTCCGCGCTAGCAGCCCGCCGCGATAAAGTCGCCGCTGGCGCTCACGGGAATCGTGGTGATAAACAGCACCACGGCAAAAAGCACAATCAGCAAGCCACCCATAACTTTCAGCCCGGTAGTGATAATGCGAACCTGAGTGGGCGTTCGTGAAAGCCAGAGTTTGCCTACCGAGTCGCGGGTTCGGGTGACCAGCATGGACAGCCCGAGAATCGACAGGGCGGTGCCGAGAGCCATCGTCATCACCGCGGCAATGCCCCAGCTAATAAATCCCAGCGCATTCGAAAACACCAAAATCATGATCGCCCCGCTGCAGGGCCGAGCGCCAATCGCCAGAATGACGCCCAGGTGCGTAAGCCAGTTACCGTTCCGGCCATCATAGCCTACGCCGTGGTTGTGCCCGCAGCCGCACCGATCATCGTGTGAATGATGATTCAGCGTTGTTGCATCACTGGTTATCAGCGTGAAGGATTTCATCCTGAGCGGCGCCGGCTGTCGCAGCGCTTTCAGCACAATAAAGATCCCGAAACAGCCAATCATCACCGCGCTTATTTTTTCCACATACCAGCGGCTTTCGCTGAGATCGCCGCTGGACAAATTAAGCGCAATCGCCAGCACAAAGACAAATACGATGGCGCTCACGCCCTGCATCATGCTGCCAAGAAACGGTACCACTCGCCCGGCAAGAGGGGTTTCCTGGTTGGTACTGAGGTAGGTAGTGACGATAAATTTGCCGTGCCCGGGACCAATGGCGTGAAGGACGCCATAAAAGAAGCTACCCACCAGCAGCCAGACGCCGCCGGTGTACTGATGATTGTTGATTTGCAGTAAATAGAAGACCAGGTAGCGGTGCAGAGCGATTTGCATACTCAGGCACCACTGAATAAACGCGCTCCAGTGATGGCTGATAAAGACCAGCGCCATCGCGCTCAGCAACAAAGCCAGCAGGCCTGCAGGCAGCGCCCAGCGGCGGGGAAGAGTTTGGGTTGTCATGGCGGAAATCACATCAGATCGGCATGACCAAAGTATAAATAACGCCGGAGAGTATGACCAAATGAATAAGCTATCAGCAATTCATCTTGTCGCATTGGGGCAGATATTATAGTCTCAAAAATCACGCTGTTAGCGCCCGTCTGGAACCCGTATGACCGATCAAAATCCGCTGTTAACCGTTAATTCGCTTTGTATCAGTACGCTGGAAGGCAAGCCTCTGGTGCAAGACGCTTCATTCAGCGTTGCACGCCGGGAGATTGTGGCACTGGTGGGTGAATCTGGCTCAGGGAAAACGTTAACCTCGCTGGCGGTTATGGGATTGCTGCCTGGGGGCGTGCGGCAAACGGGCGGTGACGTAGCGTTTAACGGGCAGGTTGTTTCTGCGGTTGGGAAAACCTATCCGCGAGAGCTTCGCGGGCAGCAAATCGCCACGATTTTTCAGGAGCCGATGAGCAGCATGAACCCGGTGCTGAAAGTGGGGGAGCAAATTGCGGAAGTGCTGGTGCGCCACCAAAAGCTCAGCTGGAAGCAGGCGCACCGTGAGGCGGTCGCGTTGTTGGACAGGGTCGGGATTGTGAACCCTGAGCAGCGGGCAAAACAGTATATTCATCAGCTTTCCGGCGGCATGCGCCAGCGCGTGATGATTGCCAGCGCCATTAGCTGCAAACCTGCGCTTCTGATTGCCGACGAACCCACCACCGCGCTGGACGTCACCATTCAGGCGCAAATCCTGACTTTGCTACAGGAACTGCAGCAGGAAATGGCGATGGGCATTCTGTTCATCACCCACGATTTAAGCGTGGTGGCTCGCTATGCAGACCGTGCCTGCGTGCTGTATCAGGGCAATATTGTTGAGCAGGGCGATGTGCCAACGCTGCTGACCGCCCCGCAGGCCGACTACACCCGTCGGCTGATTGCCGCTTCTCAGCCGGAGCCTCAGCCCGCCAGGCGCAAAGACGTTACCCGTTCGCCGCTGGTGCAGCTGTCGCAGCTCACCAAAAGCTACCCGCAGGGGCATGCGCTGCCGTTTTTCCCCGTCAGCCGCCAGACCGTGCTGAAGCCCACCAGCCTCGAAATCGAACGAGGTGAAATTGTCGGGCTGATCGGCGAGTCCGGTTCGGGTAAAACGACGCTCGGCAGGGCGGCCATAGGCTTAATTCCGGCTGACAGCGGCACCATTATTTTTGATGGTCTGGACGTGCGCCGCGCCAGCCGTGAGCAACAGCAGGGGATGCGCCGCCGGGCGCAGATTATTTTCCAGGATCCCTATGCGAGCCTCGATCCGAAGATGCGCGTCGGAGAGCAAATAGCTGAACCACTGCGGGTGCATAAATTAAGGCCAGCGGGGGAAATTCAAAGCCGCGTTCGTGAATTGCTGGCGCTGGTGGGGCTGGATGCCGAGGCGGCAAATCGCCTGCCGTCGGCTTTCTCCGGCGGGCAGCGGCAGCGTATTGCCATCGCCCGCGCGCTGGCGCTTGAACCCGAACTGCTGGTGGCCGACGAAGCCGTTTCGGCGCTGGATCTTTCGGTCCGGGGCCAGATCCTCGCCCTGCTCGCCGATCTGCGTGACCGTCTGGGGTTAACCGTGCTGTTTATCAGCCACGATCTTGGCGCCGTGCGCCAGGCGTGTGACAGAGTGGTGGTGCTGTATCACGGTGAAATTGTTGAAACCGGGGCCACAAAGCAGGTGCTGGACAGGCCGCGACATGAATATACGCGGCAGCTGATTGCCGCCGCGCCGGATATTCAGCAGGCGCTGAAGCTGCGTAAGGCGGGGTGATTACTCCCCGCTAGCTACCGCCAGTTCAGCGTGGCCTGCCCACGAGCGCCAGGTGTCGACGTAAACGACCACGTCTTTACCCTATCTTATCCCCTCGCTATTCAATCCGCATAAAGGTTGTTGGGCTCCGCCATTCCTTTTCCAGTTCAGAATCGTCAGTAACGCATCGGATGCCAGCTGAGCCGTCATTCGCGGTGAGATTACCCAGCCAATAACGGCCTTGACTAGAGGTCGATGACCCGTGCAAGACATCAGTCAAAGTCAGAATCTTTCTTTCTGTTTTTAAATAAATTTAACTTAAGTCCATTTTTGTTGTGCATATGCCGATTGATTGTAAAATGACTACCGGAATGTATACACAATAAATAGAGGGATTTATGGCAACAGGTTATTACCTCCGGGTAAGCGGTCGCACTGCCTGCGGGGGCAAAACTCTCACTGGAGACCCAACATTTACCTGGTACGACGCAGATGCTGCCTGTGAAGGTGATTTAGCCTCCTGTGGAAAAAATCCCGGTGTCATCTATTAAATTTTAGGTGGCACAGACAGTTTTATAGATGAAACACAGCAATTAGCGGGAACACTTGACGGCGAGGAGTTCAATTACTCTATGAATTTGTTATATGTTGAGGCATTTAAACGGGTATCACGTAGATATAATGTTGTTCTTGGGATTAGAGCGCCGAACCCACTGGGGGAGGCTTTATTACGTGAAGGATACCCATCGAAGAATTTTCATATGAAAGTAAAATCCAGTCCTACAGGCCCTACTGCAGGTTTTATCGCAGAAAATCCCATTTACTCTAAAGTCCCAATATATGCCTACAGCAAGCAGAGTGATTACTTAACCTCTTCAGTCAAAAAGGGAGCAAAAGCAATTGATTTAAAAATCAGTCAATCCCGCATAAATGAATTAATTAAGACTGGAAATCTCACAAGTTATGGCGGAGGGCGCTACTTCGCCGACTACCCCAGCGGTCGACAATATTTTGTTATCAGGGATAATGGACAGGTGTTTGATGCTAAATTTAATCCTGTGCGAGTCATGACAAATCCCAAAGAGTCAGGAGTTAAATATGTCAACGCTCAGCCAATAACAGCGGATTATGATTTATTCTCAATCATCCCAAGGAAAAATCAATCGATTAACATAAGGCCATTGACTGTGCCCCCAAAGCTTATTAGGGGGAACTTTAATCTCGATTATCTTAAGCCCAAAGCGTTACCCGGTCAGGATGAAGATGTCAATATGGGTAATTTGCATTTGTTCGGCAAAACAATTATCAATACCCTAAATATAGAAATTACTTCCGAGGGATATAGAGGGGGGAAACTTGTATGGCATAATGATGAAACAGGAAATCCTTTTAGTCCTGGATTTGATGTTACTGATAAACCTATTTTTGTACATCCTGTTGGCGATGTTATTCAGATTCATTCATTGAGCGAGTTACGATGTTTTTATGGGCAACTTAGGCGTGAAGGTTATGCGCCGGAATATAGCCCTGCCTTTGGGTTTTAGAATATTCACCGCCCATTTCTTAGGGAGTATTAACTACCTGTTGCCACAGTATTTTAATTAAAGCCATCCAGACGTAGAGGACCAGGTTTTTGCGCAGGTTTAAGACAGTCAGGGAAGACAATGATCTCAATTATGGACGCTAAAATATTAACCATACAGCAGATGGATTTATTTATATTCTGGGTGCTCAAATAACTTACATAATTCACTATAACTATTGCCGTGGGTTATTTAAAAATATCGTCCGCGTCGATTATTTGAATGACCAGTAACAGATAGGTTGCACCTATTGCTGATTGCTTTAATAATATCCACTAACTATTATTATTTATTGTTTTTTGGTCCTATAATTTTTTTTAGATAAAACAAACAGGGTAAAAAACTATTCACAACGGAAGTTAACAACACCCCGTTGGCCGTTTCGCGCATTTGTCATTAGCGCGCTATAACGATTTATTTTGTGGGTTTTTTCTGGCAGTTAATTATTTATGAGTATCGGCAACAGTGATGTACGACAATTTTGCCTGCGAGAATGCAGATGATGTGGCGCACCCGGTAAATTGATGTCTTACATTAAATAAAATAGAAGGGGTGATATCGTTTCCGCAACCCGCGCCATGTGTCGTGATTGACTGCGCTTTTACGTGTTTACTCTGAGCCGCTGACTTTATTATTTTTAAAATATGCACATCTGAATAACCGAGCTTATCTGAGAACGGGAGTTAATAATGTATCAGGCTGACAGTATTTCCGACAAATCGGATCAAAAAGGCGTCTCCCTGCCGGTGATCGATATTTTATTACCACGCCGCCCGCGTGAGCCGGCGTTATTTTGATCATGCTGACTATTATCCGGGCAATCTGGAAACCTCTGAGCGCTGGAGGGCTGATTTTGCTGGCGCTGTGGACGTTTTCACACATTCGTTACCAGGCGGGATATGACGCGGCAGATTCAGCCTGGAAGCTTAAGGATGAAAAGCGTCAGACAGCAGATGCGCTGGCGCTGGCCAGCGCGCAGGCCAGACAGCGAGATGAGGAGAAAAGGCGACGTGACGAAACGACAAAAGCCACCGATGTGGCGAATGCGCAACTTGCCAAAGCGCGTGCTGATGCTGATGGTGCTTTGCGGGCTGGTGAGCAGCTGCGCACAACCTTATCCGCCATCCGCAGGCAACTTGCAGCCAGTGAAACCAGCAAACTTTCCGCCGCTGCCGCCGGAGGCGCGGCAGGAGCCGACACCGGAATTTTGCTTACCGACGTGCTCGGAAGCGCTGACAAAAGAGCGGGAGAACTGGCGGAATACGCTGACCGGGTCAGCGTCAGAGCCCAGACCTGCGAAAGCATCTACAAAGGCGTGACCGGCACGCACTGAGTGCTGTTTATTTTCGCGACTGTATCTATTAATCACAGGAGAGATCCATGAACAACCTGCACAGCAACAATCCTGTATCAGATAATGACAATGGTTGGCGAGCATTTTTTCGTGCAGTATGGCGGTGGTTCCGTAATTTATTTTCGCGTTCTGCTACAGAAGCCCCGACCCCGACCCCAGCCTCAGCTCCAGTACGAACACAAGCCCCGGTTGCATGGAGCCAAACCGAAAGCAATAAATATCTGGAAGAAATGATTGGTCTCCTTATAAAAACCAGGATAGCTGAAGCTAAAGGTGTGCAACTGGCAAGGTCTGAGAATGATTTATATAAAGAAGTCACTGCAAACCAAAATAAAGGAAGGATTTCATGGGGAGCGGACGAATTAAATGATGCTGTTAATGCAGCATTATCAAAAAGAAGGGTCGTTAAGCCTGCTCCTAAAAAAACCAGGTAGATCTGACCGGACAAGTAAAAAAAATCAATGGATTAAAAGGTATATGGAGTACAAATCATGGCTCAAGACAATTACAAGAAGGGGCCCAGGGAAGCTCTGAGCATTTCGATACAAAGAAAATAATATCAGAAATACTCCGAACAAACGGTGATGATTTTTATAAAAATGCTGATGATAAAAAGGAGAAAATAACTCAATTTTCAAATTTCCCGAAGTCGGCTGGTGTAAAGCTGCTGAGTGATTACATCAATTCAAGTGGAACTGAACACACATTTTTATACAGAGGTATGCCGAAGAAAATAGAAAATAGTTATGATTTGTCAACGGATAAACAGTATGCCGCTGGCCGCTTCACTGCTGCCACTACGGATAGGGAGACCGCCGCTAGTTTTGACCCGCACGTCGTTCGGGTATCAGGCGTAGCGACGAAAATACCGAATATATTTTCTAATGGTAATGAACATGAGTATTTATTCCCAGCCGATGCAGTTTTCGACGTTAGAAAAATGAAAGACGGAGATGTTCATTTGAAAATGAGCATGAATGATAGAGCCTGATTCAAACACGCTGTTTTGTATGGGGCGCCCTATTAAAAGGCGTTCCATACTGCTTTGTTACTCTTTTTTTAAATCCGGCAACATTTACCCATCAGCGTAAACATGCCGGACTGAACCGATGTGTCCTGCATTCTTATCAAACGTAAAAATGAAGCAACGTTCACATCAAGAGAAGAGTTATTAAGTAAAAAAGTAACAACGTGCTGCGTTTGTAATCATCTCTGACAGCAGTGCCAGTCTAAACTGAAGACTGGCTCCCTGTAATGATCTCAACAATGGCCGCTGGCCATCGGTAGTTCAGGGTGGCCTGCCCACTCGTGCCAGGAGCCGACATAAACGGCCACGTCCTGATAACCTGCAAGCTTGAGTGCCACCAGAACCGTGGCGGCGCGTGCGCCACGGTGGCACCAGGTAATCACTCTTTTTGACGGTGTAAATCCGGCTTCGGCGGCGAGGTTCGCCAGTTCTGCTGCGGATTTGAACCGGCCATTCTCGACCACATCTTCCCAGAAAAACAGCCTTGACCCCGGAATGCGTCCCGCTCGCGCGCAGCATTCATGCACAAAGCTGCCGTCATATTCCGTTGGCCTGCGGGCATCCAGCAGCAAAGCTATAGCCGGATCGGCGTCGATTGCTTCGGCGCGGGTGGCGGCCAGCTGAGGTATAGCCGGCTGGCGTTCAGGGGCGCCGGCGTCAGAAACAATCGCCGCCGGGCCTTTGCCCGGCGTTAACTCTCCGCCGGCAGCAACCCATGCATCAACGCCGCCGTCCAGAAGCAACCCTTCTGAACCCAGCGCAAACCACAGGAACCACAATCCACGCGGAGATCGCATCCCGACGGTTTGCTCGAAAAACACCGGCGTGGCTCCTCTCGCGATACCGAGCTGATGCCAGGCATGAACAAACGCTCCGGCCATCGCGGCGTAACCTTTCGGGCCCGAGTCAGACACAAAATAGTCGTAGACGTTAAGATTCAGTGCGCCCGGTAAGGAGGCCGTTTGCCAGGCCTCTCGTTCACGGACATCGATCAGCGCAAATGTCTCGCCGTTCTCGATTCGTTTTACCAGATCGGGAGCGTTAATCAGCATCGACGATCTCCCAGCCAAAAGGCAGGTTGCTGCCTGTACCCTGTTCGGCAGCAGCACGCAGCACGCGGGCGGCGAGGGCGATATCAAATACGTTAAGGCCGAAAGAAGAGAAAAACACCTTGTCCGTTTCCGCCGGACGCCAGCCATCGACCAGTAAATGTGTTAAATCTGCTGCGACATTTTTTTCGTCGAAAAGCCCGGCGCGGTACATCTGGAACAGGCTTTTGGCGCTGGTCAACTTGAAGTCGCCCCAGCTGTCGACCACCACTTTGTCGGCGGCGGCAATCGTCTCAAAGGCCACCTCGTGATAGCCGATTTGTAGCACCAGGGTGCCGGTCCGCCAGATGCCGGGACGCAAAAACGGCTCGCTGGCGCTGGTGCAGGTAATCAGCGCGTCCCAGTGCTGGCGCAGCGCATCGCTTAGTGTTTCAAACTGGGTAACGGGCCAGGGGAGTTTGTCGGCATGGCTGAGCATGTTGGCGAGAGGCTCCGGCGTTTTATTCCAGCAGTAGACCATGTCCAGATCGGGAAAATGTGCGGCCAGCATCTCGAGATGAGCGCGAGCCTGTACGCCAGCGCCCAGTAATAAAATACGTGAAGGGCGGCGCGGTGCCGCCAGTTTAAAAACAAGGGCAGACACGGCGGCGGTACGGGTCGCGGTCAGGCTGCCGCTTTCGACCAAGCCTATCGGCAAGCCGTTGTCCGCGCGGTTAAGCAGCGTGGTAGCCATCGCCTGCGGATAGCCGTCGTTGGCGCGAGGGCGGTGAGCCGTCCACTTCACGCCCGTCGCATTGAACCGTCCGCCGACCCTGGCGGGCAGGGCATAAACTTTCCCCAGCGGCGTATCGAGGTTGACGTGGGTTTCGGCGGGCATCATTGCCTCGCCGCGCCTCAGTAATCGCACGGTCTCCTCGATGTCCTGCAGTGCTTGTACCGGGTCGTTTCCCCCCAGGTCGGCAACCTGCTGACGGTTCACTATCTGCATATCAGTGCTCCAGAAGTTTTTGAGCGAACGGATAGAGCGCCGGAGAGCCCCCGCAGTGCATGAACACCACGCTGCTGCCGGCGGCAATGCGACCTTCTTTCGCGAGGGTGATCAAACCGTGCATCGCTTTACCAGTGTAAACCGGATCCAGCAGCACGCCTTCCTGCTGAGCGACCTGATAAATCGCCTCAATACCGCCGTCAGAAGGCACGCCGTAGGCGCTGCCAACAAAACCGTCTTCGATCAGGATATCCTGCGGCTGCCAGGTTTGATCCCAGTCGAGCAGGCGAGCGCAGTCCTCGGCCATGGCGGAGATTCGGGTCTGGAACCAGTCGGCTTTGGCGCTGACGCTAATACCGATAATTTGCGTTTTCGGCCAGTAACGGCGAGCGCCGACATACAGGCCGGCCAGCGTGCCGCCGGAGCCGGTTGGGGCGATAATGACGTCCGGGGCAGATTCCCCCGCGGCGCGAAGCTGGGCATCCATCTCCTCAACGGCGCGAACGTAGCCCAGTGCCCCCAGCGCCGTGGCACCGCCGAGGGGAATGATCATCGGCTTTTCGCCGCGCGCCGTTGCCGCATCGGCATGGGCCTGCATCGCGCCTTCAATCTGGGTGAAATAGCCCTCCGGGTCGAGGAACTGCAGCTCCGCCCCAAACAGTTTGTCCAGCAGGAGATTCCCCTGATAAGTCTGTGGCTCATCGCCGCGTAAAACCAGCACCGGCTTCATGCCAAATTTACGCGCGGCCGCCGCAACCATGCGCGCGTGGTTAGACTGGTGGCCACCGGTGGTAATCACCACGTTTACCCCTTCGCGGCAGGCTTCGGCCATCAGGTACTCCAGCTTGCGGACTTTGTTGCCGCCGCCGCCAAAACCGCTGTAGTCGTCGCGCTTAATTTTTACGTTAACGCCCAGCGTGTCGCTCAGGCGGGGTAAAGATTCCAGCGGCGTGGGGAAGAATCCGAGCGTAACACGTTCAAAATCATTGACGTTTTTCATGCATTATCCTGTCTGGTTCCCGGATGCGGGCCGTATTTAAAAGGCGAGTAGCCAGTCATTAAGCGATTGTTGGTAGCGTTGTAGGCCCCTGAGCGTGACGAATTCGTTCACGCCGTGCGCGTTGCCGCCGTAGCCCAGGCCGCCGATCAGGAAGGCTGGTGCCACAGGGGCGAAGGCGTAGGCCGGTGCGCAGCCTGGCGCCCAGGGCCAGATTTGCGGTTTTGCCTGCTGCTGGTGATAGCTCGCCATCAGCTCAAGCACGCCAGCGTCATCAATACTGAAACGATAGCCGGGATAGCTGTCCCCTGGCTCAAGCACGGCTCCGGCAAGCTCCGGGCTGGCAAGCTGCTCTTTTATCCGCCGCATCAGGCGTTCGCCATCGACGATGGGCGGTGTTCTTAACACAAGATCCGCGAAGGCTTCAGGCGGGATCACGCCCTGAGCGCCGCGCGGCAGGCTGGCTATCTCCGACACGCTAAGCACCGCGCTGCCAAGCAGGTATGCCAGGTGGCTGAAACTGTTGCCGCTGATGGCGTATTTTTCGCTGCGGCGGAAAGTCAGTTCGTCTGCCAGATTAAATTCCAGCGCAAGGTCATCCAGAATGGAGCTGGCTTCTTCATCCAGTTCGTTCGTTTCGAGCACGCCGTTGACGTGAGGTGGCGCAAGCGTGTTTAACGCCTGCACCAGCCGCCAGATGGGGTTATCAATCCATGCGGCGTTACTGGCGTGGATCGCCGCTTTCGGGCCGCCCCAGCTGCCGCCTTTGACCACCAGACGGCCACCGCTGCGGCCGGTGAAGCCCAGATAAATGCGCGGCGCGCCGCCGCCGTATTCGCACAGGGAAGGGAAAAGCACCGCTTCTGCCGGGGCTACCGGGCATGGCTGCCGGGCGAGGTAGCGGCGTAGATTACCGCTGCCAATCTCTTCCTCGCCTTCCAGGAGGATCTCAATGTTGGTATGCAGGCGGCCCGAGTGATAGAGATCGCGCACCACCATCAGCATGCCTGCCAGCGGGCCTTTGTTGTTCTCAGCCCCGCGAGAGATAAACACATCGCCTTTATCCGACCAGTGTTTGAGTCCGCCCACGAACGGATCGACCTCCCAGCCATCTTCTTCGGCTGGCATCACGTCGTACATGTTGTACAGCACGAGGGTACGCGGCGAGCCAATATCAATCCGCACATGCACCAGCGGGGGCGCGCTGTCCTGAAGCTGCTGGCTGATGGGATACAGCACTTCGGCGTCAGTTTCTTCAACCAGCCAGCGTTCAAGCCACTGCGCCAGGTCGCGCTGCTGGTCGATATTGCCCGCCACGCTGCGGAAAGGGGTCAACTGGTGCAGGAGATCCAGCGTTGCATCGAGTGACTTCATAGCCGGATCCTCGGGTTCAGTACCACGTACAGCAAATCAATGATCAGGTTCACCACCACAAACACCAGCGCGGCCAGCAGGACAATCGCCTGCACCAGCGGGAAGTCGCGGTTTTGAATGGCCTGCACCGCAAGACGGCCAATGCCGGGCCAGGCAAAAATAATTTCGGTGACCAGCGCGCCGCCCAGCAGGGAAGCGAAATACATTCCCTGCACGGTGACAACCGGGATCAGCGCATTGCGCAGGCCGTGGCGAATCAGAATTCGCCAGGCGCTTAATCCCTTGGCCTGGGCCGTGCGGATGTAATCCTGAGCCAGCACGTCGATAAGGCTGGCACGCACCAGGCGCGCAATGGCGCTCATGTAATAGGCCCCAAGGCTGATGGCCGGCATAATCAGATGGCTGAATGTGCCGTAGCCGCTGGAGGGCAGCCAGCGTAGATGCAGGCTGAACCAGATAATCATTAACAGACCGAGCCAGAATACCGGCACGGCCTGGCCGCTAAAGGCAAACAGACGGGCGAGTAAGTCCCAAACGCTGTTGCGCCAGACCGCGCTCACCACGCCAAGCAGCAGGCCAACTACGGTGCTCCACGCCAGGGCAGAAATGGCCAGCAACAGCGTGGCTGGC
The DNA here is from genome assembly GCF_011752815.1 of Enterobacter sp. Cy-643. Classification (GTDB taxonomy): domain Bacteria; phylum Pseudomonadota; class Gammaproteobacteria; order Enterobacterales; family Enterobacteriaceae; genus Cedecea. The sequence continues at coordinate 1,284,379 of NZ_VWWV01000001.1, forward strand.
ACGCGCTGGGCGATAAGTTCGGTCACCGGCTGGTCATAGCGAAGCGACAGGCCAAGATCGCCGTGCAGCAGCCCGGTCAGGTAATGGCCGTATTGCCAGAGCAGCGGGCGGTCAAAACCCATCGCGTGGCGAAAGTTGTCTATTTCTTGCTGGGAAGAGCCAGGCGGCATCATCACCGCAGCCGGGTCACCGGTCAGGTGCAGGCTATAAAAGATCAGCAGCGAGACGCCAAACATCACCAGCACGGCCTGCGCGAAGCGGGAAAGAATGTAGCGCAGCATCAGTCGAGCCTCGTGTGGGTTTTACGCAGCAGGCTGTCGCCGAGCAGGTTACAGCCGACCACCAGCGCCGCGATAATCAGCCCCGGCCACAGCACCAGCCATTCCGCCAGCAGCATGTAGGAACGCCCCTCACCAATCAGGTTGCCGAGCGTGGGCGTGGGCGGCTGGATCCCCATTCCCAGAAAGCCAATGGAGGCTTCGAGCACAATCAGCCTCGGAATATCCAGCGTCAGCAGAACAACCAGCGGCGTGGCGAGATTAGGCAGAATATGCCGCAGCAGAATACGCGGTGTGGAAAAGCCCATGGCGCGAACGGCTTCGATGTATTCCAGCTCGCGAAGCTCAAGGGTTTTGGCGCGCGCCACGCGGGCATAGATAGCCCAGCTGGTCACGCCCATGATCAGAATAATGTTTTCCAGCGAGGTGCCGAACAGCGCCATCACCAGTAAAATCAGAAGAATAAACGGCACTGCAAGCTGGATGTCCATCAGGCGCATAATAACGGCATCCAGCCAGCCGCCAACATAGCCTGCCAGCATGCCCAGCAGGGTGCCGATAACGGCGGCAATTGCCGCCGCCAGTAACACCACCATCAAGGAAAGACGGGTTCCCGCCAGGATCCTTGCCAGCAAATCGCGCCCGAGCTGATCGGTGCCGAGCCAGTGCATCCCGCTTGCCGTTTCGCTGCCCGGCGGCAGGAAGGTATCCGCCAGGTTGTTGGTTAACGGGTCGGGCAAGGGTAGCCACGGTGCCACCAGTGCCAGCAGGATCACGATGCCAAGCAATAAGCCCCCCAGCGCACCGTCACCTGAAATCAGGCGGCGAGGGCGGCGGGTCAGGGCGCGTCCGGGAAAAATCATTTCAGCCTCAAATCATACAGCGGGATACGTGCGTCGGCGCGGCCGGTAAAGTTCAGGCTGTCGCTGTTGGCATACAGAGAATCCTCGCGGTACAGCGGGATCAGCGGCTGCTCTTTGGCGACAACTTTCTGGATGTCCTGCAGGATAACTTCACGCTTCTTCGCATCTACCGTCGAGCGGCTGGCGTTCAGCAGTTTATCCAGTTCAGGGTTGCTGACCGTGGAGTACGGCTCGCCGGAGTGCAGAATAGGGTAAAGCGCGGCATCGGCATCCAGGGTCTGGGTCGACCCCCACGCCAGCATGTACATTTCTGCCTGTTTACCGGAAGCTACCTGCTGGGTATAGACTGACCACTCAGGTACTTCAAGCTGCGCCTTCACGCCAATGGCGGCTAAGTCCTGCACAATCGCCTGCGCCACTTCGGCACTCGCGATGTAGCGACGCGGGGCCTGGAATTTCAGCGTGAAGCCGTCCGGGTAACCCGCTTCCTTAAGCAAGGCTTTAGCTTTAGCGATATCCTGCTCAGGGGCGGGAACATTGAGGTAGCCGAAGTCCTTCGCGCCAGCCATGGTGCCGGTTGGCGTACCAAAACCGTGCAGCAGCTGGGTGGTATAGGCTTGACGATTCAGCGCCAGCGACAGCGCCTGGCGAACCCGAGCATCACTTAAAGGTTTCTCACCATTTTTCAGACCGAGATAAATCGTCAGCCCGCCGCCTTTCACCTGCTCAAGGTGAATGCCTGGCTTATTTTTAAGCGTTGAAACGAGGTCGGCAGGAACGCTGTCAACCAGCTGTACTTCACCTGTTAACAGGGCTGTAATACGCGCGGTTGCTTCCGGAATTGGCCGCCAGGTCACCTGGTCAATTGTGGGTTTTCCACGCCAATAATGTGGATTAGCCTGCATAACTACACGTTCATCTGGTATAAATTCTTTTAATGTATATGCTCCACTACCAATAGGTTTTCGTGCAAATTCCGCAGCACCGACTTTACTTACATAAGCAGGTGGCACGATATAGGTTGGATAGCGACTCATACGAGTGGGCAGCAGCGGGTCCGGGCCATCCGTGTGAATGCGAACCTGATAGTCGCCGGTGACTTCTACCGACTTAATGGTGCGGATGTAAGAGATGGTTGGCGCATGGTTGGCCGGGTCCAGAATGCGGTCAATCGAGAATTTCACCGCCGCGGCGTTTACGGGTTCACCGTTAGTGAAGGTGACGCCTGGGCGAAGGTCAAATTGCCAGGTTGTGTCATCCAGCGCTTTCCAGGAGGTTGCGAGGCCGGGCTGAAGCTGCATGTTTTTATCGCGCAGGACCAGCGTATCGAAAATATTGTCCACCAGGGTGGCGGCTTCTTTAAGAAAACCTGGATCCATCGCGGTGGCGGAAGCAGGTTGGGCTATAACTAATTCACTTGCGTAGCTAAAGGGGGTTACCAGGCTAATTAATACAGCCAGAGTTGCGAGCTTACGGCCAGATGCTTTCATTGTAGTCAATCCCTATACGTTACCGTCTAAATTATTGACGGATATCGAATGTTTCGTCAGGTTAATTCGCATGGTGGTATAAATTTGTGGTAAGAGTACATGATATATCCTATATACTCCATTGATGACAAGCCAGTTATTAAACTGCAAATACAAAGTAGTTATTTTGCTATAGGAAATAAACATGCTTGACTTAGAAAAAGCGCAAAGAATGAGTTTAACCATGCAAGTTGAGGGCAGGTTAAAGAGTGCGTTGATCGTGGGAACCTTAAAACCCGGCGCAAGATTAGTGACCAAAGAGATTGCAGAGCAGCTTGGCACCAGCATAACGCCGGTGCGTGAAGCGCTTTTGCGTCTTGTTTCTTCTGGCGCACTGGACGCTACGCCGGCGCAGGCTTTTTTGGTGCCTGAAATTTCTCTGGGGCGCTACCACGAAATTACAACCATCCGTAAAAATCTGGAGGGTATGGCGGTCGAACAGGCGGCGCGTTATATGGATAAAACCAAACTTGCCCGCCTGCAGCAGCTTTGTGATGCGTTTCTTGAAGCGAAGCACATCAGCGTTGAGGCTGCGCTGCAGGCTAACCGGGAGTTTCGTTTCCAGCTGTTTGAGTACGCAGAGATGCCAACGCTCACCGTATTAATTGAGCAGCTTTGGGTGCGCATTGGACCATGCTTTAATTATCTGTACCCACAGTCGGAAGAAATGACTCAGGGGCATCATAATTACGACGATCTGCTGGAAGCACTGGCCGAAAAAGATGAAAAGCGCAGCGTGAAAGCAATTCATAAAGCGATAGACGACGGGGCAGATATTTTACGCCGACAGTACTTTGGTTAAAGACTAAACGTCTTTAATTTATTAACGCACAGCAAATAAATGGCCTTTTGTATTACTCTGGATGTGCTCAGAGCCAGCAAAAGGCCATCATTTATATTTATGGCAGCATCAATTAACGTTCGGCTAACTTAGCGCCTGCGCGAGATCGGCCTGCAAATCTCCGGCATCTTCAATCCCCACCGACAAACGAATGAGCTGTGGCACAATGCCGTTACTTAAACGCTGTTCGAGCGGAATAGAAGCATGGGTCATGCTGAAGGGCTGGCTGACCAGGCTTTCAACGCCGCCCAGACTTTCGGCGAGCGTAAACAGCTTCAGCTTGCGGATCACTTCTTCGGCTCGTTTTTCATTCCCGCGAACCACAATAGAAATCATGCCGCCAGGCTGCGACATTTGCTGACGTGCAAGCTGATATTGCGGATGAGTCTCCAGCCACGGGAAATAGACTTTTTCTACTTCAGGATGTGCCTGGAGCCACTGTGCCAGCTGAAGCGCGTTGCTGCTGTGGCGCTCCATGCGCAGCGCCAGAGTACGAATGCCCCGCAGCGTCAGGAAACTGCTGAACGGGTCAAGCACGCCGCCGACCGCATTCTGCAAATAACCGAGCTGCTGGGCCAGGTCATCATTGGCGCCCACCACCGCCAGTCCGGCCACAACATCAGAATGGCCGTTCAGGTACTTGGTGGCCGAGTGCACCACAATATCAAAGCCGGACGCCAGCGGGCGCTGAAGTGCGGGAGAAGCGAAGGTGTTGTCGGCCACGCTTATCAGGTGATGGCGTTTGGCGATATCCGCAATAGCGGCCAGGTCTGCCAGTTTAAGCAGCGGGTTGGTGGGCGTTTCCACCCAAATCATGCGTGTTTCAGGGCGAATGGCTGCCTGAAGGCCGTCGAGATCGTCCGGCTTAACCCAGCTGACCTGAAGCGCGGCGCTGCGCTTGCGCACGTTTTCAATCAGCCGCCAGGTGCCGCCGTACACATCGTCAACGGCGATAATATGGCTGCCGCTGTCCAGCAGCTCAAGCACGGTTGAGATAGCCGCGAGACCAGAGGCAAACGCGTAACCCCGCTGGCCGCCTTCGAGTTCGGCAATCGCCGTCTCCAGCGCCTGGCGGGTGGGGTTGCCGCTGCGCGAGTATTCAAAACCGGTATGCTGGCCCGGTGCCGGTTGGGCAAAAGTCGATGTGGCATAAATCGGCGGCATCACCGCGCCGTGTGCATCCTCGAAAGTCCCGCTGTGCACACTCTGGGTAGCAAATTTATTCATGAATTATCCTTAATAGTTACGCCAAGTTTTGCTGGCTGAGCCATTGATCGTTAAACATTTTCGACAAATATTTGTTGCCGCTGTCGCAGGCGAAGGTGACCACGCGTTTCGGCGTGTTCTGTGCCTGGCAATAGCGCAAGGCGGCGGCGAGCAGGGTGCCAGTTGAAGAACCCGCCAGGATGCCTTCGTGGGTTAGCAATTCACGGGCCGTGGAAAAGGCTTCGCGGTCGCCGATCCGGTATGCGTGCTGGACGCGCTCAAAGTCGGCAAGCGATGGCACAAAGTCTTCACCGATGCCTTCCACCAGCCAGCTGCCCACTTCGCCATATCTGCCGTGCTCAACCACGTCGGCAAGAATGGATCCGCAGGGATCGGCCAGCACAAACTCGGTTTGCGGGGAATGCCGCTGGAAAAATTGCTGCAGACCGCCCAGCGTGCCGCCGGAGCCAACCCCCACGACGATGGCGTCAATGTGGCCCCCGGTTTGCTCCCAAAGCTCAACGGCCGTGCCGCTGGCGTGGGCCAGCGGGTTTGCGGCGTTAGAAAATTGATCGATGTAATAACTGCCCGGAATATCTGCCGCCAGCCGCAAGGCGTAATCCTGGTAATATTCCGGGTGGCCTTTGGTTACGTCCGAGCGGGTGAGACGCACGTCCACGCCGAGCGCGCGAAGATGTAAAATCTTTTCCTGGCTCATTTTGTCCGGCACCACCAGAATCAGCGGGTAGCCTTTTTGCGTGGCAATCAGCGCCAGCCCCAGCCCAGTATTGCCCGCCGTGGCTTCAATAATCGTTCCTCCCGGCTGCAGCTTGCCGCTGCGCTCGGCGTGTTCGATCATCGACAGGGCAACGCGATCTTTAATTGAGCCGCCAGGGTTTTGGTTTTCCAGCTTAAGCAGCAACTCGCAGCTGCCGGTATCCAGGCGATTGAGCCGCAGCAGCGGCGTGTGGCCTATCAGGTCCAGGACGGAGTCAGAAATCATTTCTCTCTCAACATGAAAAGTGTTCATGTATGGAATGATAGGGCGGCGAACTGGTGCTTCTAAAGAACATAAACCCGTGGTTTAGATCGGAAAGTAATATAATGTGCTGTTCTGGAAGTAGGGAGGGAAAGCCGTTCGGACGTCCGGAATGGGGGATGGCTAAACCAGCCTACTTTTATCGGTTTAAGCTTGTTTTTTAAACAAAAAAGCCAGCGACTTATGCGCTGGCTGGCTTTGAATCTGCGAAATTGTACTAAGGAAAAGGCTAACTGCTCCGCCGGTCGCGGATCCAGTCCTGCACTTCGATAACAAATTCATCCGGTGCCTTGCGGTACATGCGGCGGGCCAGATCCAGTACGGTATGCTGAGCCAGCGCTTCTTCCATCCGCTGCTGGGCAATATTCATTACCGCGCGCACGCCGCAAATCCCTTCGCAGGCCCATTCAGGCGGCGTTTCTTCAAAGACGGCCAGCCGCTGGCGAATCTCCTTGCAGTCGAAAATGCTTTTCTCGCCGTCGATGGCTGCCACAATGTCCAGCACGCTGATTTGGTCCGGTGGACGGGAAAGGATAAAGCCCCCGCCTTTGCCTTCGCTGCTGATGACGAGTCCCGCTCTGGACAGTTTGGTGAAGATTTTACCGAGGTAGTCGTAGGGCACGCCCTGCAGTTCGGCGATTTCGCGCACGTTCATTTCGCGGCCTTCGCCTTTGCCATCCACCATGCATATCAGGCTGTGAATGCCGTACTCAACGCCCGAACTGTAAAACGCCATGCTGCCTCCGACTCATTTAATCCAGGTAATGTAGGGATTTTACTCACGCGATGCAATCAGTAACCCCGAAAACAGAGGATTAAAAATAAACTCCGAAAGATCTTGTCGTAGTTAACTGCGACAAGTATAGTCGCAGTCGTTGGCCACTGAGGGCCTTTACCGGAGTAGAACCATGCAACAGAAGATCCTGATCCTTGGCGCCGGCTTTGCCGGTATGTGGGCGGCCCTGAGCGCGGCCAGATTGGCGGCGATGCACAACCGTGACGACGTTGAGATCGCCGTGCTGGCTCCCCAGCCTGAGCTGCGCGTTCGCCCGCGTTTTTACGAAACCGAGGTGGCTTCGCTGGTCGCTCCTCTTCAGCCGCTGTTCGACGTCACCGGCGTGACCTTTGTGAAAGGTGAGGCGCAGCGCATCGACAGCGTCAATCAGTGCGTCTGGTACCGTGACGAGCAGGGCAACAGCACGCCGCGACAGTACGATCGCCTTGTCCTGGCCACGGGCAGCAACCTGAAACGTGACCTGATCGACGGTGCGGCAGAGCATGCTTTCGACCTCGACCAGCTAGAGAGTGCTTTACGCCTGGAGCAGCACATCGCTGCCTTAGCGCAGCAGCCGGAAAGCGAAGCCCGCAACACGGTTATTGTTTGCGGCGGCGGATTTACCGGCATTGAAATGGCGACCGAGCTGCCGGGCAGGTTACGTGCGGTGCTGGGGGCAGAAACACGTGCCCGCGTGATTGTGGTGGAACGGGGCGATAAAATCGGCGGCCGTTACAGCCGCGAACTGCGGGATGTGATTGCCACCGCCAGCGAAGAGCTGGGCGTGGAGTGGCGGCTGAATACCGACGTCCGTGAAATTGATGCGAGCGGGATTGTGCTGGCCGACGGGGAACGCATTGCCTCCCGCACGGTGATTCTGACCGCAGGCGTGCAGGCCAGCCCGCTGACGTCGCAGATTGACGCCCCGCGTGATAAACAAGGCCGTCTGCACGTGGATGCTTTTTTGCGGGTCGAAGGACAGCCAGCTATTTTTGCGACGGGAGATGTGGCGCGTGCCGAAACGGACGAGCAGGGTAACCTCGCGCTAATGACCTGCCAGCACGCCATCATGCTGGGCCGGTTTGTGGGCTATAACGTGGCGGCAAGCTTGCTGGACGTGGCGCCGCTGCCATACCGCCAGATTAACTATGTCACCTGCCTCGATCTTGGCGGCTGGGGCGCTGTGTTCACCGAGGGCTGGGAGCAAAAAGTGACGCACGTGCGAGAGGAAGCGAAGAAAATTAAGTTGTCGATTACTCAGGAACTGATTTATCCGCCGGTGGCGGACAGAAAAATCGCCTTTGAAACGGCGGATCCGTTAGCGCCGTTCGTCTAAGGGATTTATCATGCTGCCGAATGTATATCAGGAGGCAGCATGGCTAACGACATCACTTTTTTCCGCCGCTTTGAGCACGACATTATCGCGGGGCTCAAAACCATTACGCTGCGCGACAGCAGCGAATCCCATTTTCAGCCCGGTCAGCGTTTGCGCGTGGGCCGCTACGAAGATGACGTCTATTTCTGCACCATCGACGTCATCAGCGTGACGCCGGTGTTGCTTGATGATCTAGATGATGAGCACGCCCGCCAGGAGAACATGACGCTGGCAGAGCTCAAACAGGTGATTGGTGAAATTTATCCGGGATTAAATGCGTTGTACGAGATTTCGTTCCGGCTGGTGAACTGATCCTTCGCCCGAGATTAGCATGATGGAAGGGGGATAATCGTGCGTTTGCTTGTATTGGTGGCTGGTAGAATCAGCGATACCTCTTGCGCGAATACAACCAGACATTATGCAAAATCATTTTTTAAAACAGCTCCAGCATTTTCTGAGGGATATAGAAAACGCTGAACAGGCGGCTCAGGTTCCTCAGCGGCTCGCCGATTATCTTTTCTCAAACCAGGCGTGCCTGGATGAAAGCAATATTACGCTCGATTTGATCAATGCCCTGAGTGACTGGCTGGAAGGTAAACAGCAAAACCTGAATCAACTCTACCTGTCACTCTATCTTTTCTGGCTGAGCGCGCTGGCGCGCAACGGTATCGATATTTTTTATTTTGGCGAGCTGAACAAGCTGCAAATGCTCGGATCGCGCTTCAGAGATTCGGCCATCAATAACCTCTATTACCTCAGTTATGAAGAGACAAATCAGCAGGAAATCACCGCATTTCATAACAAACTTTCCGCCAGCACGGCTCCTTTTATTCTCTACGATCCGCAGGGATTAAAGCTGGCCTTTGCGGTTGAACATCCTCAGGCCATAGGCTGCATTTCGTTTTACGATTTGCTGATTGATAACTATATTCCCGCCAGCGGCGAAGCCATTCAGTACACGCATTTGCTGAGTCAGCAGTATACATCCCTTGCTAAGCCGCAAGTCAGCACGGCGATCATTGGCAATTCATACAGCTTTTTTGGCTTTCCGGAGACGTTGCTGACCAACAGCGTCAATATGTCTGCACAAAGCCTGGGGCTAAAGCAGGCCCAGCAATTAACGGCGCATATTATTGATCGTTACCCGCACGTACAAAACTTTGTGTTTTGCCTGGGCTTCTTTGATCTGTACAGCGACCTGCTAAAAACAAAAGATGACTTTAATCAGCAAATCATCCATGCCTGGAGCCAGCTCAATAGCCATTACAGGATAAAGCCGGAAGAAGGGATAACCGCCGACGGCATGCAGGCGTTTAGCCGGCTGGTGATGCCGACGCCGGTGCAGGGACAGGCGATACACGGACTCGAGGCCAGTAAGGCCAGGGCGCAAATTTGCGACTCCGCGCGTCTCATCTTCGCTCGCAGCGATGCACTCCCGGACTTACAGCAGAAAGAGGAAGCCCAAAAGCGGGGGATCTCGCACTCGAAATCAGTGAAACACCAGGCAACCCTTGCTGAAAATAAGCGGCGAGTGGCCGGGATGAGCCTCCAGATGGCGGCGCAGGGCAAACATGCCGTCTGGCTCACGCCGGCTTTCCCGGCGGCCTACGTGAACAATCTTGATGCCGGGATGAAAGAGACGCATCGCCGTTATTTTGCCGACCTCGAAGGCGCGCATTCGCGTTTTATCGACCTCTCAGAGCATCCCGCCTTTGTGCGTGAAGACTTCCGGGACGGTGACCACCTGAATTATTTGGGGGCAGGAAAAATGATTGGCATTCTGCGGGAGTTGGGTGTGGGGTTGTAACCTCTGGAGACAACAAGGGAAGGGCAAACCCTTCCCCGGTTTCAATACTCTCAGGCCGGCTGGCTCGCCTGTTTCAACATCTGGTAAAGCTCTTGTTTTACCCTCAGTTTTTCTTTCTTCATCTGCACAACTTCATCGTTGTATCCCGTCCCTTGCGGCCCCTCCTTGCGCGTAATTTCGCTATCAAGACGGTTGTGCTTATTAAACAGGCTGAGAAAGCGGGGGTTTTCGGACTTCAGGTGGGTAATCAAATCACGGTACTCAGGAAACATGTCAGGCCTCCCTGGTCAGTAGGTTGGTGAGTGGATTAACAACTGGCTGATGCCAACTTCAGTTTAGAACCGAATTTGCGATAAGGGAAAGTACAAAAAAGCATCGTTTTGTCAATTTGCGATCCCGGCGGCACGCTGTCGGAATGGATATCATTCTGATTGCTGAAGCCTGATGATAACGCCGCAAAATGATAAAGACAGGCGCAAAGCCGTACACTAAGATATGTCTGTGATATATCTTACACGCCTAAAGGGGACGCGATGACAACGCAAAATAATGCTAAAAAAGTGCCGGTTCGGGTTCGTAACGAACTGAAGTTTCGTGAATTAACGGTCAAAACGAAAACGCTGATTGCCAATACGTTTTACCGCCTGGTTTTCACCAGCCCACAGCTGGCGGATTTCACTTCCCAGGGATTTGACGACCACATCAAAGTCTTCTTCCCGGCTGAAAATGGCGAATTCACTCCGCCGCAGGTCACGCCTGAAGGCATTGTCTGGGGAGAAGGGGTTCGTCCACAGTCGCGCGACTATACGCCGCTGGATTTCAACGCCGAACGCGGTGAATTAACCCTGGATTTCTATCTGCACGACGGCGGCGTAGCCAGCCGCTGGGCGAAAGACGCGCAGCCGAACGACAAGCTGTTCATCGGTGGCCCGCGTGGCTCTCTGGTCACCCCAACGGATTATCACTGGCAGCTGTACGTCACCGATGAAAGCGGCCTGCCTGCGGTACGCCGCCGTCTGCAGTCGCTGAGTCAGGATGTTCAGGTCGAAGTCCTGGTTAACTGCCACGATCCCGACAGCCTGGGCTATCTGAACGAATTCCCTGCGGTAAATGTGCGGGCGTTGACTCACGCGGAAATCGCCGGGTACCTGAAGCAGATTGAGATCCCTGCCGACGACTATTACATCTGGATTGTTGGCGAAGGCAAAGAGGCTAAAGCGCTGGGAGATTACCTGCTGGAAGTCCGCGGCCTGGACGCCGATCTGGTGCGCGCCGTCGCCTACTGGCATGACAAATAAGGTTACAAATTATGCGTATTCATCATCTGAGACAGCACAAATGCGAGCGCCACGAACAGCATCGCGGCAGGGGCGGTCATGGCCGCCATGAACAAAGCCACCCGGAGGGGCGCGCTCGCCATCGCCGCGAACGTCTGTTTGACGCCAACGATATCCGCCTGCTGATCCTGCATCTGCTGGCAAATGGCCCGGCCCACGGCTATGAGCTGATCAAATCCATCGAAGGGATGGCGAAAGGGGAATATGTGCCGAGCCCCGGTATTATTTACCCGAACCTGACGCTGATGGAGGAGATGGGCTTTATTACGGTGGGCGAAGGGCAAAGCGGGAAAAAATCCTTCACGCTGACGGCGGAAGGACAAACCTCGCTTGAACAGCAGCGGCCAGAGCTGGAAGCGGTGACCAATCGACTCGCTACCCTTGGCGTTCTCGGCGACAACCGCCGTTTACCCGAAGTGCAGCGGGCTATTCATAATTTTAAAACGGCGCTGCACGCCAAACTGGGCAGCGCCGAGCTGTCGAAAGAGACGCTGTATAAGATTATCGACACGCTGGATCAGGCGGCAAAAGACATCGAACGCAGCTAGAGCCTGCCCTGGCGCGGGGGAAAGAAACATTCACTCGCGCCGGGGTTCTATCGGCCTTGCCCACCTGGAAAACGTTTAGACATGTGCTGTTTTACCGGCGATAACGAGATCGGCATAAAGCGCCTTAATCGCCTGCCTGAGCCAGATAATTTTCGGGTTATGGCGGTTACGTTTGTGCCAGATCATCATATAGGGTGCCCGAAATTTTTGCAGAAGCCCGGCATCAAACGGCAGCGGGCGGGAGACCAGCGGCAGGTGGTGAAGCTGGCCGTAATGCCGACAGTAGCCCGGCGCGGTCGTCAGCAGGGAGTGCCCGGGCTGAGCGGCCATAAACAGAGACTGCTCGAATCCCGGCAGGCTCAACGCAATATCCCGCTTGCGCCCCATTTCTCTCAGGATATCATCCAGCGCCCAGGTATCGCTTTGTTCCCAGTAAATGCTGATATGGGGATAGCGCAAAAAAGTGTCCAGGTTCCACTCTTCCTGGAGAGCCGGATGATCTTCCCTCAGCCAGACACAGGGAGAGTCATAAAAGAGCACTTCACAGTCGATAGACAACGGCAGATTCAGCTGTCCTTGAGAGCGCGGATAGCTCTCACGGCCGGTGAAACCAACATCCACACTTCCACTCGTAATGGCGTCCAGCGCGTCGTAATCCCAGTGATGCAGCCTGATAGACGCCTGAGGATAGCGCTGATAAATCTGCTGCGACAGCGCGTTGAACATGATCATCATCAGCGGTAATTCAACCACAAGCTCAAACTTCAGTCCGCTCGGCGTCTCATGGTGAGCGTTATCCAGCAGCTGATGGCTCATTTGCATCCAGTCCGCCAGTTCCTGCGCCATGCTCACCATCAGCGGCGTAGGGACGAGTCCCTGAGGAGTATTGACAAATAATGAATCATCAAACCACGCCCGCAGTTTTGCCAGCGATTTGCTGATCGCCGAAGGCGTGACGCTCAGCCGTTTTGCCGTGCGGGTGACGCTGCGCTCCTGCATCAGCAACTGCAGGCAGAGCAGCAAATTAAGATCGAGGCTGTTGATTGTTTTCTTCATACTCAACTACGGCTCTGGGAGAGGCGACAAGGAAAATCAGTAAAAGACTGACAATGCTACAGCCAATCAGAATTCCGATCAGCATATTCAGCGCATCGATCCGCAAAATGGCGGCCAGCCATATCCACAATGATGAACCACACACCTGTGCCACTCCGAGCGTTGAGCTGGCTACCCCTGCCCGGAGTGAAAATGGCCCCAGCGCCTGGCTCATGGCCACGCCAAATCCGACGGAGAAACCTGTGCACACAAGCGTGAGTCCGGCCAGCGTGAGCAGGTTTGAATCGGCCATACTCAGTAGCAGGCCAGCCGCCAGAAACAGCGTCTGAGACGTTATCATCATTGTGCGGGGCTGAAATACGCTCAGGGCAAACGGAGTAGAGAATGAAACGCTCATGCTGACGACGGCCGTTAGCGCCATTGTGGTGGCGTATTCCCCGCGAGCTAAGCCCAGCCCCTCCATCAATAACACGGGGGAAGTGTTAACGAAGGTGAGGATGACCGTTACGCTAAGGGTTGTTATGGCCAGCCGGCTGAGGAAGAAACGGTTAATCAGCGACTCGGCTTTTGGCAAAGTAGCCAATGAGCTGGCGCGGTCGGCTGCTGGCCTCGTCTCTTTCAGTACCAGCAGGGAAAGCAGTAATACTGCGAGCCCCATTCCGGTCAGGGTATAGAACAAACTTTGCCACGGGAAAATAAGCATAATCAGATGCCCCAGCACCGGCGCCATTACCGGCACGATGCAGGTGATTCCGTTCATTAACGAGAGCACTTTGGTTCTGCGTCGCTCATCCAGGGCATCCCGCAGAATTGCAAAAGCGACCACGTAGCAGGCTCCCGCCCCGATCCCCTGTCCCAGCCGGCCCGCCAGAAACAGCGTGCTGTGCTGCGCCGAGGCGCATATCAGGGAGGCGGCAATAAAAATTACCGAACCGAATATTGCCACCGGCTTACGCCCCGAGCGGTCCGCCACGCGGCCAGCAAAAAGCATGGAACAGGCCATTCCGGCAAGATAAACGGAGAAGGCAATATGCAGCTGCGCCTCGCTGGCGTTAAGATCGGCCGCAATACGCGGTAACCCGACCAGATACATATCAATGCCCGCAGGGTAGAGCAAAATCAGGGCAAAACTGCAGATTAGAAAGCGTGTCATGGCGTCCTCAGTGTAATAGCGACGCTCAGCATAAGGGGAGAATCCTGCAGATACGAATTGCCATCTGGACAACACTCTTTTCCTGTCAGGAAATTAGCACGCGACAGGGCCGGGGTGAGCGCTGGCCGATGTGGAACAGCGCTACATGGTGGGTATTTTATACCGCTGGCCGACGGCGCAGACGGCGGGGCAAAAACCTTAACGCTATTTCTTCTGGCTCAAAGCATAATTTGCCAGGCCGCAGATCCACGCCTGATGTGCGTTTAGCATAGGGTTAGGCAACGTGCCCGCCAGGTCACGCGCGGGCTGCCCGTTTTGTGTTTCCTGAGTCAAAATGCGCACCCGGCCAGACGATAGATTTTCAATCAGCCAGGCGTGATGCACGTCCAGCTCTGGGGACGCTTCGCTGCCAACCCAGCCGTGCCAGGCGAGACGCCCCGGCACTTCGCCCTGCGGGGCGACAAACTCCACCACTTCGGCTTCAACCGGAAAACTAAAGGTCGTGAAGCGGAAGCGCGAACCTGCCGTTAGCGCTGGCCCGCTGGCATCATGAAATACAATATCGGACACGTTGCTGTAATAGCGTTCCCAGGCGGACGTTTGCGTCAGCCAGCGCCAGACTTCGCTGGCGTCCAGCCCGGTCATAATGATTTCGTTTGAAGCGAAGTTGTCGCTAAAACCGGGGACAAAGCCCTGCGGCCAGTGAATTGAATGCATGTTGGATTCCTCGCGTTTCGTTGCTGTGAGGCGAGAATAGCGGGGCACTAAATATAAAACCAATCGTCAAATTTAATCTCAGATATAATGTAATTTTATATCTGGAGGCAAGCGATGCGCGATTTACGCAGTCTGGATCTTAACTTACTGAAAACCTTCGATGCTCTGCTGCAGGAACGCAGCGTGACGCGGGCTGCCTCTCGCCTGTCCCTGACGCAGCCTGCCGTTAGCGGGATGCTGACGCGGCTGCGTGAAAGCTTCGACGATCCGCTGTTTATCCGCAACCAGCGGGGCATCGTGCCAACGGAGCGAGCGTTACAGCTCGAGCAGCCGGTGAAACGCATCCTGCACGAAGTTGAACTCCTGCTGCGCCCGGCCGAGTTCGACCCTAAAACGTCTACACTGACGTTTTCCCTCGCGGCCACGGACTACGCGCTGCAGGCCATTGTGCTGCCTTTTATTAATGCACTCCGCCGCGAAGCGCCGAACATGCGCGTCTCGGTGCGCCCGCCGGTTGACGGCCAGCTTCAGCCGATGCTGGAAAGCGGCGAGCTGGACCTTTCCATCATGACGACTTTTTCGCTGCCGGCTGACCTCCACGTTCATACGCTGTACGAGGAGCAGTACGTTTGTGCGCTGGGGCTGCAGCATAGTCTGGCGAGGCAGCAGCGGATCACCCTGGATCAGTTTTGCGCCTGCGATCATGCGCTGGTGTCGTGGAGCGGCGGAGAGTTTAGCGGCGTGACCGACAGTGCCCTGCAGAAAATGAAACGCACGCGGCGGGTGAGCCTGTCCGTGCAGAGTTTTTTATTCTTAAACGAGATTTTAAAATCCAGCGATCTGATGGCCGTGGTACCCGCGAGACTGATTGCCGGACAAGCGAATATCGTCAGCCATCAGCCGCCGCTGACGATCCCCGGCTTTACCAAGGTCGCCGCCTGGCATGAGCGCACGCATCACGACAGCGCGCACCGATGGGTAAGGGAATTGTTATTCCGCAGCTGCGGGGCGTGATTTTTCGAAGCGAATATCTTCGCCACCTTGCTCACCCACGGCCAGCCAGCCGTGGCGCTGATAGAACGCAGCGGCGCGGCTGGCGGCCGCCGTTTCAAGCCAGATAGTGGGCTGCTGAGCAAAGAGAAATGCCTCGGCTTTTTCCAGCAGCAGTCTGCCAACGCCCTGGCCTTCAAACTGAGGCAGAACGAACATGGCAAACAGGCAGGCCTCTTCGGCAATGGCCATCGAGAAACCGGCCGGCTCACCGTCCACGTCTGCCAGCCAGATACACGGCGATTCGGCAATAATCTCGGCAATAGTCTGCGGTGTGATGCCCATTTCGGCCATTTCTTCGTGCGACAGATGATTCTCTTTGACGCTGGTTCGGATGGTGAAAATGGTCTCGATGTCTGCCAGGGTGGCATCCCGGAGGGTGAGATTAGGTGACATAAAACTCCTTTTTAATCCCCCGACAAAAGCCGGAGGGAAAAGCTTACTGGAAGCTGTAGCTGACGTTGACGCCCACGCCATAGTTGCGGCCCGGCGCTGGCTCGAAATAGCGGCTACTGCCTTCATTGACAATCACCGAGCCGACATAATCGCGGTCGAACAGATTATCAACTCGCCCCCAGATGTCCAGCAACCAGTTTTGCCGCACGTGAAGCTTGTAGCCGGTGTTCAATCCCACGGTGGTCCAGGTCGGGGCTTTGGCGCTGTTCTGGTCATTCGCCTGGATATCGCTCATGTAGCGAACATCCGCGCCCGCATACCAGCCGTCTTCAGGCACGTAGCCCAACGACGCGTAACCCATGTTGCGGGCGATCCCCGGCATTCGGTTGCCGCTGCAGTCGCCTGTTTTGCAAACATTGGTGCGGTAGGTCGCGTCCAGGTACGTCCAGGCCATTTTTAACCGCCAGTCGGCGGCAAACTGCTGATCGAGGGAAAGTTCCAGCCCTCGGCGGCGAGTTTCACCGGCATTTTTATAGGTAGCGCGGCCACCATCGTTTTTATCGGATACGATCTCGTTATCGGTGTCGGTCTGGAACAGGGCGGCGGTAAATAGCCCGTTGCCAATGCGGTTTTTACTGCCCACTTCTACCGTGGTGCTGGTGGACGGCTGCAGGGCGAAGTTAAGCCCCGGCTTGTCGTCACTGCGGTAAGAAAGCTCGTTAATGGTCGGCGTTTCAAACCCGCGGCCAGCGGAAGTGTAAATATTCCAGCCGTCGGTGACGGCATATTTCAGCGAGGCGGCAGGCAGCCACTTGTGATAGCTGGCGCTGCCGCTGTCGTCGCCGTTTTTCCCGACGATGTAATAATCGTTGGAATCAAAATAGACCGAGCTGAAGCGCATGCCCGCATCCAGGCTGAGTTTGTCGGTGAGCTGCCACGTGCTTTGCAGGTACGGATCGAGGTTCCACATCAGGTTGCGCTCGTTCCGGCGCAGATTGCCCTGTTCGCCGAGCACCGTGGCGCCGTTCACCGTCACAAAATTCTCGTAGCCTTTGCGCTTCTCGGTCATTGTTTCGTAGTCGAGCCCGGTGGTGAAACTCACCGGCACGCCGCCGAGTTCACCGCTGTGCGTCCAGCGGGTATCGATCCCCTGATAATGCCTTGCCAGCTGGATCACGCCGCCAGGGTGCGTTGGGTTTTTCTGCACTGATTCGGGAATGGACTGAAACTGCGTCGTTTCGCGCACGCCCGCGTACATCATCACGCTTAGGTCATCGTGCTCGCTGAGCTGGCGCTCGTAACGCAGGCCGCCCTGGGTTTGCTTCGTTGTTTTCCGCGTATTGTACTGATCGGCGCGGGGCGCCTGCGTTGGGTTATCGTGCCACTCCTGCCCGGTCAGGCCGCCGGGATCGTTGGCGTCAATATCCACGCTATTGAACAGCAGCGTCAGCTTGCTGACATCGTTCAGGCGGACGCCGAGCTTTGCATTCCCAAGATTCTTCTGCGCGCTGCTGTGGTCACGGTAGCCGTGCGTGGTAAAGCGCGAGGCGGAAATTGCATAGTCCACATCCCCGGCCTGCGTGCCGTCGCCGGTGGAGCCGGTGGCCTTCACGCTGTTGCGCCAGCTGCCAAAGCTGCCGTAGTAACTACTGGCCTCAACGGTTGGCGGCTGTCGGCCCGTTTCCGTTTTGACGTTAACCACGCCGCCGGACGAGTTGCCGTAGAGCGCGGAGAACGGGCCGCGAAGCACTTCCACGCTGTCCACGCTGTTCAAATCGATATTGGACGTTTGCCCCTGGCCATCGGGCATGGTGGCCGGGATGCCATCCACATACATGCGCACGCCGCGCACGCCGTACGTCGAGCGCGAGCCAAAGCCGCGCACGGAAAGCTGCAGATCCTGAGCATAATTTTGGCGATTCTGAATTTGCAGTCCCGGCACGCTGCCGAGGTTCTCCGACAGGTTTATCCGGGGAGCAGCCTGGCGCAAATCATCGCCATACACCACGCTGACCGCGGCTGGCGTATCGAGCTCAGAAACGGTTGTCGGTTTAGCGGTGACCAGCAGCGTGGATTCGTCTTTGGCCTGTGTGTCAGCGGCTTGCGTAAAGCCGGGAGCTAAAGCCGGGATCAGGAGAAGGGAAAG
Organism: Enterobacter sp. Cy-643; assembly: GCF_011752815.1. Classification (GTDB taxonomy): domain Bacteria; phylum Pseudomonadota; class Gammaproteobacteria; order Enterobacterales; family Enterobacteriaceae; genus Cedecea. The sequence continues at coordinate 1,302,495 of NZ_VWWV01000001.1, forward strand.
GGCGGTTTTATGCGTGTGGAGCGTCTTGTTCTGGGGTTTCTTCATCGGGGAGTGTTTTACGGTATGCGCAATTGTCAGGATTGTGAACTGTATATGTTAGTTCTTGTGTTTAAGTTTTGAAAATTATTAGCGCACGTAACGTTAACAATGGGTTATGACTGAGGAAATTAACGGCGAAATATTTTTAATTTTTTCTGCATCCAGCGGCGCACCCTCCATCGTATATCAGACTGTGAGCAACTCTCTTGCTCCCTACAATTGAGGAATTCAACATGAACAAGTATTTTGCTTCCGCCGTGTGCGCCTCCGCTTTTTTCAGTACGCTGAGCATTGCCTCAATGACGAACGATTCCGTGATGGTCGGCGGGGCTGCAATGTACCCGTCAAAAAATATTGTTGAGAACGCCGTGAATTCCAAAGATCACACGACGCTGGTTGCGGCGGTGAAAGCCGCTGGTTTGGTCGATACGCTGGAGAGCAAAGGGCCGTTCACCGTCTTTGCCCCAACCGATGCCGCCTTTGCCAAATTGCCGGCGGGCACGGTCAGCAACCTGGTGAAACCGGAAAATAAAGCCACGTTGACCAGCATCCTGACTTATCACGTGGTGGCAGGAAAATACGATATGAAAGCGCTGGAGAAAAAAATCCAGCAGGGCGGCGGCAGCGCAGAATTAAAAACGGTGAATGGCCAGCCGCTGTGGATCATGAACAACGGCCCGCACAATATTCAGATCAAAGACGGGAAAGGCAACATCGCCAATATCAGCACCTATGACGTGAACCAGAAAAATGGCGTGATAGACGTGATTGATACCGTACTGATGCCGAAGTGAGTGTCTATACTCGATCCAGGCTCGTCGCCCGATCGAGAAAATTATGGATAAAACTCTGGTAGAACAGCAGGTAAAACTGATGCGGGCGGTTGCTGAAGGTGACCGCCGCGCATTCGAACAACTCTATCGCCTGACGTCCCCCCATTTGTTTGCCGTGGCGCTGCGCACCGTGCAACGCCGGGCCTGGGCCGAAGAGATTCTGCACGATGCTTTTCTCACGATATGGAATAAAGCTTCAGGTTACGATCCGGCCATCAGCGCCCCCGTAACCTGGCTGACCCATATTGTTCGCAACCGCTGTATCGACTGGCTGCGCAGCGGGCAATCCCGGGCGGCAAATCAGGAAGACGAACTCAGCGACAACGCTGCGGATAGACAAAGCGAAGAAGACAACGGCTGGTGCGACGAACAGCAGGCAGGGCGTCTGCGCGGTTGTTTGGACAATTTGACCAGCGAGCAGCGGCAGAGCGTGGTGCTGGCCTACTATCAGGGGATGTCTCACGGCGATATCGCCGACTGGCTACAGCAGCCGCTCGGCACGGTGAAAAGTTGGATCCGCCGCGCGCTGGATCACCTTAAGGATTGCGTCGGACTATGAACAGTAGCCAACAAACAGACAATGCCCTGGCCTCTGAATACGCGCTGGGGACGCTGCGCGGCGGTGCCCGGTTGCGCTTCGAACAACGTCTCCAGACCGAGCCGGATCTCGTCGCGCTCGTGGGCCGCTGGCAAACCCTGCTTGGCGGGCTGGACAGTCAGATCCAACCGCAGCATCCGCCGGAAACCGTCTGGAAGAAAATTCAGCTTAGCCTGCCGCCCGAGCGTAACGTCGTGGTGCGTTCGCGCTGGAACTGGAACTATCTCGGCTGGGCGCTTGCCGCCGGGCTTGCTGCGGTTGCGCTGGTGCCATACTTCAGCCCCAAAGCGCCGGAGCTGGCGCCACTTATGGTGCTTAACGGCGCCAGTCAGCAGGGGCAGTGGCTGGTGAGCGCCGACAGCGACCGGAAAACGCTGCGCCTGACGCCGCTGCAGCCGGCCTCCATCTCCGCCAGCAATAGCCTGCAGCTGTGGGCTATCCCGGTTGGCGCGAAGCCCGTCTCGCTTGGGCTTTTGGACAGTAAATCGGTGACCCAGGTGAGTAACGGAAACGTGACATTGTCACGAGGTGTGACGATCGCCATCAGCCTGGAGCCGCAGGGTGGTTCGCCAACCGGGCAGCCAACGGGGCCGGTAGTGTATAGCGGGGTGTTGTGAATAAGTTTACTGCGAATGTGATGGCGAGGAAGGTGATAGAGGAAGACGCGTATTCCCTCTCCCCGATGGGGAGAGGTTCAGGGTGAGGGGCACTACTCGTGGTGATCGTGAACCTGTTGGGCCACTTCATGCACGCGCTTGCGAGCGCCAAACCAGCCCAGCGTCAGCAGAACCGCCAGCACCGGAATTGAAGCAATGGTAAAGGTGCCGTTCGGGTAATCCATCGCCATCAAGACCAGCACGCCGAGCAGGAACAGCAGCGTCAGCCAGGAGGTAAACGGTGCGCCCGGCAGCTTGAAGCTCACGTCGTCCGCTTTCCCTTCTTTAATCGCTTTGCGCAGGCGAATCTGGCACAGCACGATAAATGCCCAGGAGGTGATGATGCCTAAGGACGCCATATTCAGCACAATCTCAAACACCTGGGAAGGCACCAGATAGTTGAGGAACACGCCAAGTACGTACACGCCGCTGGTGACCAGAATCCCGGCATACGGCACCTGATTCTTGCTCATTTTCGACATGAACTGAGGGGCGGAGCCGCCCATCGACATCGACCGCAGAATACGCCCGGTGCAGTACAGGCCGGAATTCAGACTGGAGAGCGCCGCGGTTAACACCACGATGTTCATCACGTCGCCGATGTAGGGCACGCCGAGCTTCGAGAAGAAGGTGACGAACGGGCTCTGGCCTGCCTGATAGGCATTCCACGGCAGCAGCAGAACCAGCAGTACTACGGAGCCGACATAGAACAGGCCGATACGCCAGATCACGCTGTTAATGGCCTTCGGCACCATGGTTTTCGGGTCTTTACATTCCCCGGCGGCGGTACCCACTAATTCGATAGAGGCAAAGGCGAACACTACGCCCTGAATCAGCACCAGCGCGGGCAACAGTCCGTGTGGGAAAAGGCCGCCGTTATCGGTTATCAGGTGGAATCCGGTCGTGTTACCGTCAATCGGTTTCCCGGTACCGAGGAAAATGGTGCCGACGATCAGGAAAGCGACGATAGCTAACACTTTAACCAGCGCAAACCAGAACTCCATCTCGGCGAACCATTTCACGCCAATCATGTTCATCGCCGCGACCACGGCCAGCGCGCCGAGGGCGAAGACCCACTGCGGCACGTCGCCGAACGCGCCCCAATAGTGCATGTAGAGCGCCACGGCGGTGATGTCCACAATGCCGGTCATCGCCCAGTTAACGAAATACATCCAGCCGCAAACGTAGGCGGCTTTTTCGCCGAGGAATTCTCGGGTGTAGGAGACGAAACTGCCGCTGGAAGGGCGATGGATAACCAGCTCGCCCAAAGCGCGGAGGATGAAGAAAGAGAAAATGCCGCACACCAGATAAATTAACGCCAGCGCTGGCCCTGCTGCCTGCAGGCGCGCACCTGCGCCGAGGAACAGGCCGGTACCGATGGCGCCGCCGATAGCAATCATCTGCACGTGGCGATTGCTCATCGCCTGGTGATACCCCGAGTCCTGAGAATTCAACCATCGCCGTTTGGCGGCGCGGTGTTCCGCTTCAGTCTTTGTTTTCATTGAGATTCCTGTCTGCCTTTGAGTTAAAAAGCGCCGTCCTTTTCCGCCCGTTAATTCTGGCTGCGGAGGCCGTGAAAAAGAGGGCGAGGAATCCTGGCAGAAAATTGAATGAGAAGCAAAATTACAAACTTGTCATTTTAGTGGCGGCGTTCTGTTGGTGTGACGGGCGTAACATTCCCGTTATACCAGGACTCAGAGAAGCGCTGCATCATGAACATAAAATGGTCAAAAAAAGGGCTGGCGATGGCCTGCGTGCTGGCGGGGGCGGCGGGACTTTGGCTGTACTCCCAGGCTTCATCGCCGGCAACGCAAAAGAAAACGGCGCTGCCGAAAGTTAGCCTGATAGCCGCGGCCAGCCAAACGCTGCCGCTGACGTTCTCCACCCAGGGGCATCTTGTGTCGCTCAATGAGGTGGATATTCGGGCGCAAATCACCAGCCCGGTAAGCCAGGTTGCCTTCCACGAAGGGGATTTTGTTAAGCAAGGGCAGCTGCTGTTTGTGCTGGATGATGCCGAAGAGCAGGCCGCGCTGGGTCACGCCCAGGCTCAACTGGGGGTGATTAAAGCCGAACTGGATAAAGCCGAACGCGACCTCAGCCGCGGGCAGCCGCTGCTGAAAACCCACTACATTTCGTCTTCAGACTGGGATGCGCTGGTCAGTGCGCAACAGCAGGCGGCGGCACAGTACAAGTCCGCCCAGGATGATATTCACACCGCCCAGGCGCAGCTCGCTTATACCCGCATTTACGCGCCTGTTAGCGGCAAAACAGGCGCATTGAACGTGCATATCGGCAGCCTTGCGCAGCCGGGCAGCACGTTACCGATGGTCAGCATTAATCAGTTTGATCCGATTGGCGCAGAATTTACGCTGCCGGAGCAGGATCTCAACGCCGTGGTCGCCGCGCAGCATCAGGGGCCGGTCGAAGTGCAGGTGACCGACGCCAGCGGAAAATCGGTGACTGGTACGCTCAGTTTTATTGATAACACCGTCAGCCAGGACAGCGGCACGGTAAACTTTAAAGCCCGCTTCGCCAACGGTGAAAACCAGCTCTGGCCGGGTGCCTGGCAGAACATTACCGTCAGCGCCGGCAGCACGCCGAATGTTGTTGTTCTCCCTCCTCAGGCCGTGCAGGACGGCCCCGACGGGCATTTCGTCTACGTTATCGACGCCCAAATGCACGCCACGACGCAACCGGTCACGCTGTTGCGCATCCAGCAGCAAATGGCGGTGGTGAGCGGTATTCAGCCAGGTATGAAAGTGGTGCTGGAGGGGGCCAACGCCCTGCGCCCTGGCATGGTCGTGAAGGTGGTTAACGCGCCAGCGGGGTCTGCATCATGACATTTGCCGAACAATGCCTGAAACGGCCGATTGCCGTGATGCTGCTGTGGCTGGCGGTGATGGTCGCCGGCGCGGTGTGCTGGTTTAAACTGCCCATCGCCGCGCTGCCCAACTACGACACGCCGACGATTCAGGTCAGCGCTTCGCTTTCCGGTGCCAGCCCTGAAACCATGGCTTCGTCCGTGGCAACGCCGCTGGAGAAAAAGCTGTCGACCATTCCCGGCGTAGTGAACATGACCTCCAACAGCCTCGAGGGCGCCACGACGATCGTCATTGAGTTCGATCCGTCCCGGGATATTGATTCGGCGGCGGTGGACGTGCAGTCCGCGCTGTACCAGGCGTTAAAACAGCTGCCGTCGCAAATGACCACGCCGCCGTCATTCCGCAAAATTAACCCTGCGGATGCGCCGATCATTCAAATTGGCATCGACTCGCCGTCGATGGCGCTGTCTGACCTGAACCGCTTCTCGGATGACCTGATCTCACCGGCGCTTTCCACCCTGAACGGCGTAGCGCAGGTGACGGTGCTGGGGCAGAAACGCTATGCCGTGCGCGTGGAAGTGAACCCGGACAAGCTGGCGGCCACAAATCTGACGCTGGAAGATGTGCATACCGCTCTGGCAAACGCCAATAACAACTCGCCGATCGGTGAACTGGACGGTAAACGCCAGATGGTGATGCTGCAAACCAGCGGCGATTTGCGCAACGCGGCGGACTTCGCCAAAGTGATTGTTGCCACGCGTAACGGCCAGCCGGTCAGGCTTTCAGACGTCGCTACCGTGCAGGACAGCATCGAAAATACGCTGAGCTACAGCGCCGTGAACGGCAACCGCGCGATTGTACTCAGCGTGCAGCGTCAGCCCGGTGCAAACATTGTTTCTACCATTGACGCCATTCGCCAGCTGATGCCCAAACTACAGGCGCAGATGCCGTCGTCGGTGAGCGTGAAGTTTCTGAACGACCGTTCGCTGTCGATCCGCGCGGCGATTCATGATGTTACTCTGACGCTGCTGTTGACCATCGCCCTGGTGGTGATGGTGATCCTGATGTTTCTGCGCCATATTCGGGCGACGATCATTCCGGCGCTCAGCCTGCCAATTTCTCTGCTCGGCGCCTTCGGTCTGATGTATGCCTTTGGCCTGAGCCTCGACAACATTTCCCTGATGGGGCTGACCATTGCCGTTGGCCTGGTGGTGGACGATGCGATTGTGGTGCTGGAGAACATCATGCGCTACATGGAAGAGGGGGAAACGCCGTACCGCGCCGCATTGAAAGGGGTGAAAGAGGTGGCGTTCACCGTTATCTCTATTTCGCTTTCCCTGGTGGCGGTGTTTATCCCTATCTTCTTTATGCCGGGGACGATTGGCCTGCTGTTCCACGAGTTTGCGTATGTGGTGTCGCTGACGATTCTGGTTTCGGCTGCGGCATCGCTCACCATTATTCCGCTGCTGGTTCCTAAGCTTATCCGCGAGCACACGCCGCAGGACAAACCGGAACCGCGCTGGAGCCAGATCTTTGAGCGTGGGTTCGAAGCGCTGCGCCGCCAGTACGGAAACGGGCTGGAGTGGGCCGTTTCTCATCGCGTCATTATGATAGGTGTCGCGCTCAGTACGATTGCGCTGACTCTCGGCCTGTACTGGTTTTCACCGAAGGGCTTCTTCCCGCAGGAAGATATCGGGCAAATCACCGCCAGCATTGATGCGCCGCAGGATATGTCCTATCTGGGTCGGCTGAGCGTGGCGCAGCAGTTGGGTAAAACGCTGATGAAGGATCCGAGCGTCAGCGACGTCCTGACCCGCGTTGACCACGACACCACGCAGTTAAGCCTGACGCTAAAAGATCAAAGTCAGCGCCCGCCGCTGGATGCCGTGCTCAAACAGCTGCGCTCGGAAACCGGCTATTTACCGGGCATAAAAGTTTATTTCAGTCCGGTGCAAAACCTACGCGTCGGCGGCCGCAGTGCGAAAAGCAGCTACCAGTACACGCTGCAGGCGGTCAGCAGCGGCGATACCAGCCTCAACGACTGGGCCAACCGGCTGATGGCAGAGATGCAAAAAAGCGGGGTGTTTGTCGGCCTGAATACCGACGCCCAGCTCAACGGGCTACAGGCGCAGTTGGTCATCGACAGAGACAAAGCCTCGCTGATGGGCGTGGATATTCAGCAGATTCGCGACACGCTGTATGACGCCTTTGGGACCTACCAGGTGTCGACGATTTACGCCCCGGAAGACAGCTACGAAGTGATCATGGAGGTTCAGGAGCCGTTCCGACAGGACGAAAGCGACTTGTCTAAAATCTATGTCCGGTCATCAAGTGGGGCGCTGCTGCCGATCACCACCTTTACGACGATTTCCCGCACCCAGGGCGTGACGGCGGTCAACCATCAGGGGCAGCTCCCGGCGATTACGCTTTCGTTCGATCTTGCGCCGGGGAAATCGCTGTCGGATGCGACGGCGGCCATTGCCCAGGCCCAACAGGCGATTCATCTGCCGTCCTCAGTATTTGGCACTTATGCCGGGCAGGCGGCGCTGTTCCAGCAGTCCCAGAGCAGCCAGATCTGGCTGATCGTGCTGGCGCTGGCGGTGATTTACGTGATTCTCGGCGTGCTGTATGAAAGCTGGATCCACCCGCTAACCATTCTGCTTGGCCTGCCGTCGGCTGCAGTGGGCGCGCTGCTGGCGCTCAGGCTGTTTAATCTCGATCTTACGTTTATCGCGATGATTGGTATTCTGCTGCTAATAGGTATTGTCAAAAAGAACGCTATCATGATGATAGATTTCGCGTTAGTGGCGCAGCGTGAACATGGCATGACGCCGCATGATGCCATTATGCAGGCCTGCTTGCAGCGGTTCCGCCCGATTATGATGACCACGCTTTGCGCCATCATGGGGGCGATCCCCATTGCGCTTGGCCTGGGTGCCGGGGCCGAGCTGCGCCAGCCGATGGGCGTGGCGATTGTCGGGGGGCTGCTGTTCTCGCAGCTGATCACCTTGTTTATTACGCCGGTGCTGTTCCTGCTGTTTGACGGCAACCCACAAGGAACGAAGGAGTGACGATGAAAATTCTGCTGGTGGAAGATCAGAAAATGGCCTCGGAGTACATTGCCAAAGGGCTGCGCGAGAACGATTTTGTGGTCGACGTTGCCGGCAACGGTATCGACGGCCTGCATTATCTCCTGACGACGGATTACGATCTGGCGATCCTCGACGTGATGCTGCCGGGCATTGACGGCTGGAAGATAATCGAAATGGCGCGTCAGGCCGGAAAACAGACACCCATCATGTTTCTGACCGCAAGGGATGACGTGGAGGACAGAGTCCACGGCCTCGAACTGGGGGCAGAAGATTATCTGATCAAGCCTTTTTCCTTTAGCGAGCTGCTGGCGCGGGCGAGGGTGATTCTGCGCCGTTCCGCGCCGCCGACGGCTATTCTTGAGGAAAATCTGCTGCAGGTGGGCGATCTGAAGCTCGACTTTCTGCGCCATAAAGTGTCCCGCGCCGGGGTGCGAATAGAGCTGACGCAAAAAGAGTTTCTGCTGTTAAGCCTGCTGATGCGCCGCTCGGGTGAAGTACTCTCCCGCACGGTGATTGCCGAGCAGGTGTGGGACATGAATTTTGACCCGGAAACGAACGTCATAGACGTTGCGATCCGCCGTTTGCGCAACAAAATTGACGACGGTTTTGAGGATAAATTACTCCACACCCTGCGCGGCGCGGGGTACGTGCTGGAATTACGCAGATGATAAAACTGTCGCATTTGTCGATCACGGCGCGCCTGACGCTCTACTTCTCCGTCACGATGGCCATCGTGCTTTATAGCGTGTCCGGCGTGCTTTATTCGACCATGCGCCAGCAGCTCAACCATAAAGATGAGCTGGAGCTGCAAAGTTCTATCCAGTTCCAGCAGGAAATTGCCACGGCGATTGGCGAGCGGCAGGACAACGGGGAGGAGTGGCAAACCGAGCTGCTGGAGTCCGTGGTGCGGCAGGAGCGCCTGTCGCTGCGCATCTTCAGCCCGGAAGGCAAGGTGTACGCGCAGTCCAACAATATGGTTATTCCGGAGCAGGACTTTCCGCTGCCGGGCCCCGGTTTTAGCTACCGGGAATGGCATTATCGCGCCGGGGATATCCGGCAAAAATACTTAATTACCTCCACGCTGTTCACCCTGAAAAATAACCAGAAATGGCTGGTGCAGGCGGCGCTCAACGTCTCCGGCAACAATGAAATCATCAACACTTATTACAAGCGAATGCAGTTTTTTGCCGCGCTGGCGATCCTGCTATTTGCGGCCTTTGGCTGGTGGCTTGCCCGAAGGGGATTAGCGCCGCTGCGCACCATCACCACCGAAATTGAGAAAATTCACGCCAACGATCTGCATACCCGGATCCTGGATCAGCGCTGGCCGCCGGAGCTGAACGCGCTGGCGGCGTCGTTTGACCGCATGATGATGCGCCTTGAAGCCTCGTTCCATCAGCTAAACCGCTTTTCCTCGGACATTGCCCACGAGCTGCGCGGGCCGATCAATAACCTGATCTCGGCCGCCAGCGTTATTCAGACCAAAGACCGCAGCGCCGTGGAGTACCAGGAGACGCTGGCCGCCATCGTTGAAGAGGGTGAGCGACTTTCGCGGATGATCTCCTCCATGCTGTTCCTTGCCAGGGCAGATAACAGCCGCGAAGTGTTGAATGCCGAATGGCTTAGCAGCGCCCATGAATTCGACAGGCTGATTGGTTTCTACGACATTCTGGCGGAAGAAAAAGAGATCGCCCTCGAAAGCCGGGGAGACGTTTCATTCTATGCTGACCCGCAGCTTATCCAGCGGGCGCTCTCAAATTTGCTCTCTAATGCCCTGCGCCACACGCATGAAAAAGGGCATATCACGCTCAGCGCAAAAATTGCCGATGAACGGGTGGTATTAAGCGTGAGTGATGATGGAGAAGGTATCAAACCTGAACATTTGCCGCTGATTTTTGATCGCTTTTTCCGGGGAGAAGCCTCCCGCAGCGCCACGGAAAACACCGGGCTGGGGCTGGCGATTGTAAAAACCATTGCGGAACTGCACGGCGGCAAAATCAGCGTAGTCAGCGAGCCCGGGCGCGGCAGCACGTTTACGCTGTCATTGCCGCTGCACGACAAAGCCTGAGTAACGCAGAATAATCTCTTTTGGCAGGAACAATATTACGCGGCATGAGTCTCAGTGACTTAACAGGTAGCCTTTTGTGCCGACCTGACTAAAATCCAAACAGATGAAACGTGTTTAGCTCCAGTAGAGACTGGGGCGTTCACTATGAGTTTCTGGGATCGCCGCTTTTATTGTTATGGAAAACCTGCTCAATGTTATCGAAATACTTATCTCGCCGTGCCATTGCCGTGGCCGCGGCGTCGATCATCGCCCTCATCATCGCTCTGTTCTTCTTCCTCAGAAGCCCGGATGTACCCGACTATGTCACGGCTCCCGTACGCAAGGGCGATATCGAAAACGCTGTCCTGGCCACCGGGCGAATTGATGCTATCGAACGCGTTAACGTCGGGGCGCAGGTTTCAGGCCAGGTCAAGTCGCTCAAAGTGAAGCTGGGCGACCATGTCACCAAAGGGCAGTCCATTGCCGACATTGATGATGTGCCCCAGCGTAACGACCTGCGTAACGCCGAAGCCGCGCTCAATGTGGTCAAAGCCGAACTACAGGCTAAGCAAGCGCTCCTGAAACAGTCTGAGTTGCGGTTCAAACGCCAGCGGCAAATGCTGAGCGAGGACGCCAGTTCGCGCGAAGATTTTGAGTCTGCGGAAGCCACGCTTGCCACCACGCGGGCAGAATTGCTGTCTCTGAATGCCCGGCTGGTCCAGGCGCAAATCGAAGTAGATAAGAAAACCGTCGATCTGGGCTATACCCGTGTCGTTGCGCCAATGGACGGCGTCGTTATTGCCGTGGTCACGCAGCAGGGGCAGACGGTGAACTCCAGCCAGAGTGCGCCGACGATTATCAAGCTGGCTCGTCTCGATGTGATGACCATCAAAGCACAGATCTCTGAGGCCGATATTACCCGTATTTCTCCGGGGCAAAAGGCCCGTTTCACGATTTTCTCTGAGCCGGACAAGCACTATGACGCGACGCTGCGCACCGTTGAGCTGGCGCCGGAATCGGTCATGAAAGATGACTCTCTTGCCGGGAGCAGTACGGCATCAGGGTCTGGCACCTCAAATGCTTCCGTTTACTACAACGCGCTGCTCGACGTGCCTAATCCGGAAAATCGGCTGCGTATTGCCATGACGGCACAGGTCACGCTGCTGGCCGGTGAAGCCAAAGATGCGCTGCTGGTCCCGATTCAGGCGGTACGTAAAGGCGAAAACAACAGGCAAGAGGTACAGGTGCTGACCGCTGACGGCAAGCTGGAGACCCGAGAGGTGAAAACCGGGATCACCAACAGCGTCGATATTCAGATCCTCGAAGGGCTAAACGTCGGGGAAAATGTCGTGCTGTCACAGCCGGGTGAGAAAGCGCCTGGGGAAGGGTTTGTGCTGTGAGTAACATCATCGAGCTAAAGGGCATTAGCCGGACCTACGGCAACGGCGGCCAGGCGCTAACCGTCCTGAAAAATATCAATTTGACCATCGCCGCCGGGGAAATGGTGGCGATCATCGGTGCATCAGGTTCGGGTAAGTCGACCCTGATGAATATCATGGGCTGTCTCGACGTGCCCGACAGCGGCGATTACTACATTGGCGGGCAAAACGCCGCCCAGCTTTCGCCGGATGAGCTGGCCCGGGTTCGGCGGGAGCATATCGGCTTTATCTTCCAGCGCTACCACCTGATGCCTGACCTTAGCGCGCTGGGCAACGTTGAGATCCCCGCTATTTATGCCAACACCGAGCGTGACAAGCGCCGGCTGCGCGCCGCCGCACTGCTTGGCAGGCTTGGGCTCGAAGGCCGCGAGCACCATAAGCCCGGCGAGCTTTCTGGCGGCCAGCAGCAGCGCGTCAGTATTGCCCGCTCGTTGATCAATGGCGGGGAGATTATTCTGGCCGATGAGCCGACCGGCGCGCTGGATTCTCAGTCAGGTCAGGAGGTGTTAGCCATCCTGAGCGAACTTAACCAGCGTGGTCATACGGTCGTGATGGTGACCCACGACATGAAAGTGGCCCGGCACGCTCAGCGCATTATCGAACTGCGGGACGGCGAAATCATCGCCGACAGCGGCAGTAAGGTCACCGCCACGCAAAATTTGCCGCCGCCTAATCGCACCCGCCAAAGCCGCTGGCAAAGTCTGCTCGACCGCACGCGTGAATCGCTGCAAATGGCGCTCAAAGCGATGAATGCGCATCGTTTACGCACCACGCTCACCATGACCGGGATCATTTTCGGTATTGCCGCCGTTGTGACCGTCGTGGCACTGGGCGAGGGCGCGAAGCAAAAGACGCTGGAGAATATTAAAGATCTGGGCACCAACGTGGTGAGTATCTATCCCGGACGAGATTTCTTTGATGACAGCATTGAGGGCATTCGTACTCTGGTGCCGGCTGACGCAGAGGCTTTGGCAAAGCAGGGATTTGTCGACAGCGTAAGCCCGGAGGTAAGCGCCTCAGACAACATTCGTTTTCTGGGTAAGTCTGCAACCGCGTCTATCAACGGCGTCGGGAGAGATCACTTCCGCGTTAATGGCATTCAGCTTCTGGAAGGGTCCACCTTCAGGGACGATCGTAATGCCCTGCAGGAAGTGATTATTGATGAAAACGCCCGCAAAGCGCTGTTTGACGCTGCCGGACTACAGGCGCTGGGGCAAATTGTTTTTCTTGGTTCCGTGCCGGCAAGGGTGGTGGGCATTGCCCAAAGCAATAACCGGAGCTACGCGCCAAACCGCATTACCGTGTGGATGCCCTACAGCACGGTGATGTACCGTATGGTAGGCAAACCGGTGCTGACCAGCATCAGCGTCCGGCTAAAAGACAATGTGGCAAACGAAGCGGCGGTGAGCGCTATCTCCCAGCTACTTACTCAGCGCCACGGCGTAAAAGATTTCCAGCTCTATAACTTCGAACAGATCAGAAAATCAATCGAACGCACGTCGATGACCTTCAGCATTTTAATTCTGATGGTAGCCTGCATTTCGCTGATGATCGGCAGTATCGGCGTGATGAACATCATGCTGGTATCGGTCACCGAACGAACCCATGAAATCGGCGTGCGTATGGCGGTAGGCGCGCGGCGGAGCGACATCATGCAGCAGTTTATGATTGAAGCCGTACTGGTTTGCCTGATTGGCGGCGCGTTAGGTATTGCGCTGTCGTACGCTGCCGGAGCGCTATTTACCGCCCTGGCAGGCGGGATGTTCACGGCTATTTATTCGTGGCAGGCCGCCGCTGTCGCGTTTTTCTGTTCAACGTTAATCGGCATGATCTTCGGTTATCTCCCCGCCCGCAAAGCGGCAAGGATGGACCCGGTCGTTTCACTGGCCAGCGAGTAACCTATGAAAATTTTATCACCTTTGGCTTTGTGCCTCTCTGCCGCGCTCAGCGCAGGCTGTGCAAATACGCTTAAAAGCGACTATCACGCTCCGGAAGTACGCTATCCCGCCAGTTGGGACAAGGGCGATGCTACCGGCGACCTGGCCCCGTTTGACTGGAAAGCGTTTAACGATCCCCACCTGGATAACTGGCTGCGCCAGGTCATGGCCAGCAATAACGATGTCGCGATTGCCGTACTGCGGGTGTACCGGGCGAGACTCGACGCGGAAAGCGTCGGTATCACCCACGATCCCGGGCTAAAAGGTTCACTGGGCGTAGACGGGAAAAATCAGCTCAATAACGCGTCCGGCTGGACAAAAAGCAGCGCCGCGAGTCTCAGCACCAGCTATGAGATTGATCTCTGGGGGAAAATAGCCCGTCAGCGCGATGCGGCTGAGTGGGCAAGTCATGCCAGCGAAGAAGATTTACGCGCCGCGCGCCTGACGCTGCTTTCAGAGGCCAGCAATAATTACTGGCGCATTGGCTTTGTGAACCAACAAATCAATGTCCTCCTACAGAGCATCGGCTATGCAAAAGAAACGCTTCGCCTTGCCGGGGCTCGTTATCGTGCAGGAGGTGCTTCCGCGCTGGATGTTGTGGACGCGCAGCAAAGTTTACTCGCGCAGGAGAATCGGCTCACTGGATTGCAGCGAGAGCGCCTGCAGGTTCTGAATCAGCAGGCCGTTTTGCTGGGTACCGCTCCGGGCAGCTCAGTGGTTGAGCCTACAAAATTGCCCAACGGCCCTCTGCCGCAGGTTAACGCGAACATTCCTGCCAGCGTACTGATGCATCGGCCCGATATCAGCGCGCAAGAGTGGCGGGTGCGGGAAGCCCTGGCCAATGTTGATATACGGCGCACCGAATACTATCCCGCATTCACCCTGACGGGATCGCTTGGTACCGGCAGTAGCTCGCTGCTAAACGTGCTGCATAATCCCCTCGCTTCCGTTGGCGCAAGTCTGACGCTGCCGTTCCTGGAATGGCGGCAGCGGGGCGTGGAGGTGAAAATTGCCCGAAACGATTACGAGCAGCGGGTGCTGGCGTTTAAACAGTCGCTTTATAAAGCGATGAGCAGCCTTGAAGACGAACTCTCCCTGCACAATCAATTACTGGCGCAAGAGATAAGGCTCCGGGAAGGGCTTGAGCTGGCGCGTAAATCAGAGCGCTTAAATGAAGTGCGCTACCGTCAGGGCGCGGCACGTATTTCATTCTGGCTGGATGCCCAGGAAAAACGCCGCCAGGCAGAACTGTTGCTGGATGAAAACCGTTTCAACCAGTTCCAGAATCTGGCAAAAATTTATCTCGAGTTTGGCGGGTCGTCTACTTTCCCCTAAATCTTGCTAACTAATTCTCCCCAAACAGAAAACGGTTTTTCTTTAGCGGATGCTCGTTTAAAGTTTTGCTGGCTGAACGGGGTTCAGCCAGCAAAATAATAAACAACCGTTTATTTTATGGGGAAGGGTGAAGACATGCGTGTGTCAGATTATATCAGGCTGTTATTTCTTGCCGCAGCATGGGGTGCCAGCTTCCTTTTTATGAAGACTCCTTCTTTTGCCGTGAGCTACACATAATCCATTTGCTGGCCTTTGTCAAAACCAGGCAGGCTATAAAGTGCGAATTTTTCTGCATCAGTTAAAACAGAGAGCCTTTTGCCTTTATCCCCATTCCATGGGATGTCATCCTGCCCTCGTACCAAATATATCCGTAAGGGGATCGCTTAGCGGGCAGTAAAAATTAAAATTGCGCATTAGAGAAAATCTCTGCTAATGTTCTTCACATCACTGTTACGGTATCAATCTCTTCCATTGCCCCTTAAAAGTACATATTTCTGACACAAATACGCATTGGCTATGCCCGTTGCTCTACCGACAAACAGTAGTTGACCGCACAGCAGGAGTCGCTGGTGAAACCCGGAGTCTCCCCGGACCAGATTTCTTGATAAAGGGTTGACGGGGTCAAACCGGCAAAATCCGGCCTGGACCAGGCGCTGGTAGCGGTTAGTAGGGGTGACACATTCGTTGTCCCCAAGCCTTAGCTTCTAATCTGGATATCGAGAGGTTTAAAATGTACGCTTACAAAAATGAATCGCTTACTGCAAAAAAAAGTCTGATAAAAGCACGCATGATGATGAAAATATTCCTATGTCCTTAAAGGATATAGCAAAAAACGCCGTGAAAGATTTTAACTATTTTAACACTAAAGATGTCATAGAATTTATGGGGGGGATTAGAGAGTTACGTGGACAACGTAATGCTCATGCTACACAAAAAGCTGATGAAAGTATTTCTAGTTACAAATCAAAGCCATTACCTTTAACGCTATCAAAACTCGCTAATATTATTTCTAACCGTACTAAAAATTACCAGGCTGATTACGTTAAAGATTTTTCTGGCCTAGGAATGAATTCCACGCGATCCGGACTTTTAGGCGTACCAGTTCGTGGTGAGAGCGAATGGTTTCAGCCAGTGTTAGAGCATGATGCCGATAATAATGAAATGGTTTTCAGAACAATGTCTGAGACTGATTATGAGCATCTTTTAAACGAGAAAAAAATTAATCGGGACGTCCGAAACTTCAATTTCTCCCGCAATAGCTTATTCATTGAAATATAATGGTACTCTTGTCCAGTTCACTTTAAAACCTGGGGCATGGGCGAAAATTAGAGAGATTGCATTGGTAACAAATAAAGGAGACTTAAACTTCTTCCCTGACTTACCTTTTAAAAAAGGTGACTGGGTTGATGAACATGCAAAATTTAAAAAAGAGAGTAACCAAATAACCACTCAAGTTGGGAAGGGTAAAGCACTTGATATTTTTAATGAAAATATCATAGGATTTCGTAAGATTTACAGAAAAACCATTTGATTTTAGAGCGGGGTTGCGATAGCGCAATTTCTGTATGTTATTTTCTACTCGTTCACATCATTATATTGCCGCAATGATGTATACTTGGCATAAATATGATTCTGCATATTTCATGTACAGTTATTGCAAGGCGGTTGTGACAATATAAATGAATTTGGCAGGTTGTGGGTAACACCTCTCTGTTCTGATAGATTAGGGGTTGTACGCCAGAATCCCAGAAAATTTCGTCACAATTGTCGATATCGGGCCATTACGCAGCCTCACGGTGACTTTTCTCATTCCACCGTTTGGTGTGCTGTGGGGCTACCTCATTTTGCACGAAACCATCAGCGAAGCGTTTATCATCGGGGCAGTCATTGTTTGTTTCTCCGTCTGGCTGGTGAATGCTCACAGTAAAAAGTTAACCCAGGCACCGACTGCGAATAATTGTGGTTATACTAGCCGCGGGCCCGGATAAGTTTTCCGGGTCGTCGGTTAAGGAAAAACGATGAAACGAGAAGCGCTGTTCGCGGCGGTATTTGAGAAGTATCAGGTCGAGCCGGACTACCCGTGGGATAAATTTAAGGATTACGCCGTGCTGCGCCATCGCTATAAGCGTAAATGGTTTGGCGTGGTGCTGAGTATTTCAGCCGCAAAGCTGGGGCTGGAAAGCGATGAAGTCGTCGATATCCTCAACGTGAAAGTGATGCCCGGTGCCGTTGGTTCACTGAGAATGCAGTCGGGTATTTTACCTGCTTATCATATGAATAAAGAGCACTGGGTAACGGTATTGATTGAGAAAGTATCGGATGAATTAATCCTCGGGCTTATCGACGAAAGCTTTAGCCTGACGCGTTAGTTTTATTACCCCCGGACATAGCCTCAAACAGGCTGTCCGGGCGCGTATTACAAATAATCTTTCGCGATCTTAATGACCGCTTTTTTGACTGAGGAAACAGTGTCATTAAGCATGCAGAGTGGCTTGTGGACTTCCCCGGGATAGAAAATAATAAAATCACCGGCATTCATCGTCAGCATAGTTTCATCATCCGGCGTTTTAATAAAAGCAATATCACTCTCCGCTAGTTTATCCTCCATAACTTCCGTATGCGGTGGCTTCAGGCTAAACGCCATGCCTTCCTGTCCGGTTAAAACAATTTGCACATCAAGATATTTCTCATGGTACTCCGGGAGGGCTTCAGCGGCTGGCCTGGTATTCCCCTCAATGATCATCACCCACGCATTTTCCCCGTCAATCTCGTATTTCCCTGCCAGAGAGTCAGCATTGATATTTTTCAAAACATAATCCAAAGACGCGTTTATTTTCGACGGAAGCCACGGGTTTAACCGCAGTTCATTAATATTTCCAACAATCATATAACATCCTTTATTCAATATGTGAGGTGCTCTTTTTAATTAAATAACCACTCCCGGAGGGCAAAGACATTCATAAAATATAGAAATGTGATCTTCCTCACGCATTTAAATCATAAACAGTCTGACGGGATAATAAGTTGCTTCACATAACGTTTTTTAGGCTAATTTCTGTATATTGTTTCACATATGAATTGCGCAGTTCTATATATGAAACAAAACGTATTTAAGCAGGTTATTAAAACAGGTTCGATATATAAAACAAAAATCGTTCTATATATAAAACCAGTCTCTGAATGGAAATAAACATGCATATTCCCGAGGATTTAAAAGAGAGTAAAGCGCCGGCAGCCGTCAGACTGGTGGCTATTCTTGATTTTATTGCGGAAAAAGGCAGCGCCAGTTTTAGCGAAATCAGTACCCAGCTGGCTATCCCGAAAAGCAGCACCCATCATTTGCTGGAGGTTCTGTCTGCCACGCACATGCTCCGCCTGCGCGTCGACGGGCGTTACGCCCTCGGGTTGCATTTGTTTGAACTGGGGGGGCTGGCGGCAAGCGGGCTGGACATTCGCCTTGAGGCCATTCCTTACCTGCACGAGCTGGTCGAACTCACCGGGCTCACCTGCCACCAGGGCATTATGGAAGGTGATGAAGCCTTTTTCCTCAGCAAAATTCAGTCGCCGCAGGCGATTATATTAACCTCGTGGGAGGGGAAACGCATTCGGCTGCACAGCACCTCATTGGGAAAAATTCTGTTGGCCTGGCGCCCTGGCGAACAGGTTGAACAGATTCTGTCCAGGGCCACTTTCGTGAAGAAAACAGAGTCGACTATCACCGATAAGTCGCTTTTTATCGAGCATCTCGCCCTGGTGAAGCAGCAGGGTTGGGCCTATGACGATGGTGAAAATATCAATGAAATTCGCTGTATTTCCGCCCCGGTATTTGACGTCAAAGGCAATGTGCTTTGCGCCATCGGGCTGACGGGAATGGTTTCACAATTTACTAATGGCAAAAAAGAAGAGTACTTAAGTCATTTATTGGCAACCACTGAGAGAATATCAAATGCATTAAACTTTGGCCTGAAGTCCAGGCCTATAACAAAATAGTTAATCTGTATTAATCAAGCCGTAAATTATCCGGGAATCACTCCCGGAGGTTTACTTCTGGGATTTTGCAATAAAAACCCCATTTATAAACTATTTTATCGAGGAAACAAAGATGCAAATTAAGATGGCAATAGACAAAATCCCCGGGGGATTAATGCTCGTGCCGCTATTTTTAGGTGCCCTGTGTAATACATTTGCTCCCGGCACCGGCAAATATCTTGGGTCATTTACCAATGGCCTTATTACCGGCACGGTGCCGATCCTTGCCGTCTGGTTCTTTTGTATGGGGGCGTCGATTGAGCTCAAAGCCACGGGGACGATGCTGAAAAAATCCGGCGTACTGGTGGTGACCAAGATTGCTACCGCGTGGGTTGTGGCGATGGTCGTCGGATCATTTCTGCCGCTGAGCGGCGTTGAAGCCGGACTCTTTGCAGGCATCTCCACCCTGGCGCTGGTTGCGGCAATGGACATGACAAACGGCGGGCTATATGCCGCGCTGATGAATCAGTACGGCTCCAAAGAAGAGTCCGGCGCCTTTGTGCTGATGTCGCTGGAGTCCGGGCCGCTGATGACGATGGTGATACTGGGCACCGCCGGGATTGCTTCTTTCGAGCCGCAGCTGTTTGTGGGGGCGGTGCTGCCTTTCCTGGTCGGATTTGTGCTGGGTAACCTCGATCCCGACCTGCGGAAAATGTTTGGCGGGGCGGTACAAACCCTGATTCCATTCTTCGCCTTTGCGCTCGGCAATACCATTAAGCTGCAGGTCATTTTCGAAACCGGTCTGGCCGGGATCCTGCTGGGCATCCTGGTGATTGTGGTCACCGGGATCCCACTGATTCTTGCCGATAAACTCCTCGGCGGCGGCGATGGCACGGCGGGCATAGCGGCCTCAAGTACCGCAGGTGCCGCGGTGGCCACGCCGGTATTAATTGCTCAGATGGTGCCAGAATTTGCGCCTGCGGCACCGGCAGCTACGGCCCTGGTGGCCACCAGTGTGATTGTCACGTCTATCCTGGTCCCGATTCTTACCGCACTCTGGGCAAAACAGGTTAAAAAAGAGAAGACCGGCCAGAAGGTTGTTGTCGTCAAACAATCTGCACCTTAAGTATTCATCTAAACACCTAAAGATATACCTGACATTCAAATTAAATAATCTATTCCCTTAATGGCATATACCCGCCAGGGACACGCTCGCATTGAAATGACCACAGACTAAGGAGTTATACATGGATATCAGACAAAGTATTCACAGCGATCACGCTAAAACGCTCGACACCGCCGGGATTAGAAAAGAATTTTTAGTTGAAAAGATTTTTGAGGCCGATAAATACACGATGGTTTACAGCCATATTGATCGCATCGTGATTGGCGGCATTATGCCGGTAAATAAAAGCGTTTCAATTAGCGAGGAAGTGGGCAAACAGTTCGGCGTGAACTATTTCCTCGAACGCCGTGAGCTGGGGTTGATTAATATCGGTGGTGCCGCCGTGATTACCGTCGATGGCACCGAATATCGCGTAGAAAAAGAAGAAGCGATGTATATCGGTAAAGGCTCCCGGGAGGTAACGTTCGCCAGCGTGGACAGCGCAACGCCGGCCAAACTCTATTACAACAGCGCGCCGGCCCACCACGCGTATCCAACGAGAACAATCACCGCCGCAGATACCGTGGCTTCGGCGTTAGGTAGCCTGGAAAGCTGCAACAAGCGCACCATTCGCAAGTATCTGGTGCCGGAGGTACTCGACACCTGCCAGCTCAGCATGGGCATGACCAGGCTGGAGGAGGGCAGCAACTGGAACTCGATGCCCAGCCACACTCATGAACGCCGCATGGAGGTTTATTTCTACTTCGACATGGATGAAGACACCATTGTCTTCCATATGATGGGCAAACCACAGGAAACACGCCACGTTGTCATGCACAACGAACAGGCGGTGATCTCGCCGAGCTGGTCCATTCACTCTGGCGTCGGGACCAAACGCTACACCTTCATTTGGGGCATGATCGGCGAAAACTTAACGTTCGACGATATGGACCACATCGCCATGAAAGATATTCGCTAAATCACTAACGCACGCAAGGAGTACACCATGGTTTTAGATCAATTTGCTTTAACAGGAAAAGTGGCGCTGGTGACCGGCTGTAATACCGGACTGGGGCAGGGCATGGCGGTTGGCCTGGCGCAGGCGGGCTGCGACATTATTGGCGTTAACATTGCAGAACCGGCGGAAACCCGCCAGCAAATTGAAGCGCTGGGGCGGCGTTTTGTGAATATCTCTGCCGACCTGAGCCGCTATGAGAATCTGCAAAACGTGGCCGACGACGCCGCCGCCGTTTTTGGGCGCATAGACATTCTGGTGAACAATGCCGGGATCATTCGTCGCCAGGATGCGCTCGAGTTTTCGGAGCAGGACTGGGACGACGTGATGAATGTGAACCTCAAAACGGTTTTCTTCCTTTCTCAGACGGTGGCGAAGCAGTTTATTAAGCAGGAAACCGGAGGGAAAATCATCAATATTGCGTCGATGCTCTCCTTCCAGGGCGGGATCCGCGTGCCTTCTTACACCGCGTCTAAAAGCGGCGTTATGGGCATCACCCGCCTGATGGCGAATGAATGGGCGAAACACAATATCAACGTCAATGCGATTGCGCCGGGCTATATGTCCACCAACAACACCGAGCAGCTAAGAGCGGATGCGGCGCGCAGCAGCGAGATCCTGGATCGCATTCCTGCGGGGCGCTGGGGGTTTCCATCGGATCTGATGGGGCCGGTCGTGTTCCTGGCTTCACCGGCGTCGGACTACGTGAACGGCTACACCGTTGCCGTCGACGGCGGCTGGCTGGCACGTTAAAGTTGCTGACGAAGAGGGAAAAGCGTGGTTTTTTCCTTTTGGTGGTAGTGAGCCGAAACCAATGAAAGGCCGCCTGGATAACAGGCGGCTTTTTCAATTACCGTTTCTGCCAGCTAACCGCGTAGTGATAATGCGACCCGGACAGCAAAAACGCCGGCGAGACGCTCGGGCTCCAGGAATCATCCCCGCCGACGCCCATATGATAGCCGTCGATATTCAGCCAGCAGCCTTCTTCTTCCTGCAATAAATGCCGGTGCGTGGCTTCCCGCAGCTGTTTCTGGCCGTATCGGCCGATGTTGAAGTGAAACGCTCCGCGCCAGCGGTGGCTGCCATACTCCAGCGACGAAGCATCACAGCGCAGGCCATTTTCACTCGGGAAAACGTAGGGCGTGTACATGTCCGCCAGCGGCAGCGTCCATCGGTCAAACAGCGCCGAGCTTTTGCGGTCCGGATAGTTCTCGTGCGGCCCGCGTCCAAACCAGGTTACCTCTGATTCAATATCCACAAGCTGGCAGCAAAGACCAATCCGCGCCGGGGCGGGCGTGCCGAAGGCAACGTCCACATCCACCGTAATATGCAGCTCACCCTCGCTGTCGATAAGGTAATTTTTACGGCTAATGAACAGCGTTTTACCGTTCCCCTGCCAGCGATGAGCGGTGCGAACCAGCGCCGCATTGCCCAGCCTGTCCGCGTCGAAACTCAGCAGTTCCGATGTCAGGTCGTACATGCCTGCCGCCTTCCAGCGTTCCACCCAGGCGTTAGGGTCGATATGCGCGGCTTCACTGATGCCGATGTCATTATCCAGCGGCGCACGAGTGAAGTTATCCCGTAGCGGCTGGAGTAGCGTAGGCTGCTGATGGCTAAACCACTGGCTGAGCAGGCCGCTTCTTCTCTCAAAACGCCAGTGCTGATCGCCGTGGAACACATCAACGTGTCTGTCGTCCATTTGCAGCAACGGCGCTGAACCGCCGGGGAGGGTTGCGGGCTGCGCTAACGCGGACGGCAACTGCCACTGCGCCCGAGCGCAACAATGCCCGGCCTCACTCCATACGGTTGCCTTTATCTGCCGGACTTCGACATTCAGCCAGAGATCGCCGGGGCGAGTCATCGCCGGCAGCGGAAGCTGAAGCACGCGGGATTGTTCTGCCGCCAGGTCCAGCGTCAGTTCACCGCTGGCCAGCACTTCGCCCTCGTGTTTCAGCGTCCAGGCCAGCCGTTCGTTGTCGCTGGGGCGGAACAGGTACTCGCTGGTGACTTCCAGTCCGTTGTCCGGCAACAGGCGGAACTGGAAGAACTGCTGCGCCTGTTTCGCTTCATGCAGAGCCGGGTGCGGCGTGCGGTCGGCGAAGACCAGGCCGTTCATGCAGAACTGACGATCGTTTGGCGTGTCGCCAAAATCACCGCCATAGGCGGCCCAGGGCTGGCCGTTTTCGTCATATTTCACCAGCGACTGGTCGACCCAGTCCCAGACAAAACCGCCCTGCAGCCGTGGATGCTGGCGAAATGCCTCCCAGTATTTGCTGAACCCGCCGAGGCTATTGCCCATCGCGTGGGCGTACTCGCACAGAATAAGCGGCCGGTGTTCTTCAGGCAGCCCCAGCCATTTTTTAATTGACCACTTCGGCACCTGTGGGAAGGGCTGATCCTGATCGACGCGGGCGTACATCGGGCAGATGATATCGGTGGCTGCGGTGTCCGCGCCGCCGCCTTCATACTGTACTGGCCGGGTGGGATCGTTGGATTTTATCCAGCGGTAGAGCGCATCGTGATTGCTGCCGTGCCCGGACTCGTTGCCCAGAGACCAAATGATAATGGACGGATGGTTGCGATCGCGCTGCACCATGCGCGTCACGCGCTCGGCCATCGCGGGTAGCCAGGTCGGATCGTCGCTCAGACGGTTCATCGGCACCATGCCGTGGGTCTCGATATTGGCTTCATCGACAACGTACAGGCCGTAAAAATCGCACAGCCTGTACCACAGCGGATGATTGGGGTAGTGGGAACAGCGCACGGCGTTGAAATTATTCTGTTTCATCAGCAGGATATCCCGCCGCATTGTTTCTTCATCCATCACCTGGCCATTTAACGGATGATGCTCGTGCCGGTTCGCGCCGCGCAAAAGCAGCGGTTTGCCGTTGAGCTTCAGCAGCCCGCCGGTAATCTCCACTTTGCGGAAACCGACGTCATAGCTTTCGGCTTCGATAAGCGCATTGCCTTGCTGCAGGACAACCACGGCCCGATAGAGATTCGGCACTTCTGCGCTCCACAGCAGCGGCTGTTCAACCGGCAGATGCAGAGTAGTGCGGTCGTGATAAGCCCCGCGTTCGTCAATAATCTCACTGCCGATAGCCTGCTGTTTCGCCGCCAGCAATGTCTCGCCGCGCCAGAGCTGCACCATCACTTCGCAGGCGCTGATGTTCTGACCTTCAAGTTTGACTAACGCCCGCAGCTCGCCGCGTGAAAAATCCTCGTTAAGATCGGTCTGCAACTGCACGTCGGCAAGGCGTGTGTCCGGCTTATGCAGCAGCGAAACATCCCTGAAAATGCCGCTCATGCGCCACATATCCTGGTCTTCCAGATAAGTGCCGTCGCTCCAGCGAAGCACCATCACCGCAATGCGGTTGCTGCCGGTTTTTAGCCCCGCGCTGAGATCGAATTCGGCGGGCAGGCGGCTGTCCTGGGCGTAGCCAATCCAGGTGCCGTTGCACCACAGATGAAAGGCGGAGTTTACGCCATTAAAAATAATCCGCGTTTGCCCGCTCGCCAGCCAGGTTTCATCGACATTAAATGTGAGCGAGTAACAACCAGTGGGATTCTCCTGTGGCACAAAAGGGGGATTGACCGGGATCGGGTAAGTAATGTTGGTATAAATGGGCGCATCATAGCCAAGCATTTGCCAGTTCGACGGGACGGGTATTGCCTGTGCCGCGGGGAGATCTTCGCTGAGCCAGCTCTCCGGCACCGCTTCGGGGCAAGGAAAATAGCTAAACGCCCATTCGCCGTTAAGGGATTGCCGCGACGGTGAGCGCTTATCATCCCTGGCATCTTCCAGCGAACGCCAGCTGGAAAACGGGGGATGAGCCGCCAGCGAGTTAAGCCGGGTCACGCCGGGAGATTCCCAGTCGCGGCGGGCCAGCGTGGCATGGAGCGAAGGTGAAATATTGGTCATAGTGATGCACCTGCGAGATAATTGTTATTCGCTCACAATCTAACGCGAGTTGTTGAGGAGTAAAGCTATCGCGCCGTATTCGGTGATGAGCCTCACAAAGAACTGCGGTTTTATTTCAGGCGCGAAATCTGCTGCGCAAGGCGAGAAAGCTCGTCGGCCAGCTGCGCCGCGGTGGGCTGTATCAGGCTACCCGGCGCGGCGGTCGTTTTACGCTCCACAAGGCTGACCGGGTGCAATGCCGCTAATTCGCCCCCGCGCTGAATAAGCGTCACCATGCCGTCCACGCTCGCTTCGCCTAGCCGCCGGAAGTCCTGCCGGATGGTCGTCAGCGGGGGATGAAAACAGGCACTATCTTCGGTGTCATCAAAACCAATAACGGAAATGTCCTGCGGCACCGCGAACCCGGCTTCGTGAATGGCACGTAGCGCGCCCAGCGCCATCTGATCGTTAGCCACAAGGATTGCCGACGGCGTCTGCCCGTCACGTAACAGCTGGCTAACGTGCTGGTAGCCCGAAAGGGAACTCCAGTCCCCACGCATAAACGCCACTGGCGCGAGCTGGTGCTCCGCCAGCGTTCGCTGCCAGCCCTCAAGCCGCAGCCGGGCGGAGACCGAGTTTTCTGGCCCGGAGAGCAGCGCGATATGGCGATGCCCTATCGTGACAAGATGTTCAACCGCAAGGCTCGCGCCTGACGCGGCGTCGGTCACGATGCGATTGGCCTTCACTTCCGGGGAGACATCAAGGAACAACGCGGGAACATCACCGCAGGCCGCCTGAACGGCTTCCACCTCCGCCGTTTCCAGCGGAATGTTCACAATTAGCCCGTCAACGCGCTGGGCAAGCAGGCTACTAACGGCGACGAGCGCCGCATCTACACCGGGCCGTTCAACCATCGAAATCATCACGTTGAACTGCAGCTCACCGGCTTTAGATTTTATTGCCGCCGCGATCTGCGAAGGGGCATGCAGGGAAAGGGTGGTGGTCGCCAGGCCAAGCGTCTGGCTGAGTTTACCCGCCAGCTGCTGAGCCACACGATTCGGCACATAGTTCAGCGTTTTCATCGCGACTTCTACCTTTTGCCGCGTTTTCGCCGAAACGTGCGAAGCCTGGTTAATCACTCGCGAAACGGTTTGATACGACACGCCTGCCGACTCGGCAACATCGTACAGTGTCACAGATTTCGCTTTCATTGCAGGCTTCCTTCTCGCAGATGCTGGTAGGGCGGCTATTCTACACATAACGCGAAAGCCGGGAGAAACTTATGTACAAACTGTATGGCGTGTCGAGTTTTGGGTCGGCCATTACTGAATTGATGCTAACGCTGGTTGAGGAACCTTACAAATTCATCGACGTGGACGGGTTTGACACCGCAGGGCCAATGCGGGATCGGCTGCTGGCGATTAACCCGCTGGCGCAGGTGCCAACGCTTGTGCTGGAAAACGGAGAGGTACTGACCGAAAGCGCGGCCATCGCGCTCTGGATCCTGGACAGGCACCCACAATATGCCCCGCCCATTGGCACACCTGAGCGGCAGCAGTTTTACCGCCTGCTTATCTGGATTGTGGCCAACGTTTACCCCACCTTCACCTACGGCGATTACGGCGAACGCTGGGTAGAAGAGGAAGCCACGGTGTTAACCGAAAACCTTTACCGCTACCGTGAGACGCTGTGGCTGTGGTTTGAAACGCAGCTAAGCGCTGGTCCCTATATTTTTGGCGAGCGCCTGACGCTGCTGGATTTGTATCTGCCGGCGATGACCCGCTGGCGCCCGCGTCAGGCCTGGTTTGATCAACACACACCTAAGCTTGCCGCCGTGGCTAATCGGGTTCGCGCGCTGCCGCAGCTCAACAAAGTGTTGGGCAGAAACGGTATGCTCTAAAGCACTAACGATCATCTGCCTGCAGGCCGCCGCATTTATAGTGAGGCCATTCATTCGCAGCAGGGAATCAGAAAAATGGCATTAGATCTGGGGCTTTATTTCGACCGTATTAACTACCACGGGTCGCGCAGCGCAACGGTGGATACTTTACGTGCGTTGCATCTGGCGCACGCCTGCGCTATTCCGTTTGAGAATCTGGACGTTTTGCTCGGCAGAACGCTCCATATCGACGACGAAAGCGTCTTTGAAAAGCTGGTCGTGGCCGGGCGCGGCGGCTGGTGTTTTGAGCAAAATGGCCTGTTCCGCAATGTTCTTGCCGGGCTTGGCTTTGAGGTGGAAAACTTAGCGGCTCGCGTATTGCTGGCCAACCCGCCGCAGATGCCCGCGAGGACGCACCGCCTGACGAAGGTTACCGTCGACGGCCAGGCCTGGATCGCTGACGTTGGTTTCGGCGGTAAAACGCTGCCCGAACCTGTTCGCTTGGTAGCAGGTGAAATGCAGCAAACAACGCATGGCGTGTACAGTTTCGAGCGGGTTGAGCAGGACTGGTTGCTGAAATTCCATGATGCTGAGAAGGTGACCAACCTCTATCGCTTTAGCCTTGAACCGCAGTACGACTCTGATTACGAAGCTGGAAACCACTACGTGGCAACGTGGCCGCAATCGCACTTCCGCCATTGCCTGACGCTGAGTTTGTACAAAGCTACAGGGGAAAAGAATACGCTCTATAGCGCCGGGGAAAATGCACCGGTCTTTACTCATGCGCAAGACGTTTATGACCTGCTGCAGAAAAACTTCAATTTGCGCTTCGACCATCCGCGCCACGGCATCAGCCTCGAAGAGTTTTCAGCGATGCTGATCCGTATTGGCGTGATAAAAGCAGCCTGACCTTCCGTTTAAACGCCGCAGTTTGTGCCGGCAGGCCGCGGCGATCCGCCCCGATCGTAAAATCACACTCAAAAAACCGAAATAAAATAGCAAGAGTACGCGCGTAGATAGTGGATATATCTTGTTTCAAAGCCAGTGCAAGGGTAACAGACCGAATAATCTGAGGAATATTCAAAAATTGACATTTATTTGAAAATTTCCTTTATCAATTTGAGCCTTTTTCTTTTAGCATATCGGCGGTTCTCATCAGGCGGCACAGCGGTTAACACAGGTTATGAAAAACATCTTTCTGGCAATTCTCCTTTCTCTTATGGTTATTGGCGCTTTTGCTCACGATCCACAGCCGGGTACCGGGCTTGATGCTCTCGCCGCCGTGCAGGGCAGGTGACAGTTAAGCCACCCGCCTGACGTTGCTTAACCCGCCCAGCGGGAAGCGCGAATAATGCTGCAGAAGTTCAGGGGTTCGAACCCGGGTTCTTTATCCTGAATGACATCGGCCTTTACGTTGCCAAACGTGGTGGCCGGTTTGTTTTTAATCCCGTCGTAAAACGCCTGAATAATTTCTTCTTTAAACGCCGCCGGGCGAGGGTGCAGTTTCACCACCTGCTCACGCTGTTCGTCGCTGAATTTGTCGTAATCAATCCCCAAAACATCCATTTCAACGCCGGCCGTGACCAGCGCAATTTCCGGCGCCATAAACTCAGGAATGCCCGGCGTGGTATGCAGGGCAATCGCCGTCCACACTTTGTCGATATCGGCCTGGTTTACGCCGTACTGGCGCATAAAATCCCGTGCGGCAAACGCGCCGTCCACTTCAAAACGCTTGTCGCAGCTGCAGTGATCGTGTGTCAGCCCCATGTCGTGGAACATACAGCCGACATACAGCAGCTCGTGGTCAACCTTCAGTTCACGCCGCTGCCCGGCCAGCGCCGCCCAGTAGTAAACCCGGCTGGAGTGATGGAACAGTAAATCTGATTCCGTGTCGCGCACCAGTTGGGTGGCTTCACGCGCCATTTTGGTGTCCGGAATGCTAATGCCGTTAATTTTTAAGCTCATCTCTTTCTCCTCACGTTGGTGTTGCAGTAGCATAGGCCACAGTTAAAATGTCTTAAATGGTCGTGTTGCGACGATTTAAGACTTATGCCGCAGTTCGTGACGTGGAGAAAAGAATGGCGCATCAAATCCTGATCCTGGCGGTGCCGGGCGTGCAGCTGCTGGATGTTTCCGGGCCGCTGGATGTGTTTGCCGAGGCAAACCGTGTGCTGTGCCGGGAGGTGTATCAATCACGAATTATTGCGCTGGAAGCCCCGACTATTGTCGCTTCGTCCGGCGTGAAAATGCTGGCAGACGATCTGCTTGAAAGCGCGGCCGGCGGGCGGGAAACCACATTTCTGATTGCCGGTGCGCCGGATGCGGCAGACAGAACGCTTAGCAGCGAACAGTGTGAAAAAATAACCGCGCTTTGTGCCCGGAGTCGGCGCTTTGGCTCCGTCTGCACCGGCGCACTTTTGCTGGCACAAACCGGCTTATTACAGGGCAGGAAAGTCACTACCCACTGGTCAGCTGCACCGCTTTTAGCCGCCCGTTACCCCGAAACGGAAGTAACAGCCGATGCGCTTTACGTCATGGATGGGGCATTACGCACGGCGGCAGGCGTCACTTCCGGGCTGGATCTCGCGTTAAGGCTGGTGGAAGAGGATCTCGGCCGGGAAGCCGCGCAGGACGTCGCCGCCAGGCTGGTGATGTTCTTCAAGCGGCCTGTGAACCAAACCCACTTTATCCGGGAGCAGAAAACTTCGCTTAACGGCCGCAGCGCGCTCCAGGATCTCCAGCGCTGGACAATAGCCAACATAGCGGAGGTGACCACCGTGCAGCAGATGGCGGCACATATTCACCTCAGCGTGCGGCATTTAACGCGCCTGTTTCATCAGGAAATACAGATCGCGCCGGGCGAGTGGCTGGAGGCCGAAAAAGTGGCAAAGGCGAGGCAGTTGCTGGAATCCGGCGAGCTGCCGGTGAAGGCGATACCCGCCGCCAGCGGGTTTTCCGGAGTGGATACGCTGCGGCGGGCCTTCGTGCGTCGTATGGGCATTACGCCCGCCGCGTATAAGAAGATGTGCTAACCGCTACACATTCGGGAACGTAATGCTGTTCCCCGGCGCTTCGCGGTGCAGGTGGATAAAGTTCAGGTGGCGCTCATACTGATCCAGAATGTCGATGATCACCTGCTCTTTGCTGTAGTCCATCAGATCGTTACCCTGGCTGCCTTCGAGCAGGAAGGTTTCCAGCCGGTAATAGGTGGATTTACCGCTGCGGGCGCGGTAGGTAAAGCCCGGCACCGAATACTTCTGCGGCCAAATCTGGTAGACAAAGTTTTGCTCGTCGCCCATATGCACCCGCAGCTCAAGGTGCCCCAGCTTCTCATCCGGCAGCGGCGGCTCAACGGAAAGCTGAACCTTCGCACCGCGCAGTTCCAGCTCCTGAGAAACCTCTTCCATCGCCGGGTAACAAACGGTGTCCATCATCTTCTGCGTGTACCGCGTGCCGGGGTAGTTCATCAGGCGGGACAAGCGTTTTTTCCAGCCCAGACGATCCTGCGCGGTCATCATATACGGCGCGGTATCGCGGCTGGCGCTCACCCGGCGGTAATCTTCAATTTTCAGCGACTTATACAGCCCGGCCATCACGAAGAAGATCACAAAGCTGAACGGCAGGCCCATAATCACCGTCATGTTCTGCAGCGCGGAAATGCCGTTGGTCATCAGCATACCCATGGTCAGCAGGCCGATAGCAATGGACCAGAAAATACGCAGCCAGTTGGGCGCATCGCTGTTGATATCCTTCAGCTTAGAGGTGAAGTTCCCCAGCACCAGCGCGCCGGAATCCGCCGACGTGACGTAGAACAACAGGCCGGTAATCGTCGCCACCGAAGCGCTGAAGGTGAAGCCGGGATATTGCGCCAGCAGGCTGTAGAAGCCCCGTTCCGGGTGCGCCATCGCTTCCTGGGCAAATGTCCCGTCACCGTGAATGATTTCGTACAGCGCGCTGTTGCCGAACACCGAAAGCCACAGCAGGGTAAAGGTGAACGGAATAATCAGCGTGCCTAACACGAACTCACGAATGGTACGGCCACGTGAAATACGCGCCAGGAACAGGCCGACAAACGGCGACCACGCCACCCACCAGGCCCAGAAGAATAGCGTCCAGTTGTTCATCCATTCCACCGGGCGGTCGAACGCAAAGCTGTTTAGCGTCATGCCCATAAAGCGATTGATGTAATCGCCCACGTTCAGCACCAGCGCGTTGAGCAGGAATTCGGTATTGCCCATAAACAGCACGAACAGGATCAGGCCCAGCGCCAGCGCCACGTTCAGTTCGGAAAGCACGCGAATACCTTTATCCACGCCGGAGGTGACCGAAATAGTGGCGATAATCACCGACAGAACGATCAATGCCGCTTTAGCCCCCAGACTGTCCGGGATATCAAACAGCACGCTCAGCCCGTAGTTCAGCTGCACGACGCCGATCCC
This sequence comes from Enterobacter sp. Cy-643, assembly GCF_011752815.1. Lineage (GTDB taxonomy): Bacteria > Pseudomonadota > Gammaproteobacteria > Enterobacterales > Enterobacteriaceae > Cedecea. The sequence continues at coordinate 1,333,601 of NZ_VWWV01000001.1, forward strand.
CAGCGTGGTGGCAATGCCGAAAATCGTGCCGATCACCGCCGCGATATCCACCGTATGGCCAATCGGGCCATTAATTTTCTTGCCAAAGATGGGGTACAGCGCCGAGCGAATCGTCAGCGGCAGGTTGTAGCGGTAGCTGAAATAGCCCAGCGCGATGCCCATCAGCGCATACATCGACCAGCCGGTCAGGCCGTAGTGGAACAGCGTCCAGACCATCGCCTGACGGGCAGCTTCGATGGTTTGCCCGGCGCCCTCCGGCGGCTGCATATATTGCGTTACCGGTTCGGCGACGGAGAAGAACATCAGGTCGATGCCTATTCCGGCAGCAAACAGCATCGCCGCCCAGCTCAGCACGCTAAATTCGGGCTTGGACTGTTCCGGCCCGAGCTTAATAGAGCCGAAGCGCGAGCAGGCGATAAACACCACAAACACAATGTAGAGCGTGGCGGCAAGCAGGTAGTACCAGCCGAAGCGGGAGGAGACCCAGCTTAGGGTATGGCTAATCAGATTAGCGGAAAAATCACTGTAGAAGATGGTCATCAGGGAAAAGCACAAAATCAGCCCGGCGGAGGTGTAGAACACCACCGGGTTGATTTTGTCTTTTTCACTGGTAGCAGGAGCAGTAACGGGCTTCGTCATCGATTACCTCAGGTTAAGTAACGGTGACTACTCAGATGAGCAGTTAAGTTTTTCTTGTGAATGCAGGTGAGATTGTTTTTTAACAATTCCATAATCAATTTATGGTCTTAAATTGATGATTAAGTTTAATGCATTGAATTTATTCAAATAAAATCCTCTTTTTAATTTTTTAGAATGCGAATATTTCGCTGCTTTCTTGCCTTTGCGTAACAATTAATACACATTTTATATTGAACGTTCAATCAATAAACGCTTAAATAGATAACAATTACTGATGATTGGAGCAGGGCGATGCCAAAAAAAGGTATGCAGCCGATAAGGCGAAGACAGCTGATCGACGCCACATTAAACGCCATAAATGAGGTCGGTATGCATGATGCTACGGTGGCGCAAATTGCCCGCCGGGCCGGGGTCTCAACCGGCATCATCAGCCATTACTTTCAGGATAAAAACGGCCTGCTGGAGGCCACCATGCGGGACGTCACCGCCCAGCTTCGCGATGCGGTCGTGGGGCGACTGAAAGCTTTACCGGGCGCGTCTGCCGAACGGCGACTGTGCGCCATCGTCGACGGAAATTTTGATGAGACGCAAACGCACAGCGCGGCGATGAAAGCCTGGCTGGCATTCTGGGCCAGCAGTATGCACCAGCCGATGCTCTACCGATTACAGCAGGTAAGCAGCCGTCGCCTGCTGTCCACGCTCACCGCCGAGTTCAGGCGCGAGCTGCCGCAGGAGGAAGCCAGGCTGGCAGGTTATGGTCTCGCGGCGCTGATAGACGGCCTTTGGCTGCGGGCGGCCCTAAGCGGCAAACCGTTTGACCGCAAAGCGGCGAGCGTACTGACCACGCAATTCATCAACCAGCATCTTACTGCGGTGAAAAGCTAATCTAGCGAGGAGAAATCATGTCCCGATTGGGTGAACAACAGCTTTATATCGACGGCGCTTACGTGAATGCGCTCAGCGGCAAGACGTTCGAAACCATCAACCCGGCTAACGGCGAAGTGCTGGCGGTCGTTCAGGCCGCTGGCCGGGAAGACGTTGACCGCGCCGTTGCTGCCGCGAAGAAGGGGCAGAAAATATGGGCAGCAAAAACGCCCGTTGAACGTGCACGCATTTTACGCCGGGCGGTCGACATTCTGCGCGAGCGTAACGATGAGCTGGCCGAGCTGGAAACGCTAGACACTGGCAAAGCCTTCAGCGAAACCTCCACCGTCGACATCGTCACTGGTGCAGACGTACTGGAGTATTACGCCGGGCTGACAACCACTCTGGAAGGCCAGCAAATTCCTCTGCGGGAGAGCTCATTCGTCTACACACGCCGGGAACCGCTGGGCGTTGTGGCCGGGATTGGCGCGTGGAATTACCCGATTCAGATTGCGCTATGGAAGTCCGCGCCCGCGCTGGCCGCAGGCAATGCGATGATCTTCAAACCGAGCGAAGTGACGCCGCTTAGCGCGCTTAAGCTGGCAGAAATTTATACCGAAGCCGGGCTGCCGGACGGCGTCTTTAGCGTGCTACCGGGCGTTGGCGCAGAAACGGGCCAACTGCTGACGGAACACCCAGGCATCGCCAAAGTCTCTTTCACCGGCGGCGTTGCCAGCGGCAAAAAGGTGATGGCCAACGCTGCTGGTTCAACGCTGAAACAGGTCACGATGGAGCTGGGCGGTAAATCTCCGCTGGTTATCTTTGATGACGCCGATCTCAATCTGGCGGCAGACATCGCGATGATGGCCAACTTCTACAGCTCTGGCCAGGTCTGCACCAACGGCACTCGCGTATTTATTCCTGCGGCGCTGAAAGCAGAATTTGAGAAGAAAATTGTGGCGCGCGTAGGCCGCATTCGCGCCGGCGACGTGATGGACCCACGCACAAACTTTGGCCCGCTGGTCAGCTTCCCGCACCGCGAAAACGTGCTGCGCTACATCAAGTCCGGTCGTGAAGAAGGCGCGACGCTGCTGTGCGGCGGCGACAAGCTGCGCGGAGAAGGGTTTGATCGCGGCGCCTGGGTTGCGCCCACGGTGTTCACCGACTGCCGCGATGAGATGACTATCGTCCGCGAAGAAATCTTCGGGCCGGTAATGTCGATCCTCAGCTACGAAACAGAAGAGGAGGTGATTCGCCGCGCTAACGACACGGATTATGGCCTGGCGGCGGGCGTAGTCACGAACGACCTCACTCGTGCGCACCGCGTAATTCACCAGCTTGAGGCCGGGATTTGCTGGATTAACACCTGGGGCGAATCTGCAGCAGAAATGCCGGTGGGCGGCTATAAGCATTCCGGCATTGGTCGCGAAAATGGCCTGATGACGCTGCAAAGCTATACGCAAGTTAAGTCAATCCAACTGGAGATGGGCACCTATCAGTCAATCTTTTAATCCCACCTGAGGAGGATGAATGGAATTTGATTACATCATTATTGGAGCGGGTTCCGCAGGTAATGTTTTAGCTGCACGTTTAACGGAAGATCCCGATACCACCGTCCTGCTGCTTGAGGCAGGCGGCCCGGACTACCGCTTTGATTTCCGCACCCAAATGCCAGCTGCGCTGGCGTTCCCGCTGCAGGGCAAGCGCTACAACTGGGCCTATGAAACCGACCCCGAGCCGTATATGAACAACCGCCGGATGGAGTGCGGGCGAGGCAAAGGGCTGGGCGGCTCATCCCTGATTAACGGCATGTGTTACATCCGTGGAAACGCGATGGATCTCGATAACTGGGCGTCGATGCCGGGTCTTGAGAACTGGAGCTATCTGGACTGCCTGCCGTACTACCGCAAAGCGGAAACCCGCGACATTGGCCCGAACGATTACCACGGCGGCGAAGGCCCGGTGTCCGTTACGACGCCGAAGCAGGGGAACAATCCGCTGTTTCACGCGATGATTGAGGCTGGCGTGGAAGCCGGGTATCCGCGAACGGACGATCTGAACGGCTATCAGCAGGAAGGCTTTGGCCCGATGGACCGCACCGTGACGCCAAAAGGGCGCCGCGCCAGCACCGCTCGTGGCTATCTTGACGAGGCAAAGCGCCGGGAAAACCTGACCATCGTGACCCATGCAACCACTGACCGCATTATCTTTGATAATTTGCGGGCGGTTGGGGTGGAATACCTGGTGAACGACAGCCCGGTGCATTCCGTGGCCAAAGCGCGCAAAGAAGTTTTGCTGAGCGCCGGCGCGATTGCTTCGCCACAAATTCTGCAGCGCTCTGGGGTGGGCGATGCAGAATTCCTGGCAAGCCTTGAGATCCCTGTTGTTCGTGACCTGCCGGGCGTGGGCGAAAACCTGCAGGATCATCTGGAAATGTACCTGCAATACGAGTGCAAAGAGCCCGTGTCGCTTTACCCGGCGCTGCAATGGTACAACCAGCCAAAAATCGGTGCAGAGTGGCTGTTCAACGGCACCGGCGTAGGCGCGAGTAACCAGTTTGAAGCGGGGGGCTTTATCCGCAGCCGCGAAGAATTTAGCTGGCCGAACATTCAGTACCACTTCCTGCCGGTGGCGATTAACTACAACGGCTCAAACGCGGTGAAAGAGCACGGTTTCCAGTGTCATGTGGGATCTATGCGTTCCCCAAGCCGGGGCCGAATAAAGCTGAACTCGCGCAACCCGCACGCGCACCCGAGTATTCTGTTCAACTATATGTCCCACGAACAGGACTGGCAGGAGTTCCGCGACGCGATTCGTATTACTCGCGAGATCATGCAGCAGCCCGCCCTGGATAAATACCGTGGCCGCGAAATCAGCCCCGGCGTTGACTGCCAGACGGACGAACAGCTGGATGAGTTTGTGCGTAATCATGCGGAAACTGCTTTCCATCCCTGCGGCAGTTGCAAGATGGGACACGATGACATGGCCGTGGTGGATGAGCAGGGCCGGGTTCACGGCCTGCAGGGGCTGCGCGTGGTGGATGCTTCCATCATGCCGCAGATTATTACCGGCAACCTGAACGCCACCACCATTATGATCGGTGAAAAAATTGCCGATGCCATTCGCGGCAAAGCGCCGCTGCCGCGCAGTACCGCCAGCTATTACAAAGCGGAACAGTCGCCGGTCAGAAAATCGCCGGCGCGAAAAATCCAGTAACCCTTCAAGGCCAGTCAAACTGGCCTTTCTTTTACCCGCCGCTTGCCCGATCCCCTCTTGAAGCAGTAAAACTACTGTTCAACAACAAAAAGGAGAATCACCGTGCCGCATATCGAAATCAAATGTTTCCCCCGTGAGCTGACCGAAGAGCAAAAACAGGCCGTTGCCAGTGAAATGTGTGACGTGTTGAAAAAGCACTTCGGCTCGAAGGACGAGTCGCTGTCCGTGGCGCTGAAAATGATCGATCAGGCAAACTGGAAAGCCGAAGTGTGGGATACGCAGATTGCGCCTGAAATGGACTCGCTGCTGAAAAAGCCGGGTTACAGTCTTTAATCAACGTTAAAAAGGTGACAATGTCACCTTAGCTGTAGCGAACTATCGTCAACCCTTCGCGCTCATCGGGCGCAACGAAGTAGCGGGTAATCAAATCAAACTGCGCGTCCGTAGCGGCAAAATCATGAGTTCCGCTGCTGTTGCGGGCGCGTAATCTCTCCCGGCAAACGTCATCGGGCACGTCCAGATAGTGCAGGCGATTATCTGCCCCGGCTTCATCCGCAATCGACTTCATCCACTGGCGGTTCGCCAGCGTATTGGCAGGGAAATCCAGCACTACCGAAAGCCCGTTCCTCAGCAGGGAAACAAGATGCGGCGTTAGCGCGTTTTTCAGTTTGCCTGAGCAGGCGACATAATCCGCCACGCTTTGCATTTGCTCGCCGTAAAGCGCCGCGAGCCAGCTGTCTTCACTCACCAGAATCGTGTTGGGCGTTTCCATCAGCTTTGCGCTCAGGGTGGATTTACCGGCCGCAATTTTGCCGCAGAGGAGATGAAGCGTGGGCTGAACGGGGGACGTGGTAGACATGATCACCTCATGAAAGAAGACAAGTTTTCACTACTGTCTACCTGAGGGATGAAAGATACAACCAGTAAAATTGGCGGGTCAGAGCACCTGACCCGCACACAGGCTACTTCAGTTTCGTCCAGTAAGTGCCGGTTTCTTTCACCGCCAGAAACTGCTGGTTCATCTCATCCAGCGTTTGCTGGGGATCCATATCCGCAAACAGCTGCGGGTGGAAGGTTTTGGCAAAGAACTCAACGTCCAGTAAATGCCACGGCGAGAGGTAGAAGTTATGCCATACCGCCCAGGCTTTGTCGTTCTGGATAGCGTTCAGGTTCGAAATGACTTTCTGCTGGCTAAGCACCTGGGAAAAGCTTTGCTGCGCCTGAGTGGCTGTCACTTCCGACCCCAACTTCAACCGGCCCGTTTGATCCGGCCCGGCGCTGCCGGTGGCGATGTAAATATCCGGGTTTACCGTCAGCAGCGCTTCCGGGGAAATCTTGCCATACACGCCGGGGAAGCGGCTCACGGCAATGTTATCCCCGCCGGCAAAAGCCAGCAGATCCGCCAGGTTGCCGCGCCCGACGGTGGTGCAGCAGTCGCTTTTATCCCCTAAATGCAGCTGCAGCATTACCGTCGGCTTCACGGGTTTAGCCTCAGCCAGGCGTTGGGCAATTTTCGCCATGTGCTGCTGATAGAAGGCGATAAACTTTTCCGTTTTCGGCTGGTCGTTTAGCGCTTCGCCCAGAATACGCAGGCTGGGAACGGTGTTATTCAGCTGATCGACGCGGAAATCAACGTAAATCACCGGAATATGCGCCTGCGTGAGCTGGGTAAGAAAGCTGTCGTGATTGCTCTCTTTTTTGGCGTAGATCGGCAGAATCACCAGGTCCGGACGCAAGGCGATAACCTTCTCCACGCTTATCTGCGAGAAGTTATTGTTGCCGATAATCGGGATATCTTTGATAGCCGGGAACGCTTCGGTGTAGCGGTTCCAGGTCTGCGGATCCAGACGCTGCAGATCCGCAGGCCAGCCGACCACGCGCTTCGCCGGGTTACCGTCCTCCACCAGGGCGAGGGTGTAAATCATCCGGCTTTCGCCGACGACCAGGCGCTGCGGGTTATCCGGAACCTCAACTTTCCGCTGCAGAATATCGGTAATCGTTTTGGCCTGACTGCCGGCGCTAAGCGCCAGCAGGGCCGCGAGCAACAGCGACTTTTTCATCTCAGAAGTCCACGCTGGCGGAGAGATAAGCGGTGCGCGGTTCACCTTCGATAACGCGCAGGTTACCGGCGCTGGATTCATAGTACTCGCGGTTGAACAGGTTTTTGACGTTCAGCTTCAGCTCGGTATTTTTGCCCAGCAGCTTGCTGTCCCAGGCCACAAACGCATCCGCCACGGTGTAAGCCGGCATGGTGAAGCTGTTTTCCGGGTCACCCGCGCGGCTGCCGACGTAACGCCCGCCGCCGCCCAGGCGTAATTCACCCGGCAGCCAGGAGAAACGCAGGGTGTGGCTGAGGTAAAGTCCGCCCATGGTCGTCGGGGCATTTACCAGACGGTTGCCGACGTTCACCGGATTGACGTTATCTTCCACGATCTCAGTTTTGTCATAGCTGTAGTTCGCCGTCAGATTCCAGTCCTGCGCAATTTCGCCGTTAAGCTCTAATTCCGCGCCGGTAGAACGCGCTTTCGGGATATTGCGCGTCACGCCGTTGATAAACACCGACATGTCTTTTTCATCAATGCGGTAAAGCGCCAGGCTGCTGGTCAGGCGAGGGGCCATCTGCCATTTCGCGCCCACTTCCCAGGTGGTGCCTTTTTCGGTGGACGCTACGTTACCGTTGTCGTCCGTTTGCGTGGAAGGGGTGAACGACTTGCTGTAGCTGCCGTACAGCGACACATCAGGCACAATTTTGTACACCAGGCCCAGCTGCGGCAGGAAAGCATTACCCCGGTCTTCCAGCGTGGTTTGCGGATTTACCCACCCGGCGCTGGAAGTCTGGGTGTAGCGCTGCAGGCGGCCACCCAGCACGGCAATCCACTGGTCGGTCAGGTGAATGCTGTCTTTCGCAAACACGGAGCGACTGTAGAGATTAGTGCGCAGGTTACTGTTGGAATCGCTATAGGTGCTGCCGTTGGTGACCGGCGAGACGCCGTATACCGGGTTATACATATTGAAGGTTTTCGTCACCTTCCCGCGGTACGAATACTTCTTGTAGGTTTCGTTCTGTTCGTAATCCGCGCCCAGCGTGATGTCGTGGGTCATGCCCAGCAGTTCAGGGCTGCCGCTGATGTCCCAGGACGCGTAATCCGTCTGGTGGTTAAAGCCACGGTTCGCGTCCGCGCGGCGGGAAACCAGGCCGCTGTTAGGATCGACCGCCGTGGCACGCACTTCGTTACTGTCGTAGCGGCGCTGCATCCAGGCGTAGTTCAGGTTCGTTTCCCAGGTGTCATCCAGCTTGTACGAGTAGTTGGTCGTCAGGCGTTTGTTTTTACCCCAGGCATGGTTGGCGTAATCGTCAATGCGGCGGTCGTAGGGAATGTTGAGCGGTTTGCCGTTGATAAACGCCGTGCCGCGGTCATACGGGATATCAAACTTATATTCGACGTAGCTGATATTGAAAGAAGCTTTATCGCCGTACCAGCTGAGCGACGGGGCAATCAGCGTGTGTTCATCGGTGCCGAAATTCCGCCAGTAATCCTCATGCTGACGCTCGGCGACCAGGCGGAAGGCGAAGCCGTTGCCGAGCGGGCCGGTGACGTCAACCATGCCGGAACCGCCGCCGTTGCTGCTGCTGGTGCCGCTGACGTGGGTGTTCCAGGTGTACTGCGGTTTCTTGCTGACGAGGTTAATCACGCCGCCGGGATTCAGGATGCCGTAGAGCAGGGAGGCCGAGCCTTTCAGCACCTCAACATGGTCGATGCTGGAATCCATCGCCAGGCCCTGGTTGCTGCGCACCCCGTCAATAAACACCGAGCCATCGCTGTTCGAGCCGAACCCGCGTTTAACGAAACCATCCTCGATGCCGCCGAGCGTATTACTCTGCGTGACGCCGCTGACGAACTTCATTGCGTCATTGACCGAGGTTACCGCGTAGTCGTCAATCACCTGCGGCGTGACCACGCTAACGGACTGCGGGATTTCGCTGCGCGGCGTCTTGCTCCGGGAGGCGATAGAGGAGTCATCCTGGGTATAGCTGGTTGGTGAACCGTCCGGGTTAGCGGTAGCGACCACGGTTAAGGTGTCTTCCTTCGGTTTGTCGGCGGCGAAAGCCGGAGCACCAACGATGAAGGTTGAAATGATTAATAATTTTGAATTAACAAGTGCCTGGCGAACGAAAGTAGAACCAAAAGGAATGCGATTCATGATGTTGTTTATCTGAACTGAAGCGATTTTATAATAGGAATTGAGATGATAATAACAATAATTAGCATTTACAATATTAACTCTGCTTACATAATTACTGGTTTTATGTCCAAAATCCTGATGATTTAGCGGGGAATTAGCAGAAAAAATGAAGAACGCGGGACGAATGCCCCGCGTGAATGTTAAAAGCGTTAACCGACTTCCGGCAGCAGGCCGACGGTAATTAAGAACTGAATAACAATGACGGCGATCCCGCAGGCAAAGACCAGCCCCAGCAGTGGTTTGCCGCCCGTCACGCGCCACGTTGCCTCCGCATGCTGTTTGCGGCTTTGCCACACCAGCATCGACGGCACCAGCAGGGCAAGCACCGCCAGCGCAACGCCCGCATAGCCCAGCGCCATCACAAACCCCTGCGGATAGAACAGCGCAAATACCAGCGGCGGCAGGAAGGTCATCAGGCCCGTTTGCAGGCGGCCAGAGGCTTTCCGGTTACGGGCAAAGAGATCGCCCAGGTAGTCGAATAAGCCCAGCGAAACCCCGAGGAACGAGGTCGCCAGCGCAAAGTCGGCGAACAGATGAATCGCCAGCTCAACGTGAGGGGTGGCCACCACCTGACGCACCACCTGCAGGAAGCCGTTCAGCCCGGAATGTTCCGCCATCAGCCCGGTAAAGGTTGGCGAGTCAATGGCGCCGAGGGTGGCGAGTTGCCAGAAGATATAGGCCACCAGAGGAATAGCGCTGCCGACGATAAACACCCAGCGCAGCTTGCGAATATTGCCGTTCATGTAGCTGACAATGCTCGGTACGCTGCCGTGGAAGCCAAACGAGGTAAAGATGACCGGGATGGCGGAAAGCGCCAGGCCTTTCTCAATCGGCAGCGTGAGCAGGTTGGTGTGGTGGATATGCGGCATCATCAGGGCGAGCATTACCACCAGCAGAATGATTTTGGCGCTGAACAGTACGCGGTTAAACATATCGACCATATGGGTGCCGATGCAGACAATCCCACCCGCCACAACGGTAAAGAGCAGCACGCCGGAGGTAGCGGAGATAGAAGTGGACAGCCACTGGCTAAGGCTTGCCGCCAGCAGTTCACCGGCGCCGCTAATGTAGGCCGCCGTCAGGGCATACATCAGGAACAGCATACTGAACCCCGTTAACCACTGCCCGGGGCGGCCAAGATAGCGCCGGGCGAGGGTGCCAAGTCCGGTATCCGCCGGAACGTGCTGATACACTTCAACCAGCAGCAGTGCGGTGTAACACATTAATCCCCAAAGGCCGACGAGCATCAGCAGCGTGACGCTAAACCCTACGCCAGCAGATGCCAGCGGCATCGCCAGCATGCCTGCGCCAATGGTGGTTCCCGCCACGATAAAAACACTGCCAAGAGTCCTGTTCTTCACGCTTTCCTCTGCATTTACGAAGAGCTGTATACATTTATGCCGCGCAGGGTAAGGGAAAAGCGTAGATGCGTCAAATGAGGGTTACGGGAGGTGTATCGATATATTTACGATTTTGCTTAAGTTTTTGTGACATTGTCACGTAATAAAATTAAACCAATCATTGCTTGCCATACCGCGGGAAATTAAGGCTTTATTAATATAAATAGTAATAATAACTAATCTCTTTCTCATGGAGAGCATCAATCAATGAAAGCAAATTTGGTCCTGACAGGGTTACTGCTCGCTTCGGCGGGCTGCGGCGCAACCACTTATCCCATCACGGTTACCGACATGGATAACCAGCGTATTACTATCGAAAAAGAACCTCAGCATGTGATCCTGCAGGATGGGCGAGACATTTTGTCGCTTGCGCTGCTTGACCGTGAAGATCCGTTCAAACGCGTTGTAGCCTGGAATAACCTGCCGAAAAAACAGGACACCCAAACCTGGGATGTGCTGAAGGGCAAATGGCCCGAAGCCACCAAAATTATTGATATGGGCTTTAGCGATCAGGGCGAAGTCAACCTTGAGAGCGTGCTGGCGCAGCAGCCGGACATCATGATTGCGCAACTGCGGGCCAAGCCTGCGCTGGAGCAAACCGGCGTGATTAAGTCCCTTAAAAAACTCAATATTCCGGTGGTGTTTGTTGACTATGAACTGCACCCGGTGGAGAACACCGCCAACAGCGTGAAGCTGCTGGGCACCGTGCTTAATCAGGAACAACGTGCCAAAGAGTACACCGACTATTACCAGCAGCATCTGGCCCGCATAAAGCAGGTTGCTGAGGAGGTGAAAAACAAACCTACGGTGTTTATTGAGCCGATCGCCGGTAACACCGAGAACTGCTGCTTTACCCACGGGCATAACGGCTGGGGTGCGCTGGTGGAAGCGGTAGGCGGGAAGAACATTGGTTCTAAACTGCTGCCGGGCAGCGCCGGGTTTGTGTCGATGGAGCAGATCATCGCCATGAAGCCTGACGTCTATATTATGTCCGGCTCTAAACGCCCGAACCCGAGCGTGTTGCCGTTTGGCTACGGCGGCACGCCGCAGGAAGTGAACGCGACCTTCAGTAAACTGCTGGCTCGCAACACCTTCCAGAACATCGAGCCGGTGAAAGAAGGCAAGATCTACGGCGTGTATCACCACTTCTATAATCACCCGTACAACATTATCGGAATGGAAATCCTGGCCAAAGACCTGTACCCGCAAAAATTACAGGATCTTGACCCTACGGCGGATTACCACCAGATAATCACGCAGTTCACCCAGATTCCTGACGATCCTATTCTGCTGAGCTACGCCTACAAAAAGCCATAATCGCTTTTTAACAAACGAAACGCGCACGATTAAAGTGGCCCTGTTGGTATTCAGACAAGCCAATAAAGGCGGTGACAAACGTCACCGCCTTAATTAATTAAACTTCAGGCATCGCGGAAGAGTGGTGTGAAGAGATTTTCCAGTCGCTGCCATCCCAGGCGTAGGTGAAAGTGTATCGAGCAGAAACCGTCGTTTTATCCTCAAAGGTAAAGGTATAGGTCCCTACATCAATCGCTTTATTGCAGCCAATTCTAACCGTTCTGCTGTCAATTTTACCCACGGGCTTTTTCGCCAGAAAATGTTCAAAATAATCCACGCGTTCGGCGTCCGTCAGACGTACCTGGTTTGACACCGTAGGCAATAACACCGCATCGGTAAGATAGGTATCAGCGACTTTTTTAGCCTCTCCAGTCTGGAGCGAGTCATTCCAGCGATCGAATAATCCTTCTATCGCGGCTTTGTCCACTTTCACACAATCCTTAGCGGGCGCGGCCCATGTGGAACCAGAAACCAGCAGTAATGAGCCGATAAAAGCTGACACTTTCCTCATAATATTTCCCTTTTTTGAGTGTGGTTAAACTGCCGGGAAAGTATCAATAATTCCTATTCGCAACAATGATCATTGTATATAGTTACATATATTTACTTATATTGATACCCGTGGCCTGAATCGTTTTATACGTGAGTCTTTCTTCATTAACGTGATGAATATCATGCAGAAACCTGCATTGATATTTTTCTTATTCGCGGTAAATGGCGATCCCGGCGTCTTTCATTTGCTGCAGCGCCGCAGCCATATCCAGCAGCATTTCAGCGGCAACCAGGCCACCTTTTTCACTTTTCAGCATCGCCTTAATCACCGTCAGTACGCCAAAAGCGGTCATATGCGCCTGCCCGTGTGGGTCAGAGACAATCACGCGCTTTCTGGCAGGCTTGCCGGCGTAATCCGTGCCGGCAATATCAACATACAGATCAATAGACGGCTTGCCACGCTGGAGCATGCCCAGTGAGGTGCCCGCCGCGATATCCAGCCTGACGGAATTCGCGCTGGTCATAGCGGCCACCGCGGTGGTATCGAGTATGCTGAACGGCACGCCCTGAACCACTTCGCCATTCTGGAGAGTGATATCCCGGGGAGTGGATGAATGCATCCAGCTTCCTGACTCCCGAATCAGAGCCGGAGCAAGTTCATTGCCTAATTCGCTGCTGGACAGTTCTCCCAGCGGATCGGCCGGATCGTGAAGTGCCGAAAGCTGCACGCTATCAATAACGCTAAAATCAGCGGCAAGCAGGCTAACCAGCGGTAAAAACAGACTCGCTTCGTAATAGCCCAGCGGCACGACGGGCTGAGTCGGCCGATATCGCTGAGTTAAATTCAGCAATGGCAAAATATCGTCACCGGTTGCCTGGGTAATATTGATGAAGGCGATGTGATTTTTGATAGCAAACTCCGCCAGCAGGTTCTTAGGGTCCGGCACGGCGGCAATAATAAGCTGCGCGTCAGCGGCGTGCTCAGGCACTTCCGTTCCGGTAAGATCGATACACGCCGGTTGCGCGAACCCCAGTTGCTCAATTAACTTCGCGCCTTTTGCCGGATTGCGGCCTGCAATCACCAGTTCAACTGCGGGAAAATGCTCACGAATCTGGCGGGCGATCGCCGCTCCAATCATGCCGTAGCCGCCGGCGATAAAGACTTTATCTAACTGGATATTTTTCATCTTAAAACCTCGTCATCAGGGGTAAATAATGCAATGGCGAGACTTTACCTCCCGTCTGATGTGTAATAAAGATCATGAATTTTCATGGGGAAGTGAGGATTATTCACTAATGAGCATCAAACTGGTGGATTTCAGCTATTTCGTGCTGGTGGCGAAGTACCGCAGTTTCCGTCAGGCGGCGGAAGAGGTCGGACTCACGCCCTCGGCCGTCAGCCATTCCATTCGCCAGCTGGAGGAACGGCTCAAAGTCAGGCTGTTCAACCGGACGACGCGCAGCGTGTCGCTTACCGAGGCGGGAAGAAAACTTTATGACAAGGTTGCCCCGGCGTTTGACGATATCAGCCTCACGCTCGACGAACTCAACCTTTATCGTGATACGCCGATGGGCGTCATTCGGCTCAATGTCGTGCGCCAGGGCGGCAGACTTCAGCTTGCGCCGTTGATAGCCGACTTTACCCGTCAGTACCCTGACATTCAGGTTGAAGTACAGATGGATGACCGGCTGGTGGATATCGTCAAGGCGCAGCTTGATGCCGGCGTGAGGCTAAACCGGGTTATAGAGAAGGACATGAAGGCGATCCCTCTGGGTCCGCCGGTACGCTACGCGGTTGTCGCCACGCCGGCATATTTTGCTCAGCATGGGATCCCGGTAGAGCCACAACGGTTAACTGAACACAAATGCATTCAATTCCGTTACCCCAGCGGGAAAGCTTTTGGCTGGTATTTTGAACAAGCTGAACACCGCGAGGAAATTGTTGTTAACGGGCCGCTCGTCGTAGACGACCTGGATCTTGCCCTGGACATGGCGCTTAGCGGCGTGGGGCTGGCCTATGTGCTGCGAGAAATGGCCGAACCACACCTTCAGCGCGGGAAACTGATTTCCGTCCTGGATGACTGGCTGCCGGAGCTGCCGGGTTTTCACCTCTATTTCCCGAATCGCAAACATCCGTCCGCCGCTTTTCGCGCTTTTCTGGATTTCATTAAAACGCGGAATCAAAAGTAAAAAACCCGCCAAAAGGCGGGTTTAAATGCGTACCACAAAAGCGTCGTTAGATGGACGTCCGGCGATAATCGCGGTATTCCGGCAGCCAGAAGTTGTCGTCGATGGCCTGCTTCAGGGCTTCAGCAGAGGTGACCACCGCCACGCCTTGCTGCTGGGCGATTTTCGCTACGGCAAAGGCGATAGCGCGGGACACTTTCTGAATATCCTTCAACTCTGGCAGCACCATGCCTTCCCCATTGTTCAGCAGCGGGGAGTGCTGCGCCAGCGACTCGCTCGCCGCCATCAGCATTTCGTCGGTAATGCGCGACGCGCCGGAGGCAATCACCCCGAGGCCAATGCCAGGGAAGATATAGGCGTTATTGCACTGGGCGATAGGGTACGTTTTATCTTTCCAGGTCACCGGATCAAACGGGCTGCCGGTGGCCACCAGCGCGGCGCCGTCGGTCCAGGTGATGATGTCCTGCGGCGTGGCTTCCACGCGGGAAGTCGGGTTAGACAGCGGCATCACGATTGGGCGAGCGCAGTGCTTGTGCATTTCGCGAATGATCTCTTCGGTGAACAGGCCGGTCTGGCCGGAAACGCCGATAAGAATGTTTGGCTTCGCGTTGCGCACCACGTCCAGCAGGGAAATCGCTTCGTTCTCCAGATCCCACTCCGCCAGGCTTTCGCGGCTCTGCACCAGTTTGGTCTGGAAGGAGAGCAGGTTAGGCATGTTGTCGGTGAGCAGGCCAAAACGGTCAACCATGAAGACGTTGCCGCGGGCGGCTTCTTCGCTCAGCCCTTCGCGCTGCATCTGGGCAATGATCTGCTCGGCAATACCGCAGCCCGCAGAGCCTGCGCCCAGGAAGACGATTTTCTGCTGGTTGAGCTGGCTGCCTGCCGCACGGCTGGCGGCGATCAGCGTCCCGACGGTCACGGCGGCGGTGCCCTGAATGTCATCGTTAAAGGAGCAAATCTCGTCGCGGTAACGGGTCAGCAGCGGCATGGCGTTTTTCTGCGCGAAGTCTTCGAACTGCAGCAGAACATCCGGCCAGCGGTGGCGCACGGCTTGAATAAACTCGTCCACGAACTCGTAGTAATCGTCACCGGTAATACGTGGGTGACGAGAGCCCATATACAGCGGATCGTTCAGTAATTGCTGGTTGTTGGTGCCGACGTCCAGCACCACCGGCAGGGTGTAAGCCGGGCTGATTCCGCCACAGGCGGTGTACAGCGACAGCTTACCGATAGGAATGCCCATCCCGCCAATGCCCTGGTCGCCCAGGCCGAGAATACGTTCACCGTCGGTCACCACGATGACTTTGATGTTGTGGTTCGGCACGTTCTGCAGAATATCGTCCATGTGGTGACGATTTTCATAGTTGATGAACACCCCGCGAGAGCGACGATAAATTTCTGAGAAGCGCTCACAGGCGGCACCCACGGTTGGGGTGTAGATCACCGGCATCATCTCTTCCAGATGATTTTCAACCAGGCGATAGAACAGCGTTTCGTTGGTGTCCTGGATGTTGCGCAGGTAAATGTGCTTGTCGATTTCGGTTTTGAAGCCCTGATACTGAATCCAGGCGCGTTCCGCCTGCTCTTCGATGGTTTCAACCACTTCTGGCAGCAGGCCGAGCAGGTTGAAATTGCGGCGCTCTTCGATGCTGAAAGCGCTGCCTTTATTTAACAGGGGGAATTCAAGTAACACGGGTCCGGCATAAGGGATATAAAGCGAACGATGTTTTTTTGGTTTGATGTCCATGTGCATACTCTTTTTTCGACGTAACGTCTTGCCAGTAAGGCTCATTCGGTAAGTTTCGCGCGATATTATGGCACAGCGATTTTGCATCCGACACCGTCAGGCCAAGAACTTTGGTTACACAAGTCCTCAAATCCGCAGGAATTTTGTTTCAGCGCGTTCCGTGAGTGTGCTTAAATAGCTAAATCAGTTTAGCAATATTTAGCTTAAGAATGGAGACACCATGAGCGTACAAATTTGGGTTCTGGGCGATGCCGTCGTCGATCTTCTTCCGGACGGCCTGGGCCGGTTACTGCAATGCCCCGGTGGGGCTCCGGCCAATGTTGCCGTTGGGATTTCCCGCCTCGGCGGCAGCAGCGGTTTTATTGGCCGGGTGGGGAACGATCCTTTTGGCCGCTTCATGCGGCGAACGCTGCAGGAAGAAAAGGTAAATACCGATTTCATGCGTCTGGACGCTCACCAGAGAACCTCCACCGTAGTGGTAGATCTGGATGAACACGGCGAACGCACGTTCACCTTTATGGTTCGCCCCAGTGCAGATTTGTTCCTGCAACACGATGATATTCCGTCCTTCCGCCACGGCCAGTGGCTGCATGTCTGCTCGATAGCCTTAAGCGCGGAACCCAGCCGCAGCACGACCTTCTCTGCCATGGAGCAGGTAAAAAAAGCCGGGGGCCAGGTCAGCTTTGACCCCAATATCCGTCTCGATCTCTGGCATGACGTTGCAGAGTTGCAGGCTTGCCTGACCAGAGCGCTGCTGCTGGCTGATGTGGTGAAACTCTCCGTCGAAGAGCTGATTTTTATCAGCGGGAAAACCCATCTCCATGAGGGCATTAAAAAGCTGGTCAGCCGCTTTGATATGCGGCTTTTGCTGGTCACCCAAGGCAAGGAAGGGGTGCTGGTGTATTACCACGGTCAGATCTACCACTATGATGCGAGGCCGGTGGTCTGCGTGGATACCACCGGCGCAGGTGATGCCTTTGTTGCCGGCTTGCTCAGCGGCCTTGCTGCCAACGGTTTGCCCGACAGCGAAGAAGCCCTGGCCGGTATTGTCGCTCAGGCTCAGCTTTGCGGCGCGCTGGCCACGACGGCAAAAGGGGCGATGACCGCCTTGCCTCACCGGGAAGAGGTCGAGCTGTCGCGGTAATACGACAAAAATATATTCTGATTGTCGTGCCTGTCACATTTACTAAATCGGTTTAGCAAAATTCGTTGCCTTCGGGATTTCGCCCTGGTTACTCTTTTTATACTAAACCGGTTTAGCTAAACAAGTGATATTAGCCTCTCAGGGACACGACGAACATGTATAAGAAAAACAAACTGGCGGTGATGATAGCCTTGCTGGTCGGCACGGCAACCGCGCAGGCCGCAACGGATTTGAACAGCATCGAATCACGCCTTGCCGCGATGGAGAAGCGCTTGCAGGATGCAGAAAGCAGGGCTCAGGCCGCAGAACAACGCGCCAGCGCCGCCGAAAGCAAAGCGCAACTGCTCGCCACCCAGCAACAGCAAACTCAGGCCACCACGCAGGCGGTGGCCGACCGTACCGCTCGCCTGGAATCAAAAGCAGATAAGCAAACCGGCTTTGAGTTCCACGGCTACGCGCGTTCCGGCCTGTTAATGAATGATTCTGCGTCCAGCAGTAAAAGCGGGCCTTATTTAACGCCCGCCGGGGAAACCGGGGGGGCAGTAGGGCGTCTGGGTAACGAAGCAGACACTTACGTTGAGCTAAACCTGGAGCACCGTCAGACGCTGGATAACGGCACCACCACCCGCTTTAAAGCGATGCTTGCGGACGGGCAAAAGACCTATAACGACTGGTCGGCGGACAGCAGCGACCTGAATATTCGTCAGGCTTTCGCCGAACTGGGCAATCTCCCCGGTTTTGATGGCCCGTTAAAAGGCAGCACCTGGTGGGCAGGCAAGCGCTTCGATCGCGACAATTTCGACATTCACTGGCTGGACTCCGACGTGGTATTTCTCGCCGGCACCGGCGGCGGCGTGTATGACGTGAAATGGAACGACGGATTGCGCAGTAACTTTGCGGTCTATGGCCGCAATTTTGGCAACCTCGAAGACACCGGCAACACCGTCCAGAACTATATGCTGACCATGAATCACTTTGCCGGGCCTTTCCAACTGATGGTTACCGGGCTGCGTGCGAAGGATAACGACGACCGGAAAGATGCGAATGGCGACCTGATTCAAAAAGAGGCCGCTAATACCGGCGTACATACTCTGGTGGGGCTGCATAATGACAGCTTCTACGGCCTGCGCGAGGGCAGCGCTAAAACCGCGTTGCTCTACGGCCACGGTCTTGGCGCAGAAGTGAAAGGGATCGGGTCGGACGGCGCGCTGCTGTCGCAGGCGAATACCTGGCGCTTTGCAAGCTTTGGCGTGACGCCGATCGGCGGCGGCTGGCACATTGCTCCGGCGTTGCTGGCGCAAAGCAGTAAAGATCGCTACGTGAAGGGGGACAGCTACGAATGGGCCACGGTCAATGCGCGGCTTATCAAAGAAGTCACCCAGAACTTTGCTCTGGCGTTCGAGGGCAGCTATCAGTACATGGATCTGCGGCCGGAAGGCTATAAAGACCGTAATGCGGTCAACGGCAGCTTCTACAAACTGACCTTTGCCCCGACCTTGAAGGCTGGCAGCATCGGCGACTTCTTCAGCCGCCCGGAACTGCGCCTGTTTGCCACCTGGATGGACTGGAGCAGCAAGCTGGACAAATACGCCAGCAATGACGCCTTCGGCAGCAGCGGCTTTAACGCCGGTGGGGAATGGAACTTTGGCGTGCAGATGGAAACCTGGTTTTAACGAACTGGCCTCCCGCTCCGGCGGGAGTGCCACGACATAACAAGAAAGCGTTTAGAGGTCACTATGGATTTCAATCACATTGCCCGCGAGTTGATTCCTCTGCTGGGTGGCAAAGAAAACATCGCCAGCGCGGCCCACTGCGCCACGAGGCTGCGCCTGGTTCTGGTGGATGATGCGCTGGCGGACCAGCAGGCGATTGGCAAAGTAGACGGTGTAAAAGGGTGTTTTCGTAACGCAGGGCAGATGCAAATCATCTTTGGCACAGGCGTGGTGAATAAAATGTATGCCGCCTTTATTCAGGCCGCAGGCATTGCAGAGTCAAGCAAGTCCGAAGCTGCAGACCTTGCGGCGAAAAAGCTAAACCCGTTCCAGCGCATTGCCCGTCTGCTGTCGAACATTTTTGTGCCGATCATTCCTGCCATTGTTGCCTCAGGTTTACTGATGGGGCTGCTCGGGATGGTGAAAACCTATGGCTGGGTAAATCCGGATAACGCGCTCTATATCATGCTGGATATGTGCAGCTCCGCGGCGTTTATTATTCTGCCTATTCTGATTGGCTTCACCGCCGCCCGTGAGTTCGGCGGCAACCCTTATCTGGGCGCGACGCTCGGCGGAATTTTAACCCATCCGGCGTTAACCAACGCCTGGGGCGTGGCGGCCGGGTTCCACACCATGAACTTCTTTGGGCTGGAAGTGGCGATGATCGGCTATCAGGGCACGGTTTTCCCGGTGCTGCTGGCGGTGTGGTTTATGAGTCTTGTGGAGAAGCAGTTACGTCGGGTGATCCCGGATGCGCTGGATCTTATCCTGACGCCGTTCCTGACGGTCATCATTTCCGGCTTTATTGCGCTGCTGATCATCGGCCCGGCCGGGCGCGCACTGGGGGACGGCATCTCATTCGTGCTCAGCACGCTTATTGCCCACGCGGGCTGGCTTGCGGGGCTGCTCTTCGGCGGGCTGTATTCGGTGATTGTCATCACGGGCGTTCACCATAGCTTCCACGCTATTGAGGCCGGGCTGCTTGGCAACCCGGCCATTGGCGTCAATTTCCTGCTGCCTATTTGGGCCATGGCCAACGTCGCGCAGGGCGGAGCCTGCCTGGCGGTATGGTTTAAAACCCGGGATGCGAAAATCAAAGCGATCGCGCTGCCTTCGGGGTTTTCGGCCATGCTGGGGATCACCGAGGCGGCAATCTTCGGCATCAACCTTCGATTTGTTAAACCCTTTATCGCGGCGCTGATTGGCGGCGCAGTGGGCGGAGCCTGGGTAGTCTCCGTCCATGTTTACATGACGGCGGTCGGCTTAACCGCGCTGCCGGGGATGGCGATTGTGCAGGCCAGTTCGCTGGTGAACTACATCATCGGGATGGTTATCGCCTTTGGCGTGGCGTTCATCCTCTCCCTGTTGCTGAAATACAAAGCGGAGTCTGAAGCATGACGCTTGCTTCCCGGTTACCGGCCATTTTGCAGGCCGTGATGACAGGCCAGCCCAAAGCCCTGCAGGATAAACACTATCCGCAGTGGCATCACGCCCCGGTGACAGGGTTAATGAATGACCCGAACGGGTTTACCTGGTTTGCCGGGCGCTGGCACCTGTTTTATCAGTGGAACCCGCTGGCGGCGGACCATACATACAAGTGCTGGGGCCACTGGAGTTCGGCTGATTTAGTCCAGTGGCGGCACGAGCCGCTGGCGCTGATGCCGGATGAAGAATACGACCGCAGCGGCTGTTACTCCGGCAGCGCCGTTGACTTCGAAGGCAGGCTGACGCTGTGCTACACCGGCAACGTTAAGTTTGACGACGGGAGCCGTACGGCGTGGCAATGCCTTGCGGTGGAAAACAGCGCCGGTGGTTTTGACAAAACGGGGCCGATTTTGCCGCTGCCTGCGGGCTACACGGGACATGTGCGTGACCCGAAGGTCTGGCAACATGAAGGCGTCTGGTACATGGTGCTGGGCGCGCAGGATCTTCACCAGCGGGGCAAGGTGTTGCTGTTTTCTTCGCCGAATATGCGCGACTGGGAAAACAGAGGTGAAATTGCCGGGAACGGCGTTCACGGGCTGGCTGAAGCAGGCTATATGTGGGAATGCCCCGATCTTTTCCCTCTTGACGATAAACATGTGCTGCTCTGCTGCCCGCAGGGGCTGGCTCACCAGAATCAACGCTTTCTTAACGTCTACCCTGCGGCGTATCTGGTTGGCGACTTTGATTACGCCACGGCGACATTCAGACACGACGACTTGAACGAACTGGATGCAGGATTTGAATTCTATGCCCCGCAAACGGCGCTGTCGCCGGACGGGCGGCGTTTGCTCGTCGGCTGGATGGGCGTGCCGGACGGGGAGGAGATGCTGCAGCCAACCCGCGAGCAGGGCTGGATCCACCAGATGACCTGCCTGCGGGAGCTCACGCTTAACAACGGTAAGCTTTATCAAAATCCGATAGCGGAACTGGCTTCGCTGCGTGAAGAAGAGCAGCGCTGGGAAGGACCCGCCAGCCAGGCTCCGGCGCTGGATGCAAAACGGCTCGAACTCCAGATAGCGGCCACGGGTAACTTCAGCCTCCACTTTGGCGGCGGCCTGACGCTGGCCGTTACTGACCTGGGCGTTGTGCTTGAGCGGCCAGGCCTGGCGACGGGCGAACCGCTTCACCGTTACTGGCATGGCGCCGTTGCCTCGCTGCAGATCCTCTGCGACAGTTCAAGCGTTGAGATCTTTATCAATCAGGGAGAAGGCGTGATGAGCAGCCGCTATTTTCCACAGCCTTCGGAGCGGCTCTCTTTCAACGGTGAGTCGGCGGTCACGTTACGCTACTGGTCGCTGCGTTCCTGCATGATAGAATGAGGGTTTTCGACTCATTGCCACGGTTGCGCTGTGAAAAAAACCAAACGCGTCACGATTAAAGATATTGCCGAACTGGCGGGCGTCTCAAAGGCGACCGCCAGCCTGGTCCTCAATGGCCGGGGCAAAGAGCTGAGGGTAGCCCAGGCCACCCGCGAACGCATCATGACGATTGCGCAACAGCAACACTACCAGCCGAGCATTCACGCTCGCTCGCTGCGGGATGACCGCAGCCATACTATTGGGCTTGTGGTCCCGGAAATCACCAACTACGGGTTCGCCGTTTTCTCCCACGAGCTGGAAATGCTCTGCCGTGAAGCGGGCGTTCAGCTGCTTATCTCCTGCACCGACGAAAATCCAGGTCAGGAAAACATGGTGGTCAGCAACATGATTGCGCGCCAGGTTGACGGCCTGATTGTCGCCTCTAGCATGTTAACCGCGGCGGATTACCACAAACTGAGTGAACAGCTGCCGGTGGTGCTGTTCGACCGGCACATGAATGACACCACGCTGCCGCTGGTTGCCACCGACTCCGTGCAGCCCACCGCCGAGCTGATCGCCCCGATTGCCCGCCAGCATGCGGATGAATTCTATTTCTTAGGCGGCCAGCCGAGGCTTTCTCCCACGCGGGATCGGCTGGAAGGGTTTACCCAGGGGCTGGCTCAGGCGGGCGTCACGCTGCGCCCGGAGTGGATCATTCACGGCAACTATCATCCGAGCTCGGGCTATGAGTCCTTTGCCGCGCTATGTGCACAGCTTGGCCGCCCGCCGAAAGCGCTGTTTACCGCCGCCTGTGGCCTGCTTGAGGGCGTGCTGCGCTACATGAGCCAGCACAACCTGCTGGAGAGCGACATTCACCTGGCCAGTTTTGACGACCACTACCTCTATGACTCGCTGTCGGTGCGCATCGACACCATTCAGCAGGACAACCGTCAGCTGGCTTTTCATTGCTATGACCTGATCAGCAAACTGATTGACGGGCAGTCGCCCACGCCGCTGCAGCGCTATCTTCCGGCCAAAATATTACGTCGACATCCATAACAAACCGCCTGCCATCATCGCTATAGGGAAATAACGTCATGCAAACTTTTTGCTACCCGGCCGGAACGCTTCTTACCGATGAAGATCGGGCTGAACACGCCTCGCCGTTCAGCGTGGTGATTGAAACTCCGCGTCTGATACTCTCGCCACCTTCGCCGGAAGATGCCCCGGCGCTGCTCAGCATTTTTTCCGATCCACAGGTGATGAAATACTGGAACACCGCGCCCTGGCGTTCCCTTGATGATGCCCTGCGTTTTATCGACCGCAGCACGGCAGATATGAAGGACGGTTCCGCCCTGACGCTGTGTATTCGGGATAAACAGTCGGGCCAGCTGGCGGGAAAATGTATGCTTTTCAGCTTTGACGTACATTCCCACCGCGCCGAGCTCGGGTTTGGTCTGGGCCGTGAACATTGGGGGAAGGGACTGGTTAACGAAGCCGCCGAGGCGCTGATTAGCTATGCCTTTAAGGTGCTTCATCTGCGTCGCATCGAAGCTGAAATCGATCCAGATAACCAGGCTTCTGCCGCCGCCCTGAAAAAGCTGGGCTTTGCTCAGGAAGGGCTGCTGCGGCAGCGCTGGGAAATTAACGGCGTAATTTCAGACTCCGCGCTGTTTGGGCTGCTGGCGACTGACCAGAACGCCTGAGATACTGGACTAGCGCCGGTAAGGGAACCATAAGCCAAAGCGGGTCACTCCGGCCTGGCTTTCCACCCAGCAGCGCCCCTGATGCAACTGCATGATGGAATGCACGATGGATAATCCGAGCCCGCTGGAGTGCGCCGAGTCGTTGCGGGAAGGATCAGCCCGGTAGAACCGGTCGAAAAGCCTTTCCTGGTGCGCCGGGGAAATGGTCTCCCCCCGGTTCATCACCACGATGGACATACCTTCCGCTTCAGGCCTGGCAGCAATCTCAATCTCACTGCCGGGCTCGGCATAGCGCACCGCGTTAGACAGCAGGTTCGCCAGCGCCCGGCGCAGCAGCAGGGCATCCGCATTCACCGTGCCGCTGGCATCGGTTTGAATCGTCACCTCACGCTCGGCGGCCAGATCCTCAAAATACTCACCGAGGCGGTGAGTCTCTTCAACAATGTCAATATCACGCCGCTGGATCTCCTGGTCAGGCTGTTCCGCCTGGGCCAGGAACAGCATGTTGTCTATCATCCGCGACATGCGCTGTAACTCTTCAAAGTTCGAGCCAAGCAGGCGCTGATAATAGGCGCTATCCCGGGCCGCACCGAGGCCAACTTCCGTCTGGCCGAGCAGGGTGGTGATGGGCGTGCGCAGGTCGTGGGCCATATCGGCACTGACCTGCTTTAACTGCTGGAACCCACGCTCCAGTCGCTCGAGCATCGCGTTGATTTGGTCAATCAGTGCATCAAGCTCCATCGGCACATCCTGCTTATCCAGCCTTGATGAGAGCGTTTGGGTGCCGATGGTGGCCGTGCGAGCGGCCAGGCGACGTAAGGGCGAAATGCCACGGCGGGCAAAGATCACTGCCAGCACGACCGAGATAGCCGCCATCATTGAGGCAAAGAGAATAATCTTGTTGCGGTACTCTTCGAGAATATGAGTTCTGTCGCTCAGCACCCGCGCCGACACGATCTCCAGCGGCGGTAAATTATTGGCCGAAGGGCTAATGGCGGCCATGTAAACCATCGGCGTGCCGTCCGCATTGTTGGCGTGATGCACGGCCTCAAGCGTCAGCTGATGGTTAGCGGCAACCGGCGTCACGGCGGGAATCGCGCGCTGCATGGGGTTAACTTCCAGCAAGGTAGCGCCGCCGACATAGCGAATGATAAGCAGGGATTCCGTATTGCCCAGCATATTGGCAAACAAATGGGGCTTTTCACGGATCAGCTGCCGCGCATCCAGATCCCGCAGCAGCGTACTGATCTGGTCCACGCGGGAAACCAGCGCCGCGTCATCACGGATAGAAAGCTGCTGGCGCAGGGCGTAATAGAGCGCGCTGCCCATGACGGTAAACGCCACAAAGGAAAAGGCGGCCAGCAACACGGCAAGGCGGAAGGTTAACGAAGTACGCTTCATGACTCTGGCTCACAGCGGTAGCCTACGCCATGCACGGTATGAATCAGGCGCACCGGGAAGGGATCGTCCACTTTTTGCCGCAGCCTGCGCACCGCGACGTCCACCACGTTAGTGTCGCTGTCGAAATTCATGTCCCACACGCGGGAAGCCAGAAACGTTCGCGACAAAACCTGCCCCGGATGCTGGAGAAAGCACACCAGCAGCTTGAACTCTTTATTGGTCAGCGTGATGCGCTTGCCTTCGCGCTCGCAGCGAAACTTGGCGACATCCACCAGCAGGTCTGCCATCGTCAGCACTTCTTCGGCTTCGGCCTGCGGCTGGCCGCGGCGCAAAATAATGCGGATCCTGGCCAGCAGTTCGGCAAAGGAGAAAGGCTTGACGAGGTATTCATCGGCACCCAGACCAAGCCCGCGTAAACGGTCCTCCAGCGTGCCGCGCGCGCTCAGAAACAGCACCGGCGTCTGGCTGTGGGCGCGTAAACGCTCCATCACCGTCCAGCCGTTCATTTCCGGCAGCATGACGTCCAGCAGAATCAGGTCATAATTTTCTTCCCGGGCCAGATGCAGGCCGTCAATGCCGTTAGCCGCCCAGTCTGCGGTATAGCCCGCTTCGTTCAGTCCGCTCACCAGGTAGGCGGCGGTTTTCGCTTCGTCTTCAATAATGAGGATTTTCAAGCAGCGGATCCCGTCGAAAAGAGAGAAAAGGGCGTGGAGACCGCCCCAGTCTCGTCATTATAAGAGGCGTGAACCTCAGTAGCCAGGCACGTGCGCCGCTTTCATGATCAGGTTGGCCACCGCTTCAGGCTGTGAAATCAGTGAAACGTGGCTGGATTTAAGCTCGATGGTTTGCGCGTGCATCCGCTTCGCCATAAACCGTTCCAGATCCGGGTTGATCGTGCGGTCTTCGGTCGATACCGCGTACCAGGTCGGTTTGTCATGCCAGGCGGCAACCGTGGTTTTCGCCATAGTTATGGCTTTGCCGATCGGCTGCTGCACGGCGTAATAGGCTTTGGCTTCGCTTTCCGGCAGATCGCCGGCGAAATCGTGGATAAATGCCGACTCGCTCAGCGCGCCGTAGCCATCGTCATTCCATTTCAGGCCCGCGGAAGCTGGTGCCGCAGGGTATTTTTTGGTCAGTGCCGGGTAGTCTTCACCGGCTTCCGGGGCACGGGCGGCGATATACACCAGGCCTTTGACTTCTGGCTCATCGCCCGCCTGGCTAATCACCATCCCGCCGTAGGAGTGCGCCACCAGAATCACCGGGCCGTTTTGCTGCGCCAGGGCGCGTTTCACCGCGGCAACATCGTTATCTAATGACGTTGTCGGGTTCTGTACCGCCGTGACGTGTAAGCCTTTGGCCTGCAGCAGCGGGATCACTTTGCCCCAGCTTGAGCCATCGGCAAACAGGCCGTGCACCAGTACGATGTTTTTCACTTCCTGCGGAGCAGGCGTGGTGTCGGCACGAGCAGCCGTGGTACTAAAAGCGGCCAGCATAAGGGTGGCAAGCGCAGAGATATGGCGTAATTTCATGATCTATCCTCAGGATTCAACAAGGGGGTCAGGGCCAATTTAGCGTCCGGGCGCCAACAAACTGCTGACGTGGAAATGACAAAAAAATGACAAACGGAGCAGGTATTGTCTTTGGGGCAGGATAAACAGAAAAAGCCGGACGCAAGGCCCGGCTCTCTATTGCGGATGTCTCAGAGTTTGTCGTAAAGCCGGATGACGCTGGTCATGTTACTTTCGGCCAGTCCCTCATCAATGGCGTGTAAAAATACTCCACGAGCGGCGTCAATCATGGGGGCAAGCTGCGAGGATCCCATCTCTTGTAGCGTGTAGCCCAGATCCTTCTCGATAAGTTCTACCGGGAACTGGGGCGCAAAATTCTCGCTCAGCATGCTGCCTGAAAGGTAGCCGGCGACGGCGGGCCACACTGACGTCCCGGCCATGGCCGACAGTACCCGGTTGGCATCCGCGCCGCTGCGCTTCAGAAAGCCAATAATCTCCGCCAGGCCGGTCACCTGTACCGCCATTAAGGCGTTGGTGGCGAGTTTTGCCAGCGTCCCTTCACCCAGCTCACCGACGTGATGGAAAGCCGACCCCATTGCTTTTAAAACCGGCAGGCAGCGCTCAACCACAAACGGATCTCCCCCTAGCAGGTAGGCGAGCTGGCCTGAGTCCACCTGCACGCGTGAGCCGGAGACGGGGGCTTCCAAAAAAGCAATGTCATGCCGCTGCATTTGCGAGCCGAGTGTTTTCACCCAGCCCGGCGTCAGCGTAGAGCTTTCAATGGCCACCGCAGCAGCGGCCATGCCGGACAGAGCACCCTGCTCCTCATCCAGCCAGATCCGGCGAGAGGCGGCGTCGTCACGCACCATGGCGATGACAAACTCCGCATCGGCCACCGCGGATTTTGGCGTGGGTGCCACCGTAGCGCCCTGGCTGGCTAAGGCTTCTGTTGCCTGACCGGTACGGTTCCATACCGTGACGGAATGTCCTGCCGTCAGCAGCCGAGTTGCCATCCGGGAGCCCATCGCCCCCAGGCCAAGAACGGTAATATTGCTCATAATGACTCCTTTAAATTGTCGGGGACGGATTTGTGCTGCGGCGGGATTTGCTTTCACGGGTCACTATCACCGCCAGCAGACCGGCCAGCGCAAAAGCGGCGGCCACGTAGGGAATAGGGCGAGGCCCGGTCAGGTTTATCAGCACGCCGCCAATCAGGGAGCCTAAGCCAATTGCCGCGTTAAACACCGACACGTTGACCGAGGTAGCCGCATCCGCGCCGCCCTCCATGCGAGACGCTTCCCTGAACACCAGGGTTTGCAGCAGCACCGGCAGCGCGCCGTAGGCCGCCCCCCATAGCGCGATGGCCGTAAAGATCGATGCGTGGCTTACGGCGGCTACGTTCAGACAGGCAAGGCTTGCGGCAAACAATGCGGCCACAATCCCCAGACTTGTGCGCGGAGCGCGAGCGGCAAAAGGTCCCACGGCAAAATTAGTCACCACGCCCGCGGCACCATACGCCAGCAGCAACATGCTAATTTGCCCGCTGCTTTGGCCGGCAACGTGTTCGAGAAAAGGCGTGATATAGGTGTAAGCCAGGAAATTACCGGAGACGACCAGCGCGGTGATGCCAAAAATGGCCAGCAATGCGCCGTTTTTAAACACGGCTGAAATCGCTCCGCGCTTAGCGGACCGGGCGATCCTCACCGCCGGAACGGACCAGACAATGAGCGTGAAAACGGCCAGGCAAAGGAAGCAAAGCGCGGCAAAAACCGCCCGCCAGCCGTAAAAGTCTCCCAGCATGGTGCCCGCAGGTACGCCGAGTACCGTGGCCAGAGAAACGCCGCCAAACACAATGGACGTCGCCCGCACGGCGTTACGTGACGCCACCAGATGCACGGCGGTCACCACCGCCGTCGACCAGAACACCCCGATAGCGGCAGCCACCAGGATACGGCCTACAAAGACCACAAAATAGTCCGACGCCAGCCAGGTAATCAGGTTGCCCGCAAAGCAGGCGGCCAGCAGGCCAGACATGAGCGCTTTGCGATTAATGTGCCCCAGCAGTCCGGTCAGCGGGGCGGCGGTGAGCGCCACCATAAAAGCAAAAATAGTGACCAGATAACCCGCCACGCCGAGAGAAACGTTCAGCCCGGAGGCCATACCCGGCAGCACGCCGACCGGCATCAGTTCGGTACTGACAAAAGTGAAACAGCCCAGGCTCAGCGCCAGCACCGCCGCGATGCTGCGGGCGCGGGAAACGTGTGCGCCCTGCGGCGCAGCGATATGTGTACTGCTTGAATGCATAAAACCATCCTGAAAATGTGAACAGGTCGAGATGACGAGGAAATTGTGGCGTCGTGCAGCTCAGAATGCGATAGCATGAAAGGCATATCACTTATGACTGAGAGTCAATAATGAGAGCATTAAGTTCGCAATTGCTGGAAGGCGTGGACGTGATGGCTGCGGTAGTGGATACGCTAAGCTTTGGCGCGGCCGCCGAAATGCTCGATATGTCACAGTCGGGCGTCAGCCGGGCGATTGCTCGCCTGGAAAAGCGGCTTTGCATCCGCGTTTTTGACCGAACCACGCGTTCAGTGCGGCTGACCGATGAGGGGCGGGCGTTCTACGAGCAGGTTATGCCGCTGATTGCCGCGCTGGCCGAAGTCACCGGCGGCGCGGCAGGGGACGGGCAAACCCTGCGCGGAAAGCTGCGAATAAACGTTGATCCGCTGTTTGCCAGCCAGGTTCTAGGGCCACGCCTCGGCGCGTTTATGGATAAACACCCTGAGCTTGAAATCGAGCTGCGCAGCCGGGATGAACTGGGGGATCTTATTTCTGATGGCTTCGATCTGGCGCTGCGTTTTGGCCATCCTCAGTCCTCGTCGCTGATAGCCAGAAAGCTGTTCGACACGCGCGTATTTGCTATGGCATCCCCTGAATATTTACATCGCTTCGGGCAACCGAAAACGCCGCCGGAGCTTGAGGGGGAGCCGCACCGCTGCATATTGTTCCGCGAACCGCTGACGGGAAAACCTTTTGCCTGGGAGTTTCACCGGGGGAAGAAAAAGCAGACGATCCAGCCCGGAGGCATGTTAACGGTTAACGATGCGGAAACCGCGTTCAGCACCTGTCTTGCAGGGCTGGGCGTAGCTCAGATCTTCGAACTTGGCAGCGAGGAATACGTGGCTTCCGGGCGGCTGGTGCCGCTGTTTCCCGAATGGTCAGATCACCGTTTCCCGCTCTATGCGTATTATCCGTCCCGGCATCATGTGCCGGCGAAAACCCGGACGTTACTGGATTTTGTGAGCGGGTTGGTAGATTAACGTTCTCAGGCAAAACTGAAATAGATATTTCGTCGGAAAGGAAGTGCATATGCAAATACCAGAACTCCATACAGAACGCTTGCTGTTAAAGCCATTAGCCGCCGAAGATGCCTCACAGATTCAGGTGCTTTATCCACGGTGGGAGATCGTTCGCTATATGGTCTCCTCAGTACCCTGGCCCTATCCGGATAACGGGGCTGAAAATTACGTCAATAACGTTGCCCTGCCTGATATGGAAAAAGGGATTGCCTGGATCTGGACTATCAGACACCGTCAGACCCCTGACGAACTTATGGGTTTAGTCTGCCTTTACGACGTTGAGGATAATAACCGTGGATTTTGGCTAGCGCAGGAATATCAGGGGCAGGGTTTTATGCGTGAGGCCAGTAATGCCGCGACGGATTACTGGTTTAATACATTAAATAAGACAGTATTGCGTGCGCCGAAAGCGGCTCTCAATAGCCGTTCCAGACGTATTTCAGACAGTAGCGGCATGCGGCTTATCAGGACTGAAAAGAAAGAGTATGTCAGCGGCCTGCTGGATTCCGAACTCTGGGAAATCACGCGCGACGAATGGAACGCTCGTCAGGTTGACTAATGCAAGTTACGAAATGTCTGCTCTTCGCTCATTTCGGTTTTATCCCAGCAAGGCTGTCCGCTTTGTGCCAAATGCGGACGTCAGGAGTATTATTGATGTCCTTATTCCTGCAGCAGTAGACCCGGTAATGAGGACTCCTGAACGTTATCGAAGACTCATTGGGAACAGCCGCTATGAAACAATTGGCCTTTTTACTGCTCATTATTACTGGTTCAGCTTCTGCAGCCCCTTCAATAGAGGTGGGATTTTCTCCGGAAGGTAGTGCACAACAGCTTGTACTAAATACCATCAATTCAGCGCACTCCTCTATCGAGATGGTTGCATATGCATTTCAGGCCCACGATATTGCTGCTGCACTGGATGCAGCCCAACAACGAGGCGTTAGAGTACAAGTCGTTATCGATAAACGTCGAAATAAAGGCAGTACATCACTGGCGGCAATGCGCGACATTACTCGCCATGGAGTGGAGCTGCGCATTGATGGGCATTACCATATTCAGCACGATAAGATGATGATTGTTGATGGCTCAACTGTAGAAACAGGTTCATTTAATTATGCAAAATCAGCAGAGTACGATAACAGCGAGAATGTCATCGTTATGAAAAACATGCCCCACATCGTGTCTCAGTATCAGGAACATTTTGCTTCCCGGTGGGCAATATCTGAACCCTTCGAACTTAAAACACAGGGTTAGTCACTCTTCACTTTAGCGGCCTTTAACGTCAGTATCTCGCTCAAAGCAGCCGGGTAATTTTTGCCTAAACAATAGGCTTAACGAGGAATGGGCCACCTCCTGTTAGTGCTCAACAATCCACAAAAGCGACACCACCGGCAGGGCGAAAATAACGACAAAAATGGTCAGTTCTTCGCCCCAGCCATAGCCTACTTTAATGACGCCGATCAGCATATTTACCGCCGCAATCAGGCACCACAGTACCGCAAAGCCTCGGGCGATAATCGCCTGAGCCGGCGGGTAGTCCGGGGTAAACAGACGGATAAGCAGGTAACAGCCGCTGGCGAGCAAAAAGCCGCTCAGCAGAAATAACAACGTTCGCATAAAACACTCCAGGAAATGGCCTGCGGCTTAACTTTGCAAGATAAGCCGCAGGCGGGGGATTTACTGCCGGGGAGTCAGCAGGTCGCCTAAACCAATACGCTGCAAAAACGCCTTGCGGATACGGTCGGCCACGGCGTTGACCACTTCGGCCCCGTCGTCAGAGGGATCAACGTGCACGCGGAACGGGCGTTTGCCATACGGGGCATTCACAATATCCACCATCGCCGCCGCCACGTCGGCAACGTCGGCATCCTCTGGCTCACAGGCGGCCAGGCCTTTCAGGGCTTCATCTTCCAGTCCAGCGGTTGGGCCTGTCTGGGTCCAGGCCCGCTCACGTTCGCTGTCCGCGGGCTTACCGGAGTGCAGGAAATGGTTGGTGCCTTTGGTAAAAGCCCCCGGCACCAGAATCGAGCTTTCAATGCCCCAGCGGCTCAGTTCGGCGGCATAGCTGACGGCCACGGCGTCCATTGCGGCTTTGGCGGCAAAATAAGGTGCCAGATAAGGCGGAGTGCCGCCCCGAGTGCTGCTGCTGCCGACCCACAGCACCAGGCCTTTTCTCTGCTGACGCAGATAAGGCAGCGCCGCCCGGTTAACCCGCTGGGTGCCCAGCACGTTAATGTCGAAGAGCTGGCTGAACTGCTCCGGCAGAAATGCCTCGGCGGGGCCGAAGGACATATGCCCGGCATTGTGCACCACGACGTCCAGCCGGCCTTGCTCCGCGATGATGTGCGCGACTGCCGCCTCCGCAGAAGCCTCGGACTGCACGTCCAGCTCGATGGCGCGAAGATCCACGCCGTGTTGCCGCGAATACTCTCGCAGGCTTTCAACCTGGGGAGCATTGCGAGCTGAAATATCGCGCATACTGGCGTAAACGGTGTGCCCGGCATGGGCGAGGGCGCGCGCGGATAAGGCACCAAAGCCGCTGGATGCGCCGGTTATCAGTATGATTTGCTGCATGTTTGTCTCCTGTTGGTCGCCAGTCTTATGCAAAGCCGCCGTTAACGCGGATAACCTGAGAATTCACCCAGCTGCCGTCAGGGCCAGCTAATGTCGCCACAATACTGGCGATTTCCTCTGGCGTGCCGATGCGTCCCAGCGGGGCGAGGCTGGCGATGGCCTGAATTTGCTCTTCGGTTTTACCGTTCAGGAACAGGTCGGTGCCGGTTGGCCCCGGTGCAACGGCGTTGACGGTGATATTACGGCCACGCAGTTCGTTGGCCAGGACATGCACCAGGCCTTCAACCCCGGCTTTGGAGGCGATGTAGGGGCCATAGGCCGGGAATGATTTGGCAATAACGCTGGTTGAAAGGGCGATAATGCGGCCGCCATCCTGCAGAGACTCTGCGGCGTTGGCCAGCACCATAAACGCGCCCCGCAGATTTGTATTGATGATTTTGTCGAACTCGGCCAGGCCTGCCGGAGTAATTTTCACCATCGGCATAATGCCCGCGCTGTGCACCACCACATCCAGCTGGTTGTGGAGAGCTTTCGCTTCGGCAAACAGACGGGTGACATCGCTTTCAGAGGAGACATCGGCCTGAATCGCCACGGCGTTCCCGCCGTTGTTTTTAATCGCCTGGACCGTTTCATCGGCGCTGGCTTTATTTCCGGCGTAGTTCACCACGACGGTGAAGCCGTCGCGGGCCAGTCTTTCGGCAATTGCCCGGCCAATTCCACGGGAAGCGCCGGTCACCAGGGCAGTTTTCTTTGCAGTCGTCATGTTGTTCTCCAGATGCGGTGAGTGAATCGCCCCGAGTGGGCGTGGGTGCATTGTTAATGTTTTTGATTTCGGGATAAATGGTGCTAATTTGATTAGATAATTCCGTTTTGGTTAATAATAGCAGATGGATAAATTTGACACCTTGCAGCTGTTTACCCGCATCGTTGAGCTGGGGAGCTTTGGCCAGGCCGCCGACCAGCTTGGCATCCCGAGAGCCACGGCGAGTAATGCGATTAAAGACCTGGAAAGCCAGCTTGGCTGCCGTTTGCTGGAGCGCACCACCCGGCACGTACGCGTCTCTCTCGATGGCCAGGCCTACTATCAGCGCTGCGTCTATATTTTGGCCGAGCTGAATGATGCCGAAGCCGCGCTGCGCCCGGTTGTGGCCCGGCCTCGCGGTATCCTGCGTATTGACCTGCAGGGAACGCATGCCTCGCACATCGTTCTGCCGCGGCTGGACGAGTTTCATCGCCGTTATCCGGATATTGAGTTGATTATAAGCAGCGGCGACAGACTGGTGGATTTAGTCCGCGAGGGGATAGATTGCGTGGTGCGCGCCGGTAAATTACAGGACTCTTCGCTGGTTGCCCGTCATCTGGCTGATCTGCCGCAAATTGTATGTGCCAGCCCGGATTATCTGGCGGCGTTTGGCGTGCCTGCGCATCCGGACGATCTTGACCAGCACCAGTGCGTGAACTTTTTCTCGACGACCGGCGGCCTGAATTACCCCTTTGAATTCATTATCGATAACGAGCGACGGGCTTATTCGCCGAAAGGCTGGGTGACGGTCAACGAAGCTGAGAATTACGTGATCTGTGCGCTACGCGGCTGCGGCCTGGTTCAGCTCCCGCGCTACCACGTTGAACAGGCACTGAACGAAGGTCGGCTGGTAGAAGTGATGACTGACTGGCAAAGCCCGGCCATCGCGGTATCCGCGGTGTACACGCAAAACCGGCAGCTGTCGCCGCGGGTGAGGGTGTTTATCGACTGGCTGAAGGAGATTTACAGCGCGCGTTTTCCGCCGGAAAACAGAGCGTGACATTTTCTGCACAAACATTGAATTTTGCCGCACATCGTTCCCGCGCTGCCGGGGCTATGCTTCGTCTCCTCAACACATCAGGAGAACGGTTATGTTCAAATGTCTTAGCACTTCACTTATCGTTAGCACGCTCTTATTTACCGCCCAGTCACAGGCCAGCGACTTTCGTCTGCTGAGCCATACCATTGCTGACGGCGAGATGCTGAAACCGGCGCAGGTTTTTAACGCATTTGGCTGCCACGGGAACAACGTTTCCCCCGATCTTTCCTGGCAAGGCGCACCTAAAGGTACCCGCAGCTTCGCCATTACGGTTTACGATCCGTCTGCGCCGTCAGTCAGCGGCTGGTGGCACTGGACGCTGGTCAACATTCCCGCCGACGTTCACGCGCTGAAAACCGATGCCGGGAATGTGTCGGGCCAGAATCTGCCTGCCGGGGCCGTACAGGGGCGCAACGACTACGGTTCCGCCAGTTTCGGCGGGGCTTGCCCACCGCCAGGCTTTAAGTCACACCCGTATTTGTTTACTATCTGGGCTCTGGATACCCCGACGTTACCCGTGACTGCCGAAAGCAGTGGGGCACTGGTCGGCTATCAGCTTAATGCCCATGTATTAGCCAAAGCGGAGCTACGTCCGGTGTATGGTACTCCCGGTAAAAAATAAGCAACAAGACAAGGGCATAGAGCTCACTCGCTACCATGCCCATCAACGTCACGCGCTGCGAAATATGACTTTCTTGCGCCCCGGTTTTTGCCTGGTGCTCCGGGGCACAAAGATCATGGATCTGCCCGGCGGGAAATGCAGTGCGAGCAGCAACAGCCTGATCTTTTATGCCCCGCATGAGCATATTCCCATGCAGCACATTCCGGATGATTCAGGTTACGAGGCTATTGTTGTCTCGTTTTCCGCTCCGGCACTGGCTGAGTTTAACGCCCGCTACAGGGAGGTCACCGCGGCCTGTAGACTAATAACCACCACGGCTCCAGTGCCGCTTAGCCCAGACATCCACGAAGCCTGGCAGCGGCTGATCCGCGCCGCGTCCGCCGGAGAGCCCGCCCCGCTGTTGAATTATCATTTAGAAGGGATGCTGCTGCGCCTGGCGCTAGCCGGCTATAGCGTTGCAGCCAAAGCGCCGTTATCCACACTCAGCCAGCAGATAACGGCCCACATCGCCGAAGATCCCGCCGTGCCTCATACTCTGGAACACTTTGCCCAGCGGCTTGGCCTGAGTCTTTCAACGCTGAACCGGCGAATCAAAGCGGAGGGGCAGAGCTTTCGTCAGATCCAGGAGGACGTCCGGCTTTCCCTTGCTATGGAATATGTGCAAACCACCGATACGCCCCTGGGGAGAATAGCGGAACAGGTCGGCTACGCCTCGCTGTCCCGTTTTATCAGTCGGTTTCGCCTTCGCTATAGCTTAACGCCTGGCGCGCTAAGGAAAGCGATTCACGGCCCTAAATAGAGACAGGCTGGAACGGCAGCCCCAGAGACTCGACAAATGCTTTAACCTGCGGATACCACAGCTTCACGCCCGCTTTGCTGTCGGCAAAGTCATGGGAGTTTTTGCCGAAGGTGCCGATATCGATCATTCGGGCATGCCCGGCGTCGCCTTCCGCGTTGCCGGTGTAGGCATTAAACATTTGTTCCGGCATCGGCTGCGGCCAGAGCTGGTCGTTATCGCCATAGAACCACACCGACGGGTAGCGAGCCTGTTTGCCTATCGCGCCATAGGTGCGTACCAGATTTTGCTGCCAGCCTTCACATTTTGGCTGGCGCAGACCGCCCGAGAAATTAATCACGCCCAGCACGCCGGGAAGGGGATGTGTACTCAGCGCCATCGTCACCAGCCCGCCGTCAGACTGGCCGGCAATCACAATGCGTGAGCGGTCAACGTAGGGCAGTTTGACCAGTTCTTTGAGGGCGGCAGCCACGCCATCTGCTTCATCAAACGCGTGACGACGCACATCGCAACCGTCTTTCGGGTAGTCGCCGCCGGAGGCCGCAAAACCTTCCCGCATCGGAATCGCGACCGCAAATCCCCGATGAACAAATACTGAGGCAATTTGAAGATGCCTGGCGCGAGGCTGCAGGCGGGCATTGCCAGGGTTTTTACCGTGATTCATCACCAGCAGCGGAAAAGGACCGTCACCCGGCGGTTTATAGAGCGTGGTTTCCAGCTCAACGGTTTTACCCTCAACCTGTACCGGCAGCATAACCACCTGCTCATTGAGCTGGCGAGCCATTGGCGGGGATGAAGACGAGTAGTTTCCGGCGGAACTGCAGCCGCTGACGCTGAGAAGAAGTGCCGCAACCGGCAGCCCGGTGAAGAGATGAAACAAAGAACCGGAGCGCTGTGGCTCCTGAAATAGAGGTGCTATCAGCCACTTTATGGAACCCATCTGTTTACCCTGACAAAAAATACTGCGGTTGAATTATGCCGTGTCGTCAACGGACGGCTGTTGTTTTGCATACAAATAAACCGATGCCCGGGAGACGCCCAGATGCTGCGCCACGGTTTCCATCGACTTACGGATATCCAGTAATCCTTCTTTTTTCAGCGTCTGCAACAGCGCAATTCTTTCCGAAGTTTTCAGCGCGCGCGGCGTCGTGGCTATACCCGCCGCATAACGATCGATTCTTAGCCTGATGGCTTCGGACCCTGCGGGCTCGATATGTTCCTCCACGGGGCCTGGGCTGGTGTCAGTGAAGCGGGCAAGCGCGCTTTGCATTCCTCGGAACAAGGTCATATCCAGATTCAGGCAAAGGGCGGCAACATAGTTCCCGGCGTCATCTTTCAGCCCAATAGAGGTGCTTTTTACCGGTCTTCCGTCGGCAAACTGGTTGGCATAATTGGCGATCACCGTCGGGAAATCTGGGGAGGCGATGCGCGCCAGCCCCATTTCCGTGGCGCCCTGGCCAACCTCGCGGCCAGACAGGTTGTTGTGGATGGAGAGAATAGAGTGCTCGGGCTGCGTCAGGTCGTGCACCACCACCTCGCAAAAAGGCGCGAAGGTTTCACTCAACCCCTGGGCGATGTTTTCGAGCTGGTCGAGCAGGGCACTGTTTTCTGATTTTGACACTCTATTTCTCCTGTTAATTAACGCGGGCCGGCGAGGTACTCAGCGTAGCGGCTGATATCGACG
Source organism: Enterobacter sp. Cy-643 (assembly GCF_011752815.1). Taxonomy (GTDB): domain Bacteria; phylum Pseudomonadota; class Gammaproteobacteria; order Enterobacterales; family Enterobacteriaceae; genus Cedecea. The sequence continues at coordinate 1,370,880 of NZ_VWWV01000001.1, forward strand.
TTGCCGCCGCTGATGATAATCCCGATTCGCTTCCCGCGCAGGCTCTCTTTCATTCCGCGCGCGGCGGCAAAGCCAAGGCAGCCCGTCGGCTCGACCACCATTTTCATCCGCTCGGCGAAAAACTTCATCGAATCGATCAGCGCTTCATCAGTGGCGGTGAAAATGTCGTCCACGTTCTGGCAAATCATCTGGAAGGTGTAGTCCCCGAGGAAGGTGGTTTGTGCGCCGTCGGCGATGGTTTTGGGCGTATCAATCCGCACAATTTGGCGACGCCTGAGTGACTGCTGGGCATCGTTCCCGGCTTCCGGCTCCACGCCGTACACTTTACAGCTGGGGGAAAGGTGTCGCGCCGCCAGCGCGCAGCCGGAAATCAATCCGCCGCCGCCCAGGCAGACAAACAGCGCGTCCAGCTCGCCAACTTCGTCAAACAGCTCTTTCGCCGCGGTGCCCTGGCCGGCAATGACGTGCGGGTGATCGTAAGGCGGGATCAGCGTCAGGCCATATTTGTTAGCCAGATCTTTGCCGATTTGCTGGCGGTCTTCGGTGTAGCGGTTATAGAGAATGACTTTGCCACCGTATTCGCGCGTGGCGGCAATTTTTGCCGCCGGGGCATCTTCCGGCATCACGATGGCGGCCGGGATCCCCAGCAGCCTTGCGGAGAGCGCAATCGCCTGGGCGTGGTTCCCGGAGGAGAAGGCCACCACGCCCGCTTTTTTTTGCTCCGGCGTAAACTGAGCAAGCGCGTTCATGGCCCCACGGAACTTAAACGCCCCCATTCGCTGGTAGTTTTCGCACTTGAAAAAGACGTCGGCGCCAAACTCTTCATTCACGGTACGGGATGTCATGACCGGGGTGCGGTTGGCATGGCCTGCAATGCGCTGGGCCGCCGCGACCACATCCTCATAAACGGGGAGAACTAATTCACTCATTTTGCCACCTTTAAACGGTTGTCTTATTCAGAGAGCGCCACGGCTTCAATTTCAAGCGCCGCGCCGTAATGGAGTTGTGCCACGCCGGCCACCGCGCGGGAAGGGCGATGCTGACCGATCCACGCCGCATAAATGCTGTTAAACAGCGGCCAGAGATTGATATCAGTGATGTACACCCGCACGGAGACAAGATGTTGTTTTGTCACGCCCGCGCAGGCCAGGCAAGACTCAATATTCTGCAGCACCAGCTGGGCCTGTTCTTCGAACGGCGCTTCGCAGCGAGGCGTGCCGTCCGCCGCCACGGGAAGCTGACCGGAAATAAACACCAAACCGCCTGCGGTAGCGGTATGGGAATAGTGCCCCACGGGGGGAGGAACTTGTTCGATATTGCGCAGCGTAATGTCCGGGGCCATGTATCCTCTCAACTCAGTCAGGTTTAGACGAATAATCTATATCTGGACTAAATGTTGATCAAGAGGTTTTCAACCGGGAAAGCAACAAGGGGAGACGGCGGTGAGGCGGCAGGGAGGAGAGAGCCCGTAGCGCGGTTGTTAGAGCAGGAAATGGCAATGTGTTACTATAATAAAAATGGGATCTGAAGGGTTTAGGGATTATAACGGTATGAGATTTTATGGCATAGATTATCTACAAACGCAGTCTAATATTAATGATTATTTAAAATACATCATTATATTTAGCGCTTTATTTATCCTGATCGTTTTTTTTAGTCTGTACATGCGTCATCGCTTACAAACTAAATATCGAGATCTAACAATTATAGTATTTTTATTTTTACTCTTCATTTCTGGTGTTCAGTATGCAGATTATACTGACAGTCAAAATATACACTCTCAATCATCCCAAATGGTTAACTTTGTCAAATTGTTATCAAAAGAAAAAGAAGTAAATGTGAACTCTATTTTTTCAAGTTCAGTACAACTCTCGGATGGCATTATTGTCAAAATGAATGACCTTTATTATCGCGTTAATTTAAGCCAGGATCAAAAAACATACAACCTGGCTGAAGTTTCGTTAGTAAACCCGGATATAGAAATTATAAAAAACTGAGGAATGGCAATGATAATTTATACACCTATCATGATAAAGCTGGGTCTGGGGATACTGTGTTTAATTGTTCAAATCAATCTTATGGGGAAGGGGAATCTGGCGCCTTCATCCGCAATGGATCAGGTTCAGAACTATGTGCTCGGCGGAATTATCGGTGGCGTCATCTACAATGAATCGATAACGGTACTGCAATTTGTGTTGGTATTGATTATATGGACCTTCCTTGTCTTTGTTCTTAAGTTTTTAAAAGAGAATAATCGACTGGTTAAAAGAATCATTGATGGCAAACCTATTACTCTGGTACATAATGGCAGTGTTAATGTCAAAGAGTGTTTACGTAATGGTGTTTCCGCGAATGATTTGATGTTCAAATTAAGAGCGAATGGCATATATGAAATAGAACAATTGAAGCGAGTGGTTCTCGAGCAAAATGGGCAATTAACCATTATACAAAGCGGTGATGAAAACATACGCTATCCAATTATAGTTGATGGTTTAGCTAACCATGATCTTCTCGAAATACTTAACAAGGACAACGCCTGGTTAGAAAACGAAGTTACCAAGCAAGGCTTCAACAAAATCAGCGAAGTCTATTTGGGCGAGTATCTCTCGGGTAGAATCAATTTATACGGATATGAAAAGTAATAGCTAAAATAAAGCGCTTTACCTACTGGATTATAGATAAAGTAAATGTGTTTCATCGTTTAACTGTCACGATAAAAACCCCACCGCACGGGTGGGGCGAGACCCGTTATTTACCAGACCAGGTACGCAGCGCGTTTTCACGGGCTTCAGCCTGTTGGGCCGTATTGAGCTTGTAGTAGTCTGGCGCCAAAGCACCTTCCCAGTCGCCGTACATTGGGTTTGGCAGCACGATGAACTGGGTGCCAAACTTGCTGCGGTTATCGCTGGCAAACTGCTGGCGCTGGGACTGGTCCTTGTGGTAAGTCGCTTTGCCAAAGTCATTCAGGTTGTCGCCGATGTACATCACCACGTCATAGCCTTCGGCCTTGATCGCATCGAAACGGGCCTGTTTGTTAGAGCTGTCGGTTTTCAGGCGCACGGTTTTGTCGCTCACGCCGGTAAAGCCCAGGGCTTTCATGTTGGCGACGGTGGCGTCGAAGTCTTTGCTGTCGCGGTTGGACACATAGAACATCGTGCCGCCGTGGCTGTTCACGTAGTTAGCAAAATCCACCGCGCCCGGGACGGCCAGCGCCTGGCGAGCCTGAGTCCACTGGGACCAGGTTTTGTCGTCAAACGCTTTGTTGTTTTTGGCCTGCCACGCGCTGTAGGCGCTGTTGTCGAGCATGGTTTCGTCCAGATCCACGATAACGGCACGCTTAGCGTGGCCCTGCTTAGCGGACTGATCCCACGCGGCGCGAGCGCTGTTAAATGACTGGTACGCCAGCGCACGGTATTCGCCGGATTGCTGGAACCAGTCCACCGCCATCACCGTCTGGCTCGCCAGTTTTTGATCCGCCGCCTGCTGCTGATTGGCACAACCCGTCAGGCTGACCAGCACCAGCGCTACTGCGCCACACACTAAACTTTTCTTCATTTTTATGTCCTTACCCTTGCTTTTATCATTAACGCCATTGATACCTGCCGGCCCCTGCACTGAACAATGCCGGCACTTTTTCTAACAAAATCAGCAGGTATTGTTAAAAAGTGTTTTACCGAATATTAAAGCTACGTTATCAATAGCTTTTTAATGGATCGACAGTGGATACTCAATATGACAAAAATATTTCGACGCAATTTTTTTTCCCTGATGGTGGTAGCGGCCTTACCCGGCGCGAGCGTTCCGGCCCACGCCGCTGGCTGTGAAGAGACGCGGGCGGGCATCGACATGGGCTCCGGCACCACCAAGCTGGTGGTTGCCAAAGTAGATACCTGCCAGCGGCGCATCAACAAAGTGCTGTTCGAAGATCAGCGTCCCATCGGTTTTAACGAAGATTTGTCTAAATCTGCGGACAACACGCTCAGCCCGGCCATTCAACAGCGGGGGCAGGCGGCGCTGCGCGAGCTAGCCGCAGAGGCTGCCCGCTATCATCCCGCCCGCTTTAACGGCGTGGCTACCGCCGTTTTCCGCAGCGCGTCTAACGCCGGGCAGACGATTGATGCCTTCAACCGGGCTGCTCCGGTGAATTTGAAAATTATTACTCAGGAACAAGAGGCCGAGCTGGGCTTCCTGTCCGCCAAAGCCTCGATGCCGGTACCGCTGGCAGACGACCAGATGGTGGTCTGGGACATTGGCGGCGGGTCGATGCAAATGACGACCTGGCTGCAAAAACACGACAAATGGCAGCCGGAGATTTACCAGGGCAAGCTGGCCTCCGTCACGCTGAAGAACTACATCATTGACGTGGTGAAAAACAAAGATCTGCATGACGTTAGCTCCCCCAACCCGATTGGTTCCCTGCGTGACGGCGTGCTGCGTTTTGTTCGCTTCTATGCCACCACTCACGTCAGCCCGGAGATGAAACAGGCGCTGGCTAAGCGTACCGTCGTGGGTATCGGCGGGGTGCATGACTTCTCCGTCAGCAAGCAGCTCAATGAAAAGGTTTACACCCTTGCCGATCTGCAAAAAGCGTCCGCCAGCCAGGTGTGGAAAGGGGATTCAGAGCTGCGCGGTGATTACCGGGCGACCGACGTCAGCAACCTGCTGCTGGTTCAGGGCTATATGGAAGCCCTGAAAATCCCTCAGGTGACTGTGGTGAAGGCCAACCTCGTTCAAGGCGTGCTGATTCAGTAACGTCTCATGCTTCAGGCGGCGACGATTTTCCTGCCGCCGCCTGGGGTACTACCCGCGTTTTCGTTGCCCGATCAGATGAATGATTAGCCCGATAAGGCTAAGCCCACCGCCCAGCATCGACGCCAGTTCCCAGCCCCCCAGCCGCCACATCAGGCTCGCGCCCCACGAGCCCAGCGCGCCGCCGATAAACATCCCGCTCATAAAGACCGTATTGATACGGCTGCGGGCTTCCGGCCTCAGGGCATAGATCACGTGCTGGTTAGAGATCAGCGCCGACTGCTCGCCCAGATCCATCAGGATGATGCCAATCACCAGCCCGGTGAGCGAAGTCCACAATCCCAGCACCGCAAACGAGATAACCATCACCAGCGCCCCAAGCCCGATAACGGTATAGGGTCCCCGGCGGTCGGCAATTCGCCCGGCAAGCGGCGCAATCAGGATGCCTACGGCGCCCACAATACCCATCAGACCGGCGACGTCTGCGCCAAGATGAAACGCGGCATGGAGCTGCAAGGCCAGAATGGTCCACAGGCCGATGAACGAGCCAAACAGCGCGGCCTGAATCCAGGTCGCCCGGCGCAGCAGGGGTTCTTCACGCCACAGAGAAACCAGCGAGCGCATCAGGGTCATATAGCGCTGTTTATTGCCCGACGTATGGTGCGGCAGGGTAAAGAACAGCATCAGCCAGCCGAACGTGGTTGCCACCGCGCCCAACCAAAAGGTGGCGCGCCATCCCCAGTGGTCGCCGCTAAAACCGCCGACGGCCCGGCCAAGCAATATCCCGCACAGCACGCCGCTCATGACCGTGCCGACCACCTGTCCACGGCGTTCGGGTTTAGCCAGCTCGGCGGCGAACGGCACTATTTGCTGGGCCACGGATCCCGTCACGCCCACTGCAGCGGAGGCAATAATAATTGTGACAACATTGGGCGCTAAGGCCAGGCACGCCAGCGCCACTGCCAGCCCCGCAGACTGGCAAAGGATCAACGTGCGGCGGTTAATCTTGTCACCCAGCGGCACAAGTAAGAACAAACCAAAGGCAAAACCAAGCTGGGTTGCCGTCGGCGCAAGGCTGACCAGCGCGAGCTGGCCGGGAAACGCCTGCTGAAGCAGTTCCAGAAGCGGCTGGTTGTAGTAGACATTGGCGACAAAAACCCCGCAGGCCAGCGCCATGATCAGCAGCAGAGTGGAGGTTAAAGGCGAATTCTTTTCCGCCTCGGGCGGACGATTCAGGGTGATGCTCAGGGGATTCTCCGACATGATTTTTCTCTCTGGGAATGACGAGTCCTGATGCTGAACGATTGTCCGCCCGCAATCTTTGCCCTAAAATTTCAGACTTCTGAAATCATCTGAAAAGCGACCGTTCTTATGCCTGCCGACGAGACCCAACTCCGTTCAGAAAGAGATGACGACATGGTGGTCTTTGGCCGCTATCAGCTGTTTCCTGATTTGGGACTGCTGCTCAGGGACGGCGTTCGGCTGGAGCCGGGCGAGCGGGCAATGGCCGTGCTCCGGCTGCTGGTCAGCGAAGCCGGGCAGGTGGTGACCAAAGAGACGCTGCTGGCCACCGTCTGGCCGAAAGAGATCGTCGAAGAGAATAACCTGCAGGCGCAAATCTCCGCTTTGCGCAAAATTTTTGGTCCCGATCGCAATTTGATCACCACGGTGTTTGGCCGGGGCTACTGCTTTACCGCCACGGTGAATAAGCTGCAGGCGGCGACGTCCTCGCTGCCGGCCACCGCTCCGGCTACGGCATTGCCTCGCCCCCGTTCACCGCTGATAGGGCGCGAAAAGGAACTGGGCGACATCAGAAAACGGCTGATCGAGCATACTATTTGTACGCTGGCGGGCCCGGCGGGCATCGGTAAAACCAGGCTGTTGCTGGAAGTGGCGCGGGAGTCCGCCAGCCTTTTTCCCGATGGCGTCTTTTTTGCCGATTTGTCCGGCCTGAACAGCGGGTCAGATCCCGCCCCTGTTTTGCGCGCCGCGCTGGCCGGTATTCGTGGCGCGGGGCAGTCACAGCCTCGCCCGACGCTGCTGGTGATTGATAACTGTGAGCATGTTTTGGCCGCCTGCGCCAGGGAAATTGAGCCTCTACTACAGAGAAACGAATTACTGAGCATTTTGCTCACCAGCCAGTCTCCGCTGGGGCTTGAAGGGGAGCAGGTTTACCGCGTTGGGCCGCTGACTTTGCCGCCCGCGCAACTGGCCGCCAGCGAGGCGCAAAGCTTTAGCGCGGTTGAGTTTCTGGTCCAGCGCATTCAGGCGGTAGATTACGCGTTCCGCCTGAGTGAAGAGAACCTCGGCCCGATCCTGGCGCTTTGCCGTTTGCTGGACGCCGTACCGCTGGCGCTGGAAATTGTGGCTGCGCGCGTTGCCAGCCTGGGCCCGGATGTCGTGCTGGCCGACCTGAGCGGGCGGGAGACGCTCCCCGAAACGCCGGGACTCACGGCTTCCCGGCACAGAACGCTCACCGAGGCGCTGGACTGGAGTTACCGGTTACTTACGGCTGAGGAGCAGCGAGTGTTTCATGCCCTGGCGGTGTTTCCCGGAGAATTTGACCTTGCCGCCGCGAAAGGATTGCTGCCGCAGGAAGAGGTCAGCGACGTGGTGGCCAGCATGGTGGCGAAATCGCTTTTGGTTTTGCAGGCGGGCACCCGCCCGGCCAGGTATCGCTATCTCAACATTGTGCGCACGTACGCTCGCCGGACGCTGGCCCAAAATAGCCCCCAGATTTTTCTCCGCCATGCGCAACTCGTGGCCGACAGCATGGCACGGGCCAGAGTTGCCTGGGCCGAAGAGTCCAGTCCGCAGTGGCGGCGTCAGTATGGCTACTTAATCGACGATCTCAGGGCGGCGGCGGACTGGTGTTTTGGAGTGGGTCAAAACGCCCCGCTGGGACGCAGTATTCTCGCTAACGCCACGCCGTTCTGGATCCAGCTTTCACTGCACGGCGAGTGCCGTCAGCGGATTACCGCCGCGATTAACGACCCGCACAATGGCCAGGCTACGCCGCGCGAAGAGATGCTAATGCAGGCGGCGTTAGGCTCGGCGCTGGGCTGGGCGCAAGGGCCCATTGAAGAAAATGGCCAGGCCTGGCGGCGGGCCGGAGAGCTTGCCAGCGCGCTTGGCGACGGAGAAATGCAATTACAGGCCGAGTACGGGCTGTGGCTGTATCACCTGCGCAGTGGCCGTTATGAGCAGGCCGCAGAGAACGGCAAAAAAATGGCTGAACTGGCGACGCAAACCGGTGATTACGGCGCGCTATTAACCGCCCGTCGCCTTGTGGGCACCGCGCTGCATTTTTCCGGCGAGCAACAGGCCGCACTCAGCGAAATTCAGGCTTTGCTGGATCGTACAGTGGATGATGACAGCCAGAGAGCGCCTTTCCGCTTTGGGCTGGATCAGCGCGTGGCGGGCTGGGCTTTTCTGGTGCGGGCGCTATGGGTGACTGGCGATGTGGCGAAAGCCAGAAGAGCGGCGCAGCTGGCGGTAGAAGAAGCCCGGGCGCTGGATCACGCCTGTTCGCTGTGTGCCGCTCTCGCGGAAGGCACCTGCACGCTGGCGGCCTTAACCGGAGATACCGCTGGCGTGCTGCAAGTTGCCGCACAGATTGACGCCATCGCCCTGGAGCACGGTCTGGGCTTCTGGCGCCTTTATGCGGCCGCTTTTATCTTCTGGGGCAGGCTACGCCAGCAGCCTGAAACGATACTTCCCCAACAGATCCTCGCCATGCTTACCCGGCTGCGGGCCAATGGTTTCGATCCCGCTTATTCACTTTTTCTCTCTGATTTCGCCGCCGCGCTGGCGCAAAAAGGCCAGCCCGAGGTAGCCGAAGCGCTGATCGCCGGGCGGCTGTCCGGGCTGGACGTCAACCAGTCACTCTGGAACCTGCCCGAGCTGATGCGGGTTCAGGCGCACATTCGTTACGGCAGCCAACCAGAATGTGGCCTGGAGTTCAGCATGGCGCTGCAGTCTGCGCTGCTGCTGGCACAAACCCAGACGGCCAAAGGCTGGATCCAGCGCATAGAAACCGATCTGCGTCAGCTGTGATCTTCCGATGAAATGCAAAGCGGCAGAAAAGCCGCTTGCTTGTTGCTCTTGCCGATATTAATCTCAAAATAAGATTTAAATAAAAACAACATTCATATTTAGAGATTAAAACGGTGAGGGTAATGACAATGCATTTCAGGCCAGAAATTCGTGCGCTGCAGCTGGCGCTTGCGGGTGCAGTGGTGCTGGCGATAGGTATGGGCTACGGGCGTTTTTCCTATACCGGCATTCTGCCGGTGATGCTGAAAGAAGGGCTGCTGTCGCTGCATCAGGGCAACCTCGCCGCATCGGCTAACTACGCAGGTTATCTTATTGGTGCCTTACTGCTGGCGAAAGCTAAGCCCGCCGACGCGCGGCGGTTAAACATGGTCTCCGTCGGATTAACCATTGGCTGCCTGCTTCTGCTGGCATGGACGAAATCGCCGTGGGCGGTGGTAGCGGTTCGGGGGGTTGCCGGCCTGTTGAGCGCGGTGTCGCTGATTGCGGCTTCACTGTGGCTCCTGCAGCACATGAAGCACCATACCGGCGCGCCGGTGCTGTATGCCGGGGTTGGGCTGGGGATCTTTTTATCCGCGGAATTTATCGCGCTGGGTAAAGCTTATGGCTATACCAGTCAGCAAATCTGGCTGCTGTGCGGGATCGCTGCGCTGCTATTGTTTGTGCTGGTGTTTAAACTGCTGCTTAGCCCACCGGATTATCTGATCGACGACCAAAGGCAGGCGTCCAGTCAGCTTCAGCCGGCGGCAGAGAATGCTAAAGCGGCGTGGAAACTGCTGGCTATCTACGGCCTGGCGGGCTTCGGGTATATCATTACGGCCACCTATTTACCGCTTTTTCTTTCCGGGTCACTTAGTACGCTGGATCCGGTGCAGCTTTGGGCTATCTTTGGCCTGGCCGCGATACCGTCCTGTTTTGTCTGGCATCAAATCGTCTTGAAGTATGGTTATCGCCGCGCTTTTGCCGCCAATCTTCTGGTTCAAGCCGCTGGCGTAGTGCTTCCGGCCTTTAGCCACTCGCTGCTTTTTTGCCTGTTAAGCGCTGTGCTGGTGGGCTTTACCTTCACCGGCACGGTGACGATAGCCTTACCGGAAGCCAGGAGGCTGGCGCATCTGGTACGCTTCAATATGATCGCGGCGATGACCGCTATTTACGGCATCGGGCAGATTGTTGGGCCGTTGGTTGCCGGGGAGCTGTACGGTATAACGGGCAGTTTTAACGGCTCATTAGCGGCCGCAGCCAGCGCATTGCTGCTGGCCGGCGGGCTGGTGCTAACGGGGCGTTCAAAGGTTGCTGGCTGAGGCGAGTATCTGCTTCATCGCTTCAAGCGCGGTGGAGCGATAGCCCTTACGCCAGACTAGCTGAGTGAGGGCGTCGGCCACAAACCGTTGCTGCGTGCCTTCCGGTAAAGCCAGCGTCGCCGCGACGCTTTCCGGGAGCACGCCGCTGCAGCGTCCTGCGGCAACGGAAGCGATCATCGAGTGATAAGAGCTGACGTCCTGTACTTCCACCAGAGTTTGTGCGTTGAGCAAAGCCTCACCGCGCGCCCGATAGGAACATCCGCGCGGAAAAGCGGCAAGACGAGGATGATTGCCGCTGGCGGTTTCCGGCACGAGCAGCATCAGGCGTTCAGTGAACACATCCATGGACTCAAGATCTTCGGGGCAGTGAACCTGTCCCCCTGCTTCCGGTAACAGGCTCACCAGCGCGCAGTCCAGTGAAGCGTGGCGAAGCTGCTCCAGCAGCTGCTGCGTCGGCTGGGTGGTTAAGGTGAGGGAGACATCAGGGTACTGATGGTGAAATTGCTGGAACACCGGCATCAGGCGGCTGACCGCGGTGGCCTCCATCGAGCCCATATTCAGTGCGCCTGCAGGCTTACCCGGATGCAGCGCCTGTCGGGCTTCTTCCGCCAGGCTAAGTATTTTTTTGGTGTAGCAGAGAAAACTTTCGCCTTCTGGCGACAGGATCATTTTCTTGCTGTCGCGCACGAACAACGCGACGCCAAGATCGTCTTCCAGTTGCTGAATGCGGGTGGTGATGTTCGACTGCACGCGGCCAAGCCTTTGGGCGGCTTTCGTCACGCTTTGTTCTTCGGCAACGATTTTGAACATCTGCAGTGTGGTGTGGTTCATATTTTTCATTCTCAATATGATAATGATCTTGATCTTAACATCTTCAAATAAGATGTTAAGCCTTCAATCTCTCATTTCCTGAGGTAGCGCCATGTTTCGTAGCCTTTCACAACTGCTCGCGATAGACCATCCCATCATACAGGCCCCTATGGCGGGCGTCTCCACCCCGGAACTGGCGGCGGCGGTCAGCAATGCCGGCGGCCTTGGTTCGCTGGGCGTTGGCGCGAGCGACGTTGTACAGGCCAGGACAGCCATCCTGAAAACGCAGGCCTTAACCTCGCGTCCGTTCAGCGTGAATCTGTTTTGCCATCAGCCTGCCAAACGGGATGAGGCGCTGGAGCGCACATGGATTGATAGCCTGCGGCCGCTGTTCGCTGAGTTTGGCGGCACGCCGCCGGAAACGCTCCGCGAAATTTATCAAAGCTTTATTGGCCACGAAGCAATGCTGGAGATGCTGCTGGAGACGGCTCCGGCCGCGGTCAGCTTCCATTTTGGTGTGCCCGATCGCGACGTTGTGCAGGCCTTCCACGAAAGAGGAATTGTGACGCTCGCCACCGCCACCCGGCCTGAGGAGGCGTTGCAGATTCAGGCAAACGGCGTGGATGTGATTGTAGCGCAGGGTTTTGAAGCGGGCGGGCATCGCGGGATGTTCGACGAGAAGGCTCACGATACACAGCTCAGCACCTTCGCGCTGGTACAGCTGCTGAAAACACAGGTGGATCTGCCCATTGTTGCCGCTGGCGGGATCATGGACGGGGCCGGTATTCACGCCATGCTAAGCGTGGGGGCGGATGCAGTACAGCTGGGTACCGCGTTTCTGCTTTGCCCTGAGTCAGCCGCCGATGCAGGCTACCGGCAGCGGCTGAAATCCAGCCGATTGCACCAGACGGAAATGACCCACGCTATCTCAGGCAGGGCAGCCAGAAGCCTGGAAAACGATTATTGCCGCCACGGGCGGACTGCTGGCCAGCATGCCGTCCCGGCTTACCCGGTAGCCTACGATATTGGTAAAGCCCTCGCCAGTATCGCAAAAGGCAACGGCCATCTGGGCTACAGCGCGCACTGGGCCGGGCAGGGCGTGAACCTTATCCGCGAAATGCCGGCCGCTGAATTACTGCAAACGCTGGTCTGCGAAGCCGGGCTATAAAACAGGGTTACTTCAACAACGCCATTAAAATCGCGGCCACGTGCTGCAGGGCTACATCCTGGCTTCGGCGTTTATGCCAGGTCAGGTGCAGTGAAAACCCCGGCAGAGCGACAGGGGCAGGGAAGGCGACGAGCCCTTCAGTAAAAGGTATGACCCGGGAAGGCAGCAGGGCCAGCATATCCGACGCCAGCAGCAGCTGCGGCACCATCTGGAAATTCGGCAATACCAGCCCTACGCGGCGGCGTAATCCCAACCTGGAGAGTTCCGCATCCACCGGAGTGGCGCTTTCCCCTTTCCCGGAGGTGATAATGTGCGGCCAGGCGAGCCAGCGCTCAAGACTGAGCCCGGATGCGGCAGGATGCCCTTCACGCATCGCCACAACATAGTGCTCGTCCATCAGCAGTTCGCTGTGAATGTCTGCGGCAGGCTGAGGAAAGACCGAAATGGCGATGTCCGTTGTCCCGTTAAGTAATGCGGTCTCTGCCTGTTCTGCGCCAGTCCAGCCCTGAACGATGGGATCAATTCCCGGGGCAGACTGCTGAAGTTTTTGCATCATTGGCACCAGCACGAACAGCGCCGGGAAATCCGCCATCGTTATCCGCAGCTTTTGCTTAATTTGATGCAGCGGGATCGCCGGCGGATCGATAAGTTCAGTAATACCGCCCAGCACGGATTTCAGCGGAGCACGAAGAGACTGCGCAAGGGGCGTCAGCCGCATGGTGCCTCTGCCGCGCTCCAGCAGTTCGTCGTGGAAAAGATCGCGGCAGCGGGCAAGGGCCGCAGACGTAGCCGACTGCGACAGGCAAAGTCTGTCGGCGGCACGGGTGACGTGCGCCTCGTCGAGCAGGGCGTCCAGCACCACCAGTAGGTTGAGATCCAGCGTTCTTAAATTCATGTTGTAGATAATAGATTATCTTGATTATCTGTTGGAGTAATTTTCTGTGCCTCGCCATTATCGTCTCATCAACCCAAGGAGACGCCCCATGAACAAAACCCTGATTTTACTTTTTCACCCGGATTTGTCCCGTTCCAGTGCCAATGCGGCGCTGGCGCAAGAAGCTGCGAAACTTCAAAACGTCGAGCTGGTCGATGTCCAGGCACTTTACCCTGCCGGGATCGACATTTACCGCGACGGCGAGCGTGAAGCAGCCCGGCTACTCGCCGCCGACCGCATTGTGCTGCAGTTCCCGATTCACTGGTATTCCATGCCGGCCATTATGCGCCAGTGGCAGGACGCGGTGCTGACGCGAATGTTCTACCTGCATTACGAGGAGGAGGGGCGAAAGCTGGAAGGCACGCCGCTGTATGTGGCGGTCACCGCCGGTAACGTGGAGGAGGCTTATCGCCCCGGAGGCCGGAATCTTTTTACCCTCGAATCTCTGTTAGCCCCCCTTCGAGCCACGGCCAACCGCTGCGGCCTGACCTGGCATGCCCCGTTTGTGGTCTACACTGCCGATAAGCTTGACGCTGCGGGGCTGAAAACGAAGGCAGAAGCGTATGCGCAGGCGCTTACCCGGTGGCGTGAAAACAAATTTTGAATTTTTTAGCAATATTTCTCGCGCTGATTCGTCTACCTCATCACAAGTGATTAGCCGTGACTTTACTGAGGTAAACATAATGAGAGATTTTGATATGCACCGACATGAACACCGCCGCCGTGGATTCTGTGGCCACCGCATGGGCAAGCCGATTTTGCTCTGCGTGGCATTGTTTGTCGCACTCGGCCTGATCGTGATGACGCTGTGGAATGCAGTGCTGCCCGGCCTGCTGGGCGTGAAAGAGATTGGCTTCTGGCAGTCTTTAGGCCTGCTGGCGCTGTGCCGCATTCTGTTCGGTGGCCTGGGCTTCCGCCCCGGCATGTTTGGCAAAGCCCGTCGCCGCATGCACGAACGCTGGATGCAAATGACGCCGGAGCAGCGCGAAGCGTTTATGCGGCATCGCCGCGAGAAATTTGGCTTTGGTCACCGCGATCGCTGCGGCTGGCATTCCCGCTGGGATGAGAAAATGGATCCGCGCCCTCAGCCTCAGCCGCCGGTACAGCCAGATGAAAACGGCGCTAAAAAACCGGACGCTGAGTGACGACCATGAAAGCCGGAATAGTGGGGGAATCTCTGCTGATGGCAGCGTTAAACGGCTGCCGTACCCGACTGAAAGCGTTTATTCGCGGGAGAACCGCCGGGCATGAAGACGCCGACGATATCCTGCAGGAGGTCAGCTACCAGCTAATGAAGGTTGAACAGCCGGTGGAGAACGTCGCCGCCTGGCTGTTCCGCGCCGCCCGGAACGAAATGACCGACCGGGCAAGGAAAAAACGCGAGCTGCCTTTGGCCAGCTGGTTTGGCGGCGATGACGAGGACGATTACCCGGAAGATGAGCTGGCCGAAACGCTGTTCGGTACCCCGCAAACGCCGGAGGACGAATACCTGAGGCAGCTGCTTTGGGAGGAACTGGAGACGGCCCTGTCGGAACTGCCTGCGCCGCAGCGTGAGGTGTTTATCAAAACCGAGCTGCAAGACTATAGCGTGAAGGAACTGGCGGCAGAGAGCGGCGACACCGTGCAGGCGCTGCTCTCCCGCAAACACAAAGCCGTTCTGTATCTGCGCACCCGGCTGCGCAATGTGTATGACGACCTGGCTGGTCAGTAAGACAGCCCCCGGATCTGCTCAGGGAAGGGCGATCCGGTTTTTTTAGCCTGTCATTCCCCCCAACGCTCCTTGATGTAATTCACCGCCTGCTGGGTCTGCGGCTGGTTGAGGTAATTTTCCCGGAACAAAATGGTGCCGTTAATTTGCGGCACGGCGTCGTTCAAATCGAGCTGCTTTTTCAGCTCCGGTACGCCGCCGCTCACCGTCCAGTCGGGCTCATTCTTCGAAGGCTCCCCGACCTTATACAGCGCAATCCCAATATAAAGGCGCGTGTTGGTCGGCTTCACAACGTTTGCCCACCATTTTGCCAGCACATCGTAGCGGGCGGCACTGCGTGAGAAGGGCCAGTAGATCTGCGGGGCAATGTAGTCCAGCAGGCCTTTTTGCACCCAAAGACGCGTGTCTGCATAGGACTCGTCATAGGCTGCTGCACCGCGCGTTTCAGACCCGGCCGGATCGTGGGAGATATTACGCCAGACGCCTGCCGGACTCACGCCAAACTCAACGCCGGGCTTAAGCTGTTTGATGGTGCGTGAGACTTGCGCGATAAGTTGCTCAGTATTGTGCCGCCGCCAGTCGGCTTTGGACGCGTAGCCCTGGCCGTAGATTTTGTACGTCTGCGTGTCGTTGAGCGTAGAGCCCGGTGATTCGGTATAGAAGTAATC
Source organism: Enterobacter sp. Cy-643 (assembly GCF_011752815.1). Taxonomy (GTDB): domain Bacteria; phylum Pseudomonadota; class Gammaproteobacteria; order Enterobacterales; family Enterobacteriaceae; genus Cedecea. The sequence continues at coordinate 1,386,271 of NZ_VWWV01000001.1, forward strand.
ATCAAACTGCACGCCGTCGATGGCGTAGTTTGAAACAACTTCGGCGACGATGCTGGTTATCCAGTCGCGCACTTCCGGAATGCCGGGATCAAGCACGAAGCGGTCGCCGGACGTTCTTATCCAGTCGCGATGTAATACATAAACGCTGGCGGGCTGCAGAGAAAGCGTGCGGTTCAGGGCGGTAACTGTGCCTGGCGTGATATTGGTAGAAACCCGGTAGGGGTTAAACCACGCGTGGACCTTCATGCCGCGCTTATGCGCCTCATCAAGCATAAACTGTAGCGGATCGTAGCCAGGATCTTCGCCAATTTTTCCCGTCAGCATATCTGACCACGGCAAAATCTTCGAAGGCCACAGCGCGGTGGCGTCGGGTTTCACCTGGAAAAACACCGTGTTGATGCCCAATGACTTCAGCTTGTCCAGCTTGTCTTTTAACGCCTGCTGCTGCTGGCTGATACGCACGGCGGCGCTGCTGCCGTTAACGGAAGAAACTGGCGGCCAGTCCAGACGGGAAACCGTTGCCAGCCAGACGCCGCGCATTGGCTGGTTGTGCTGTGAAGGGGTTGTGACATTTGGCTGAGTGCCCGGCAAGGGCGTGACGAGAGAAACCGGCGGTTTAGAGGCGCAGCTCGCCAGAAGCAGCGCGGCGGCAAGTATCGCGCCAGGTTTTTTGACCCTGGCGGCAGAGAAGAAGCGGCTTGAAGTGGCGATGATGTGCTCCAGATTTTGCCAGTCGGTGAACAACAAGCATTTTCATACTATTCGACATCAAGTCAATCTCTAACGCCGTGAAGTCAAGCAGATGCGGACTAACCTTGCTTACGATCAAAATCCTTATTTATCATCACAATAAATGAAACACATTTCGTGTTTTATCCTATTACGCTTGTGCATCATACCTTTACTGACAGCCTAATCACCCGGTTGCTACTATCCCTGTAGAAATTGTTCATTTTTTATCTGCGTGCCAGCACGCCGTTATTTTATGCTGTGAGAGCAACAAGGTGACCCGTCATGAAGCCTAAAACGCTGTACGATAAAATCATCGATAGCCACGTCATCCGCCCTCTGGACGATCAGGGCAATGTCCTGCTGTATATCGACCGTTCCATCCTCAACGAATACACCAGCCCGCAGGCATTCAGCGGCCTGCGTGACGCCAACCGCAAGGTCTGGCAGCCAAACAGTATCCTGCTTAACGTGGACCACGTTAACCCGACGCGGCCAGAGCGTACGCCGGAGATGACCGATCCGGGCGGCGAGCTGCAGGTGCGCTACTTTGAGTCCAACAGCCGTGATTTTGGCCTTGAGCTGTTCGACGTAATGGATCCACGCCAGGGCATTGAACACGTTGTCGCCCATGAACAGGGGATCGTGCTGCCGGGCATGGTGATTGCCGCAGGCGACAGCCATACCACCACTTACGGTGCTTTCGGCGCGTTTGGGTTCGGTATCGGCACCTCAGAAATTGAACATATGCTGGCAACGCAGACGCTGGCCTACAAAAAGCTCAAAACGCTGCGAGTGACGGTGAACGGTGAGCTGCCGTTTGCCGCGACGGCAAAAGATATTGTCATGCTGCTGATCGCAGAAATTGGTGCCGACGGTGCGACCGGTTTTGCTATCGAGTTCTGCGGCAGCGCCATTGATGCGCTTAGCGTGGAAGGGCGGATGACCATTTGCAATATGGCGGTCGAAGCCGGAGCCCGCGGCGCTTTTATGGCACCGGATGAAAAAGTTTATGCCTACATCAAACCAGCACCGCGCGTGCCCAAAGGCGAGATGTGGGAACAGGCGCTGAAATACTGGCGAACGCTCTCCAGCGATGCTGACGCGGTGTTTGATAAAGAAGTGGTGCTCGACTGCGCCAACTTAACGCCGCGCGTGACGTGGGGTACCAGCCCGGACCAGGGCGGCAGCATTACTGACCAGGTGCCCGATCCTGCCAGGGAGTCCAGTGCAGCCAAACGTCGTGACATTGAAAATGCGCTGAGATATATGGGACTCACGCCCGGCACGCCGCTGAGCCAGATCCCGATTACTCATGCGTTTATTGGCTCGTGTACTAACGGGCGAATTGAAGATCTCAGGGCGGTTGCCGAGGTGCTGCGGGACAGAAAAATTGCGCCGGGCGTAAGGGGAATTATCGTGCCGGGTTCAACGCAGGTTCGCGCCCGTGCCGAGCAAGAAGGGTTAGCCCAAATATTTATCGACGCCGGATTTGAATGGCGGCAGTCAGGCTGCTCCATGTGCCTGGCGATGAACGAAGATGTGCTGCAGCCGGGTGACCGCTGCGCCTCCAGCACCAACCGTAACTTTGCCGGCCGGCAGGGCGCCGGGGCGAGAACGCATTTAATGAGTCCGGCAATGGTCGCTGCGGCGGCAGTGGCAGGCCATCTGACCGATGTCCGTCCGTATTTACAGCAGGGGGAAGCGTAAATGGAACCCTTTAACCGTGTCACCGGCGTGGCCGCACCGATGCTGGCTGCCAACATAGATACCGATGTGATCATGCCGAAGCAGTTTTTGAAAGGTATCGATCGTAACAATCTCGACCGAGGCGTTTTCTTTGACCAGCGTTTTCTGGCCGACGGCTCGCCAAACCCGGAGTTTATCCTCAACAAGTCCGCGTGGCAGGGCACACAGTTTCTTATCGTCGGCCCGAACTTTGGCTGCGGCTCCAGCCGCGAACATGCGGTTTGGGGGTTACGTCAACTTGGCATACGGGCGCTGATCGGCACCAGCTTCGCCGGAATATTTAATGACAACTGCCAGCGCAACGGCGTGCTGACCCTGACGCTGCCAGCGGAGGATATCGAGCGGCTGGCGCAGGCAGCAAACAATCCTGAAGCTAACCGCATTACCGTCGATCTCGCCCGGCAGCAGATAAGCGTGGAGGGCAAAGATATTGCCTTTACGGTCGACGAGCTGAAAAAGCACATGCTGCTGGAAGGCCACGATGCCATCAGCTATACGCTGCAATATCAGCAAGAGATTCGCGAGTTTGAACAGCGCCATTTTGCCGCCCATCCGTGGCTACTGACTCAGGATTAATTTTCAATGATGAAAGAGAACGCTGAATTTATTTGCGACAGGGGCGAGTCGCCTTTTATTCCGGGTTTCCAGCTGATGGACGTAGCGCTGGAAAACGGGATAACCCTGCGCGCCGCCGTGGGCGGGCAGGGAGAACCGTTAGTTTTACTGCATGGCCACCCGCAGAACCACGTGACCTGGCGTAAAATCGCGCCAGTTCTGGCACAGCATTTCACCGTCATCATGCCGGACATCCGCGGCTATGGCGACAGCGCTAAGCCCGCCAGCGACGAAGTTCACCGCCGCTATTCCAAACGAGAGATGGCGAAAGATATTGTCCTGCTGGTGGCGCGGCTCGGTTTCCAGGACGGTTTTGCTTTTATGGGGCACGATCGCGGGGCGCGGGTCGGGCATCGCCTGGCGCTGGATTACCCGGCGCAGGTTAAGCGCAGCATTTTTATTGATATCGCCCCGACGGCAACCATGTATGCGCGGACGGACAAAACCTTTGCTACCCGCTATTTCTGGTGGTTTTTCCTGATCCAGCCTTCGCCCGTGCCGGAAAAAATGATCGCTGCCGATCCGGCATTTTTCCTGCGTAAACATATTGATGGCCAGCTTAAAACCCCGGGCGCAACGGAACCCGAAGTGTTTGCCGAGTACCTGCGCTGTTACCAGGATCCAGATACGCTGCACGCCATCTGCGAAGATTACCGCGCCTCGGCTACCATCGACCTTGAAGATGATGAAGCCGACAAGCATCTGCGCATTACCCCCCCTTTGCTGGTGCTGTGGGGAGAGAAAGGCACCGTAGGCCAGCTTTATGATGTGCCCGCAACCTGGCGGGAAAAAGCGCTGGACGTTCGCGGGCGAGCCATGCCCTGCGGGCACAGTCCACAAGAGGAGTGTCCTGATGAGCTGCTGAGCGCTATTATGCCTTTCTTAACCTGACCCGGAAGATGGCATCCCGATGAGCCCTAACGAAAACCCTCGCGCCGCCTGGCCGCTGATTGAAGATTTGAATGTCTTTATCACCGTGGTTCGCAAAGAAAGCTTTGCCAACGCGGCGGCGGAGCTGGGGCTTTCTCCGTCTTATGTCAGTAAACGCATCGCGCTGCTGGAAAAGAGCCTGGGGATGCGGCTGTTCCACCGCAGCGCCCGGTCGATTCATTTAACCACCGACGGCCATAAAGCGCTGAGTGGGGCGCTTGCGGTTCTGGAGAGCATGGGCGATTTTGTTTCGGGGCTTGCCGCCTGGCGGGACACTCTCGAAGGCAATATTCAGATGAGCTGCTCGTTTGGTTTTGGCTCAACGTATATGCCGGATGCACTTTCAGCGCTGGCGGAACGCTATCCGGCGCTGAATATCAAGCTAACGCTGACGGACAGAGTCGTTGATTTGCCAGAAGAGGGCGTTGATATAGAGATTCGCGTGGGTGACGATATCAAAGACCTGTATATCACCCGGCAGCTCTCCACCAACAACCGCGTATTGTGCGCGTCACCTGCCTACCTGGCAAAATACGGGACGCCGGAAAAAATCGCCGATCTTAAATCCCATAAATGCCTCGTTATTCAGGAACGCAGCGCCCAGTTCGGCATGTGGCCTTTAACCAACGGTGAGGAGAGCGTACAGGTTCACGTCAGCAGCCAGCTTTCCTCCAATAACGGCAGCGTGGCATTAAGCTGGGCGCTGAAGGGCCACGGCATTATTTTGCGTTCTCAATGGGAAGTGCAGCGTCACATTGCCCGCGACGAGCTGGTGCAAATTTTGCCGGCGTGGCACCAGCCCGCCAATATTTGGGCGGTTTATTCTAACCGTACCAGTGGCTCGGCGAAGCTAAAGGTTTGCATTGATTTTCTGGTGGATTATTTTCAGCGTTTCCCGCCGGTGGCAGGGCATTAAAATAGTGAACCATGGAAAATCAACCTCAGTGATTACGCGATCTCAATGCCGGAATACTGCGCGCAAGCGGCAAATAAACGCTGTTGAAGAACGAGATCGGAGGCGTCTTTAACCGCGTTGCTGATGCCCCTGGGCAACTAAACGCTGAGCGGCCATTTTCCCCAGACCATCGGCCGAGCCAGTAATAAAAATCCTTGCCATTGATAACCTCCAGGAATGAAAGATGAATACGTACTGAGGGTATAGATTTCTGTAAAATAAAACATATTCACTCAGGTGTGTGTCCGATTATGCTTTATGGATAAACGTAACTCTCCGTCGTTCACCGGTAAGGATGCAGAATTAATGAAAAGAAGCGGGATCGCGGCTCTGGTTTCTGCCGGCTTCAAACAAGGTGCAATCCTGACAGGGATCTTTATGCTGGTGGGCTGCGCGCGTTCGGACGCGCTATGGGGCGTGGTCGATAAGGTATGCATGACTAACTATCAGCAAACCAGCAGCCCGGCGCCGTGCCAGCAGATCTACATGCCTGAAGGGAAGGCTCACGGCTTTAGCGTTATTCAGAACCCGCGTTACCCCTACCATTTTATTCTGGTTCCCACGGCGAAGATGACCGGTATCGAAAGCCCGGCGCTGGCAGCCGCGGGGCGCACGGACTATTTCGGCTATGCCTGGCTCATGCGCCGTCTTTTAGCCTGGCAGTACGGCGCTCCGGTGCCTGACGACAAGCTTGGTCTGGCGCTTAACTCGGCCTATGGCCGCAGCCAAAACCAGCTGCACATTCATCTGACCTGCCTGCGGGAAGACGTCAGGCGACAAATGCTGGCTGAACGTCCCTTTATCACGGAGGAATGGCGGCCATTGCCCGATAAACTCCTGCGTTACACCTGGTATGCGCGACGGGTGATGCAGCCGACGGTGATGGGAATTGACCCCATTCACAGCGTCGCCAGCTATTTTCATTTAACGCCAGAACAGCTGGCAGAGTGGGGCGTGGCCGTTATTCCAACCGTTTACGGCGATCGGAAAGGGTTTATTTTGCTGACCACCAAACGCGGCTGGGATCGCAATAATCGGGCCTCGGTGGAAGCGTTGCTGGATAAAGAGTGTGCCATTTTACCGCCTATATCTTCCCGCTGAAGCGCCATATATTCAGCCGTTTTTCGGACGTGAACTATTGAGTAATGTTTGGATCGGACAACCCGAATTCAGGTTTGAAAATGGGATCATGATAATTCGATCCCATTCGGAGAAGTTCGTCAGCGCCGTGGCGGCTATCAAGTAAACAGATGGGTGCCCACGGACAAGCATCCGGAAAGTGCAAAAATAGATGAATATACGGCCAGTATGATTAACAGTTTCATTCGTCGCTCAGCTATCTAAAAAAGCGAAACACAGCCGCTTAGTGCAGCCACAGAACATAACAAAAATAATCCGCACGCCAATTTTCTACAGATACACACCATTCATACCTCACGCTAAAATTTCACCCAGCATGACAGAGGGGTATCAAGAAGCTATCAATACAAAATGTAGAAACACTCAAGATCGGGATCGTGTCAGGGATTGTTGTGTACATTGCAGACCCAACGCACGGCTGCCGACAAAGGAAGACAGCGCACAGTCAGCGAGCTTTGACTGAAGCCATTCATGCTGGCCAGAGACCCAGATTTCACCATACCGTATATTGGTGCGCATAATGTATATTATGTTAAATAACCTCCATAGGTCTATTACTTCATGATTCACTGGCTCAGCTACAAAAATCAACATGTTGGGAATTTTGACATACCTCCCTTTTATTGCGTTAGGTCTATCGTACATTTACTTCACCTCATTCTGAATGTTGGGTGTTTCTATGTACTCACTTTCCCAGATTGTAAGTTCAAAGGGCCGACGGCGCTGGATTCTGATGGATGTAACCATCTGTTTACCCGCACTTTATCCGTTAAGGTATGTAGTTGACCATCTGGAGTATCGCTCACCCTCGACTCAATCAGCCTCCCTCCAAGCAATTAAGTTTTTTTATGATTTTTGGTTCATCAAGCACAGAACTACATTCTGCTATAGCTTTTACTTCTCCGGACATGACCCTGCAATCGCTATTCATGAGATGACTGACTTTTTTCAATATTTAGAAAATGGTCGCCTAGTCAGCTTCGCACCACGAGCACTGCCATTTAAACATTCTAGCTGCATGACAAATGCCTCTAGAGTACGTGCCGTGATTAGATTCATAGGCTACCTAATCGCTACCTATGTATCTCCGTACTATCGAAATGAAACGCCCAAAGAATTGTCTCGTTATGCATCCCGTCTCAATACTCGCTTGCTGATATGCAAAGATGAGTTTAAAACTCTGGAAAGAAGCAATCAGCGGTATTATTCTCGAGTCACTCAAGGATTTCAGAGTATGACTGGTGATATGGTTGAAAATGTATATCGCATAGTCGTACCAAGTTCAAAACATAAAAATAATTTTCTAAACCCCTTCCCTTCTGGATTCATTCAGTTTCGCAATTATTTAATTATGCGGTTAATGCTCAACTATGGACTGCGTGTTGGTGAGCTGTTATTGCTAGAATGCGTGTCGGTAAAAGCTAGTATCAAAGGAGATAAATTTAGCTTAATCATTAGTATGCCTCGTAATATGACAGATCCAAGAATACATGCCCCATCATTAAAAAATGAGTACTCACATCGAGTTTTGGAACTAGACAAAGTAGATTATGAATTTCTCATGATTTATATGCAAAAAATACGAAAAAAATCAACGACTCATAACTTCATATTTGCATCGAGCCAAAACCCTGAAAGCCCTTTATCCTATAATGCAGTACATTTGATTTTCTCTGAGGTAGATAAGGTTTTTTCACTTAACTATCCTGAATGCAAATCAGCAGAACGCTTTGATGCTCTAATGAAATTTACACCTCATATTACACGACATACATGGGCTTACTTAACTATAAAGAAACTATATCATTTGAAAAATAAAAGATTCAATGGCTCTGGTAATAATCTCGCCAAAAACTCACTCTCAATGGGGGGGATGGATGAGGCAAAAGAGGCTCTCCGTTTGCTTGGCGGTTGGAGCATAAAAAGCCAAATGCCTGATCTTTACGCCAAAAGATTTTTATCTGAGCAAGCTAATGCAGCAAACATCCAGCGATTATTGCAACATGACTCTGATTTCGATTGCTTAATAAAGGAGTTGTTAAATGGAGATTAAGCCTAACACACTTCTCTTGCAAGGTTCTGGAATGTATGATCAGAATCTCTCTTCAAAATTAAAATCTTTAGTTATTCCCGGAATTATTTTTTTGAAATCCTGCAGCGATTTTGATGATAAGCATATTCATAATGAGGGAGATGAATGGCTTTTTTATTACTCAGGAAGTAAGCGGTATGTTTATTTTAAGCTTGATGAGTTAACAAATACGCTCTTGAAGTATTTTTGTTTCAAATATGCTTCAACGATGTTCCCAACAGCCTTACCAATACTGTCACATCATTGGACACAAGCATTCAGTTACTGCAGAGGAAATGGCGGTTTTACATTACTTATATTGCGACAGTATATAGAAAGTAATGACCTCGATGCCAGGGCCTTCTATTCTATATTATTTGGCTTGAAGATTCTTTGTTCTGAAGAGTTCCCTGGATTTACTTTGGAAGACTATGAGGATCTTGAGTTTATACCTAGACCAAATGCATATAACTGGGAGATTTATCAGGACATTGACAATCTCCTCGAGCTTTTTGCAAAAAACATGATAAGCAAAGGTTTATTTGAAATGGCAACAGCATTGGCCAGGGGTAAGTCTTATGATATTAGAGAGTTAAAACATGCCGCAATACTCGGGTTAAGTTATGTTACTGGGGCTCGTCCTGTACAGTTGGCAAAGCTAGCTGTTCGAGATTTGCGTATTGATACATGTAATACTAATACTGGGCTAATTCGATATAGTATTCTACTACCCTACGTCAAACAGAGACGCCTTACGACCGAGCGTTTACTGCTGGCTATCCCGCCGGAAATTGGTGCGTTAATCAAGCATTATGTAGACAGAGCTCAGTTATTATCTAATGACAAAATGTTCGACATGGGGGTGTCCGCCCCTGCTTTTGTCTCTCAGTCTATTAGACAAACCATTTTAAACTTCAGCCCCCCTGATTATCAAACTGCCGTTGCTCGCGGAGAAGCCGCTCTCCCATCAATCACACCAACTGATTTACGCCACAACGTTGGTCACTCACTGGCTATGCAAGGAGCAAGTGCTGAGGAGATTGCTCACATTCTTGGTCATTCATCTCTGGTTGTAGCAAAGCACTACATCTTGGCGACACCTGCCTTGGCATTGATCCGCGCGAAAGCACTAGGCTCTAACCCCGTATGGCAAAATATGGTAGCTATGATGCTGACAGGTAAGTTGGTTCCTTCAAAGGAATGGCTTGGTCGACGTGTAGTTGGCATGGTTGGAGATCGATTACACTATGAGATTGGTGGTTGTGCGAGAACCGATGACGAATGCCCTTTCAGTGAAGTCCGTTGCTGCTATGGTTGCTTATATTACCGCCCTTTCCTTGATGGTCACCACCAGGATGTATTAGATAGCATCTCTAAAGAAGTCGATGAGCTGATAGCGGTGTCAGATAGTGTCGGTAATGCTCACAATCCACTAATTTCTATCCACGAGACGACGCAAATAGAAATCAAGTCAGTGATTGCCCGTTGTCATTTGCATAACGTCAAAGGTTGTGGGAAATGAAAAAAAATATAGAGAACTTTGACACTTTTATCGTAGAACAGAAAGTTTGGTTCGAAGAAAATCTGGCAGCAGATTTTGCAGAATCATGGGATAGTCTTGTCTGGATATGTGGGAAAAAAGGTTCCGGCTGGTTACGTGGCAATGGTGTTAATGTACTGCGATTTGATGAGATTAACCGGCTAAAAGGAATCGACGAACACCATACTGTATCCGATACTTATCAGTTATTTATGAAAGCCATGCTGGTACTCGTCTATCGAGGCAGAAATCGCAGCATTTCCCCTGCAGTTGCTATTGCAACTCTGGTTATTTTGAAACGCTGGTACTGCGCGCTGATTAAATTAACCGGGCAAACTCATCCCATCTATCTGACTACAGATGTTATACGTAGTGCGATGGATATTATGAGTGCAGCATCCAGACCAGGTGATCCTAACATAGCCAACTACAAGGGGCGTTGCGTTAAGATTCAAAAATTAGTAAATCATCACGCTTTCACATTGGTAACACTACAATATGTGTCCGACGAAAATTACACTAACCGGACCAATTTGACCCGGAAAGCCCTGGAAACAATAGCCCTCAAACACAAGGACAGGCTGGATGATACAGCCACTGATGGTGACGATACACTTATTACAATTCGAGGATTCCTCAATATCGTGTCACTTATCCAGCGTGTAGAAAACGGCACTGAAAAGATAGCGCTTAATTGCCTTCTGCTACTCATCATCACGGGTTTTCGTTCAGTTGAAGCATTCAATCTCAGACAGGATGCGTTGGTCAAACGAAAGATAGATAACTCTGACATCAGCAGACGTCTACGTGATAAAGGGTTGCCGGATTATTTTCTTGGCATTCGCTACATTGGTGTTAAGGGAGCTGGCGAGCGAACACATTGGGTGGAGCCCTTAGCTGTTCCTTTAGTTGAAAACATATTCAAATCGGTTAAGTCGCTAACATTTGAGTTACGAAAGCATCTCAAATACTTACGTTCAAAAGGATTTGTTGATTATTTACCGGAGGCGGTCAGTGATATTGTAGGTGAACTTGTTGAACTTGATGATATTGTAGAACACATAGCTCAATCCTCATCAGAGCTTCGGGGGCGTGCGGGATTACGTGATAAAGCATCAAAAGCGTTAGCGAAACGAGGCTGTATTCCGACTGAAGTCATTCTTTTTCCAGGTAATGAAAAAAGGAAATATTATTCAAAATCAGACCTTAGTCTTTACCTTAAAAATGAATTTGGTGATAGCAGCGCAAATACCCCCTGTACTCACTCATGGGTAGAAAACGGCAAAAGATTTGAGATTATGTATGAGGATTTATTGTTCCTTTACCCCAAAGGGTCTATGACGTTAAAGAGAGCATTGGGGCTAAAAGCAACACCTTTACCACTGAGTAATGCTGGCGTAAACAAGTTTCTCGGTAACGTTGATGGCTATGCTTCGGTCTTCAGTAAATACAGACTTCTCGAAGATGACGGTCGCCCTACCCAGCTTCGCACTCATATTCCTCGTCACAATATAAACACTTTTCTCGCTATTGCTGAAATTTCAGACCACTTACAAGCCATGTTGATGGGGCGTGTTGATATTACTCAAAATAAACATTACCAGCATCTGGCTCTTAAGGAGCGCCGAAAGGCTGCTTCTCTTATTCCGTTAGTTCCGATCATACAGGAGCAGACAACACCAATTACTATTGACGCTGATACACCGCTCGATGCGGTAAAACAAAGTGGTATGATGATATTTAGCAGTACGAAGAATCTGGAAACCAACATAAAGGCGAACCTACATACCTTCGATAATCGTGACGATGTTGCAGGATTCATTGAGGCGTCGTTAGACGATGGATTATTCGAAGACATAGCCGCTGCGTTCGAAGATATCAGTAAAAATGAAGGGCCATCGCAAGCGACTGAAATGGTGCATAGGCACGCGGTGCTGCATCCATTGAAATTGGGCTCCTGCATGAGAGACGTAAACTTGTGGGGATGCCCTTATCGAATGAAGTGTCAGGCATTGAAGCCCTGTGAGCATTTCACGTTAACAGGTCGTATTGATGAATACTCCACAATTGAAGCCAAAGGTCGTGCATTAAACGAGGCTACGTTTGCTTTTGAACAGTATACCGCGACCTTTCCGGATAACCAGCTAATGCAGGGCAATATCGAAGAAAATCTAGCACAACTAGATGCCTTAACTAAGCAATTACGCAGCCGCTCAAACTCGCTGGAAGCAATCCCCTCTCAGGTGGTCCTGTCCGGAGAGATAAAAGTAGAAGGTGAAATTCGTACTCTGGCTCAACTATTTGCCCTCGAGTACCAAAAAATCAAACAAGGAGAAGACTGATGCGCGGTAAAGAATTGGATACTCAGATTGAGCATGAGCTCCAGCTTATGTTGATTGAAGGGTTTGATAAATCTCCAATTTCAGCTAAAAGCTTACACGCCAGACTTAAGTCAAAAGGCATCATCAATGGCGGCTTAAGTACATTAAGTAGCATTGAACGAAAACGTCTTATTGCAGCCTATGTCGATCAACAGCTATCTCCCCTAAATCTTCGCCCCAAAGAAAAGCAGCAGTATGTGAATCGTAAGACCCGTCAGGCTTTGCTTGGTCGTAATCAGCAGCTTCAGGAAGAGAACAAAGAGCTGCGCGAACAGCTAGCACAGAATACCTTGTCATTAATTGAAATTGTCAAAGCGGTAAAAATCAATACGGTTATACCGGTAGAAAGCCTTCTTGCTCCGCACTTGATCATGGAGCTACACGAAAGGAAAAAAAATCAATGATAGGTATAGCGCTATATTTGTACAACAAAGTCATGAATAAACGCCTTGCTCTATTCGAAAAATGAGCATGGCAACTTTCAATACCCCCTCTTCTGAGTCCATTATTTCAGAGGGCATTTTCCACTGTAATGCTCTGTTTGGTTCATTGCACCAGTTTAATGCTGCACTTTCGTTACCTTCAAAAAGATCAATAGCCTTTTGTATAACATCATTTTTTGTCAGCATATTTTACACCTGAAGACGTTTTTAGTGCTTCGATAAGGTTACTTCGCTCTTCCTCTGTCATTCGGGAGATGAGTAATGCAAGTTCTGCTGTTGTCTGATCATCACAAAAAAAATAGTTCAACGGTACGTTTAACTCTGCCGCCATTCGTCGAAGCGTATCAATATCGGGGACATGGCGTCCTTTCTCATAATGATTCATACGACTGCTAGCCGATGCGGGATCAAAGCCAACAAGGAGACCCAGAGAGCGCTGTGATAAACCCGCCCTGCATCTCGCTTCCTTAAGTCGTTCTGGTATTGGATTTTTTTCAGACACTGATTCATCTTCATTGGCCTCGAATGCTTAGATTGTCTAAGTATCTGTCATTGTTGTATACTTAGCAATCCTAAGTTAACAGCCTTGTTTTGTCATATGAATAGTCGAGTAACCAACCCTGAGTCGTACATATTTTCTGCAATCATCTTAATTGGCAAAGATAACTTCACCAGTAACGAAGTAGCAAAAATTCTTATCGAGCGATTTTCACTTCCGAAAAATTATTTAAAGGCAAAAGCTTTTGCTTATAACCAAATTCAATCCCTGGTTAGAAAAGGATTATTAAACAAAGTAAGAAAAACAGGCGTGTATCAATATTTATACTCAGTCACATCAGAATTTAATATCGCAACAGAATGCGTGGAATTAATTGAGGCAACCCCAAAGTCTTCCTGTCAACTTGTTTCAAGTGCTACCAACCATGAACACAGAAATGTAAATATCCAAATAAAGTCTCTTATTGAAAAATACAGCAGTGAGTTGGCGAAAGTATCAGGAGCAAAGGAGATTTATGAAGAATTGATAGTTGCTGTGCCGAGCAGGGAAAATGAATTCAGGAAGCTTTCTCTTGAACAAGAGAAAAAACACATCAAGATAAATGAAAAAATAAATACATTAATTGGAATTATTAATCAATCTGTTGCAATAAGGCAATGAATTTTTACAACTATTTGAAATCATGAAAGGAGAGGGTAAAGCCTCGCCCTCTCCCTTCATGCACTGATATGCCATCATTAAAATGATGATTAACAGCGAGTACCACTATATGCTAGACACAAATCAATATAACCTCAGCCAGGCTCAGATGCAACTGTAAGTATCCTGCATAATCGTGCCATTCACGTTTAGAGATCATTCGGCATAATCAATCAGCCAGCGAAGGAAATCGCTATGCGTAAAGCCCGTTTTGCTGAGCATCAGATCATCGCTGTGATTAAGTCGGTTGAAGCCGGATGAACTGTTAAAGATGTCTGCCGGGAGGCCGGTATTTCTGAAACCACCTACTACATCTATGGACTACTTCCGTTTTGCAAGTACAGAATCAAATGCGTCCGGTAGGGTGCATACATGGTCGATATTGCGACTCAGGTTGATGCTCTGAACAGGCCGTTAGATGAACTACCCAATATAGTGGCCAAAAGACAGGCGTCAGAAGAGGCACTTTCGAAGCTGTCCCGGCTTGTAGAACAGAACCCCGGCTACAAAGCCCAGCTCGTGGACTTCGAAGATGAAAAACATGGAGAAAAAGGTTTAATTCCCAAACCTAAAGGCGTTAGTGCTGATCCAGAGTTGCGTATTAAGGTCGTGAAAGCTGTGATCGAGCAGCACATGTCCCTTAATCAGGCTGCGGCTCACTTTATGCTTGCTGGTAGTGGTTCTGTAGCCAGGTGGCTGAAGGTCTATGAAGAGCGCGGAGAAGCTGGTTTACGCGCGCTCAAGATTGGCATCAAAAGAAACATTGCAATATCAGTTGATCCAGAAAAAGCGGCATCAGCATTGGAGCTGTCAAAAGACCGACGCATTGAGGATCTTGAAAGGCAAGTTCGATTTCTTGAAACGCGGCTTATGTATCTAAAAAAGCTGAAAGCCTTAGCTCATCCCACGAAAAAGTCAAAGTACTCAACGAGCTAAGGCAGTTTTATCCTCTTGATGAGCATCTCAGGGCTGCGGAGATACCGCGCAGTACGTTTTATTATCATCTAAAGGCTCTCAGCAAGCCTGACAAGTATGCGGACGTTAAAAAGCGTATTGGTGAGATTTATCACGAGAATAGAGGCCGATACGGATACCGTAGGGTAACGCTGTCTCTTCATCGAGAAGGGAAACAGATTAACCATAAAGCTGTTCAGCGCCTGATGGGAACCCTCTCACTTAAAGCAGCGATTAAGGTCAAGCGATACCGCTCTTACAGAGGAGAGGTAGGGCAAACCGCCCCTAATGTTCTCCAAAGAGATTTCAAGGCTACGCGGCCAAACGAGAAGTGGGTTACCGATGTTACTGAATTTGCAGTCAATGGGCGCAAGCTGTATTTGTCTCCAGTAATAGATCTCTTCAACAACGAAGTTATTTCTTACAGCCTTTCGGAAAGACCAGTGATGAACATGGTTGAGAATATGCTCGATCAGGCATTCAAAAAGCTTAATCCTCACGAGCATCCTGTTCTGCACTCTGACCAGGGATGGCAGTATCGTATGAGAAGATATCAAAATATCCTTAAAGAACATGGTGTTAAACAAAGCATGTCCAGAAAAGGCAATTGTCTGGATAATGCTGTGGTGGAGTGTTTCTTTGGAACCTTAAAGTCGGAGTGTTTTTATCTTGATGAGTTCAGTAATATAAGCGAACTGAAGGATGCTGTTACGGAATATATTGAATACTACAACAGCAGAAGAATTAGCCTGAAATTAAAAGGTCTGACTCCAATTGAATATCGGAATCAGACCTATATGCCTCGTGTTTAACTGTCCAACTTTTTGGGGTCAGTACAATCCTGGGCCTTCAGGATCACAAACACTGGGTGTATGGAGATAGTATTCACCTGACGCCGGCTATAATTTAAGCAACTCGGCCATTATAGTCGCGAAAACTCAGTATCGGGCGGATATACGAAATGAGGCATATAAATCAACGTATAAAAAACTCAATCTCTTGTACATTAAATTCCCTAAAGTTATCTTCAGCTGTAAGCACAATGGCTTTGCACAAGTAATAGCTCTTACGCTCTGCTCCACTTGAGCGATGCCATTCCTCAATTCTTTCCTTGCTGACTACGGTATAAGATCCACAAAAAGAACGAATTCCTTTGGGATGAATAGGTTGCCAATCATTATACCAGAACGATGAAAAACCAACTTGAGATCCATCGATAGAGTAACTAAACAAACCATCGGAAGATGAACCGACAATCTTTTTATTATCAATGGGACATTTGGGAATATAGAACCCTCGTGATTCGAGATCGGAGTGCCAGTGCCCATATCTCATAACTGGATACGAAGTGCCAGCCAGTGTAGGAACTCTGGGCATCTGACTCTCACCAAACTCATAAGACAGCTCCTTATCCAGAAGATTACCAATAGACAAACAACCGGAACGCTCTATTATCTGCATGTCAGGCGTTAACTCAATTTCAGTGTTCACTTTTGCAACAGTCAAATCAATCCAGTTATTGTCATCAATCTTGATGGGTAATGAAAAAGCTAAAAGGTCATTACTGTCATCTGTTTGTGAAAAGTTGGATAATCCTTCTTTAACATAGCTGATTAAATTATCTTCATTAGGAGAGTCGTTACCACTCCAAACAGGTAACCATTTAGGTTTTTGAGGGCGAAGCTCTATATACGCAGGTTCGATAGGTAGTGCTGGTATCGATAAATGTCCCGCGTAAGAATCCGGCATGCCGAAAAATTCTTTGGCCAGCTCTATTGTTCTTAAATATGCGGAACGACCACGATGGCTCGCTTGTGTATAAAATTGGCCGGTAGATCTATATCGATCACCGCTAAAGAAGTAATCAACATTTGTTGCTGTAGAAGGCTGGTATTCGAATGTACTATTCCATTCAGACTGAAAATAATCGGTAAAAGGTATACCCGTTCGTCTCTCTTCTTTTTCCAACAATGTATTATAAAGTAAAGGCACATCCCTCCCCTGATAGTATTCGAATCGATTATTATCATGTGCCATGCAGACAAAGGGTGTAAATAAATATGCGTATTCGCCAAAGTATTTTGGTTGAGGTGCTAGCTCTGTGAGTATTATATCTGACAGTGTGGACCTTGCTCTTATGTAGTGCCCCAGATCATTTGGGCAGACATAACCCTTAGATTTCGCAATAAAAAATACACATAACACTTCTACGCACTCAGACTCTTGCTTCCTACTTGCTAAGTCTTCCTTTAGTAATTCTTCAACTCTTGGGTGTTGAGCTATTAAAAGTCGTGAAAGCTGTTCTACTACCCACAATTTTACAGAGGGTATAGGTAGCTTTAGCCTCGAAACTAACGTCTTGAGAATTGCATCCTCGAGAGAATCATCATGACGCCAATCCCATACCGGTTTTGCAAGTTGAAGATTGCGGACGCTTTCTTCCAAGCTTGTAACCATCTCTAACGTTAGCTTAAGCGCCTCATCTTTCCTGTCACCATGAGAAAGCAAAAAAACTAGCTTGTCATTCGGAATAATTAAGTTGCCAAACTTATCTTTCCAATTATCCGGTTGTGATGTTGTTAATTTAATAAATTCGTCAATTTTTTGAGGGTATTGCTCTGCCACTATCTTAAGCCGATTGAGGCTATTTTCTGAACGCTCATACCAATCAGACCATCCTCTCATTGCCTTGTGAGCTGCAACCAAAAGATCAAAGGCTTTCGTTTTACCGTGTAATTTTTTAACACTGAAAAAAAGAAGATCTAACAAGTATCGTTTATCATCAAAACAATCAATAAGCTTCGACACCTGTGGAATTAGCAGTTGCAATAACTCAGGCTCCTTACCTTGGGTACACCAATATGTGTACCAGTTTTTCCAAAATTCACTAATGCTATATTTTTCTTTGAGCAATACAGTCAGTTCTTCGAACTTTTCAGGCGGATAATCCGATGGCTGTAACAAAACTTTTCCATCAGATTTATCAGTTGATGAATGTTTTTCTTCAGATATATTTTGAACATTAATACCCAGAAGGCTCTCTATTTCATCGGCAATACAAATGGCATGGGGTTCTCCTTTCTCAATATTTTCTCTGAGCACTCGGTAGCAGCTAGAGTGCAAACCTGTAAGATATAAATGTTTTGTAATCGGCGAAGCAAAGTCACACCTTTCAAGCAACCTAGAAATTGTCTCTTCAGCATAATACCATTCGCCATCGCTAAGCTCTTGCTCATAAACTGAAGCAGCTGTTTGCGGGTTTAATTTTGCTAATAATGAAGATATGGAATGCTTAGAGTGCCTAGTTTCATCCCCATCAGTAAAGTTGGATATATTGAAAACTATCGGTGATATTCGTTCTAATATTTCCAAGGCAGAACTTGGGTCAGATTCAGAAAGGTATTCCACAGCTTTCAATACATCAAAGATGGTGGGGTCTTTGTGATGCCCATAACCAAGCACAAAGTCCCATGTCTTTCTCAAATATTTTTCAAAAAGAGCTAATTTATCATGTTGAAATGCTATTTGCGCTAGCTCAAGATAAGCATTAGAATTCTCAATTGTTTGCTCTAACTCATTTAATTGTCGATTATCTTCAAGCTTGATAAGTAGCTCTGCGGCATCATCGTCTAATAGCTTAAGCCCTGCGTCCTTATACCATAGCCTTAGCCAGTCAATTCTAAATAAACCATCATCAACTGTTTGCCTTAGTTCATCACGCGAAATTTCAGATTTGGTTGTTATCAGGTGACAATCAGCTGCAATTTCAATCCAATCGCGCGTTAAAACTATGTCGGCTCTCCGTGTTTCCCATTGGATCTCATCTAATATTGGAACAAGCGGAAACATCGCACAAACCACGTCAAAGTTTAGTTTATTTCCTGCGATAAGTTCATTTGCGACTAAATCTGCCAACTCATTGAGTAAATCATAATGAGCTGATACATCCGCTCTGTCTGAGGTTGCACTTACTGGTAACCAAGAATAGTCACCTTCTGCATTTAACCTGATACAAAGTGAAGAAAAAAACCAGCAATGGTAGCTGCCTGTAGCTTCAACTTTGAAGACTTTCGCCGACTGACCATAAAAATAATGAGTCTCAATATTGGTGAAGATTTTCTTAGAAAAGATATCTATGAACTTAGATAGCTGCTGCGAGGAAAAAGAGCCATATTCTGGCCTACAGGTAATATCAGCACCCTCTATTATGCTTAATCTAATTGCATCAAGTTCGATTTGACCAATATGATTTGAATCAGGGGGCAAGCACTGCCAAGCCCTGAAGAGCAGACCAAGTTCTTTTTTTGTGCGACATGCATGTCTAAAGCTAGCCACATATCCATCAGGCCAATTAGAGAATTTTCCTTCTTCAAAAATCGCATCATAGTTAAGACTGTCAGTTAATACTCCTGCTTTTATCAATGCAGTTGCTTCAGCTTCATTATCTTGAGAGTGTCGTGAAGACAAGAGTTTGGTTTTAGCCCGATATCGATCAATTGCCTTCTGCGATAATAGCTCTGCTTGAGCAACCGCCCCTCTATACCATAATGCAATTGCCAATATAGATAACTTGGTTGGTGAATACTCGTTTTGTCCTGAGATTATTTCGTTCAGAGACTGCTCATCAGCGATCAGTAGCGAGAGCATCTCCAAGTTAATGGAGTCCCATGTCTGAAATTCAGGGCCATTGATAAGCCTAGTTTTTAGAGCTCTATGTCGATATGCCTCCGCATAATCAAGCGCCTGGAAAGCATAAGTTTCAGCCTCAGATAACAGTCGAATACATGATCTAACAGGCATGCCAATTATAAGCCTATCAAGCACCCAATCTCGAGTAACCCCCTGTCGCAACTTGGAAGAGTCGCCACCTCGAGCCAAACTAGACCAAAGCCAATTATCCTTGAGATGTGTTGGGGCGCTAAAACTAAGCCATTCACATACAGGTGGTAACAAAGCATTTATTCGCTCTTGGTGCTCTTCCTGATTTCGAACAAATACTACTAGGCTTTCGTGGAAAGGTCTTACGCCACAAATTCCCTCCGAGAGCATATGTGCAACCGCATCTACACTCGGTGCATATTCATGATTGTCTTTTACAACGACACCGATCGCCTGTCTCGGCCACGCAAACTGAAAGCCACTGCATAGGTGAAGAACATCTTTTTGTCTATAATTGAGGTTACGCCAAAGTTCAGAATAGTAAGTAGTAATATTGCCATCGGAGCACGGAGGAAGCTTTTCAATTTGCCAAGAAGAAAGTGCTAATCCATGATGAGACAGATACTCAGATGAGTAAATTACATGCAAAGGGTAGCCATTTGTAATTTCTAATAAAGCGCCAGCACTGTTCTGAATCTCTTCATCAACTTGATTTTCATGACAATTTAAGTACAACCGACCAGATTCGATATTAAGTTTTAAAAATTCGTATATTGAATTTCCAGACATTTCAGGCAACCAATGCCATTCATTCTTAGGAGAGTGAGTAAGCAGTGTGCAAGGAAGCAATTCATTATCAACTGGTTGCGTTCCGACAAGCACCACTAAGTTGTCTGTTGCAGGAAGTAATTGCCTAAAAGTTTCATCCAATGGTTTTTTATTTTTAGCATTATCTCGCCAAACATGATCCAGCCCATCAATCAACACAACAAATGGTTTCCCCTTACCTTTGTAGTAATTTGCGCAGGTTATGAGTGCATCACGTAAATTTTCCGGTTGAGATGTGTTGGCATTTGACTCTTTATGAAAGCTATTGATTTGATGCAACAGGGACTCCGCAACAACTCTTGGGCTTAATCTGTCTTCAGTTGCGTCTCCAAGAGATAAAAAATAGTGGTGACGTATTAACGGGACTCCATGCTCTTCCAGCTTTTGACACAAGTACGAAAGATATGTACTTTTTCCTACACCAGGTTTACCTGTTAGAGTAATGACTTCCCCATTTGAGCGGTTAATTTGAGCAAGTAGATGTTTGTGAAAGTCTGAATCGGGGAGGCAGTAGTCTTCGGGCACAGAAAAAATTTCAGGTATAGGCTCTGGTCTTTTGGGTGATAAGACCTCTCTAACATGATGAAGATAAATCCAACCTTGCTCTGGTGGATTGTCCTTAAACATTGCCCATTCACGTGCTCTTGCTACAAGCCGTTCGACGCCTGTATCGTCGGAAAATTTCAGAAGCTCAGCCCGAAGACTACGTTTTATCGCAAGATAGTCACCATCACTATGCTGGACAGTCAATTTCGAAAAAAGAAAAATGGCAGCTTCTTTATTTCCTAGTTGGCGAGTAATCTCAAGCTGTGAGTTATCATCAATTTGACTAAAGTCTATTTTCGAACCGAGCAGGCAGGATTCCATAGCTCTGTCCGGCCGTTTGTTGGTCAAAAGAATAACATCCCCGAGTTTTTCAGCAGACACAGCACTAATAGCATCATAGAGCTTTTTAAGAATGGAACGAGACCTTGCTGTTTTACCTGAGATCTTCAACAACCATTCCCACGTGAGGCGGTTTTCATCCTTCTCCGGGGAGGGGGTGAATTTTACTTGCCAATAATCTCTAACACCATCTGGTCGTTCACAGACAATATCGTCTATACCTTCAGGCGTTTCATTACTATCCGTGTCGGCTTCAAATGCCACCCTATCATACTGAGTCGGACTATGAAGCCATTCAGCAAGTAGCTTTACTCCCTGCAGAGTCTGATAATCATAACCTGTATAGATAATCGCAGAATTTTTAACTTTCATAAGACTCGAAAACACTCCTTGAATTGAATCGTCACGGATAATCTAGACACTCCTGAGTCGTTGTCTCGCTGTACCTTGCCCGCACTTTGGCGGAAATTAATAGGTTTCTTACTGCTAATTAACTGCTCGGAATAGTAGATCACTCAGGGGGAACTCAGCCCGGTTTATGCGATCTGATCAATCGCTGAATATCCCAAATCACCAGCCGGACTGAGCAATGCCGATCATAGCACCAATACCCAGAACCGAACGACGTCTGATGCAGAAAACTATCCATAAAACAAAGGACAAAAACCACGCCCGGCGACTCACCGCCATGCTGATGCTGCATCGTGGTGACACCGTCTGTCATGTTGCCAGAACGCTCTGCTGCGCCCGCTCATCCATTGGTCGCTAGATTAACTGGTTCACGCAGTCTGGCGCAGAAGGTCTGAAATCATTACCGTCAGGACGTGGGAGACGCTGGCCGTTCGAACATATTTGCGCATTGCTGCGTGAGCTTGTTAAGCATTCTCCCGGTGATTTCGGTTATCAGCGTTCCCGCTGGAGTACCGAACTGCTGGCGATAAAAATCCGTGATGTCACCGGTTGTCCGCTACATGCTTCAACCATCCGTCGATGGTTGCCTACTGCCGGACTGGTATGGCGGAGAGCCGCGCCGACACTGCGTATCCGTGACCCACACAAAGAAGAAAAAATGGTCGCTATTCTTGAAGCACTGGCGAAATGCTGTGCGAAAAACCCCGTGTTTTACGAAGATGAAGTGGATATTCACCTCAATCCCAAAATTGGTGCAGACTGGCAGCTACGTGGGCAGCAAAAGCGCGTTGTCACGCCGGGTCAGAATGAAAAGTACTATCTTGCCGGTGCGCTGCACAGCGGTACGGGAAAAGTCAGCTACGTTGGTGGGAACAGTAAAGGTTCGTCCTTATTTATCAGTCTGTTAAAACACCTGAAAGCGACATACCGGCCGGCAAAAACGATTAGGTCAATCATGTCGAACGGTTATGGCAGGCGCTTCATGAGACAGTAACCCGAAATCACCAATGCCGTTCAATGTGGCAACTGTTGAAAAAGGTTCGTCACTTTATGGATACTGTCAGCCCATTCCCCGGTGGGAAACATGGGCTGGCTAAAGTGTAGCGGTATTAGGATCAGTTATTTAGCTGTCAACAATTTCGATTGGCTCCACTGTCGGACAATCATTATGTCAGTAGAAAGAGAACAATGATAAAAAAACAATATTGCCACTATTGACGCGAAAGAGCTTTTTAAAAAGATTCATCATACTTTCGGTCGGGCGCTGATATTTTCCTCCATATCCAATTAAAAGTTCTTTTCTCAAGCAATGCATGAATAAATATGGACTCCCAATTGTTTTGACTTTGATGCCGCTTATCAAATGACCGTAGGTGGGAAAATAGAATATTCCTCAGTTCTTGCGGACTATTGATTCGATCTGCAAGAGTATATACTACCGAACTTGGTGCGCGCTTCATTTCATAAAACCGCTCTCTGATAGTAGTAATCAATAAATCAGAGTCAACAATCTTTTCATAATGAAAAGCTAAGCCTTTAGCATTCGATATTTTCTTTGGAGGATTGAATTCAAGATGTATTTCAATTGCACCATCATGATTTCTTATTTTAGCCGTGATAATCCGTTTGGAAAGTTTTTTTTCATATCTAGGATGTAATAATATTTCGTCAATATTACCCCCTACAGTAAATTTTCCTTTTTTTTGATTGCATTTGCAAATCGGAATTAAATTAGCACTTAATATAGAATATTCCGGAAAAAATTCTTGGGGAAGAAAATGATCTATTTGGGTACTTAAATTAGCCCCACACATTGAACAACATTTTCCTGTATTTTTATTTCGCAATTCTTTTATGAAAGATAATTGTTCTCCTTTGCTCTTGTATAACTTTTTTATGCTTTCTCTTGCGTCATTTAGTCCAAGCATACCATTAATACTTAGCGCAGCGCCTTTGCATGAATAATATTCTTTATATCTCTCGATGAAAATGTTCAGATTATTTTCAATCAGCTTTGAACCGGAATAATTTGCATTCGCAATTTTTGTGATTTTATCTATATCATTTTCAAGAGGTTGATTGAAATACTTCATTTCATCATGCCTCTTATAAGTGAAAGCATTTCAATTGAAAAAGAATCTCTATATAAGCCCTCAATTTCTTCAAAAGATCTGTGTTCTCTAATTACCTTTTTGGCTATTTCATTAACAAGCTTAGAGCGACTATTTTCTCCAAATATAAATGATGATAATGAACCTAAGTTTGCACCTAATGTAGTCATTCCTGTTGTTTTTTGGACAACATTGTTTTTTTCATCCCTCTCTAGAATAATCACTTGGTCTTGAGGGACCTCTCGTACAATATAAACAGAGTGTGTTGATATTATTGAATATGAACCTGTGGCTGTCAATATTTTATGTAAAGCAGATATTATTAGCGATATGAAGTTAGGATGTAAATGAGTTTCAGGCTCATCTATCAGTAAGAGACTCCCATTCTCGATGTGCATCGTCATATTGGTGATTATTTTTAGAAAGCTAATCTCACCACTACTTAATTTAAACTCATTACCTTGAATAAGTCGAATTGGTTCAAGATCTTCTTGAACAGTACCCCAACCCAGGAGGCTATTATTTTCTTTTTGATCGTTTAAGAATTTAAGAGAATAATACTCCTTGGGTGAACTTCCTTTTAGATAAATTTCACCGTGATTAGTTAGCCCATTCAAAGATTCAGAGAAAATTTCCCATCGTGACCTGCCAGCAATAGTTTCTTCGCTTCGGACAATGTCTAAAATGGTTTCAGTTGTGGTTTTTTTACTTCGCGTTTGATATGATCTTGTTGTTGGAAATGTTCTATAGTACGTTGCCGGATTTTTCCAATGTTCGGATGGGAATGAGCGCAACTCATGTCTAGGTGCGAATAATAAAATCCGGTTTACTTCTATTCTATCTCCATAAGATTTAGAGCCACTCAGAGCCATTTTTGCAATATTACTTAACGTCCTACTTTTCCCGTTACCATTACTGCCAATAATAGTTATTATGTTTCGAGGGTGTTTTTTTTTATAAGAAAAATTAAAGCCAAGATTTATCCTGTTTAACTCTCCGTCATCAATATCAACCGAGAATTCTAATTCATTATTTTTTATTTCTTGTGATTCTATTTCACCACTTATAAAATTTGAGTTTTTGAAGGCGTAATAACTCTCCGAGGTCCTTATTAAGGACGTTTGAAATATTTTGCTTTTAATAAATAGCCTAAATTTATTTAGATACTTTTTCTTATTCCGTATAGTGCTCAGGTCATTAATTTTAGTCAGAATAATGTCTGACTTTTCTTTTCCAACACATCGATGCAAATATCTGTAAGTCTCTAGGGACTGGCATTGCGAAAAATAAAGCACGTCATCATTTGGATATATTAGAGTGTCATTATTATTTGTTTTGTTAAAATACTCTACTAGAGTAAGTTCTTGATTGCTTCCTTTTACGTCGAGAATTGCTAGTTTTGTACGGAACTCAACCTTATCATCTTCAAATTGTGCACGTATTAAAACCGAGGTGATTTTCCCAAAGTCATTAAAATTATCGTCACTTGGCGATATTAATATGTAATTGGTTTTCTTTGGGTTAACTGAAGTATAATCAAAGTAATTAATTGATTTACAGAATATTAACTCTACTGCATCCATTATTTATACCTTTATGTTTTATTGGCCAGGCAGAAGATTGAAAATCTCATTTAACAAGGTAATTGTTAGCCTCTTATATTAACCCCTATTTTGAGATGAAAAGTTTCATCACAATGTCTAAGTTCTTTATAGATAAATTGAATTGGCGCTCGCTTCACACAACTCGGTCTACTTAGATCTCATTCAAATAGATAGAACTATCTTGCTGGACTAAAACGCCTCAGACAAGGCGAACCAACCTTGACAACGCTACCGCCCTCAGATGAATTAGTTCTGATTAGCTTTTGTGGTGCATCTAAATGTTACAGAAAATCATAAATTACTCAAGTAAACAATCAGATGCCCCCTAAATACTCATGTGCTTGGTTACGCGATTAAGGTGGAAAATGGTGAAGCCGAGTAAGCTGCTAGGAAATGCTCATAAGACGCGCATTCCCTGTTAGTTCATAAATGCTTTTGGAGATTAATTCATTTTTTTCTAAAAAAACACAATTAAAACAATTTGATATGAGTCATCACCTCATGAACTGGATTTTTACTAAACATAAGTTAAATTAAATTTGTAAGTGTGCGACTTCACACACCACAGCCACAGACCTATGCATTATCCTCAGAATACTTGTATACCCTCCCCGATTTGCATCACAGCTTTGTCAGCCACACATGGTCCAGGTGCTGATGCTCAAGGCAGCTCTGCAGCCATAAACACTCCGACGGCGACAGTCTCGGTGCAGCCCTGAAGAAATCCACTTTATCTTTCGCACGACTGTACTTTGCTTTAAACAGCAGTACCGCGGAAGGATTCAGGTAAGGTATGCCGGTAGTCGTCACGCCAACCATTTCGTCCCTGTGACGTTTGATTTGACGATCGCGTTTGTAGACCCAGTTTTCTGGCGTGCCCGGTTCCAGCATCATATCTGCGCGCCAGTATCCTGCGGACCGATCAAAACACCAGATTTGAGAGATATACACTCCAGGTGCCAGGCCCTCAGCCAGCCTGGTGAGTACACCGTCATTCACGGAGAAAAATTCCATACCTGCGAGTGCCTGCCGGAAAACAGAGAAATCCTCGCGTAAAATTGTAAACTCGATATCTTCATGCTCACGAGTCTTTGCGCCGTGCCAGAGATCCAGCGCCCACCCGCCGACTACGCACCAGGGCTTTGAAACATAGCCGAGCCTACACGCTAGCTCGTCAGGGTTCCAGGACTCCCAGCAGTTCTGGTTCGGAATAGACTTTTTATCATTCATTTAAAGGCCACCTTGTGCAGGTTCTGCCTGAGTATGATTGCCCGAGTCGGCCTATGCATATATTGCTGCCGGCGGGGCTCAGGCCCACGGTTAAAATAAGAAGTTTCATTGAGTCCCTTAGGCATGAATTTGGCTAACAATACGCCTGGCTTCATAATCTCGCTCGCCGGGTAAATAGCATCCCCAATCGGATTCAGCTATTTATCCGCAGGGAATTGAAAATAGTTATCGGCGCAGAATAATATTTCATTTAAAAAATAAATTACACTTTTCCTTTTATCCGCCGACACTCACTGAGAATACACCTCTTCGTTTTATTATAAATCACAAATTATTATTCCAATATCAGGGGGCAGCGATTTTACTGTAGTCAAAGGATATAATTTATGTAGGGGGATCCTGACTAAATTAAACATTGCCAACAAGCACTTATCACTCTATTATTTTGAAAATAATTAAATGATTGGATCGCATTATCAGCCGTAAATAAACTCACAGGATTATATTATGAAGGATGTTCTTATTGTTGATGACCATCCGGTTGTTCGCATGGCGGTCAGGCTGCTGCTTGAAAAAGACAATATGGTAGTTTGCGCAGAGACGGACGACGGTCTGGAGGCGCTGGCGCTCACCAGAAAATACTCGCCTGAGCTGATTATTCTGGATATCGATATGCCCTCCCTGAATGGGATAGATCTCGTTTTACGCCTTCGCAATAACGGCTTCACGGGCGGGATTCTGGTATTAAGCGGCAAAGATCTCGAACATTATGTGAAGCGCTGTGTCAATGCCGGTGCCGACGGTTTTATCAGTAAACGCAATAACCTGACGGAGCTGCAGGACGCGGTGCGCGCCATTAAAGGTGGGTATGGCTTTTTCCCGCTCAATCGTGGACGTCAGAGCTCGGCCGGCGGGGAACTTAGCGATCAGCAAAAAATGTCCAGCCTCTCTACCCGGGAGCTGCAGGTATTAACTTTACTGGCCCGCGGTATGAAGGTGGTTGATATTTCGAAGGTGATGAATATCAGCGATAAAACAGTCAGCACCTATAAGAGCCGGGTATTAGAAAAGCTGGAATTAGAAAACATGATTGAACTCTACGAATTTACCCAGCGGAATAATATCGACTAATACCCTCATGCCCCGTTTACTCGTTTTATTTGCGCTGTTTCTCGGCCTTAACTTTGCCGGTCTCCGGGCCGAGACGGCCTCCCCCATGCGCCTGCACAGCAGGGAACCCTGGACGGCGTTAACCTTCTCTCTCGCAGACAGCGACTGGCGTTGGCTCGGGGAAAAAAGAGAGTTAAAGGTAGGTGTCTATGGGCCAGAGAACCCGCCTTTTGGCCTGGTGGTGGATAACGACACGCTGGAAGGCCTTTCCAGCGATTATACCGCGCTGATCCTCCAGTCTCTTGGCCTGCGTTTCCAGATTGTCTATTACGCCGACAGAGCGCACGCGCTAAACGCCCTGTCCAACGGCGAAAGCGATTTGCTCATCGATGACGGAGGGGGTCAGCGCCAGCCGGACCACGCTCTATTACAAAGCCGCCAGTTTGTGGCCGATCATCCGGTGCTGGTATCCCGGGAAACCTCGATGTCGGATCTTGATCCGCTGCCCGCCGGAAGCAAAATAGCCATGGCCGATGGCTATCTGAGCGACAGCTGGGTTGAAGCCAGCTATCCGGGAATCCGCATCATGCGTTTTCCCTCGGCCCAAAGCGCGCTGGCCTCAGTCGCCTTTGGCGAGAATGATTACTTTATTGGCAATCTGATATCCGCCAGCTATCTCATTGAACGCAACTATGCCTCTACGCTGTCGGTCGTCAATGTCTTTAAAGATCAAAACACCGGCCCACGCTTTATTTTTTCAGCGGACAATGCCCCCCTCCAGCGGAGTATTGACACCGCCCTGGACGCGATGACACCGCGGCAGCACGAGCTAATCTTTGCCCACTGGAGCCAGGGTCTTGGGGTATGGAAACCTGCCGCCCGGCTTCAGCTCACGGACAAAGAGCGACGCTGGCTTGACCAGCATAAAGCGCTACGCGTGGTGGTCAATTCCATGGAAGCCCCTTTCACCCTCAGCGACAGCCGAAACCGGTTTAACGGCATGGCGGCCGACCTTTTGCGTTTGATCCATTTACGCACTGGCATCAACTTCACGATGGTTGAAGCCGCTACGCTGAGCGGAATGGTGGCCATGGTTCAGCATCATGAAGCCGATTTTATCGGCTCCCTGCCCTTCAGCCCCGGGCGGGAAGACAAAGTGCTTTTTACCCGGCCCTACGCCCGCCCGCCTTATGTGATGGTCAGCCAGAACACGCTGACGACCCCAATGACGCTGGCGGCCACCCGGACCCTGGCCATTACCCCTGACCACGCCCTGACCACCTGGCTAAGTAAAAATTACCCAAAAATCAAACTGATCGTCGTTGAAAATACCAGCATTGCCCTGCAAATGGTTGATGAAGGGCGCGTGGATGGCGCGGTGAATAATTTGATTGCCGCCCGCTATATGATTGATCGCTATTTCCGGGGCCGGCTCACAATAGCCACCCGACTGGGGGAAGAGCCGGCCCGTATTGCCTTTGGCGTAGCGCGGGATAACCCCGAGTTACTGAGTATTTTAAATAAGGCGCTGGCGGCGATCCCTCCCCGGGATATCTCGCAGCTGGCCACCAAATGGCAGGGGACGCCGGATATCAAGCTTGAAACCTGGCTCACCTACCGGCGTGAGTTTTACTGGCTGGCCGGGATATTAGCCCTTCTGGGGCTTACGTCGGCATTCTGGAATTACCACCTGCACCGGGCGGTGCGCCTGCGAAAAGAGGCTCAGGTGAGCCTCCAGCAACAGGCCACGTTTCTTGAAACCTTATTTAACGGTACGCCGGTGCCCGTCTGCGTGATTAATACGGCCGGGAAGCTGATCAACCACAACCCCGCCTGGGAACAGTTCTTCCGTCATAACGCGGACGCTGTCCACGCGCTGCAGCCCTCCTCCGCTGGCCATCCTCTGCACACCATTTATCAGACACAGGCGGCGCAATCAGGCGACGGCGGATACTGTCTGGTTCCTCAGCGCGGGAAGATCAATAACGGTGTAGAAGATCGCGACGTGATCTATCAGTTTGAGGCTTTTTGCGACGCGCGCGGCAGCATAACCGGGCTAATT
The DNA here is from genome assembly GCF_011752815.1 of Enterobacter sp. Cy-643. GTDB lineage: Bacteria > Pseudomonadota > Gammaproteobacteria > Enterobacterales > Enterobacteriaceae > Cedecea. The sequence continues at coordinate 1,415,876 of NZ_VWWV01000001.1, forward strand.
TGCAGCTGGCAGGATATTACCGACCACCAGCGGCTGCTGGCCGACCTCTCCCTGGCCCGCGAGCATGCCGAACAGGCAAATCGAACGAAAAGTACCTTCCTCGCCACCATGAGCCACGAAATTCGAACCCCGATCAGCGCTATTATTGGCCTGCTGGAGCTGGCGGTGACCCAGCATCACCGGCAAGAAGATCACGAGTCGGTGCGGGTGGCTTATGAATCCTCGCTGTCGCTGATGGGGCTGATTGGCGACATTCTGGATATGGCTAAAATTGAGTCCGGCAAGCTGGAACTGTCCCCGGAGTGGGTGCGGTTTGATGCGCTCACCGCGCCGGTTGTTCGGGTTTTTGAGGGACTGTCGCGGCAAAAAGGACTCCGCCTGCATCACCAGGTTGATATCCTGCACCCGGACGAACTGCTGCTGGATCCGATGCGTTTGCGGCAAATTCTCTCCAATCTGATCGGCAACGCCATTAAATTCACCAGCCACGGCTCCGTTGAGGTACAGGTGCATTGTTTACCCGGGCGGCACGAGCAGGCGATACTCGAAATGGTGGTGACCGATACCGGGATTGGCATTAGCGAGGCGGAACAGCGGCTGATCTTCAACCCCTACGAACAGTCAGAGGCGGGCAAAAAACAGAGCGGTACCGGACTGGGTCTGGCTATTTGCGAGCAGCTGGTAGCGATGATGAACGGGACGATACAGCTGCGCAGTAAGCCTAAACGCGGTACCCGCATCTGCGTGCGTATTCCGGTTCTGACCCGAGAGACGAAAATCCTGCCAGGGCAAAACGCGCCGCTGCCGGGAAACAGCTCTCTGCCGTTGACCATTCTGACGGTAGACGATCACCCGGCGAACCGCCTGCTGCTGAAACGCCAGTTAACGCGGCTGGGACACACCGTGATTGAAGCTGAAAACGGCGAACAGGCCCTCACGCTCTGGCACCAGCACAATATTCAGCTGGTGATCACCGACTGTAATATGCCGGTGATGGACGGGTTTGAACTGACGCGGCGGCTTCGTAATCAGCAGCCTGGCGGCCTGACTATCATGGGGCTAACGGCCAACGCTCAGCCGGAGGAACGCGTCCGCTGCCTGGCGGCCGGCATGGACAAATGCCTGTTTAAACCGTTGCGTTTGCCTCAGCTGGAAGCGTTACTTGCCGGGATCCCTCGCCTTTCGGGCGCAGCTCAGTGGCAGCCGGATACCCTGAGTACGCTGCTGGATATACGCGCCCTGCGCGAACTTGTGCATGATGATGACGAGATGTTAACCCGATTACTGTGTACCACGCGTGACGAAAATCTGCGTGATATTCAGGTGGCGGGACTCTGTTTCGATGAAGATGACCTGCCGGGGATGACCCGCAGTTTACACCGGATGGCGGGTTCAGCGCGGATCATTGGGGCAATAAAGGTTGCGACCCTGTGCGCTAACCTGGAAAAGCGCTGCGGGCAACCTGGGGGCTATGCCATTGAGGCACAAACGCTGGATGCCGTGCTCGGGGAGGTACAGACGCTGAACCAGGCGATAGATAATTTTATCGCGGCGCAGCCAACGATGAAAAGGCGGTGAGAGCTGGCTCCCCCGCCGGGTTCTCTTATGCCCGATTTCTTTCGGCGCTTTCATCCTCAGACTGATAGCGATATCCCGCGCTTCGGTAACCGGAACAGTACTCCGTCATCGCATTTGAGACCGCGCCGTTGAGCACTATCCCTTTAACCTGAACGCCTTCTCGCTCCAGCCGGGTAATACTCTGGGTGGTTTCCTTCAGGCTGTTAAGCCTTGCCCTTGTCACCAGCAGCGTCAGGCTCGCAACGGATTTACTGATTATCGCCGCGTCGCTTACGGCCAGCACGGGCGGAGTATCGACAATAACCATGTCATAAGTCTCTTTCGCCCAGGCCAGTAAAGCCGGGAAACTTTCTCCCACCAGCAATGGGATGGGATCCTGCCGGGATCTCCCCCGCGTAATAACGTCGAATCCTCCAGCGTGGAAGCGGCTTACCGCTTGCTGACTGGATACATCCCCGTTCAGCAAGGCCGACAGACCTTCCCCGCGATCCAGACCAAACATTCTATGGGCATCGCCCCGACGCATATCCGCGTCAATAAAAAGCACCTTCTGCCCGGCCTGCGCCACCAGCGTAGCCAGCGATGTACTGACAAAGGTTTTGCCGCTGTTTTCGGTTGCGCCACAAATGATCACCACGTTGCGGCCTGTCTCCATCGTGTCAAACCAGAGGCTGGTTCTTAGCCCCCGGATAGCCTCGACGCAGAGGTCGGTGGGGTTGGCCAGGCAAAGCAATGCCGGAGCGCTGGCCGGGCTTATCTTTTTATCGGGCCACAGGCCGCCGCGCGGTTTACGCGAATGCAACGCCTGCCAGGCGGAGTGAGGCAGAGTGGTATAGACGTTCAGCCCCTGCGCTTCCAGCTGCCCGGGCGTCTCAATACGCTGAATGAGCAAACCACGGCCAAGAATAAACCCACAGGCGGCCAGCAACCCCAGCAGGGTTGAGAGGGCAATAATAAAGCCTTTTTTAGGGGACACTGGCTCAACGGGCACGGGGGCGGTGTCAATAATACGCACATTGCCAGTGATGCCGGACCGGGTAATGCCCAGCTCCTGCTGCCGGGTTAACAGCTGCATATACACTTCCTGGCCGGAGTCGACTTCTCTGCTCAGCCGGAAGATCTCCTGCTGAATGGCTGGCATATTGGCCACGCGCTGATTCAGACGTAGTTTCTCTTTTTCCAGCGTGAGCCGTTTCCCGGCAAGCGCGCGGTATGTCGGGTGCTCCTTTTTATAAAGCTGGGCTATCTCAGCCTCTTCAAACGTGAGCGTATTCAGTTGGCTATCTACGGCGGCCAGCTGCTCCAGTACGGCTTTGGTTTCCAGATTAAGATCGACCGAGTCATTACTCTGCCGGGCCAGGTTGAGCCTGCCCTCCGCGTCGTTAAGCGTGGCGCGCACTTCCGCCAGCAGTTGATTGAGAAACTCGAGACTTTTCGCCTCTTTATCCGTCTGCCGGGCAACATTTTGCAGCAGGTAATTATCCGCCAGAAGATTAAGAGTACGCGCCAGCTGATGCGGATGGGTGCCGCTGAGGCTAAGGTGCAGCATCCCGCTTTCGCTCCCCCTGGTCGTCACGCTGAGTGCCTTTTTCAACGTCTGGATGGCCTGCTGCTCCGTGACTCCGCTTAGCACAAACCGGCTTCCTGGGGCAGCATTCAGGGCGTTAACCGCGAGGCTTACCCCTTTCCCACGCAGCGTCTGCCCCACTTTGCCTGCCAGCCGGTCGCCGTCCAGTTCAAGGGTGTAGTGATGCGCGTCTCCCACAAGCAGCGTGGCGGTTTTACCGTCGGCAATAGAAAAAGCCCCGATGTCCGGCAAAGGAGGAACCGTTCCCGTGAACTGCGCCCATCGACTGCCTAAAATGGGAAAGTAGACCGGGGTGATAACAGTTTGTAGCCCGACGTCACGTACGGTTTTCCCCAACAGCATCCGCGACTGAAGGATCTCCACCTCAGGCTCAGTGCCTGACGCTTGTTCCGGCATCAGGCGGGTCAGCCCGCCCGGCAAAAGCCCTGCCTGTTTTTTTTCAACCTGAATAAGCACGTCTGTACTAAAGCGAGGCGGTGAAGATTGCGCGATTAACAGCCCCGCCAGCGAAGCGGTTAAGGTGACGGCGGTCATCAGCTTCCAGCCGCTGAGTAGTTTGTGTAGCAGATGCACTAAGTCAATTTCTTCGACGGGGGGACGGCGGGTTAAACGCGCGCTTTCCTCTGCAAACATAAAAAATACCTTTTATTCATGAGAATTGAGCCGGAGCGCCCACTCCCGGGCATCCTGCTCCAGCAGGCCAAAGACATGTTCAAAAAATGCCGGGCCGCGCCGCCAGGGATCCGGGATCGCCCGGCGTCGGGACCAGTGGCCAAAAAGCAGCGTTTTCCCCCGGGCCCAGGGCGCAAGGGCGACTATCTCGCTAATGTGGTGCGGCTCCATCGCCAGCAGCAGGTCATACTGCCGGGCCATTTCAACGGTGAGCTTTCGCGGCGAGTGACCGGCCAGGGTAAGCCCGCTGCCGGAGCAGAGGCTGGCGGCCAGCGGATCGGCCAGATGCGCCGGAACCTCAAGCGTGCCCGCCGAGTCGACGGCAAGCCCGATGCAGTCGCGGCGCAACAAGCGCTCGGCAATCGGCGAGCGGCAAAGGTTTCCGCTGCAAATCACCAGCACGGATCTCACCATTTATCCACTCCGGGCTTCAGCAGGCGTCCCGTCTCGGTCAGATCGCGCAGGCCGACGACCGACGGCAGCATTTGCGAAATCACCCGATTCCAGCGGGCAACCGGCGCGGTGGTGACCCAGACCAGATCGTAGGGCTCGAGCCAGAATTCGGTGCCGAGGGTCATCGCCAGCGCGTCCCGGGCGTTGAGCTGATAAACGTCGGCGATTTTGCCACCCGCGCCCTGCTTCAGCGGGCGAATAACGAATATGCCGCTGGCGTCGGCCACCTCCTGGCGCAGCCCTTCGGCGTTGCCCAGCGCTTCCGTGAGGGTCATCCCGCTGCGGTCCATCTTCAGCGTGCTTTGCTTCCCGACCTCCCCCATAACAAACACCTTCAGGGCGTCATTGCGGGGAATAAACAGGATATCGCCGGCGGACAGCATCCGGTTTTGCGACAGATCGCCTCGCTGCAGCAGGGCGTGGAGAGAAAGGCGGCTCTCCTGGCCGTTGCGGGTGAGTACCACGTTGTGCCAGTCGGCATCCGCCGTCAGGCCGCCGGCGGCATTAACCGCGTCCATCACCGTCAGCGGAATATTGGTGAGCGGCTGCTGGCCGGACTGCGCCACCTCGCCGGTAACATAGACTTTTTGTGAGCGAAACGCGGCGATGCTGACGTCCACCTGCGGGCTTTCAATCACCTTATCCAACTGGCCGGTAATCAGCGCCCGGACCTGGGCCAGCGTTTTTCCCGCCACTTTGAGGCGGCCAATGTAGGGGTAAAAAATGGTTCCGTCCGCGCCAACCCAGTTCCCGGAGTCACTGGCGCTGCGGTACTGGCCCGCCGGCGTCGTTAGTTCCGGATGCGACCATACGGTCACCGTCAGTACATCACCTTTTCCGATGCGGTATTCATACTCATTGAGCTGCCTGTCCAGCCCGGGATTAACCCGGGCGGCGACCTTTGCCGGGCGCAGCCGGTCGATTAGCGTCGGGGTCAGGGTATAAACGTTGACCCGCTGATGAAGCTGCTTAATTTCTGCGTCTGACGCCGGGTCGCCGGGCAGCGATAGCGTCTGGCCTGGCACCAGAGTGCAGCCGGTTAAAGCCATCCATAAGGTGGCCGTCGGGATAATACGTACTTGTTTTTTCATTTCAGGCAATATCGAATAATAATGTGAGCAGTTCAATCGAGTATCACCGGGCTGCCCTACGATTAATATCATCGCCCGCTTTAACTTTTGTAATCCCTGGATGACATTGGCGTCAGCCTTAGCTGAAGGGATGACAGGTATCCGTTTGCCAATATCTATTATTACCCGCCGCTGGAGAAGGCATAAACATTTAAGCCTTTGCCATGTAGTCGTCCCCCTACATTATCACCATGGAGAGACTACAGGTAACACATCGCCCGCTGACTATTTCTGTTATTCACCGCCCCCTATTATATTTCAACGCAAGACAGCATCACCTTGCGAATAAAGCAGATGTCCGCCATCAGTAATAGCTTTTGTTTGCCCCAGGCTACGCAAGTGATTATTAACGCCGGACAACACAGCCCCTTTCACTCGGTTTGAGTGACGGTAAAACATTTAATTAAAGATAAAGGAATTTTGATATGCGTAAATCTTTCTACACTCTGGCCCCTGCCGCTCTGCTGATGATGGCCGCGATGACTCCGGCTCAGGCCGCGGGCAAGAACGCCACTCTGACAGTTACCGCGAACATTACCGCAGCAACCTGTGACGTGGTACTCGGTTCACCGGCGCTGGAGTTGGGCAGTTTTACCTCGGCTGAGTTAGCCACGGCAATGACTCCGGTAAATACTCAAAAGGTCGATGTTTCTCTAAAAAACTGCAGCACGCCGACCAGCAAAAATGTGGCCAACTTTATTGTTACCGGTGCCACCACCGCCAGTAATTCAGCGGTATTTAATAGTGTTTCAACCTCAGATATCGGCGCGCTGGTAAAAGACGGCCCAACAATAGTTAAAGCCGGGGATAAAGTGCTGCTGAAAGACTTCACTTCAGAAACTGACAATCCGACAAAAGCTGATTTAGAAGCGCTCAATAAAAGCTTTGATATTAGTCTGACCAGCGCCATTAACAACCCAACCACCAAGGGAAGCATTCTCGCGCCAATTACCTTCCAGTTTGACTACAACTGATTCCACTCATATTTGGCGGGAGCCGTTGGCCCGCCGCTCAATAAAGGTTAACTCAATGACTCGTTATTTCCTGCATATATCGCTTGCCACCGCCTTGCTCTCAGTGACAGCCGTCTCTCAGGCTGAAGGCTTTGGGATTAATACCACCCGGCTGGTATATCCCCAGGGCGCAGGAAGTATCAACGTCACCCTGAGGAACGGCAGCGCCGCGCCGATGCTGGCGCAGTCGGCGGTTAGCCGGGTGTCATCCCACGCTGAACCGGCACCTTTTACCGTGATTCCGCCTCTGGTGCGTCTGGAGCCGAATAGTAAGCATAATCTGCGTATTCTGGAGAATAGTTCCTCCCTGCCAGCAGACCGTGAATCCGTGTTCTATTTCCGCGCCAGCGCCATTCCGGGTAGCAAACCGGGCACCGGTGAAAGCGACAATCATCTGGTCCGCTTTGGCATCGGCAACAGCATCAAGCTGTTCTACCGGCCAAAAGGCTTGCCGGGCACCGCGCTGGATGCGCAAAAAAACCTGCAGTTCTCCCGAGTGAACCAAGGCTTAAAAGTCACCAATACCTCGCCCTATCACGTGAGCTTTGCCCATCTCAGCCTGGAGGGGAAAAATCTGCCGCTGGATAAAGCGGACGCTAAAATGATCGCCCCGTTTGCCAGCTATACCTGGCCGCTGCCTGCTGCGAAGGGCACGGTGAAGTGGGTAACTATCGACGACCACGGGGGTGACAATGCGTTTAGCCAGAAGCTGCCTTGAAGCGTCGGCGGGCCTGCTGTTGCTGCTGGCTTTCTCCGGGCTAAATCCTTCCCACGGCTCGTTAACCGTGATCAATTTTTCCGCCAACCTGGTGCCCGGCAGCTGCGATTTTGAACTTGATATTCCTAAGCTGCTGCTGGATCCGGTGCGGCCTGCAGAGCTTATAGCTTCCAGGCTTATTGGCGCCAAAAAAGTGGAACTGCAGATTTCAAACTGCAATGTCTCTACCTCGCTCAGGCCGTTTATCAGCGTCAGCGGTAACGGGCAAAACCTCGGGAAATGGGCCTTTCGCGATGACGCAACCTCCACGGCTAACAATATCGGCGTGATGCTGGTGAGAAGCGATACCCCGCCGGATTACAGCCATCCGGCACTACCCAATGGCGGGAAAGTCACCTTAGACACGTCCGGCGCGGTGGTCCCCGATCAGACCCTGACCTTTTATGCCGGGCTGATCTGCGGCACCACTGCCAACTGCCGGGCGGCTACGCTGGGCGAAGTTAACGCCACCATCGAGTTCACCCTGAACCACCCCTGAGGTCATGATGAAATTGCTGAGTCTTTTAAGCCGTGCTTCGGGCGTGGCGGGCCTTCTGTTGCCGCTGGTCGCTCAGGCCGACGGCGGCGGAATTGCGCTGACCAAAACGCGACTGGTGTTCAACGCAGCCGAGAAAACGCAAACCCTGATCGTCAAAAACAACAGCGACAGAGCCTGGCTTATCCACAGCCGGAGCCTGACCGCGCTGGATGGAGATGACGCCGGCACGCCGTTTATTGTCACCCCGCCGCTGTTTCGCCTGGCCGCAGGGAAAGAACAAACCCTGCGGGTTTTGCGCAAAGAGCAGCCGCCTGAACAAGATCGGGAGTCGCTGTTTTATCTCTCAATTAAAGCGATTCCGGCCAGCCAGCAAAGCGACGCGGCGGCCCAGGTCTCGGCGGGCCTGCGTTTTAACCTCAAGCTGCTTTATCGCCCGGCAAAGCTGAAGCTCGACAATGAATTACCTGTCTGCAATTTGCGTTATTCCCGTAGCGGGGATGGGCTGAGCGTGCGTAATCCCTCGCCCTACTTTATCACCCTTGGGGCGCTAACCCTGGACGGTCAACCCCACCAGGCCGACGCCTCCCCGCTGATGCTGCCGCCTTTCGGCAGGCAGGTTTTAGACGCGGCGGGACCCACACGCCATGTGACATGGCAGGCGGTGGACGATCGCGGCGGGCTGGCCCCGCTCTGCAAGGCCGACGCGGCCCCTACGGAGTTACCATGAAGATAAGCCACACCTTCTCCTGCCTGCTGACGCTGTTCGCTCTGCTACAGCCTGCATTGGCCAGCGCTGAGCCGGGCCGCGCCGGCAAGGGCCTGACTTATTACGTCACCCGCGTGGTTTACCCGGCGGCAGAGAAAAAAGGCGTCACGCTCACGGCGCACAACAAAACCAGCCGGTCGTGGCTGGTGCAATCCTTTATTCGTCCGGTCGACCCGACCACCGGCAGCATTGATATCCATAACGCGCGCCACATTAATGCGCCTTTTATCGTCACCCCGCCGCTGGAACGCCTGGAGGCCAACGGCGAGCTGACCGTGCGCATTCGCCGCAATGCGGAGCCGCTGCCTCAGGATCGCGAATCGGTCTTTTTTATCGCCATGAAAGCCATTCCTGCCGAAAAAACGGACGCAAAACAACAGAATGAAAACAAGGTCGTGCTGGCGGTCGTGAACAGCATGAAGGTCTTTTATCGCCCCGAAGGGCTGGAAAAGTATGCCATCGAAGATGTTGCCGCGAAGCTGAGTTTTACCCGGCAGGGAGACGCCCTGATTGCCAAAAACCCCACGCCCTACTGGCTGACCTTTGCCCGCCTGAGCGTGGGCAAAAATACCCTGGATAAAGCGCAGCTCCGGCTGATGGTACCGCCGAAAGGCGAGCAGACCTACCGCTTCCCACAGGGCGCCGCTGGCCAGATTGAGTGGCAGCTGATTGATGAAGACGGCTGGCATACCGAGCCGCTGAAGCAGGGCTAGCCGGGGCCGAAGACGCAATGGAAACCAAAATAATGAAACAAAAAAAACCGAGCCCCAAATTGCTCTCAAGGCTGGTCAGCCTTGCGCTACTGGCCCCGCTGTCGCCCGCGTTCGCCGAGGACTATTTTGACCCGGCGTTCTTAACCTTAAACGGCGTGCCCGCGCAGTCCATCGACTTAAGCGTTTTCTCAACCTCGGGCAAGGTGCCGCCGGGCAATTACGTTGTGACGGTGAAAGTTAACCGCACCGACATGGGTCAGCACGCCATTGATTTTGCCGAGGATGCTCAGGGCAGCGTGGTGCCACAGCTGACGCCCGCCTTTTTACGCGAAGTCGGGGTGAATACCCAGGGGCTGGAGGTGTTTCGCAGCCTTGAGGATGACAAGGCTACCCCGCCGATTGGCGATCTGATCGAGCACGCCAGCGCCCGGTTTAACTTTGCCAAACTGGAGCTTGAGCTGAGCATTCCGCAGGTCGCCATGCAGCCGAGTTCGCGCGGCGTGGTTGACCCGGAATTGTGGGACCACGGCGTGCCGGCGCTGCTGTTTAATTACAGCCTCAACGGCAGCCGCAGCAGCCAGCCGGGCGACAGTGAAAACACCAATTTGTATGCCAGCACGAGTCTGGGCGCCAACCTGCACGCCTGGCGGCTGCGCAGCAACGCCTACTGGACACGTAGCGTGCAAACCTCGCCGGGCCAGGCGGGGCAACGTTACCAACACACGGATTTTTCCAATACTTATCTGATGCGAGATATTGCGGCATGGCGATCGGAGCTGCTGGCGGGGGAAAGCAGCACCTCCGGGGACGTGCTCGACAGCATTCCGTTCCGGGGGGTAAAGCTAAGTTCGTCCGATGAAATGCTGCCCTATGTGCAGCGCGGCTTTGCGCCGGTCATTGAGGGCATCGCACAAAGTAACGCCCGCGTCACGGTGACGCAAAACGGTTCGATCATCTATCAGACCTACGTCGCCCCGGGGCCTTTCCGTATTGACGATCTGAACCAGACCGGCCAGGCCGGAGAGCTGACGCTGTATGTCACCGAAGCCGACGGCACGGTTCACAGCCAGACGATCGCCATCTCTTCGGTGCCGGTGATGCGCCGCCCGGGCAGCGTAAAATATGAAGTGACCGCGGGCCGCTATAACGGCGGCATTACCGTGGGCTCGCGTGAGGCGGAGTTTGTGCAGGGCACCGCCATCGTCGGCCTGCCCTATGATTTTACCCTCTACGGCGGGGCGCTCACGGCGCGGGATTATTTCTCGCTGGTGAGCGGCGCGGGCGTCTCGCTGGGGAAACTGGGCGCCGTCTCGGCTGACGTCACGGCCTCGCGCGCCAAAATACCCGGTATGGAAGCGCAGCAAAAAGGCGAGTCTTACCGCTTGCGCTACGCCAAAAGCATGCTCAGCACTGGCACCACCATTGACCTGGCCGCCTACCGCTACTCGACCAGCGACTATTACAGCTTTTCAGACTACAACAGCCTCGGCTATCAGCTGAAAAAAGAGACCCAGCCGTGGGCGCTGGCCCGGGCGCGATCTACCTTTCAGCTTTACATGAGCCAGCAGCTGGGTGGCCTGGGATCGGTGTTCGTATCGGCCGCCCGCAACGACTACTGGGGCAAAAGCAGGGTCATGAATACGCTCTCCACCGGCTATAACGGCAGCTACCGCGGCGTCAGCTACGGCCTGGCCTACACCATCGACAGAACCCGCGGCGACGGTAACTGGCCGGAAAACCGCCAGCTGGCCTTCAACATGATGGTGCCCTTCAGCCTGTTCAACGCCTCTTCCGCCCTGAACCGGGTCTATGCCACCTACCAGACCACCCGCAACAACAGCGGCCAGGTGCAGCAGATGGCCGGCCTGAGCGGCAGCGCGCTGGACTCCAGCCTCTCCTGGGGCGTGCGCCAGGGGTGGAGCAACCAGCGGACCCAGAGCGACAGTACCTCGCTAAACGGCGCCTGGTCCGGCAGTAAAGGCTCGGTATCGGCGGGCTACAGCCAGACCAGCGGCACCCGTTCGCTGAACCTGTCCGGCAGCGGCGGCCTGGTTATCCATCCGGGCGGCGTGACGCTCAGCCGGTCGCTCGGCAGTTCGGTAGCCATTGTCCATGCCCCGGGCGCGGAAGGCACTCGCGCGGGCGTAGGCGGCACGGCCATTGACGGCTTCGGCTATGCCGTAGTGCCTTATTTATCTGACTATCAGGCGAACAACATCAGCCTCGACCCGTCGACGCTGCCCGATGATGTCGACCTCACCCACTCCAGCAATACCGTCTACCCCACCAAAGGGGCGGTAGTCATGTCAAAGTTCAATACCCGCCTGGGCTACCAGGCGTTAATCACCCTGCAGCACGCGGGCGCAGCGGTGCCCTTTGGCACCACGGCCACGCTGGTTAACACCGCCGAAGGTGAACCGATTACCGGCATCGTCGGCGACGCCGGGCAGGTCTATATGAGCGGCCTGCCGGAACAAGGCAGCCTGTTACTGAAATGGGGCCAGCAGGCGACCCAGCAGTGCCGGGCCAGCTTTAACCTTAAAAACCAGCAGCCTTCCGCGGCGAACCCGGTCCGCAGCCTGACGGCTGTCTGCCAGTAACGAGATAATGACAGATGATGAAACGATTACGGATTAACCCCCTGGTTCTTGTTGCGGCAGCGCTTTTGCTCTCTGACGCGCCCACCGCACAGGCCAAAGACACCATCACCATTGGCAAAGGCTCCGGAATTTTATGGGCTGGTTTTCAGCGGGGGATCTCACTTTACGGCGACCTGAATGAAGGAACCAGCGTTTCACCCCACGGGTACGCCTCACTTTCCGACCAGGCCGGGGAGTGCATAGAAGCCAGCCGACTCAAAGAAATCGCCGGGGTATTAGCGTTAGAAATCGCCCCTGGCGTGGGCATTGCTCCCCGCATAAGTTTTTACTCTGACTGGCCACGCTCGGCCGCCTTTGGTGGCGGCAATGGCAATATTTCCGGGAGTTTTACGACAGAGGGCGGTTCCGCCCAAATTGACGGCGCAGGCTTATCACAGACTCAGGTATTGCCGTTGGTACGCGATAAAAGATCCCCTCGGCAGTGGTGCTTTACGCTTTACTCCTATGATTATGGAACCGATATTCTTGATCCCAGCCGCGCCCGCCACATTCAATTTGATGGACATTGGGTCATTGTGGCTGACGGAAATCAATCCCAGCAGCGAGGGATCCCATTCCCGCAAATCTATGCCGCCTCATACACGTGGGGAGGCACAGGGAATTTAAGGGAACCCTGGTTCCCGCCGGGTACCACGCTGCGCATTTCCACGTTAGAGTGCAATATTGATACCCCCAGAGATATTAATTTTGGTGATGTGCCGCGGAATATAAACCGTGACGCAGAGCTAAAGGTACAAACGGTGAACTTTAATGTGGACTGCACTCAGGATGTGGACACCGAAGACACCAATATAGAGGTCCGCTTTAACGCGCTTAGCGGCCTGTATAAAACGTCAGAAATCAATAAACTGGCTTTCGGCGATCCTAACGGTGCCTATCTGACCGGGACTTTATCCGGCGAGCCGGAAGGCTTCTGCGGTACAGCGAATGGCGTGAAATTTGATACCACGCCACTAGATATAGGCATAATGGGTGCGACCGACACCATCAAACGCTTCCCCAATAAGATGACGTGGCGGCTTTGCTCCGGCGGCGACAAATTACAGACAGGAGAGATCAAAGCCTCCGCCGAGCTGCTGGTGACCTTCAATTAACTGTTGGCGTAACGAGCCAACAAAGAACCGTTACGCCACTTCGATGCCGATAAACCGGGCAATCGCCCGGTTCAGAGTGCTAAGTTTTTGGGTCATCTCTGCAAACCCTGCGTTTATCGCTTCGCGCTCGGGTTCTTCCGCACATCGCTGTTCCAGGGCGTGGCACGCCTCGGCCACATCGTTCGCCCCGACGATCCGGGCGCTGCCCGCCAGGCGGTGCAGGCTCTGCGCCAGCCCCTCCAGGTCACCCCGATCCAGCTGCTGCCGGGCGCGACCGGCGTCACGCTGGTTTTCATCATAAGTTGCTTTGAGTAACCCACGGAGCAGCTCTGCGTCATGACTGGCCAGCGCCCTTAGCGCCGGTAAATCCACCAGCGTCTCCAGCTCGAGATCCTCGACCTGGGCACTGGTTTCCTGCCGGGGAATGCGGTTTAACACCGCTTCAAGCTGCGGGAGCCGGAGCGGTTTGAACAGGCAGTCATCCATCCCGGCCTCTATGCAGCGTTTGCGCTCTTCCGGCTGAGCGTTGGCTGTCAGGCCAAGAATAACCAGCGGGCTGCGCTGCCCGGCCCGGAGGCGGCGGGTGAGCTCCAGGCCGTCCATGACCGGCATACTGCAGTCGGTGATCGCCAGTTCAAATTCCCCGGCCTGGTAAAGTTCCAGCGCCTGCGCCCCGTTTTCAGCCTCGGTGACCCGGTGCCCCAGGCGCAGAAGCTGCTGTTTTAACAGCAGGCGGTTGGCCGGGTGATCGTCCACCGTCAGAATATTAAGCGGCGGCAGAGCGCTGACCTGCGCCTCATTCTCACCGGCCTGCACCTCTTCGCCGTCCCGGGAGTGAACCGGCACGCAAACTTCGATCCGCGTGCCCTTCCCGGCCTGGCTGTGCAGGGTAATGGTCCCGCCCATCATGGTGACCAGCTGCTGGCAGATAGCCAGCCCGAGGCCGGTGCCGCTCTGTTTTTTTCCCTCTTCTGACTGGACGTAAGGGTCAAAAATGGTGGCCTGTTCCGGCTGAGGAATGCCGATGCCGGTGTCCGACACGGAGAAGACCAGCTGCCCCTCGCCGCCATCAGCCGGGCAGCTGACCTGCACGGCCACCGAACCCTGAGGCGTAAACTTAATCGCGTTGCTGACGAGATTGGACAGGATCTGCCGCAGGCGCATCGGATCTATCCAAATTTCATCGGGATGGAGCGGATCGACATGGCAGCTTAGCTGGAGCCCTTTCTGTCGCGCCAGGCCCTCAAACACCCTGACAATCGGCGCGGCCAGAGAATCAAACCGGACCCATTCCGGGGTAAGCTCAAGTTTGCCGGACTCGATTTTCGCCATATCGAGAATATCGCCAATCAGGCCCAGCAACGACTGGGCTGATTCGTAAGCCACGCGCACGGCTTCGGCCTCGTTCTCCCGCGGCCCTTTGCTGGTAACCGCCAGCTCCAGTAGACCAATAATGGCGGCAATTGGGGTGCGGATTTCATGGCTCATGGTGGCAAGGAAGGTGCTTTTACTGCGGTTGGCCTGCTCCGCCTGTTCGCGGGAGCGGGAGGTTTCCATCAGCAGCCGATCGTGTTCCGTCATATCCTGCCAGCTGCATATCAGCCCGGCGACACGCTGGTTTTTATCCCGAAAGGCCACGGCCTGGTGCAGGATAGCCCGCGCTTCAGCGCCGTTATTGACCAGAAAACGCTGGGGCGACGCCGCCAGCCCTTCGGGAGAATCGAGCCCCGGCTCAAGCTGCTGCCAGACCGCAGCCAGCGGGTGTTTATCCTCGCTCAGCGGCTGCTGCAGAAGGTTACCCGGTATGCGGTCAAAAAAGCGTGCAAACGCGGCATTGCTGTTGATAATGCGGCCATCTCGCCCGATGACGTACACCGGCACCGCCGTGCCGTTAAACAGCGTTGCCAGAAACGTGGCCTGCTCCTGCAGCCGGGCCTGAGCCTCTTTGCGCGAGCGGTTGGCGCGCTGCAGGTAATACACCCATACCAGCGAGGTGAGCACCAGCGCCGAGAAGATGGCGGCCAGCCAGTAGAATTCGTGCCGGTACTCAGACCAGGTATCCAGCTTAACGTTGGGCGTCGTCTGCCATTTATTGACGATAAGAGAAATATCCCGTGGCGGAATATCCGCCAGCGCCTTGTTCAAAATCGAGTAAAGCTCAGGGCTGTCGCGCCCGACGGCAAAACCAATCAACGCGGGTTTATCGGCGACCCTTGCCGCAATTTTGAGCTGGCCGGGGAAGACATTTTCAATCATGTAGCGGGCGCCGATCAGGTTATGCACCGCCCCATCAGCCTTGCCGTCGGCCACCATTTTCATCGCCACGCTGGCGCTCTTCGCGTCGATGAAGTGTATTTGCGGGTACTGCTTTTCAAGCTGCCCGCGCAGCACGTTGTCCGGCGTGATGGCCACCGTTTTGGCTCCGCTAATGTTAGCCGGAGCGGCGGGACTCTCTTTGACGACCAGCACGAATTCCGGCTGCACATAGGGGCGCGTCATCAGCAGCTGTTTATCGCGATCCTGGCTGAAGCTCACGGCGGCGAACAGGCTGGCCCTGTGCTTTGCCACTGTGGCCAGCATATCCGGCATGTTGTCTGCCGCCACGGCGGTGAAGTTCAGCCCGGTTCGCAGATGGATTAGCCGCAGCACGTCCGCGGCAATGCCCTGAAACTCTTGCCGGGCATTTAGCTGAGTAAACGGCGCGTCCAGCGGATTGATCACCACGCGCAGATCTTTGTTCTGCGCCAGCCACTGCGTCTCGCGCTCGCTCAGCGGCAGCGTGGATTCAAACAGCCACAGGTTTGGCCCCTGACTCCAGTGGCGGAATATAACCTTGTGCTCCACCGGCGTAAGCGCCCCCAGCACGGTATTGACCGCCCGCATCAGCACGCTGTTGTCCTGTTTGAAAATAAAGCGCGCGCCGTTGTTTCGGTCGGGCAGAATATCGACGATGGACAGGGTGTTGATGAAGTTACGCTCTATCAGGAAGCTCGACAGGGTAAATCCGCCGATGTAGTAATCATTTTCGCCGAAGGCCACCGAAGACATGCCGTTTGGCGCCGACGGGAATGCCGTTACAGTGACGCCCGGGTACCGCTGTTTGACCCAGGCTTCACACAGGCAGCCTTCTGCCACCGCAATGCGAGCCCCTTTTGACAGCTTGACCGGCGCGGCAATGTCCGCCTGGCGCGAAACCAGCACCGGGCGATCGGGAATAAACGGCTGACTGTACGCCAGCCCTTGCGGGGCAGTTATCTGCCCGACGCCGTCATCCACCAGCATATCCACCTTGCCCTGGCGCACGGCCTCCAGCGCCGCATCACGGCTGGCGTAATTCAGGATTTGAAACCGCACGCCCAGGTAGCGCATCACCAGCAGCACGTAGTCGGCGGAGATGCCTTCGTAGGTCTGCTCGTCCGGAGACATGTTAAAAGGCGGGGTGGCGGGCTGATAAATGGCGATATTGACGAGGCGCTTTTCCCCTAACCAGCGCCAGTCGCTGTCGCTCAGCGTGAATTTCAGCGGGGCGACGGTTTCCCGACTATGAAGGGTCATTGACTTCGGCTCTTCCGCCCGCAGGGCGCCCAGAGGCAAGCTCAATAAAAAACAGCAAAGCAGCAAGGCGCGCATCACGGCGTCAGTCCAGGTTATGTTTTTGGGTAAAATCGTACAGTTCGATCATCGTTTTCAGGCCGAGCTTGGCCATCAGGCGGCTTTTATAGGTACTCACGGTTTTGTCGCTGATGTTCATCTGGCGGGCAATATCGACCACCTTCACGCCTTTAGCCAAATGGCGCAGGACATCCAGCTCCTTCGCCGACAGCTCGCCCAGTTTGTCTTTATCTGCCGCCGCATCACCGGCGACAACATCGCTCCTGGCCAGATGCCGGGGGAAATAGCCATAGCCGCTGCGGATCGCGCGCACGGCGTCGCTGAGTTCGGAAAGATTATTCTTTTTGCTGACAAACCCGTCCGCGCCGGCGCTGGCACAGCGGCGAATGTAGTGATCGCCCTCTTTGCCGGTGAGTACGAGGATCCCGCCGCTAAATCCGTCGCGGCGCATTCTCTGCACCACGTCAATGCCGTTGACAGAGGGAATATCAATATCGACGATCACCAAATCCGGGGTATTTTTCCTGACCAGCTGAATGGCCTGCAGGCCATCATCAGTTTCGGCAATAACGGTCAGGTTTTCCTTCTCCAGTACCATTCTTACCGCCAGCCTGGCGACAGGATGGTCATCAACAATCAGTACGTTTTTCATTTATTATCCTGTTGGGCTGGGGAAGAAAAGCCAAAGTCACGTTGTCAGTTCGCTTTAATTATCAGTGTAATAGGAGTTTCACGCCTAAGCAATTGCCGACACTGTCATACTTTCCCTACACCCTTTCTATCTTATTCCTACGCGCAATCCAGCGCCGACTGATACAGCCCTAATCTTTTCCTCATTACCCTGTAAGAACTTATATTCCCGCTCGCCTTAGAGCGGCTAATTTGGCTGGAAATAGCTTATGGAAAAAAATATAGCCGAAGGTATGGCTACCGCGAAAAGTAACCCGCGCGTTTTAATCTTCGCCCCCTGCGGGTATGCCGCTCTCGGTCTGGCCAGACTGTGCGAAAGCGAATTAGAGAGCCAGGTGATTGGCACTCCCCAGACTCTGCCACACTTCCTGGAAACGATGATTGAATCGAAACCAGATATGGTGATTTGCGGCATTGACCCTCGGGCCAATGTTCTGCCGCAGCTGCTGAACATGCCTTATTATCCATCGTGCAGGTATGTTTTGCTCACGGACGCCGAATCAGTGGCCCTGAGCCGGGCGCTACAAACGGCCGGGTTTTATGCCGTGATCGATAAAAGCATGCCGCTGCGCAAGCTGACCGGCGTCCTTCGGCAAGCCCTGGTTAATCCATCCAGTGGAAACATCCGCAGAAATGCCCGATTTTACCTCCCGGAAGAACGCTATATTCTCGGCGCGCTGCTCAACGGCGAGCGGTTAGCGCTCATCGCGCGTAACATGGGGATCCCCTATCGGTCGGTTAGCCGCTATAAACATACCGCGCTACGCAGAGCCGGGCTGAAAAGCATTAATCAGATTTTGTCTGCATAAACGGGTCGGAGAAAGTTGGATGACGTCAGTATTCATCTGATCGGATAATACGCCGCACATCCTTGTACGGCTTGACCGTCCTTCACTACAGACTGCCGGTCAGGAAATTACTACAGGTATTATTTTTAATAGGCCAGCCTTTAGCCTGAGGTAGACTGATTTCTTCCCCCGGCCTCTTGGTATAAAGTTTGTTCAAATACTCTGCATCCGCATTATTGGGGATCTCAAGTACACGATCATAGCGAAGGTAATAGCTTTTATTGGCTTCCGGGATAAATGCCACAGATTGTATATATGTCGTCCCCGAGATATCAGCGCGGACAGATCGTAAGGCATATGTCTTCCCCGGTTTTAACGTGAATTTATTCATACCAAGTGTTTCACTCTTCCAAAACCATCTCAGGATGGTCAGCTGCTCGTCATTTACTTTTTCATAGCACTTGTCTTTATCGTTACGAATATAGGTGACAAGCGCATTTTGGTGAGTGTTATCGTCATACAGATATATCGCTGATGCATCGCTTCCCGCGTACATTTTTGATTTATCAATGGTGGCACAAGCCGTAAGTGAGCAGACGGCGATAACGGTAATCACACATTTCTTGAGACTCAACTTCATTATTTTATATCCTGATCCCACTGTTTCAGAAAAAATGAGAATATTTTCAGTCAATATTAGGGAACATATCCTTCCCTACCATGGCGGCAGTACAATACTCTTTGCGTTATGTAAATCAACAGGTTACTGCCATAACTACTAATTTCCGGAGGGTCTCTTCCGTCGATACCTGAGCTGAAGGTCCGCTGCGAGCGATAAGCAGACCTAAAGAAAAACGTGACATTTATCATGAAATTAGAACGTCAAGTTCATGAACCGACAGTCGCAAAAGAGTTAAATTCAATCCATGGGTCTATTACTTGGTGGTTCTGTGGTGCCGCCACGGCAATCAGCATATTGTGATTTTTGAGATACCTCCCTTTTCTTACGTTAGGTACTGCTTTACCGTTAAGCGCTGAGCCTGGCTCAGATGCCGGAACCATTCAAAGTTACACGTCGCACTCCTTGTGCGTGCTCACCTTTCGCCACAGCGCAGATAACCAGGTCAGCGAATCATCGATCAGCATCCGCTTTTCGCTCCCAGGCCGCCAAATCGTCACCATAGTCTGGCTAATACCTTCATTGCCCACCACCGTGGGAATAGCCATAACATTTTTCCAACGCACCGCCTCAAAATGAGTCGGTAAAAATCCCCATCCACACCCGGCTTCCATCAGGCTACGCAGCATTTCAAGCTCATTGGCCACAATGATATTCCCGGAGATTTGCAGCCGCCGCGCCATTGGTACGTCGCTTGTGGAGTGCATCACCACCTGTGGCGTCAAAGAAAGGTCAAGCAGTGAACACGGACGTTTGGCCTCTTCAAACAGCGGCTCTGCGGCGTAAAAATCCATGTCGATGGCCCCGAGCGCACGCCACTCCATGTCGCTGCCGACGCTGTGATTGTTGGCCTGAAAGAAGCCCAGATCGACCTCCCCGCTCGCCAGCGCTTTTTCGCCTTCCGCGCGCGAGGTGCATCTCAGACTCAGACGGATCCCCCGCGTCGCCATCCGCGTAATTAATGCCTTCAAAAAACGGCGGGGTGTAAAGGGGTCGTAGGCGACGCCCAGCTCCTGAACCTCCGTTGACGGCACCCGACGAGCAAACTGATCGAATGCTCTTGCCTGACGCAACAGCAGGTGCGCCTGGCGATGAAGCTGTTCGCCTTCTGCTGTCAGCTGCAGCGATCGCCCCTGGCGGGCAAACAGCGGGTAGCCAAAGCTATCTTCCAGCAGATCGATAAGATCGCGCAGCGTGGTGCGATCTTTCTCCAGCTTCATCGCAGCTTTCATCAGACTGCCGTGTTCCGCAACGGCAGTGAAGGCTTCAAGTTGAGAAAAAGAGTAAGACAATGACGGCACGTTGGGCTCCTTTTGCCGTGTTTATGGGGGATTATCCCCCATTACGCGTTTTTTATTATAGTGCCGTCATTTTTATACTGCATCCATCCCGTCATCCCGCCGGGACAACATGTCTATGGGTTTAACTTAAATAGAGAACGCTATGATTAATAAACATAAATCCTTGCCTGCAAAGTACTGCCTTCTGGCAGGTCTGGTGGCTGGTGCATTCCTCTCCTCTCCCGTAATGGCGGCTTGTGAAGGCACCGAACTCACCGCCTGCCCGGCCCCTTTTGATGCAAAACTTCCCGATACCAAAACGATGCTGAGCTGGGATCAAGCCGAGCGTGTTATCGGTTTTCGTAACGATTACCGTAATTATCAGGGCGATGTTTTCCACCACGGCAAATCCGTGCCGTTAGCGATGGCTGAAAAACCACTGACGCAGGCTCGCTATCAGGTCAACGGCAAACTGTGGACGCTACAGGATTATATTAAACGCCAGAACGTCAGCGGTATGCTGGTACTGAAGGACGGTAAAGTTGCCTGGAAATATCTTGGTGAAGGCAATACCGACACCACACTCTGGACCTCTCGTTCTGTAGGGAAATCGGTGGTGTCTACACTCGTGGGTGTGGCCTTAAAAGAGGGAAAAATCCACTCAATGGACGATCTGGTCACGCAGTATGAACCTGATTTGAAAGGCACCGCCTGGAACGGCGTGACGCTGAAACAGTTGATTCAACACACCTCTGGCGTGGCGTGGAATGAAGATTACGCCAATCCGCAGTCTGACTTCGCCAAACTCACGCAGTGTGAAGCGCACGCGGGTACCTATGACTGCGTCCGCTCGCTGGTTTCTGGTCTGAAACGCGCCCACCCAGCGGGTGAAGTGTGGTCTTACTCCTCCGGCGGTGCATGGCTGCTGGGCGATGTGCTGGAGCGTGCAACGGGTATGACGCTTGCTACCTACCTTGAGAACAATATCTGGCGGCCGTACGGTATGGCAAACGATGGTGTATGGCATGCCTATACCAAAAACCAGCATGATGTTGGCGCACACGGCTTTAACGCCACGCTGGAAGATTGGGGACGTTTCGGCGAATTCGTACTGAACAATGGCCGCCTGCCGAACGGTAAGCAGATTCTGCCGGAGAACTGGGTTGCCCAGTCGGCCGACTGGAACAGAGCGAAAAACTCCGTCTCTGCGGCGCATCCACAGGGGCTGTATGGCTATCAGTGGTGGAATAACGAAGTGCCTGCCAACGCTAAAAACGTGGAACCAACGCCGCAGGATTCGCTGAAAGGCTCCATGTGGGCGCTGGGGATTTATGGGCAGATGATCATGGTCAACCGTGCGGAAAATCTGGTGATCGTCCAGTGGTCAACCTGGCCGCAGGCGGAACCGTCGTTCAGCGCCCAGCCGCTGGAAGCTTCGCTGATGTTCAGCGCTATTGCGAAGGCATTGCATTAATCATCGGAGATAACCACGCCAGAAATGTACCTTAAGCTCTGGCGTTTTCAGTGAGGGATAAGGGTATCCTCTGGAGGGAAAGGATACCGCCCAACATCTTTTCAGTTGGCTAAGTGAAGATTGTCTAAGCCGTATTCCTTTTTTGACAGCATCCCAGTGCGTCTGAATTCACGCAGGTAATGCAAATGGATGGTCAAGAAATCGCTACTTATCAGCCCTTGCAGACCATCATGGCTTTAGCCTCGTCTACAGTTAACTTATCTAATTCTCATCGAATAAATCACCCCATGAGCTTTTCGTTAAGGACTCACCTGTTCGCCCGCCTTCGGTTATTGATTTCAGTGGCTGCCGGCGTCGTTTGTTACTTCGCCCTTCCCGCTCAGCTTGGCACGCTGCAGCGGCTGTTGATCGGCTGGAATGTTTTAGCCTGGCTTTATCTGATTTTTATCTGGGCACGGATGCTGCGCACGGAAGTCAGCGATATTCCACGAATAGCCAGAATACAGGACCAAAGCGCGGCGCTCGTGTTAAGTCTGATGATCTTTGCCTGCCTGGCCAGCATTGTGGCAATTCTGAGCGAACTGCCGTCGCTGCGGTCGCTGTCCGGCCCGCCGCTCGCGCTGCATATTGTTCTGACGGCCATGACGCTGCTGGTCTCCTGGATCTTGCTGCCCAGCGTCTTCGCGATGCACTACGCCCATCAGCATTATTTGCATCGCAGCAAAGAGATCACCCCGATGATCTTTCCTGATAAACCGAAAGATCCGGATTACTGGGATTTCCTGTATTACTCTTTCACCATCGCCGTGGCCGCACAAACGGCCGATGTGGCAACCGGCACAACCGGCATGCGTAAAATAACCCTGCTGCAGTCAGTTATTTCTTTTATCTTCAACCTGGCGATTCTGGGGCTTTCCGTTAACGTGGGCGCTGGGTTGTTGAGTTAATAAGCCGGGACCGGCGGTCATCGCATGAACAGCCCACAAAACAGGCTATAATTTAACCAGTGACGCTGAGTGTAAAGGTGAAACACGATGCCTAATCCTTTCGATGCCTGCATGGCTATCGCGCTGATTCTGGGTGCATTACATGAAATGGGACTGATTCCCTGGTAATGCGCTTTATATGCCGGTGGTTTGCTGAAAAAAAACGATGGCAGGAAATTGACAGCAGGTCGAATCTCATTAAGGTGAGAGGGATATTTTACGCCGTGCAGGCCGAGTCCCAGGAACCCCATGATCCCTTCGCTTCAAACGTTTACCGGAAGTTTGCTTCAGGATGAGAAAACGCTCGTCGCCTCTTACGATCTTGAGTCTTTGCCTTTTGAATTGAAGCGCAGTCTTCATCTGCAGGCTTTACGGCAGCCCGGCATTTATAACTACGCCTTACGCCCCTTTTCTCTCGACTTTCGTCAGATCCAACGGCTCTGTATTATCAACGGTATGGGCGTCACGCTGGGTGATTCACTGATCGGTATCTCGGCGCTGCACGCCATCAAAACCATCAACCCGAATATTCATCTGACGGTCCTGCGGCCACACACATGCCCGGCCTGGGTCGAAGAGATTTATCAGCTGGCCGGGAACGTGATTGACGAGCTGCATTTCATGCCTCAGGAACTGGCTTCACTGGAGGGATATGATGCGCTGATTGACGCGGGGAACCAGCTGTTCCGGGCGGACTTTGCCACTCAGGAAATGCACGATTTCTTCTTACGCCACCTGGGGATTGCCCCTGAGACTGTACCCGAAGAGATAAAAGCTAACCGCTGGCTACGCGACGGAATGCCAGAGCAAACTTCCCCCCTGCAAGGTCGTTACGTCCTGTTCAATCATCGGGCCAGCACCCGACTCCGCAACATCCCTGATGCCGTGCTCGTCGACTTTATAGAGTACATTTCCCGGCAGCACGGTCTGCCCGTGGCAGGCTTTGGCAAAATAGAACACCCGCAGTACATCGATCTTTCTGCGCGGTCGAAAACAACCGCCGACTTTATCGCCATTATTCGCCATGCCAGTAAGCTCTATACCTGTGACTCATCGGCGCTGCACATTGCCGCCGCGTTTGACGTGCCCACGACGGGCTACTTCAACGCCATCAAACCGGCCCTGCGGGCCAGCTATTACCCGCTGTGCGAAAGTGTGGACATGGGAACTGAGCGATCCGCCCCGCTGCACCAAAGTGAAGATAGCGAGTTGCTAAAAGCGATAGAGGATAATTATCGACGCTATCTTGCCGCCGTATAACCCTGAGAAACTGGCCGCACACTGGCGGCCAGCCTGCGCTATTTATTGATGCCAATAACCAGCACGGTTGATTTTTTACATTGATTATCCTGGCAAATACCGGAGAACCAAATCTGCCCTTTGCCGATCGCCAGCCCCTGATAATTCGCAAAAAGATCCTGATATTTCTGCGCGTTAACTGCCGCCACCAGATCCGGCGTAAAAATGGCGTCATAGTTTTTAATGAACTGCTGCGGCGTTTTGATCTGCACTTTTTTACCCGCCAGCGCGATCTTTATCGGATAGGAAATTAGCTTTGCCACTTCCGCTTTATTCTGCGCGGCAATCTGCGTTTTAAAATTATCAAAAAACGCATGATAGTTTTCATGCGAGCTGAATAACTTATCTAAATTCGCGTCCATTGCCTGGTCGGTGGCGGCCCACAGGGTGCCAGACCAGATCAGGGAGGAAGCCAGACACAGCCTGGCGAGTAGCGACATAAACCTCATATAAACCACCTCTTGCCTTAAATATCATTGAATTATCGTATTTATAGAATTTTAACTTTTCAGTCTGAAACACGCTTTAAGTGTTAATAAAGCGGCAGGCGTTCCCTCGGCGGCATCATATATGATATAATTTTGACCAATCCATTGATTTTAATTAAAAGTAAACAAATTGTATTAATATGAAACAACTTTTCCTGGCGCTGTGCCTTTTAACCCCATTCAAAATGTCTATGGCTTCGGTCAGCGGGACTTTCGACGTGAGAATGACTATTCTCCCCAAGCCGATGCCGCCTAAAGTGACTAAAATTAAACTTTCAGCAGATACGGTGATGATCGTTAATGAATGGTAGGGTTTTCATTCATCAAGTCGTGCCCCGGATGCACATCCGCTCCCATTAAAAAGCCGCTGACGGTCTCCCGCAGCGGCTTTTTTTATGACTGATTCAGGCTATTCCCCCGAACCTGGCTTACCGACTCTCTGCCCGACGTCTATCCGGTTCCCATCCGGGTCGGCAAACACAAACGTCCGCAGGCCGTAATCTTTATCCTGAAGCCCCTTCACGATCCTGGCGCCTGCCTGCTGACAGAGAGCAAACAGCGCCCCGATGTCATCGACCAGAAGATGGGCCACCGGAAAATGTGCGGCCCGATGCTGTGGCTGGAGCGTAAGATGCAGCTCGCTTTCCCCCTGCCGGAGAATGACAAACCCAACGGGTTCGCCGTTCTCGAAACGCTTCGTAAAGCCTAAAAC
Source organism: Enterobacter sp. Cy-643 (assembly GCF_011752815.1). Classification (GTDB taxonomy): domain Bacteria; phylum Pseudomonadota; class Gammaproteobacteria; order Enterobacterales; family Enterobacteriaceae; genus Cedecea. The sequence goes on from NZ_VWWV01000001.1 coordinate 1,440,807, forward strand.
GCCCACGTAAAACGCCAGTGCGGCAGGCATATTTTTGACAGGCAACGTCGCTGCAATGCGGCCAAATCCAACTGCTGAAGGCATAATCATCCTTATATTTAAGAAACGAGCCCATCGTGCAGACGGTGCCGCAGCCATGCGTTTCTGTGTTGATGCCGGACGGTGCCAGAGTAGCCCTTATCATAAACGCCAGCCTCACCCTGCGCCAGCGTTCGCTAATGAGAATAATGTCGCGGACAAACGCGGCGTTCCCCCTATGGCGACAGATCGCCTGCCCTTTGTCGGCAGACGTTTAGTACCAGCTGCCGCAGCCAGCGGTGCGCGAGGTCCGCCTCTGAACGCGGGTGCCACATTTGAGAGACGGTTATGGATTTCGTTTTCACCGGCAGCTCAAACATGGCCAGCCTCGCGTTCTCTCCCTCAACCGCCAAAACCGGCTGATTCAGCAGGAAAGAAGCTGGCACCAGCGCAATAAGATCGGACGCCTGCGCGACCTTTAGCGACGCAGGAAATGACGGCACTATGGCGGCAATTTTGCGCGTCAACCCTCTTTCATCGAGGGCATCGTCTACGGGCCCGCGAGTTGACCGGATCCGCCGGGAGGCCACCACGTGCCCGTACGAGAGATACTGCGCGACGGTAACCTCGGGCAGAGCGGCCAGAGGATGACCGGCGCGCACCACGCCAACAAACCGATCGCGGAATAGCGCCTGGAGCCGTATTTCTGGCCCCATTTCGCCCACCACGCCGATTTCGAGATCGACCAGGCCTTCACGCAGATGCCGGGGACCTTTTTCAGGTTTGGAGGTGAAGCACAGCTGCACCCGCGGCGCTACAGCTGCCGCAGCGGTGATAAGCGCAGGCGCAAAGGCTTCAATAAATCCATCGTTGGCCCGGAGGATAAACGTGCATTCCAGGGTTGAAAGCGTTAGCTCTGCCGTGGACGGGCTCAGCAAAGCGCGAGCCTCCAGCGCCGCGTTTCTCGCCCGCTCGCGAATCGCTTCGGCATAGGGCGTCAGCACCATATTTCTGCCCGCTCTGACCAGCAGCGGATCGCCGGTTGCCGCCCGCAGGCGGCTTAGCGTACGGCTCATCGCCGACGCGCTGAGTCCCAGACGTCGGGCGGCGCCGGCCACGCTGCCTTCCGCCAGAAAGGTATCCAGCGCCAGCAGTAAATTCAGATCGGGGTCATTCATTCAGGCATCCTGTAAAAAGATATGGCGTCTGGTGCAACTATTATCTGCATATGATGCGTCTTCCGCCTCTCTTTAAGTATCACTATATTTGCAGCACTGACAACTTGAGACTGATGACCGCGCAGCGGGAAGGAACAACGATGGAATTATTTTCAAACCAGCCGGGGGATGACGGCCTGCCGGGCCGCCCGCGTCTGATGGCGATGCTTGCCGTGATGACAACGGTCACAATGGCGGTGTTCGATGGCTCAATGGTGAACATCGCGCTGCCAAATATCGCCCGTGCGCTCGGCGTTTCCGCCAGCGACGCGGTTTGGGTCGCGAATGGCTATCTGCTGGCCGCCGCCATGACGCTGGCGATTTTTGCCGCGCTGGCGACCCGGCTGGGATTCAGGCAAATTTTTGTCTTTGGGCTGAGCCTGTTTACGCTGGCATCCGCGGGCTGTGCGCTTTCCACCTCGCTCGAGATGTTGGTTTTGATGCGGATATTGCAGGGCATCGGCGGCGCGGCGGTACTGAGCATTTCCCCGGCAATCCTGCGTTCGGTTTTCCCCACCCGCCTGCTGGGCAGGATCCTCGGGCTGAACGCCTTCTTAATCGCCACCAGTACGGCCATAGCGCCGCTCCTTGGGGGAACGCTTCTTTCGACCTTAGGCTGGGAATGGCTTTTTGCGGTTAATTTACCGTTAGGCATTGTGGCGCTTTGGCTCAGCCTCCGCGTCCTGCCGGGGGAAAAGGTCTCCCATTCCAAGCCCTTTGACTACGCCGGTGCGTTTCTGTCTGCTCTGCTGCTGGGCGCGCTGATCGTGGCCGCCGACAGCTTTACTAAAAGCGAAGATATTGCCCAGGCGGTGGCTTATAGCCTGACGGCATTGTTAGCGGGCGCGGCATTTATCTGGCGAGAGCGCCGCGCCGCTCAGCCCCTGCTGCCGCTGACGCTGTTCGCCTCCGCGCGATTTTCGCTGGCGGCCCTGACGTCTCTGATTTCGTTTATCGGGCAAGGGATCACATTTGTCGCCCTGCCGTTTTTATTCCAGAACGTTTATGGCTACAGCGCCTTTGCTTCGGCCCTGCTCTTTACGCCCTGGCCCGTGGGAATAATGCTCGCAGCGCCCCGGGCCGGGCGACTGGCCGACAAACATTCTCCGGCGCTGATCGCCACCACCGGCTTAGGCGTGTTTGCGGTTGGCCTGATACTTTTAGCCCTGTTGCCCGCCCACGCTCAGGCATGGGACATCGGTTTACGCAGTCTGGTGTGCGGCATTGGCTTCGGTATTTTCCAGAGCCCTAACAACAGGGAGATGATGGCTAACGCCTCACGAGAAAATAGCGGCTACGCCTCAGGCATACTGGCCATTATGCGAACTTTCGGCCAGTGTCTGGGGGCGGCCATCGTCGGTATTGTGCTGGCTATTTACGGAAATGCCGTCTCGTTTGAGTCGCAGGCCATTACCCTCAATCTTTGGCTGGCCGCCGGAACGACGTTGCTGGCTGTAGGCTTAAGCGGCCTGCGTACCCGGCAGCTACAGCAGCAAAATATGAGGCGTTGATGCTGCCGGCTATAGCGACCAGTCGCTATTTTGCAATACCACCCGATAACCATCGGGATCGATAAAAGTAGCCCCCTTCACGTCCCAATAAGGGTTGAATGCATCCAGCCGGGTAAAACCGGCTGCCACCATTCTGGCGCAGAAGGCTTCCCATTCGACACGATCGGGCACATAAAGCACCAGTAAGTCATCTTCGGTAGGTCGTGGGGTAATGAGATGATGCTGGCAGACCGTAAATTCCAGGTGCCAGCCCAGCAATGGCCCACCCAGCATCACGCCGCTGAACCCCTGGTGATCGCTAAATTGCGCTATTTGCTGAAGACCAAGTCCCGCGCAGTACAGCTCCCGGCTTCTTTCAAGACTGCTCACCGGACGGGCAATACGCATATGGCTGAAGTGCATCATTTTTTCCTGTTCTGATGTTCGCTCAACCTTAAAGGTATTGCTTTATCATCATTTTCCTCACTGTGCGATTTCAGGCGACAAACGGTAGGCAGGAATTGAGCGAGTCGTTCCCGTCAGGCTGTCGAAGACCGTGCGTTCTGTCGTGATAATCGGCATCCCGGACTGCCTCAGCACTGAGATATCGGCGGCAATGCGCTGCAGTCCAAACCAAAACAAACCGTCGAGGGCATTGACCTGAAGCCCTCCCTCCAGGGCGACTTTCAGCCGATCCCTCGGGTTTCTGACCTGCAGCGCGATCTGCTGCCAGGCCGTCGCGGGCGTACCGCCCGGATCGATTCTGCGTATACGATTCGAGAAACGATAGCGGAAGGCGTCCGGCACGGCACTGAGATCGTCTTTTATGCTGTAGACTTCTCCGCGCTTGTTGTCGTTGATAACCACGGTTTTCTGGCTCAGTTGAAGCTCACCGCGCAGCTTGTCGATCAGCTGAGGCGCTCGCAGAAGCAGCAGCCTAAAAGGCAGTTCGAAACTCGTTACGTAATCCACGTTCAGCAACGCCAGCCGCAGACGCTGCTCCGCGTCCTGAGGCTCTCTCTGGAACTCCTGCCTGACTTCCTCCCACTGACGACTCAGGCGGGGCGGCTCTTCTATTTCGGTGAAACTGTACTTTTCAATCTGGTAATCGATGCGTTCGTTCATTCAGGCACCTTTCACATGTCAGGATCCAGCTCACAGACCATCTCATAGCAGCGCAGCAACGTGCCGCTGCGCGACATAGGATAAAGCCCCTCTTTCACCACGCGAAATCCCTGCGTCAGGTAAAAATCACGGGCGTTTGGCGTGGAGGAAAGCGTCAGCCTGCTCATTCCCCTCGATCTCGCTTCCTGTTTGATGGCCTGAAGGATCTGTTTGGCCAGCCCCCGGCCCGTCCAGGCCGGCAGGGTAAAAATGGCCTCAACCGAACCGTTTTTCAAATCCAAAAATCCCGTGGCGACCGGCTCGCCGTTTTCATTATCCGCCACAAAAAAAGGATTATTAACGATTTCATTTCGGTAACCCTCGGGCATCTCATCTGGCGTCCATGCGGCCAGCACATCTTCTGGATAAGTTTCCCGACAGCCAAAGCGAATGGCCTCGTTTCTTATTGTCCACAGCGCCTGAGCTTCATTGAGCGTGGCTCGTCTGACCGTCATTCTCTGACCTCCGAAATGCTCCGTTACGTAAAGGAAAATGAGTCTGATGACTTAACGCAAAAAGGAATGTTACCCTTTGAAGAAAATAGCATTTAATTAAGGACCGCTCGATGAAAAAAATATCTGCCCTGTCCGTTTCGCTGGCCCTGCTTTTTAACGCTTCGGCCTTTGCCGCTGGCGCTGAACTGCCTGCGCCGATAGCCGCTCTGGAAAAGCAAGGCTTCGAGCTGAAAGGGGAATTTAAAGCACCGGGCGACCTGCAGGCTTATGCCATGCAGTATCAGGGACAAGGCACCATCGTATACCTGACGCCGGATAAACAGCACGCCATTATGGGCAACATGGTCGATGCCGGAGGGAAAAACCTCAGCGACGCGGAAGTGGAGAAGTTTGTCTATGCGCCAATGGCCAAAGCCATGTGGCAAAACCTGGAGAAACACCGCTGGATAGCCGCCGGAAGCGAAAAAGCCCCGCGCATTGTCTACGTGTTTGCCGATCCATACTGCCCGTACTGCACCCAGTTCTGGGAACAGGCTCAGCCCTGGCTGAAGTCAGGTAAGGTTCAGCTCCGGGTGCTGCTCGTCGGTATGCTACGCCCCGACAGCGGGCAAAAAGCAGCGGCAATTCTGATGTCGAAAGATCCGGCCAAAACGCTCGCCGACTATGAAAACAGCAAAGGTAAGCTGGCGCTGCAAAAACCGGAAAAAATAGATCCGGTTATCGGTGAAGCCTTAAAAGATAACCTGACGCTAATGGACGACCTCGGCGGCAACGCCACGCCGTCAATTTATTACCTGAACGCCGAAGGCCGCCTGCAGCAGCATCAGGGCATGCCGGATGCTGAAACGCTGAATACCATCCTCGGGGATAAATAACGCCTACAGTTTCAGCAACGGTTTACGCTGGCGGCCAGGTTCACGGAACAGCGCCAGCGCCTGCCGCCACTCCTCCAGCGCGTAAACCGCCACGCCGGGCTGCTGCGTTTGTAGCAGCAGTTCCCAGAGTGAGATAAACCAGCCCTGCCACTCTGCAGCCGGCGTGACCGCCAGCGTATCTCGTAAATGAAATCGCTGGGCGGTGATGTGCTGCCCGCGCGGAGAAAACGCCTGCCCACTCAGCAAACCGTAAGAAACCAGCGCGGCATTCGGATTGAGATGATCGAGCATCAATGTGGCTAACGCACCGCCCACGGCGTCATACACCACGTCAACTTTTCCAGCAGCTTCGGCGATCCCCTGCCTGTCATCCCCGCTCAGGGGGATAATGCCCGACTCGAGCAGCGCCGGCAGATGTTGTGCCGAACGGTAAACGCCATAAACTTCCGTGGCACCCTGCCTTTTGGCCCACTCCGCCAGTAAACCAGCACACGTTGATCCTGCCGCCGTGACCAGCACGCTTTTTCCCGCCACGGGCCACTTTTTCAGCATCAACCAGGCGGCCAGAGGATTGATATATCCGCGCGCCGCAAGCTCATCCGGCACGCTGTCCGGCACGGGGACGGCCCACTGAATCGGGCAGTCAACCCATCGCTGCCAGGTGCCATCCCCGCGCAGAGGCAGCACACGCCTGCCAATCCACTCCGGAGAATCCGCCTGCTCAACAATGCCGACGCCTTCGTACCCGGCAACGCGAGGCGGAAAGACCCGATGGCGGTAAGCCCCGGTAATGGGAATAAGATCTGAGGGATTGACGGGCGCGTAGCGCATTCTGACGCGGAGCGTGCCGGGGATAAACGGCACCATTGGCGTGTGTTCGAGGGTTAAGATCTGCTCAGGTTCACCAAACTGCCGGAACCAGAGGGCTGCGTTTTCCATACTGAATGCCTGCAACTGCCATATTGCAGGCACTATATCACGCCTTAATCAGCATATAACGCGCCGAATAAGTGACATCGTCACTTATTCCATCATAAATTACGGTAGTAGAACGTCGTTGAGCACGGGCTGCCGTCCGGCATTAACGCATAGTGCGGGAGATCGCCCACGCGCTGCCAGCCCATGCCCTGGTAGAAGATCTCCGCATCGCTGCCGGTGGCAGTATCCAGTACCAGCACCGTTTTTCCCTGCGTGGTGGCAACGGCTTCCAGATAAGCCATCAGGCGCTGGGCAATGCCTTTGCGCCGCGCCGCGCGATGAACCAGAAGTTTAGCCACATCGGCAAGGTGCGGCTGATTTTCCGGCTGACTGACGATCAGTTGCACGGTACCAACAATCCGCCCCTGCCCATCTTCCGCCACAATCAGCGTGCGTTCTCCCCGCGCCACGCTCTGGCCAACCTCCCCCCAAAACGCCGCGGCTTTTTCCGGCGCCAAAGGATGCAAAAAGCTGACTGAAGCCCCACCAGCCACGCAATCAATCAGTACATCCGTTAATGATGCGGTTGCATCAGCAAATTCACAGGCCTTCAGGGAGCGAATACGATACTCGGGCACGGCGACTCCTGCACAGTAGTTAAAAGTTATGTCGGAATATTACCAGGCATAAGAATAGGCCAGCTTACCCGGTAATCCCGGATCCAACTATTCAGGAAATGTATGGATGAGTCGTTTGGGGGGTGACGAGCAATCCGCTCAAAGAGCAAATGTCCCCCGGCCATAGCGAAGGAAATAGCGTCCGGGGAATATATCCTCACAGGGTGTTAATCACCTCTTCCATAAGGAATTATGCTAGTACAATTTATCATGGTGAGGCTGTAAAAGACGGGTCACCGCGTGAATGACTGCCGGGCCAGGAGTGAACCCGGCTGCGCCACGAACAGAAGTGGGAAAATTAAAGCGTTTTCGACGGCGCGAAAAGTGCCGGCTGGCGTGATGCCAGCTGACTGTACTGGTTCATGCTTTCGATTTTTTTTGTCATCTGATCGCTCCGCATGGAGTCAAAAGATTTTACCACCTGCCCGTCGTTATACCGCTGACTTGGGTCGGCAGCCAATGTTCTCACATCGTACAGCAGCTGCTTCTGCTCTTTGAGCCCCTCAGCAAGATCTTGCACCAATGCGGTCCCCACACCATAAAAGCCCTGTTTGGCCATCCGTTCTTCAATCACATTTCTTGGCAATGGCGTAATGTTGCTGAGTGCATATTGCGCATCCGGATCGCCCTGACGGCTGTTGTACTGCTTTTTGACAACCAAATCGTTCGGGTTTAGCGATGTGTTGCTGAGCAAAGTGGCTACGGGGATATGCTGCCAGGCATCCACCATCGCGACTTTATTGCTTTCACGCGGGTCACCAATCATGGTTAACACATGGTCGTTTCTGTACATCGCGCTGGAGATGGGGGCGCTGGAACCTCTGCCCGCCAACAAAGTATAGGCGAGGTCGCTAAACTCCTGGCAGTTACCTCCTTGTAAAGTCGCGGCTGTGCGAGCAGAAGCATAGGTTCGGTCCATGTTCGGCACCTGCGTCCGAAGGGCATCACGCATCGCTTTTTTGTCTTCTCGCGCCAGATGGGCTCGCAGGTAGCTTTCCCCTTTACTGCCCACCACGGACAGCCACTGATTCCCCGCTCCGTGGGGCATACGGCGAACCACTTCATCCTGAGTTTGAGCGGCAAGATTGAGGTTTCCCATAGTCCGGGGTGAAACATTAATCACCTGTTTCTGATATTGTCCGGAGAGGCGTAAGCTGTCCGGGGGGAGATAATCATGCACCGCCAGCATACTCGCATTATGCGCCTGGCTGCTGGAAGAGACACCGTTCCTGTTCATCATCGAGTCCTTCAATTAAGCGACAAGCCACTTTGAGAGCGTGGCGGTATAGTGAGCAAAGCGCTCGTACAACGCGATTAGCGTTTCCGGCGCGGCCTGAGCTTGATCAATTCTTGTCCAGATCACGATTTCTTCGCTGGTTGCACTAGCGGCCACCACAACCGGGGGCGAAAGCTCGTTCATTAAATTTGTCTGCATTAACGCCCATAACAGCGGCGCCTTTTGTTCATCATTGATTGTCAAAGGCAGCACGCTGCTGAATGTAATGGCACCAGCCGGATAGTGATGCAACTGAATAGCATTTCCAGCTTTCATTGTTAATTCGAAAGCCTCCTCGCCGCTATTCGATTCCGGGGCAACAGCTAAGTAGCGAAACAACGGGGCAATTGCGTCGCTGAAATGGTGGGGCATAACAAGCTCCTGGGGATAAGGGATAGTTATTTCCAGAACAATCGGTTCTGAGTATCCCCCGTGAGTGTCTGGATTTCCGCCTTGGTTCCCGGACTATGTGTCGATACATCCATTGACGTTTTTGCCCTCGCGCCTGGAAAACGCATTCGGTCAGCAGACTCTCTGGATATTGCTGAACGGCAGTATGATGACTCCGATTTTGAACAAACCCGGCATCTGAAGCTGGCTCAGAGCTAGTGCAGCTTATCTATAGCTTTTCTTCCCTCGATGATTTAGCCCGTTCCGCTGCGGCTATCACATCCTCAAGGCTGAGATGCCGCTGCGGGTCGTACTCCACGCTTCCCCAGCTGAAAGAGAGCGTCCAGCGATTATCCGCTCGCTGATTAAAATCGGCCACTTTACCCAGCAGGTGCTGCATGGCGATAAATGCCCCTTCTTCATTCGTTCCGTTAAAAAGCAAAACAAACTCAGCGCCGCCCTGTCTGGCGATCAGATCCGTTTCACGGAAAGAAGAACGCATTAATTCTGAGAAAGCGAGCAGCGCACGATCGGCCTGCTCATGACCCAAACTGTCGTGAAGCTGTCGAACCCCGTTAAGGTGGAGCAACACCAGAGAAAGCGGTTCAGCCCGGCGGTTAGCGCTACTCGTGGCGTATTGCCACAGAAACATAAGGCCTTGACGGTTCAGCAGGCCCGTCAACTCGTCGGTCATTGTGGGATCGAGCATCTCATCCTCCGGCGCAGACTCATCATAGGATCTGCTTACAGTTTAGATGAACATTACTCAGGCGGCGTAAATGCGGTTTTTTCCGGCGCGTTTGGCGTTATAAAGCGCATCATCCGCCGCTTTTAACCATTCGGTGGCATCCGGCATCTGTTTTGTCGCGCAGGCAATGCCGATACTCAGGGTGCAGAAAGCATTCTTTTCAGGCAGGACACGAACATTAATGGACTCCAGCAGGATCCGCCGGGCAATAGCTTCTGCTTCCTCAAGGGAAGTATTCGGCATCAGGACCACGAACTCGTCCCCACCGAGGCGTGCCGGCGTGTCGCTGGAGCGAGTGACTATCCGCAGCACGTCGGACACCGCCATCAAAATAGCATCCCCCACTTTATGCCCGAAACGATCGTTCACCTCTTTGAAATTATCTATGTCGATAAACATCAGCGCCGAACTGCCGCAGGCAATGCGCAGCCGCGCCAGCTCATTGCTGATTTTTCGCTCCAGCAGGCGGCGGTTGGCAATCCCCAGCAGGGGATCCATCATGGCTATGCTTTCCAGTTCGCGGCTCTTTGCCCGCAGCTTCAGCGCTATTGAAGCCGTCAGCATGCTCAGGGCGATGGTGTAAACCGCAATCAGCGGCAGCGTGGCATACATTGTCCGGGCAGAAACCGCCGGGCTAAACGGCATCCCGTGGCTTATCCAGGTCAGCGCAAACGCCAGCCCCATCGCCACCATCGCCCGCTTCATCAGCGGTTTTCCCCCGGCGGCCAGCCGGTCGGAAACCAGAATAGTGACAATCACCACCGACGGTAACGCGCTGAGCGATATCATGGCAATCCAGAAGCCTCCGGCCGCCGCGTCGATGACCAGGTTTTGTTTTTCACTGTTAACGGGAGAGGCAGAAAAGCGCGCTTTTAACAGCGCCACGTGCGGCCAGACAAAAGCGTTAACCACCAGCAGTACCACCACAGGGAAAGAGGACTGCTGCTCATTCAGCACCGAAAAGAGGGGCAAGAAGCACAGAAACGTCCCCAGCATACGCATGATATACATGCGATTAACGAAGCGAGAGCCGTGCGTTCTGGCAATTTTGTGAGGATCGGGTGTACGCATAAATATCTCAGGCAAACGAACCAGCAACGACAAACTGCACGGGCATACTGCGCGATAATAAAGGATTCAAAGTGAACATGGCTATTAAGAATCGCGCATGTGCGACGCCGGAAACGCTTCGGCGTGGCAGTGACTCGCGCTGGTCTTATTGCGCCCCTGCCGCTTAGACAAATACAAATACTTATCCGCCTCCGGAATAAGCTGATTAAAGGTGGCTTCCAGCGTGTTATTGCCCAGAGCCGCCTCTGCCAGGCCAATACTGACGGTGATGAACAGCGACTGTTGTTCATAGTGAAAAGTACCGGCTTCAATCGTCTGGCGGATCTGCTCGGCAATTTCAAAACCCTGCAGGTTATTCCGAACCCGGCACACCACCACAAACTCTTCCCCGCCGATGCGCGCCACCATTCCTCGCTCACCTACAGTATCCAGCACTCTGCTGGCGAAAGAGGCCAGCACGGTATCCCCGCATTCGTGACCCCAGCTGTCATTGATCCTTTTGAAAAAATCAATATCCAGCAGCATCACGCACAGCAGCGGTTCTTGCGGATTGGGTTGGTGCCGTCCGCTTCGCTTAAGCGCTTCAAACAGGCCGGAGCGGGAATAAACGCCCGTCAGGTAATCATAGTCGGCACGCAGCGAAGTCTGCTTAATCAGCTGATTAATGGCATCCACGCTGATGGAAACAATTAGGGGGCAAATCGCGATAGTGGCAATGCCCAGGCGCGCCGAGAACATCTGATCGACCAGCAGCAGCGGCTGTTCGGAATGGAGATTAATTGCCGCGTGGGCCACCAGCACAATTTCCACCCCGCCGGTAATCAGCGTCAGCAGCGCGGTAACCGGGAGGGGGTAGCGAATGGCGCACCAGATAAGCGCAGGGAGCGGAAACGCCAGGCTGCCCGCCCCGCCGATAATCATCGCCGTGCAGACTGCAATCACCACGGAAAAAAACGGATACATGTCTGACGGCACGATACCGGTCAGTTTCCGCCAGGAAGGCCAGCTGGCGGTCAGCAAACAGGGCAGCATCAGCACGCCGGTTGAAAACTGCTCGCTCACCCAGTCAGCATAGAGCGGCATAAACTTTTCATGGTAATCGCCGCTTATCCCCAGCGATCCTACCGCGCCAAATAATGAAGATAATATGGCGGCAATCAGTGAAAAGTTAAAAATATTAAACGCATTTAGCGCCCAGTTACTCTCATCCATATTGCGCGAATAGCGCAGCAATAAACGGGCGGCGGTGACAATAAACACCATGTTTGAAAAGTTGATAATCGTCGACTGCCAGCCCCACTGAGTCGTAAAGGCGTCATAAATCAGCATTGCCGCATAGCAAATAGAATAATAGAGCGCATTGTTCAGCCACGGATTACGAACAAAAATAGCGGCAAGTACCGCATTCAGCGGCCAGAATAGCGAAAGATCGTTAACCAGCCGCAGCGAAGCGCCAAAGAAGTAAAATAGCGTGGTAAGCGCAAAAACACCGATCGCATTTAACAGTATTTTATCGGGGGAAAAGAATGAAAACTTAGGTCGATTAACCATGCTATCCTGGTTCATATCTATTCATCACCGCTGAAAATAAATAGCGCCATCAGGTGATTGCGAAAATAAACATTAGCTTAGCATGTTTGCCCCGTTAACAATCCAGGGCATTGAGAGAAAGAAGAAAATTCACTCAACTCGCCAGCGTTCCGCATGAACTATCAGCCATAAGTTAAATTTTCGCCAGCTTCTCCGCCGCTTTTTACCCGCGGCAGGCTTTGTGGCTAAAAATTCAGACTTATTGCCGGGGAATAATTAGCAGCCTCAGGTTTAACCGGTGTTTAACATGGCTGCCTTATAGTCCATAGAAGTAGGATTTCCCGGAGCTGAAATGCGTAAAACACCCTGGGCGGAACGACTCATCATCACCGCCATAATGCTGGCCGTGCTGGCCACCGTTAGCCTTGTTGGCGTGCTATGGCTGCGTATACCGGGATTATTATTACTGTCATAACCGCATCGGTTAAAAAATAGAGCGCCCGATGCGCTGAGAGAGAATTTCCAGCGCGGCCGTCCCGGCCAGTGAGTTACCGGAAGCATCCAGCTCCGGGCACCATACGGCAATAGACATCTCATTCGGTACGTTGGCGATAATTCCGCCCCCCACGCCAGATTTCCCGGGTAACCCAACCCGATAGGCAAATTCCCCGGCACCGTCATACATGCCGCTGGTGATCATCAGCGCATTTATCTGCCGCGCGTGCTGAGCGGAGATCACCGGCTCATCAATGTGTAGAGCCCGCCCCTGCCTGGCCAGAAATAAAAACGTTTTGGCTAATTCAAGGCAACTCATTTCCAGCGCGCAGTAATGGAAATAGGTTTGCAGCACCGTAATAACATCATTCTCGAAGTTACCAAATGACTTCATCAGCCAGGCAATCGCGGCATTACGTGCCGAATGCTCAAATTCAGACCGCGCCACGCGCGTGTTATAGACTAAATCGTCGGCGCCGGAGAGCACACGAACGACCTCCAGCATACGCTGTTTAGGCGCGCTGAGGCGGGTTTGCAGCATGTCGCACACCACCAGCGCCCCGGCGTTAATAAACGGATTGCGGGGTTTGCCCTGCTCAAGTTCAAGCTGTAAAAGAGAGTTAAACGGCTGGCCGGACGGCTCTTTGCCAACGCGCTGCCAGATTTCAGCCTCATCATAGCGTCCCATCGCCAGCGTCAGGCTCAGCACTTTAGAGATCGACTGAATAGAAAAACGCTCTGCCGCATCCCCGGCGCTGAAGAACTCTCCGTCCACGGTACAAATAGCAATCCCGAGTTTATTGCCCGAAACCTCTTCCAGGGCCGGAATATAATTCGCGACCTTCCCTTGGCCCAGCAAAGGACGAACCTGGTCGAGGATCTCTTCCAGTAACTGATTGTTTAATTGAACCGGCACCGTGCGCTCCTGAGGCATATGTTAAGCGGCGAAAGTATACCAGAGCCACGGGCCGATAATAAAACGAACTCAGGCGGTCATTTGAAAGCGAGCTACCGCTTTTTCAAGGCGTTGAGACTCATCCAACAAGCGTTTAGAGGTGTTAGCCGAGGCCTTAATCAGCTGTCCAGTCTGACTCACTGCCTGGTTGAGCGTGGTGATCCGCGTCGTGACGTGATGCACGCTGGCGCCCTGGTCAACGGAGGCGCTGGAAATTTCATTCAGCAGCCCGCTTAAACGCGTCACCAGGGCAATCACATTTTTCAACTGCGTCTCCAGCTCTGAGACGGCTTCACTGCCTTGCTCAATGCCCTGCAGCGAGTTATTGATCAACGACTGAATATTTCTGGTCGACTGGCTACTCTGCTTCGCCAGCAGGCCAACTTCACGCGCCACTACGGCAAAGCCTCGCCCCTGATTGCCCGCATGAGCCGCTTCAATGGCGGCGTTTAGCGCCAGGATATTGGTCTGGAAAGCCACGTTATCAATCATCGCTACAATGCCGCGCATCTCAGAGGAGCGGGCCACAATATCCTGCATCGACATATTTACCGTGTGCATCATCTGGTCGCCGCCGGCCACCATTTCACGCGCTTCGTCCGCGCGCTGGTTCGCCTGAATAGCGTACTGGCTGTTTTCCTGCACGCGGGATTCCAGCTCGGTAATATGCAGCGTAACTTTCTCCAGCTCTTGCTCCTGCTGAGAGGAGTGGGTAGACAGCTCGTGATTTCCTTCCGCAAGCTGGCCAATATTACTTAACAAGATGGCCGAGGATTCCCGCACCTCTTGCACCAGCTGCTGGATGCCCTGCTGCATTTCCAGCACGCTGCCGTGCAACTGTTTCACCTCGCGGTTAACCAGTTTTCGCTCGGCGGGTAGCCGCGATAAATCACCGGCGGCGAGAATGTGCAAATGCTCGATAAGACTGCGCAGAGGACGAATCACCCAGCGAGCCACGCCCAGCCAGACGGCAATCGCCACCACCAGCAAAATACCCAGCGCGATAATAAACAACGTTTGCGCCTGGCTCAGGCTGCCCAGCAGCGCATGACTGGCCTGAGCCGTTTGCTTCTCGCCTTCGGTCTGATAGCGCGCGTACTGCTCGTTGAAATCGGACTGAAAAGCCTGAATCGGCACTTCAAAGAAGGCATCAATGGAGGCCTTCTTTTGCATCCCTTCCAGCTGTTCTTTTAATCCGCCAAAGAACAGCTGATAACTGTTGGCCAGGCTCTCACTGTTCGCCGGGTGAAGCTGCTGCCAGGCGGCAAAGTTTTGCTGAGAGACTTTCAGAGCGGCGTCGGCCTCATCCACCAGGCTGTTCCAGCTGCCGACCGACCCGGTCTCTTTGTCCTGCATGAAGTAAACGCCCGCCCGGTTCAGCAGGTCGCTGGTCATTAGCAGCGAGGTTCTCGCCTTCTCCATAACCACCTGCTGCTGATGAAGCTGGTTACTTTCAAGCACGCTCTGGCGGGTTTCATGCAGGATGTTGGACAGGGAGACGGTGGAGAGAATTTGCAGCACGGAAAAGAGTGCGATAACGCCAACCACCCCGCTCAGCAGCCCAAACTCGCGGGGGCGACGGGCAACAAATCTGAAGGGATTTAAACGGCGAAAAATTTGACTTATGTTCATGATTTTCTTCAGTAACACAACGATGACGCGAGTGTACTGAGCGAAAATGACAGAATTATTTCATTCTCATGACAAACAAGGCCACCCTCACGGCGGCCTTACTTATTACTGACAGCGCGGGAAAAAACCAGCATAACATCTGCTCTTACCGGAGAAAGGAAGCATTATCCCTGCCCGGGTAACGGACGTCAGGCGCGCTAAACTAACGGCGATCCTTCCACACGGTCTGAATATTACAGAACTCATGCAGCCCGAAGTGGGAAAGTTCGCGGCCAAACCCGCTCTTTTTAACCCCGCCAAATGCCACGCGCGGATCGCTGGCGCTATAGCCGTTGATAAACACGCCGCCGCATTCAAGACGTGCCGCCATCTCCAGCGCAAGCCGCTCATTCGTCGTATAAACCGTCGCTGAAAGACCGTAATCGCTGTCGTTTGCCAGCTCAAGGGCATGTTCGCTGTCGCGGGCAACGGTAATCGCGGCCACCGGGCCAAACAGCTCCTGGCGGAACGCGGTCATCGCTGGCGTGACATCAGCGAGCACGGTCGGCGCATAGTAGTTGCCCTCACCGGGCAGTTTATCCCCGCCGATCAGCAGTTTTGCGCCCTGCTTAAGTGACACTGTCACTTGCTCATGCAGCTCATCACGCAGATCGTAGCGCGCCATCGGCCCGATACGGTTAGTTTCTTCCACCGGCGAGCCAATCTCGTAGTTTTTCAGCTCGGCAATAAAGCGGTCAGTAAAGGCTGCGGCAATCCCCGCTTCAACGATAAAGCGTTTCGCGGCGGCACAAACCTGCCCGGTGTTCTGGAAGCGCCCGGCCACCGCGGCCTTCACGGCTTCATCGAGATCGGCATCATTCAGCACGATAAACGGATCGGACCCGCCCAGCTCCAGCACGCATTTTTTCAAAGCGGCTCCAGCCTGCGCGCCTATCGCTGCGCCAGCTCGCCCGCTGCCGGTTACCGTGACGGCGGCCACGCGCGGGTCGTTAATCGCCTGGCTGACCCCTTCTGGGGTTACATTGAGCAGTTCGAACAGAGAAGGCACGAAACCCGCATCAACAAACATTTGACGAATAAGTTCGGCGCAGCCCATCACGTTTGGCGCATGTTTCAGAATATAGCTGTTGCCGGCCAGAAGAATCGGCACCGCCCCGCGCAGCACCTGCCATAACGGGAAGTTCCACGGCATCACCGCCAGAATGGGTCCCAGCGGACGGTACTCAATAACCGCGTTGTTGTTTTCAACCTGAGTGGCTTCCGCGCCTAACATCGCCGGACCATGCTCTGCGTACCAGTCGCAGAGATTGGCTGACTTAGCCACTTCGGCACGCGCCTGCAGAATGGGTTTGCCCATTTCGGCGGTAATCATTTGTGCCATCGCTTCGCCGTGTTTACGTACCGCCGCGCCCAAATCACGCAGCTTCTGCGCACGCTCGTTAAGCGGCGTGACGCGCCATGCGCTAAACGCCTGCTGGTTACGGGCCAGCGCGGCATCAATCTGGGCGGCGTTCTCGAAAGGATAAACCGCAATGCGCTCACCGGTAGCGGGATTGCGTGAAATGGCGTGGGTTTGCCCGGTTACTGATTGCATGGTGGTGCCTCGACAGGTGAATGAGATGTTAACAGTAGCCTTGAGGCGCAAAGTTTAAAAATGAATAATACTAAGCAAACCCTTCACGATTTGAGAAAGCTATGGATCTTACCCAGCTGGAAATGTTTAACGCCGTCGCGGAAACCGGCAGCATCAGCGCCGCCGCGCAGCAGGTACACCGCGTCCCGTCGAATCTCACGACCCGCATCAAGCAGCTGGAAGCGGACTTAGGCGTGGCGCTGTTCATCCGCGAGAACCAGCGGCTGAGGCTTTCCCCATCCGGCCACAGCTTCCTGGCCTACAGCAAGCGCATCCTGGCGCTGGTGGATGAGGCGCGTATGGTTGTTTCAGGGGATGAGCCACAAGGCCCGCTGGCGCTGGGTTCGTTAGAAAGTACGGCGGCGGTGCGCATTCCCGGCCTGCTGGCAAACTTTAACCAGCGTTACCCGAAAATCCATCTTTCCCTCACCACCGGGCCTTCCGGCGACCAGATTGACGGCGTGCTCGAAGGCCGCCTCGCCGCCGCCTTTGTTGACGGCCCGGTGCTGCATCCTTCCCTTGAGGGCCTGGCGGTGTATCGCGAAGAGATGACCGTCGTCGCGCCCGCCGATCATGCCCCGATTCATAGCGGTGCCGACGTTAACGGCGCGAGTATTTATGCCTTCCGGGCCAACTGCTCCTACCGCCGCCACTTTGAGAGTTGGTTCCACGACAGCCGTGCGATGCCGGGTAAAATTCATGAGATGGAGTCTTATCACGGGATGCTGGCCTGCGTGATTGCCGGTGCGGGGCTGGCGCTGATGCCCAGGAGTATGCTGGAGAGTATGCCGGGCAGCCATCAGGTGAGCACCTGGCCGCTGCCGGAGGATAAGCGCTATCTTGATACCTGGCTGCTGTGGCGCAGAGACGCCAAAACCCGCCAGCTTGACGCTTTTATTTCTCTGCTGGAAACGCCTCCGCAGGTGCCTTAATTCACAGCGATCGGCCGCTTTTGTTCAGGAACGGGCAAATGCAATAAGGCTGGCACGGACGGATTGCTTAATAATCGCCTCCGACGTGCCAGCCTTTATGAAGTGCATTTATTAATCCCGGTGAATTTTGCCCGGAAAGTTAGCGCAGCAGCACTTTACCCACCAGATAGGTCACGGCCTTGCCGCCAATCAACACCCGGTCGCCCTTGTACTGGCAGCGCAGATCGCCGCCGCGATAAGAAACCTGCCGCGCCAGCAGATGCGTTTTATTCAGCTTATCCGCCCAGTAAGGGATCAGCATGCTGTGGGTTGAACCGGTGACGGGATCTTCCGGCACCGATTCCCCCGGGCAAAAGAAGCGGCTAACAAAGTCATACTCGCCTTCACCTGCGGCGGTAATACAAACCATTTTTTCCAGCGGGATCATGGCGTTGATATCGGGTTGAATCGCCTCAACCTGCGCCTGGCTTTCCAGCACCACCATATAATCACGCCCGACGCGCATCTCTTTACACTCGCTAATACCAAGCGTCGCCAGCAGTTCCGGCAGCGGCGCAATCGGCTGCGTTTCCCAGGCCGGGAAATCCAGCGTCAGCCACTCGCCGTTACGCGTCACGGTCAGTGGGCCAACAAAACGCGTGCTGAAATGGATCGTCGTTTCCGGGTAATCCAGATGCTCGAAAATAACGTGGGAAGCCGCCAGCGTGGCGTGACCGCAAAGGTTTATCTCCCCCTGGGTTGTGAACCAGCGCAGCTCGAAGCCCTCATCCGTGGTCACGAAAAAAGCCGTTTCCGACTGATTATGCTGCTGCGACATTTTCAGCAGCGTTTCGTCCGGCAGCCATTCGCTGAGCGGGCATACCGCTGCCGCATTGCCACCAAACGTTGCGTCTGCAAAGGCGTCTACCATATAAAAGTCAATTGCTTGCATTGGCGTCACTCCTGTTTTTCATTGTTATTTTCTTCATCTCTACCATGACATACTCGCCCACGCTGTGCTGCTTTTTTTCTACCGTATCCAGGCGCAGGTTCCAAATGAGACATAAATCACAAAATGGGTTGTGTCGCCGATCTGATGGTTTTATGATCTCGCCATTCCTGCCCTTTATTTACCTGCATACTCTCTTATGACAATTGCTACCGTTTCGCGCAAAACGGCGTGGCTGCGGGTCGTCACTCTCGCCGTCGCCGCCTTTATTTTTAACACCACCGAATTTGTGCCCGTCGGCCTGCTGTCTGACATCGCGCAAAGTTTTGGCATGGAAACCGCGCAGGTCGGGATCATGCTGACTATCTACGCCTGGGTAGTCGCTCTGATGTCGCTGCCTTTTATGCTGATGACCAGCCAGGTTGAACGCCGCCGCCTGCTGATTGGCATTTTCCTGCTGTTTATTGCCAGCCACGTACTGTCTTTCCTGGCCTGGAACTTTACCGTGCTGGTAATAAGCCGCATTGGGATTGCCTTCGCCCACGCCATTTTCTGGTCGATTACCGCTTCCCTGGCCATTCGCATGGCGCCGGCGGGCAAAAAAGCGCAGGCGTTAAGCCTGCTCGCCACCGGCACGGCGCTGGCGATGGTGCTGGGTTTGCCCATCGGGCGCATCGTCGGGCAGTATTTCGGCTGGCGCACCACTTTCTTCGTCATTGGCGTCGTGGCGGCCATCACGCTGTTCTGCCTGATAAAACTGCTGCCCAAACTGCCGAGCGAACATTCCGGGTCGCTATCCAGCGTGCCTGAACTGTTCCGCCGCCCGGCGCTGGTCAATATCTACGCCTTGATTGCGGTGGTGGTCACCGCCCATTACACCGCCTACAGTTATATTGAACCTTTCGTTCAGCAGATAGCCGGACTGAGCGCTAACTTTGCCACCCTGCTTTTGCTGCTGTTTGGCGGCGCGGGGATCATCGGCAGCGTGCTGTTTGGTAAATGGGGGAATAAATACGCTTCGGGGCTGGTGTCCGGCGCGATTGCGCTGATGGCCGCTTGCCTGGTGCTCTTGCTGCCCGCTGCGCAAAGCGAACTCACCCTTGCCGGGCTCAGCCTGTTCTGGGGCATTTCGATAATGATAGTGGCCCTGGGAATGCAGGTTAAAGTCCTGGCCCTGGCGCCGGACGCCACCGACGTGGCGATGTCACTGTTCTCCGGGATCTTTAATATCGGCATTGGTGCGGGCGCCCTGCTCGGCAACCAGGTCAGCCTGCATATTTCCATGTCTGATATCGGCTTTATTGGCGCGATTCCGGCGCTGATCGCGCTGGTCTGGTCCATTCTGGTGTTCCGCCGCTGGCCGGTGACGCTGGAAGAACAGCCCCGGGCCACGCACTGACAAAAAAGCCCTCATTGTGAGGGCTTTGTACCACTGCCCGGCGGCGATTACGCCGGGTAAGTTTTAATAATTTCCAGCACGCCGTTAATAATAAACTGCACGCCCATACACACCAGCAGGAACCCCATCAGGCGGGAAATTGCCTCGATGCCGCTTTTACCCACCATACGCATAATTGCCCCAGAGCTGCGCAGGCTGGCCCAGAGAATCACGCCCACGGTCAGGAAGATCAGCGGTGGCGCAACGGTAATGACCCAGCCCGGAAAGTCGGAGCCTGCCCGCACGGTTGAAGCGGAGCTGATGATCATCGCTATGGTACCTGGCCCCGCCGTGCTCGGCATCGCCAGCGGCACAAACGCAATATTGGCTTCCGGCTCTTCGCTTAACTCTTCCGACTTGCTTCTCGCCTCCGGGGATTCATGCGCTTTCTGCTGCGGGAACAGCATCCGGAAGCCGATAAAGGCGACGATCAGTCCTCCGGCAATACGCAGCCCGGGAATCGAAATCCCGAAGGTGTTCATCACCACCTGCCCGGCGTAATACGCCACCATCATGATGACAAACACATTCACCGAAGCCATGAGCGCCGTGCGGTTGCGCTGCCGGCTATTCATGTCTCCGGAGAGCCCAAGGAACAGCGCCACGGTGGTGAGCGGGTTCGCCAGCGGCAGCAGCACCACAAGGCCAAGGCCGATGGCCCTGAGTAAATCCATCATATTTTTATCCTTATTTTGTCCTTTATTGAGCAGCTAGAGCGCAGGTTAGACTATAGCAGCCCGCAGTTTACTGACCGCTGATGAAGCGTTTTAGCTTTTCGTGGCATCGGCTGAATCATCACGTTGACTTATACTTGCCTCGGCAATAGTATCTGCCGTGACTAATCTACTTGCCTGGGCAAACATAGTGAAAAGCACCTGTGATCTGTTTAACGAAATGATCCCCCTCGGGCGATTGATCCACATGGTGAATCAGCATAAAGATCGCCTGTTAAACGATTCGCTCTCCCCGCTGGATATCACCGCGACCCAGTTCAAGGTGCTGTGCTCCATTCACTATGAAGTGTGTATTACCCCAGTCGAGCTGAAAAAAGTGCTTTCCGTTGACCTCGGCGCATTAACCCGAATGCTCGACCGCCTGCTGTGCAAAGGCTGGGTCGAGCGTTTGCCGAACCCCAACGATAAGCGCGGCGTTCTGATCAGGCTCACGCCGGAAGGCGTGGCGCTGTGTGAAGAGTGCCGAAACCTGGTGGGGCTTAGCCTCCATAAAGAACTTACTAAAAACCTGACGGACGACGAAGTCGATACGCTTTATCGCCTGTTGAAAAAGGTATTGCCGTAAACCTGCAAAGAGGTGAAACGATGTCCAGACGCAACAATGATGCGGTCACAATTCAAAGCATTTTGGGGTGGATTGAAGAGAACCTGGAAACCCCGCTCTCGCTGGAGAAGGTTTCTCAGCGTTCAGGCTACTCCAAGTGGCATCTGCAGCGGATGTTTAAAAAAGAGACCGGCCACTCAATGGGCCAGTACATCCGCAACCGTAAGCTGACCGAAATCGCGCTGAAGCTTAAAGAGAGCAACGAGCCGATCCTTTATCTGGCCGAGCGCTACGGTTTTGAATCGCAGCAGACGTTAACCCGCACCTTCAAGAACTACTTCTCGGTGCCGCCGCACAAGTACCGCGTAACCCGTCTTGCCGGCGAAGGCAAGTATCTGCACCCGTACAACCAGTATTGCAGTTTGTGTAATTAGTGCATCACCGTCTGTTTTACAGACGTAACCGAGGAAATATGAAAGTCATCTCCGCAGCCGCGCTCATTCTGGCGCTGGCATCAACTCACGCTCTTGCGGAGCAATCCGGCAGCTTTAACGCCACTCAGGCTAACTACGGCAACATGATAACCTGCTCTGGCGGGCAGTTGTCTAAAGGCCCGCAGCAAACCGCCGCTGAACGTTCTGAAGAACTGGGTTCCCCGTACTACCACGGTCATTCGCGTTCGTAAGATAAAGGCTGACCCGCCCGATGCTGGGCGGGTGCCGCGAATATCAGGATGAAGCCCGCTTCACCGAGCGCCCCATCCGCAGCCCAAAGACGTTGATATACAGCCCGCCCATAATCAATACCGCCCCCAGCAGCTGCATTACCGTCAGTTTTTCATCCAACAGCAGCGCCGCGCTTGCCATACCCACCACCGGCACCAGCAGCGACAGCGGCGCCACGCGCCAGGTTTCATAGCGCCCTAACAGCGTGCCCCAGATACCGTAGCCCACAATGGTGGAGATAAACGCCAGGTAGATCAGCGACAGGATGGTCGTAAGATCAATATTCACCAGACTTTGCAACATTGTTGCCGGGCCATCCAGCAGCCAGCTTGCCGCAAAAAACGGCAGCACGGGGATCAGCGCACTCCAGACAATCAGCGACATGATCGCCGGGCGCTGCTCGTGCTGCATGATCATTTTGTTAAAAATATTGCCGAACGCCCAGCTCATCCCCGCCGCCAGCGTCAGCATAAAGCCGAGCAGCGCGACGTGTTGGCCTTCGAAACTGCCCTCAATCAGTACCAGTACGCCGAAGACCGCCAGGGTTATCCCGGCCAACTGCTTAGCCTGCAGCCGCTCGCCAAAGAAAAACGTTCCCAGAATAATGGTGAAAAACGCCTGAGACTGCAGCACCAGTGAAGCCAGCCCGGCGGGCATACCGAATTTAATCGCGGTAAACAGGAAGGCAAACTGCCCGAAGCTGATAGTCAGCGCATAGGCGGCCAGCAGCCGGAACGGCAGCGTTGGCCGGGCCACAAACAGCAGTGCAGGAAATGCCACCAGCAAAAAACGCAGCCCAGCCAGCATCAGCGGCGGCATATTGTGCAGCCCCAGCTTGATCACCACGAAATTCACGCCCCAAATCACCACCACCAGCAGCGCCAGCAGTCCATCTTTACGCGTCATTGTCCCGTCCTGTATTTATTATCAATTTGTAAAAAAATAAACCTTATCGCCCTAAGTAAATAGATACAGATCCCACTTTTTGTCAGGGGTACAGATGTGTTGTATCGTGCTTATGCCGAATCTGGTTGCTATACCAGGCTGATTTTTCGTGATAAATCTTTCTCGCTCTCTTACCTCACCATGACTAAAACAGGCTGACATGACCGCCCTAAGAAATTTGTTTGCAGGCAAACAACTTGCAACAACTGTGTTACTTATTTCGTCGCTGCTGCTGACTATCGGGCGCGGCCTGACGTTGCCGTTTATGACTATTTATCTTTCGCGCGAATACCACATGGCGCTGAAAGATATCGGCCTGGCGATTACTATCGCGCTGGTGGCCGGGGTGATATTCAGCCTGTGGTTTGGCATCCTCGCGGACAAATTTGATAAGAAAAAGGCGATGCTGCTGGCTATCGTCATCTTCCTCGGCGGTTTTGCCGTTATTCCGCTGGTGCATAGCGCCGGGCTTGTGGTGCTGTTTTACTCGATTATCAACTGCTCTTACACCGTGTTTTCCGTGGTGGTAAAGGCGTGGTTTTCCGAGACGCTGGACATCAGCCTGAAGCCCAAAATCTTCTCCCTCAACTACACCTTCGTCAACGTTGGCTGGACGGTTGGCCCGCCGATCGGCACCTTTGTGGTGATGTACAGCACAAATCTGCCGTTCTGGCTCTCCGCCATGACCGCCCTGCTGCCGATTTTGATGATTATCCGCTACGTACAAAGCCAGCCGGGAAGCACCAGCGCCACGGGTGTGGAAGACAAAGTTCTGCCCTCGCCGCGCATGATGCTGCGCGACAAACAGCTGATGTGGTTCACGACCTCGGCATTTTTAGGCTCGATGGTTTACGGCGCGTTCGCCGGCTGCCTGTCGCAGTATTCCATTGTTATCGGCGATACCGGGCTGGCAGAAAAAGTGGTCAGCGTCGTGCTGTCGGTCAACGCCATTGTGGTTGTCGCTTTTCAGTATTTCCTCGGGAAAAACATTCGCCCCGATAACATCAAGAAGATGATGTTCTACGGGACGCTGTTTTTCGTCTGCGGCCTCGGCGGCTTTATGATTTCTGGCACTAATCTGTGGCTGTGGGGCTTGTCTTCACTGGTGTTTACCATTGGGGAGCTTATCTACGCGCCGGGGGAATACATGCTTGTCGACAACATCGCGCCGTCGGGGATGAAATCAAGCTACTTTGCCGCCCAGCAGCTCGGCTGGCTTGGCGGGGCCTGTAACCCGCTGGTCACCGGGCTGTTGTTGAGCTGGCTGCCGCCTTACATGCTGTTTGTGGTGCTGATGGGGACAATTTTACTGGCTTATTACGCCATCGTGATCGGCATGAATACGCCGCCTCGCCAGCCCATAACGGCCTGACGAGGCGCTGGTGATTACACGTCTTTTTCGTATTTGATAAAGCCGGATTTCTTCGCCACTTTGTCATACAGCGTCTGCGCCGTGGCGTTGGTTTCATGGGTATGCCAGTACAGGCGCGAACTGTTGTTGGCTCCAGCATGCTGACGTACCGCTTCAATCAGCGCCCGGCCAACGCCTTTGCCCCTGGCAAGCGGTGCCGCAAACAGATCTTCCAGGTAGCAGTAGTTAGTTGCTGACCAGGTACTGCGGTGATAGAGAAAGTGAGTGAAACCAAGCATCGTGCCCTGGTCGTCAAAAGCCCCGAATCCCCACAGCGGCTCCTGCGCATCCAGCATACGTTCCCAGGTCAAATCCGTGACGCTGTCACAAATATGAGCATCATAAAAGGTCAGATAGCCCTGCCAGAGCGCCTGCCACTGCGCCCGGTCGCCCGCCGTTAACGGGCGCACATCCACCAGGCCTGCAGGTTCGTTTGTCTGCCTGCTCAGTTCGGCACGAATAGCCGCCAACCCAGCACGCTGTTCGCCGTGAGGCATATTGTCCGCGGCAAGCCAGCGTTCAAACGCGCTTTTCACCAGCGGCCACTCGCCATCGGTGATAGAGAACCACGCCGTATCGCGGGTACGCCCTTTGTAGATGCCCATCTGGCGGAACACACCTTCAAAACGGAAGCCCAGACGCAGCGCCGCGCGGCGAGATGGCCCGTTCAGGCTGTCGCACTTCCACTCATAGCGGCGGTAGCCCAGCGTTTCAAACGCATACTTCATCAGCAAAAACTGGGCTTCCGTGGCCAGAGCGGTACGCTGCAGCAACGGCGAAAACACCACAAAGCCGACTTCAATACTGCCGTTCGCCGGATCAATGCGCATCAGCGACAGCGTGCCGAGCGCCTGGCCGCTGACGTTATCCACCACGGCAAAATGAAAAGGATCGGCGCTTTTTTCTGCCCCGGCAATGTACTGCATAAAATCGACTTCGGTATTGAACGGCCCGACGCTGAGATAAGTCCAGCCGCGCGCATCTTCAGCCTGAGCCCAGGCCTGCCAAAGCTGTGCCCCATGCTGAGCCGCACTTAGGGGCTCAAGGCGGCAAAAGTGCCCGTTTAACGTGACGCGCGCCGGCAGCGGGCGGCGCTGCCAGTCAGGAAGAGATAAGCCAATCGGCTGCTGGAAACTGTTGACGGTAAAAGACATGCTAACCTCTGGAATTCGATGGTGAATGCCGAAAACTATAGGCGCACAGAGGTTCAGCCAAAAGTACCACAATCACTTAATTTTGGCAGACCACTTATATCGCCACCAGCCCCCGGACGCCTTCCTGTTCCATAGCGCTGCCGTGCCCGCGCTGGACTATCTCCCCGCGCGACATCACCAGATACTGGTCCGCAAGCTCTGCGGCAAAATCGTAAAACTGTTCCACCAGCAGAATGGCCATATCCCCGCGCCCGGCGAGGTGGCGAATCACCTGGCCTATCTCTTTGATGATTGACGGCTGGATCCCTTCCGTCGGCTCATCCAGAATCAGCAGCTGTGGCTTACAGGCCAGGGCGCGGCCAATCGCCAGCTGCTGCTGCTGCCCGCCGGAGAGATCGCCGCCCCGCCTGAGCTTCATCTCTTTTAGTACCGGAAAAAGTTGATAAATCTCGTCCGGGACAGCCTTTGCCTCGCGCCCGGAAAAGCGTGACAGCCCCATCAGCAGGTTTTCTTCCACCGTCAGACGCGGAAAGATTTCACGCCCCTGCGGCACGTAGGCAATACCGGCCTGGACACGCTGGTGCGGCTTGCGCTGGGTGATGTTTTTCCCCTGCCAGCTAATGCTGCCGCCTTTCACCGGCACCAGACCCATCAGGCTTTTCAGCAGCGTGGTTTTCCCCACGCCGTTACGCCCGAGCAGGCAGGTCACTTCCCCCACGCGCACCTCAAAACTGACGCCGCGCAGAATATGGCTGCCGCCGTAATACTGGTTAAGCTCATTCACCTGCAGCATGTTTGCTCCTTAACGGCCAAGGTAGACCTCAATAACCTGTTCATTCGCCTGCACTTCGCGCAGGGAACCTTCCGCCAGCACCTGCCCCTGATGCAGCACGGTAACGTGGTCGGCAATGGTTTCCACAAAGCCCATATCGTGCTCAACCACCATCAGCGAATGTTTCCCCGCCAGGCTGCGAAACAGCTCCGCCGTGTACTCGGTTTCCGCATCGGTCATGCCCGCCGCAGGCTCGTCCAGCAGCAGCAAATGCGGTTCCTGCACCAGTAACATGCCGATTTCGAGGAACTGCTTTTGCCCGTGAGACAGTAGCCCTGCCCGGCGATGGCGCTCCCCGGTCAGCCGCAGCGTCGCCAGCATGTCATCAATACGATCGCGCTGTTCTCCGCTAAGCTTCGCCCGCAGGCTCGCCCACACGGATTTCTCGTTTTTCTGTGCGATCTCAAGGTTCTCGAAGACCGTCAGCGCCTCAAACACCGTAGGCTTTTGAAATTTTCGGCCGATTCCCCGTCGGGCGATTTCAATGGGCTCCAGCCGCATCAGATCGATGGACTGATCGTAAAAGGCCTTGCCGCTATGGGGTTTGGTCTTGCCGGTGATCACGTCCATCAGCGTGGTTTTTCCCGCACCATTGGGGCCAATCACGCAGCGCAGCTCCCCCACGCCAATGTTCAGCGACAGGTTGGTTAACGCCTGAAACCCATCGAAGTTAACGTTGATATTTTCCAGCGCCAGCACCGGGTCGGTCTGCTCGCGAAAGCGATCCGTGGGGTACTGGCGGGTAAACAGAGATTCGGCAGGCTGCATCATTTCTCTCCTTTGCGCAGCAGGCCAATCACCCCGCGCGGTAAAAACAACGTCACCAGAATAAAAATCAGGCCGAGAAACAGCTGCCAGTACTCCGGCACCGCCATGGTGAAATAGCTTTTCGCTCCGTTAACCAGCCCCGCGCCCAGCACCGGGCCAATCAGCGTCCCGCGTCCGCCCAGCGCCACCCAGATGGCGGCCTCAATAGAGTTGGTCGGCGACATTTCGCCCGGGTTAATGATGCCCACCTGCGGCACGTACAGCGCCCCGGCTAAGCCACACAGCACCGCAGAAAGCGTCCACACCAGCAGCTTGAAGCCACGGGGATCGTACCCGCAGTACGTCAGGCGGTTTTCCGCATCGCGCACCGCCGTCAGAATCCGGCCAAACTTGCTGCGCGCCAGCCAGAAGCCGAGGCCAATGCTCGCCACTAAAAGCAGCACGGTGGCGATAAACAGCCCGATACGCGTCCCAACCGCTGTAACGGGCATCCCCAGCAGCGTGGTAAAGCCGGTAAACCCGTTATTACCGCCGAAGCCGGTCTCATTGCGGAAAAACAGCAGCATTCCGGCGTAAGTCAACGCCTGCGTCATGATCGAAAAGTACACGCCCTTAATCTTTGAGCGAAAGGCGAAGTAGCCGAAAGCAAACGCCAGCAGTCCCGGAATCGCCATCGCCAGCAGCAGCGCCCAGGCGAAGTACTGCGTGCCGGACCAGTACCACGGCAGCTCGCTCCAGGAGAGAAAGGACATGAACCCGGGCAGCCCGTCGCCTGCGGCCTGGCGCATCAGATACATCCCCATCGCGTAGCCGCCGAGGGCGAAAAACAGGCCGTGCCCGAGAGAAAGCAACCCGGCGTAGCCCCAGACCAAATCCAGCGCCACCGCGACGACGGCATAACAGAGGATCTTGCCGATCAATGTCATGGTGTAGGTCGACAGGCTAAGCGGATTGTTCGCAGGCAACAGCGTCAGGAACGGCAGCGCCAGCAGCAAAACCACCAGCAGCGTACCCAGTACCAAAGTCAGGCGCGGCGCTTTATGCCCGAGCGTTAAAGTCAGCGGCATACTCATCAGTCAATGACCCTCCCTTTGAGCGCAAACAGCCCCTGTGGCCGTTTCTGAATAAACAGTACAATCAGCACCAGAATCAAAATTTTGCCCAGCACCGCGCCGATTTGCGGCTCGAGGATCTTGTTGAAGATGCCCAGCCCGAACGCCGCCGCCACGCTTCCGGCTAGCTGCCCGACGCCGCCCAGCACCACCACCAGGAAGGAGTCGATAATGTAGCCCTGCCCAAGTTCGGGGCCGACGTTACCCAGCTGAGACAGCGCCACGCCGCCCAACCCGGCAATGCCAGATCCAAGGCCGAAGGCGAGCATATCCACACGTCCGGTCGAAACGCCGCAGCAGGCCGCCATCGCGCGGTTTTGCGTCACAGCTCGCACGTTCATCCCCAGCCGCGTTTTATTCAGCAGCAGCCAGGTAAACAGCAGCACCAGCAGCGCAAAGCCCAGCACGACCAGGCGGTTCCACGGCAGGGTCAGGTTCGGCAGTACCTGCAGCCCGCCGGACAGCCAGGCGGGGTTAGCCACTTCCACGTTCTGCGCGCCAAACAGCATACGCACTATCTGAATCAGCATCAGGCTGATGCCCCAGGTCGCCAGCAGCGTCTCCAGCGGGCGGCCATATAAATGGCGGATAATCGTGCGTTCAAGCGCCATACCAATCCCGGCGGTGATCGCAAAAGCCACCGGCAGGGCAACCAGCGGATAGAGCGCCAGCCACGCTGGAGCAAACTGCTGAAAGGCGGCCTGTACGCCCCAGGCCGAGTAGGCTCCCAGCATCAGCATTTCGCCATGCGCCATGTTGATTACGCCCAGCAGGCCATAGGTGATCGCCAGCCCCAGCGCGGCCAGCAGCAAAATCGATCCCAGAGAAAGCCCCATAAAGGCCTGGCCGAGGATATCGCCCAGCATCTGGCGGCGTTCGATTTGACGCAGTCCGTCAGTGGCGGCCTGCCGCACGTTGGCATCCGGCTCAGCGCCCGCCTCGGTTAAAGGCTTGAGCCACGCTTCGGTGTCCGGATCGGTGGACTTGCCGAGCAGCTTAACTGCCTCAAGGCGCACGGCGGCCTGCGGGCTGGCTAGCTCAAGGCGGGCGGCGGCCAGCGCCAGCGCGTCCCGCACGCTTTGCTCTTTTTCTGCGCTCATCCGCTGCTGTAAAACGGGCAGCAATTCCGGTGGAGCCTCTTTCTGCAAGGCTTTCGCGGCGCTCAAACGAGTAGTGACACTGTCACTTATTAATTGATGACTGGCCAGCGCCCCGCCGACCAAAACGCGCAGCCGGTTGGTCAAACGAAGTTTTTTGGTCTCGCCCTGCGGTTGCGCTTCGTCGCCCAACGGCGTCAGCACATTACCCACCAGGTTAAAAGCCGAATGCCCGTCGGTGACCAGCGTTTCTTGCTGCAGCGCATTGAGCAGCGGCAGACGAACCGGATCGGGTGCCAGCGTCCAGCTTTGAAGCAGGTCTGCCTGCGCCGTGCGGTTTGCCGCCGCAAACGTTTCTGTATCCCCGGCGGCGGCTAGTCCCGGCAATATTGCGGCCACAACCAGCAGCAGCCGGGCCAGTGTTGCGAATGTCATGGCGTTCTCCTGAGTGGTTTCACCCTGATGCCTCTCGGCCAGCCCCTCACCCTAACCCTCTCCCCAAAGGGGAGAGGGAATAAAATGCAGAGGCTATCAACGCTTTTCCCCCTCTCCCTTCCAGGGAGAGGGCCGGGATGAGGATAAAAATGACCGGATGGTCGAACATCAGTTGCTGACGGTCTTCACCGGCAGATCAGATTTCTTATCATTCCCCGGAATAACCGGGCTCCACGGCTGGGCGCGCACAGGCTTATCGGTCTGCCACACCACGTTGAACTGGCCATTGCTTTCGATCTCACCAATCATCACCGGCTTGTGCAGATGGTGGTTGGTCGCATCCATCGTCAGGGTAAAGCCGGACGGTGCTTTGAAGGTCTGCCCGGCCATCGCCGCACGGACTTTATCCACGTCTGTCGTGCCCGCTTTCTCTACGGCCTGCGCCCACATATGGATGCCGACATAAGTGGCTTCCATTGGGTCGTTGGTCACTACGGTATTGGCGTTTGGCAGGTTGTGGGCTTTGGCGTATGCCTTCCACTCGCTCACAAACTGTTTGTTGGTCGGGTTATCGACGGACTCGAAGTAGTTCCATGCTGCGAGGTTGCCCACCAGCGGTTTGGTGTCGATGCCACGCAGCTCTTCCTCACCCACGGAGAAGGCCACCACCGGCACGTCGGTCGCCTTCAGGCCCTGATTCGCCAGCTCTTTGTAGAACGGCACGTTGGAGTCGCCGTTGATGGTGGAGATCACCGCCGTTTTACCGCCCGCGGAGAATTTTTTGATATTGGCCACAATGGTCTGGTAATCGCTGTGGCCAAACGGCGTGTAGACCTCTTCGATATCTTTGTCCTGAACGCCCTTAGAGTGCAGGAAGGCGCGCAGGATCTTGTTGGTGGTGCGCGGATAAACGTAGTCCGTACCCAGCAGGAAGAAGCGTTTAGCCGCCCCGCCGTCCTCGCTCATCAGGTATTCCACCGCCGGGATCGCCTGCTGGTTAGGTGCCGCCCCGGTATAAAACACGTTCGGCGACATCTCTTCCCCTTCGTACTGCACCGGATAGAACAGCAGGCCATTCAGCTCTTCAAACACCGGCAGCACGGATTTGCGCGACACGGACGTCCAGCAGCCAAAGACCACGGCCACTTTGTCCTGGCTCAGCAGCTGGCGGGCTTTTTCAGCGAACAGCGGCCAGTTAGACGCCGGATCAACCACCACCGGCTCAAGTTTTTTCCCCAGCACGCCGCCCTTCGCATTAATGTCGTCGATGGTCATTAACGCCACGTCTTTCAGCGGCGTTTCTGAGATAGCCATGGTGCCCGACAGCGAATGCATGATCCCGACTTTGATGGTGTCCGCCGCCTGGGCGGCGAAGGCCCATCCGAAGCTGACAAACGAAGCGGAAAGCGCGAAAGCTTTAACAAAGGTACGACGTTGCATAAGTCTGACTCCCCTGAAGAAACAATAAGTGATTAGCTCAGCTTGAATTGCCGGGCCTGGTGCAGCATATGAAGCGTTATCTGACGAACCTCTTTCTGACTGGCGGCGATGTGGTCGTGTAGTCGGGTTTGTGCCTCCTCAAGGTTACGGTCGCTAACGGCGAGCAGGATCTGCCCATGCTCGGCATACGTCGCGCTGACGCGCGTCTTACGGGTAAAGTCCAGCCTGCGCACAATGCGAATTTTTTCGGTGATCTCCCGGTGAACCCTCGCCATTTCAGGGTTGCCCGCCGCAGAGACCAGCGTCATATGAAAAGCCTCGTCGTACGGCGCGACGTTCATTCCCTCAGCCAGCGGCGCGTCATCCAGCCAAAACTGTTTCAGCGCCTGCAGCGGCAGCGGGAAAACGGAGTCTGCCCGCAGGCAAAGCCGTTTCACCGCCTCCAGCTCCAGCACGATGCGCAGATCGTAAAGCGCCTCGAGATGATCGAAGTCGACCGCGCGGATCTGCCAGCCGCTGCGGGGCTGAACGTCGACATAGCCTTCCTGCTGCAGGGCGTAAAGCGCCTGGCGAACCGGCGTGCGGCTGGCGCTCATGCGCTCCGCAATTTCGTTTTCGCTAAAGCGATCCCCCGGCAGCAGGAGGAAGTCGAAGATTTCCTGTTTGAGCTGCTGGTAGATGCGTTCGGCTACGGCTTCTGGTCGCTTTGGCATAGTGCTACACCGCCTCCAGCCACAGCAGCGCATCCCCAGGCCCCACCGGTCGACCCTGCTGACACTGGATCCGCACCACCTTACCGTCGCACGGGGCGCTAACCAGCAGCTCCATTTTCATCGCCTCAACGACGAGCAGCGGCTCGCCCTGCTTCACGCTTTGCCCCGGCTCAACCAGAATCTTCCAGATATTGCCGTTCAGATCGGCGCTGACGAGCTGCCCGGCCTGCTCCTCCTCCGGTTGATCCGCCGCCATCAGCGCGCTCTCGACCGCCGCGCTTTCCTGCTCTTTCCAGTGCGCGACTTCGCTCAGGAAAGCCTCCTGCTGGCGGCTGCGGAAAGCGGCAATCTCGTCGGCGTTGTCCGCCAGAAAACGGCTATATTCGGCAAAATCAAATTCAACTTCTTCGATCGCAACCTGCGCACGCCCTTCCCGGAACGCCGTACGGAACGCGGTTAGATCTTCCTCGCTCACCGGGTAGAAACGCACCTGGTCGAAGAACTTGAGCAGCCACGGTTCGTCGCCAAACTGTTCGTTTTTGAGGAATTTGTTCCAGATGGGCAGCGTGCGGCCTACCAGCTGATAGCCCCCCGGCGAATCCATGCCGTAGACACACATATACATCCCGCCAATTCCTACCGTGCCTTCTGCTGTCCACGTCCGCGCCGGGTTATACTTCGAACTCAACAAGCGATGACGCGGGTCAAGCGGCACGGCGCAAGGTGCGCCGAGATACACATCGCCCAGGCCGAGCACCAGGTAGCTGGCGTCAAACAGGATCTGTTTCACCTCGTCGCGGCTTCGCAGCCCGTTGGTGCGCTGAATAAAGTCCACGTTGTTCGGCAGCCACGGCGCCTCTTCCCGCACCGTTTGCTGATAGCGTTCCACCGCGGCCAGCGTGGCGCTATCCTCAAAGGCCAGCGGCAAATGCACGATGCGCGACGGAATTTTCAGTTGAGTCACATCGCCCAGCTGCTTTTCAATGCTCAGCAGCAGCGTGAGCAGCTGGCTCTGGGAAATATGCTGGCTGTCATAGCGGATCTGCAGCGAACGCACGCCGGGGGAAAGCTCCTCAATGCCCGTCTGCGCCGCCTGCTTAATAGCCTGCATCAGCAGGTAAATGCGCAGCCGCAGCGCCAGGTCGAGTACGTTATCGCCATATTCGATCAGGACATAGTTATCACCCGCCTGCCGGTAAACCACCGCCGGTAGCGCAGCCTGAGCGGGAATTTCCGCCAGAATCGCCGCGCTGGTCGTCGCGCCGGGTTCAATCGAAGGATGCAGATCCGGCAGGCTTGCTCCGGCGCACAGATTGGTCACCGCCACCTGTTGAGCAATCTCCAGCGACTGCGCGTGTTCAAAGCTGATGGCGTGAAAACGAATGCGGTCGCCCGGTTTCACCTGCCCGACTTTCCACAATTCCGCTTTGGCAATCGTCACCGGGCAAACAAACCCACCGAGGCTTGGGCCGTCGCGCGTCAGGATCACCGGGAAGTCGCCGGTAAAGTTCACCGCGCCGATGGCATATTCACAGTCGTGCACGTTGGAGGGATGCAGCCCAGCCTCGCCGCCGTCTGCTCTCGTCCACTCAGGCTTAGGCCCGACGAGGCGTACACCGAGGCGGTTAGAGTTGTAGTGAACCTGCCATTCAGCGTTGAAAAAGGTCTCCATCGACTCCGGCGTGAAGAAGTCGGGTGCGCCGTGCGGCCCGTACAGCACGCCTATCTCCCACAATTCGCCATAGTGCGGGATCAGCGCGGGTTCCGGGGTCTGCGGCAGGCTTATCGGCGCGGGCGTGGTGCAGGCCGGCAGGCAAGGCTGAGAAATAGCCAGCACATCGGCCACACGCAGCGTGCGCCCGGCATGGCCGCCAAACTGGCCAAGGGCAAAAGTGGAACGGCTGCCGAGATAGACCGGCACGTCAAAACCGTTACGCACCGCAAGATAGGTCCGGCAGCCGCTGGTCGCCCTGCCCAGCGTCAGGATCTGCCCGGCTTTGACCACCGTCGGCTGCCAGAAGGTCACGGGCAGGTCATCAAGCGTCGCCGGACAAGGCGCGCCGGTCAGCGCGATGGTGGCTTCACTGTGGAAGCGCACCGTCGGCCCCTGCAGGGTAAATTCCAGCCCGGCGGCCGACGGATGGTTGCCGACAATGCGGTTCGCCAGACGGAAGGCAAAATCATCCATCGGCCCGGACGGCGGCACGCCGATATCCCAATATCCAAGGCGGCCAGGGCTGTCCTGAATGCTGCTCCAGGTGCCCGGCTCCAGCACTTCCACGGCCTGCGCCTGATAACTCACGCTATCCAGCAGGCGCGTCCACATTACGCCGGCCTTAAATTCCGGCAGGCGGACGATCTGGCGCAGATAATCGAGGTTGGTGGCGATCCCGTGCAGGCGAGTGGCGTCCAGCGCAGCGTTCAGTTTACTTAACGCCTGCAGGCGGTCTTCGCCGTGAACGATGATCTTGGCGATCATCGGATCGTAGAACGCGCTGACTTCGCTGCCGGTGCTGACCCAGCCGTCAACCCGCACGCCCTCAGGGAAATAAACATCGGTTAATACGCCCGGCGACGGCTGGAAGTTTTTCAGCGCGTCTTCGGCATAAATGCGGACTTCAATGGCCGCCCCCTGAGGCGCTTCGGCTATTTTTTGCCAGTCCGGCGACGCGCCTGCCGCCACCAGAACCATGCATTCGATCAGATCCAGCCCCGTGACGCATTCGGTTACCGGGTGTTCAACCTGCAGGCGCGTGTTCACCTCCAGGAAGTAAAAGGCATCCCGCGCCGCGTCGTAGATAAACTCCACGGTTCCGGCACTGCGGTAATTCACGGATTCACCCAGCGCCACGGCGGCACGGTGCAGCGCTTCGCGCGTGCTCTGCGGCAGATTTGGAGCGGGCGTTTCCTCGACCACTTTTTGGTTGCGGCGCTGCAGCGAGCAATCACGCTCCCCCAGGGCAACAACCTTGCCTTTGCCATCGCCAAAGATCTGCACTTCCAGGTGCCGGGCTTTGTCGACAAAACGCTCGATAAACACGCCATCGTCGCTGAAAAATTGCGCCCCCATGCGCTTCACGCTTTCCCAGGCCTCGAGCAGCGCAGGTTCGCTGTCGCAGCGGGTCAGGCCGATCCCGCCCCCGCCTGCCGTGGTTTTGAGCATCACCGGATAGCCGATTTCCGTGGCCGCCAGCCGTGCTTCTGCCAGAGATGTCAGCAGCCCGGTGCCCGGCGTCATCGGCACATCTACGCCGGAAGCCAGCTCGCGGGCGCGGTGCTTCAGGCCAAAATCACTGATTTGCCGCGCCGTTGGCCCGATAAAAACAACCCCTGCCGCTTCACAGGCCTCGGCAAATTCTGCCCGCTCCGAGAGGAAGCCGTAACCGGGGAAAATCGCCTCCGCGCCGCTCTCTTTAGCCGCCGCCAGTATTTTCTCGATATTCAGATAGGTGTCGCTGGCTTTATCTCCGCCCAGCGCTATCGCCTCATCGGCATCAATCACGTGCTGCGCGCTGGCATCGGCCTCGGAATAAACGGCCACGCTGGTGATGTGCATTTTCTTCAGCGTGCGAATGGCGCGGCAGGCAATTTCACCGCGGTTGGCAATCAAAACCTTGCTAAACATAATCCCTCTCCTCAAGCGCCAGGTTGACGAGCAAGCCAGGCTTTCCAGCCGCCCCATGCGGTAATGTCCGTGGCGCCTTCTGTCGCACACGGTTCACAAATGAAGCCCTTCACGCTGCGCCCGTCCTGCAGGATCAGCGTGCCGATACCCAGCGGCGCGGGAATTTCAGCGACAAACTCGCCGAAGCGCGCCAGCGGGATATCCCACAGCTCAACGGCAATCGGCAGCCCTTCGGCGGCGCGTACCAGGCCCGGTTTCGGTGGCTGAGTGTTGGCCAGGGCGTAAAGGCGATAGGTTTCTGCCGTATAGGTTTCTTCGACAAAGACGGCGTTACGGCCGGTGAGCTGGTGGTTCAGCGGCATCCCTCGCAAATGGGCACCTACAACAGCGACGCGCACGAAGCTGCCGGCAGGCGTGATGGTCTGCTGTTCAGGCAATTTCTGGGACGTTGCGCCGGCGGGCAGATCAAGCTGCGCCTGCCACTGCGCGCCAAAATGGCTGAGCGCGGCATCGTGCCAGGCCGGGGCAATCAGCGTGATCCCTGCGGGTAGGCCGTCGGCCCGGAAATCCGCCGGAAGCGCCAGCGCGCTCAGGTCAGCCAGGTTGGTGAAGTTGGTGTAGGTACCAAACTGCGAGTTATAGGCCACCGGCTCGTCGCGCATTTCAGCCAGGGTGTGAATCGTCGGCGATGTCGGCACCACAAGGGCATCAAACGCGGCAAGCTGCTGCTGAATGCGGCGGGCAAGCTCGGCCCGGGTATATTCCGCCTGCCAGGCATCACAGGCCGTGAAACTCAGCCCGCTGGCGACGATCCCGCGCACGGTGGGATCCATCGCCTCGGGGTGTTTTTCGAGGATCTCTTTCACCGCGACGGTGCGCTCGGCCACCCACGCCCCGTTGTACAACTGTTCCGCCAGCCGGGTGAAATCACTGAAATCTACCGCCACCAGCTCCGCACCCATGGCCATTAATCTCTCCAGCGCCAGCTGAAAAGCCTCTTCGCTAAGTTTGTCGCCAAAGAATGTCAGACGGTCTGGAATGGCAAAGCGCAGGCGCGGGCTGAAGCGAGCCGGGGCGGTATTGGGATTACAGCGAGAGTAAGGATCGAGCGGATCGTACCCCCCCGCCACACGGGCGACCAGGGCTGCATCCGCCGCCGAGTGGGCGAAGACAGATACACAATCATTGAGGCGGCAGGCCGGAACGACGCCCGTCGTCGAGAGCCAGCCTTTGGTTGGTTTTAAGCCGACGATGTTGTTGAACCCGGCAGGGACGCGCCCGGAGCCTGCGGTGTCCGTCCCTAACGAGAAGCAAACCAGCCCGCGAGCCACCACGGAAGCGGAGCCTGAACTCGAGCCACCGCTGACGTAGTCCGGGTTGAAGCTGTTCTCCACCGCGCCATATGGCGATCGGGTGCCGACCAGGCCCGTCGCGAACTGGTCGAGGTTAGTTTTGCCTACGACAACGGCGCCTGCGGCGCGAAGGCGCGCAATCACCGTCGCATCGCTGGCGGGATGATAAGTAAATACCGGGCAGGCGGCGCTGGTTGGCATCCCGGCCACGTCAATATTGTCTTTAACCGCAAACGGCACGCCAAATAGCGGGAAATCCGTCGGCGTTTTTTCCCCCTCATTAATGACCTGCAATAACGCCTTTATTTGCTCATTAATTTGCTGTTCGCTGGCGATATAAATCCACGCATTATCCTGCCGTGAAATATTTGCCATTAATTGCTGGTATGCGTCGGGCAACCTTTCCGGCTGCAGCTGGTAATCGGCGATCCACTGCGACAATAAAGCAACTGACATAAGCTGGCATCCCACCTGGTATACAAGATGGAATAGCTAAAGCAATTACAATGCCAACATAAATTACCTAATGATTTTTAAGGTTTTTATATTTTTAAATAAGCTTTTATTATATTTAAGGCACTGTCGCAGGGCGTTATTTTAGTGCGAATGAATAATTAAGGGGATATATCTGGCGGCGAAGATAATGGTACCGCTGCGGGTCAGCTGCTCGCGGCGCTCTTCGGTTTCTTCTTTATGGTGATTGCCTTTGTGGGCAATGGCGATACGCAGCCGCTGCTGCTGGGCATAGCGGTCTTCCCGCGTCAGCTCCGCGTCGTCGCTGAGTTCAATCAGCAGTTCGTTCATAGGAATGATGATGTCTTTCGCTATGGCGTCGTCTACGCGGCTGATAACGTCTGCAAGATGGGTCATGGCGTGTTCCTTATCATGTTTTGCCCCTCACCCTAACCCTCTCCCCAAAGGGGAGAGGGAATAAAAGAGAAACCCTTTTCCCCTGAGAGAGGAGGTAAAAAACTGGCATCTGTATTCCCCCTTTCCCTGTCAGGTCGAGGGAACAAAAAAACAGCTTCTTTATTCCTCTCTCCCTGCCTGGTCGAGCGAATATAAGAGCCAGCCTCTTTATTCCCCCTCTCCCTTTCAGGGAGAGGGCCGGGGTGAGGGTTAATAAAATTTAATCCAGCTTCGCTTTGGAGAAGTCACTCCCGGCGAGGCTAACGGTATAGCCGCTCACGTTGCTGCGGGTTGCGTAGAAGGTTTTACCGTTCGCCAGCGCAATCCACGGCGCCTGTTGATAGTAAATTTCCTGCGCCTGGACGTAGAGCTTCGCGCGGGCGGCCGGGTCGCTGGTCAGCTTCGCTTTCTGAACCAGTGAATTGTAGTTTTTGTCACACCAGCGGGCGACGTTCGAACCGCTGGCAACGCTGCCGCAGCCCAGCAGGGTATCGGCAAAGTTATCCGGGTCGCCGTTATCGGACATCCAGCCAAACAGCGCCGAGGCGTGTTCCCCTTTCCGCATCCCGGACAGATATTCGCCCCACTCGAAGGTGACAATTTTGGCGTTCACGCCCACTTTTGCCCAGTCGCTCTGGATCATCTCCGCAATACGGCGCGAGTTCGGGTTGTACGGACGCTGCACCGGCATGGACCACAGATCGGTATCAAAGCCCTTCTCCAGCCCGGCCTGCTTCAGCAAGGCTTTGGCTTTTTCCGGGTCGTATCCGTAGTCTTTCAGATCCTTGTCGTAGCCCAGCATGGTTGGCGGGATTGGCGATTTTGCCACCGAGCCGGAGCCCATAAAGATGGCGTTCACGATGGCTTTTTTGTCCACCGCGTAGTTCAGTGCCTGGCGCACCAGCGCGTTATCGAACGGCTTCTTGCTGGTGTTAAACGCCAGATACCCGACGTTCAGGCCGTCGATACTGTGCAGCGCCAGGTCTTTATCCGCCTTGATGGCATCGAACTGCACCGGGGCTGGCGCCGGGATAATCTGGCATTCATTTTTCTGCAGCTTCGCCAGCCGGGTTTGCACGTTCGGCGTGATGGAGAAAATCAGGTGTTTGGTCGGGACTTCACCTTTCCAGTAATTCGGGTTGGCGACATAGCGAATCACGGAATCAACTTTGTAGTCCTGCAGCGCGTAAGGCCCGGTGCCGATCGGGTTGTTGTCCACGCGCTCCGGCGTACCGGCTTTCAGCATCGCATCCGCGTATTCGGCGGACAAAATAGAGGCAAAGTCCATGCCCCAGTCGGCGAGAAATGCCGCATTCGGCTCGCTCAGGGTAAACTGGACGTGGTAATCATCCAGCTTTTTAACGTCCACAATGAGCTTGTCGAGGCCGACATCGTTAAAGTATTCGTAGTTCGCCTGCGACACCTTGTGATACGGATTATTGGCGTCTTTCTGGCGCATGACCGAGAACACCACGTCGTCTGCGTTGAAGTCGCGCGTCGGCTTAAAGAACTTGTTGCTGTTGAACTTCACGCCCTTGCGCAGGGTGAAGGTATAGGTTTTGCCATCGGGACTGATTTTCCATTCCGTCGCCAGCGACGGCACCGGCGTGTTGTCGGTCAGGCTGAAATCAATCAGGCGGTTGTACAGCGTTTGCGAGCTGGCGACAAAGCTTGGGCCGGAGCTGGCAATTTGTGGGTTGAAGGATTCAGGAGAGGCTTCGGAGCAGTAGACCAGCGTGCTGTTGCCCGCCGCCATCGCGCTTCCTGCCGGGAGGAGCGCGCTCAGCAGCAGGCCGAGCAGTGTTTTTCCTTTAGACATACTGTTTGCCTTTTATTTGCTTGCCAAATGGTTGAGCTACTTATTATTTCTCACAGTAATAACAGCACAGCCCAGGGCGACAAGCAAATGACAAACCCTTCCTTTCTATACAATTGTGGCGGTTAACGCGGGCGCCCAGCGAAGTGGCTCAGCCCACAACCTTCACGCCCTGCCCGGCAAAATCACGCCACAGGCAGGTCAGCACCGCGATGACCATCAACCCCAGGGAGACCAGCGAAATCGTCGTAAACCCATTTTCGGTATAAAGTGGCCCGTAACTGCTGCTGCCGGCAAACACCGCCAGGTATGTTACGGCGCTGTTTAATCCCATCAACGTGCCGCGTTTGGCCGGGTCGATGGCCGTCAGGCGCTGAATCAACAAGTTCACGCCCAAATGGTTCACCAGGCCCAGCACAAACAGCAGGCAGATAACCCCCACCAGCGAACCGCCGAGCATCGCCAGGCCCAGGTAAACGAAGGCGGCCACCAGAAGCACCGGCGGCATCAGGCGTTTGGGGCCAAACCGATCTACTATCCCGCTGAGCAAGGCGGCACAGCCAAACCCCGCCCCATAGGCAATCGCTACCCCGCCGTTGGCCGTCACCGGCAGGCCGAGATCCTGATGAAGATGATCGCCAAGATAAGCATAAATCCCGTAAAACGCGGTCATAAACGCGCCGCACACCACCAGCAACGACTTGATACCCGGCAGCCCCAGGGCAGACAGCGGTGAAGGCGCAATGCCTGCCGCAGGGCGATCCTGCATGTTCAACCTGACGAGCGCGATCAGCGCCAGAGCGGCCAGACAGCTTACGGACACATACACCGCGCGCCAGCTGAACAGTTCGGTCAGCACCACGGAAAACGACACGCCGGCGATCATGCTTAGCGTCCAGCCGGTCAGCACCTTGCCGATCGTCCGGCTTTCACGCCCCGGCTCCGCGATGGCGGCCGCGCTGGCGTAAATCGCGGGCAGCGCGATCCCTGACGCCAGCCCGGCAATCAGCTGGGCGGCGATGAAGACCGTCACGGAAGGTGAAGCGGCGCACAACAACAGCGCCGCGCCCAGCAGCATCATGGTGAATTTGAGCATTCGCGCAGACCCGACCAGGTCTATCAAACGCGCCAGGAAAAGTGCGCTCGCAGCCGTTCCCAGGCCGAAAGCCGCCGCGGCCATCATCACCGTGGGCACCCCCGTCCCGATAGAGGATGCCACCGCCGGCGCAATAGGCCCCAGCACCATTGAGTTAGCGCCGATAACGCCGACGCAGCCGGTCAACACATACACGGCTTTGGCGGGAGACAGAGACGGCTCTGGATGCAGTTCCAGACACTGGCTGTTTTTCATTTTGCTTCCTGTTACTTCCTGGTAAGGATTAGGCTTGACTTAGATTCGATAAAAACTAATTTTATCCGAATGAAATTCAGCGTCATTAGCCAGGGGCAATATGAAAAAAGAAACAGACAGTATTAAGCAGAACGGTGCAGCAGAGCGAACTCTCGATGCCGCTGACCGAAGAATATTAGGCGCGCTGGTGGAGGATGCGACCATCAGCTACGCCGAACTCGGCGAAAAGGTCGCGCTTTCCGCCCCGGCAGTCCACGAAAGGGTCAAACGCCTGAAGCGTTCCGGGGCGATCCGGCAGACGGCGGCCCTGCTCGACCCGAAGGCCATCAGCAAATCCCTGCTGGCGTTTGTTCACATTGATACCAAAGGCTGGGGGAAAACGCCGGATCTGCTGCGAATTTCCGCCTACCCGGAAGTGGAAGAGATCCATTCCGTCGCCGGAGACACGTCCATGCTGCTGAAGGTTCGCACCGAGGACTCAAGGGCGCTTGAAGCGCTGCTGGCGCATCTGTATGAGATCAACGGCGTGGTGGCGACCAGGACGTATATCGTGTTGTCTACCTATCTTGAACGTCCTGTCCAGCCGGGCATTACCCGCGACTGGCCGGAACAGGACTAGCGTCATTTCACGATATAGCGCGTTGAGGCAAAGTTATTCAGTATCTTATGGATAATAAAGGTCACGGCCAGGGTGCCGACAATCGCCACCGACACCGATGAAATACGGTACAGCGCGCTAAAAACGATATCCTGATTAGGGTGCATGTATTGCCCGAACATCAGCGCCAGCGTGGTCAGAATAGAAAAGCCCACGCCCGGCCCGACCTTCTCAAACACGTGAATTCGCGCGGCCAGCAGCAGGCCGAGGCTAATCAGCGGCATCAGCAAAATCAGATGGCGGCTGAAATCGTAGATCACCAGCTGCACCAGAATCGCGTACAGGCACCCGGCTATCACCCCGACAATGCGCCACCAGGACGAAAGAATCGCCCCGCGAAAATGCATGGGGAACAGCGCAAA
Source organism: Enterobacter sp. Cy-643 (assembly GCF_011752815.1). Lineage (GTDB taxonomy): Bacteria > Pseudomonadota > Gammaproteobacteria > Enterobacterales > Enterobacteriaceae > Cedecea. The sequence continues at coordinate 1,482,632 of NZ_VWWV01000001.1, forward strand.
AATACCCGCCATCAGCGCGGCCAGGGAGTCATTCAGCGTGTAGACCTGGAACACGGTGAATAAGATGGTCGCCGTTAACGAGGCCAGCAGCGTTTCATGCATCACCCGTGGCCCGTCTTTTTGAATCGCGGGGGGCGGCTTACGCGGCTCTACGTCCGGCAGCAAATAACAGCTAAGCGCCGACAGCCCCACCGCCAGAAGGCTGCCAATGATGTTAGAAAACATCAGGTCGCTCATGTCGGTGGTCGGGTAGCTCAGGAAATTAGCCATCACGCTTAAGCAGACCACGCCCATCGAGCCAAACAGAAAGAGCGGCCCCCGGCTCATCAGGTAGAAGCGCGTCATGTACATCAGGAAGACAATCAGCGTCATTGGCAGCGGGTAATTCGCCAGCACCGCAAACAGCAGCGTCATTTCCACGCAGTTCAGCAACGCATTGGCGATCATCTGTCGGGCAATATGGCCGTTAAAAACAGGCACCAGCCCGGTGAGCATGATGGGGTAAACCACGTAGAACACCCCGTACTGCGTGTTAACCCAGCTGTAGACAAACATCCCCACGCAGCCCGCCATCACGATGCGCAGCATATGGCGGAAATCATTGCCGCTGAACGGCGTCGGCGCATTGCGCTTCAGCGGGCCAAGAATAAATTTAATAAACATAATGCAGGTAGCTCACCAGCCTGATTTGCATCCCGCCGATAAACGACGCGAAGGCGGAAGGCGAATTGTAGAGCTGCACCGTGGCCCGCGCGCCCGCCGGCAGATCTGGCGTTTTCCCGTCTTCAAGCAGCAAATGAATGCGCATGCGCTGCGCGTCCCTCACCCAGCGGTTTGAAGTTTCCGGCGCGGAAAGCTGCCCGTTGATGGCCTGCTGCCCCGGCAAAACGCCCGCATCTTTGCTGGTGACCCTGGCTTTAAAAACCTGCCCCGGCAGCCCGTCGAATACGATATCCGCCGTTGTCTCTGGCCGGGTTTTGCTCAGGCTTTTTTCCCGGAAGTCGGCCACAATATCGAGCTTGTCGTTAACCAGCGCCAGCGCGGGAGAACCCGCCCCGGCATACCAGCCCTCTTTCAGCTGTAAATTGCTGATAATACCGTCGCTGCTGGCAACCACGCGGGTGTAATCCAGGTTTAGCCGGGCGTCATTCAGCAGGTTACGGTATTTTTGCAGCGTGACGTTTTGGTCCCCGCGTTCCCCCCGCGAAATCACCAGCTGCGCCAGCGCGGCCTGAAGATTGTTGACGTTTTGCACCGCGCTCTGCCAGCGCGTAAAGGCCGCATCCAGATCCTGTTTAGAAATCAGGTTGCCGCTGCTAAGCCCGTTAAAGCGGTGATAGCTGCGCCCGGCGTTGTCGGCATCCAGCTGAGCGGCTTTGATTTTTGCCCGAGCGGCGCTAATTTGGGCGTCAATTTGCTGGTTGTCGAGAATCGCCTGTTGATAGGCAATCTCCGCGCGTTCGAGCTGATTTTGGTAAGGCTTATTGTCTATCTCGAACAGCACATCCCCTTTCTTCACCACGCTGTTATTGCTGACGTAGATATGCGTCACGTAGCCCGATACGCGGGATGAAACCGGGGTCACCACGCGCATAACCGTGGAGTCCGGGGTTTGCGGCACCCAGATGTCGGCGGCCAGAAAATAGCAAAACATGGCGGCAAACAGCGCCAGCGTGACTTTTACCCAGCGGGTAAATCGTTGTTCAGGGGTCATAACTACTCGCTAAATGATAAACACGCCGGGAGACCGGGCGTGAAAGAACTATCGAATTTTGATCATATTGGCGGCCAGCAGGTTTACCGTCTGGCTGAACTGTTCTATTTGCTGCGCCGGAATGCCCTGTGCAACCTGGGCCTGGCAGCGCTCCACCGTTTCGCTAACCGCCTTAATTGCTTTTTGGCCCGCAGGCGTGAGGGAGATAAATTTCACCCGTCTGTCTTTTTCGTCCGGCGTGCGGGTGACATAGCCCTCTTTTTCCAGCTGTGCCAGCGTGCGCGTCAGCGGCGGCAGATCGATGCCCTGCGCCCGGGCCAGATCCGTGACGGTGATTTTTTGCCCCGCTACGCTGAGCTGCATCAGCGTCGTCCAGCTGCTTTGAGTCAGGCCGGTAAACGCCACGGCATCATCCACGATGCCACGCCACAGCCGCACCAGCATCGCCAGGCGCATCCCCAGAGGGCGGTCAGGAAAATCGACAATGTCGTACTTATCGTCATGCATCAGATAATCCCCATGTATATAGTCACTATGATAATTATCATGATAAGTATTTATTTGGTGAATACAACTGACAATAACCAGGGGTAATTACTGAGGAAGTGGCAAAGACAAAAGCGCCCGCAGGCGCTTTAGAAAAGAAGGGATTCTTTAGCTCAGGCGGGCAGCAATATCCGCCACGCGTGCGCCGTATTTGACGGCGGTGTCCAGGTCGCCCTGGGCAATTTGTTCGGCGCCTGCGTCAGACGGAGACTGCACCAGCAGCCCGACCGAGCCGCCCAGGTTGTTCACGTCTTCGCGGGTTGCCGCCAGGGTATTCGAAGGCAGCTGGCCCAGGCTCACCCAAATGCCGCCGTGCTGAGAGGCCAGGGTTTGCATCCACTGCAGGCTCACCTGCTTGTCGCCGTTCAGGCTGGCGCTGTTGGTGAAGCCGCCGAACACTTTGTCCTGCCAGCCGCGGGTAAACCACACTTTGGAGGAAGCATCGGCAAACTTCTTGAACTGCCACGGCACGTTGCCCATGTAGGTCGGCGCCCCAAAGATGATCCCTTTGGCGTCGTTCAGTTTTTGCCAGTCCGCTTCCTGAATATCGCCGTTGCTGTCCACGGCGACCAGGTCGGCGTTTGCCCCCTGGGCAACGTGCTCTGCCACACGCTTGGTGTGACCGTACCCGGAAAAGTAAATAACAACGATTTTAGCCATAATTTTTCTCGACATGGTTAGAGGGAAAGCCCCGGCCAGAAGGCCGCAAAATCGGGGTTCATCGTGTCTCTCTTTTTCTTTCTGGTCAAGAAGTTACCTGTCAGTAAGTGACTTACTTCCGGGTAAGTATCGCCGGCTTCAAACCGCCCTGATTTGTCTAATAGCCAGATAATTTACCCATTTTGCCGTCTCTTCTGCCGTTTGACTTAGGGCCGCTTCGTTAAACTGGAAAGCGTGAAGATGGCTCTCGGGTGAGCCGTTAACAGCAGGATTGATGACGTGGCAAAAACATTATTGCGCAGCGGATGCCTGGATGACTTTCTCGCGCTGGGCGAAAACGGTCAGGCAGTGTTTGATTCCGCGTTTCAAATACGCGAAACATTACGCCTTCGTAAACAGCAGGCCGTCGCCGATGCACTGGCCATTCCCCAGCCCAACGACGAAGGCGACCGCGTCGACTGGTATGCGCCTCAGGAAGGCAGCGTCACCAGTTGGGCAGCCGCCAGCGACGAAGAGCGCCGCACTGCCCTTCGCTATCTGGATAATTGCTTATCCAACGTAGCCTCGCTCAGCGCGCGCTGCCAGCAGGCGGAGAAAACCTCGATTCGACTCTTTGGCGCCCTGCTGGAAAAAGCTCTGCAGTTCCCCGGCAGCCAGCACGTCTACCTGGTGAACGGCAAGCCGGTGATCACCTTCTGGGGGTTCGTGAATCTTAACCAGGGCGCACGGGACGATGTGCTGGAATGCCTACGGGTGGTGGAGCCGCGCGAGCCTGAAATTACGTTTATCCCTGAGGAAGCGATGCCGGAGCCAGAGCCGCTGCCGGTAGAAATTAGCGAGCCAGAAAAGCCGCTGCTTGAAACCCCGATGGCGGTTCAGGTGGATGATGATTCTCCGGTTTATAGCCTCACCGCAGTGAAAAAAGCCGCAGCCGAAGAAGAAAAACCGGCCCCGAGCCCGGAACCTGCCCCTGTAGCAGCGAAACCGCGCCGCCGCTGGCTGCTGCCGGTCGCCGCGGTGATTGCCTTCGCCATTGCGGCCCCGGTGGGTTATCTGCTGCTTAGCGGGAACCAGACCGCGCCGGTGGCAACCGCCCAGGCCGAAGTCCCGCCTAAACCTATTGCGCCAGCGCCAATACAGGCCGTCGACGTCGCCAAAACGACCCTGCCGCTGACGCCAGCCGAAGTTGTGGTGCCGCCTAAGCCTGAGCCAGCGCCGGTTGCCGCGCCGGAAGAAAATCCTGAGCCAATTACCGTTGCCGCAGACGTGCCGAAAAATGCGTTAATTCTCCCGGCAGAAGCCGTGAAAATTGGCTCCACTAAATTCCTCAACGGCACCTGGCGAGCACAGATCGATTTCAGTGACCCGATCACCGGTAAAGCGCCAAGCCTGCGCTACCAGATAGCCAACAACAAAGGCACGGTACGCCTGGTGCACGGCGATAACATTGTCTGTAAAGCGGAGATGTTTTCTGGCCTGCACCAGAACGGCGCGCTGATGATTAAAACCCGCGGCAGCGCTCGCTGCAGCGACGGCAGCCGCTACCCGATGCCGGAAGTGACCTGTAAAACCGGCAGCAACGGCGCCGCCGTTTGCACCGGCCGCTATGAAGGCGACAAAGTCATACCGATCACCTTCCGAAGAGTGAGTAACTGATCATGCTGGCGACCCTTTTTCACTACAAGCCGAGCGTCACGCTCATCAAAGACAGCGGCATTCAGTTCCTGGACTTTGGCCTTGCGCCGCAGACTAACGCCGCCCACGCCGGGCGCTTTGTACGCCAGACGGCCAACGGCCCGCTATTACGCCTTGATTACGATGTTGTGCCCGGCAAATTTACCCTGCCGGGCGAAAACGGCACCGCGCCAGAAGTGGTGAAACCCGAAAGCACCATTACGCTTGGCCATTCCCTGCGGGTGATGGACAAGACCTGGCTGCCGCTGCCGTTCCTGCGCTTTAACCCGCCGCGTACCTTTGTGGGCGGCCCGGACAACTGGGCCCGCGTGCAGGTACGAGTTCTGGAGACACCGGACTCTGCGGGGAATACGGTGCGCATCAGCCTCGCGCTGGACAGCAAAATTTACGCGGACGATCACCCCGCCGCGCATCTGGCGCCGACGGAAAATGACGTCCGCAACGGTGCCCGTTTTGCGCTGGCCTGGCACAACCACGAGATCAAAGATTTCCTGGATCAGACCTGGGTGGACGGCTGGCTGCGCGAAACCTTCACCCAGTTTGCCACCCGCGTGGAAGAGCGCACCGAGCGTGAACTCGCCGCCGCGATGAAAGCCTTTGAATACCAGGCTCACTACCTGAACATTCTGGAACTTATCGGCAACCAGTTGGCCGTGCCGGAAGTGAAGATCGTCACCGCCACGCTGCAATCCCCGCCGATTGACGTAGATTTGGTGCTGGATGTGGGGAACACCCACACCTGCGGCGTGCTGATCGAAGATCACGGCGAGGAGAACGATGGCCTGCGCCAGACCGCCGAGCTGCAGATCCGCTCCCTGAGCGAACCGCAGCTGATCAACGACGCGATGTTTACCAGCCGCCTGGAGTTCAGCGAAGCGAAATTCGGCAAGCAGCACTTTTCCGTTGAAAGCGGGCGCGACGACGCCTTTGTCTGGCCGTCGATTGCCCGCGTGGGCGACGAGGCACGCCGCATGGCCTGCGCTCGACTGGGCACCGAAGGCGCCAGCGGGATCTCCAGCCCGCGCCGCTACCTGTGGGACGTCACGCCGGCCAGCCAGGACTGGCGCTTCAGCCAGATGGGCGTGAAAACCCAGCGTGAGCCGCTGGCGACCGCATTCCCGCTAATGAACCTGATGAACGACGACGGTCAGCCGCTGTACGCCCTGCCGATGGACGAACGCCTGCCGGTGTTTTCGCCGCAGTACAGCCGCAGCTCGCTGATGACCCTGATGCTGTGCGAGCTGCTCTCCCAGGCGCTGATGCAAATCAACAGTATTGGCTCCCGCCAGAGCATGGGGCACCCGACCTCGCCTCGCCAGTTGCGCAACCTGATTCTGACTTTACCTTCCGCTATGCCAAAACCGGAACGTGAGCTGTTCCGCCAGCGTATGCAGGAGGCCGTCGGCCTGGTATGGAAAGCGATGGACTGGCACCCGACCGACGAAGGCTTCACCCTCGAGCGCGACAAAAAGAAAAGTATCGTGCCGGTGCCGGACGTGCAGATGGAGTGGGACGAAGCCACCTGCGGCCAGCTGGTCTGGCTGTATAACGAGGCGCTGGTGAACTACGCCGGGCAAACCGGGCGCTTCTTTGAAAGCCTCGCCCGGCCTGACCGCGCCCTGACGCCGGACGAACCCGTCGGCAAAACCCTGCGCGTGGCGTCGATTGACATCGGCGGCGGCACAACCGATATGGCGATCACCCAGTATCAACTGGACGACGGCGTGGGCAGCAACGTGAAAATCGCGCCGCGCCTGCTGTTCCGCGAAGGCTTTAAGGTCGCCGGGGACGATATTTTGCTGGATGTGATTCAGCGCTGCGTCCTGCCTGCGTTGCAGGCCCACATCCACAAAGCGGGCGTCGCCGATGCGCCAGGCCTGATGACCACGCTGTTTGGGGAATCCGGCCGCATGGACACCCGCGCCACGCTACGCCAGCAAACCGCGCTCCAGCTGTTTATTCCGCTCGGCCATGCGGTGCTTTCTTTCTGGGAAGAGAGCGACCCGGAAGAGCCGAATGCGGTACTGGAAGCAACCTTCGGCGAGCTACTGACCCTGCAGCCAACCCGCAACGTGATCAACTACGTTCAGCAGGCCGTGCAGCATGAGCTGCCCGCCGACGCGCCGCAGTTTGACATCATGAGCGTACCGCTGCAGGCGGAAATTGCCGCGCTGCAGGATGCGCTGCTGGCGGGCCAGTTTACCCTCACTGCGCCGCTGCAGGCGCTGTGCGAAGTGATCAACCATTATTGCTGCGACGTGCTGCTGGTCACGGGGCGGCCGGGCTGCCTGCCGGGCGTGCAGGCGCTGCTGCGCCACCTGCAGCCGGTACCGGTTAACCGCATTGTCTGGCTCGATAACTACCAGACGCACGAATGGTATCCCTTCAGCCAGCAGGGCCGAATCGGAAACCCAAAATCTACCGCCGCGGTGGGTGCGATGCTGTGCAGCCTGGCGATGGATCTGCGCCTGCCGAGCTTTAACTTTAAAGCCGCCGATATTCAGGCCTATTCCACCGTGCGCTACCTGGGCATGCTGGACGGCAACGACCGGCTGCTGGAAGACAACGTCTGGTACCGGGATATCGATCTCGACAGCCCGCAGGCAAGCCTGGACACCCGAGTCCACTTCCCGCTGCGCGGCAACGCCTGCCTGGGCTTCCGTCAGCTGGATAACGCCCGCTGGCCAGCCACGCCGCTCTACACGCTGGCGATTAACTCGCCGCAGCTGGCGAAATCTATCGCCGGAGACGGCGTGCTGAACGTGCGCCTGAAGCAGACCCGCGAGGCCGAGTCGTTCCACCTTGCCGAAGCCTGGCTGTCGGACGGCAGCAAAGTCCCGCTCGATCAACTGAGTTTTAAACTGAACACCCTCGCCGGCAGCTACAGCGGGGCGACGCATTACTGGATAGACAGCGGGAGCGTATATCAAAAATGAAGCAGCTAACTACCACGCTCAGCCATCTGGTGAACTGGGTTCAGATGACCCGCACTTTTTCGCCGCTGCTCGACAATGAAGCAGACGCCCTGCTGGCCCGCCTTCAACAGCTCAGCGAACGCCACCGCCGCATCAGCGCGCTGGAGGACACCCCGCTGACGCTGGGGATCTATGGTCACGCCCTGGACGGCAAAAATCATCTGCTGAACACCCTGCAGGGCAGCCCGAATGGCCGCATTGATATTCAGCTCGGTGACAAGCGCCTGGACTACCTGACGCACATCAACCCAGGCCACATGCCAGCGGCGATGGCGGTGCGTTTCAGCGCCCAACAGCCCCTTGAGGTAGAGAATTATCCGCTGCTGCTGACGCTGTTTAGCGAAGCCGAACTCGCACAGCAGTTTATCAACCAGTATCACGCCTCTGACGCACCGCGCCTCGCAACCTCAAGCGCGGTTGCCCTGCGGCTGACCGAACTTGAATCCCGCCGTCTGTCCGCAGCTACGCCAGGATTAACCCGGGAGCAAACCGCCGATCTGCTGGACGGCTACCATCGCCTCCAGCGCCGCCAGAATCACCTGGATAAGCGACTGGTTTACCGAATGGCCGAGCTTGCGCCTTATCTTTCGACCGAAGATCGCGCCTTGCTGTTCGCCCTGCTGTGGGGCGAAGATAGCGCCCTGACGGAAACCTGGCTGCGGCTGGCGCAGGCCTTGCAACATTTGGGCTGCGTGGAACAGGTTCTGGCTCCGGCAAGCCTCGTGGTGGACAGTTTCCTGCTGCCTGCCGAAGGTTTTCTCATTCCTTCCGGCCCGGAAGACGCACCGGAACAGGCGGATGTGATGGTTTGCCCGCTGGTGGGAAATCAGCCTGGGTCACACCTCAGCCTGCCGCAGAACGACCTCGCGCAACTGTGCGCCGAAGTTATTTTCACCCTCAGTCAGCCCCCGGCGCTGAGCAACGTGGATTTACTGGATATCCCCGCAGGTCAGCTAAGCTGGTACACCACTCGCCTTCAGCCGGACACGCTGCTGGTATGTAACGCCGTCAGCGAACGCAGTGAAGTTCAGGCAACGGGGAAAGCGCTGGCGCGGTGGGTAGACAGCACCCAAAGTCCGGGGCACAGCTCGCTGCCGGGCCTGGTCTGGGCCATTACGCCGTTTGACGCCCGCTTTACGCTGGGTGCCAGCCTGGATGACGGCGTTCAGCGCCTGATCGGTAGCCCGGGCAAGCGCTGGGGCACGCTGCAGGCGCTCGACAGCAGAAACATGCATCGCCTGCTGGAATGGTTAACTGATGCGCTAAATCCTGGCCGCCGTGAACAGCGCCTTGCCGCCCTGCGCGGTGACCTGGAAACGCACACCGTCGAGCTGTTCCAGCGTTTTATTGACGCGCAGCAGGCCACGCCACAACAGGCTCGCCAGCAGGCGGAAGATCTGGTGCGTGCCCTGCAGGCCAGAGCGACCCAGCACGGTGATTTGCTGGCAAGCCTTGTGCCCTCCAGGGATGCTCTGCAGCAGATATGGCTGCAGCACCAACAGCAGCATCAGCCTAAACCGGAAGGCTTTGCGCTGGAGATAGACTTGTTTGCCGACGCGGCCGAGCGCCTCGCGCCTCAAACCGAAGGCATCAGCTACGCCCGCGCCGTGCATCAGCTTTGGGTTAACCACCTGCGTCTGCTGGGCCAGCGCCGGGAGGCCGCGCACCAGTTTGGCCTGGACAGCGTTCAACTTCAGGCCCTGTGCAACACGCTGATCGTCGCCAGCTACCGGCTGGATGTCCCACTGAGGCTGGAACGCAGCATGCAAAACGGCGATGCCGGGCTTGAACTGGATATTTCACGCGCCAGCACCGTACTGGGCGATTTTATTGCCTGGCTGGGCTACGCCAGCGTGCCGGTTGCCGATCGCCCCGCAAGCCGTGTCAATAAAGGCCAGGCCGTGTTTGCCCCACCCGCCCAGGCGGATATCAGCCGCCGTCTGACAAAGCTGGGCGAGCAGCCAACGCGCGGCAACGCCAGCTACGTCTACGACTGGCTGGTCGCGCTGTATACCCGGGCAACGGAGAATATCGGCTATCAAAATCCGCTGGATATTAACGAGAAGCAGCGGCAGACGCTGGTGAAGCTACTGGGGTAAATTGGGGCGCCAGCCCCTCACCCCGGCCCTCTCCCCAAAGGGGCGAGGGGGAAAACAGATGCGGGGAACGGGGGTTATTCCCTCTCCCTCAGGGAGAGGGAGAAACAACAGGTCAAAACAGTAGGTCATCTATTCCCTCTCCCTTCCAGGGAGAGGGTTAGGGTGAGGGTAAGCAGCGACGCCGCCGTTAAATGCATTCGTAACAAATTCTGGCAGGTGGCAACCCATTAACTTTCCCGCTACAATCCGCCCACCCATTCACTCAATATATATAAGGAGGATCCCCATGATGTCTTGTGAGCGCTTTAACCGTTCGCATACTTTTGGCGATCGTCTCTGCTCAAGCGTTATCGGTTCCGTGCTGCGATAACTTCGGCTTGAGCGAAGAAACTTACTGAATCCCTTCTCTCGGGCTTACCGGGTTATCGTCAGCGTTATACGACGAGGCGTTTGCACGCCATAACTCTTGAGTAAGCACATATGAGCACTTTATTAACCGCCCAATCTCTGCACCTTGACACCGCTTTCGGTTCACTGCTGGAGTCCATCACTTTTACCCTGAAAAAAGGCGACCGTATTGGCCTGATCGGTCATAACGGCTGCGGTAAAAGCACCCTGCTGAAACTGCTGGATGGCACCCTTTCGCCCACCAGTGGTTCGGTGACGCGTGCGGCTAGCTGCCTGATGGCAAGGGTTGAACAGCATCTGCCGGAAAGCCTCCACGCGATGACCATGCTCGATGCCGTGCTGGCGCAAATTGAGGATAACCAGCGAGATAGCGAACGCTGGCGGGCAGAAGCGCTGTTGGCAAGCATGGGCTTTAGCGAAACGGACTGGCGGCTGACTTCCGGCACGCTGAGCGGCGGCCAGCATACTCGCCTGCTGCTGGCGCGAGCGCTGATAAGCGAGCCAGATTTACTGCTGCTGGATGAGCCCAGCAACCACCTGGACTTGCCCACGCTGCTGTGGCTGGAACAGTTCCTGCGCGGCTGGAGCGGCAGCTTCGTGCTGGTTTCGCACGACCGCAGCCTGCTGGATAACGTCACCAACGGCAGTTGGATTTTGCGCGATCGTTCGCTGCATTTCTTTGCGCTACCGTGTTCTCAGGCGCGCAGTGCGCTGGAGGAACGGGACAGAACCGATGCCCACCGCCATCAGGCGGAGCAAAAGGAAATCGACCGCATCACCGCCAGCGCCAAACGGCTGGCAATTTGGGGCCGGGTCTACGACAACGAAGATCTTTCCCGAAAAGCCAAGCAGATGGAAAAGCGCATTGACCGGCTGAAGGACGAGCAAACTGAGCTCACGGCGGGCAGCCAGTGGCAGCTTAAGCTGAAAGGCGAAGCGCTGATTGCCGACAGACTCCTGGAGCTGGAAGCGCTAAACGTTCGGCCTGCGCCGGAGTGTGAACCTCTATTCACGCTGCCGTTACAGCGAGTGAAAAGCGGCGACCGCGTGGCGGTGATAGGCCGGAACGGCTGTGGCAAGTCGTCTCTGCTGCGCCTGCTTTGGCAGCAGTACCAGCAGTCAGAGCGTGAGGACGCTATTCGCCTGCATCCTCGGGTGCATCTGGGGTATTACGACCAGACGCTGCACCAGCTTAACGACGGTGATTCGCTGCTGGCGGCGCTGGAACCTTTTGCCCCACTCAGCGAGCAGGACAGGAAAATGGCGTTAATCAGCGCCGGATTCCCGTGGCTGCGGCACCAGCAAACCGTCAGTACACTGAGCGGCGGCGAACGCTCACGGCTGCTGTTTGTTGGCCTGACGCTGGCCCGCTACTCCCTGCTGATGCTGGACGAGCCAACCAACCACCTTGACATGGAAGGCAAAGAGGCGCTGGCGGAAACGCTGCAAACCTTTGAAGGTGGCGTGCTGCTGGTGACGCACGACCGCGAGCTGATCGCCAAAGGCTGTAATCGCTTCTGGCTGGTGGATAACGGCACGTTGAGCGAATGGCACGACCTGGACGCGCTTTACGCCCTGCTGACCGCCGGGGAAACCGGGCAGCCGGTGGCCGGTGCAAAACCACAGCCAGAGCAGGCCGTGGCTCAGCCCCGGCGAGAAAGCGATGCGCTGCTGGAGCGGCTTATCGAACTGGAAGAAAAGCTGGCGGAGGACGTGGCGCGCAAGGAAAAGCACCAGAAACCTGCGCTGCAAAAGCAGTGGCGGGCAGAGATTGAGACGTTAAATAAAAAATTAGCGATTTAAACCTGAAGCCATCCTTCGGGATGGCTTCAGGCCGCTGACAAACCTCTATCAATAGAAGAAATACCAGACGATCCGTCAAAAGAAACAGGAAAATCAAGTCATTGATTTTCGGCCTGATAACCACGAAGAGGGAAAAACCACGCTTTTTTCCTCTTCGTCTGTCACCAAAAGCCATCCTTCGGGATGGCTTTTTTATTACGCTCTGCACTGCTCGGCCAGCACCCGCGCCAGCCCGGCCGGGTTATCCCACGACATGGAATGCCCGGCGCTCGGTACGATGGCGGTCGTCACCCCGGCCTGCTGGAAAGCGGTGAAATCGTCATCCGGCAGCGAAAGCTCACCGAAAATAAGCGTTTTGGGGATTTTTAGCTGAGCAAAAAGCTGATACCAGTCCGGTTCGATGCCGCTTACCAGGCTAACGGCGGCGCGCCATACAGCCCTGGGATCGCTATTTTGCAAGCTGCCCGACCACGGATTTTCCGCGTTAGCCGCGATTGCTTTTTGGTAGCCATCAGCCACGAATTCGTCTTCGGTCTGCGCGGCAATCATGCGGCTATACATCCCGCCGCCGGCGCGAAAATTAGGTTCCGACACCATCAATCCCGCGATTTTCCCCGGCATGGCGGCGGCCACTTCAATCGCGATGCTGCCGCCCATACTGTGACCATAGATAAAGAAGCGATTTAGTCCTAAATGCTCCACCAGATCGGCCACAACGCTTGCCTGTTCACGGGTGCTGTAGCCGTAAGACTGCGGCCTGTCGCTGTACCCGCTGCCGGGGAGATCGATGAGAATGCTGCGCCGGGAACACCAGGCCGGATCGCTGACCACGCGGGGATAGTCATAAGAGGACGCACAGCCAAGGCCGTGAATGAACAGGAGCGGTACGCCCCCGCCGGGTAAATCCAGATAGCGCACCCGGCATTGCGCCGTGGCGGAGAAGAAGTTTTGCATCAGCATTCCCTTTTCTTACAATAACTGTGTTTATATACAGTATACCGTATTTTCCTGCCACTCCTTTCTCTAAAATGCGCCTGGCCGGCCTGGCTTTAGGGCTTGCTCCTTTGCCGCAGGCGACAAAGGAGCAAGGGCAGACATTACTTCAGGGGTTCGGGCAGCTTAATCACCCAGAAATCGTTTTGTGATTCTGGTTTTTCCAGCGGCTTCAGCTCAATTTTGGTCGCCACTTCCGCGCCGTCTTTCAGCAGGTGACCTTTGCCGTCCACCTGGTAGTCATCGGCATTCGCCAGCACGGCCTGCAGACCAAAGTCGTTGTCGTTGATCACCGCAATCGTCTGATTATCAATCAGCGCCATGCCTTCGGCTTTTTCCTGCTGCCAGCCCAGCTTGCGCAGGTCGGCAACCTCTTTTTTGCTCGCCAGCTTGATGCCGCGCGCCTTCAGTTGCTCAGCATCGTCAAACTCTGGGGCTTTTTCCTTATCAAAACCGGCCAGATCGGACGCGCCGTTGAGATCCACCACGTAGACCAGGTTGCGCATCTGTTTGTTTTTGTCGCCGCCTTGCTCAATCAGCAGCAGGCGGTGGTTGTCCAGCGCCACGATGTCGCCAATTTTGGCATCTTTCGCTTTTTTATAGACGTCCACGTCGATCGGGTAGCCGTACATTTCGGTTTTACCGGTCGCCGGGTCAAGGCTTACCAGGCGCGTGAACTGCGCGCTGTTTTTGGTTTTGCCGTCAATATCCAGCGTGCTCTGCACCGCCGCAATAATCCGACCATCCGGCATGCGGGTGATGCCTTCGAACCCACGGTTAGGCTGGCGCCATTTGACAATATTCGGCAATCCGCCCGCCACGCCCTGTTCACCGTGCGCGGCCTGCGGGCCATATTTTTTCAGGATTTTGCCGTCGGCATCCACATGGATAACGAACGGGCCGTACTCGTCGCACAGCCAGTAACCGCCCTTACCGTCCGGCGTGATCCCTTCGGTGTCCAGCCCGCGCTGGTCACTCTTCAGCTGCTGGAGCGTATCGCTCAGGGCAATTTCATTGGTTGCGCCAATCAGCCCTTCCGGCAGCGGCAGCCCGCTAATCGGCCCCTGCGCATCATGCAGCGGCTTCGCGTCGATGGCTTCGGCTTTGCCGTTGCCAACGCGGATGGTCATCAGCAGCGGCGTGAAGTCAGGATTTGCAAAAATCTTGGACTCTTTTTTCCCGGCTTTCGGCGAGTCAGCATTGGGCCCGCGATCCGTCACGGTGGTAAAGATCAGGTCGTCGCCCTGCTTGCCCATAAAGGTCAGGCCCGAGCCAACGCCTACCGGCAGTCCGTGCGGGAAGTTGGCGGCATATTCACCTTTGTAGGCCACGCTGTCCCCTTGCGGGAACGTGACAACGTAACGGTCAACCTGCGCATCCGCAGCGTGACCAGCCAGAGGGAATACGGTACTGCAAAGTAAGGCAAGTGTTTTTAATTTCATGGTTTTTATATATATCGGTGGTTGAGGTACCGGAGTTATAAAATAGCCAGATGACAGTAAGATTACACTTCGTGCTCTAAATTTCCCGCCCGGTAAATATCCCCTTCCTGCTGCCGATAACCCTACAGCCAGCGGTGTTGAACGCTCTTCAGCGCGGCCTGGGATAAGAATATTTCACCGACTTAAGGATTTAGTATGTCAGTCAGGCGTTTTTCGATTTTGGTTTTCAGCACGCTGTTGCTGATTTTTCTCGCCAGCACGGCCTCCAACATTTGGTCCCTTACCCGCAGCAACCACGCCCTCAATGACGTCAACAGCGAAATACGCGTGGTGTTATCCGTCATTGACCCCATTAACCACAGCCGCACGATGCGCGTTCGCGCCATGCAGGCCATTCAGGAGATGGAATCCGGCAACGCCGAGCAGGCCAGCCAGAGCCTGTCTGGGGCAAAAGAAGCGCTGGGTAAAGCAGACACCAGCTTTAAGGCTTACCTTGAAGCGACGAAACAGTCCGGGGAACAAGCGCTCGCCGATGACTATAAAGCGGCCTGGCTCGCCTATCGTGACGGTGGGCTGCAGCCTCTGTTAGAGGCCGCCCAGGCCAATGACAAAGCCCGCAGCGCGGAACTGGTCACGGGCAGCATCCCGGCGCTCGATCGGGGGTTCGAAATCACGCTGGATAAGCTGCTGGCATTCCGGGAGCAACACGCACACCAGCTTAACGCCGACGCACAGGCAGGTTTTCAGTCGAGTTTTGTCGCCATCGGCCTGTTTGCCGCGCTGTTTATCGCGATTCTTGCCGCCGTGTTTGTTTTGCTGAAAGTTCGCGTCCTCAAAGAGCTGGACACCGCGAAGGCCCACTGCGCTGAAATTGCCAACGGCCTGCTGCACCGTACCATTGATATCAAATCCAATGATGAAATCGGCCAGATGATGCACAGCCTCGAGCAAATGCGCCTCTCGCTCACCGAAATCATCAGCCAGGTACGCGAATCCAGCGCCACCGTTGGTTACGCATCAGAAGAGATTGCGGCGGGCAATACCGACCTGTCCGCCCGCACCGAAGAGCAGGCGGCGTCGCTGGGTGAAACGGCGGCCAGCATGGAGCAGTTGACCGTCACGGTTAAACGGACGTCAGAAAGCTCGCATCAGGCCAATACGCTGGCTAACGGTATGCGCGCGGCGGCCAGCGAAGGTCAGCAAATCGTCGACCAGGTCATCGGCTCTATGCGCAATATCGAAACCAGTTCCGGCAAAATCGACAGCATTATTTCCATCATCGAAGACATCGCCTTCCAGACCAATATTCTTGCCCTTAACGCGGCGGTTGAAGCCGCTCGCGCAGGGGAACAAGGCCGTGGTTTTGCGGTAGTTGCAGCCGAGGTGCGTAATCTCGCCCAGCGTTCGTCCGTGGCGGCAAAAGAAATTAAAGAGCTGATCGAGCTGTCCGGCCAGCAGGTCACCAACGGCAGCGAGCTGGTGAACCGCGCCGGGGAAAGCATGAAGCGCATTTCTGCCTCGATTACCCAGGTCACCACGCTGATGGCTGAGATTGCCGTCTCTACCGGCGAGCAGAGCCGCGGTATTGAGCAGATTAATCAGGCCGTGCTGCAAATGGACGTGGTTACCCAGCAAAATGCCGCGCTGGTTGAGCAGGCCTCTGCCGCCGCGCATTCCCTTAAAGATCAGTCGCAGCAGCTTAATGAAGCCGTCTCGGTGTTTAAACTCGCCTGATGATATGGAGGTTACCTCAACGCGCGTTGGGGTAGCCTTTGTTAAGTTTCTGTAGCGATAAAGATTGATCTGCGTCACAGTCTGCCGTTAAATACAGTCTCTTGTTACTAGTCTGTTACTCATCATGATCGTTCGTCCGCATCAACACTGGTTGGCTCGCCTGTTCGTCTGGCACGGCTCGGTACTGGAAAAAATCTATTCCCGCCTGCTGCTGAATCTGCTGCTTTCTATTAGCGTTATTTTTTTCCTGCCGTGGTACGAAACCCTCGGGATCAAGCTCACCATCGCACCGTTCAGCATTCTCGGCGTGGCTATCGCCATTTTTCTCGGGTTCCGCAACAGCGCCTGCTACGCACGCTTCAACGAAGCGCGTCTGCTGTGGGGCCAGTTGGCCATCACCTCGCGCTCTTTGTTACGCGAGGTGAAAACGCTGGCGGGGGATCAGCCCGAAACGGTGCAGCGGTTTGTGAATTTACAGGTCGCCTTTTGCAACAGCCTGCGCATGTCGCTGCGCAAAAAGCCGCAGCAGGAAACGCTTAGTCGTTACCTGACCCCGCAGGATCTGGCCTGGGTCAGCGCAAGCCATGCGCCCTGTAACCGTATTTTGATGCTGATGGGCAGTTGGCTGAACCAGCAGCGCGAGCAAGGCGTGATTTCCGACGTGCTATGGCGCAGCCTGGACAATCACCTGAACGAACTGTCGGCGGTGTCCGGCGGCTGCGAGCGCATTATCTCTACGCCGATGCCCTTCGCTTACAGCCTGATTCAGCACCGCACGGTGTATATCTTCTGCATTATGCTGCCGTTTGCTCTGGTGACCGATCTGCACTACATGACGCCGTTTGTTTCCGTGTTTGTGTCGTATACCTTTATTTCCCTCGACTCGCTGGCCGAAGAGCTGGAAGATCCGTTTGGTACCGAGGACAACGACCTGCCGCTGGATGCTATTTGCGTGGCGATTGAGCGTGATTTACGGGATATGAACGATGAGGCGGAGAAGCCGGAGGCGCTGCAGCCTAACCGGTATTATAGGCTGAGCTGATTTTACCCTCACCCTAACCCTCTCCCTTTCAGGGAGAGGGGATCAATTATGCTTCCCGTCGGCTATCTTCTCCCTTTTCCCATTGGGCAGAGGTGAAAACTCTGTCAAAACGCCACTCCAAACAATCCTGCCAGCTTGCGCTTCCCGCTCTCGGACACGTGCAGCTCACGACTGACCAGATCCCGCCGCATCCACCCTTTTTGTTCGCAGGTGTGCAGCAACGCTTTGCCTAGCTGCCCACCCAGATGTTCGCGTCTTTCGCTCCAGTCCAGACAGCCGCAGGCGTAGCGCCGGCGCGAGGCCCCACTTTCCACGTTTACGCCCAGAAGCAGCAATTGTTCTTTCCCCCTGGCGGTGACCACATACTCTTCACCCTCCAGCCAGTTAAGGCGAAAGAGTGCGTCATGGAGTGCCACGGCGATCTCTCCCGCCATATGGTCATAGCAGGTTCTGGCGTAGCGAAGATTACCCGGCGTTTTGGTGCGCATAGTCGCGTCATCGCGGCCAACCAGCCCCATTAATCCTTCCAGCGCCCCGGCAATTTGGCTGCTGTGAAGCCGGTAGTAACGATGTCGCCCCTGCTGCACGCTGGCAATCAGCGATTGCTCCATTAACTTTGCCAGATGGCTGCTGGCCGTGGACGGTGCCACATTAGCCATGATGCTCAGTTCGGTTGCCGTCCAGGCCCGGCCATCCATTAACGCGCACAGCATACTGGCCCGGGTTTTATCCGCAATGGCGGCGGCAACGGCGGCAAGCCGGGTTTCGAGAAAATCTGTTTCCATATTTCGATGCTCAGCGAAGCGTCCTGTCTGACGATGGATTAGGGTTAGCAGGAGATAACAATAAGGAGCAACCTGATGATCGCCGTAATCTTTGAAGTCCTGCCTGCAGAAGGACACTATAGCCGCTATCTTGAACTGGCGGCAGAGCTAAAACCCCTGCTTGCCGATATTGATGGGTTTATTTCCATTGAACGTTTTCAAAGCCTTAGCGAACCTGGAAAAATCCTGTCGCTTTCGTTCTGGCGCGATGAGGCCGCCGTGCTGCAATGGCGCAATCAAGAATTACACCGCAGCGTTCAGCGCCAGGGACGTGACTCGATCTTTAGCGATTACCGGCTCAGGGTGGCGGGCGTGATCCGGGATTACGGCATGTTTGAGCGCGAGCAGGCTCCGCAGGACAGCCGCAACGCACATAAGGAAAGCACGAATGAATGATCTCAGCCTGAGCCTGGCCATTGCCGCTACTTTTGTTCTCGCAGGCACCGTCAAGGGCGTCACGGGCATGGGGTTGCCTACCGTCGCCATGGGGATTTTAGGATCGCTGATTTCTCCGGTGGCGGCGGCTGGCATGCTGCTTTTACCCTCTTTCCTGACCAATATCTTCCAGCTTTATGAAGGGGGCAATCTGGCCGCATTGCTGCAACGCCTGTGGCCGATGATGCTAACCATTGTGTTGGGCACTCTGGGCAGCAGCAGTTTATTGGCTTCGGGCAGCAGCTACGCAACCACCGTTGCCCTGGGCATAGCCCTCATCGTCTATGCCTTATGGACACTTTTTGCCAGGCCACTGCATATCCCGGTCCGCCACGAACGCTGGCTTTCGCCGCTGATTGGTCTCCTCACCGGCTTATTGACCGGTGGCACGGGCGTATTTGTGATCCCCGCCGTGCCCTATATTCAGTCGCTGGGGCTTGAGCGCGATGAACTGGTGCAGGCGCTCGGGCTGTCCTTTACGTTCTCCACGCTGGCTTTGGCCGCCGGACTTTGGTGGCACGGCGCGCTGCAGGAAATAGCCATTAGCACATCCGTCATGGCGGTTGTCGCCTCGCTTATTGGCCTGTTTGCCGGGCAGCGTATTCGCAAGCGCATCAGCCCACTGGCCTTCAAACGTGGCTTCCTGATCTGCCTCGTTCTGCTTGGCGGTGATATGGTGCTCCGCGCGCTGATTTAGGCGAAAGGCAAACCTTCATCTTCCCAGCCGGTGATGCCGCCGGGCATCACCTTCACTCGTCTGCCGAGCTGCGCCAGTTTCAGAGCCGCCCGGTCGGCACCGTTGCAATGCGGCCCGGCGCAGTACACCACAAACAGCGTGTCGTCTGGCCATTCGGCCATGCGGGATTCGGTGATAAGCCGATGGGGTAAATGAATAGCCCCCGGCAGGTGCCGTCGGGCAAATGTTTCATCAGAACCCACCACGTGCAGCAGCACAAAATCTGGTTCGCCGCTCTGGATCGCCGCGTTGACGTCGGCACAGTCGGTTTCAAGCGACAGCTTGTGCAGGTAATGGGCGGCGACGGTTTCCGGGTCAGCCGCAGGGTAATCAGTCACGTAGCTCATGTTTATCTCCTTTTGGTGTGTGCTGTGATTCTGACGCAGTGACTGAACCTTGACAGCTGGCACAAATGACGATTAGCGTAAATATCATGACAAAAACACTCGCCTTGCCTAACAATCCTCTTGTCGTTGCGCTGGCTTACGACGGCCTTTGCACGTTCGAATTCGGCGTTGCCGTAGAAATTTTCGGCCTGCCGCGCCCCGAGCTGGGCGCTAACTGGTATCGCTTTGCCGTCGCCGGCATTGAGCCCGGCGAGCTGCGGGCTACAGGCGGAATTCGTCTGGCGGTTGATGGCGGGCTGGATTTGCTGGCTGAAGCCAGTTTGATTGTGGTTCCTGGCTGGCGCGGCATCAATGAGCCCGTACCGGAATCGCTTATTGCGGCATTGCGGGCGGCACATGCGCGCGGCACCCGCCTGATGTCCATTTGTTCCGGCGTGTTTGTGCTGGCGGCAACAGGCCTGCTTGATGGCAAACGAGCAACCACGCACTGGCGCTACACGGAAGCACTGCAGGCGCGATACCCGAAGATCGAGGTGATCCCTGACGTACTTTACCTGGATAACGGGGATGTTTTGACCTCGGCGGGCAGCGCGGCGGGCATCGATCTCGGCCTGCATCTGGTGCGCCGGGATTTTGGTGCCGCAGCGGCCAACAGCGTTGCCCGGCGCTTAGTCGTGCAGCCTCATCGCGAGGGCGGCCAGGCGCAGTTTATCGAACAAGCAGTCCCCGTAGAGTACGAAGGTGAGCGGTTTGCGCCGCTGTTTGATCACCTGCAGCGCCATTTAAGCGAACGGCACTCGGTGGCAAGCCTGGCCGCCTTTGTCGGCATGAGCCCGCGGACTTTTTTACGCCGCTTCGAAGCCGCGACGGGCATCACCCCTGCCGCATGGCTGCTGCAAACCCGCCTTAAACGCTGCCGGGAGTTGCTGGAAAACAGTACGCAGCCGATAGAACATATTGCCGAACAGACGGGATTTGGCTCGGCGGCGACGCTGCGTCACCACTTCCGGAAACATCTTCGGACATCCCCCGGCACATACAGAAACTCATTTACTTCACAAAACGAATAATTTACCTGCGGTTAGGGATTGTTTAAGTTGTGTACGGTATGATAGCTCCACTCATCTGAGTAAACCCTTTTTTATCACGCGAGGTATTTCTATAGAAATGCAGTAATCTGGAGGATTAACTATGTTAGGGAACATGAACGTATTTATGGCAGTACTGGGATTCATCTTATTTTCCGGTTTTCTTGCCGCCTGGTTTAGCCACAAATGGGATGACTAATGAACGGTGACCTTCCCCCACCTACGACGCCTCTCGCGAAATAAACTTTCCGGGAGGCGTTTTCATTTCTGCTCCACTGCGGTGGAGGATTTGCTAACAAAAAAATACAGCGCGTAATGAGTAAATCGGCACAATTTGTTGTCTTCCTATACGGAATCAACAAAAGCAGACTGGATTCACTCTGGAGAATTTATGCGCAAGTCAACAAAAGTAGCGGTATTAACAGCGGTATGGCTCGCGGGCGCGCTGCCCACTCTGGCCTTTGCCTATTCAGGTGATAAGCAGCTAAAGGCGACGGCACCGGGCACGTCGGCACAGTCCTATGAACTGAAAGAATTCTCCTCAGATTTCAAAATGTACAAGATCGGCGACATTGCACCCGACATCTACCGGACCGAACCCTATAACATCAAAAGCTGGCAGCTTCGCCATCTCCCTGCGCCACAGGCCGGTAGCCACTGGACCTACATGGGCGGCAATTATGTCTTAATTACCGACGCCGAAGGAAAGATCCTTCAGGCAATGGCTGGCGATATATTTTATCAGCACTAAGGATAATCCAACCCTGAGGCTGGATATCCTTAACACCGAAAGGGTTTAATTTAATAAATTTCT
The DNA here is from genome assembly GCF_011752815.1 of Enterobacter sp. Cy-643. GTDB lineage: Bacteria > Pseudomonadota > Gammaproteobacteria > Enterobacterales > Enterobacteriaceae > Cedecea. Next base: position 1,503,987 of record NZ_VWWV01000001.1, read on the forward strand.
CAGGGGATCGATTTCAGTATATTGATTATCGATCTCCAGGAGTCCCGCAATATCCAGTACCTGCCTGTACTCATCAGGGCTAATACGCACCTGATAATTTGCGATATGTCCGCACAGCGTTTCAAAAGCCAGTACATTTTCTGCGAAGTCGATATATTCCAGCGCGAAGTCAATGAGTGACGAATCGAGCCGGTTTTTAAGAGCCTCACCAAAGGTTTTGATTTTTTCGTTGATATCCATATTGACCACGTAAAGTTAATTGTTATTTGCGTGCCATCATTGGGAATGGGAAACGGCATCCTGCCGAAATACATCCCTATGGATATCGGATTGCGGGGAAATTTCTTGAGAGGCGTGCGTAATACTTATTTCAGATAACGATCCGACACTAACTTTTCGCCAACCATTTCGCGTAATGATCGGGCCATTTCACGGTCGGTGTGCCGGGTTTCCCCATGCCGAAACCGTGGCCGCCGCTGCTGTAGCGGTGCATTTCTACCGGCACATGCTGCTGCTCGCAGGCCGCCGCCATAATCAGCGTATTCTGCGGGTCGGAAATTGGGTCGTCTTCGGCCTGGACCAGGAAAAACGGCGGCGAATGCGGGGTGACATAATTCTGCACGGACCAGGCGGCGTTCTCGGCTGATGAAGCATCTTTGCCGACCAGAATTTTATGCGTAGAGGTATGCTCGTAAGGTTTTTCCAGCGTAATGACCGGATAAATTAACGCCGCACGGTCGGCAAAGGCGGGTTTCTCGTCTAAACGATCCTGCTTTGTATACGAGCGGTAATCGGGTCGCGTGGCGGCCAGGCCAAGCAGATGCCCACCGGCGGAAAAGCCCAGCACGCTGACGTTATGTTCACGATCGCGCACGATTCTTAACGCGCGCTGTGCATCCTGGAAAGCAACCAGATTGCCGTCAGCCCATCCTTCCGAAGGCAAACGGTAGCTCAGCACATACGCGGTATACCCTCGCGCCACCAGCCATTCCGCCGCAGGCCAGGCTTCTGATCCCATTTCAATACGCTTATATCCCCCACCCGCAGCCACCAGCACGGCCTGGCCATTAGGGGATTCGGGTTCAATCACGGTCAGAGTCGGGAGCGCAATATTGCTCTGCGCCCCGCGCGCCGACGTCTGAATACTCCCTGCCGGCCCACCCCCGCCCGGTGGCGTGCCTTTCCACAGCGGAATAGCCGAACGCTTCACGCCCGATGCAGCAAAAGAAACGCCCGCTTTAGCCGCGAGCAAACCCGCGGTAACACAGGTAATAAAATGGCGACGATCCATAGTAAGCTCCTGACAACACAGGTTAATCACTATGCCAAAAGAGTGTGTCTGAAATCATATTCTAAACCAGCAATACGTAACCAGCCGTTTCGCTTGCGCTAATTATGGAGAAATACCACCTGGTGGAAATCTTTCTGTCCACTTTATGCATCACAAAATAATAACCAGTTCATCATACAATTTGATTTTGATTAATGAATCCTGCCGCGCATCGGCCTTAAATAGTCTCCGGTCAAACTGTTTCATTCGTTAAGAGGAGTGCTCTACATGATGATGACCTGGGACCGCAACCGAAATGCCATTACCACCGGCAGCCGCGTTTTGATTAACGGCACGGGCAAAACCGGGCTGATTAAAGCCATTCACGGTGAAGGTAAAAATGCCGAGCAAATTCGCCGCAGTAAATGCGTGGAAGTGGAAGGTTGTGAAGGGCAATTTGAACCGACGGAATTATTCCGCCTGGGCTTACACTGATTGCTAAAAATTACCCGGCCTGCCGCCGGGTAACGGATGTTATTTGCGCCGCGCTCTGACCTGCGAAAATCCGTGCTCAAACACGCTGTCGGCGGCACAGATAATGACGATAACGTCGCCACCGGATGCTTCATCCAGCAAACGTGCCAGCTCGGCGTCCAGCTCCCGGTTCATTTTCGGCATCGCCAGATGCATTTCCCCCGGGTAATCCTCATCTTCGTCAGGCGGCATATCTTCGATGCGGCTGCCCTTCACCACATAAATCAGCAGGTCATTGTCGTTATGGGTGAGCTCTAGTCTCAAATATTTGCCAACCGGATGTTTAGCCATGCGTTACCTTCAATAGCGTATAAAATAATTTGTCGGCAATGTTAGCAAAGCAACGAGGATAAAACGATGCAGGACTGGAACCCCGCGCTCTATTTGCAGTTTGAAGCTGAACGTACCCGCCCGGCCGCTGAGTTGGTTGCCCGAATTAACCACCCTGGCGCAAACACCTATACCGATTTAGGCTGCGGCCCAGGCAACTCCACGGCACTGCTGCGTAATCTGGCGCCAAAGGCCACGATCACCGGGCTGGATAACTCTCCCGCGATGCTCGCCAAAGCCAGTACCGCGCTGCCCGACTGCCGCTTTGAAGAAGCGGATATTGCCAGCTGGCAGCCCGCCGTGAAGCAGGATGTGATTTTCGCCAATGCATCGCTGCAGTGGATAGCCAACCATAAACAGGTCTTCCCACATCTCGCCGCACAGCTGGCAGACAGCGGCGTGCTGGCGGTACAAATGCCCGATAACTGGCAGGAACCCACGCATACCCTGATGCGCCAGGTTGCGGATGAGCTGGGGATCTCACGCTCGAGCCGCGAAGCTTTACTGACGGCTCAGGAGTATTACGATCTGCTGGCCGAAAGCGGCTGCACGGTGGATATCTGGCGCACGACGTATTTCCACGTCATGCCGTCCGCCCGCGCCATCATCGAGTGGTTAAGCTCGACGGGCCTGCGCCCTTACCTGCACGGGCTGGACGCCATTCAGCAGGAGGCGTTTCTTGAGCGCTACCACCAGTTGCTGCAGCGCGCCTATCGCAAACAGCATGACGGCAACGTGCTGATGCCGTTTCCCCGCCTGTTTATTGTGGCGCGGAAAACGGCCTAGAATGAAGTGCCCTGTTGGCGCAGGGCATCAATGTCCTGCAGCGGCGACGCGCCAAATGCCCGGCGATACTCCCGGTTAAACTGGGAGGGGGAATCATAGCCCACCTTCCAGGCGACGCTTGCCACATCGCCTTCGCAGCTCAATAAACGGCGTCGTGCCTCCAGCAGGCGAAGCTGTTTTTGGTACTGCAGCGGGCTCATGATGGTCAGAGCTTTAAAACGGTGATGCAGGCTGGAAGCGCTCATGCCGACGCGCTTCGCCAGCTCATCAATGACCAGCGGCTCGGCATAATTCTGTTTGATCCAGTTAATGGCTTCCCCTACGCCTTTGCCCTGCGCCCAGCCCAGCGCCTGTTTCCAGAACGATGCGCCGGCGGGCGCGATGACCAGCCTGTAGAGAATTTCTTGCTTGATGAGCGGCGCGAGGGCATGCAGATGCTGCGGGGTGTCCAGCAGCCTGACCAGGCGCAGAAAAGCACCCTGGAGCTCTTCTTCCGCGGCGGCGACCCAGGCCCCGGTTTTCTCCCCATTGCCGTCCGGCAGCACCACGTTCATGTTCATGATCAGGTCGGCAATTTCTTTCCCGTCAAGGTCGATGCGCACGCCGTAGTAAGGCTCTGCTTCACTGGCGCGGGTCACCTGCCCGGAGACCGGCATATCCACGGCGGCCAGCGAATAGCTGCCGGGGCCATATTCCGTGACGTTGTCACCAATAAGCATCTTTTTGCTGCCCTGCAACACCATACACATGGACGGGGAAAGCATCCCGCGATTGAGCAATGTCGGCTGTTCGATGCGAATAAAGCTGAGCCACGGCAGCGCGCAGCCCAGCTCTTTCATCCCGCTGCCGCCCGCCGGATAACGACGGGCTACACGCTGGTGGAGTTCTTCAATAATGCGGCCCGAAGGCCGCTCGGTTGATTGCATATTACTGCCCCATGATGGCTTTGGGTTCAAGATACGCCGCCAGCCCGTAAGTGCCAAATTCGCGGCCAAGTCCGGACTGTTTAAACCCGCCGAACGGCGCGAGCGGTTCATCATAAACACCGTTGACGAATACGCGCCCGGCGATGAGCTGGCTGGCAACCGCTGCCGTGCGTTCAGCATTTTTCCCGCTCACGTAGGCCTGCAGGCCGTAAACCGTATCGTTGGCTATCTGCACCGCCTCTGCGTCATCGCGGTAGGTAATTACCGACAGCACCGGGCCAAAAATTTCCTGCTGGGCAATGGTCATGTCGTTGCGCACGTTCACAAACACCGTCGGTTTCACAAAGTAACCGCTTGCCAGCCCTTCGGGACGCCCTTCTCCGCCGCAAAGCAGTTCCGCCCCTTCGGCAACCCCGCTGCGAATATACTCCTGCACGCGCTGGTACTGGCGGGCGGTCACGGCGGCACCGATGTTGGTTTTCGGATCCCGCGGGTTGCCGGGTACCAGACCAGGCAGGTGTTTGAGAATTTGCGCTTTGACCTCTGCCAGCCTGCTTTCCGGAACCAGCAGGCGAGTCCCTGCGATACAGGCCTGGCCGCTGTTCCAGCTCATCACCTGCAGCGCCAGCGGAATGGCGGTATCGAGGTCGGCATCGTCCAGCAGCACGTTGGCAGATTTGCCGCCCAGTTCAAGGGTGACGCGCTTCATGGTTGCCGCCCCGTCACGGGCAATCGTTTTGCCCACCGCCGTTGAGCCAGTGAACGAGATTTTAGCCACATCCGGGTGGCGCGTGATTTCCGCGCCAACCACATTACCCAGGCCGGTAACGATATTAATCACGCCGTCGGGCAGCCCGGCGGCATGCAGGCATTCCGTCATTATCGCCGTTTGCCGGGCGCTGAGCTCGCTGGGCTTGATAACGGCGGTGCTGCCGGAAGCAATCACCATCGACAGTTTGCCGGCGATAAAGCCGTAGTTAGCGTTCCAGGGAGTAATGAGCCCAACCACGCCCAGCGGCTCCATGACCACTTTCGCCATCCCCGCCTGTGATTCAAAAGCGTAGTCTTTCAGCAGATCGATTGCCTGCAGGAAGCTGTTGTAGGACCGCGCCACGGTGCTTTGGGCGAAAGCGACCGGGCAGCCGTATTCATCCACCATGGTCTCCACCAGCTCGTCTTCACGGGCTTTTACGGCGTCGTGCAGCAGCTGGAGCCAAATCATTCTTTGTTCGCGGCTGGAAAGGCGCATTTGCGGAAATGCGGCTTTTGCCGCAGCAATGGCGAGGCGGGTGTCTTCTTCGTCTGCCAGGCGAACCTGAGCGACAGGTTGTTCGCTGACGGGATGAATTAAGGTCAGCACCTCAGTGCCGTGGGGCGTGACGTGCTGACCGTTAATATAGAGGGTATCGATGGTTCTCATTTATTGCGCTCCAGGGGGTTGTGTCTGACGCTTAAAGTGTCGTCGAACACGCCCGTTTTCCTGTAGCGCAATCCTGTTTGATGCTTGCACAATCCTGCAAATCAGGACTGTTTTTTCATCTCTCTGCTGGCCACGTTCTGAAAACGTTTGGCGCGCAGCCAGTCGTAACACCAGTTATAAGCCACGGTGTACGGCAGGAAGAACAGGAAGAAACCAATCTCTACCATCAGCGCCTGCAGCAGCGTGACATTCAGCATCCAGGCGGCAAGCGGCAGGCCAATCAGAATAAAACCCCCTTCGAAGCCCAGCGCGTGCGCAACGCGCAAGCCCATACCACGCTTGAGTGACGGCGGGTAAAATTTATCAAACCCGGCGTTGTAAATAATGTTCCAGACCATCGCGACGGTGGACAGCATGATAGCCAGCGCACCCATCTGGAAAAGCGGTTTGTTCATTAGCCAGGCGGCGGTTGGCGCACAGATACCGATGGCGATAGCCTCGAAGCCGACGGCATGCACAATGCGCTCAGACAGGCTTCTGTTGTTTTGCGATTTCATTTTGATGACTCCTTTTTCACAAGGTCGCCATTATCATCGTAATTATTGATATGATATAGCTAACAGCCATCGATAAAAGCGATAGTTTATGCGTTACTCCCCGGAATCACTGGAAGCCTTTTTACAGGCCGTTGAAACGGGTTCTTTTTCCGCCGCCGCACGCAAGCTGAAAAAGAGCCAGTCCACTATTAGCAGCGCTATTGCCAACCTGGAAGCTGACCTCGGCGTGACGCTATTCGATCGCCACGCCAGGCAGCCCACGCTTACCCCGCACGGGCAGCGAGTTTTGCCCTATGTACAGGCTATTTTTGCCGCCAGCGAGCGGCTGGATGAAGTTTCCGTCAGGCTGGCCGACAACGTCGAACCGCGCCTGACGTTTGTGCTTTCCGACATGTGGCAAACCGCCCACCACGAATCCATCCTGCAGCAGTTTTCCGGGCGTTACCCGGACATCGAATTTGAATGCATTATTGCTGAGGATGAAGACGTGATTGATAGCCTGCAGATTGGCCGCGCCCACGTCGGCGTCCTGCGGGTTCAGGAAAGTTACCCGCCGGATATCACCGTCGCCCGCCTTCAGGTCGGCGCAGAAATGACCATTTTCATCCATCGCGATCATCCGCTGGCGAAGCAGGCAGAGGTGCGAATGGATGAGCTACATACCGTGCGGCAGCTGGTGCTTAAGACCTTTGTGCGTCCCGGCAAGGTCGCCGCACGCGGCCCTATCTGGTCGTCCCCATCTTTACTTCTGCTGCTTGAAATGGCGGAACAGGGTTTTGGCTGGGGAATTTTGCCGAGCTGGCTGGTTAACCAGTTTGGACACGGCGTGCTTAAGCCGCTGAAGGTGGAAGGCTGGCCGCAAAATCTTGAGGTGGATGTCGCCTGGTCGAACAAAACGCCGCCTGGGCCAGCTGGCCGCTGGCTGATAGACCGGCTGCGCGAGCGGCGGTAATAACTCGGCACACACTTGCGGTTGTCACCCACACGGATTTCAGGTTAAAAAACATTATTCCACCAACAGGATCCCGTAAATGAGCGTTATCACTCCCCTTTTTGCTATTACCGCCACCATCGCGCTGGGCGCCATGAGCCCCGGCCCAAGCTTTGTTTATGTCGCCCAAAATGCCGTAGCGCGTTCACGCGCGCATGGGCTGGTGACCGCGCTGGGTACCGGCGTCGGGGCGGCGGCATTTTCGCTGATGGCGCTGCTGGGTCTGCAGGCTTTTCTGCTGGCGGTACCGGTGGCTTATACCGGGATCAAGATAGCCGGCGGGCTTTATCTGCTGTGGCTGGCTTATAAGATAATCAAACACTCGCGCGAACCGCTGCACGTGGGTGCGGTGGGCAAAAGCGATAAAAGCATGGTGGCAACCTTCCGCGATGGGCTATTCACGCAGTTGAGCAACCCCAAAACCGCCGTCGTATTCGCCAGTATTTTTACCGCGCTGCTGCCGCGCGAGATCCCGGCGTTTTACTACGTCGTGCTGCCGGTGCTGTGCTTTGTGATTGATGCGGGATGGTATTCGATTGTCACGCTGGTGCTGTCTTCAGAGAAGCCGCGCAATGCTTACCTGCGTTTTAAAACCGTGATTGACCGCTTAGCGGGCGGCGTGATGGGGATTTTGGGGCTGAAGCTGATTTTCTTCTCACGCTAAAAAACAGAAAGCCACCGCTTGCGGTGGCTCAGACAGAGAGGGATCAGTGAATCCCCAACCGGTGCGCATGGAAAATCTCTTCACGCAGCTCAAGGTGAGTTAAACCCAGCAGATCGGCAAACTCCAGCTTGAGCTGCTGCAGGCGGATCAGGAATTGCGCGGGGGTTAACTGCTCTTGTTCACGGCGAAGAAATTCAAACGCTAAGGTGGTTGGGGTTATCTCGGTGTCCATGGTAATCCTCTGTTGGGTTGTGAAATCGACACTATTGTACCACTAACGCGCTGTGCAAAAAACAGCCAATGCCGGATTTCTGGCGCACAACTGACATAACAACATCAGGACTGAAACATGTTTTCTAAGCATTATGAAGTGGATGAAAGCCATATTGATTTTCAGGGCGTAGTCGACGGCCTGTACTATCCGTTTTACATGGAGTGGACGCGCCACGCCTACATGCGCGAGGCGCTCGGCATTGATATCGAGGAAGAGTTTCGCCAGGGCAAGCTCTACATGGTGCTGGAGTACTCCCTGCGTTTTCGTAAAAGCCTGCAGAAAGGCGACAACGTTGAAGTCACCTGCCAGCTTGAACGCAACGAAAAACGCAATCGCGTCAACTTTGCCCAACAGATCAAAGTTGACGGTGTGGTCTATGCCGAAGCGACGTTTGTCGCCACCTGCCTGGCCAATGGCCGCCCTTCCATGCCGGAAGCCGTTCTGAACGCACTGGAACAGCTTTAACATCGATTAGCGAAGGGCAACCGCGCTCTTCGCTAACCTTCCTCCAGCGCCTGGAGGATGTAATCTGTTCTCCACTCCACGCTCCCCTCCGGCAACACGATTAACCGATACCCTAGCTTGCCGTAAGTGTCAGCCATGATTGCAGCCGTCTGCACCGCCTCTTCCCAGCTCTGCTTTCTTTCTGCATCCCCGGCATAAATAGCCTTCCAGGGCGGCGCCAGGAAAATATCAGAATGGTAGGGAAACCGTCTAACGGCTTCCAACAGATGATCCGGAATGGGCAACTGCATCAGGGTGAGATAACCCAGGATGTCCGGCACGCCGCGATCGTAAAAACAATAAGTCTGTTTTTCGTCTGCGCCATACCAGGAGCGCATTTCCCACCCAAGCATCTGCTCAGCAAATGCCGCAGGATCCTGCCAGGGTAAGGCGTGCCCGCCAATTTGCTGCTGGTGCTGAATAATGCTCCTCCCGGCCTCCGGCTGACAATCAAAACCCCGGCGCTTGAGCTCATTAATAAGAGTACTTTTCCCGGAACCTGGCCCGCCGGTAAGCACCACGCGTTTCACCTGAATATTGTTCATAAACCTCCCAAACATTATTTTCTTTACTGATTTATGGTGATTCCACGCCCTCGTTCCTGCTACCCTCTGGCAAAAAAGTGAATAAGACTTAGGATCACCCGCATGCAAGAATTTATCCGGCCGGTTTTGAACCTGCCTAACAACGAGAAGAAACTGCTGCTGCACTCCTGCTGCGCCCCCTGCTCGGGTGAAGTCATGGAGGCCATACACGCGTCCGGTATCGAATACACCGTGTTCTTCTACAACCCAAACATTCACCCGCAGAAAGAGTATTTACTGCGCAAGGATGAAAACATTCGCTTTGCGGAACAGCACGGCGTGCCGTTTGTGGATGCGGATTACGATACCGATAATTGGTTTGAGCGTGCGAAAGGGATGGAGTGGGAGCCGGAGCGTGGAGTGAGATGCACCATGTGCTTTGATATGCGTTTCGAGCGTACCGCACTTTACGCCCATGAGCACGGATTTAATGTCATCAGCAGTTCGCTGGGGATTTCCCGCTGGAAAAACATGCAGCAGATTAACGACTGCGGGCACCGCGCCGCCGCGCCTTATGAAGGCATGAGCTATTGGGATTACAACTGGCGCAAACAGGGTGGCTCCGCTCGGATGATTGAAATCAGCAAGCGCGAACAGTTCTACCAGCAGGAATACTGCGGCTGCGTCTATTCCCTGCGCGACACAAACCTGCACCGGAAAGCCAATAACCGTCCGATGATTAAAATCGGCAAGCTGTTCTACGGCAAAGACGATGAGTCATCTCAGGCTTAACCCGCTGAATGACTGACACATTTTTGCATTAATTAACGGTTGCCCGTAATAAGGGCAGCTGTTTTAATTTCCTCTTTGAATTATTACCAGAGGGAACTATGCAAAATAATACTGACGCTGGCGCCAGGGCTTACAATCCCGTCACGCTAAAACTTTACGACTGGTGGGTGTTAAAGATCTCAAATCAGTACGCCTGGCGTTGCCCGACGGACACCGTTCTTCTCCCGCATTTCAAGGCCCACGCCGGCGACAATCATCTGGATATCGGCGTGGGAACGGGCTATTACCTGCCTCACCTGCCTGCCACCGTTGAACTTTCCCTGATGGATTTGAACGCCAGCAGCCTGCAGGCGGCCTCGGCAAAAGCGGGCCACAGAGTCAAAGACCATCTGCAGCATGACGTTTTTAAGCCCCTGCCGCAGAGCTGGCACGATCGTTTTGACTCCATTTCACTTTTCTATTTGCTGCACTGCCTGCCAGGTTCGCTCAATGACAAAGCGCTGGCGATAGATAACATCGCCCGTGCGCTTAAAACAGAAGGTACGCTCTTTGGCGCGACGATTCTGGGTGAAGGCGTGGCGCACAATGCTTTTGGCCGCAAACTAATGAACGTTTATAACAAGAAAGGGATCTTTTCTAATCGGCCAGATTCAGCAGGGCTGCTAAAGGATGTTTTGACCGCGAGATTCGAACGGGTCGACGTAAAAATTGAAGGAACAGTCGCGTTATTTACCGCCAGCGGACGCCGCGATTAAGAGGGAAAATCCGGGAGCCTGCCGACATCGATCAGGCCCCGTAATCGTTCAAAATAACCCAGAAGTACCCTGCTTTTTCCCGAGCAGGTTTGCAATTTATAGCCAGCAACCTTGTAAATTGCACGGATATATTCTGTTTGATTTTTAAGGCACTTAACGCAAATCAGGGCTTTGCAGTTTGCGTTAAGTGCGATTTCACTGCGGCTACACTAGTGAGAGCGCTTTCTTCAATGTTATTGCTCCGCCAGCCCGCGGTTTTTCAGCATCGGCTCGCTGTGCGGATCGTGCCCTCGCCAGCCGCGGTACAACGCTTCCAGATCGCTGCTGTTGCCCCTTGAGAGAATCGCTTCCCGGAAGCGCTGGCCGTTTTCGGCGCTGAGCCCACCCTGCTCGACAAACCACTGATAGCCGTCGTCCGCTAACATTTGCGTCCAGATATAGGCGTAGTAACCCGCCGCGTAGCCGCCACCAAAAATATGGGCAAAATAGCTGCTGCGATAGCGAGGCGGTACTTCGGCCAGATTGATGTGCTCTTTTTCCAGCGCTTCAGCTTCGAAACGCGCCACGTCGTCGATGGCCGTGTCTGGCGCCAGGCTGTGCCAGTTCATGTCCAGCAGCGCCGCCGCCAGCAGTTCGGTCATGTCGTAGCCTTTGTTGAACTGCGCGGCGCGGAAAAGTTTACTGCGCAGCGACTCCGGCATTGGCTCGCCGGTCTGGTGATGCCGCGCGTAATTAGCAAACACCTCGGGATGGCTTGCCCAGTGCTCGTTAATTTGCGAAGGGAACTCCACAAAGTCTCGCGGCGTGTTGGTCCCTGAAAGGCTCGCATAGCGCTGGGTAGCAAACAGGCCATGCAGCGTGTGGCCAAACTCGTGGAACAGCGTGATGACATCGTCCCAGGAAATTAGCGCGGCCTCGCCGCTGGCCGGTTTGGTGTAGTTGCAAACGTTGTAGATAACCGGCATGGCGTCAAACAACGTGGATTGCTCAACAAAGTTCCCCATCCACGCCCCGCCGCCTTTGCTGTCGCGGGCGAAGAAATCACCGTAGAATAGCGCCATGCCGCGCCCGTCGTTATCAAAAATCTCCCAGGTGCGAACATCCGGGTGGTAAGTCGGGATATCAAAACGTTCCACAAAACGCAGCCCGAAGAGCCGGCTGGCGGCCCAGAACACACCGTTGGTCAGCACGCCGTTGAGTTCAAAATACGGTTTGATCTGCCCTTCATCGAGATCGTACTTCGCGCTACGCACCTGCTCAGCGTAAAACTGCCAGTCCCATGCCCTGGCCTGGAATCCTCCATTTTGCGCATCAATCACGTCCTGAATATCTTTCAGCTCGCGTCGGGCGCGCCCGGTGGCCGCAGGAACAATATTCCGCATAAAGCGCAGCGCCGCATCAGGGGTTTTCGCCATCTGGTCGGCCATTTTCCATGCCGCATAGTTTTCAAAGCCCAAAAGCTGAGCCTGAGCAGCCCGCAGCGTAGCCAGACGAGCAACGATAGAACGGGTATCGTTCGCATCGTTGCGCTGGGCACGCATCCAGCCAGCCTCAAAAAGCGCTTCTCGCGTGGCGCGGTTGCTCAGACTTTGTAAAGCGGGCTGTTGGGTGAAATTCAGCAGAGGAAGCAGCCATTTCCCCGGCAGGTTTTTGTCAGCCGCCGCCTGTGCCGCCGCCGCAATTTCCGCCCTGCTAAGACCCTGAAGCGACTCAGCCTGGTCCACAACCAGCCCGCCGGCTTTATCCGCCGCATGAAGACGATTGTTGAACTGGCTGGTGAGCTGAGCGCTTTCTTTGTTTAGCGCTTTCAACTGCGTTTTATCCTGCTGGCTTAACGTGGCACCCGCGAGCTTGAACGACTGCCAGGTCACCTCCACCAGCCGCAGGGATTCCGCATCCAGATTGAGGTCGTGGCGCTGCTGATAAACGCGATTCAGCCGGGCGAATAAGGTGTCGTTCAGGCGAATTTCATCGGCAAGCTCAGCCAGTTCGGTGGAGAATTCTTCATCAAGCTGCTGGAGGAAATCGCTGGTATGTGCCGACGTCATGGCGTAGAACACGGTGGTCACTCGGCCCAACATCGCGCCGGTTTTCTCCAGCGCCAGGTAGGTATTTTCAAACGTCGCCGCCGCCGGATCAGCGGCAATGGCCGCAACTTCTTCGCGCTTGATGCGCTTACCTTCATCGAAAGCCGGTCGATAATGTTCGTTAGTTATCTCATCGAAATGTGGGGCCTGATAAGGCAATAAACTCGGCTGGAAAAACGGGTTGCTCTGCAACATCCTCTACTCCCGGTGACCTGAATGTGGGGGTAGTTATAGCGCATTTAGACTCGTATTTTAAAAGAAAAACTAAGATTACCGTGGCCCGTTAGCGTGCTAAGGTAGTGCCAGACAAAAGCGTTGAGGAACAGAGAGATGATTGTACTGGTTACGGGTGCTACCGCGGGCTTTGGTGAAAGCATTACCCGCCGTTTCGTTAAGAATGGCCATAAGGTTATTGCCACCGGCCGCCGTCAGGAACGCCTGCTGGAGCTTAAAGAAGAGCTGGGCGACAACCTGGTTACGCTGCAGCTGGATGTACGCAATCGCGCGGCAATAGAAGAAGCGCTGGCGTCCCTGCCGGCCGACTGGCAACAGATTGATATCCTGGTCAATAACGCCGGGCTGGCGCTGGGCATGGAGCCTGCGCATAAAGCCAACGTCGATGACTGGGAAAACATGATCGACACCAACAACAAAGGCCTGGTTTATATGACCCGCGCCGTGCTGCCGGGCATGGTCGAGCGCAATCGCGGCCACATTATTAATATCGGTTCTACGGCGGGCAGCTGGCCTTACGCCGGGGGCAACGTCTACGGGGCGACCAAAGCCTTCGTGCGCCAGTTCAGCCTGAACCTGCGTACCGACCTGCATAAAACAGCCGTTCGCGTGACCGACATCGAACCGGGCATGGTGGGCGGCACCGAGTTTTCCAACGTTCGCTTTAAGGGCGACGATGACAAAGCCGGAAAAACTTACGAAAACGCCAACGCGCTGACGCCGGAAGACGTTACCGAAGCCGTCTGGTGGGTGGCTACGCTGCCGAAACACGTCAATATCAACACCCTGGAAATGATGCCGGTCAGCCAGACGTTTGCCGGTCTGAGCGTCCATCGCGAAGGGTAATTCTGGCGAAAGTCATCGTGAAACGGGGCCATTGCAGCCCCGTTTTTTTTATCTGATCACATAGCGATCAGGCCCGGCCCCAGCCAGCAACGATGATCAGCATCCCGCAGAAAGCAATGGCCGCTCCGGTCCAGTCGTAAACGCTGAGCTTCACGCCGTCGACCACGCGCAGCCAGAGCAACGCCGTCACCACATAAATCCCGCCGTAGGCCGCATAGACGCGCCCGCTGGCCGCGGGATGCAGCGTCAAAAGCCAGACAAAAATCGCCAGCGACAGCGCCGCTGGCAGCAATAACAACGGAGAGCCGTTGCGTTTAAGCCATAGCCAGGGCAGAAAACAACCAATAATCTCCGCCAAAGCGGTGGCAAAAAATAGCAACGTTGTTTTGATCATATTGTCTTTTCTTCAGTAATAATGATGCCCACTAACTCTGACATTAGGCGCGAATCAGCCTCAATGATATGATTAGTTTTATTAAACTAAAAAGGAAATCGCAATGAACTCAATCCTTCGTAAGTCTTTGTCATGGATGCCGTTAGCCTTGCTGGGAGCTGCATTCATGGTTTCTATGCCAACCCAGGCCGATACTAACGTGATCGTTGTTCCGGGCGGAACGAACGGCGTCGGTGGTCAGGAGAACTCCCTGACCCGCCAGCGCGCAGCGGAAGAAAAAGAGCAGTGGAATGACACCCGTACCCTGCGCCAGAAGATCAACCGCCATAACGAAAAAGTGTTCGACCGTGAGTCGGCGCGCGGAGACAAAGACTGGGCCAAACAAGATGCCGCCCAGGATACCTTCGACAAATGCCAGCAGAGCGCCAACGTGAACGCCTACTGGGAGCCGAACACCCTGCGCTGCCTGGATCGCCGCACCGGCCGCGCGATCAATCCATAATAGTGCCCATCTCAAACGAGGCTTCTGCTTAAGAAGCCTCACCATCATCAGCGCAAGGATTTGCTATGAGTAACGAACTGCCTATTCGTCTTCGCCCGCTTGAGCGCGAAGATCTCCGTTTCGTCCATCAACTGGACAACAACGCCAGCGTCATGCGCTACTGGTTTGAAGAGCCTTACGAAGCCTTCGTGGAGCTGTCTGACCTGTATGACAAACATATTCACGATCAGAGCGAGCGCCGCTTTGTCATCGACTGCAACGGCGTGAATGCCGGGCTGGTTGAGCTGGTCGAAATCGACCACATCCACCGCCGGGCGGAGTTTCAGATAATTATCACGCCGGAGTTCCAGGGCAAAGGACTCGCTTCGCGCGCGGCCAAACTGGCCATGGAGTACGGCTTTACCGTGCTCAATCTCTATAAGCTCTACCTGATTGTCGATAAAGAGAACGAAAAAGCGGTACATATCTACAAAAAGCTGGGCTTTATCGTGGAAGGCGAGCTGATCCACGAGTTCTTTATTAACGGCCAGTACCGCGATGCCATTCGGATGTGCATCTTCCAGCAGCAGTTCCTGGCGCAGAAAACCCCGGAAAAAACCCTGCTGAAGCCGACGGCTCAGTAACCGCTTTTCACAGATGAATGCCGCCCTGCGCGAGCGTTCATCTGTCCTTCCCCTGTTTCTCTCACCAGTCTTCTTGCCGCTTCGTCTATTTTCCAGACAATCAGACGGGTTTTTCCTGCAAACCACTCAATCAGAACTAAAATAATAGGGCTGTAAAATTTTGCGTTTAAAAGGCAACGGCTATCAAATTCGTAGGCCCATCCAGATATTAATTATCGATCGTAGAGATTATCGTTGTCGGGCATACATATAACGGAGAGCAAAATGAGCAATTCTACTGACTTACACAATGCTTCCTCAGCGAGCGCAGGAAAGTGCCCATTTAACCACGGCCAGAGCACGGATATCGCCGGCGAGGGAACCAGCAACCAGGACTGGTGGCCGCACCAGCTGCGCGTGGACCTGTTGAATCAACACTCCAACCGCTCCAACCCGCTGGACGAAAACTTCAGCTACCGCAAAGAATTTAGCAAACTCGATTATTACGCCCTGAAAGGCGACATCAAAGCGCTGTTAACGGATTCTCAATCCTGGTGGCCTGCCGACTGGGGCAGCTATATCGGTCTCTTTATCCGTATGGCGTGGCACAGTGCAGGAACCTATCGCTCCCGCGACGGTCGCGGTGGCTCCGGACGCGGTCAACAGCGTTTTGCGCCTCTTAACTCCTGGCCGGATAACGTCAGCCTCGATAAATCCCGCCGCCTGCTTTGGCCCATTAAACAAAAATATGGTCAGCAAATTTCCTGGGCAGACCTGATTATTCTCGCCGGTAACGTGGCGCTGGAAAATGCGGGCTTCCGCACCTTCGGCTTTGGTGCCGGGCGCGAAGATGTCTGGGAACCAGATCTCGACGTTAACTGGGGGGCTGAGAAAGAGTGGCTTGAGCACCGTCACCCGGAATCGCTGGCACAGGCCCCGCTGGGCGCAACCGAAATGGGTTTGATCTACGTCAACCCGGAAGGCCCTGAGCACAGCGGCGACCCGCTTTCCGCGGCGCCAGCTATCCGCGCCACCTTCGGCAACATGGGGATGGACGACGAAGAGATTGTCGCCCTGATCGCCGGGGGCCACACGCTCGGCAAAACCCACGGTTCTGCGGCCGCCACTCACGTTGGTGCAGATCCGGAAGATGCTCCGCTTGAGGCGCAGGGTCTTGGCTGGGCAAACAGCTACAAGAGCGGCGCCGGCGCGGATGCCATTACCTCCGGCCTCGAAGTCGTCTGGACGCAAACGCCAACCCAGTGGAGCAACTATTTCTTCGAAAACCTGTTCGGCTACGACTGGGTACAAACCCGCAGCCCGGCAGGTGCCATCCAGTTTGAGGCAACCAACGGCCCGGATATTATTCCTGACCCGTTTGATCCGTCCAAAAAACGTAAACCAACGATGCTGGTGACCGACCTGACGCTGCGTTTCGATCCTGAGTTCGAGAAAATTTCTCGCCGCTTCCTGAACGATCCGCAGGCCTTCAACGAAGCCTTCGCCCGCGCCTGGTATAAACTGACGCACCGCGATATGGGGCCAAAAGCGCGCTACATCGGCCCGGAAGTGCCAAAAGAAGATCTGATTTGGCAGGATCCGTTGCCGAAAGCCATCCACGCGCCGTCCAGCGCCGATATCGACGCGCTGAAAATTGCGATTGCGGATTCCGGCCTATCCGTCAGCGAGCTGGTTTCGGTGGCCTGGGCCTCTGCCTCAACCTTCCGCGGCGGTGACAAGCGCGGCGGTGCCAACGGGGCGCGACTGGCTCTTGCTCCACAGCGCGGCTGGGAAGTCAACGCCGTGGCGGCCCGTGCTCTGCCGGTGCTGGAAGCAATTCAAAAGGCCTCCGGTAAGGCGTCTCTGGCGGATATCATCGTGCTGGCCGGCGTGGTGGGCATTGAGAAAGCCAGCCACAGCAAGGTACCGTTTACCCCGGGACGCGTGGACGCTACTCAGGAGCAGACCGACATCGAGTCCTTCGAGCTGCTGAAACCGGCCGCCGATGGCTTCAGAAACTATCGCCGCATTGCGAACGCCACCTCAACCGAAGCGCTGCTGATCGACAAGGCGCAGCAGCTGACGCTGACGGCACCTGAGTTAACGGTCTTAATCGGCGGCTTGCGCGCGCTGGGCGTTAACTACGATGAAAGCCAGCACGGCGTGCTGACTTCTCGCCCGGGTGAGCTGACGAATGATTTCTTTGTCAATCTGCTGGATATGCGCACCGAATGGAAAGCCGCTGACGCAGGCTCCGAGGTGTTTGAGGGCCGCGATCGTCTCAGCGGGGAAGTGAAATACACCGGCACCCGCGCCGATCTGGTCTTTGGCTCTAACGCCGTGCTGCGCTCCCTGGCGGAAGTGTATGCCAGCCAGGACGCCGAAGAGAAGTTCGTCAAAGACTTTATCGCCGCGTGGACGAAGGTGATGAATCTCGACCGTTTCGACCTGCAGCAGTAAAACAAAAAGGAGGCTTTTGGCCTCCTGTTTTTATCTCAACAAGGGAAGGCCTGCGCCTTCCCTTTTTACGGCTTACTCTTCGCCGAAGTGGATCACGGTGCGAATGGATTTACCGTCATGCATCAGGTCAAACGCTTCGTTAATCTTATCCAGCGGCATACGGTGCGTAATGAACGGATCGAGATTGATTTTACCCGCCATCGCCTCTTCCACCATGCCCGGCAGCTGAGTACGGCCTTTAACGCCCCCGAACGCTGAACCGCGCCAGACGCGGCCTGTCACCAGCTGGAATGGACGGGTTTTAATTTCCTGACCTGCGCCAGCCACGCCGATGATCACGCTCTCACCCCAGCCTTTGTGGCAGCATTCCAGCGCGGAACGCATCACGTTCACATTGCCGATGCATTCGAAGCTGTAATCCACGCCGCCGTCGGTCAGCGCAACGATCACATCCTGAATCGGCTGCTCGTGATCTTTCGGGTTAATGCAGTCGGTGGCGCCCATTTCACGCGCGAGGATGAATTTCTCCGGGTTGGTATCAATGGCAATGATTCGCCCGGCTTTAGCCTGCACCGCGCCCTGAATCACCGCCAGACCAATCCCGCCGAGGCCGAATACCGCCACGGTATCGCCCTCCTTCACTTTCGCCGTGTTGTGCACCGCGCCGATGCCGGTGGTCACGCCACAGCCAAGCAGGCACACTTTGTCCAGCGGTGCCTGAGGGTTGACCTTAGCCAGGGAGATCTCCGCCACCACGGTGTATTCGCTGAAGGTGCTGGTGCCCATGTAGTGATAAATTGGCTCGCCGTTGTAGGAGAAGCGGGTAGTGCCATCCGGCATCAGGCCTTTGCCCTGCGTGGCGCGGACGGCCTGGCAGAGGTTAGTTTTGCCGGATTTACAGAACTTACACTCGCGGCATTCTGCGGTGTAGAGCGGAATAACGTGGTCGCCCGGCTTCAGGCTGGTCACGCCCTCGCCCACTTCCACCACGATGCCGCCGCCTTCGTGGCCCAGCACCGCCGGGAATACGCCTTCCGGATCGTCACCGGACAGCGTGAAAGCATCGGTATGGCACACACCGGTGTGGGTGATTTTCACCAGCACCTCACCTTTTTGCGGGGGCGCAACGTCGATTTCAACAATTTCTAAAGGTTTACCCGGCCCAAAGGCCACCGCAGCACGTGATTTCATTGTTTTGTTCCTTTTGGTGAGGGTGTTTTTATTTTAGATAAGAGCGCAGCAAATTCCCGACTTCCGCCATCCGCAGCGCACGCTGCTCTTCGGAGGTGTCGCCGGTCACCAGCTCGTCTTTAAGGTGAATTTCCATCATTTCGCCCATCAGGCCGTTGGCTGCCCCGCGAACGGCAGCGATCTGCTGCAAAATGGCGAGGCACGGATCGCCGTTTTCCAGCGCGCGCTCAAGCGCCTCGGCCTGGCCGCGAATGCGCCTGACGCGGGTCAAGATGCGTTTTTTGTCTTCCGCAGAATGTGGCATAACCGCCCCTTTAGATACTGTAGGGGGGTATAGTACCTTAATTTTTAGGTTATTGATAACTTTATATTTTATCTAATTATCAGTCGGTTGTGGGAAAATTAACAAATTCAGCGAATCTATCGGGGTTCATGTGTCCGCCATATCCCCTGGGCGGTCCTTCTTTTTAATCTGAAGAAACAGCAGGCCAGCGCCAGCACTAACAACATTTGTTAACCTCACCGCCTCAAATCATTTACACTCCTCCGGCAGTCTGGGGGAAGAATGGCAGAGAATCGATTTCATCGTGGTCGTAGCAGAGTTATCGCCACAGGGCTGGCGCTGTTTGCGCTTGCCCTGATCGTTTTGGCGCCGCTCGTCTCGATTTCTCTGCAGAAATCGCCAATGGCGATGATGCATCACTCTATGATGGAAATGGATGAGCACCACGCCGGGCATAAACCGGTTTTGATGCCCATCGATCGCGCTGAGGCCTGCGGTTACTGTGTACTGCTGTCGCATATGCCAGGCATACAGCCAGAGCTAATTACCCCACTTCATACTCTTTTCTTGCTCCAGGGCTTTCAACCCTCATCACCTTTACTCGAAATACGGCATTTCTTTGCCTGGCTTTACCCTCATCCTCGCGCGCCTCCGGCATAAACGACTTTACCTGCTGAAAACTAAAAATATGGGCGTTTTAACGCCATAACTTCGTTTTGCTTGTATTAAGGAAAAGTATGACCACCTGCACCCCGCGCGCGGCCTGGATAAATTTTCTGCGTCGCTTGCATTTTGCTATTGGTTTATTTGTAGGGCCTTTTATTTTTATAGCAGCGCTAACGGGCACGCTTTACGTTGCCACGCCTCAACTGGAGCAGTTTATTTATCATGATGCGCTAACGGCAAACACCAGCGGTGAAGCTCACTCTCTTGCTGAACAGATTGCCGTAGCCAGGCAAGTCACGGGCGATCATTTGCCGCTCTACGCCGTTCGTCCGGGAATGCTCCCCGGCGTGACAACCCGCGTAATGTTTAACACGCCGGGCCTGGGGAATTCTGAAAGCCGGGCTATATTCATCGATCCCATCACTTTGGCCGTAAAGGGAGACATGACGGTCTATGGCACCTCGGGCATTTTGCCTTTGCGTCAATGGATAGATTATGCGCATCGCTCTCTGCTATTAGGCTCAACAGGCAGACTTTACAGTGAATTAGCCGCCTCGTGGATGTGGATTGTCGCCTGTGGCGGGATCGCACTTTGGTTTTATACCCGCCCCAAACGCCGAATGAATAATCTTGTCCAGCGTACCCGCCGCCGGCATGTGACCCTCGGCTGGTTACTGCTGGCAGGTATGCTGGTGTTCTCTGCCACCGGTTTAACCTGGTCGCAGTGGGCAGGCGGCAATGTGGATCTGCTGCGAGCGGCATTCAGCTGGGAAACCCCTCAGCTTAAAACGCAACTCAGCGGCACAAACGGTGCGCAGGACCTGCATGCAGAACATCATGCCGGGATGACTATGCCCATGAACATGGCTATGTCGCCGGATCTTTCCCTGTTTGATAAAACGCGTCAGTTAGCACAAAGCGCCGGGATTGATGCAAACGCTATCGAGATAAGGCCAGCCAAAAGTCACGACAAAGCCTGGACTGTGACAGAAATTGATCGCGGCTGGCCGACTCAAGTCGACGCTGTGGCTATCGATGTTGCCACGATGCGAATCGTGGACCACACCAGATTTGAAACGTTTCCCCTGATGGCAAAGCTGACCCGATGGGGCGTGGACTTTCACATGGGCGTGCTGTTTGGCCTGGCTAATCAATTGCTGTTGATTACTTTCGGTACAGGCTTATGCGTAATGATTGTCATGGGCTACCGCCTGTGGTGGATACGTCGCCCCACGCCTGCCAGGTACAATCCGCTCCTGACGCTGACGCAGGGCTGGTACGATTTATCCCTCCGTGGAAGAGTATCGGTTCTGATGATTGCGATTCTGCTCGGTGTTGCCATGCCGGTACTCGGCGTCAGCCTGCTTATGTTTATTGGCGTCGATGTGGTTCGCTGGCGCCGGGCCAACGATTTTTCTGCCGCGCGCCAGACGGAGTAATGGCAAAATGCGTATTCAGCCCAGCCAGCTCAATGGCTGGGCTATATCG
Organism: Enterobacter sp. Cy-643; assembly: GCF_011752815.1. Taxonomy (GTDB): domain Bacteria; phylum Pseudomonadota; class Gammaproteobacteria; order Enterobacterales; family Enterobacteriaceae; genus Cedecea. Next base: position 1,525,067 of record NZ_VWWV01000001.1, read on the forward strand.
AAAACAGTGACGAAACCAATCAGCGAGGCAGCATGAAGCCTGACGTAACTTACACCTTCCATCATTTTGGTATTCCCTTGCAGGATGGTCTGACTGAAGGTACCTACAGTGAAAAAGCCGGGATGTATACCGCCGATAATCCGGGTAAATTTCGCGTCCAGTGGCACAGATTTACCGATGAATCACCGCTGCATCCTCTGCTAAAAACCGTGCCACACGTGGCGTTCAAAGTTGATAATCTGTCAAAGGCTATCGAAGGAGAGGATGTCATCCTGGAGCCGTATGAACCCATTGATGACTTTTTTGTGGCCGTCATTAACGACAATGGGGCTCCCATCGAGCTAATTGAAACCACGCTGACGGATGAAGAAATCTGGGGGCGAGCGAGGTCTGGCCAGGGCAATTTATATCGGAAGTAAAAACCATCCTGGGTTGCTACCGTTATTGGCTACCTTACGCCATCGTTCACAAAGATGGCGTAAGCGGCGAAAAATAAACCTATCACCTGAATAGTTTTCTACACCTTACTCACATCAGCATTAAACTCGATGGCTCCGCTCTTTAGCACGCGCTGATTCACTGCAGAGAAACTCAACGCCTTACTCACCGGCAGCAGCGGGATCCCCGCCCCGATAACGACCGGGATCTGGGTGACAAACAGGCGCTGCAGCGCTCCGGCTTCGGCGAACATAGCGGCGGTTTTACCTCCGCCTACCAGCCAGACATCTTTGCCTTTGGCGGCTTCGCGGGCTTGCGCGGCAATGTTGACGGCTTCACCCTGCACCAGCGTGATATTTTGCCCTGCGGGCACCGAGAGCGAACGATGCGTGACGATAAATGCCGGGACATCGGCATAGGGCCAGGCCTCTGGCGAGTTTTCCAGAATCCAGTTGTAGGTTTCCGCCCCCATAATCACCGCCCCGACGGTCTGATAGAACGCATCGTATGGCGTGGCGTCGTCCCCCAGCGGGAAATTCATCAACCAGTCCAGCTGATGCTGCTGGTCGGCAATGTAACCATCCAGCGTCGCGGCGACGTAATAGACTAAATTGGCCATACTGTTCTCTCTCTGTCAGACAATTATTCGCCTGATAATACAGAGATAAACACACATCGCCACTGCCAGATTTAGGCTTGCAGTTCTTCATCTCCTCGCGCCTGGCGGCGTATCACCTGCGGCGGCTGGCCGTAGGCGCGAAGAAACGCCCGGCGCATTCTGTCCCGCTCGCCAAATCCGGTTTGCCGGGCCACTTCATCGATAGAGCGGGCGCTGGTTTCAAGCAGCATCCGGGCGGACTCCAGGCGCAGGTGTTCGATCGCGCGAGCGGGCGACTGCCCGGTTTCGGCCTGAAAGCTGCGGCTAAACTGCCGGGGCGATAAATTTGCTACTGCCGCTAACTCTTCCACGCTCAAGGCGTTTTCCAGGTGCGCGCGGGCGTAAGTCATCACTTTTTGAATACGATCAGATTTAGGTTCCAGTTCAAGAAGGGAGGAAAACTGCGACTGCCCACCGGCGCGCCGATGATAGAGCACCAGCTTCCGGGCGATAGTGCGCGCGATGTCTGCCCCAAGATCGTCTTCAATCAGCGCCAGCGCAAGATCGATGGCCGCCGTCATCCCCGCAGAGGTCCAGTAAGGCCCGTCGCAAATAAAAATCTTATCTTCTTCCACGCTGATGCCCGGAAAACGCTGCTGCAGATCTCGCGCATACATCCAGTGCGTGGTGGCCCGCCGGCCCTCCAGCAACCCGGCTTCGGCCAATAAAAAGGTCCCGAGGCAGGCGGCGGCCACGCGGCGCGCATAGACCGCCGCCTGGCGAACAAAATCAATCGTCGCGGGGGAAGCCTGTTCCATCGTGGCGCCAAACAGCAGGAGATCGTACTGCGTATCCGCCATTGACTCAGTCATCACCTCAAACCCTGCCGACGTAGGCACCCCGCCGCCCTGCTCAGACAGCAAATGCAGCTCGTACACCGGCTCGCTCGCCATCAGGTTAGCCACTTCAAATGCCGTAATGACGGCGAATCCCATGGTGGAATACCCGGGAGTAACAACAAAACCGACCTTTTGCATGTGGCAGACCGCCGTGATTGATGGTGTCATAAAAAGACGGTTATATGACATTTGAGACACAAAAAGCCAGTGTTAATGTTGCTTTCGTCCATTAACCCCTTTTCAGGAGCTACACAATGAGCAACACATCTACGGGCACAGCCCTCGTCACCGGTGCATCCGGCGGGATCGGCGCCGTCTACGCGGCCCGCCTGGCTAAACGCGGTTATAACCTGATTCTGGTGGCTCGTAACACGGACCGTCTGAACCAGGTCGCCCGGCGCATTCGTGAAGAAAGCGGGCAATCGGTGGAGGTCGTTCCCGCCGATCTGGGTAACGCGACAGAGCTGCTGCAGGTCGAAACGCGGCTAAAAAACGACGAGTCTATTACGCTGCTGGTAAATAACGCGGGCTTTGGCTCAAAAGAAAGCGTGCTGGAATCCAGCGTGGATGAAATGACCGCGATGATAGACCTCAACGTGACTGCGTTAACTCGCCTGACCTATGCGGCCGCCCCGGCAATGGCCGCCCGCCGCCACGGCACCATTATTAACATTGCTTCGGTTGTCGCTATTGCCCCTGAATTGCTGAACGGCGTTTACGGGGCCAGTAAAGCGTTCGTGCTGGCATTCAGCCACTCTTTGCAGCAGGAGCTGGCGGAGTCCGGCGTGCGTATTCAGGCCGTGCTGCCTGGCGCCACGGCCACGGATTTCTGGAATATTGCCGGCGTGGGCGGCCACGAAAATCTGCCGCAAAGCTGGGTGATGAGCACGGAAGATATGGTGGATGCCGCGCTCGCCGGCCTTGATGCCGGTGAGAAGGTGACCATTCCTTCGTTACAGGATGGCCGCGAATGGGATAACTGGGAGGCTGAACGCCGGGTGATTAGCTCGCATCTGAGCGCTTCTCAGCCAGCGCCGCGTTACGCCCGCTAACCGCTCACGCTATTTTGCCCTACAGATGCCGCCCTCAGGCGGCATTTTTGCTGTTATCAACGCTTACTGTCGCTCAAATCACCTGCCCGTAAGAATATTTAAATGATAATGAGTATCATTTAAATGTTTTATTTGTTAACATCCTGCCCGCGGTAAATTGATCGACATCAAGACTAACAGCCAGTGAAGGCTACCTCCGGGCAAAAGATATGCATAAAAAATTGATCCTTACGTCTTTGATAGCGTTAGCCAGCCTGGGCCTCAGCGCCTGCAGCCAAACCACTCTCCCTCCTCAAGCGGCAAGCCATGTCGACGTCACGCAGGGGCAAATCATTGATTTACACAGCGGTGAGCCGCTGACCGACCGGCAGCTGCTGGTCAAGCTCGCCGGCGCTCAGCGGCTTATCGTCGGCGAAAAGCACGATAACGCCGAACATCATCAGATTGAGCTTTGGCTGCTGCAGAATCTGCAAAAAGAGCGCCCTCAGGGCAGCGTCTTGCTGGAGATGCTGACCGCCAGCCAGCAGCCGCGCATCAACCAGGTAAAAGCCTGGCTAAAAGAGGATCCGCAGGTGCGGGACAGCCGAATCCAGGAACTGCTTCACTGGCAGAAAGGCTGGCCGTGGGCGATGTATGGCGGCGTCGTGACCGAAGCTCTGCGCGCGCCCTCGCCCTTACTCAACGCCAATATCAACCGCGATGAAGTAATGCGCCTCTATAAAACTCCGCGCTTCCCGGAAGGGAAAAAATCAACCGCGCCCGCCGTACAGGCCGCGCTGAAAGAAACGATCGTTGCCATGCACGGGGGCAATATCGAAGGCCAACAGCTGACGTCGATGCTGGCCATTCAGCAGCAGCGCGACCGCTATATGGCCCAACAGTTGCTGAGCGCCCCGACGCCCGCCTTACTGATCGCAGGCGGATATCATGCGTCCAGGAGCATCGGCGTGCCGCTGCATATGGAGGACTTGTCTCCCGCCTCGAAGCCGGTTGTGCTGATGCTGGCGGAAAAAGGCATGAGCATCACGGCAGACCAGGCTGACTATGTCTGGTTCGTCGCCCCTGCTCCGGCAAAACGGTAAACCGTGGATGACGGACACGCTTAATACATCTCTGGCGGGCAGAGGCGGCGCGGGTTTTACGCTTTCTCTGCTTCTCCACGGGGGCCTTTTTTTAGCGCTCATCTGGCAAGTCTCTGACACGCCGTCTGCCCTGCAGCCTGCGCCCGCCGTGATGCTGCAATGGGCCGACGATATCGAAGCCCCGCCGACGCCAGTCCCGCTTCCGGTAGGTATTGCCCAGCAGGAGTCAGCGGCGGCAGAGGAAAAGCAGCAGGCCGAAGACAAGCAACAACAGCCTTTGCCGATAGCCAAAGATGCGGTGATTGAAATGACCCGTCGAAAAAAAGCCGCCGAAGGCGAGAAGAAAAAACCGCGTCCGCCGCGCAACGTCAAAGAGCAAACCAGCGACAGCAGCCAGGCGGCTATCTCGACCAATGCCGCTCCTCAGCCCAGCGTGGTGTCCTCGCGTATTGCTGCGCCTTACCACAGCGATGCCGAGAAACAACACAGCCAGCAGGATAGCTGGGAGAGCCGGGTCAAAGGCCATCTCAACCGCTTCAAGCGCTACCCCGGCGATGCCCGCCAGCGAGCCAGAACGGGCGTGGCGGTGGTGACGTTTACCGTGGATGCAGGTGGAGCAGTTGTTGCCAGCTCGCTGACCCGTTCGTCGGGAACGCGCTCGCTTGATCGGGAAGCCGTGGCCGTTTTAGACCGCGCCCAGCCGCTGCCAAAGCCCCCCGCGGAGCGCTTAAAGGGAGGCGTGTATAACGTCACGATGCCAATCAATTTCGACCTGACGGAACTTAGCCGAAGCTAGCGCTAAGCCCCACAACCTGAACGTTAACTTTATGCTGAATATTCGGCAGGGCGCCCCATCGCCCGACATTAAGGACGCCACATGGAAAAACTATGGAAAGCCACGCCGCTGCTCCTCGTCTGCTCGCTGTCTGCCAGCTGGGCTATCGCCGACGCGCCGCAGCCCCCGGCTACGCCCAAAATTCCCCACCCGCTTATTGAGCATGGCGATGTCCGCGTGGATAACTATTTTTGGCTCAGGGATGACAGCCGCAGCGACGCGAAAGTGCGGCGTCACCTTGAGGAGGAAAATAACTACGCCCGCGAGGTACTGAAACCGTCCGCAGCGTTAACGGACACGCTGTATCGGGAAATGGTCGCACGCATGAGCCCGGAAAACCGCTCTGTGCCCTTCCAGCGAAACGGTTATCGCTATCAGGATGTTTATCTGGCTGGCCAGGAATACGCCGTCAGCCAGCGACAGCCCGTCGGGGGCGAAGGTGACTGGCAAACGCTGGTGGACGGCAACCTGCGCGCCAAAGGCAAGAACTATTACCAGCTAAGCGGCCTTGTCGTCAGCCAGGATAATCAGATGATGGCGATTGCCGAGGACACGACGGGCCGCCGCCAGTACCGCCTCTCGCTGCGGGATTTAAACAGCGGGCAATGGCTCCCCGACGCAATCGAAAACACCTCCGGGAATATGGTCTGGTCTAACGACGGGCGCTACCTGTTTTACATCCGCAATAATCCGCAAACGCTGGTGCCCTCGCAGGTCTGGCGGCACCGCCCCGGTACGCCTGTCGCCGAGGATGTGCTGGTCTATCAAGAGGCTGACGGCGGCTATTACCTCGGGCTTTCCCGTTCGGCTTCGGATCGCTATTTAATTATTACGCTCAGCGCCAGCACTTCATCGGAAGCCCGCCTGATCGATGCGGATAACCCCGAAGAGCCCCCGGTGCTTTTCGCCACCCGCAGACCGGGGATTGAATATTATCTTGACCATTTTGCCGGGGAGTTCTACCTGCGAGCGAACCAGGAAAATGCCAATTTTGGGCTGTATAAAAGCCACGCGCCCGGCGATAAGTGGCTGGCAGTGGTTGCGCCCCAACCCAATAAAATGGTGGAAGGATTCACCCTGTTTAAAGACTGGCTGGTGGTGGCAGAACGCCAGGACGGGCTGAGCCAGATACGCAAGATCAACTGGCTGAACCACGGTGAGCAGACGCTGCAGTTTGATGACGCCAGCTATATGGCCTGGCTCGGCTATAACCCGGAGCCACAGGCCGGCAAGCTGCGCTATGGCTACTCTTCGATGACCACGCCCACCAGCACCTATGAATGGGATCTGGCCAGCGGTGAACGCACCCTGCTTAAACGCCAGGAGGTCAATAACAGCTCGCCGCAGAATTATCACAGCGAGCGGATCTGGATCACCGCCCGCGACGGCGTGAAGGTGCCCGTCTCGCTGGTTTATAACAAAAAAATGTTTAAACCGGCCCACAGCCCGCTGCTGGTTTACGGCTATGGTGCCTACGGAATGAGCATGGATCCGGCCTTCAGCGCCAACCGGCTCAGCCTGCTCGATCGTGGTTTTGTGTTCGCTATCGTGCACGTTCGCGGCGGAGGTGAACTGGGCCAGCAGTGGTATCAACAGGGGAAGCTGGAAAACAAGCCCAACAGCTTCAATGATTTTCTCGATGCGACCCACGGGCTGGTTGAACTGGGCTACGGCCAGGCTGGCAGACTATACGCTATGGGCGGAAGCGCCGGAGGCTTGCTGATGGGCAACGTGATTAACCAGCAACCCACGCTGTTTAATGCCGTGGTCGCGCAGGTGCCTTTTGTCGACGTGGTAACAACCATGCTGGACGAATCACTGCCGCTCACGGTGGGAGAATATGACGAATGGGGCAATCCGCACCGTAAAACGGACTATCTGCGGCTCAAATCCTGGAGTCCTTACGATAACGTTAAGCCTTCGTCCTATCCTAATCTGCTGGTGACCAGCGGCCTTAACGACTCGCAGGTGCAATACTGGGAGCCTGCAAAATGGGTTGCGAAGCTACGTGAAAACCAGCGGGGGCCTGGCAAAATCCTTCTGCTGACCGAAATGCAGGCCGGGCACGGCGGTAAATCAGGCCGAATAAAACGTCTGGAAAATACCGCCCTTGAGTACAGTTTTATTCTGGAGGCAGATAAACAGCGCTAACCTGGAAGCCTTCCCTTAACGGGAAGGCTGCTAGCGGGCGACATAATAATAAAAATAATCTTTATTTTATTATAATACTTCAAGGACACGTATGAACGTTAATAAACTGGCCGTTGCTATCGGCTCGGGCATGCTATTGCTCAGCGCCGGCGGGGCGGCACAAGACAATAATGAAATAAACAGCGGGAATAAAAAAGGCTCGGCGGTATTTAGCCCACTTAATGTTTCCGCCGGGAATATCACCCGCGAGCAAGAGGCGCTGGAAAAACCAGGCGCAACCAGCTCACGCGCCACGGATAAAAACCTGCAATCTCTGGATGCCACGCTGCGCAGCATGCCTGGCACCTATACCCAAATCGATCCCGGCCAGGGCACGGTGAGCGTTAATATTCGCGGGATGAGCGGCTTTGGCCGCGTGAACACCATGGTGGACGGCATTACCCAAAGCTTTTATGGCACCACCACGTCCGGCACGACCGTACACGGCTCCACTAACAACCAGGCCGGGGTGCTTATAGACCCGAATTTCCTGGTCGGCGTGGACGTTACGCGCGGGGACAGCAGCGGTTCCGCGGGAATCAACGCCCTTGCCGGCAGCGCAAATATGCGCACCCTCGGCGTCGATGACGTGATATTTAAGGGAAATGATTACGGGGTGCGGTCGCGCTTCTCGGTGGGCAGCAACGGGATCGGGCGCAGCGGAATGATTGCGGCGGCCGGAAGAACGGACGCCTTTACCGACACCGGGAGCTTTGGTGCGATGGCCGCCATCAGCGGCAGTTCTATTTATTCTAATTTCTCGAACGGCTCCGGCATCAATAGCGAAGAGTTTGGTTACGATAAATTTATGAAGCAGAATCCGAAATCGCAGCTTTATAAAATGGATATTAAGCCTGATGAATTTAATAGCGTCGAGCTGTCGGCCAGAACCTATGAAAATAGATTCTCCCGCCGCGATATCACCAGCGACGATTATTATATTAAATATCATTACGCCCCGTTCTCTGAGCTGATTGATTTTAACGTCACGGCCAGCACCAGCCGCGGCGATCAGAAATACCGCGATGGTTCGTTGTTTACTTTTTACAGCACCTCCGCGCAAAACCGTTCCGATGCGCTGGACGTAAACAACACCAGCCGTTTTAGCCTGGGCGATAACGATCTGGCGTTTACGCTGGGCAGCAAGTTAATGCGTACCCGTTACACTAAACTCATTAATGCTGCCGCAGGCGATGAGAAAACCAACCACGAGGCGATCGAAAACAATCCGTTCGCGCCTTCCGGGCGGCAGGATATTTCGGCGTTATATACCGGGCTACAGGTGACGCGCGGTATCTGGCAGGCCGATCTGAACCTCAACTACACGCGCAACAGAATCACCGGCCATAAACCGCCCTGTGACGAACGCGTTATCTGTGTCCCCCAGGGAAGTTACGACGTTGATGAGCGAGAAAGCGGCTTCAACCCATCGGCACAGCTGTCGGCCCAGGTTACGCCGTGGCTTCAGCCCTTTGTCGGCTACAGTAAATCGATGCGTGCGCCAAATATTCAGGAGATGTTTTTCTCCAACTCCGGCGGCGCGTCCATGAACCCGTTCTTGAAGCCTGAGCGCGCGGAAACCTGGCAGGCCGGTTTTAATATCGACACCAAAGATCTGCTCGTTCAGCAGGACTCGCTGCGCTTTAAGGCGCTGGCCTACCGCAGCAGGATCCAGAACTATATTTACAGCGAATCTTACCAGGTCTGCTCCAGCGGACGAAAATGCAGCATGACCGAAGTGCTTGGCAATGACTGGGCGGACATCAGCGACGAGTACAGCGACAATATGTACATTTACGTGAACTCGGCCAGCGGCGTCACCGCTCACGGCGTGGAGCTGGAGATGGATTACGACGCAGGGTTCGCCTTTAGCCGCCTCTCCTTCAGTCAGCAGCAGACCGACCAGCCCACCTCTATCGCCAGCACCTATTTCGGCGCGGGGGATATTACCGAGCTGCCGCGGAAATATATGACGCTGGATGCCGGGGTGCGTTTCTTCGATAAGGCTCTGACCCTGGGGACGATAGTGAAGTACACCGGTAAAGCACGGCGGCTGTCGCCTGATTTTGAAACCGATGAGCATACCGGGGCTATCGTTAAAGAGGATTTACCGCAGATCCCGACCATTATCGATCTCTACGGCACTTATGAGGTGAACCGTAATCTGATGCTGAAACTCACGGTCCAAAACCTGATGAACCGGGATTACTCCGAGGCGCTGAACAAGCTCAATATGATGCCAGGACCTGGAGATGACGCCAGCCGGGCAAACACCGCGCGCGGGAGAACCTGGATCTTTGGCGGCGAGATTCGCTTCTGATTGTCAGCCCATCGCCCGGTTTTAGGCCGGGCGATGGTTAATTAGCGGTATTTCATCTTCTGCAAATCTTCGATCAGCCCAGGCCCGGTTGGCCGCCAGCCGGTTCTCTGCTGCGTGATTGCGCTTGAGGCCGACATATCGTGTACGGCAAAACGCCCCAGCCAGCCAAAATGGTCGCTGGCTTTGTCAGCCCCGATACTGCGAACCGGCACGCCAAGCCCCAGGCCAATCATTTCGGCGATCGTTTTCGTGGCGATCCCTTCTTCCGCCACGGCATTGTAGCGCTCCCCCGCCACGCCTCTCTCTACCGCCTGGACATACAGCCGAGCGGCATCACTCAGGTGCACCGCCGACCAGCGGTTTTTGCCTTCGTCAACATATGCCGCCACGCCTTTGTCGCGAGCCAGCTCAATAAGCGGCGTAATTAGCCCCTGCCTGAAGGTGTCATGCACCTGCGGCAGGCGTACAAAAGAGGCGTTAACGCCCCGCTCAAGCAGGCTGACCCCGGCAACTTCCGTGGCCTTACGCGGATTGGGCGTCTGGAGGTTATACCCCTCTTCCGTCGCCGGTTTACCCGGTTCAGTCGCGCCCATAGCGACAAAAGAGGTGATCACCATCGGGCGGGCCGATCCCACCAGCGCGTCCCCCATAGCGGCAATCACTTTCCCGTCCGCTTCGCAGTTGGCGACAAAGTTAGAAAAATCATGATTAAACGCGGTGTGAACCACTGCATCCGCAAGATCTGCCCCGTGCTGCAAACTGGCGAGGTCATCCAGATCGCCATAATGTGCTTTTGCGCCCCAGGATGATAAAGCCTCGGCCCCACGCTGAGAACGCGTTAGCCCCAGAACCTGATGCCCGGCGGCAAGCAGCTGTTGAACGATGGCCGAGCCAAGAAAACCGGTCGCACCGGTGACAAAAATACGCATAGTCATTATCCCAAACCGTCACTGAGGACTGAGTTGCCGTCCGACGGGATTTACTGTAAACAGAGAAAGCAAGACGAACAATGTTCAAAAGTCGTCATTTTTAGTCTCATCGTCCGGAGTTGCTATGGATCCGCTGTCTGAACTGCTTTCGCTGTTGAAACCCCAAAGCTATGCCTCCGGCGGCGTGGCGCTGCATCAGGAGATGTCCATCCAGTGGCCTGAGCATGCCGGCATCAAGTGTTATGCCGTGGTGTCAGGCCGCTGCTGGCTCTCCGTGGACGGTATAAGCGAGCCGCTGCTGCTGCAGGCCGGCGACTGTTATCTTCTGCCGCCGGGGCCGCCTTTTTGCCTGGCGACCGGGCTTGATACCGCACCTGTAGATTTCTACACGCTGCGCCAGGCAGGGAAGCTGGGGCCTGACGTCGTCCCCGGCCAGCAGGAAAGCTGTTTCCTGGTCGGGGGCCATTTTGTGCTGAGCGGGGAAGCGGCCGATCTGCTGCTGAGTTCTTTGCCGTTGGTCGTTTGCATTCAGCAGCCTGAAAGTAAGGCCGCCATGCGCTGGGCGCTGGATCAAATGACCGATGAAATCCGCCAGCCTCGCCCCGGCAGCGCGCTTATCGTCCAGCAGCTCGCCTGGATGATGCTGATTCAGGCTCTGAGGCTGCACTTAGCCCAGCAACCCGCCGTCGGCTGGCTGTATGCGCTGGCGGATAAACAGCTCAGTCTGGCCCTGACCTGCATGCATAAAGAGCCCGCTTTCAACTGGACGCTGGAAAAACTGGCGGAGCGCGTGGGGATGTCGCGGTCGGCGTTTGCCGCCCGGTTTAAAGCGGTGACGGGCGCATCCGCTATCGATTACCTGACGCGCTGGCGGATGATGCTGGCTTCCGACAGGTTGCGCCAGTCGGGTGATTCTCTGGCGCGTATTGCTGTGGAATTGGGGTATGAATCGGAAAGCGCGTTCGGAAAGGCTTTCAAGCGGGTGATGGGCTGCTCACCCAGGCAGTATGCAAAAGGCTAACGGCAGGCAGTCAGGGCTGCTCGCGTTTGCCGGGCATCATCCGCAGCAGCGTATTGTCTTTCCAGACGTAGTGATGAAATAAGGCGCCGAAGGCGTGGAGGCCAATCACGAAATAGCCGGTGTTGGCGAGCAGCTCATGCCAGGATTTGATGCTGAATTCCAGATCTTCATCCGGTACCGCCGCCACCGGCATTTGTAACCCAAAGGCCACCCAGTCACTGCCGCGGTAGTACATTGCCAGGAAGCCCAGCACCGGCAGCGCAATAAACATCAGATAGACAATCGTGTGAACCAGATGAGAGATACCGGTCACCGCCGGATGCGGCTTTGGCACGATGGCCGGCGCGCGGTATTTAATGCGCACCAGCAGGCGGGCCACCATCAGCACCAGCACGGAAATGCCGCAGGTGAAATGGATAGAGTTAATGAGCGGTCGGTAGCTACGCGGGGCAAAACCACGCAGTTCCATAGCGCAATAAGCCCCCACCACCAGCAGAAAAACCAGCCAGTGGATCGAAATCTGTACCGAGGTATATTTAGTCCGCATGAGAGACCCTGCCCTGAAATAACGTTGAATGCCAGGATAACGAAGAAACATTAAAAGAGTATAAAATTGCTGACAATGAGGAAAAAAACGCGTTTTTTCCCTCTTGGTGGTTATCAGCCGAAAATCAATGAATTGATTTTCCTGTTTTTAACGAGCCTTCCGGTATTTCTTCTACTACCAGATAATTTGTCAGAAAGATGATGAACATCAACATATTATGGCCGTTAATTTGTTTCAGCCTGTAATTTTTTAGCCTTAACGTTACTCAGAGCAAAGCCAGCGGGATTACAGCCCCCGCTCGCGAATCAACGCGCTTAGCGCCATATCCTGCTGGAGTGCGTGCCAGGCGGCCATCACCTGCGGCGGGATATCGACATGAACGATAAAGTCCCGCCCCTGCGGACCATAGCCGGTTGCGTCATCACGTAAGCGAGGGATTTCACCCAGCGCCAGCGAAACGTAGCGCTCAATCGGCCATAAACCTTCAGCTTCTCCGGCAAAAACAGTGCCCTGCTCTCCCTCGACTAATTCAGGAATCACGCCAGGCCAGCTTAGCCATTCCGGCGCCTGCGCGTTGCCCTGCCAGACGCGAGCAAAAGTCGCCACGGTCCGGCGCTGCATGGTTGGATCCTGGACTATCAGCACGCGCCCGGGACTGAGGCCAAGTTCGGCGATTTTGTCCACGCTAAAGCGAGCATTTTCCCCGCAGTTGGTGGATTTCTCTTCGGTGATGATCTTCTCATTCGGGACTTTCCAGAACTGGTGGGCAATGTCCTGGATGATCGCCGCTTCGGCACGGCCCGTGGTAGGAATCGTGTTGTAGCGCGGGTGGCGGGCGATTTCCGCGTAGAGGTAGGTCGTGGAATGCCCTATACCGCCGGTGATGAGCAGCGGTTTTTCACTGTTGGCGGCAAACTCACACGCGGCCTCGAGGGTTGGGATCACGGCGTTACCGGCCAGGATAATCAGATCGGCATCCTGTGCCTGCGGTGTGCCTGTAAAATCGCTCTGCGCCAGCCACTGGCCGAGCGTATTCACGGCCTGAATTGTCGGCTGACTCAAGGTTGGGGATGTCATCATGAGCGGGATCCTCCCGGTTAAAAACCAGCGTGTAGCCTAACCCGGTCGAGGTTACACGCCAATCAGATGCGGCTGAAAGCGCTGTTTCAGCCAGGGAACGATTTTCGCAGCAGCAGGCGGTAATCGTCCGGGTCGCCCTTCGGCGCAATCTCAATAAGCTGATAGCCGTTTTTAAGCAGCATCATTAGCATGCCGCGAAATTTGTTGCGGGTTTTCACGGTCAGCGTGCGGTAACCCTGCTCGATTGCCCACTTTTCCTGCTCGACCAGCAGGGCCTGAGCGACGCCGTCCCGCCTGAACTCAGGCAAAACGCCACCCAGCCAGCTGTAAAATTCCGTCTCGCCGAGCGCATAGCCGAGCTTAAACCCGGCGGGAACGCCGTTGACACGGGCAATGAGCTGGCTGGTTTGGTTCCCCGCCAGGCGAGCCTGAAGATCCGCCGCGCTTCTGCAATCTTCAAATTCCGGCAGACGGTGGTAAAGCGCGAGGATTTCCTCCAGAGAGGCCTGCCGCACGGCAATCCCCGCCTCCTGGAATGTCATCCCAGAGTAGGGTTTTACCCTGCAGGCCGCCAGGCGACTGGCTAAATCCCCGACGTGCAGCTCAAGCTGGTGGTTATCCGGGTCAAGGAAGTAGAAGGAATGCCCTTCGCTGCGATTGTCTTTCCATACGCGGACGCCCTGCTGTTCCAGCGCCTTAACCGTTCGGGGAAAGGCCTCTGCGCTCACGCTGAACGCGTAGTGGGTGTAATGCACTGGCCGCTCACCGGCCTTTGCATCCAGAGAAAGGCAAAGCCATAAATCACCGCAGGAAAGATAGGCCCCGGCCTCCCAGCGCGCATGGAGCCTGATACCCGGCAGGCTTTGGTAAAACGCCAGGCTCCGCGCCAGATCGCGCACCGCAAGCGTCAGGTGATTCAGGCCGGTTAACATGGTTATTCCTTATTTTTTGCCTGCCAGTTAGCCCAGGGGCTGTCCGCCGGTGCGTCGTGTCTGGCCTCAGGCTCGTCGAGAGAGGCGATATACATCTCTTCCACTTCTTTACGCGCCCAGGGCGTGCGGCGCAGGAACTTCAGGCTGGACTTAACGGTGGGATCGCTTTTAAAGCAGTTGATATTTACCTGCCGCGCCATTTCGGCCCAGCCGTAACGTTCGACCAGGGCGTTAAGCAACGCTTCAAGCGTCACGCCGTGCAGCGGATCTTTTGAACTCATGTTTTTTCCGGCTATATCGTCAATTTGCGCACACCTTACTGATTCTAAAGGTAGGGCGCAACTGGGTGCGGAGGCGAAACGAAAAGAAGTGAGAGGCGGCCCATTGCTGAGCCGCGGGAGAGATCGGTCAGAATGTTTCCCAGTTGTCGGCAGAGGCCGTTGCAGGCCGAACCGTGGAGGACGCAGGAGAAGTAACGACGGCCTGTTTTTGCGGCGCAGCGGCGAAACTTGTCGTCAGCCGGAAGGTACCGACCGCCTCCGTCAGGCGAGCGGCCTGCTCTTCCAGAGAAACGGCGGCGGCTGACGCCTCCTCCACCAGCGAGGCATTTTGCTGCGTGACGTTATCCATTTCGTGTATCGCCTGCCCGACCTGCTGAATGCCACGGCTCTGCTCATCCGAAGCGGCAGCAATTTCCAGCATAATATCGGTCACGCGGCGGACGGCCTCCACAATCCCGGTCACCGTGGTACCGGCCTGCGCCACCTGGCGGGAGCCGCTGTCGATCAGCGACACGGATTCGCCGATAAGCCCCTCAATCTCTTTTGCCGCCTGAGCGCTGCGCTGTGCCAGCGTTCGCACTTCGCTTGCCACCACGGCGAAACCACGCCCCTGTTCCCCCGCCCTTGCCGCTTCCACGGCGGCATTCAGCGCCAGAATATTGGTCTGGAAAGCGATACTATTGATCACCGAGGTGATCTCAGAGATTTTCTTCGAGCTGGCCGAGATATTGTCCATGGTGCTGACCACGCCCGAAACAATACTGCCGCCGTCGGTAGCCTTCTGCGAGGCATCTTCCGCCAGCTTCGTCGCGTGATGCGCGTTGTCGGCGTTCTGTTTCACCGTGGCGGTCAGCTGCTCCATGCTGGCGGCGGTTTGTTCGATTGCCGCCGCCTGCTGCTCGGTGCGGGAAGAGAGATCGGTATTCCCGGCAGAAATTTCACTCGAACCCTGATAGATAGCCTCGGCCCCTTCGCGCACCGTGCTGACGGTGCTGACCAGCTGCTGCTGCATATGCTGCAGGTGCTGGCTGAGTTTGCCAATTTCGCTGTTGCCGGTCGCCTCCGCCGGCAGCGTCAAATCACCGTCAGAGATGTGTTCAATGCGTTTCGCGGCGCGCTGCAGCGGGCCAATCACCACGCGGCGCAGCATGATAAAGGTGAACACCGTCATAAACAGCGCTATCGCAAAGGCTCCGGCCATCATCGCCACGCTGGTTCGGGTGCGGCTGTCGGCCAGCTCTCTCAGGGCGTTTGCCCGGTCGGTACGAATATTGACGGCCTGCTGCAGTTTGGCATCGTAATCGGCGTCCAGCTTGCGCACCACGTCGCTTTCATGGGTGATGATCGCCTCAAACATACCGTTCTTTGCAAACTTCAGCATTGGCTTCATCCCTTTGTCGAGATAAGCCGCAAAATCATCCTGCAATCCTTTGTCCAGCGCCTGGTCAGCCGGCGTTTTCACTTTTCGCGCCATATAGGTGCTGAAGCCAGCCTGCGCCTGCTTGATCAGCCCTTCGGCGTTGGCCACGTTCTGCTTAACCTGATCCATATCCGCCACGCGGCTTGCGGCCCCGGCGTTGATCAGGTTGATACGCGCCGTACGCAGATGGTTGGCGCTGTCCGCCAGCCCCATTCGCACCTGGATTTCTTCGGTGACGTCCTGAAGCGCGCGGTCGCCCTGGATAAGAAAAAAGCTGGCGAAACCGATGCAAAGCGCAAACAGCAGCAGAATGCCGCCGAGGATAGAGGAAAACAGCGGCACCAGCCGGATGTGATGCCAGAAGCGCACGCCGTTTTGTGGGGTCAGAGTTTTTATCGACATGTCCGTGACTCTCTTTGTATGGGGAATTCCCTTCAACGGTCATCGGCCCCGGCGCGGAAAAACATTACGCGCTACGTCACAGATTTGCGTTAATGCAGCTCAAAGAAGTCCCGGAGAGTTAAGTGGATCACAGGTTTGTGCCAGCCGCTATTCTGCCCGCGCTTTCAGCGGTGAAGATTTTTAATATCTACCGGCTGACCAAACAGGAAACCCTGAATTTCGGTGCATCCCTCTTCTTCCAGAATACGAAGCTGCTCGTTGGTTTCTACACCTTCGGCAATCAGCGGCGTATTGATGGAATTGCCGAGCGAAATTATCGCGCGTACGAAAGAGCGCGCCTGGAAGTTACTTTCCACGTTCGTCAGGAAGCTACGATCCAGCTTGATGACGTCAAAATGGAATTCCCGCAGGGTGCTCAAAGACGAATATCCGGTACCAAAGTCGTCCAGCGCAATGCTGATCCCCATTTTCTGGAACTGATGCAGGATATTAAACGTCAGCTTTTTATTAATGATGAACGCCGTCTCCGTCACCTCAAACTCAAGCAGCGTTATGGGCCACGCGGTTCGCATTAAAATGTCGCGGACATTGTCGATAAAGCTGAGATTACGCAGCTGGACTGGAGAAATATTGATCGAGATTTTTTTGTCCAGCTTATTGGCCAGCGACTCGTTGCATACCGTTTCAATCACCCAATAGCCCAGCGGAACAATGGCCCCGCTTTCCTCGGCGATGGGGATAAATTCATCCGGCGGGATAAGACCTTGTTCCGGGTGGTTCCAGCGAAGCAGGGCTTCATAGCCGGTAATGGACTTGTCCTTCAGCGAGCGTTTTTCCTGGTAGTGAATGAAGAACTGCCCTTCTTTAATGCCACGACGAATATCCGCGGCCATCAGGTTCCGCAGCCGCGTTTTTTCGTCCATGTCTTTTTCATACCAGCAGATCTTGTTATCCAGATTAGCTTTGGCGCGGTACATCGCCAGATCTGAATTGCTGATAAGCGTATTGATATCCGTAGCGTCATCAGGATAAACCGCCACGCCGATACTGGCGCTGACGGTAATTTCGCTGTGGGCAAAAATCTGTTTGCCGACAAAACAACAGTGCAAACGCTCGGTGAAATTCCGCAGCTCGTCATCGTGATTATAAGGTTTGGCTGCAACAAATTCGTCGCCACCGAAACGAGCAACAATCTCATCTTTTTCCATCGCTTTAAGCACCGAGGATGAAACTCGCTGCAAAAGCTGGTCGCCGACTAAATGCCCTTCGGTATCGTTGATCTCTTTGAATTTATCAAGATCAACGGTGCAAATAGCAATGTGGTTATAGTCAGACTCAGTGAACAGTTTCTCCACAAAGCTGAAGAATTCGACGCGGTTAGGAAGCCCGGTCAGCGCATCATAGCGGGCAAGCCACGAGATTTTGTCGATCACCACCTTCTGCTCGCTAATATCCCGGGTAATTTTGGCATAGCCCAGCAACGTGTGATGCTCATCGTAGATGGCATCAATGACCACATGTGCCCAAAAACGGCTGCCGTCCTTCCGGTATCGCCAGCCTTCCCCCTCAAACTTTCCGTTTTTTAGCGCGATATTTAGATTACGCTCGGGCAGCCCGCTTTTTTGCTCCGCCTCACTGTAGAAAACGCCAAAAAACTGCCCCACAATTTCCTCGCGCAGATATCCCTTCGCTCGCAGCGCCCCCTCGTTCCAGGTGGCTACGGTGCCATCAATGTTCAGCATGTAGATGGCGTAGTCTTTTACGCTCTCCACAAAGTGACGATAGGCGATATCAGTTAAGCTTTCAGTACGCATCTTGCCCTTGGATTGATTGTGGTTTTTCATTAGGAAAAAGAGTAATTTATCGCATTATCGGCGGCGTAGCCATGACGCTTTAAGCGCGTTATCGCCGCCACAAGATCATTTCTCTCGTTTTACCCGCTGCAGGTAGCTTTCCAGCTGTTGGGTGACTTCCCGGCTGAGGGCGTACTGATCGTCCCCCACATGATAAACATAGTTGCTTAGCCGCCGGAGATCCCGGTATATCGTCCGTTCGCTTACGCCAAACTTACTGGCCAGTTGGTGACGGGACACGCGCTCGCAGCTCAGCATTTCACAAAAAATACCGGCAATTCTGTTGGCAAGCAGCGTGCTTTTTTCGGGGGGGGTCATGAGTGTTTCTCCTGCAAGTCGGTGTCAGGAATGTTAGCGCGAACAAATGACAGGTCGTGTCAGCTATTAGCAGAATATATCGCGCGTCTGCTGGGTAATTATTACGCAACATTATGACAAGGCTAGGTTTTTTTGAACGAAAATTAACACCCGTGGAGATCGGACAACATATTGACGTCTTTGCAGGGTATAATCGCGCCTCACCATAAGCAGGCAGACTATGACCGTGAGTAAACATCGGGTAACAAGGCCAGATGAAATTGAGATGAAACAACGGGCCTGGCATCAGGCCCGACGGGCCATCCTGAGCGGCAGACCCGATGTCGCGCCGCTGACGCCACCGTCGACGCTGTACGAAGAGTTGGCCATCGGCTACCACATCCGCCAGCTCACGCGGCTACAAAAATGGTTTACCGACCGGGGGCTTCCCCTCCCCGAGTAGATACCGCATTGCGCAACGGGGTAAAATCATCAGGCCTTCTTCGCGCTGGTGCGCAAGGCAGCAAGCAAGCGCCGGCGTTAACTCTGCCTCATTGATAACGACAAAACCGTGGCGTCCATACCAGGGGCCATTCCAGCTCACATCCCTGTAAGTTGTCAGCGTGATTTGGCTGACGCCAAGCGCCAGCCCCCTGCGTTTGACTTCAGCCAGCAGCATAGCCCCAATCCCCTGGCGCTGAAAATCCGGGTGAGTAGATATCTCAGCCAGATAAAGCGAATCCTCGTGCCGCTCGCAATAGCAAAACCCCCGGATCCTGCCGTCGCTCCCGGCCACCTTCCAGGCGAGGTTGTTTTCGATGGCCGCCGCGTGAACCTCACGACGCGTTACCCCAGCGGAGGCTAAAAAAGCCAGTTCGGGCACCGCAAGAAAACGGCGCGCAGCGGCTGTCTCAATGCGCTGCAGTTCTTCAATATCCCTAATATCACTGGCATACAGCATCACTATTCCCTTCGTTTATTGACATTAATACCGCGCAGTTTAACAGCCTGCTTCAGTAAGTCCTGGCCGTTTCGTTGATGGCCGATTGACGTTAGCGCTTCCACAAATGTTAATCAGGAGTAAACTAAAGGTAAGCAACTCATCTGTGTTATTGCGCAATCAACCATAACAAGTGACACCTGCCATATGAAATTCAAATCGGCTATCAAGCCTTACCAGGCCGCAGCGGGCGGCTGGGGTTCTCTCGAAGCGACCACCCGCTTCGTCATCGACAGCAAACATGCTCTGAAAAACCTGCGCAACCTGATGCGCATGAACAAAGCCAAAGGCTTTGATTGCCCGGGCTGTGCCTGGGGTGACGATAACAAAAGCACCTTCAGCTTCTGCGAAAATGGCGCCAAAGCGGTCACCTGGGAAGCGACTCGCCGCTTTATCGACAGCGAATTTTTTGCCCGGCACAGCGTCAGCAAACTCTATCAGCAAAGCGACTACTTCCTCGAATATCAGGGCCGCCTGACCGAACCGCTCAGCTACAATCCACAAACCGATCGCTATGAGCCCATCAGTTGGGCCAGTGCGCTAAGCCTGATTGCGCAACATATCCAGGCGATGGATAATCCCAACCAGATTGAGCTTTACACCTCAGGCCGCGCCAGCAATGAAGCCTCTTATCTTTATCAACTTTTTGGCCGCATGTTGGGCACAAACAATTTCCCTGATTGCTCAAACATGTGCCATGAAGCCAGCGGCAGCGGGCTAAAACGCAGTATCGGCGTCGGGAAAGGCACCATCCGGCTGGATGATTTCGACAAAGCCGATGCCATTTTTGTGTTTGGCCAGAATCCCGGCACCAACCACCCGCGAATGCTGCACAGCCTGCGGCACGCGGCAGAAAACGGAGCGCAAATAGTCACTTTCAATACGCTGCGCGAGCGCGGCCTTGAACGTTTTGCCGACCCACAAAAACCGCTGGAAG
The DNA here is from genome assembly GCF_011752815.1 of Enterobacter sp. Cy-643. Taxonomy (GTDB): domain Bacteria; phylum Pseudomonadota; class Gammaproteobacteria; order Enterobacterales; family Enterobacteriaceae; genus Cedecea. The sequence continues at coordinate 1,545,180 of NZ_VWWV01000001.1, forward strand.
TCATCACCCCGCTGGCGGGCACCATCAGCACCAACTATTACCAGCCAAATCTTGGCGGCGACATGGCCGCGGTTCGCGGTATGGCAAAAGCGCTGCTGGAAACCCATCGCCGCCTGATTACTGCAGGTGAAGACGGCGTGTTCGACCTGACGTTTATTGATGCCCATACCCACGGCGTTGAGGCCTGGTTTACCGCCATCGATGAAACCAGCTGGGAAAAAATCACCCGGCAGTCCGGCCTGAGCGAACTGCAGCTTCGCGACGCCGCGGCAATCTGGCAGCATTCAAAGCGGGTAATTTTTACCTGGGCTATGGGCATCACCCAGCACAAACACTCGCTGAATACCGTGCGGGAAATCGTCAACCTGCAGCTGCTGGGCGGCCATTTAGGCCGGCCGGGTGCGGGCCTTTGCCCGGTGCGCGGCCACAGCAACGTGCAGGGTAACCGCACGATGGGGATCGATGAAAAGCCGCCGGTAAGCCTGCTCGATAACCTGGCCAAACATTTTGATTTTACGCCTCCGCGCGAACATGGCCACAATACCGTTGAAGCCCTGGCCGCGATGCTGCGTGACGAAATCAAAGTGCTGATTGCGCTCGGCGGCAACCTCGCCGCTGCGGCACCGGACAGCCCGCGCACGGAAGAAGCCATCAGCCGCTGCGGCCTGACCGTGTTCATCAGCACCAAGCTGAACCGCAGCCACCTGGTACCGGGTAAAGCCTCGCTGATCCTGCCGACGCTTGGTCGTACCGAAGAGGACATGCAGGTCTCCGGGCGTCAGTTTGTCACCGTCGAAGACTCCTTTAGCATGGTTCACGCCTCTGAAGGCATCGGCAAGCCTATTGCGGACACCCAGCGGTCTGAGACCGCAATTGTGGCCAGCATCGCTGATGCCGTTCTGGGCAGAAGCAAACTGGACTGGCTGGCGCTGGCCGACGACTACAATCTGATTCGCGATCATATCGCCGCCACATTACCTGGCTTTAAAGATTTCAATCAGCGCTGCGAAGAACCCGGGGGGTTCTACCTCGGCAACGCGGCGGCAGAACTGCGCTTTAATACGCCAAGCGGCAAGGCTGAGTTCAGCAATGCCCCGCTGCCGGATTCGCTGTGGCAAGGTGTGGAAGCCCCGTTCACGCTGCAAACGCTGCGCTCTCACGACCAGTACAACACCACGATTTACGGCCTCGACGATCGTTATCGCGGCGTGTACGGCCAGCGTGAAATCCTGTTTATTCATCCTGATGATATGGGTGAACTCGGTCTGAACGATGGCGATAAGGTCGATATAGAAACCATCTGGCATGACGGCATCACCCGTAAAGTTAGCGGCTTTAAGCTGGTGGCCTATGATATCCCGCGCGGAAATCTCGCGGCCTATTACCCGGAAACCAATCCGCTGGTACCGCTCGGCAGCGTCGGGGACGGTACGGGCACGCCGACGTCAAAATCCGTGCCGGTGAAAATCACCCGCAGCGAAGCGGAGCATACGCAGCGTATTGCCTGATCGGATATCCCATTCCCTCTCCCGCAAAGCGAGAGGGAAAATGTTATCTCTAAACATGGAGTAAGCGATGCAGAAAAAATGGTCCGATGTTGATGAGTACCTCGTTCATTCCCTGATCCCTTCCGATGCTGTTTTCCAGCAAATTCTGACCAATAATCATGCCGCCGGGCTGCCTGCCCACGATGTGGCCCCGAACCAGGGGAAATTCCTGCAATTGCTGGTGGAGATGACTGGCGCGAGAAAGATTCTGGAAATTGGGACGCTGGGCGCGTACAGCTCCGTCTGGATGGCAAGAGCATTGCCCGCTGACGGGAAGCTAATCACCCTTGAAGCCGACCCTCATCATGCCGAAGTTGCGCAAAGGAACATTCAGCTTGCCGGGCTGGAAAAACAGATTGACCTGCATGTTGGCCCAGCGGCAGAAACGCTGGCCGGTTTAGGCCACGACGCACCGTTCGATGTAATTTTTATTGATGCCGATAAGCCGAACAACCCGGTTTATCTGGAATGGGCATTGAAATATTCGCGTCCCGGGACGTTAATCATCGGTGATAACGTGGTCCGCGACGGCGAGGTTGCCAACCCCGAAAGCACTGATGACCGCGTCCAGGGTGTACGCACCTTTATTGAACTGATGGGCAACAACCCGCGCCTTTCTGCCACCGCACTCCAAACGGTCGGCAGTAAAGGCTGGGATGGTTTTACGCTGGCAAGAGTGAAATAGCGCCAGGCCCTTTCCTGAGGAAAGGGCCTGGGTTCAAAGTGCGACCTGCTCCATGGCCTGCAAAATACGCTTATCGGAAATCGGGTACGGGGTCCCAAGTTGCTGAGCAAAATAACTGACGCGCAGCTCCTCGATCATCCAGCGGATCTCCTGCACCTCTTCGTTTTCGCGACTGGCCGGCGGCAGCTTGTTCAGCCACTGCTGCCAGGCCTGCTGCACGCTTTCCACCTTGAGCATCTGCGCGCGGTCACGGTGCGGATCGATAGCCATTTTTTCCAGCCGTTTTTCGATTGCCTGCAGATAGCGCAGCGTATCGCCGAGGCGTTTATAGCCGTTACCGGTGACAAAACCACGATAAACCAGGCCGCTCATCTGCGCCTTAACATCCGACAGGCCAAGCGCCATGGTCATGTCCACGCGCCCTTTCAGCCGTTTGTTGATGTTAAACACCGCCGTGAGGATCTGCTCCACCTGTTTGGCAATCTCAACCACCGTGTCGTTCAGCTCGGCGCGCACTTTCTCGTGCAGCGCGGCAAACCCTTCTTCGCTCCAGACCGGCCCGCCGTTTTGCGCAATCAGTTTATCAATACCGCAGGAAATGCAGTCGTCGATAAGCTCCAGCACCTTGCCGTACGGGTTAAAATAAAGACCCAGCTTGGCTTTGTTCGGCAGCTTTTCGTGCAGATATTTCACCGGCGACGGGATGTTCAGCAACAACAGACGGCGCAGCCCGCGCCACATCGCCTGCTGCTGCTCGAGCGGGTTATCAAACAGCTTAATCGCCACGCTCTCTTTTTCATCCACCAGCGCCGGGAAAGCTTTCATCCGGTAATTGCCACGTTTCTGCTCATAGCTTTCCGGCAGCGAGCCGAAGCTCCAGATGTGCAGCCCGCTCTGCTCGATGCCATCATCCGCCACGGCGGAAAGCGTCTGCTGCACTTTATCCTTCAGGCCGCCTTTCAGCTCGCTGAGATCTTTGCCTTCTTTCAGCTTTTTGTTGTGCTCATCCACCACGCGGAAGGTCATTTTTAGGTGATCGGGAACCTGATCCCAGTGCCAGTCTTCCCGGTCAATGGTAACGCCCGCCATGCGGCGGAATTCGCGCTCAAGGCTGTCCAGCAGCGGCAATTCCAGCGGCGTAGCCCAGCCTAAAAACGCCTCCGCGTAGTTCGGGGCCGGCACAAAATTGCGGCGCACCGGCTTCGGCAGCGATTTGATCAGGGCAATAATCAGCTCGCGGCGCACGCCGGGGATTTGCCACTCAAAACCAGACTCTTCAACCTGGTTCAGCAGCGGCAGCGGGATATGCACCGTCACGCCGTCGGCGTCAGCGCCTGGCTCAAACTGATAGGTCAGGCGCAGCTTGAGGTTGCCCTGATGCCAGAAGTTCGGATAGTCCAGCTTGCTGACCTGCTCCGCGCCTTCCCTGATCAGCATATTTTTTTCAAAATTCAGCAGATCCGGCGTTTCGCGGCTGGTCTTTTTCCACCAGCTGTCGAAGTGGCGCGCAGAAATCACATCGTGAGCAATCCGCTGGTCATAAAACTCAAACAGCGTTTCGTCATCCACCAGAATGTCGCGGCGGCGCGATTTATGTTCCAGATCTTCGATTTCCGCCCGCAGTTTGAGGTTGTCGCGGAAGAACGCGTGGCGGGTCTGCCAGTCGCCCTCGACCAGCGCATGACGAATAAACAGCTCGCGGCACAGCGCCGGATCAATGTCGCTATAATTCACTTTCCGCGCCGCCACAATCGGCAGGCCGTAAAGGGTCACTTTTTCCTGCGCCATCACCGCGCCCTGGGCTTTCTCCCAGTGCGGTTCGCTGTAGGAGCGCTTAATCAGGTGCTGCGCCAGCGGCTCAATCCACTCCGGGTCGATGCGGGCGGCAATACGCCCCCACAGGCGGCTGGTTTCCACCAGTTCGGCGACCATCGTCCATTTCGGTGGTTTTTTAAATAAGCCGGAGCCGGGGAAGATAGAAAAACGGGCGTTACGCGCCCCGGTGTACTCCTGCTTTTCCGTGTCCTTCTGCCCGATATGGGACAGCAGCCCCGTCAGCAGCGCCGAGTGCACCGAGCGGAAGTCACCCGGTTCACTGTTCACCGGCAGGCCAAGCTCTTTCACCACCTGGCGCAGCTGGGTGTAAATATCCTGCCATTCGCGGACGCGCAGGTAGTTGAGGAAGTCCAGCTTGCACTGGCGGCGGAACTGGTTCGAAGAGAGGGCTTTTTGCTGCTCGCCCAGGTAATTCCACAGGTTCACGTAGGCCAGGAAGTCAGACTCTTTGTCGTGGAAGCGGCGATGTTTCTCGTCCGAGGCCTGCTGTTTGTCCATCGGCCGCTCGCGCGGATCCTGAATGGAGAGCGCAGAGGTAATGATCATCACCTCACGCACGCAGCCAAATTTCTGCGCTTCCAGCACCATTTTGGCAAGGCGCGGATCGACGGGCAGCTGCGAAAGCTGGCGGCCAGAGGCCGTCAGTTTATAAACGCTATGGTCTTCATCGCTGGTAATGGCGCCCAGTTCTTCAAGCAGGCGCACGCCGTCCTGAATGTTGCGCTTGTCCGGCGCCTCAACGAACGGAAATGCCTGAATATCCCCCAGCCCCAGCGCCGTCATTTGCAGAATGACCGACGCCAGGTTGGTACGCAGAATTTCCGGATCGGTAAATTCCGGGCGGGACAGGAAGTCATCCTCGGAATAAAGACGAATACAGATCCCTTCCGATACGCGGCCGCAGCGACCTTTACGCTGGTTGGCCGAAGCCTGAGACACCGGCTCGATCGGCAGGCGCTGAACCTTAGTACGGTAGCTGTAGCGGCTTATACGGGCCGTACCTGGGTCGATAACGTATTTAATCCCCGGCACGGTCAATGAGGTTTCCGCGACGTTGGTCGCCAGCACAATGCGTCGCCCAACGTGCGCCTGGAAAACGCGGTTCTGCTCGCTGTTAGACAGGCGCGCATAGAGCGGCAGAATTTCCGTATGCGGCAGGTTGAGCTTAGTTAGCGCATCAGCGGTGTCGCGAATTTCACGCTCGCCGCTCATAAAGATCAGGATATCGCCCGAACTTTCGTGGCCCAGCTCATCCACCGCGTCGAAAATAGCCTGCAGCTGATCGCGGTCGGTATCGTCGTTATCTTCCACCATCGGGCGGTAGCGCACTTCCACCGGGTAAGTACGGCCTGACACTTCGATAATTGGCGCGTTGTTGAAGTGGCGAGAGAAACGCTCCGGATCGATGGTTGCCGAGGTAATGATGATTTTAAGATCGGGCCGCTTCGGCAGCAGTTCCCGCAGGTAGCCCAGCAGGAAGTCGATATTCAGGCTGCGTTCGTGCGCTTCATCAATGATGATGGTGTCGTACTGCATCAGCAGCCTGTCCTGCTGGATTTCCGCCAGCAGGATCCCGTCCGTCATCAGCTTGACCATCGTGTTGTCGCCGACGTGGTCGGAGAACCGCACCTTGTAACCTACACAACCGCCGGGTTCGGTTTGCAGCTCTTCCGCAATACGGTTAGCCACGGTACGCGCCGCCAGACGACGAGGCTGAGTGTGGCCGATCAGCCCTTTTACACCGCGCCCCAGCTCCATACAAATTTTTGGCAGCTGAGTGGTTTTGCCGGAGCCTGTTTCACCTGCCACGATCACTACCTGGTGGTCGCGCACGGCGTTCAGAATATCCTGTTTCTTCTGGCTAACCGGAAGATTTTCAGGATAGGTAATCGCCGGGCGCGCGGCTTCACGCAGCAGCACTTTACCTGCCGCGGCGTCAATTTCTGCGGCCAGCGTGTCGAATAAGGCCTGCTGAGAGTCAGCATTTTTAATTTTCTTCGCGCCGTGCAGGCGGCGAGAAAAGCGTTGTCTGTCGCGGAGCATCAGCCCTTCAAGACGGGCGAACAAAGAGGACAGCGAGGGTTTTGTCATTTCCATTTTATCTATCGTTATTTCGCTACCGGGCACAACCGGATAAGTCACGGCGTTAATTTCCGCTATTTTATCACACCCCGATTTCCAGCGCCTTGTTCAATAAATTCGAATATAGGGTTCGATATATTGCGCTATCTCTGTCATCGGATTGTGAATACAGTAAGCCTTAGAGAACGGGCACACTGTCCGACTGACCAAACACTAAGGAATCATCCCATGAGCAAAGTATTAGTTCTGAAATCCAGCATCCTGGCAGGTTACTCTCAGTCCAACCAGCTGTCCGACTATTTTGTTGAACAATGGCGTGAGAAACACAGCGCTGACGAAATTACCGTTCGTGACCTGGCGGCAAACCCAATTCCAGTGCTGGATGGCGAACTGGTCGGTGCTCTGCGCCCTTCCGATGCCGCGCTGACCCCGCGTCAGCAGGAAGCTCTGGCCCTGTCTGATGAGCTGATTGCCGAACTGAAAGCGCACGACGTGATTGTCTTCAACGCGCCAATGTACAACTTCAACATCCCTACCCAGCTGAAAAACTATTTCGACCTGGTGGCTCGCGCTGGCGTGACCTTCCGCTACACCGAGAAAGGCCCTGAAGGTCTGGTGACCGGTAAGCGTGCGCTGGTTGTGACCAGCCGCGGCGGGATCCACAAAGACACCCCAACCGATCTGCTGGTGCCTTACCTGAACGTGTTCCTGGGCTTCATTGGGATCACCGACGTAAACTACGTGTTTGCTGAAGGTTTTGGCTATGGCCCTGAAGTAGCGGCTAAAGCACAGACTGACGCGAAAGCAGCTATCGACAGCATCGTTACGGCGTAAGATTTGCTCTCTGAGTGACTGACCCTCACCCTAACCCTCTCCCTAAAAGGGAGAGGGGATAAACAATATTCCCCAAACCTATTTTTTCCCTCGCCCTTTTGGGGAGAGGGGATAAACAATATTCTCCAGGTCCGCTTTCTCTCCCCCTCTTGAGGAGAGAGGATAAACAATATTCTCCAAACCTGTTTTCTCCCTCGCCCTTTTGGGGAGAGAGGATAAACAATATTCTCCAAACCTGTTTTCTCCCTCGCCCTTTTGGGGAGAGAGGATAAACAATATTCTCCAGGTCCGCTTTCTCTCCCCCTCTTGAGGAGAGAGGATAAACATTATTCTCCAAACCTGTTTTCTCCCTCGCCCCTTTGGGGAGAGGGTCGGGGTGAGGGGAATTAACCGCTCGTCTTAGGCTGGTGCAAATCCTCAAACACCAGACGCCTCCGCCCCGCCTCAACCTCACGCAGCGGCTCCACCTGATGCATCGTTTGCTGGCAGCGAATCACCAAATCCTGGTACTCCTTCGTGCCCTGTTTCTTCCAGGCCAGCTCTTCAGGCCGTAATTCACGTATCGCTTTCGCCGGGCTGCCGATGATCATCGTATTCGCCGGGAATTCCGCTTTGCCTTTAACAAAAGCCGCCGCGCCAACAATCGAATTCTCGCCAATGTGAGCCCCATCCAGGATCACCGCGTTCATGCCCACCAGCGCATTTTTGCCAATCCGGCAGCCGTGCAGAATGGCGCCGTGCCCGATGTGGCCATCCTGTTCAACAACGGTGTCCTGTTCAGGAAAACCGTGCATTACGCAGTTGTCCTGCACATTCGCCCCGTCTTCGACGATAATCCGCCCAAAATCCCCGCGCAGGCTGGCATTCGGGCCAATGTAAACGCGGTGCCCGAGAATAACATCGCCGATCAGCACCGCGGTCGGGTGAACATAGCTGTCTTCCGGCACGACAGGCGTCAGGCCATCAATCTGATAAATGGACATACGGGCTCCTTATTTTACGGGGTGAGTCCACCGAATCGCTTCTGGTAACCGCTCACCGGAGCGGGCAAGTCGCCCACCGAGGTTTCGCCCAGCTCACTGACGTAGGTAAGCGTGCCGGCGGCGACCCGCTGATAGATATTGATACACAGCTGGCGGGCGTTCTGCCCCAGCCAGTGCGGCGGCAGCAGTTCATCCGGCAACAGCGGATCTTTCAGTACGACGCGGCGATAGAAGTGGATCAGCAGCAGCTGAATGTGGAAACAGCGCTGCGGCGTTAGTTCATCGCTTTCTGCCTCACGCAGCAGCGGTAAAAGCGGGCGAAAAGAGTTGATAAATTCAGCATAACGTTCGTTTTTGTCGGTCAACAGCCAGCACTCTTCCACGCGGGATCTCAGTGCCGCGCGGGACGTTTGTAGCGGCGATTCAGCCTCAAAACAGATGACCTGTTCAGCCACGCCCGCCTCATGCAGCAGGCTTTGGATATCCGCGAGATTTTGCGAGGGTGAAGCCATCAGGTTCGGTGCGAGCGCCCCAAATCCCTGCCAGATAAGCTGTTTCTTCACCTGCTGTAACGTGTTTTTTTCCAGCCCTTCGGAAAGCAGTAGCAGCCACTTTCCGTCCCAGGCCGGCTGCCCGGCGCGATAAATTTTCGACTCGGCGCGGCGGGTCATCCTCTGGCCCATATCGCTCAGGCGATAAAAACTGCGTCGCCCCACTCGCTCCACGTCCAGCCAGCCCTCTTTATTGAGGCGAAAGAGAGACGTGCGCACAAAACGTTCGCCGAATCCCAGAGGCTCGAGCATCGCCGCCAGGCTACCCAGCCAGATTTCGCCGCCTCGATGAGCCAGCGCATCGCCGTACAAAGAGACAATCAGCGACGTGCCGCTGATGGGCACCGCGCTGACGGCCTGCTGAATAAAAGTGTCGAGTTTGCTGCTCATCCTGCCTCATTGCCGCTATGGGAATTTCAGAGAAAAAACATAGCATAATAAAGCGGGCGACCGGCATTGAATTAGGCCTTATGATTCAAAAAATCTCAACCCCCTCACTTTAACGTAACGCATAACTTAACGCGTCGACGGCCCCAGGCGGCGGCTAATCGGCTCAAACTCAGGCGTGGCATGGCGCGGTAAAGTATCCGGCTTATGCTCATCCATTGCCTGCCAGTACGACCAGGGCACTTTCCTTTTTCCCAGCTCATAATCCATGCCGTCCCAGGCATCTTCGCGAAAGCTGTAGAATGCCCAGTGCGCCTGCGTTTTATCCAGCGCGCTGAGAACATCCTCGAGATACTGACGGCACCCGGCCAGCTGGCGCATACAGCCAAACTCCCCCGCCACCATACGATTCTGCGCGACTCCACGCTGCTTAGCCCACCAGAACGGCTGCTGCAGATACCCGGCCACGCGCTCCCCGTTCCATTTCTCCTGCTTGCCGCCAAACGGAACAACGCCGGGATAGACATAGGGTTTCAGGCGTTTGAGGTTTGGCGCGCTGGTGGCGTCGTAGGGTTCATACATATGGAAGCTGTAAAGCACGCGGTTATCACTCAGGGCGGCAGGCCAGTAGCTAAAGCTGTCGGCGGCGGCATACCAGCCGCTATCCACCATGATAGGGGTTGTCTTATCCACTTCGCGAATCGCGTTGATCACGGTTTGATAGAACGCCGGAAGGTCTCTGGCCGTGCCCTGGTGCGCTTTGTACCAGGTTTGCATTTCTTCCAGAGAGGCATGTTCCGGCAGGCCGGCCCGTTTCTCCGGCGCAGGCTCATTAATCAGGTTGTAGGCGGCAATCGCCGGATTATCTTTTAGCTGCCCGGCCAGGTCACGCCAGAACTGGGCGCTTTGCTGCCAGAAACGTTTATCCTGCCACAGCCGGTCATCAAACCGGCCATCATTGTTTTGCGCCCAGCGCATCCCTGGCAGCGAAAGCGGCGTAATCACCACTTTAAGCCCGGCGGCGTGAGCGCGTGCCAGCGTCTCTTTCAGGGTACGAAGATCCTGCGTCATCAGCCCCTGATAGTGGTCGGCATTCCCCAGCAAATAATCACGCTGTTCCGGCTGCCATTTGTCCCAGGACAGCCGTACCCAGCTGGCGCCATAGCCTTTAAGGGCGGTGAAATAGGCTTGATCGGGCGGCAGACGGTTAAAACTGTTGCCGCCGTGCTGCGGCGAATTCCAGAAGGCGATGCTGTCCATGGCAAAGGCGGAACCAGAGAGCAGCGCCAGCCCCGCCCAAAGTGCTTTGAGTTTCATGACAAATACCTCAGTAACGAAAGAGGCCGCAGTATTGCCGGTTAGCGGGCGTCGATTGTCAGAGGAATGTCAGGATAGCGGCGTGGGCCTTAGTTTTTCATCGTCGCCAGCGGGCCGGCGAGGCGGTGTTCGGTTCGTACCGCCACGCTGCCCCGGTTTTCCGCGCTTACCACGGCCACCGTGGCCCATACGCTTTCGGCAGGCTTCGCAGGCCAGGGCACCAGCGTCAGCTGGTCGCTTTTTGCCCACCAAATCTGGTTATAGTCGCTGCGATTAAGCAGCGTTTGCTCAAGCCAGGGTTTGGGGCAAGCAGGAGACACCTGCGGCGTAGTGAGCGTAATGGCGCGATCGTGAAGCTGGATCTGCGTTAACCCGCCAATACCCTGTAACGCCAGAGGCTGCTGCCATTGCTGCCCGCCGCTCGACACGGTCAGCAGATAGACTCCTTCGCTCAGCGGCTGAGTAAACTCTTCGCTTTCGATCCGAAACTCACTTTCCGCTTCATATTGCACCGGCACTGCGGCGAACGCTTTTTTGCCATCGGGCAGCATCAGGCCAACGTTAATATCCTGGCGGGGGCTCTTTCCACTCAAAGTTATGCGATAAATTCGGTTAAGCGGCATATCACGCTGCATCAACGTAAGCGTTAAGTCGTCCAGCCACTCAGGAACCGCCGTGGAAAGATCTTTGCCGCATTGCCGACTGACCACGGCATTAAGCGCCTCTTTCCAGGCCTGCCGCTGTGCCTCGCTGCCCAGCCGCGGCCAGACATCAATCAGTTGCCTGTTGGCAAGATCGTCTTGCTGGTTAAACAGCTGATGATATACGGGCTCCAGCGGCGTTTGGGGCAACGTTGCACCGACGCTGAACGAGGAGACGGTCAGCAGGGCTGACAGTCGCAGTTTCATTTCGCTAACTCCAGCCGATAGCCAATCCCGCGCACGCTTGTAATCGGCAGGCCCGGCAGTTTTTGCCGTAACTGTAAAACATGCGTATCGACAGTCCTGGTTGACGGAAAACGTTGATAGCCCCAGACCTGATTGAGCAATTCATCCCGGGTAAACACGCGCCCCGCCATCTGCATCAGCATCGCCAGTAGCGCAAACTCGGTTGCCGTCAGCGCGACCTCTTTTCCCTGCCAGGTCGCAATTTGCCGCGCCGGAAGTAAGCTGAGTTCCCCGCAGACCAGCAGCCCGTCGCCCAGGGGGCGAAGCTGTGCCCGGATGCGGGCCAGCAGCTCAACGTGAGCAAACGGCTTGCTCAGATAGTCACGCGCGCCCGCCTCCAGCCCCGCCACCCGCTCTTCAACGCTCACTTTTGCCGTCAGCACGATCGTCGGCAGGGCTTTTTTTGCCAGCCACTGAGGCAAAAACCGCAGACTGTCGCCTTCAGGAAGCTGGCGGTCGAGAATCGCCAAATCCGCCTGATACCAATGTTCGAGGACATTCGCGCTGTTTCGCAGCCAGCGGCAGCTGAACCCCTCCTGCTGCAAAAATGCCGCCAGCCCTTCGCCCAACGCGATATCGTCCTCAATTAACAACAAAGAATGCGCTTTAGTCGGGTTCATACGGCAACTCCAGGGTAAACGTGGTTGGCGCGGGGCTGAACGTCAACTTGCCGTGAAGGCGATGAGCAACGCGCTGAACAATGGTCAATCCAAGGCCAAGACTGCTGTTTGACCAGCGTAAACGGCGGCTGTTCAGCAGCGGGTTTTGAGTGATATTTCCGCTATCGCTAACCTGGAAAGTAAGGTGCGTTCTGGTTTTATGCACCGTCAGGTGCACGGGAGGCTTTCCGTGACGGAACGCATTATCCAGTAAATTCGTCAGACACAGGCTGCTCCAGTAGAGCGACACGCCCACGATCATGTTTTCGTCCAGGCAGTACGTCAGCCCGTCCCGATCCGCACACAAGTGATCGAGCCAGTCGCTGAGCCGGACCTGAGTCGGCGTTTCCAGCGCTTCCCGCTGATGCTCCGCTATCAGGTAGTGTTGGCTGGTTTCAGCCATCTGCCGCATCCGCTGCAGCGTGTCGGCCAGAGCCACAAAATTAAGCTGGGCACCTTCCGGCAACCGGTCGAAGTCACGGCGAAAATGTTCGACCACGTTGCTCAGTTGAGCGATGGGCGTGCGCAGTTCGTGGGTCAGCATTTGCGTGATAAACCGCTGACGCTCACGCAGTTGCCTCCGCTGCCAGGCCATCCATATCAACCCCGACGCGGTAAACAGCACCAGCAGGCCAAAAAGCCAGCGCCAGACGTTCCCGTAAGCTTCGCGAGCATTGACGCACAGCGCGCCCGTTCGCATATCGCAGCGCCCCCCGGCGTTAACCAGTTCGATATCGGACTGTCGGGCCAGAGGCTGCCAGACCTTCGCCTCATAGCGCTGCCATTGCTGTTGGCTGAATCGCCAGAGTTGACCGTTTTGCAGCAGCCAGTGCTGGCCCCCAAGCAAGGCGTCAAGATTGTCATCGGACAGCGTCCCAATGCCCGCCAGATCGTCCGGTCTTTCCCGTACATGCAGCGAGTTTTTTAGCGCGGCGGCCGCTCCCGGATGGCGCAGGATATACTGCCAGGCGCTGCTTCCCCCAAGCGGATAGAGCGGATTCGCGATGAACCAGGACGCAGGCGGTATATTCGCCTGGCATAACGCTGCAATGAATGATTTCGCCGTAGCCGAGAGTTCGACCTCGCTTGTACAGCGCCTATCCAGATGGTAAAGCGCCGTGAGGTCCGGCAGCGGCCAGGCCTGAAACTGAGGATACATGGATTCGGGCTTGAGCAGCGCCGCATCAAGCTGCTGAAGGGTTTGCAGCGAGACCTGCGCCGCCGGGGTTGACTGGTTTAATGCCGCACTAAAGCGGGCCAGATCCTCGTCGAGTTCCGTCGCACGAGCCGAACCTGCATGCAGCCAAAGGGCAGCACACAGCCAGAGCATCGCGTAATGAAACAACGGGACAAATCTCCGGGTCACGAGAAAGGCCTTAATTTATGAGCGGGTGGAAAGCTGCCTGGCTGGCAGCATGTTTATCTCGCCGATTGCGCCGCAAGAAAGGATTAAGTTTGTCAGCCGGTGGATACGCCGGGGATCGAAGGACACCCGGCATTTGTAACACCGACGCGATCAATAATACTCCACCGTATTTTTAATGGTGTAATGGTCCACCTTTGGCGGCGTGACGGAATCATCCGTCATTTCCAGATCGCAGGACAGCGAGTTGAAATGGCGGTCATAATCGCAGCTTTGCTTTGCCACCCCGATGATTTTGCCGTTCAGGCTGGTTGTCGCGCTGTAATCCAGCTTTTTCTTTTTATCGACACCGGCTTTCGCCACGATGGCAAGCTCGCTGTCTTTCGATTTGGTGATTTTCCCCAGCGGATAGCCTTCGCTGTCGTACTTATAGGTCACCAGCACATCTTTGCCTTTGGCGGCGGTCACAAAGTCGTTGTCGTCGGTGTCGTAGCTGATGCCCGCGGCAGGGAGTTCGGCAAGCTGACATTTCCCCTGCAGGCGGACGCGTTTTTCAAGGCTAACAGCGTCAACATAGTAGTTTGCGTCGAGCGTCAGCGATGCCCCGCTGTTGTTCTCCAGGTCGTGAAATTCCAGCGTGTCGAAGCAGCCTTCTTCCGACAGCGTACCGCTGACCCTTTTCAAAACCTGGCCTTTGTCGTTCATCAGCGTCTGGCTAAAATCCTTTACCGGGCCGCGCATCGGATCGAAATCAAATTCGTTAGAAAAACTGGCCATTTCCGGCGTGTACGCCTGCGGCGACGTCGAGTTATCGCAGCCTACAAGGCTCAAAACCAGCGCACCGAGGGTAATGATTTTCTTCACGTTTTGCCGCTCTCCTGTTTTTATGTCATAACATGATATAAGCAAATACAACACTTTACACTAGAAGCGCTATTCTTAACGTTCAACTCAACATAAGGAAGAGATGATGAAACGTACCGTTTGGTTAAGCACGATACTGCTGATCGCTGCCGCACCGGCGTTGGCCGCACAGGGCAGTTGCGAAAAAGTGAAAGCGGAGATTCAGCAGAAAATTGTCAATAACGGCGTGCCTGAGTCAGGCTTCTCCCTCACTATCGTACCTAACGATCAGGCAGACAAAGCCGGCGGCCAGGTCGTCGGCCACTGTGCGAACGACACGCAAAAAATCGTTTATACCCGCATCGCGGGCGGCGCTGCGCCGGAAAATGAACCGCAATAATCCCCTGCAGGGTGCCGGGCACCCTGCTTTCCTTCATCTATTTCCCCTCATCCACCGCAACTTTGACTGGCGTTAATAACGTCTACGCCTAATTAAGTAACACTCTTCCCCCGAGCGCCCCCTGACGGGCAGCTTCAGCAATCACCAAACAATAAATAAACTCAAATAATAACGTCTTCCACACGACAAAAAAGTCATGGAGAGAGCGATGTCGAACCTCAATCATCCAGGCGGGATTAGCCGCCGCAGCCTGGTAAAATCATCAGCCATTGGCGGCCTGGCCCTCGCCGCAGGCGGCATTTCGCTGCCTTTTGGTATGCGTAGCGCCGCGGCCGCGGTTGCTGACGCCCTGTCGCCGGAAAATAAAGACAAAGTTGTCTGGGGAGCCTGCTCGGTTAACTGCGGCAGCCGCTGCGCCCTGCGGCTGCACGTTCGCGACGAAGAAGTTTACTGGGTTGAAACGGACAATACCGGACTGGACACCTATGGCGACCACCAGGTTCGCGCCTGCCTGCGCGGGCGCTCCATCCGCCGCAGGATCAACCACCCGGAACGCCTGAATTACCCGATGAAGCGCGTAGGCAAGCGTGGAGAAGGTAAATTTGAACGCATCAGCTGGGACGAAGCGCTGGAGATAGTCAGCCACAGCCTGAAGCAGACCGTTGAAAAATATGGCAACGAAGCGGTCTACATTAATTACTCGTCCGGCGTTGTCGGGGGGAATATCACCCGCTCTTCCCCTTACGCCTCGCTGGTCGCCAGGCTGATGAACTGCTACGGCGGTTTTCTGAGCCACTACGGCACCTACAGCACCGCCCAAATTGCCTGCGCCATGCCGTACACCTACGGCAGCAATGACGGCAACAGCACTTCGGATATCGAAAATAGCAAGCTGGTCGTCCTGTTCGGCAATAACCCGGCAGAAACGCGTATGAGCGGCGGCGGGATCACTTATTACCTTGAACAGGCTCGCGAACGTTCCAACGCCCGCATGATCGTTATCGACCCGCGCTACACCGACACCGCAGCAGGCCGGGAAGATGAATGGATCCCTATTCGCCCCGGAACGGATGCCGCGCTGGTGGCCGGGCTTGCCCACGTCATGATTAGCGAAAATCTGGTCGACCAGACCTTCCTGGATAAATACTGCGTCGGCTATGACGAGACAACCCTGCCCGCCGATGCCCCACGCAACGGTCACTATAAGGCTTATATTCTGGGTCAAGGCGACGACGGGATAGAGAAAACACCACGGTGGGCGTCCGCGATTACCGGCATTCCGGTGGACAGAATCATCAAGCTGGCGCGCGAAATTGCTGGCGCCAAACCCGCCTACATTGCCCAGGGCTGGGGGCCGCAGCGCCAGGCCAACGGCGAGTTGACCTCACGCGCCATCGCCATGCTGCCGATCCTCACCGGCAACGTAGGGATCAACGGCGGCAACAGCGGCGCGCGTGAATCCACCTATACCATCACCATTGAACGTATGCCGGTGCTGGAAAACCCGGTCAAAACGCAGATCTCCTGCTTCAGCTGGACGGACGCCATCACTCGCGGCCCCGAAATGACGGCCAAACGAGACGGCGTGCGCGGGAAAGAGAAGCTGGACGTGCCGATCAAGTTCATCTGGAACTATGCCGGCAACACGATTATTAACCAGCATTCCGACATCAATAAAACCCACGCCATTTTGCAGGACGATAAGCAGTGCGAAATGATTGTGGTGATTGAGAACTTCATGACGTCGTCGGCGAAATACGCCGATATCCTGCTGCCGGACCTGATGACCGTTGAGCAGGAGGACATTATTCCTAACGATTACGCCGGTAATATGGGCTACCTGATTTTCATCCAGCCCGCCACCGCGCCTAAGTTTGAGCGCAAGCCTATCTACTGGATGATGAGCGAAGTGGCTAAACGCCTGGGAGACGGGGTGCATCAGGCCTTCACGGAAGGGCGAACCCAGCGCGAGTGGCTGCAATATCTGTACGCTAAAATGCTGGCAAAAGATCCGGCGCTGCCTGCCTATGAAGAGCTGCGCGCGATGGGGATTTACAAGCGTAAAGATCCGGCTGGCCATTTTGTGGCTTACAAAAATTTCCGCGAAGACCTTCAGGCTAATCCGCTCAAAACCCCGTCGGGGAAAATTGAAATTTATTCCAGCAAACTCGCCGGGATTGCCGCCAGCTGGGAGCTGGAAAAAGACGAAACCATCAGCCCGCTGCCGGTGTATGCCTCCACCTTTGAAGGCTGGGACTCTCCGCAGCGCAGCGAGTTCCCTCTCCAGCTGTTTGGCTTCCACTACAAATCCAGAACCCATTCAACCTATGGCAATATCGACGTTCTGCAGGCTGCCGCACGTCAGGAAGTCTGGATTAATCCGCTCGACGCAAAACGTCGCGGCATTGCCAACGGCGACAAAGTCAGCGTGTTTAACGGGCGCGGTGAAGTGCATATTGAGGCGAAGGTCACCCCGCGCATCATGCCTGGCGTTGCCGCCATGGGCCAGGGCGCCTGGCACGACGCCGACATGAACGGGGACCGCATTGACCACGGCGCCTGCATTAATACACTGACTACGCACCGCCCTTCGCCGCTGGCGAAAGGCAATCCGCAGCATACCAATCTGGTTGAAATTAAGAAGATTTAAACGTGATGGCAAAGCCTTGTCGCTTTGCCTGTTTTCGCCTGGCGCCCGCGACGCAAAGCGGAGTCAGGTGCCCGACTAAAAGGAATGAAAATGCTCTCTGAACAACAACGCCTGCCGGCGATAGCGCTTAGCGGCCGGGTGCTCGGAGCCCTGTTTTATCATGCCCCCAACCACCCGGACAGCGCCGCGCTGATGGCGATGCTTGCCGCACCGGACTGGATTCGCGAATGGCCGTTCCAGACCCCAGCGCTGGCGTCCCTTGCGCCGCTGATGGCTGCGGGCCAGGCCGACCAGGCTACGCCGATAAGCGAAGAGTTCCAGCGCCTGTTTATTGGCCCTTATGCGCTGCCGGCGCCACCGTGGGGCTCGGTCTATCTCGACAAAGAAAACGTGCTGTTTGGCGACTCACTGCTGGAGCTTCGTCAATGGATGCGCGAACAGGGCTTTGCCCCGCAAACGGAACAAAACGAACCTGAAGATCATTTTGGCTTAATGCTGATGCTGGCGGCCTGGCTGGCCGACCAGGGGCTGCGGCAGCCGTTGGATGAACTGCTGGCCTGGCATCTGCTGCCCTGGGCCGAACGTTATCTGAGTCTGCTTACCGAAAACGCAGCGAATGATTTCTATATTGGCCTGGGTGAACTTGCAAAACTGACGCTCTCCGGCTGGAAAAACGATATGTTGATGCCCGTCGCCAGCAAAGAGCTGCATTTCTAAGAATCCTGGATTTTCAGGAAGCCGGATGCACCCGGTTTCCTGAAAAAACGAGGGTTTCTGCAGTTATCAAATGTGACAACGTCACCTTGCGTTAACATTTTTAAGACAAATCTTTACTTTTCATCCACAGGCCAGATGCCATAAGGCCTGAGCATCAGTTTATCGACTGAATCATTAGCCTCTTAATTGTCCCTTAAACTGGAATCCTTCCCGCTGCGTTGCTATAGCTCCAGACACCCTGCCGACACATGGCATAACAACAGGCCGCCTCCCCGGCGGCGATAACGCGTGCACACAGGGAGACACACTGCAATGCAAAACGCATCCTTCGCAACACGGTTCTTACTTGGGCTGGTGGCGCTGATTTTAGTGCTTGCTCTGGTGGTTTGGGGCATCGGCCTCGACACCCTTAAAGCCCGGCAGGTCGATTTACTCTATCTCGGGCAGCAGCATCTGATTCTGGTGTTCAGCTCAATGGCGCTCGCCCTGCTGGTCGGTATTCCCAGCGGAATATTGCTCAGCCGCCCTGGCGCGCGCCGCTGGGCCGAGTACGTGATGCAAATTTTCAACATCGGCAACACGCTGCCGCCGCTGGCGGTGTTAGCGCTGGCGATGGTGATTATCGGCATTGGTGACAAACCCGCGATCGTTGCCCTGTTCCTCGCGTCACTGCTTCCCATCGTCCGTAATACCTATGCCGGACTGTGCAGCGTGCCACCATCACTGATAGAAGCCGCCAACGGAATTGGCATGACCAAACTCCAGCGGCTGCGCCAGGTTGAAATTCCCAACGCCTGGCCGGTGATCCTCTCCGGCGTGCGCATTGCTACGGCCATCAACGTCGGCACCGCCCCGCTGGCCTTTCTTATCGGCGCGAGCAGCTACGGAGAGCTTATTTTCCCGGGGATTTACCTGAACGATTTCCCAACACTGATACTCGGCGCCGTGGCAACGGCCCTGTTTGCGCTCATCCTCGACTTAGCGCTTGCCAGCCTGGGGCGGGTGCTCAGCCCCCACACCGCCCAATAACAACAATAAGGAGCGTGTATGAAACTGCTTTCACGGATGCTAACTACGGCGTTTGCCGCAGCCTCCCTTATCGCCACCCAGGCTCAGGCCGCACCGCTGATTCTGGCGACCAAAAGCTTTACCGAGCAGCATATTCTGTCGGCCATGACCACGCAGTATCTGGCTAAAAAGGGCTTTCAGGTGACGCCGCAGACCAACATTGCCACCGTAATTTCCCGCAATGCGATGATCAACAAGCAGATTGATATGACCTGGGAGTACACCGGCACCTCGCTGATTATCTTTAACCACATTAATCAGCGAATGACGCCGGAAGAGTCGTACAACACGGTCAAAAAACTGGATGCAAAGCTGGGTCTCGTCTGGCTTAAACCCGCGGAGATGAACAACACTTACGCCTTTGCCATGAAGCGCGAACGGGCAGAAAAAGAAGGCATTATCACGATGTCGCAGCTGGTGGAGCGCATCGAACATGTGCGCCAGACCGACCCAAAACATAACTGGATGCTGGGCCTGGATCTGGAGTTTGCCGGGCGCAGCGACGGCCTGAAGCCGCTGCAGCAGGTGTACCACATGCCGTTGGACCGCCCGCAGATCCGCCAGATGGATCCCGGCCTGGTCTATAACGCCATCCGCGACGGGTTCGTTGATGCCGGCCTGATCTACACCACCGACGGGCGCATGAAGGGCTTTGACCTGAAAGCCCTGGTGGACGATAAGGGCTTCTTCCCAAGTTACGCTGTCACGCCTGTGGTGCGTAAAGACGTGCTGGACTCGCATCCGGGCCTTGAGGAGGCGCTGAACACCCTTTCGTCCGAACTGAACAATGAGGTGATAACAACCCTGAACGCTAAAGTTGATATCGACCATGAAACCCCGCAGCAGGTGGCCCGTGAATTCCTGCAGCAGAAAGGCTTGCTCTGAGGAGGTATCGTGGAAACGTTACATTATATGATTGATAACGCGGGGTATATTGGCTCACTCACCCTGCATCACCTGTGGCTGGTGCTGATCGCCGTCGGTCTGGCAATCCTGATTGGCGTGCCGCTGGGCATTCTTATCGTGCGCCATAAATGGCTTGCCACGCCGATACTCGGCTTTGCCACTATTTTGCTCACCATTCCGTCCGTGGCGCTGTTTGGCCTGATGATCCCCCTGTTTTCGCTGATCGGTCAGGGGATCGGCGTCGTTCCGGCGGTGACGGCGGTGTTCCTGTACTCGCTGCTGCCAATTGTTCGCAATACCCACACCGCGCTGGATAGCCTGCCGCCGGGGCTACGTGAAGCTGGACGAGGCATCGGCATGACGTTTTGGCAGCGCCTGCGTTGGGTGGAAATCCCCATGGCGCTGCCGGTAATTTTTGGCGGAATTCGAACCGCTGTGGTGATGAACATTGGCGTCATGGCCATTGCCGCCGTCATTGGCGCGGGCGGTCTGGGCTTGCTGCTGCTTAACGGCATCGGCGGGAGTGACATCCGCATGCTGATTGCCGGGGCGGTGATGATCTGCCTGTTAGCCATCGTGCTCGACTGGCTGCTGCATCGCCTGCAGCTGCATTTCACTAAATGGTAAAAGAGGCCGCTATGCATTTCGTCCGACTCTTTATGCTTGCGTCTTTGGTGCTGCTGACCGCCTGCGCTTCCCGGCCAGCGTCCAAACCGCCTCAGGACACCCCAGAGTGCATGAACTATCGCCATATGATGACCGCACCTATGCCGCCGGACGCGATGCAGCGTCTGAAGCAGAAGTGTGATGACTCCCGCCACAAGCTTATGAATTAAGGCGCTGAGACCAGCGCCAGAGAGGACTCGATAATGATAAAACTTGAAAACCTCACGCGACAATTTGTGCAGAAAAATGGCCAGACCTTTAACGCCGTCGACAATATCAGCCTGAACGTGCCCGAAGGTGAAATGTGCGTGCTGCTCGGCCCCTCCGGCTGCGGAAAAACCACCACGCTGAAAATGATCAACCGCCTGATAAAACCCACCGGCGGCAAGATTTTAATCAACGGCCAGGACACCAACGATCTCGATACCGTCACTCTGCGCCGCAATATCGGCTACGTTATTCAGCAAATCGGTCTGTTCCCGAACATGACGATTGAAGAGAACATCACCGTTGTGCCGCGCATGCTGGGCTGGGACAAAGCCCGTTGCAAGACACGTGCCCAGGAGTTGATGAGCATGGTTGCCCTCGATCCTAACCGCTTCCTTAACCGCTATCCGCGCGAAATGTCCGGCGGCCAGCAACAGCGTATCGGCGTGATCCGCGCCCTGGCGGCAGATCCTCCGGTACTGCTGATGGATGAACCTTTTGGCGCGGTTGACCCGATTAACCGCGAAACCATTCAGAACGAGTTTCTCGAGATGCAGCGTCAGCTTAAAAAAACAGTGATGCTTGTCAGCCACGACATCGACGAGGCGCTGAAGCTGGGCGATCGGATTGCGGTCTTCCGCCAGGGTAAAATTGTGCAGTGTGCCAGCCCGGACGAGCTGCTGGCGAAACCGGCCAACGACTTCGTCGGGTCGTTTGTTGGTCAGGACCGCACGCTAAAGCGACTGCTGTTGGTACAGGCCGGGGATGTGACCGACCAGCAGCCCACGATTACCGCTCGTGAATCTACGCCGCTGGCGGAAGCTTTCGCCACCATGGATGACAACGACATGCGTTCCATCACCGTCGTGGACGCCGGAGGTAAACCGCTGGGCTTCGTTAAGCGGCGTGAAGCGCGGGGCGCGACGGGGACTTGTACCGACCTCCTTCACCCTTTCCGCGTCACCGGCCGCGCGGAGGAAAACTTACGCATCGTGCTTTCTAAGCTCTATGAGCACAATATGGTCTGGATGCCGATCACCGATGAAGAGGGCCGCTACAGCGGAGAAATTTCGCAGGATTACATTGCCGATTATCTCAGCTCAGGCCGCACGCGTCGGGCGCTGAATATCCAACAAAGTTAATCAACCTGATGCGCTGCTTTACGGCGGCGCATTTTCCTTTGAGCTTATCGACATTCTCCCTCACAATAGCGCCATTATTTCGCCATCTTATGCGCTATGCACCGAATACAAGCCTTTCCCGACATCAGAGAGATGCTTCGCCGGCTGGTGATTGCGGTCTTCATTGGCCTGGCTTCCGCGCTGGTGGTCTGGCTATTTCGGCAGGCCATGTATCTGCTTGAAAACGTCTTCCTCGGCGATCACGGCGGCAGCCTGGTTGCTGCCGCTGCCGCACTCGAGCCCTGGCGACGCGTCCTGACGCCTGCCGCCGGTGGCCTACTGGCCGGACTTCTGCTGTGGCGCTGGCAACGAGCCACTCGCCAGCGCCCTTCTGCCCCCACCGACTATATGGAAGCCATCGAAACCGGCGATGGTCGTCTGGACGTGCCGTCCAGCCTGGTGAAATCTGCCGCATCGCTGATCGTGGTCGCCAGCGGCAGTGCAATCGGGCGCGAAGGGGCGATGATTCTTCTGGCCACGGTTTTTGCCTCGCTGTTTGCCCAACGCTTTACCCCGGACAAAGAGTGGAAGCTTTGGGTGGCCTGCGGGGCCGCAGCCGGGATGGCGAGCGCCTATCATGCGCCGCTGGCGGGCAGCCTGTTTATTGCGGAAATTTTGTTTGGCTCACTGATGCTTGCCTCGCTGGGGCCGGTGGTGATTGCCGCCGTCAGCGCCCTGCTGATGACGCATTTGCTGAACGGCGGGCAGGCGCCGCTGTATATCGTGACGCTTCTTGCCCCACCGCAGCCATCGCATTATGGGCTAATGGCGCTGCTGGGGTTAACCGCGGGCGTTCTCGGGCCGCTGATTCTGTGGCTGCTGGCGCAAAGCAGCGCGCTGTTTCGTTCACTTAAGCTTTCGCCACCGCTGCAACTGGCGCTCGGCGGGCTGGTTGTCGGCCTGCTATCGCTGGTGACTCCGACGGCCTGGGGCAACGGCTACAGCGTGGTGCAGTCGTTTCTTTCCAGCCCGCCCGCGCTGCTGTTTGTCGGTGGAGTATTGCTGTGCAAACTGCTGGCGGTGATGGCAAGCAGCGGCTCCGGCGCGCCGGGTGGCGTATTTACGCCCACGCTGTTTATGGGGGCGGCGCTGGGCATGCTGTTTGGCCAGGTTTGTGGCCTGTGGGGCGGCGGAGAGCCGCTGATGATACTGCTGGGGCTGACGGGAATGGCGTCTTTGCTGGCGGCCACGACGCACGCGCCGATTATGGCAACGCTGATGATTTGTGAAATGACCGGGGAGTTTACGCTGCTCCCCGGCCTGCTGCTGACCTGCGTGATTGCCTCCACGCTTTCGCGCTGGCTACGCCCGCAGTCGGTCTACCGTCAGAGCGCTACGCAGCCGGGCTAGGTCGATATAGGCTCCCAGCTCGCGCTGTTCGGCCCGGGGCAGGTACGGCAGTTCACCGACCAGCGGCCCCGGCAGTTTTTTGCTCAACACGTCGATAATTTCCGCGTAATGCGCCAGGCCCGGATTGATGCGGTTCGCCACCCAGCCAATAAACGGCAGCCCGTCGTTGGCAATGGCCTGCGCCGTCAGCAACGCATGGTTAATGCACCCTTCCTGAATCCCCACCACCAGCAGTACCGGCAGCTGTTCCTGTACCACCCAGTCCGACAGCGGACGAAGATCGTTCATCAGGCTGCGCCAGCCGCCGGTCCCTTCGACGACAACGTGGTCCATTTGATCGGCCAGCCTTTGCAGGCCGCCCGACAGCAGAGAATAGTTGATTGGCCCGTGATGGCTGATGCTGCTCTCTTCTTCGCTTAACGCGATAGGATTGATCGCTTCATAGGGCAGTTTAATCGTGGAGACGCTTTGCAGTACCAGCGCATCTTTATTGCGCAGCCCGTCTGGCGTCTCTTTACTGCCCTTAGCGACCGGCTTGTAGCCGACGACGCTTTTCCCGCTGGCCGACAACGCCTGCAGTAAGGCTCGTGACACCACCGTCTTCCCTACGGCAGTATCCGTACCCGTTATAAAGAAACGCTTAAGCATGACTGTCTCCCGAGGTAATGCTAGCCAGATAAATAAAGAGAAAAACTAACGCGGGAAAGTCTAAAAGAATGGGGCTGTAGCCAGATTGAGATAGCGCAATTTTTGGTGAATCAGGGCCGAAGATTAGCCCTGCAGAAGACGAATTAATAAAGAGCCGTTATACATTGCATCTTTTACCAGCGCCGCCCCGGCCATGGTGCCGCGGTTATCAAACTGCGTACCTTCCACAACGGTGTGTCGGCTATAGGCGGGCAATGCCTGCTGGCGAATGCAGTCGGTAATCGCTGGGTGAAGGATGGCGGCGGCGCGGTTAAGCGGCGAACCGATAAGAATTTTTTGCGGATTAAACAGGTTAACCATGATGGCCAGAATGCGGCCCACGTTTTGCCCGACGCCGATAATAATATCTTTGGCCAGCAGATCTCCGCTCAGCGCGGCATCACACAGGGATTCAACGCTCAGCGGTTGCCCGTGCAGCATCGAGCCCATTGACTGACTCATACGCTGCTGCGCCAGTTCCAGCACGCTTTCGACGCTGGCAATGGTTTCCAGGCAGCCGTGGTTGCCGCAGTAGCAGCGCTTGCCGTAAGGGTCGACCTGCGTGTGGCCAATTTCCACCAGGCTGCTGCTGCCCGCGTGAAGCAAACGCCCATCGGTGATAACGCCTGCGCCAACGTTGTGATCAATCACCACCTGAATCACATCTCTTGCGCCCTGAGAGGCACCAAACAGCCCTTCGGCCATGGTCCAGGCGCTAATATCGTGCTGGATAAAGACCGGAACGCCGGTGTGATTGCCCAGGACCTCGCCCAGCGGCATATCGCAGACATCGTAGAACGGCATGCGGTGAATCACGCCGCGAACGGTATCAATGATGCCCGGGAGCGTAATGGCGATGGCGGTGAGGCGCTCGAGCTTTTGCTGATGGCGAATAAAAAATTGATCGACCTGGAATATGATGCGCTCCAGCAAAGGCTGCGGATCGTCGGTCGGCAACGCCACCGTGTCCTCCACCACCAGCTTGCTGCTGAGGTCGCGCAGTCCCAGTGAAATTTCACCGCGGCTCAGGCGAATTGAGAGGTAATGCCAGGCTTCTGTTTCAAGCATTAAGCCCACCGCGGGGCGGCCACGGCTGCCGGGGTCCTGAATCTCCGTTTCCTGTACCAGATGCGCCTCAAGCATTTCCCGCACAATCTTGGTGATACTGGCCGGAGCCAGCTGCGCCAGGCGGGAAAGATCGATACGCGACACCGGACCGTGGGTATCAATCAAGCGATAAACAACCCCAGCATTGGTTTGTTTTATCTGATCGATATGGCCCGGTTGACTATCAGCAACCACGTGGTACTCCCTTTATTTTCGCGCTTCGAAATAAACTTTTAGGCTATGGTGAAACACTTCAAGTGGGGTCGTCAAATATTTACGTAGGGTTGTGATTTACCGCACATATTACCGCCACATTTGGTCTATTTTAACGCCCAGGAGGCCTCGGTCAGCAGCGCCGAGATGCGCTTCGCCGCTTCCGATAATTCCCGATGCTTCGGCCAGACCAGCCACAGCTCAGACTGCGCCTCTGGCTCGTCAATGGGCAGCCATACCACATCAGTCAGGCGAATGCGCTGGAATGAAGCTGGCAGAATGGAAACCCCCAGCCCGGCGGACACTAACCCAATGATCGTCATTGCCTCGCCCACTTCCTGGGTAATGTACGGCACAATATTATACCGGCGAAGCAGCCCGATAATATCGTCGTACAGCCCGGTGCCTACGTGCGGATCAAAGAAAACAAACGGCTCCTGCGCAAGCTGCGTCAGCGATACCGAACGACTGCAGGCCAGGGGATGATCGCGATGCACCATCGCCAGCAGGGGTTCACGCAGGATAAGCGTCCAGTTCAGGGTATCCGGCAGGCGCGTATTACGCATCAATCCCAGCTCCAGCTCGCCCTCATTCAGGGGAGTAATTTGCTCCCGGGTGTTCACTTCCCGCATCTGGAGATGCACGTCAGGATAGCGCTGCCGAAAGCGGGAAAGGCTGTCAGAAACGGCCTTAATAAACGGTGCGGAGGAGGTAAAGCCAATGCGCAGCTCACCGGTCTCCCCCTGATGCAGCCGGGCCGCACGCGCGGCTGCGGCATCCACCTGGCCGAGAATTTGCCTGGCGTCGGCGAGAAACTGCTGACCCGCCGCGGTGAGGTTAACGCTGCGGTTCGTTCGCGCCAGCAGGCGAGCGCCGATTTGCTCTTCAAGGATCTGAATTTGTTGGCTAAGTGGAGGCTGGGAGATCCTCAGCCTCGCGGCCGCCCGGCCAAAATGCAGCTCTTCGGCAACGGCGATGAAGTAGCGCAGATGGCGTAACTCGATATTCATATGTTTAAAGTATCATTTGAGATTATTAATATATTAGACATAACATTTACACTTTTCTACTCTGTAAAAAATAAGTTAACACCTGCGTAAGGATCTCCCTTGAGTCGTACAACTACCGTCAGCCCTGTCCCGACAGAGGATGCTGACGAAAGCCGGTCTGCCCCTTCTGTCAGCTATATCAAACGCGGTACCCCTCAATTTATGCGCGTCACGCTGGCGCTGTTTTCCGCCGGGCTGGCTACCTTTGCCCTGCTCTATTGTGTCCAGCCCATTTTACCGGTGCTCTCTCATGAATTTGGCGTCAGTCCGGCAAGCAGCAGTATTTCGCTTTCGGTTTCCACTGCGATGCTGGCTATCGGGCTGTTGTTTACCGGCCCGCTGTCGGACGCCATTGGGCGTAAACAGGTCATGGTTACGGCTCTGCTGCTGGCTTCCTGCTGTACTTTACTGTCGACGCTGATGACCAGCTGGCACGGCATTTTGATCATGCGCGCGCTCATCGGCTTGTCCCTTAGCGGTGTCGCCGCCGTGGGCATGACTTACCTCAGCGAGGAGATGCACCCGAGCGTGGTGGCATTTTCGATGGGCCTGTACATCAGCGGGAACTCGATTGGCGGAATGAGCGGCCGCCTGATCGCCGGGGTACTCACCGACTTCTTTACCTGGCGCATTGCCGTCGCGGCTATCGGCTGTTTTGCCCTTGCCTCAGCGCTGATGTTCTGGAAGATTCTGCCGCAGTCGCAGCATTTTCGCGCCTCCAGTCTGCGCCCCAAAACGCTGTTTATTAACTTCCGCCTGCACTGGCGGGACCCGGGTTTGCCGCTACTGTTTGCGGAAGGCTTTCTGCTGATGGGGGCGTTTGTCACCCTCTTTAACTACATTGGCTACCGCATGATGGAAGCCCCGTGGTTTCTGAGCCAGGCGGTGGTGGGCCTGCTTTCCGTCGCCTACCTGACCGGGACATGGAGTTCACCTAAAGCGGGCGCAATGACCGCGAAATATGGCCGCGGCCCCGTATTGATTGGCTTCACGGCCATTATGTTCCTTGGCCTGGCACTGACCGTTTTCTCCTCGCTGATTGTCATTTTTGCCGGGATGCTGCTGTTCTCCGCCGGTTTCTTTGCCGCCCATTCGGTGGCCAGCAGCTGGATTGGGCCACGCGCACGCCGGGCCAAAGGCCAGGCTTCATCACTGTATTTGTTCAGCTACTACCTTGGCTCCAGCCTCGCGGGTACTCTTGGCGGCGTGTTCTGGCACCAGTTTGGCTGGAGCGGCGTGGCGGCGTTTATCGGCTCGCTGCTGCTGCTCGCCCTGCTGGTTGCCACCCGCTTGCACCATAAGGCGCACTAACCTGCTGCCGCTCTCGTGTTCAGGTACGCTTAATGCTATTTTCTTTAGTGTTAACAACCTGTTCACGAGGCCATATGGAAAAGCAAAACTATAATCACCTGACCCGTACCTTCCAGCGTCTGTCCCGGTTTGATCATCTGTCAGCCATTGCCGGCTGGGACATGTCCACCATGATGCCCGCTAACGGTAGCCAGGCGCGCGGCGAGGCTCTCGCTGAACTCAGCGTGCTTAAGCACCAGATCCTGACCGACAAGAAAATTGCCACCCTGCTCCAGGCCGCAGCTCAGGAAGATCTGAACGATGTGGAGCGTGCCAACCTGCGTGAAATGACTCGTCACTACCAGGAAGCGGTGCTGCTCCCGGATGCATTAGTAGAAGAGAAATCGCTGGTCGGTACGCGCTGCGAACACGGCTGGCGAACCCAGCGCCCGGCCAACGACTGGCAGGGGTTCTCCACGAACCTGAAGGAAGTCGTGCGGGTCAGCCGCGAAGAGGCACGTCTGCGCGCAGAGGCAAAAGGCATTTCCCGCTACGATGCGCTGCTGGACATCTATGAGCCCGGCATGACCAGCGCCAAACTCGACGTGCTGTTTGGCGATCTGCGCGGCTGGCTGCCGGATCTGCTCCAGAAGGTGGTTGATAAACAGGCCAAAGAAAACATGCTGACGCCACAGGGGCCTTTCGCCACCGAAACCCAGCGCCAGCTTGGGCTGGATACCATGGCGCTGCTGGGCTTTGACTTTAACGGCGGCCGCCTTGACGTCAGCGCGCATCCTTTCTGCGGCGGCGTGCCGCAAGATGTGCGAATCACGACTCGCTATAACGAAGACGAGATGTTCAGCTCGTTGTTTGGCGTGATTCATGAAACCGGCCACGCCCGCTATGAGCAAAACCTGCCACGGGAATGGCTCGGCCAGCCCGTTGCCCTGGCGCGTTCTACCGCCATTCATGAATCCCAAAGCCTGTTCTTTGAAATGCAGCTTGGGCGCAGCGCGCCGTTCCTGAAACTGCTGTTACCTAAAGTGATTGAGCGTTTTGGGCCGCAGCCGGCGTTCGAGCTGAACAACTTTATCAATGTTAATCAGCAGGTGGAGCGCGGCTATATTCGTGTCGATGCCGACGAGGTCAGCTACCCTGCGCATGTTGTGCTGCGGTATGAAATTGAACGGGCGCTGATCGACGGTGATATCGAGGTGGATGACATTCCGGCGCTGTGGAATGAGAAGATGCAGTCCTGGCTGGGCCTCTCCACCGAAGGCAATTACCGTAATGGCTGTATGCAGGATATTCACTGGACCGATGGGGCTTTCGGCTACTTCCCGTCCTACACGCTGGGCGCGATGTACGCGGCGCAACTCTTTAGCGCGGCATCACGCGCGCTGCCGGATCTGGACCAGGCGATCGCCAGTGGGAATTTCACCGCATTATTTGACTGGTTAAAGCAAAACATCTGGCAGCACGGCAGCCGTTTCACCACTTCACAGCTGATAACCAACGCGACCGGGGAAGACCTTAACCCATTGTATTTCCGTAAACATTTAGAGTCTCGTTACCTTTAATGCCCTCACGCCGGGTCGCCTGTACCCGGCGTTGTACATTACGTTACATGCCGATACCAATCACTCACTGAACACTTTGATTCCCCAGCCTATAGTTCATTTCAACGGCCCCGCAGTGGGGTTGACACACAAACAAATTCGAGGATGTCGAAATGAAAAAAGTATTAGCTCTGGTTGTTGCCGCTGCTATGGGTCTGTCTTCTGCCGCTTTCGCTGCTGACACCACCGCTACCGCTCCAGCTGCTGCTCCAGCAACCACCGCTGCTGCTCCTGCTGCTAAAGCGCCAGCTGCAAAAGTAACGCATCACAAGAAACACAAAAAAGCTGCCGCTCAGAAAGCTCAGGCTGCTAAAAAGAAACACAAAAAAGCCGCTAAACCAGCGACCGAGCAGAAAGCTCAGGCTGCTAAAAAGCACCACAAAAAAGCAACCAAACCCGCTGCTCAGAAAGCACAGGCTGCTAAAAAACACCACAAAAAAGCAGTAAAACCAGCTGCACAGAAAGCTCAGGCTGCTAAAAAACACGTGAAAAAACATCACAAAGCCGCTGCTAAACCAGCTGCACAGCCAGCAGCATAAGTTAAACGGGGCGACCCGTTAGCTTGAAGCGTTTACATAAACACCCGGCTTGCCGGGTGTTTTATTAGGAATAAGGCACAGCCTTTAGCACGTACTTATTTCTGGAGTGCGGATAATGTTGCGACGCTACAGTTTCGAGTTAATCCTCGCCCTGCTGATCATCTGCGGTATTATTACGCTGAGCTTCTGGCTCTGATAGCGTAGTCTGCTGTTTTCACTCCCACTTTCGGTCCGTTCCGACTATAGTTACTGCATCTATAAAAACCATAATTATTAGCCCCTTCAGAGAGAGCTATGCGCAAAAGTGTTGTGTTGTTTTTAGGAGCATTGATCCTTTTACCTCAACTCGCTCACGCGGACGAAGACGACAGCCCGGCGAACGTTAAAACGCTGTTCTTCGGCAAAGATGACCGTATTCGCGTGACCAATCCTGAGGATGCCCCCTGGGATGCCATTGGCCAGTTGGAAACCGCCAGCGGCAACTTATGTACCGCCACCCTTATTTCACCTCATCTGGCCTTAACTGCCGGGCACTGCCTGCTGCAGCCGCCGCGTGGCAAGGCAGACAAAGCCATCGCCCTGCGCTTTATTTCCCATAAAGGGCAATGGCGCTATGAAATCCATGATATCGAAGGCCGCGTAGATAAATCCCTCGGTCGCCGCCTTAAGGCGGACGGTGACGGATGGCTGGTTCCCTCTGGCGCGGCACCTTATGATTTTGGCCTGATTATTATCCGCAATCCGCCTTCGGGCATCACGCCGCTACCGCTGTTCACCGGCGACAAAGACGCGCTAACCGAAGCATTAAAGACGCAGGATCGCAAAGTGACGCAGTCTGGCTACCCGCTGGATCATCTCGACGACCTGTATACCCACAGTAACTGCCTGGTGACGGGCTGGGCGCAGGCATCCGTGCTGTCGCACCAGTGCGATACCCTCCCCGGCGATAGCGGTTCACCGCTGTTGCTGAAAACCGATCAGGGCTGGCAGCTGATTGCGGTGCAAAGTTCCGCCCCGGCAGCCAAAGACAGATACAGAGCTGACAACCGCGCCATTTCAGTCACCGGCTTCCGCGACAGGCTGGAAGCGCTGGCACAATAAGCGCTCAACCCGATACCGTCGGGCACCGTAGCAATAACGGTTGCCCGGCGGCTAAACATTTTTTGACATCATCTTGCGGTGCGTATGTATTGACATAATGATGCCAAACCCGGCCATTAGCACGATCAGCGCCGAGCCTCCGTAGCTTATTAACGGCAGCGGAACACCTACTACCGGCAAGATTCCGCTCACCATACCGATGTTCACAAACACATAAACGAACAAAATCAGTATCAGGCTGCCGACAACCATGCGGCCAAAAAGCGTCTGAGCCTGAGCGGCGATGATCAACCCACGCATAATCAACAGCAGATACAACGCCAACAGCACTAAAATGCCGATAAAGCCCAGCTCTTCCGCCAGAACGGCAAACACAAAGTCGGTGTGCCGCTCCGGTAAAAACTCCAGCTGCGACTGTGTGCCGTGCAGCCAGCCTTTCCCTACCAGACCGCCGGAACCAATAGCAATTTTTGACTGAATAATGTGATAGCCCGCCCCACGCGGATCGCGGGTCGGATCCAACAGCATCATGATGCGTTCACGCTGATAGTCATGCATAAGAAAGAACCACAGCACCGGAATAAACACCGCAATCAGCGCGGCAGCAGCGGCGATAATCCGCCAGCTAATGCCGGACAGGAACAACACGAAAAGACCGGATGTGGCCACCAGAACGGCGGTCCCGAGATCGGGCTGCATCGCAATAAGCAAGGTGGGAACAAAGATCAGCGCCAGGGCGATGGCGGTATGTTTCAGCGATGGAGGACAGGGATTTTGATTGATAAACCGCGCCACCATCAGCGGGACGGCAATCTTTGCGATTTCAGAAGGCTGGAAACGAATAACGCCGAGATCCAGCCAGCGCTGAGCCCCTTTACTGATTTGCCCGATGCTATCCACCAGCAGCAGTAAAATAACGCACAGGGCAAAGAGCCAGGGGGCGGATCGTTCATAGAAGCGAGGAGGGATTTGCGCCATGGCGATCATCACGATAAGCCCCATCGCAATCTGCCCGGCTTTGCGCTCCATCATCCCAGGATCCTGGCCGCTGGCGCTCCACATTACAAACGCGCTGTAGGCAAGCAGCAGCATAATCAACAGCAGCAGCGAGGCATCAAGATGAATCTTTAGCCAAAACATTCTTTTCTGATGAATATTTTCCATGTAATACCCCTGCCACCATAAGGTAATTCAGGCATGGTTCCTGATATATTTTCCGGGACAAACTAGTGGATTGCCCTCAGCGTTATTTCCATATCCAGGTCATGACCCGATAGTTTACCCGGTAATATTCGACTATTAATTCGCGCTGCTGGTGATAGCGTAGCTGTAGGTGGCTGGTATTATTTTTTTATCTACGGAAGATATTAACCCTACGGCCATTGCTTCACTGGGAGAATAGTTTGTAAGGTTATACTCGCTATGCAATATCTCGGCTATTTTGGCATCATCAAGTTTTGTACATGCCCGATACGTTTTTTTAAACATCTCATTGAAACGACGTGTTTCTTTTTCAAGATAAGCCACATCTGCTGGCCTGACATCTCCCTGATGTGAGATAGAGGCCGGGTGCAGGAACAGGCTGCCTTCAGGCAATGAACGCCTGTCGTCTGCGGCGCAAAACATGATCGTTGCTGAAGAGCCGACGGTGGACATAGCCACGGTTGTTACGGGGATAGCAGAGCTTCTGACGGCAGCAGCGGCCATCAAGCCCGCATCCATATCGCCGCCATAGCTATTGATGTAGAGATAAATTCTTTCTACATCATTATTTTTATTAACTTCATCAAAAACGCTGACCAGCCTCGATACGGCCGAAGGTTGCATTTCCCCGGTATAATAAATTTTGGCTATTTTATTTTTATCTTCCACTGGCTGCGCTGCAGCAAATGAAGAATACGAAATTAACACTGTAATGATCAGGTGTATTGCGGCTTTCACATGTCTCTCCTTGATAAACTCAATTTAACATTCCATTTCTTCATAGCTTATAACATGGGATTGCAAAAACAAGGTGATTTATAACCAGAAATTAAACAAAGAGTTAATATAGAAAAGAAAAAAAACCAACAACATAAAAAATAAAATAACCCTCTGTAATAGCAGGTAATATTAACCAATAATTTAATAGACCACTACGCCGGGCGTCGCGCCAAAATGACCGCCAGCGGCTTCGGCGGGCTGAAATAATAGCCCTGCAGTCGGTCACAGCCCGCCAGGCAAAGCAGCTTCAGTTGGGATTGGTTTTCCACGCCTTCTGCCGTCACCGCCATACCCAGTGCAGTGGCAATGCGAACCGTTCCGTTCACCAGCGCCAGGGCTTGTTCATCGCTGTCCACCAGGCCGGCCAGGGACTTGTCTATTTTGATGGTGTCAAAGTTAAAACGGCGCAAATAGCCGATGCTCGAATAGCCGTTGCCGAAATCGTCCAGCGCCACCGCCGTCCCCTGAGACTTAAGATTGCGAATTGCCGCGAGGGCACGCTCCGGGTTTTCCAGCACATAGCTTTCCGTCACCTCCAGTTCGAGCCGTTGCGCAGGGAACGCAGTTTCCTGAAGTACCCGGGCGACCTTGTCTTCAAATTCCGGGTCGCGGAACTGCGCCGGAGAAATGTTAACCGACAGCCGTAGATTCTCGTGGGGCACCAAATCACAGCACGCCCGGCGGAGCACAAACAGTCCGAGCGAATAGATAAGACCGCTCGTTTCAGCCACCGGAATAAACTCATCTGGCAATAGCTCTCCGCCGGGGCGGCGCGGCCAGCGCACCAGCGCTTCCACACCGGCCATCGCCTGGCTACGTGCGTCAATAATCGGCTGGTACCAGACCTCAAACTCATCCCGTACAAGGCCCGCGCGAATGTCATTCTCGATGGTTAAGCGGCGCTCGCGCACGTTATTTAACGCCGCATCATAATAAGTCGTGCGCCCCTTTCCGGTTATTTTAGAGTGATACATAGCGATATCGGCGCGGCGGAACAGCTCCGAGCTGCTGCAATCCACCAGCGAGCCCGAAGCAATCCCTATGCTGGCGCTAATATGAAGAGTGCTTTCCCCCACGGGGACGGGCTGGCTCAGGAAATCCAGGACTGCACCCGCAAAAGCCGCCGAGTGTTCCCCGGCGCGCGCTCCGCCAATCATCATGGCAAATTCATCCCCTCCCATACGCACCAGCATGCCGTTTTGCGGCACGCGATCGCGAAGCGCATCGGCAATGGTCACGATTAACTGATCGCCTTTGTCATGCCCGTAAATATCATTCACGTCCTTAAAACCATCGAGATCGATAAATACCACACTTTTTTCGTCGCTATCGCCCCGTTTACTGATGGTTGCCAGCCGCTCGATGAGCGCTCGTCGGTTGGGTAAATGGCTGAGCCAGTCGGTCAACGCGATATTTCTCGCCTGCTTTTCACCCCGCGCCAGCTTATAGAGTCCCAGGCTACTGATGGTGATAAAGACCAGTATTAACACCGCCGCCAGCACCGCTATGCGTATGATGTCCGCCGAAGCGGCGTGGGCTGCCTCGGCCCCGGGTTGTCTTGGCTGCCAGCTTAGATACCCCAGAGTTTCACCGGAGGCGCTGCTCAGCGGGACACTTGAAGAATCAGATGGCGTAGGCGTCAGGCGCAGATTTTCAATCTGAAAGGTGTTCCCCAACTCTTTTAGCATCGCGTTATTAATCTGACGGCCAATCACCAGGTAACGACGCGTGGCGTCGTGAACCTCCAGCCGTCCCAGCATAGGTCGAATCAGCCCGATGCCGATAAACGAAATGCCGCTCTCAGTTTGCGTGATCCCGGCAAAAATTTTTTTGTCATCTCTCAGCGTTTGCGCGTTCTGGTAAACGAGGGACTCAAATCCTTTCCCAAGTTGAGAAATATGTTGCCCCGTCACGCGTTGCCCACGAAACGAGCCCCAGAGCACATTGAACCCTTCATCCAGCACATACACGCCGTCATAGAGGTTATTGATTTTGTAACCCGCGCCCCAGGTGTTATACAGCCAGTTAACGTTCAGCTCAGGGCGATAAACTTGATTGACGGCATCGTCCCAGACCGCATTATCAATCACCAACGCCCACACGCGGTTTACCGAGGTCTGTATGGCCCCTTGTACCGACAGTGCGCTTCGATGCTCATCTATCTCGTTGGTTTTACTGCTGATAAGGTGAAGTGAAAGGTAGAGGAGCGCGATAATAGACACGATCAGCCCGATGCCGGCCATAAACACCATAGCAAACAGGGCTCCAGCAACGGGCGTGCTTTTCCAGCTAAGAGGATTACGCAATTTCAGCTCTCTTCTAAGTGAAATAACGTGAAGGTTTCTGGCTTTTGATTTAGAGAAGTGCTTTTGCCGTAAAATAAGCGTAATACACCCTGAGGAAAGCGCTGCCCGAATAATTAACGGGCAGCGTGATGGATCAGGCAATTTTGATAATAATCATCCCTACCAGCAACAAACTCAGGCCAATCCAACCTTTGCGGTTAAGGCGCTGGCCGAAGAGGATCCAGCCCGCGGCCACGGTGGCGGCGATACCAAATCCGCCCCAGAGCGCATAGGCGACGGATAACTCGATGCCTTTAACGGCCTGAGCCAGGGCACTAAACGCGGCAAGCACGGCCAGCAGAGACAGCACGCCGTAAACCGGGCGTTTGAAACCATCAGATTGTTTTAAAAAGATATTGGCGACGATTTCCAGAATAATGGCTAAGGTTAGCCACAGAGCGTGTACCCACTCAAACGACTGCATGATGATCCCCTTTCTTTGACATCACCGGGCGTGATTTTTTATCTCGCGTACCCGACTTAATCAGCGCAATACCAATAACCAGCGTGGTCAAGCCGAGTATTTTTAGCGGTGAAATGGGCTCATCAAATAGCATGACGCTGAAGAGCGTAATAAACAGAATACCGATGCCTTCCCACATAGCATATGCCACACCAAGGGCGATTTTTTTAACCGAAAACGCCAGAAAAATATAGGATATCGCGATCATGACCAGCATGAAAATATACCCCATATTACTTTCGTTAACGCTTGACCATTTCATTGACAAGGTACCGGTAATTTCGGCAGCGATGGCTAAGCCCAATAAAATCCAATAAATCATGATTTCTCTCCTGACAGAGAAAATAAAGATGCAAAAAACCAACAAGTCACGTCGTGCGACGAGCAAGGGCAAATAAAAGAAACAGAAAAAATGTCAGAAGAAAGGGACTATAGCGCGTTGCGCCAGTGCTGCTCACCAGAGAGTGAAGATGTAGACGTGATAAAAACAGGATGCTGATTGAATGAAGTGCTGAACGTATTGTCCATAATATTTCCAACTTACCCGCGGTGTTGCTTCTCATCAGTTGCGGATAGAAAATTGTCCTCAGTAGTTAAACACGCCGATTTTATACCATAAATCGGTATGTTAGCGCCTGACCTTTACACTCCTTTACGCAACGTGGCAGTAAAAACACGATGTAATAAACTGTTTTTAACGTTTAAAATAACGTAATAAAGGGATGACTATTTTAACGGTGGTGTATTATTTCCCCCGCCCGCACACTGGAGAACCAGCCACAATGGCAAAACCAATCATTACACTCAACGCACTGAAAGCCGTGATTATGCTGGGCATGCTGGTCATTATTCTGGTGGGTATTAAAGCGGCCGCCGACATCATCGTGCCATTTATTCTGGCGTTATTTATTGCCGTTATTCTCAACCCGTTGATTCGTCGCCTTGAGCGGCTGAGAGTGCCGCGCGTGTTGGCCATCAGCCTGGTGATTGTCGTCATTATTCTGAGCATGGTGCTGCTGCTGGCCTATCTCGGCACTTCGCTAAACGAACTTGCGCGCACCCTGCCGCAGTATCGCTCTTCATTGGTAGTACCGTTAAAAACCCTTGAACCCTGGCTGCAGCGCGCGGGGATCTCTGTTTCTGTCGATGAGTTAATGAAGTATGTCGATCCTAATGCCCTGATGACGCTGGTTACCGGTCTGCTGACGCAGCTTTCCAACGCAATGACGTCTATTTTTTTACTGCTGCTGACCGTGGTATTTATGCTGATTGAGGTTCCACAGCTGCCGCGCAAGCTGCAGCAGCTAATGGCTCGTCCGGAAGAAGGCATGGGCGCCATTCAGCGTGCGCTGGATAGCGTCAGCCACTATTTGGTGCTAAAAACGGCCATCAGCATCGTCACCGGCCTTGTCGTCTGGGGCATGCTTGCCGCCCTTGACGTCCGCTTTGCCTTTATCTGGGGGCTGCTGGCCTTCGCACTCAACTATATTCCAAACATCGGCTCAGTGCTGGCGGCTATTCCGCCGGTGGTACAAGTGCTGGTGTTTAATGGGCTGTATGAAGCGCTGATTATTGTGGCGGGTTATCTTCTGATTAACCTGGTGTTTGGCAATATCCTGGAGCCGCGCATGATGGGCCGGGGGCTTGGACTCTCCACGCTGGTGGTCTTCCTGTCGCTTATCTTCTGGGGCTGGCTGCTTGGCCCGGTCGGTATGCTGCTGTCTGTACCGCTGACGATTGCGGTGAAGATTGCTCTGGAGCAAACGGAAGGTGGGAAAAGTATTGCGGTGCTGCTGAGTGATATGAGCAAGTCCTGAAGATTTTTATTCCCTCTCCCTTTGGGAGAGGGTTAGGGAGAGGGAAAAATCACTCCGGATCTAACTCAAAACGCTCCGCAATATACCCCAACGCCTGCGACACCCCATCCGCACTAATGGTATGCACCACGCCGGGTTCAAACAGCGTTTCGACTTCCGCCCCGGCTTCAATTAGCGCAGCGGCTGCCGCTTCACTCTCAGCCCACGGAATCACCTGATCCGCCATGCCATGAATCAACAGCGCCGACGCATCTGCCGCCACGTGATACGGCTTGGGTGACGCAAGGCGTCCGGAAAACGCGACCACGCCAGCCAGTGGGTAACGGGAGGTGGCCAGCACATCCAGGGCCATAATAGAACCCTGGGAGAACCCCAGCAGGATCACCTGATCTTTGCCCGGCGTCACGTCATGCTGCTTAAAAATAGCCTCCAGCTTCGCATCAAACGCAGCGCGGGCCTCGACAACACGCTGCGGTCGATTTTGTACAGTCACACCGTCAAGGCTGAACCACTGCCAGGCGTCGCCGCCGCCGTCAAAAGGTTCGCTGCCGTTCGGTGAAGCAAATAACACTTCCGGCATCACCTGCTGGACGAAAAGCCCCAGTCCCTCGAGATCGGCCCCGGAACTCCCTACCCCATGTAACATCACAATCAGTTTTTTCATTTCCCTGCCCTGTGCTCAAACCTGAATAAATATCCTCGCAGGCGGCTACCTTATCGCGTTCGCCCCCTCTACAACAAGTCAACCGCCGCTAAATACGCGGCAATGTCGCGCTTGTTTTTGAGCAAGTGCTCAAGTATATTTCGCGCTTGAGCAACCGCTCAAATTTAGCTTTTTAGAGGCATTTACCATGCGCTTCAGTAACCGCTGGCTGATTCTGGCGATCCTGACCAGCACGCTTTTCCTGATCATTATTGATATGACGGTGCTTTATACAGCCCTGCCCAGGCTCACCCAGGCCTTAAACGCTACGGCGTCTGAAAAACTGTGGATCATTAACGCCTATCCGCTCGTGGCGGCGGGACTGCTTCCCGGCGCGGGCATGCTGAGCGACCGACTTGGTCACAAGCTGCTGTTTATGTCCGGACTCCCCGTTTTCGGCCTCGCTTCACTGTGCGCGGCTTATTCGCCCACGGCTGAACTGCTGATCGCTTCGCGCGTGTTTCTGGCTATTGGTGCAACGATGATGATGCCAGCCACGCTTGCCATCGTGCGCCAGGTCTTTACCAACGAGCGCGAGCGGGCGTTGGCCATCGGCATTTGGTCTGCCGTGGCTTCTGCCGCCGCGGCGCTTGGCCCGGTTATTGGCGGCGTGCTGCTGGAATACTTCTGGTGGGGATCGGTCTTCCTGATTAACGTACCGGTCGTCCTATTGGTTATCGTTTTTGCCTGGTTCCTGATCCCACGGGATGCGGGAAACGCCAGCCGTCCCTGTGATTTCACCGCATCGCTGCTGATTATGCTGGGGCTTGTGGGCGTGATTTACGCGCTCAAAGAACTCAGCAAGATGGACGCCTCGTGGCCGATCGTGGCCGGTTCTTTGCTGGCTGGCGTGCTCTTTTTAACGCTGTTTGTCCGCCGCCAGCAGCGGGCTGAGCATCCGATGATCGATTTTTCGCTGTTCCGCAACCGTATGTTCGCCAGCGGCATTAGCGTCGCCATCATTACTATGATTGCGCTCACCGGCATCGAGCTGGTGCTGACTCAGCGGCTGCAGCTTGTTCTGGGCCTGACGCCGCTGTTAGCGGGGCTGTCGATTCTGCCAATCCCGATTGGCTCGGCCCTCGCTTCACCGCTGGCGGGTATCGTGCTGCCGCGCTGGGGCGGCGCCAAACTTATGGTCTTCGGCCTGCTGGTGACAGCGATGGGTATGACGGGTATGGCTTTGCTGGCCGATTACAGTCTGACGCCACAGCTCGCCGCGCTGTTTGTCATCGGGCTTGGGCTGGGCGTGGCGTTTACCGCCGCATCAACATCTATCATGCTAAACGCCCCGGAAGAAAAAGCCGGCATGGTCGCCGCGATTGAGGATGTCTCATGGGAAATGGGCGGCGTACTTGGCGTGACGTTGCTGGGCGGCCTGATGACCGCGGTCTACAGCGCAAGCCTGGTGTTGCCTGAGGGCCTGGTCGCAGGAAACAGCGCGTACGACAGCCTGGATGAAGCGCTGCACCTTGCCGGATCGATGAGCACAGCCAGCGCCGACCTGCTGAAAGAGCTGGCGCGAAACGCCTTCGGCCACGCCTATCTGACGGTGATTATCTGCGCCGCGGTGCTGGTCGCCGTCAGCACCGCGATCTTGAAATATGTGCTGCGCCAGCCGGAAAAGCTGTCCAGCCAGCGAGTTAAAAACTGATAAGATGCGCCATCAGCCATTCAGATAACCGTGGAAACGTCATGAAAGAAGCACCGGACACGCTAAGAAGCAAAATCCTGAGCGGGGCCATTGAGCTGTTCATTGAGAAAGGTATTGAGAAAGTGACCACCCGCGAACTTACCGAGCGGGTGGGTATTTCACGGAGCCACATTTACCACTATTTCAGCGACTGGCAAACGCTTTGCGTTGAAGCCATGACGGCGTTTTTGATGGCCGATCTGCACACGTTTACCGATGAAACCAACACGCTTTCCCCGGAAGATAAGCTGCAACGGTTGATCCACACCTATCTCCCACACGCGCCGGACGCCGTCTGGCAGCTTTATGGCGCTCTCTGGCACCAGGCGGCGCACAGCAACGTATGGGCCGAACTTGCGCTGGTGATGACGCAAAAATGGGAAAAGGTGCTGGCCGATATCGTCGATGAAGGCATTACGGCCGGCGTGTTCAAAGCGGTGGATGCTGCCAGAGCCACGCGCCAGTTCAGCGCCCTGCTCAACGGCTACGCCGACAAACTGCTGGTCGCCTCAGCCCCCGCCGACAGGCAGCTGGCGCTGGACGACATCGACAGTTTTATTCGCCTGGTCCTGGGTGCCGGCTAAATCGCTATCCGGCGGCTGATTTCTACCACGCTGTCGCTCGGCAGGCGGTAATAGTG
This sequence comes from Enterobacter sp. Cy-643, assembly GCF_011752815.1. GTDB lineage: Bacteria > Pseudomonadota > Gammaproteobacteria > Enterobacterales > Enterobacteriaceae > Cedecea. The sequence goes on from NZ_VWWV01000001.1 coordinate 1,585,608, forward strand.
CGTCACGTGCGTGGCGTTTCTCACCATAAACGCGAAGCACTTACGCTGCCAGCCCGGCATGCCCTGCCCGTCCTCCCGGGCCACAATAGTTTCATGGCCCAGATAATAGGTCACGTCCTCCACGCGGAAGGCACACGCCATCTCTCCCAGTCTCGCCATAAGTTCAGGAATGTGTGGTCTTTCCATAAAGCCGTACTGGGCGATACCGCGCCAGTAATTCGGTGCCTGTTCCACGATCACCAGCCTTTCTCCAGCCGGGACGCGCGGCACATTCATGATTGAAATGGTGAGCGAAAGCACTTGCTCCTGAAGCGCGTGGTTGCGTGCCACATGCCACCGCATCACCGGCGGAATACCGTTGCGCGTTTTGGTCAGAAATACCGCAGAGCCCTGCACGCGCGGAACGCCCCGCTCTTTCAGCGCGGCGAAGAAGGTATTCACATCGATAACCTTTTCATTCACAGCGTTGGACGCCGCCGCCGCGCCACGGTGCCAGACCAGCATTGTCGTACAGACGATCGCCGCCAGCAGCAGCGGAATATAGCCGCCCTCCAGCACCTTGATCAGATTAGCGATCAGGAAGCTGGTATCGACAATCAAAAAGCCCCCCGCCACCAGCGCGCTGGTCAGCCGTCGCCACTGCCAGATGTGACGCATCGCCACGTACAGCAGCCCGGAGGTCATCAGCATGGTAAGAGACACCGCAATCCCGTAAGCCGCCGCCAGGTTCTCAGACGACCTGAAGAACACCGTCAGGAACAGCGTGACGCCCATCAGCAGCCAGTTGATCACGCCGATATAAATTTGCCCGTAGCTTTCCGCCGCCGTCTGGCGAATACGCAGGCGCGGCAGCCAGCCCAGCTGTATTGCCTGCCGGGTCATCGAAAATGCCCCGGTGATAATTGCCTGGCTGGCAATAATGGTGGCCAGCGTGGCAAGGATCACCAGCGGGATCAGCAGTGCCGGCGGGCAAAGTCGGAAGAAGATATTCTGGGTGATATCGGCCCCGGAAAGGATCAGCGCCGACTGCCCCGCATAGTTCAGCAGCAGGCTTGGGAAGACCACGCCGTACCATGCCATCCAGATAGGTTTTTTCCCGAAATGTCCCATGTCGGCATACAGCGCTTCCGCCCCGGTGACGCACAAAAACACGCCGCCCAGCACCATAAAACTGACAAAACCATTAGAGACGAGAAACTGCAGGCCGTACCAGGGATTGATAGCCTGCAGCACGGCCGGATGCTGCGCGATACCCCAAATCCCAAGCCCGGCGATAGAAATAAACCACAGCGTCATAATCGGCCCGAAAACTTTACCTATCTTAGCCGTGCCAAAAGGCTGCACGGCAAACAGCAGCACCAGAATCGTCACCGCAATTGGCAGCACCCAGGTTTCAGCCTCCGGCAGGATAATATTCAGCCCTTCAATGGCGGAGAGTACTGAAATCGCGGGCGTAATCGCTCCGTCACCGTAGATCAGCGCCGCGCCCAATAAAGCCGCCAGCACCACCCAGCGCGAGCCTTTGTCTCTCGCCACCAGCAGCGACATCAGCGCCATAATGCCGCCTTCACCGTGGTTGTCGATGCGCATCGCAAACATCGCATACTTCACCGAGGTGATGAGGATCAGCGTCCAGATAATCAGCGACAGCAGCCCCAGAATAACCGACGGGGTCGGATCGTTGCCGGATAACAGCAGCACCGTTTTCAGGGTATACAGCGGGCTGGTGCCGATATCGCCAAACACCACGCCGAGGGCGCTTCCTGCGAGGATAAATTTATGCGGCGTTGTCCCGGCGGCTTCCGCGCCGTCCGCCTGCGACAGGTTTGTCATGTCCAGTCCTTTCTGTGATTTTTCTGGCCGTTGCCATGACAAAGTATAGAGGTGGATAAAAAACTGAAGATAAACAGGGGTAAATAAAAAAGGCCCAGCGGTTCCCCGCCGGGCCAAAAGGTACTCCACATTAAAACCTTTTTTTAATTAAAGACCATCCCGCCGTCGATGAGCAGCGACTGGCCGGTCATATAATCGGAATCCGCGCTGGCCAGGTAAGAGACGCAGGCAGCCACATCTTCTGGTTCAGAAAGACGGCCCAGGGTGATGCGTTTCGCGAACTCGGCGGTGCCGTAGCCCAGCGGTTTACCCGCCGCTTCAGACACCTGGCGGTCGATTTCGGCCCACATCGGCGTTTTGACAATCCCCGGGCAGTAGCCGTTCACGGTGATGCCCAGCGGGGCCAGGTCACGCGCAGCGGTTTGGGTCAGGCCGCGCACGGCAAATTTGCTGGAGCTGTAAACCGCCAGCTCGGGGTTACCCACGTGCCCCGCCTGGGAACAGGCGTTAATGATTTTCCCGCCGTGGCCTTCGGCTTTAAAGGCTTTAACCGCGGCCTGAATACCCCAAATTACGCCCTTCACGTTGATGTTATAGACCTTATCGACGATTTCCGGGGTGATCTCCTCGATAGGCGTAGAAGGGGCTACACCAGCGTTGTTGACGATGACATCAAACCCGCCCAGTCCTTTGCGGGCAGCCTCAACGGCGGCGAAGACCTGATCGCGGTCGGACACGTCCGCAGTCACTTCCAGCGCGCGGCCGCCGTTGCGGTTAATTTCGTCCGCCACTGCTTTTGCGGTTTTGGCGTTGTAGTCCGCCACGGCGACGGCAAAGCCGTCTTTGGCCAGGCGCAGCGCGATAGCTTTCCCGATCCCCTGACCGGCTCCGGTAACCAATGCTACTTTTTTCATCACAATATCCTTCTGTAGTTTAAAGAATTTGGCTGAGGTGCAGCTGACTCATCAGCAAATGGTTGTCGCTGTAATCAACCGGAATGGCGACCACCGCAGGACCCTTCACATCCATGGCGGCGCGTAAAGTCGGCTCCAGCGCTTCCGCACTTTCCACCGCGAAGCCCCGTGCACCGAAAGCATCCGCGTAAGCTTTGAAGTCCACCGGCCCGAAGTTCACGCCAGATAAACGCTGATATTTTTTCTCTTCCTGAATAGCCACCATGTTGTAGGCGTTATCCACCCAAATGATGTGCAGCACGTTAGCACCCAGGCGCACCGCCGTTTCCAGCTCCATGCTGGACTGCAGGAACCCGCCGTCGCCGGACACCGAAACCACCTTGCGGTCCGGATTCACCAGCCACGCGCCAATGGCCCACGGCAGCGCTACGCCCATGGTTTGCTGCCCGTTGGAGATCATCAGCTGGCGCGCGCGGAAGCTATACAGGTACCGGGCAATCCAGATGTGGAAACTGCCCATATCGACGGTCAGGGTCACGTCGTCGTTGACGATGTCCTGCATCGCCCGGACGATGCGCAACGGATGGAGTGCAAACTGATTCAGCTGTGCGCCCCGGCGGCTCAGCAGTTCACGCTGGTGCTGCCTGTCCACCAGGATTTCTGACGCACGCGGGCTAAGGATCAGCGGTTTTTCTATGCGGGCGGTGAGCTTGTCCAGCGTGCTGGCGATATCGCCCACCAGCTCGACGTCCGGCACGTAGTTACGTTCTTCATAAGCAGGTAGAACGTCGATATGCACCAGCGTGGCATCACCGGTATTCCACATCGCTGGCTCATATTCCACCGGGCTGTAGCCGATACAGATAACCAGATCGGCAAGCTGTAACAGGCGATCGCCGGCCTGGTTATTAAACAGCCCCACGCGCCCGGCAAAACGAGAAAAGTGCTGTTGATTCACGGCACCTGCGGCCTGATAGGTGCTGGTGACCGGGATATGGCTTTTTTCCAGCAGATGGAACAGCGCCGCGCTGTTTTCCTGCTGGCTTGCCATCAGCCCAAGCAGGAATACAGGATTTTTGGCCTGCGAGATAAGTTTCGCCACATCGTTAATAGCGGCGTCAGGCGCTGCACCGGCTTTCACCGCCCCGTTGGCAGGCAGAATATTCCCGGTTGCCGGGCCGTCGCTGATGTCCTGCGGCAGGCTGACAAAGGCACTACCGGGACGACCATGCTCGGCGGCGCGGAAAGCGTTTGAAACCACCTCCGCAATGGCGTCCGAAGAAGGCACTTCTACCGAATATTTCGTCACCGGGCTAAACATCGCCACGGTGTCCATACTTTGGTGTACGAGTTTGGCTTTATCGGAACGTTTCACCGCGCCACCCAGCGCCACAACCGGGTCACCTTCGCTGTTGGCGGTTGCCATGCCGGTTATCAGGTTTGAGCAGCCAGGGCCGGAGGTCACCAGCGCTACGCCCGCTTTCCCGGTGATGCGCCCCACCGCCGCCGCCATAAAGGCCGCATTGGCTTCGTGGCGGACCGGAATAAGTTCAATCGGCGAGTCGTTCAGCGAATCAAAGACCTTATCAATCTTCGCCCCTGGGATCCCAAAGACGTGCTTCACGCCCTGAGCTTCAAGCTGGCTGACTACCATGTCAGCGCCGTGCGCCCACTGGCGCAAAGGTTTTTTATTATTCATGGCTCACATCTCCTCAGGGAACGCTAGTTTTCAACCGCGCGGATAGCCGCGTCGAGATTTTCGGGGTGCAGGTTGGCGTTAAGAAATGCACTGTCTGCCGGAAGATCGATCATCAGCTTGTGGATCTCACCGAAGGTCAGCTCGCCTTGCTCCAGCTGATAATCGAGCAGATGCCCGCCGCCCTGGCGGTCATCAGTAATAAAGTGTTCGTGATAGCCCGCCACGTTGATGCCCTGCATATGCTGTGGGGTGCGGAACCCAACCAGCACGCCTTTACGGCCGTTAAAGCGGAACACCGGCTGGTCGTCCAGCACGTCTGTCATCGCGCGATATGGCGGCTTCTGGCGCGGTACCGTGCGGGTATGTGCGTGGTGGAAATGACCGTCGATGCGCAGGGCACAAAACAGGTTATCGGAGGGAATTTTTGCGTCGATAATCTCGTGCAGTTTTTGGCGGCTGGTCAGGCTATTGATGCGCAAGCGGTACTGAGGTTTAAACCAGGTCATCACCGCAAACGGGGTTTTCTGCTGCGGGCTGGCTGCTCTCGCGCTGCCGTCCGCCCGTAATTGATACACGTTACTGTTAAAGGCAATCATCTCGCCGTCCAGCTCGTTAAAGGTCCCCAGGCCAAAGTCACCGTGCTTAAGCAGGTCGGCCATGGTGGTTTCCCCTTCATAGACGCCGCTCAGCAATGCGCTCATCAATGAAGTCTGATATATCATGTTTTCTTTATTGGCTGAGGCAAAGGTCTCGACCATCTCTAAAAGACTTTCTTCGCAGGAACATAGAGTTAGATCGCTCATGGCTTTCATTCCCTCTGGCTAAAGGTTAAGAAACTTTAATTAAATGTTGACGTGATCCAGCTCACAGTTCCAATATAAAAGCCCTTCTGGTTTGAGACGTTTTTGATATGGAACTTCGCTATCTCCGCTATTTTGTCGCCGTCGCCCAGACGCACAACTTCACCCGCGCAGCCGAACTGCTGGGTATTTCACAACCTCCCCTTAGCCAACAAATTCAGCGGCTGGAACGTGAAGTGGGTACGCCCCTGCTGCACCGCTTGACCAGAGGCGTGGAGCTGACGGATGCGGGAGAAGCGTTTTATCAGGATGCCTGCCAGATTCTGGCCCACAGCGATGCGGCGCTGGAGAAAGCCCGCGGCATTGCCCGGGGTATTAACGGCAAGCTGTCGCTCGGAATAACCAGTTCAAATGCGTTTAATCCAAAGATTTTTTCTCTGCTGCGTCAGTTTCAGGCGCACTATCCGGCCATCGAACTACGTCAGCGGGAAACCAATATGGCGGGTCTGATGCAGGAGTTGGATGATGGCTTGCTGGACGTGGCGTTTGTGCGCCTGCCCTGCGAAAGCAGCAAGCGGTTTAGCCTTAAGCTGATTGACGAAGAGCCAATGATGATTGCCCTGCACAAGGATCATCCTCTTTCAGGGGAGAAAGAACTGGCGCTCCAGGCGCTGGCCGATGTCCCGCCGGTGCTTTTCCCGGAAGAAGTGGCTCCCGGATTGTATGAACTGATGTATAACGCCTGCCTGCGGGCGGGTATCGATCTGAAAAGCGCTCGCCAGGCATCCCAAATCTCATCCTCGTTAAGCATGGTCTCGGCAGGCTTCGGCTTCGCCCTGGTTCCCCAATCGATGACCTGCATCGCCTGCCCGAACGTCACCTTCCACGCAATTCGCGGTGATCAGGTGAAAACGGACATTGCGCTGGCCTGGCGACAGTTTGAACGTTCCCCGTCGGTGAAACGCTTTATTCAGCTGTTCGCCCACTAGCCTGGCCGCAATGACATCGCTCCCTGAGTGACCTGATGCTACAATAGTCACCATTCACAAATCCGAACACAGGGAGAAAGTATGTCTGAAACTCACGTCCAGGGCGGGGAAACCAGAGGGCCTGCGGAACACAGCGTCAGGGAACAGATTATCGAGGCGGCGACCGAATTCTTCGGCCACTACGGATTTGAAAAAACAACGGTTTCCGACCTGGCCAAAGCCATCGGCTATTCCAAGGCTTATATCTACAAGTTTTTTAAATCCAAGCAGGAAATTGGCGAAGTTATCTGCGACAACCGCCTGACAAAAATGATGGAAATCGTCAGCCAGGCGGTGGATGACACCCCCGGTGCATCGGCTAAGCTACGGGCGATGTTCTGCGCCTTAATCGCCGCGGGCAGCGATCTGTTCTTCTATGACCGGAAACTGCACGACATCGCCATTGTCTCGTGCCTGGAAAACTGGCCTTCGGCCGAACGCTACAAGCTACAGCTGCGGGAAGTGCTAACCACCATTATTCATGCAGGCCGTCAGTCCGGCGAATTTGAGCGCCGCAGCCCGATGGATGATACCGTTAACGCCGTTTTTCTCGTCATGCTGCCGTATATCAGCCCGATACAGCTGCAATACAACCTCGAGCTGGCTAAACAGGCTGAACTGCTTTTGCCCGCGCTTATCATCAAAAGTTTGATGCCCTGATCGCACCTTGTGACCATTGACTAAATTGGTCACTTGAATAATTATCTGCGTTCCTGCTCCGCGTTTATAAGGGAACGTATGTTTCGTCTTAAGCCTTTTCCGGCCGCCGTGGCGCTATTGTGCTCGGCGCTCACCGCCTGCGGTGACTCATCTCAGCCAGCGGATCCGCGCACTCAGCCGCCGCTGGTTCGCGTGGTCGCGGTTCAGTCCGCCAGCGACAACGCCCGCGCTTTTACCGGCATTGTCGCCTCCCGAATTCAAAGCGACCTCGGTTTTCGCGTGCCGGGCAAAATCCTTGAGCGCCTGGTGGACAAGGGCCAGACGGTGAAAAACGGCCAGCCTCTGCTCCGGCTGGATCCGCAGGACTTAAGCCTGCAGGCTAAAGCGCAGGATCAGGCCGTGACTGCCGCCAAAGCCCGCGCTAAACAGGCCGCCGCCGATGAAGCTCGCTACAGAAGCATCGTCGGCAGTGGCGCAATTTCTGCCTCGCAGTACGATCAAATCAAAGCCCAGGCCGACAGCGCCAGAGCGGATCTGCAGGCAGCGATTGCGCAGGCCAACGTGGCTAAAAACGCCATGAATTATGCGGTGCTGACGGCAGATTCTGACGGCGTGATCGTGGACACATTGGCCGAGCCGGGCCAGGTTGTCGCCGCCGGGCAAGCAGTGATTCGCCTGGCCCGGGCGGGCCAGCGTGAAGCGGTCGTCGATTTGCCGGAAACGCTGCGCCCGGCGCTGGGCACCGTAGCTCAGGCTCATCTTTACGGTTCAGATAGCGCTCCCGTGGCCGCTACCTTACGTCAGCTTTCCAACGCCGCCGACCCTCAAACCCGCACATTTGAAGCGAAGTTTGTGCTCGCTGGCGCACTTGCCCAGGCCCCGCTCGGCAGCACCGTCACGGTCGCCATCCCGGATGCGGGCTCCCCGTCGCAAAACGTGATTGTGCCTTTGGCCTCGCTCTATGACGCAGGGAAAGAGAAAGGCACCGGCATTTGGGTGGTAAGCGGTAAACCGGCCAAAGTTAGCTGGCACCCGGTGAGCATCCGCCGCATCACCGATGAATCCGCCATTGTTGCAACCGATATTGACAGCCACGCCAGCATCGTCGCCCTCGGCGCACACCTGCTGCACGAAGGCGAAGAAGTCAGGCCGCTCGCACAGAGCACCACCGATCTGGCGGGAGCACCCTAATGAGCGATTCTCGCTTTAACCTTTCGGCCCTCGCGGTGCGTGAAAAATCAGTCACGCTGTTCCTGATCCTGCTCATCACGCTGGCCGGGATCATCGCGTTCTTTAAACTGGGCCGAGCCGAGGACCCGCCTTTTACGGTGAAACAGCTGACCGTGATCACCGCCTGGCCGGGAGCAACCGCGCAGCAAATGCAGGATCTGGTGGCCGAGCCACTTGAAAAAAGAATGCAGGAGCTGGACGACTACGACCGCACGGAAACCTATACCCGCCCGGGCCTTGCCTACAGCGTGGTCTCTCTAAAAGACAGTACGCTGCCCGCCAACGTACCGGAGGCGTTTTACCAGGCGCGGAAAAAAATCAGCGATGAGGCCAAAAATCTGCCTGATGGCGTGATTGGCCCGCTGGTGAATGACGAATTTTCGGACGTGACCTTCGCGCTCTTTGCCCTGAAAGCAAAAGGCGAGCCGCAGCGTCTGCTGGTGCGTGACGCCGAGAACCTGCGCCAGCAATTGCTGCACGTCCCCGGCGTGAAAAAAGTAAATATTATCGGTGAACAGGCTGAACGCATTTTTGTTTCGTTCTCTCATGACAGGCTTGCCACGCTTGGTGTTTCGCCGCTGGACATCTTTCAGGCGCTGAGCAACCAGAACCTGCTCACCCCTGCAGGCTCAATCGAAACCGCTGGCCCGCAGGTGTTTATCCGCGTGGATGGCGCGCTGGATCAGCTCTCAAAAATCCGCGATACCCCCATCGTGGCTCAGGGGAAAACGCTGAAACTCTCCGATGTCGCCGACGTCGAGCGCGGGTATGAAGATCCGGCCACGTTCCTCGTCAGAAACAACGGCGAGCCGGCCCTGCTGCTCGGCGTGGTCATGCGTGACGGCTGGAACGGGCTTGATCTGGGCAAAGCCCTGGATCAGGAAACCCGTAAAATCAACGACACGATGCCGCTCGGCATGAGCTTCAGTAAAGTCAGCGATCAGTCAGTGAACATCAGCTCCGCCGTGGATGAGTTTATGGTGAAGTTTTTTGTCGCCCTGCTGGTGGTAATGGTGGTCTGCTTTATCAGCATGGGCTGGCGAGTAGGCATCGTGGTTGCCGCCGCCGTGCCGCTGACGCTGGCGGTGGTGTTTATCGTCATGGCCGCCACCGATAAAAACTTCGACAGGATAACCTTAGGCTCGCTTATTCTGGCGCTGGGCCTGCTGGTGGACGACGCTATCATCGCCATTGAAATGATGGTGGTGAAAATGGAGGAAGGCTATAGCCGCGTGAAGGCCTCTGCCTATGCCTGGAGCCACACCGCCGCGCCCATGCTGGCGGGCACGCTGGTAACCGCCATCGGCTTTATGCCGAACGGCTTCGCCCACTCTACCGCCGGGGAGTACACCAGCAACATGTTCTGGATTGTGGGCATCGCGCTGATAGCATCCTGGCTGGTGGCCGTAGTGTTCACGCCCTACCTCGGCGTCAAATTGCTCCCGGATATGCACAAAGCCGCGCTGGCAGAACACGCGCTGTACACCAGCAAAAACTACAATCGCTTTCGCGCGTTACTCAAAAAAGTCATCGCCCGCAAGTGGCTGACCGCCGGTTCGGTCATCGGCCTGTTTGTACTGGCGATAGCCGGAATGGCCGTGGTAAAGAAACAATTCTTCCCGATCTCAGACCGCCCGGAAGTGCTGGTGGAAGTTCAGCTGCCTTACGGGACGTCTATCGAGCAAACGACGAAGACTACCGAACGCATTGAGAAATGGCTGAGCGCGCAGAAAGAGTCAAAAATCGTCACCTCCTACATTGGCCAGGGCGCGCCGCGTTTCTACCTGGCCATGGCGCCCGAGCTGCCCGATCCTTCGTTTGCAAAAATCGTGATCCTCACGCCCGATCCCGATGCGCGAGAAGCGTTGAAAATGCGGCTGCGGCAGGCCATCAGCAACGGCCTGGCACCGGAGGCGCAGGTGCGCGTCACCCAACTGGTCTTCGGGCCTTATACGCCCTACCCGGTGGCATTTCGCGTGATGGGGCCAGATCCGGACGTGCTCAGAACGATTTCTTCACGGGTTGAAAAAGTGATGAATCAAAGCGGTCTGATGCGCACCGTGAACATCGACTGGGGCTCTCGGGTGCCTACGCTACATTTTACCCTGAACCAGGACCGGCTTTACGCCGTGGGCTTAACCACCGCTTCCGTCTCGCAGCAATTACAGTTCCTGCTTTCCGGCGCGCCGTTGACCGAAGTGCGGGAAGATATTCGCTCTGTGCAGGTCACGGGCCGGGCGCGCGGCAGCGTCAGGGACGATCCGGCGCAGCTCGCCGCCTTAACGCTCATCGGCGCAAACGGGCAAAAAGTGCCGCTCTCGCAAATCGGTAAAGTTGAGGTTGTGATGGAAGATCCGGTGCTCCGGCGTCGCGACAGGACGCCAACCATTACCGTGCGCGGCGATGTGGCCGATGGCCTCCAGCCGCCGGATGTGTCGACGGCTATCATGAAACAAATTCAACCGATTGTGGCTGAACTCCCGGCGGGATACCGCCTTGAAGAAGCGGGCGCCATTGAGGAGTCCGGCAAGGCCACGACGGCAATGGCTCCGCTGTTCCCGATCATGATAGCCCTGACGCTGCTGGTGATTATTCTTCAGGTTCGGTCGATCTCAGCCATGCTGATGGTGTTTGCCACCAGCCCGCTGGGGCTTATCGGCGTGGTGCCGACGCTGCTGATTTTCAATCAGCCGTTCGGCATCAACGCCCTGGTGGGGCTGATTGCGCTTTCAGGCATTTTGATGCGCAACACGCTGATCCTCATCGGCCAGATTAAGCATAACGAGCAGGCGGGGCTGACGTCTTTTGATGCCGTGGTTGAAGCCACTATCCAGCGTTCCCGCCCGGTGCTGCTCACCGCCCTGGCGGCGATTCTGGCGTTTATTCCCCTGACCCATTCCGTATTCTGGGGGGCGCTGGCTTACACACTTATCGGCGGGACGTTTGGCGGCACCTTTATGACGCTGTTGTTCCTGCCCGCCATGTATGCGATTTGGTTTAAAATTCGCCCGCCAAAGGTTGATAACTGACCGATTCATCAGGCCCGGAGGACTCCTCTCCGGGCCATATTCCAAATCATGAACACCGCTCATGTTCTAATGAAATTAAATCACTTTTACTAAAACTGTGACTCAGGCATAAAAGATGCAATATTGTTAACGACATGCAATGTGAAGATTACTGACAGGTAAAACCACAGCTAACTAAAGGTTATCTGTGAGAAATCAAGCAGTAGATACAGGCAAAAAACAGAACTAAGGTGCCGGATTACCATGACTAAAGCGTTTACTTTTACTCTTAAGAGCATTGTTTTTGATGAGAATTACAACCCGTCAGGGAATACGCGCATCACAACCAATTTTGCCAACCTGGCCCGCGGCGAGAAGCGTCAGGAGAACCTGCGTAACGCGTTGATCATGATTGATAACCGCTTCAACTCCCTGGCGAACTGGGACAACCCCACTTCCGACCGCTACGGCGTTGAACTTGAAATTATTTCCGTTGAGCTGGATGTCGAAGGCAACGGCAAGACCTTCCCGGCGATTGAGATTTTAAAAACTCACGTGCTGGATAAGAAAACCGGCCAGCGCATCGAAGGCATTGTCGGGAACAACTTCTCTTCCTACGTTCGCGACTATGATTTCAGCGTCCTGCTGCCAGCGTACAACCAGGATCGCGCAGAATTCACCATCCCGGAAGATTACGGCGTGCTGCACGGGAACTTGTTCAGACACTTCGTTGGCTCAGACACCTACAAAGAAAATTTCAATAAAGCGCCGGTGATTTGCCTGAGCGTTTCCAGCAAAAACGTTTACCGCCAGACCGGGAACCGCCACCCGGTGCTGGGCATTGAATATGAACAGGATTCATCTTCCCTGACCGATCTCTACTTCAACAAAATGGGGCTGAAGGCTCGTTATTTCATGCCGCCCAACAGCGTGGCGCCGTTTGCCTTCTACCACACGGGCGACCTGGTGAATGACTACTCGAACCTCGAGCTTATCAGCACCATCAGCACCATGGAGACGTTCCAGAAGATCTACCGCCCTGAGATTTACAACGCGAATTCTCCGGCCGGGCTGTGCTTCCAGCCAAGCCTGAACCACCAGGATCATTCATTTACTCAAATTGTTTACGATCGTGAAGAACGCAGCCGGTTGGCCATCGAACAAGGGAAGTTTACTGAAGAGCACTTCATCAAACCGTACCAAACAATTTTAGAGCAGTGGTCTGCTAACTACCCTCTTTGAGACACCAAATACAAGGTTATTCGACATGAAAAGATTATTGCCTACGTCCACTGCCGGCAGCCTGCCAAAACCGTCCTGGCTGGCTCAGCCTGAAACGCTGTGGTCGCCGTGGAAGCTGCAGGATCAGGAACTTATTGAGGGTAAACAGGACGCCCTGCGCCTGGCGCTGCACGAACAACAGCTGGCCGATATCGACATCGTCAGCGACGGCGAGCAGACTCGCCAGCACTTCGTGACCACTTTTATCGAACACCTGGACGGCGTGGATTTCGAGAAACGCGAAACCGTGCGCATTCGTAACCGCTACGATGCCAGCGTCCCGACCGTGGTCGGCGCCGTGGCTCGTCAAAAACCGGTGTTTGTGGAAGATGCGAAGTTCCTACGCAAACAGACCGATCGGCCAATCAAATGGGCGCTGCCTGGCCCGATGACCATGATCGACACGCTGTATGACAACCACTACAAAAGCCGCGAAAAACTGGCCTGGGAATTCGCCAAGATCCTGAACCAGGAAGCGAAAGAGCTGGAAGCCGCCGGCGTGGACATCATTCAGTTCGATGAGCCAGCCTTCAACGTCTTCTTCGACGAAGTGAACGAATGGGGCATCGCCACGCTGGAGCGCGCCATCGAAGGGCTGAAGTGCGAAACCGCGGTGCACATCTGCTACGGTTACGGCATCAAAGCCAACACCGACTGGAAAAAAACGCTGGGTTCCGAGTGGCGCCAGTACGAAGAGGCGTTTCCAAAGCTGCAAACCTCAAACATCGACATCATTTCGCTGGAGTGCCACAACTCCCACGTGCCGATGGATCTGCTCGAGCTGATTCGCGGCAAGAAAGTGATGGTGGGCGCCATCGACGTGGCCAACCACGCCATTGAAACCCCGGAAGAAGTGGCCAACACCCTGCGCAAAGCGCTGCAGTTCGTTGATGCCGAAAATCTCTACCCTTCTACCAACTGCGGTATGGCTCCGCTGCCGCGCCATGTGGCCAGAGGCAAACTGCACGCCCTGAGTGCCGGGGCAGAGATCGTGCGCAGAGAGATTCTGGGTAAATAACCTAAAGTCTTTGCAACCCGCCTGGCGATTGAGAGATCGCCAGGTTTTTTATTCCGTACGATAGCGTCTACTCTCATAGCTTAAAACGAGCAACCTGCCGGGCTTTGCATTCGTACGTCTGTCCATTTATAAATGACTCACAAACCCGCGGTTTCTTACATCAGGATCTTATGATGAGCATCATTTACGTTGTTGTTCTCACTTATATAAAACCGTTAGAAGAAGTTGACGCTCAAATTCCTGCTCATGTTGAGTGGCTGAAGAAAGGTTACGCAGAGGGAGTATTTCTTGCGTCAGGCAGGCGAATTCCCCGTAATGGCGGCGTGATTCTTGCAAAATGTGACAGCATTGAGTCTCTGGAAGCCCGCCTTAGCCAGGATCCATTCCAGAAACTCAACATTGCTACAGCTGAAATTCTGCCCTTTGAAGCCACAATGAAAACGCAGTTACTGGACGTTGTTTTTTAACTTAAGTCCGAATCAGCATTCCAGCGATGCCAAACATAATTGCGCATAACGTTTGATAACTACCAATATTGTCAGGTTGTGGTCATTGATTTTTTACCCGCGTCAGCAGTAGCATCCTGGTATTCGACATTCGAGAAGTTATAAGATGCTCAAGAAAAGAGACTTTATCCGAGCCTGGTACTCAGGTGCTACGATATTTACGTGTTTTACTCTGGGAAACGAGATTGGCAATCGTTTCTTTTATGGTTCGAAGATCCCCTGGTTGATCAGCATCATTATCGCTTTCGTTATCTGCGGTTCGGCACGCTCCTATTTTTCGTCGAAAAACTAAGTTCAAATCAGGGCAAGTTAAATATGTCTCGTGATTTCGGTGTTTATTTACACACGCACAACCTACCGACGCCAGAAGAGTGGAAAGAAGAGATATTACAGCAAGGGTTTCCCTGTGAGCTTGACAGCGATATCGCCTTACTAACGTTCAGTGGATTCCTGCGCTGTTCAGTTAACGGCGTAATTTCTGGCTTCGAATATTACGCCAGCGACCTGGATAACGAGGTGCTCAATGAACTTAACTTATCCAGATCCCTGAACTTCGATATCACATTTTGCGCCAGGGCACCTGCCTCTGGAGCCGTTGCTACACTCGCAGCTGCAAGCTGCCTGACAAAATTATCCGAGGGTTATCTCGTCGATTTCTGTTCTGGAAAAACAGTGCCCTCAGACGAGGTTATCGAATGGGCTAAATCTCAACCAGAAATGCAGGTAACATTTTCATAGGCTATTGATGGCGTAGTGATAGATGATATTGATGGCGATATCATTTCTGCTCGGGGAGAATGGGATCCTCCTGGTGGATGGGTAGACTTCAAACTTTCATTGAACACTGGTGTATTAATAAAAAACTTAAACACCCAGCCTGGAGTGAGGGAGAACCGACATGTTGAACATCGCACAATGAAAACTATCGAAACGCTGAGAGCTGAGCTTCTGGCTATTGGCGAGCAACTCGGGGGCGGCGTCAGGCCAAACCATTACTTTATTATTCCTGATAAGCCTGACTATTTCGCGACACCCTACCTGGAGATTCATGACCAGGAATATCATTTTGTGGTGAACGAGCGAGGTATGGAGATCACACGAAAGGTAACGCCAAGTGATGAGGAAATTCTTTATTGGTTTACTAGTTGCGGCGTCAATGCGTTAGCTTCAAGTTACGCTGCTACACACGCCTCGCCTGATGAAGAGTTCAGGACGGCGTATTTTAGAAAGCGATTTTACTTGATGCTTTCAATAAAAACAGCGTGGGCAACCAGAGAGAAAAATGAAATCAAATCTCATCTTCACGTATAACCTCTGGAATAGTCATTATTCACCTTAATGGTATTACTCTATAGGCTGCTTCCGGCCAGGGGCCGACAAGCCTTCCGAGGCCAAGCTCTTGTGCAACGTATATCCGCAGCACCTGATTGAGAGATCGCCAGTTTTTTGCATCACCCTGTTCTTCACTTAGCCCTTTCACGTCGCACAGATAGCATTACTTTTCCAATGACGGGCACCTCAGATTTTAAGTGCCGCCACGATTATAGCTTCCATTTTCTCCGGGGTAGTGAACGGAGCAAAACGCTTCAGCGGTTTTCCGTCCCGGCCAATCAGGAACTTTGTGAAGTTCCACTTGATCCGCCCGCCCAGCACGCCAGGCAATTCTTTCTTCAGATAACGAAACACGGGATGCGCTGCGGTGCCGTTGACCTCGACCTTTGCGAACATCGGGAAGCTGACACCGTAATTAATATGGCAGGTCTGCGAGATTTCGTCGGCGTCACCGGGTTCCTGTTTACCAAACTGGTTGCAGGGGAAACCAAGCACCACCAGCCCCTGCGCGGCGTACTTCTTATAGAGCGCCTCAAGGCCTGCGTACTGTGGCGTGAAGCCGCACTGGCTGGCCGTATTGACCACCAGCACCAGCTTACCGGCGTAATCGGACAAAGCGACCTGCTGGCCAGTCAGGCTGGTGGCCGTCAGCTGATGAAAAGGCTGCATGTTGGGTTCCTTAGCACTCGCTTACTCGATGCTTTCAATAAAAACAGCGTGGGCAACCAGAGAGAAAAATGAAATCAAATATCATCTTCACCTATACCCCCCCCCGGTTACCACATTATTCACAGAGAGGAGTGCAAATTAGCCAGCACTCCAGTGACATCTAACTTTATCTATTTTGCACGCCATCGATTATCAAAAGGATAAATTTATCACCTGTGATCTATCCCCTTCGAAATATCTAATGACATTATCAAACGCCACTTTGAAATATAAATCGTAACTGGCCTGTTCTACATAGCCAAGATGAGGAGTACACAATACATTCGGCATACTTAAATAAGGGTGAGTTGTGTTATAAACAGGTTCATCCTCGTAAACATCCAGCGCAGCATAGCCAGGGCGCCCCTGTTTTAGCGCTTCGTAAAGTGCCCCTTCCGCAACCAGCTCCGCACGACTGGTATTAACGAACAAGGCGTCGGCTTTCATCGCAGACAGGTCGGCAAAGGTAATATTACCTTCTGTTTGCGCCACTAAACGCTGGTGCACGGTGACAATATCGGATGTAGCAAAAAACTGTTCACGATTTTCCGGCACCAGAAATCCGGCAGACCGCGCCTCCTCCTTAGCCCGTTCACTTCCCCAAACCTGAACCTGCATATCAAATGCCTGCGCATAACTTGCAAGGCGTTTACCTATCTTGCCGAACCCAAGAATACCGATGACTTGCTGACTAACCGCAGATCCTATTTCCGTTTGCCATCGCCCTTCTCTCATCGCATTCACTGAGGAGACCAGTTTACGCCTCGAGGCCATAATCAATAACCAGGCTAATTCTGCCGGAGCCACCGGAGAACCCACCCCTTCAACCAGCGCAACACCTGCCCGTGTACAGGCTTCAATATCAACATTTCTTGCTAATTTACCCGTTTGGCTGATCAGCTTTAGATTCGGAGTCCGGCGTAAAAATGCCTCATCGACCACGGTTCTTTCACGAATAAGGATTAATGCCTGAGCATTCAAAAGCGCCTCGTCTGCCTGAGCGGCTTTCGTTAAATCCCCCAGTGACGTGCAGCGGAACTTATCATGGCTGCGGAGAAAAGTGAGTGCCTGAGTGGCAAGCTGATAATCATCTGGAATTAAAACCTGAATAGTCATTATTCACCTTAATGGTATTACGCTATAGGCTGCGTCACTATATTAGCGGAATGTCCCTGTTTGCGTATTTATTTCGCCCAGTAGCCAGCGCTCAAAATCGCTTAATGCAGATTCGTTTATTCCCGTTTCCACCGGTTTAACTAAACAGAATTTTTTACTCAACGAGTCTGATTCCGGCCAGGGAGCGACCAGCCTTCCGCTATCGAGTTCTTGTGCAACGTACATACGTGGTACCAGGGCAACGCCTTGCCCAGCCAGGGCGGCAGCAATGGCCATTTCATGAAGATCGTACCGGACCCCCTGCGCCAGATTATCAAGGCTTATGCCCGTTGCACGGGCATAGTGATGCCAGGCATCCGGGTTCAGTCGTCGGTGAATTCTTGGTAAATCCTTCAACTGCCCCTTTCCCTCATGATCTGTTAACAAACCCGGGTGGCATACGGGAACCAGTTTTTCCTCAAAGAGAAATTGCACGCGCATCCCGGCCCACGCGGCATGTTCAAAATGCACTACGGCATCAAAACCGCTGCCGCTCAAAACAAAAGGATCGGTTCTGGCGGCAATATTTAACGTGATATCCGGATGCAAAGCGGCAAAACGGCTCAGCCGGGGGATAAGCCACCGGCTCGAAAATGTCGGCGGGGCGGCAATATCCAGACTCCTGCTGTCCCTGGGCATCCCCATGATGTACTGAGTGTCTCTTTCCATTCGCTTAAGCGTTTCGCGAACATGAGAGGCATAACGCGTCCCGACAGGGTTGAGTTTCACTCGGCTCCCTGTCCGGTCAAATAGTCGACAATCCAGTAACGATTCAAGGCGTGCAATCTGGCGACTAATGGCCCCTTCCGTCAGCGAAAGCTCCTCGGCGGCCCGGGCAAAGTTACCGTGCCGGGCCGCCGCTTCAAAAGCTTGCAGAGATGTACTGCTGGGAATTTTTCTACGCATACGCCTCCAGACAGACAATGAACAATCAGTGACTAAATATCACTGATCAATGAAATATTGTCGATTCATTTGCCGAAGCATAGCCAGTAGCATGACAAAAAATCATTAAGCTGATTTACGCCTGCGGAAATTTGTCGATGTCATGTTTCTGGAAGTGAGCAAGCGTCGAATGATTTTGCTCCACCGCCGTCAGGCATAAAAACCGGGTCTCTCTCCTGAACTCCCCCTGAGGTCTTTATGAATTATTCATCTTTTCCGTCCTGCCAGATTGGCGATTTTCTGGTTACCGCCTTAAGTGATGGCTCTATGCCCGCTAGTCTGGATTTACTCTCTGGCATCGACATCGCAGAAGCAGAAGCCATCCAGCAGAGCGCAGGCCTGGCTGAGCCCGGTAATATTCACATTAACGCTTACCTGATTCGCGGGCAGGGTCTAACCCTGCTGGTGGATACAGGTACGGGGGGACGGAATAACGTTGGTGGGCAATTGAGAGCAAATCTTGCCGCCCTGGGCGTCGGGCCTGATGACGTGGACATGGTTTTATTGAGTCACTGTCATCCTGACCATATTGGCGGCCTGCTGGATGCTGAAGGAAACCCTGTATATAAACAGGCGGAACTTTATTTGCACCCTCTGGAAGCAGAATATTGGTGGGATGATGAAAAACAAACAGGCGCCAACGAACGGGGCAAGCTTAACTTCAGGCTGGCACGTCAAACATTAGAGGCCTATGCCCAGAACCTACATTTTTTTAGCCAGCGTGAAATCACAGCGGGTGTCCTCCCGGTTTGGTTACCGGGTCACACGCCGGGCCACACCGGCTTTCGCATTGATGCGGATGATAAAAGCTTACTCATATGGGGAGACATCGTTCATTATCCCCACATTCAATCTGCGCTGCCTGGCGCCTCTATTCTCTTTGACGTTGATCCGGTGCAAGCCGAACAAACGCGGAAAAAAGTGCTGAAACAAGCCGCAAGGGAAAAACTGCTGATTGCAGGCATGCATCTGGACCGGGCAGGCTTTGCTACCCTTGGCATGGTTGATGATGGAGATGCTATTTCCTATACCCTGGCGCCAATCGCCTGAGCCTATTCCCCCCAGGGCCTCGCCGCTAACCGCGCCTTAAGCAGCTCGATAAACTTTTGCGCCCGGGGGCTTCGTTCTGCCTGCGGAGTACCGCTCAGCGCCACGATATCCGCATCCGGCAGCGTGTATTCCGGCAACAGTCTCACCAGCTCGCCGCTGTGAATTTGCGGCAGTACATCCCATTCGGAGCGCATGATGATCCCCCTGCCCGCCAGCGCCCATTCTTTGACTACTCGCCCTTCGTTGCTGGACAACCTGGGCGAGATCCGCTGCGGGCAGTCCCCTTGTGGGCCGGAAAAACGCCACAGCGTGGCGTCTTCGCTGTTTTCCCGCAGCGCAATGCAGTCGTGCTCCACCAGCTGTTCCGGCGAAAGCGGCGTCCCTCTCCGGTTCAGATATGCCGGGGAAGCGCAGATAAAGCGTTGGTTGGGCGCAAGCTTAATGCAGTGCATGCTGGAGTCGCGTAGCTCACCGATGAAAATCACCAGATCCCATTTGTGCAGCGTGGCCCAGTGCGGGTCGTCGGAAAGCGTCAACTCCACTTCAAGGCTTTCATGCCGCGCGGCGTATTCCCCCAGCAGCGGCGCAATATAGTCGTTACCGAATCCCAGCGGGGCCAGCACGCGCAGCTTGCCTCTGACCTGCTGCCGCCTGTCGTCCAGGGCAGACTGCAGGCCAGCCAGCTCAGTGAGTATTTTTTCTGCCCGGCTCAGCAGCAGCGAGCCTTCATCGGTGAGTGAAACCTGCCGCGAGGGGCGCAGAATAAGGTCGACGCCAAGCTTTTGTTCCAGCCCGCGCAGCCGCTGCGTAACGGAGGGCGGCGTGACGTTCATCGCCCTTGCGGCGGCGGCCAGCGTGCCGTGGCTGGCGATAGTACGGAAGAAAGCCAGATCGTCGCTGTTTATCATTAAGTTTAGGCCTAATCATTAATTGATTTTATATTAATTTATACCTAACCAGCCGGATGACAAGATGCAGCCTCACCCCACAGGAGACCCGCTATGTCCGCCGACTGGATAACTACCCTTGAAACCCCTTTTTTGCTGATCGAGAAACACAAATACCTGCGCAATATTAAGCGGCTTTACTCCCGGATTCAGGCTTTAGGCGGCGAGGTCCGGCCGCACCTGAAAACGCTGCGCTCCATTGAGGCCGCCCGCTACCTGCTGAAGCAAAGCGATTCCCCGGCCACGGTTTCCACGCTCGCCGAGGCGGAAGCGTTTGCCGCCCCGGGATACACCAACCTGCTTTACGCCGTCGGCATCGCGCCCCATAAACTTCCCCGCGTGGCGGCGCTGATGGCTAAAGGTGTGAACCTGCACATTCTGCTCGACAGCGAACCGCAGGCTAGCGCCGTGGCCGAATACAGCCGGGCGTACGGCCTCAAGTTTTCGGTATTTATTGAGGTGGATTGCGACGGCCACCGGGGCGGATTGCCGCCGCACAGTGACGCTCTTTTGACCCTGGCCCGCATCATTGAGGCAAGCGGCTCGACGCTGACCGGGCTGCTGGCTCACGCCGGGGAATCCTATAGCTGCCGCACGGACGAAGCTATTCTCGCGGCCGCCAGAGCCGAATGTGCCGCGATTAAAACCGCCGGAAACCGCCTGCGTGCGCAGGGCTATGCCTGTCCCGTATTAAGCGTAGGCGCCACGCCGACAGCCCATTTTGCGGACGATCTCACCGGCATAAATGAAGTCAGAGCCGGGGTGTTTACCACCTTCGACCTGGTGATGAAAAACGTCGGCGTCTGCCGCCTGGAGGATATTGCGCTTAGCGTTGTCGCCACGATTATTGGCCATAACAGAGAGAAAGGCTGGATATTTATTGATGCCGGATGGATGGCGCTTTCCCGCGACAGAGGCACGGCGGCGCAAAGTCAGGACTACGCTTACGGCCAGGTCTGCAGCCTGAACGGCGATCCTTACGAAAACCTGCTGGTCACCACCACCAACCAGGAACACGGCATCATTGCCCTGCCGGACAGTTCAGCCTATGCCGTCGATGATTTCCCCGTCGGCAGCCGGGTGCGCATTCTGCCCAACCACGCCTGCGCCACCGCCGCTATGCACCAGCGGTATCAGGTTCTGAGCGAAGATAGTCTGGGGCAAGAGGTCTGGTCGCGGATCGTGGGCTGGTAACCTGCCTCTACTTCGCCTGTTCCGTTAAAAGGTACAGCTCCAGCAGCGCCTGCGCTTCGTTGAGCACCGCTTTACGCTCTGCGTCATTCTGCAGATTGGCCGCCGCCGCACCTTTGAGCATTTGCAGAATGACGACGGTCATCAGCCCAGCACGGTCGGCGGATAAACTGGGGAGCACAACCTGCAGCGCGGTGGAGAACCCGCCGCGCATGGCGTCCCTGAACTGGAGCCGGGCCGCTTCATGCTCGCCACGCTCTTCCACCAGCCTCAGGGCAAAGGTTCGCTGTGACTGCAGCGAAAGCACAAAGCGAGTGAACAGATCCGCCGCGGTGGGAATGTCGACCCCGGCAACGCTGGCTTCCAGCACTTCCAGCCGGTCGATCACTTCGCGGGTGTACTCCAGCAGCAGCGCGTCGGCCAGCGACTCTTTGTTCGGAAAAAACCGGTACAGCGAGCCAATGGCCGTGCCGGAGCTGGCGGCGATTTCGGTCATGGTCACGGCGTCAAAGCCCTTCTCGCCGAAGAGTCGTGTGGCCGCTTCGGTTATCGCCGCCACGCGAAGATGGCCACGCAGGCGTTTAGGCTGGTTTGCCGCTAAGGGCGCTGGTTTCGTCATAAAATATTTCGCATCAATCCGCTAACATTTATTCGCATAACGCCCATTGAGATATGCGAGGGCATCCTCTAGAATCTGATTTATGCGAGGACAACCTCGCATAACTTAACTCTCCCAGAGTGTAAGCCACGACTCCGGCGTGAGCCAGCTTAAACCGAATATTCTTCCGCGCTGCGGGCGGCTATACAACGATGAAGAAACAAGATCCTGCCACACCTAACGGTTATCGCCTGCTGTCACCGCAGCGTATGCAGTGGAGCACGCTGATTATTGCCACCGCGCTTTTCGGCGGGCTGCTTACCTGGCTGAATATTCCTGCCGCCCTGCTGCTCGGGCCGATGGCCGCCGGGATTGTCGTCTCCCTGAACGGCGCAAAAATTCAGCCCAACGGTACGCTGTTTCTCATTGCGCAGGGCATCATCGGCTGCATGATTGCCAGCAAAATGCCCCGCAGCCTCGCCGATACCTTCGGCGCTCACTGGCTGCTGTTTATTGTCTGCGTCTTTTCAGTGATTTTTATCTGTATGCTGCTCGGCTGGATAATGACCCGCATGCGTATCCTGCCCGGCACCACCGCACTCTGGGGATTAAGCCCCGGCGCCGCCACGGCCATGACGCTGATGGCCGAAGCCAACGGCGCCGACACGCAGCTTGTCGCCGCCATGCAATATCTGCGGGTGATTATGGTAGCAAGCGTCGCTTCCGTGCTGATGAAAGTCTCAGGTGAGCA
Source organism: Enterobacter sp. Cy-643 (assembly GCF_011752815.1). GTDB lineage: Bacteria > Pseudomonadota > Gammaproteobacteria > Enterobacterales > Enterobacteriaceae > Cedecea. Next base: position 1,608,262 of record NZ_VWWV01000001.1, read on the forward strand.
CGTCCCTGCCACATCTGCGACGATCGATCTTTTTGCACACGGCTCTTACGTTGCGATGGCTGAAACTTTCGGGCTTATTGCCTTCGGCTGTATTGCGGCCAAACTGCTGCGTTTGCCTGCCGGAGCGCTGTTGATTACGCTGGTGGCCGGCGTGGTGCTCTCGCAGAATAACTGGATAGAGATCGCGCTGCCGCAGTGGGTACTGGTGCTGGCATACACCATCGTCGGCTGGCGCATTGGGCTGAAATTTACGCGTCCGCTGTTAAAACATGCCGCCCAGGTACTGCCGCGCATCGCGGTCAGCATTGTGATTTTGATTGCCCTTTGCGGCCTGATGGCGGCGGGATTGGTGGTCGTGGCCGATATCGACCCGCTCACCGCTTATTTAGCCATGAGCCCCGGCGGCGCGGATTCCGTGGCGATTATCGCCGCCTCCAGCAAGCACATCGACATCGCCTTCGTGATGTCGATGCAGATGACCCGGTTCCTCATTCTGGTCGCTTTCGGGCCGATCATTGGTAATATCATGCAGCGACAGGCGAGGAGATGAATCGTTCTCAAAACGAGAGCAGCGCCCGGGCATTGTAGACCAGGCCAAACAGCGCCACGGCGAGCAGAAACAGCGCTGACAGACGGTCGAGCAACTTACCGTGCCGCTCAGGCCCCCAGCGCTGCACGGTGAGGATATAAAGCGCCAGGATGGCAAAATCAAGCGCAATCCACACCAGGGAGAGGGTCAGAATACTGGCGCTAAAATCCTGGGTAACCGCCATAAACTGAGGGAAAAAAGAGACAAAAAACAGAATGTCTTTCGGGTTAGAAACGCCAACCACAAAGCCTTTTAAGAGTCCTCCCCCATCGCTTATTGCCGTTTTTTCACCGCCTCCTTCATGCCTGCTTTTCAGACTGGCGATAGCCCCCCAACCAATAAACACCGAGCCCGCCAGGCCCAACAAAGACAGGTGCAGCGGCGAGAGAGAAACAATGCCCGCCAGCACCATGGCCGCAAAGGCAATCAGCACCAGCGAAGCGCTGTTGGTCCCGAGGACGGTCAGAAACGCTTTTTTGCTGCCGTGTCGTGCCGCCGTGCCGGTCACCAGGGCAACAACCGGTCCCGGCGTCAGGATCAGCATAAAGACAGCGAGCGTATAGGCGCCCAGCAGGGGAAGATTCATAGTGCAAAATTCTCACAATCGTTTTCATTGTGATGCATTAAACCCTCTGTTTCGGGAGTTGAAAAACGGAAAAAACTGCGATTCAATGTGAGTAATACTCACAATAGAGGCGCTATTATGACGCTGCCCCCGCTGTACGCGCTGCGTGCGTTTGAGGTTGCCGCCCGGTCAGGTTCGTTCAGCAAAGCCGCCGCGCAATTAAACGTCACACCCGGCGCGGTCAGCAGACATATCCGCACGCTTGAAGCCTGGTTCGAATGCGAGCTGTTTCACCGTAATGGCCCCAAAGTCGAGGTTACCGCCGCCGGTAACGCGCTGGCGATGCAGCTCTCGGAGGGCTTTCATCGGCTGGATCAGGCCTGCCATGCATTTCGCAGCGGCAACCGTAAACTGCGCTTAAAATCACCGTCAACGCTGACCATGCGCTGGCTGCTGGATGTGCTAAGCGCCTTCCGCCAGCGGCACGCTACGCCTGAAATTGAAATGACCAGCGTGTGGATGGATACCGATAGCGTGGACTTTACGCGCGAGCCGTATGACTGCGCTATTCTGCTGGGTGACGGCCGGTTTGGTGCAGGGACGGACGCCCGCCTGCTGTTCGACGAGTGGCTGGTGCCGGTCTGCGCACCGACCCTGGTTGAACAGGCCCGGATGGACATTTCTCGCTGCGAGCTGATCCATCCCTCTCCCGACCGCCGTGACTGGCGAAGATGGCTAAAACATACCGGAAGATTCAGCGAGCTGAATATTGCACGTGGCGCGGTATTCGACACGCTGGAACAGGGCATTCGGGCGGCCATCAGCGGCCACGGTGTTTCAATCGGCGATGCGTTGTTATGCCAGGCGGCAATCGAAAGCGGCCAGCTCGCGCTGCCTTTTGGCGAAGCGATTGCCAGCGGGGAAGGCTACTGGCTGGTCTGGCCGAAGCACTCGGCGCGTGTAGCCCAGATAACGCTGCTGGGCGATGCCCTAAAAGAAGCTGTTCCCAGGCGGTTGCCAGATACATTGACGCTGCTGCGCTGAAGGCTTCCGGCAGAAGGGCTCTAAGAACCCCCATCTGACGAAGGTCTATACAGACCGCTTTTCCGGAAGATCCGCCTCGCTCTCCGCCCGATTATTTTTAAGATCGATAATCTGCCCAATCTGGTCGTGATAAACCGTTAACTGGTTATAGCGGCTCATTTCGGAAACCAGCTGCGTCGACAAGTTAAAGCTGCGGGCCAGGTCGCCAGGCTGAAACGGTTTGTGTCCATCGAGGTATCGGTCGCTGTACCTGCGCAGGCTGTACTGATACCAGAGGATCAGCAGCCAGCCATTGATGGCGGCAATCAGCAGGTACAGCAGCACGGAATTGAGCGACTGCGCGACGATTTCCCCGCGCTGGTCGGGCAATAACATCAGCTGCAGCAGCAAGTTTTTCCACACAAAGTACAGAAACCCGGCCCAGGCAATAGCGGTTATCAGGCCATCGAACAGCCTCGGCCCCAGCCGCTCTTCGGTCAAAATCAGCGTGTTGGTCTGCATCATATTCTTCCTTTTCCACGGTCAGGACTTACCCAGCGCGCGCGGGCGCGGCGGCGTTTAAGCATCACTTTCGGGAATGACACCAGGGTGGTGAACAGACCGATCATCCAGTACATCAGCGGGAACCAGACAATCCAGAACAACGACCCGGCAATCCGCTTTTCATAGCGCCGCTCAATGAACAGGCTGATCAGGAACTGCATCAGGCACATCACGCCCAGCAGCAGCCCGGTAAACGCCGGCGGGAAGAGCGTTTCAACCACCAGGTTTGCCGGCAGCGTGGTCAGGTGGCTGGCAATAAACAGCAGGATGGTTATCGCATAGGCGAAGGCCCAGACCGTCGACAGCACGTACTCCATAAACAGCGGCCACATCCGCCGGTGCTCCCAGCGGAACAGACGACGCAGGTTGACCAGAAACACTTCCGCCCCACCCTGCGCCCAGCGCAGTCGCTGTTTCCAAAGCCCTTTGAGCGTTTCCGGCATCAGGATCCAACACAGCGCGCGCGGCTCAAAATAGAGCGTCCAGTGATGCAACTGCAGTTTCCAACTGATATCAATGTCCTCGGTGATCATGTCCGGGCTCCAGTAACCCACGTCCGCCAGCGCCTGGCGGCGAAAAGCAGCTATCACGCCGGAAACGGTAAAGACACGGCCATAAATACGCTGGGTGCGTTTAATCAGCCCGATTATCGAAGAAAACTCGCCGACCTGGATGCGCCCAATCAGGTTCGAGCGGGTGCGGATCCGCGGGTTCCCGGTCACGGCGCCCACGTTAGGGTGGCGAATCAGCGGCATCACCAGGTAAGCCGCCGTGTCCCGCTCCAGTAAGGCGTCCCCGTCAATGCACACCAGCAGATCCCCGCGTGCGGCGGCGGCCCCGGCTTTGAGTGCCACAGCTTTGCCCTGATTCGCCGCCAGGTGAATCACTCGTAGTTTTGGGTATTCCCCCGCAAGCTGGTTCAGGATCCCGGCGGTGTTATCCCGAGAGCCGTCGTTGATGGCGATGACTTCGATGTTGGTATAGCGCTGTCCCAGCGCGGCTTCGATCGTTTCCCGGGCATTTTTACCTTCGTTAAAGCACGGGATCAGAATAGAAATCAGCGGATTACCTTCCAGCTGCGGCGGCGGAACGTCTTTGCCCCACGGCCAGTGGCGTTCCAGCCGGTACCAGAAATAGAGCCCGCCGGTCATCCACAGCACCGACATGAACAGTGGCCAGAAGAACACGAAGTCCAGCAGGATTTTCCCGGTAAACACCGCCGCCATACCGAGCGGCAGCCCAAAAACCAGGCCCAGAATCAGCAAGGAAAGAAGACGATCAGTCATTGTTTGGGTACCAGTAAGAGGAAATTTCAGGTCTGATATGTGAAATATCAGGCTGGTTATTGATGAAGTCGTCCGGGTAGTAGCCGTAATGCTTCACGCCGTTCAGCTGCAGCAGCTGCATCCATTCCACCAGCTGTTTGTCGGCAATGCCTTTCTGCGTCGGGTGTTTCCAGTCGCGCGCCTGAAGCTCAAAAATGGTTTTATTCATTCCCGAAGGCTTCGCCGCGACGGCTTTAATTAGCCGCTCCAGCCAGCTGTTGCTCTCTTCCAGCGGCACGGACTCCATCAGCGGCATCGCCATCGGCACCGTCCAGTCGTAAGCGGCAAGGAAATCGTCAATGTTCTGGGCGAACCAGGTCTCGCTCTCTGGTTCCAGAATCGGCAGCGCAAAGATATTTCGGGCAGTTTTTATCTGCGGGCCACGAATATTTCGTACCGCATCGGTCAGCGTGCGCGTGAAGGCGATCAGCGTCTGGCTTTTAAAACGCGTCCAGCTCCGCAGTTCGGCAGGGTTTTGATGAATGTCGCCGATACTGCCCTGGAATCCTGCCTGCCGGTACGCGGTCATGGCGTCCGGCCCGGCATCTTCAAAGTCGGTGAGCAGTGCGTCATCGTGGAAAAGAATGCCGTCAAACACTGCATGTCGGGCGAGATCTTCGTAGATATCGACTATCTGGTGGCGAACCTGCCGGTTCCATGGAGAAAGCCGCAGATAAGGGCTGGTGGCCCGCTGAGCCTTCCCGCTGGCGGCGTCCCAGCGTTGTACCCTGGGCAGCGCGGCGTTCAGATCAAAAGAGAGCACCGGCAGCCAGGCAAACACTTTGGCATCGCCTCTGGTACGTAGCTGCCAGGCAACGAAGTTAAACAGGTCGGCGCGCATCGGCAGCCAGCGGTTGGGAAAAAAGAGCGATTTGATATTGCCGTCGCCGAGCGGGTCCGAGAACGCCTGCAAAAAGACATGGCTGATTTTCATGTCATACACACGCTGCACCAGCGCATCAATATTCTTCGCCTGTTGTACCGGGTTCGGGTCGTAGACGTAGTCGAGATCCACATGCATAACGCGCACCGGATCGGGCTCCCGCACTCGGCTCACTATGCTGGCGAACGCTTTAAGCGTCGGGTTGCCCGAGATCAGCACGCGCGGGATGTTATCCAGGTCGCGGGCGTCGGCGAGACCATCGTTCAGCGTGAACGCCATCTGATACCCCTGCTTTTTGAGCACGCCAAGCGAGGTGCCGTTGGCCGCGCCATAGGGCCAGACCCAGGCGCGAGGCGCTTTCCCGCTGACCTGCTCAATTTTACGGCTGATTTGGTGCACGTCGTCGTCAATACGCCGGATGAATTGCTCGTCGCTTTCATACTGACCGGTGACTTTATTCCACGCCCGGTTAGCCACGGCAGGCTCGCGGCTGCCCTGTGGATTCGCCTGAATACCGTAATGTGAAGCCCAGGTGTGCGACCCAATCTCAACCAGCGGGGACTGGCTAAGCTCACGCACCATATCCCAGGTGGCAAACTTATCGCGGGCGGTCATCAACCCGCCAAAATCCACTTTTTTCCCTGGCGGCGTGTCCACCCAACTGCCCACCGGTGCCCAAAGCGCGGGCACATCATAAGCTTTGAGCAGCGGCCAGACGCGGGTGTAAAAGCTGCTGTAACCGTCATCAAAGGTCAGTAAAAATGCCTTCGGCGGCAGTGGCGTTCCGCCCCGGTGGGCGTCCAGAATCGCCTGCACGCTTACCGCGCGATAGCCGTTTTGCAGCAGCCAGCTGATTTGCTCGTTGAGGGCGCTGGTGCGCACAGCCAGATAGCGTTGATCGGGGTCGCTGTCTTCGACGTCATGGTAAGCCAATACCAAAAAATGGTTCTTCGGCCAGGGCCGGCTGGCTTCAGGCTGCGGCCGCTCGTTTGGCGGCAGAAAATGGATCTCCTGCGCGCCCAGGCCAGAAAAGGTCAATAACCAGCCCAAAACGATCAGGCCGAGGCGAAAACTGTTGGTCAGCATGTGTGTCCTTAAAATCGTAAATTGGCATCAAAAGCGACGGCGAGATGCGTTTCCCGCTTGCCGTCCCAGGGGCGCTTTTCCCAGTTCAGCATGGCCCCGGTGTCGAGGACGTTGTTCCACTGGATACGCTGGCCATACCCCAGGGTTGTCATCGCCCCCGCCCCGTAATTTCTTTGCCGGTAAACGCCCGCTCCGGCGCTAATCTGCTGGCTCCAGACGGTGTCATAGCGCTGGTACATCACGTGATTAACGGCGAGCGTCGGCGCGGCGGATAAGTCCCATTTAGGGCTGTAATACGCCGTGTCGGTCTTGCTGTTGCTGCTGTATGCCACGCCGGGCTGCAGGTCGAGCGCGATCCGCGGCGTCTGCCACAGTCGTTCCCGGCCCTGGAAAGTGTATTCCTGGCGGTGGTTATGGTCTGAAAACCAACTGGTCGCGGTAGTAACCTGATATTCACGGCGTTCATTCTGGTGCCAGCGTACCCACAGGTTGGCCTGATTCGCACTTACCCCGTTGCGCAACGCCCGCAGCGGCGTTGCCCGGGCCAGACGTTCAACCTCCCCACCGACTCGCCAGCTGTCGCTGAAGCTGTGCCAGGCCGAGGCGCGCCCACCGGGCTTATTGCCGCCGTTAAAGTTGTTGTTCGCCAGTTCAAGTTCGACCCAGCTATTGCGCGGCCGCCACTCGATGCCTCCGAACATGCTGCGGCTGGATCCCTTTCCCTCTTCAAAACGCCCGCTGTTAAAGCGGTTACCGCCAAACAGCCGCCAGCTGTCGGCTACCGGTGGGCCGTAAATCGCCATATCCCAGCTAAAATCGTGCGCGCCGCTAACGGGCGTATCAGAGTGGAGCCCCTGCTGGCCGTTAACACGCAGCTCGGACATTCGATGCACATCGCGCATGCGCTTCAGCCGCTGAGAACCGATATCCCACGAAGAGCGCAGCATCACATCGTCGGTCAGCAAATCCATTTGCCGCCACTCGTGCAGATCCTGTGCGACATAAGCCTGCTGCCGCTCCAGCTCCAGGCTGGACGGCTCAAGCACCTCCGCCTTTTTTAGCTCTCGTTCAGCGGCCTGCGGCAGCCCGCAAGCCTGCAAAACTCTGGCATAATCAATACGTAATCCCTGATTACCCGGCGCGGTATTGGCCAGTCGCCGGGACAACGTTTGTGCTTCCGGCAGCGCATTGGTTGATAAGAGGTATTGCAGAGAGAGCGTTTTGGCTTCCAGCCAGCGATCGTTCGGTACGGGATTCGGGAAACCCGGCACGTAGCGACGATAAGGCGTTGTCTGAGTCAGGTTTTGCAGATAACGAGCGGCAGCGTCGTACTGTCCACTGTCCAGCAAGGCATAAAACATCGCCTGCTCGTTCTCATTCGCCGCGCCGCTGAACAGATCCGGCGTCAGCGCCTGCGCGCTTTCTATCTGCTTTTCTGCCAGGTAAGCCGCGATAACCCAGCGCAAAGCCCAGGGCGGGACACGCACGTTTTCTGAAGCCAGGGCTTCATATTCCTGAATGACTTTTGGGTAATAATTATGGGCATAGAGCGCACCAAGCCGGTCTATTCGCGCTCTGGTGACGTCCTGCCTGGCCTGAGGATTGCCGCGCCACCTGGCGAGCAAGGCGTCGTAACGATCCAACGCGCGCTGCGCGACGGTAAAGCGCGCTTTTTCCTCTCCCGGAGAGATTTCAGCCATGCGCACCTTTTCGGCCAACGCGTTAAGTTCCAGAGTTCGGCGCTCATTTGCCGGAAGGTGCGCTTGCCTGGCTAACGCAAGCGCCGGCGTATTCACCCTGTTCACGGTCAGGCTGGATATCAAATTTTGCAGCGCAATTTTATCCGCCGGGGCAAGCGCGAGGGCTCGCGTGTCGCTAAGCAACTGGTCCCAGGTCTTGCCCTGCCGCAGATAGACATAAGAAAGCGTCTGCCAATGCGCCAGCGTCGGTTTTTCTTCGACTAAACGCAGGGCTTCATCTCTGGCCTGCCAGGCTTTTTGCCCGTCGGCCAGCGTTTTGATTCTCCCTGTGCGGTAGTCATCGTTAGCGGGAGAAAGCCGAAGCGCCTGCTCCCACAGGGAAAGTGATTCTGTCCAGCGATGAAGATTCCGCAGGGATTGCGCTGCGGCGGCAACCCCCCTGGCAGGTATTGCCGTCTGGCCACGGTAACGCTGCCAGACGCTGACCACCTCGTTATCACGCCCCGCCCAGGAGGCGACCTGCAGCCAGTCAGCCACCTGTCCCGGGTTGAGCGCCCTTTGCTGCGCCTCGTGCTCTAACGCAGCAAGCAGAGGTTGATAATCCCCGTTTCGCGCCTGTAATACCTGGCTGTCATAGCGCGATGTTGCCCCCATCCCTTGCGCTGGAAGCAATCCCGGCATGATTAAAAATAACGAGAGCTTTACGCCGCGATAAAAGAATAACTTATTGATACTCAGCCGCTGTTCCATAAATATCTATTATTCCATTATGAATGAGCATGGTTTATCCGCCGCATTTTGAATACCTGATATCGGCATTAGCGGATGAAATTCACACGGTAAAATCCTATTGAGACCCGGAACATTTATTTGCACAGGCATCTCTGGTCTAACGTTTTTCCCTGCACCAGGCATTAGGAACAAACTCAAAATAACGTTGATTACACATTAGGTCAGACAGCAGGAATGATAAGTCACCATGAATAATTTTGTGAACACGCTCTGAAGGCCAAAGAGATACTTTTAAGAATACTCTGTATCCGCTTTGGAATGTACAAACCACCTCACAACACAAAAATCATAATATACTGATTTAAATAATTAATTTATAAAAATAAAAATAAAACCGTGTTACGAACGATGTTTGTGATGATAGGTTCAGGGGAAATTCAATGTATTAATCAAGAGATTTCCTGGCAAAGAATCCTAATTTAAAAACCGGTTACTTCTCTCTTATTTCTTTTTATTTATAATTTTACACATCAGAAATAAAGAAGGATAGTTTCGCGCCCCTAACATCTTGCCCAACAATAAGTTGAAATACCGCCTAACTTACCTGGAGGTAAGTTAGCTTATTTATCATGAAATAGAGAGAAGCGCCGCGCACATGGTTTCCATGATCGGGCATTTGGATTCGAGCAATATTGAAGGGATACGCTGCGATGGGTGCCACCATTTTGATCACACAAGATCGCTATCTTTACCAGGGAATAAAAAATTATTTCCCCGACGTCATTCTGCTGCACTCCGTGGGCAGAAGGAGTTTTAGCTACGGCTACAAAGAGTACGCTATCCTGGTGGATAGCCGGTTACCGCTGGCGCAGTGGGAAAACATCATCACCAGCGCAGAGAAGGCTGAGGCACCGGTGCGCTGCATAGTGCTGGATATGCGCCACACTGAACTTTTCCCGCTCAGGCAAAAGTGGAGCGTTGATATGTCGATACCGCACCGTGACGTTGAAGCCCTGTTCTGGGTGCTGCAAAAAGTGAAGCTCGACCGCCAGGCGGGGGAATGGTTTTATGCCATGCGCCTGAGTCGGGAGGAGCGAGTGATGATGGCGTGGCTCAGGCAGGGACTGCCCATGGAAACCGTGGCGGAAAAACTCAACACATCTCTAAAAAGTCTCTATCGCAGGCGGAATGAGCTTTACGGAAGACTGGGGCTGGCTAACTTCAACGAGGCCTGCCTGCTGATTTATACCGACGAAGAAAACAACTATCCGTGATTCAGGCGGCGGTTACGTCGGGATAGCCGCCGCCCGTCGGACTTAGGATTGCAGCAGCGGCAGCGTGGTCATGCAGGTCTGGCTGTCATTAAAAGTAGCAAAAGCGGAATGCGCAGTCCGGCCCTGATAGCTGACGCTGACCGTTCCTTCGGTATTACGCGGCAGCCACACGCCGATAAATCCGTTCGGCTGGCTGGTAAGGGTTTTATTCAGAATGACGTTACCCGCTTTGTCGGTAATTTTGACGTCGAAAGCCGTATTGGCCAGCTCCCCCTGGCAGCCGGAGAGGCTGTGATTAAAACAAGGGTGCGTTTGCCGCAGATAAGGCGCAAACGACAGATAAAACTTATCTCCCAGCGGGTAGCTAAACTTCTGCTGCCCGTCAGAAAGCACCAGCTCGCGGCCGGTGATCCCGGCGCTGTAGCCCAGCGGACGAGCCTGCGGAGACTGGTCGATAGCCTCCACCATCTGCTCAACGGTTTTTCCCACCAGCCCGTGTCTGGCCAGGAAAGCATTGGCTTCCGGGGTTGACGCCAGAGCGGTGCCACTGAGCGTCAGCGTCAGCGTCAGCAACGTCGTTATCGCGTGAGTTTTCATTCTATTTCCTTTTAGAAAGTAAGGGGCCTGAAATCACTGGCGCGGACGTTACACCTTCCCCCAGGGGGAAGGTCAAAGGCCTGACGGAAAAGAAAAGTAAAGCAATGTATTTATTATACTTTAATTGATTTCTATCAAGTTCTCCCGGCCTTTCCGACGGAAGAAAAGCGCCATCATGCTGACGCTTATCCTGGTGAGCGCATGGGTTGCCCCATGACTTCACCGTCAGCGCCTCTGTATGGGATCTAAATCACACTTTTCAGCAAGTTAGCTTCAGGTAAAAACCGCTTAGCCTGCCCCACAACCGCTTACGCCTGAATACGACCACTCGGCCACTCTTTTTCCTCTCTTGCGGCAAAAATCGTCACGCTATAGCTGGGCTATTTTTATGCCCTTCTTTTACAACAACCAGGTTCGGCCAGACGGCGAACAGGCATCACGCCGGGGCTGACAAACGGATGAATTATGAATAAAAATAAATTTTTCAAACACATACCCTGGGTGATTCTGGGTATCATCGGGGCCTGCTGTCTGGCCGTCGTCGCCTTGCGACGGGGGGAACACATCAGCGCCCTGTGGATAGTTGTCGCCTCGGTGTCGGTCTATCTGGTGGCTTACCGCTACTACAGCCTCTACATCGCCCAGAAAGTGATGAAGCTGGATCCTACGCGCGCCACGCCTGCCGTGATCAATAACGACGGACTGAACTATGTCCCAACCAACCGTAACGTTCTGTTTGGCCACCACTTCGCGGCGATAGCCGGGGCCGGGCCTCTGGTGGGCCCGGTGCTGGCGGCGCAGATGGGCTATCTGCCCGGTGTTCTCTGGCTACTGGCAGGCGTTGTACTGGCCGGGGCGGTTCAGGACTTTATGGTGCTGTTTATCTCCTCGCGCCGAAACGGGGCTTCCCTTGGCGAGATGATCAAAGAAGAGATGGGGCCCGTGCCGGGGACGATTGCCCTGTTTGGCTGCTTCCTGATCATGATAATTATCCTGGCCGTGCTGGCTCTTATCGTGGTGAAAGCGCTGGCTGAAAGCCCGTGGGGCGTATTTACCGTTTGCTCGACGGTGCCGATTGCCCTGTTTATGGGCATTTATATGCGCTTTATTCGCCCGGGCCGGGTCGGTGAAGTGTCCGTTATCGGGATTGTGCTGCTGGTCGCCTCGATTTACTTCGGGGGCGTGATTGCCCACGACCCTTACTGGGGCCCGGCGCTGACCTTTAAAGATACCACCATTACCTTTACGCTCATCGGCTATGCCTTTGTCTCCGCCCTGCTGCCGGTCTGGCTGATCCTCGCCCCGCGCGACTACCTGGCGACCTTCCTGAAAATCGGCGTTATCGTCGGCCTGGCGATTGGTATCGTTATCCTGAATCCAGAGCTGAAAATGCCGGCGATTACCCAGTACGTGGATGGTACCGGCCCGCTGTGGAAAGGCGCGCTGTTCCCGTTCCTGTTTATCACCATTGCCTGCGGGGCCGTATCCGGTTTCCACGCGCTTATCGCGTCCGGCACCACGCCAAAACTGCTGGCCTGTGAAACCGACGCTCGCTTTATCGGCTACGGCGCGATGCTGATGGAGTCATTTGTGGCCGTGATGGCCCTGGTGGCTGCGTCTATTATTGAGCCAGGTCTTTACTTTGCCATGAACACACCGCCGGCGGGCCTGGGCTTTACCATGCCAAACCTGCACGAGCTGGGCGGGGAAAACGCGCCGATGATTATGGCGCAGCTGAAGGAAGTGACCGCGCACGCGGCCGCCACCGTCAGTTCCTGGGGCTTCGTGATTTCGCCTGAGCAGATCCTGCAAACGGCAAAAGATATCGGTGAACCTTCCGTGCTTAACCGCGCAGGCGGCGCGCCTACGCTTGCCGTCGGGATTGCGCATGTGTTCCACAAAATTGTGCCGGTCGCCGACATGGGCTTCTGGTACCACTTCGGTATTCTGTTTGAAGCACTGTTTATCCTGACCGCGCTGGATGCCGGCACCCGTTCTGGCCGCTTTATGCTGCAGGATCTGCTGGGCAACTTTATCCCGTTCCTGAAGAAAACCGATTCGCTGGTGGCCGGTATCATCGGTACCGCTGGCTGCGTGGGACTTTGGGGCTACCTGCTGTATCAGGGCGTGGTCGATCCGCTGGGCGGCGTGAAGAGCCTGTGGCCGCTGTTCGGCATCTCCAACCAGATGCTGGCGGCCGTGGCATTAGTGCTGGCCACCGTGGTGCTGGTGAAGATGAAGCGTACCCAGTACATTTGGGTCACCGTGGTGCCTGCGGTCTGGTTGCTTATCTGCACCACCTGGGCGCTGGGCCTGAAGCTGTTCAGCAGCAACCCGCAGATGGAAGGCTTCTTCTTCATGGCCAACCAGTATAAGGCGCGTATCGCCGCCGGTGGGGCAGATTTGACGGCACAAGACATCGCCAACATGAACCACATTGTCGTCAATAACTACACCAATGCGGGCCTGAGCATTCTGTTCCTGGTGGTGGTTTACAGCATCATTTTCTACGGCATTAAGGCCTGGAAAGAGGCAGGTAAATCCGACCAGCCGACGGACAAAGAAACGCCTTACCAGCCGGTGCCGAAAGAAGGCATTAAGATTTCTTCCGGACACTGATCGCTTCATATGACAGCCCCGCATTAGCGGGGCTTAAATCACTAAAGGAGCGACGAATGTTTGATAACTTAGGCGCTGCAAAAAAATACCTCGGCCAGGCGGCGAGGATGCTTGTTGGCATCCCGGACTACGACACCTACGTGCTGCATATGCAGACGAACCACCCGGACCAGCCGCCCATGACCTACAAAGAATTCTTCCGGGAACGCCAGCAGGCGCGCTACGGCGGAGATGGTAAAGGCGGCATGCGCTGCTGTTAACAGGAAGGACGCGATGACACCGATTGCAGTAACCGTATTAACCGGCTTTCTTGGCGCAGGGAAAACCACCCTGTTACGCCATATCCTGCATACCCAGCAGGACGAGAAAATCGCCGTTATTGAAAATGAATTTGGCGAAACGCCTATCGACAGCCAGCTGATTGGCGATCGCGCCACCCGCATTACCACCCTAAGCAACGGCTGCATTTGCTGTACGCGGTCGAGCGAGCTGGAAGATGCCCTGCTGGACCTGCTTGATAGCCGGGACAAAGGTGAAATTGATTTCGACAGGCTGATCGTCGAATGCACGGGCATGGCCGATCCCGGCCCTATCCTGCAGGCCTTTTTCGCCCATGAAATCATCTGCGAGCGCTACCTGCTCGACGGCGTCATCACCCTGGTTGACGCGGTACATGCCGGCTCTCAGCTGGATCAGTTCCCGCTCGCCCAGTCACAAATCGGCTACGCCGATCGCATTTTACTGACTAAAACTGATGTGGCCGGTGAATCAGCGGAACTCATTGAGCGCCTGCAGCGCATTAATGCGCGAGCGCCGGTTTACCCTATCCTGCACGGCAATATTGACCTTGCGCTGCTGTTTAACACCCGCGGCTTTATGCTGGAAGAAAACGTCGTGGCGACGAAGCCTCGCTTCCACCGTATTGCTCCGCAGCAAAATGAGGTCTCATCCATTGTGGTGACCCTGGACTACCCGGTTGCGCTGTCCGCAGTGTCTTCCGTGATGGAGAACCTGCTGTCCGGCTTCGCCAACAACCTGCTCCGCTACAAAGGGATGCTGTGGATCGAAGACCAGCCCTGCCGCCTGCTGTTCCAGGGCGTACAGCGCCTTTACAGCGCCGACTGGGACCGCGAGTGGCAGCCGGACGAAACGCCGGAAAGCACGCTGGTGTTCATCGGCGTCTCGCTCCCGGAGGCCGAAATCCGCGACGCTTTTGCCGGATTAAAACCTGGCGCATAGAGGACTCCCCTTAAAGCCCCACCGCCTCTTTCAGTGACTTTAAATAGCGGCGGCTCACCGGCACGGTGCGGCCATCCCGCAGCAGCAGCTCTGCCTGGCTGTTATCTTCCAGGCGGATCTCCTGCAAATAATTCATGTTCACCAGATATTGCCGGTGGCAGCGCAGCAGCGGCGTGCGGCTTTCCAGCGTGCGAAGTGTTAATTCGGTAAAGCCTTCTTTGCCATCCCGGCTGGTGACATACACCCCGCTCAGCCGGCTGCTGACGTAGGCCACCTCTTCCATCTGCAGCAGCCAGATGCGGCTGTGGCCGCTGCACGGGATAAATTTCAGCAATTGCTGGCTTTCCGGCAGGCGGGAAACATCCTGCGCTTCGCTCTCCTGATGCAGGCGAGCCAGCGTTTTTTGCAGCCGCTGCGCTTCAATAGGTTTGAGAAGATAGTCAAAAGCGCACTCTTCAAAAGCCTGCACCGCGTACTCATCAAAAGCGGTGAGAAACACAATTCGCGGCCGGTGCCGCTCATCGAGCATGCCCACCATTTCCAGCCCGCTGATGCGCGGCATCTGGATATCAAGAAACAGCACGTCCGGGCGCAGCTTATTCACCGCACCGATCGCCTCTATCGCGTTGGCGCACTCCCCGACTATCTCAATCTCACCGTCGTTCTCAAGCAGGACGCGCAGGTTCTCACGCGCCAGCGGTTCATCATCCACAATCAATACTCTTAACATACCAACTCCTCGGCGGGCAGGCGCACGGTGATACAGGTAAAACGATCGGATTCGCAGCTCACGGCCAGGCCATAATCCTCCCCAAACTTCGCCCGCAGTCGCTTGTCCACCAGATTCATTCCCAGCCCGTTACCGTTCTCATTTGGCCGGTACAACCCGGCGTTATCCTCAACATCCACCAGCACGTCTTTTCCCTCAGTACGGGCACGAATGGTAATCATGCCGTTGCCTAGCTGCTGGGAAGTGCCGTGTTTAATGGCGTTTTCAACAATCGGCTGTAGCGTAAAGGCCGGCAAACGCTGATTTGCCAGCTCGTCTGGCACCTGCCAGTTCACCGCCAGCTGCGTCTGGAAACGCGCCAGCTCAATCTGCAGATAGGCATTCACATGCTCAATTTCATCGGAAAGGGTGACGACTTCAGACGGGCGCTTGAGATTTTTGCGGAAAAACGTCGAGAGATACTGCACAAGCTGCCCTGCTTTGTCGCCGTCGTGGCGGATCACCGCTTTCAGCGTGTTCAGTGCGTTAAATAAGAAATGCGGGTTCACCTGGGCATGCAGCAGCTTGATCTCGGACTGCGCCAGCAGCGCTTTTTGCTGCTCATATTTCCCGGCAAGGATTTGCGCCGACAGCAGCTGCGCAATCCCTTCGCCGAGCGTGCGGTTGATCGAGCTAAACAGCCGGTTGCGCGCCTCGTAGAGCTTTATGGTACCAATCACCCGCTGGTTTTCTCCCCGCAGCGGGATAACCAGCGTCGACCCCAGCTTGCAGTTAGGATGCAGCGAGCAGCGATAAGGCACCTCATTGCCGTCGGCGTAAACCACTTCGTTATTCTCGATGGCCTGCCAGGTATACCTCGACGAAATGGGCTTGCCCGCCAGATGGTGATCCGCCCCGGTGCCAATAAACGCCAGCAGTCTTTCCCGGTCGGTGATCGCCACGGCGCTGATGTCCAGCTCCTGGTGCAGCACCTTCGCCACCTTCAGGCTATTTTGTTCGTTGAAACCCTGCCGGAGAATCCCCTCGGTTGAGGCCGCGACCTTTAGCGCGGTGGCGGAGAACGCGGAAGTGTATTTCTCAAACATCGCGCGTTTATCCAGCAGGATGCGCATAAACATGGCGGCACCCAGCGTGTTGGTGACCATCATGGGCGCGGCAATGCTTTCCACCAGGTGAAGAGCGTCCTGAAAAGGTCTCGCGATCAGCAGGATGATGATCATCTGCACCAGTTCGGCAACAAAGCTCGTCGCGCCGGCAACCAGCGGGCTAAACAGTTTGTCCGTCCTGCCCCGGCGGATTAAAACGCTGTGGATTAACCCGCCAATCAGTCCTTCCGCAATGGTGGAGATCATGCAGCTCAGCGCCGTCATTCCACCGAGAGAGTAGCGATGCAGCCCGCCGGTTAGCCCCACCAGCCCGCCCACCACCGGCCCGCCTAACAGGCCGCCCATCACGGCACCAATGGCGCGCGTATTGGCAATGGAACCTTCGATATGCAGGCCAAAATAGGTACCCATAATGCAAAAAACCGAGAAGGTGATGTAGCACAGCAGCTTGTGCGGCAGGCGCACGGTCACCTGCATCAGAGGGATAAACAGTCTGGTTTTACTCATTAACCAGGCTATGACCAGAAACACGCACATCTGCTGCAGAAGCAGCAGGACTAAATTGAATTCGTACATCTTCAGACAATCTCCGCTCTCGAGGCGGGAAAGATACCTTGATGAGACTAGAATTTCCGGGGCATGGCGCAGATTTGTTAAATTTGGGACGAAAAATAACGGTGAAAACAGTAGCAACGAGTACAGATATAAAACTAAAAAAATCAAATAGAGCAATTATCAACCACCCACGGATCGTTAATAAAGCCTGTTCATAGTCAGTTCATTATTTATCACTTTCGCCCTCTTTTGAGTAATATTTGAACGCATCTAATTAACCAATTTGACAATAAGCAATGCCATATTTTTGCTAAAGAGCATTAGTCCCAATCGGAATAGAATCTTAACTTACTTATATTTCCTACAGCTATAAGTCATATTTTTATATTCTTCTGCCCAACGGTATTAGCAGGTAGTATCAGCCAGATAACCATGGCTCAACGCCCATAACGCGGCGCGCGCACGCCAGCCAGCCATCAGCATATCATGCTGTTGCGTTGCGAAAATTTTCAGCAGTTAAGGATCAGAATAATGATCGTTCTTTCGGGCGTATCAAAAATATTTGCCAGCAAACGTGGCGTAATTACCGCCGTCGATAATATTAATCTCAACGTCAATAAAGGGCAGATTTACGGCATTATCGGCTACAGCGGCGCGGGTAAAAGCACGTTAATCAGATTATTAAATGGGCTTGAAAAACCCACGTCAGGATCGATCGTTGTCGCCGGGCAGGATATTGCCCAGGCCAGAGGCGAACAGCTCCGTCAGGCTCGTCTAAAAGTCAGCATGGTCTTTCAGCACTTTAATCTGCTGTGGTCCCGGACCGTTGCCGAGAATATTGCCTTTCCCCTGCAAATTGCCGGTGTTAATAAAAACCAGATTCAGCACCGCGTTAACGAACTGATTAAGCTGGTGGGGCTGGAGGGGCGCGAAAACGCCTGGCCTGCTCAGCTTAGCGGCGGCCAAAAACAGCGAGTCGGCATTGCCCGCGCGCTGGCCAATAACCCGGATGTTTTACTGTGCGACGAAGCCACTTCGGCGCTGGATCCGCAAACGACTGACGCGATTCTCGATCTGCTGCTCGACATTAACCGCCAGCTCAACTTAACCATCGTACTCATTACTCATGAGATGCATGTGGTGCGCAAAATTTGCCAGCGCGTGGCGGTGATGGAAAACGGCAGAATCGTTGAAGAAGGCCCGGTGCTGGATATTTTCACCCACCCGAAGCAGCCTATTACGCAAACTTTTGTGCGTCAGATCGCGGGGCAAAATACGCCCGCAGAACCGTTCAATCCGCTCTGGGTTCAGGGCGTCAGCGGCAGCATTGTGAAGCTTATTTTCCCGGGCGGCGAAGCCCGGCAGCCGGTCATTGCCGATGTTATTCAGCGCTTCAACGTCGCGCTGAATATCCTGCACGGCAACATCACCCAGACGGTAGACGGCGAGTTTGGCGAACTGTACGTCCATATGGATGACGCCAGCCAGCTAGACAATATTGTGCAATACCTGAATCACAAGCGGGTAGAGACTGAGGTTATTAGACATGCTTGAGCAATACTTCCCGCATTTAAAACTCGACAGGCTGTGGGCCGCCACGGGCGAAACGCTCTACATGACGGCCTGGTCGGGAGTGGCAACCTTAGCGTTTGGCATCGCCCTCGGCGTGCTGCTGTTTCTCACTTCTCGCGGTCAACTGCTGCAGAATCGGCTGGTTTACTCGGTGGTGACCGTGCTGGTCAACGTCTTCCGCTCGATCCCGTTCATCATTTTGATCGTCCTGCTGATCCCATTCACAAAAACGCTGGTTGGCACCATTCTCGGCACCAACGCCGCGCTTCCGGCGCTGATTGTCGGAGCCGCCCCCTTCTACGCTCGCCTGGTGGAAATTGCGCTGCGCGAGGTCGATAAAGGCGTTATCGAAGCCACGCGCTCGATGGGGGCCAAAACCCACACGCTGATTTTCCGCGTGCTGCTGCCGGAATCCTCTCCGGCGCTGGTGTCCGGGATGACCGTCACGTTGATTGCGCTGGTGAGCTACAGCGCCATGGCCGGGGTTATCGGCGCCGGCGGCTTAGGCAACCTCGCCTATCTGGAAGGGTTCCAGCGTAACCATAATGACGTCACGCTGGTGGCCACGGCCACTATTTTAGCGATCGTTTTCATTATTCAGTTTATCGGCGACCGCATCACCAGCCTGCTCGATAAACGCTAACGGCTTTTACACCTTTCGGGCGACAGAGACGCACTCTGCCGCCTGGAATTCCACGGCAATGCACTTTTAATCACTAATCACGACTGGACGAAATAATGAAAAAACAGTTTATGATGTTAGCTCTGGCTTCTTTAACCGCGTTAAGTCTTCACGCTAGCGCCGCTGAAAAACTGATTGTGGGCGCCTCCAACGTCCCGCACGCGGAAATTCTCGAACAGGCGAAGCCGATTCTGGCGAAAGAAGGCATCGATCTTGAGATCAAAACCTTCCAGGACTACATCCTGCCGAATACTGCGCTGGCCGAACATGAAATTGACGCCAACTACTTCCAGCATCAGCCCTATCTGGATTCGGTGCTGCAGGATCATAAAGGCGATAAAAACTACGATTTCGTCAGCGCCGGCGCCATCCACGTGGAGCCTATCGGCATCTATTCGAAGAAATATAAAAGCCTGAAGGATCTGCCGCAGAACGGCAAAATCATTCTCCGTGATTCGGTGGCCGAAGAAGGCCGCATTCTGGCCATCTTCCAGCACGAAGGCGTCATCACCCTGAAACCTGGCGTGAAGCCGGTTAACGCGCGCATCAGCGACATCGCCAGCAACCCGAAAAACCTGCAGTTTAAAGCGGATATTGAAGCCGCCCTGCTGCCGCAAATGTACGCCAACAACGAAGGCGATGCGGTAGTGATCAACGCCAACTACGCGCTGGATGCAGGCCTGAACCCGATCAAAGATCCCATTGCCGTCGAAAGCAGTGAAGGCAACCCGTATGCCAACATCATTACCGTGCACCGCGCCGACGTGAAAAAGCATGACATCGTCGAACTGGTGAAAGTCCTGCACTCTAAGCAGATTCAGGACTGGATCAACGAGAAATATCACGGCGCGGTTGTGCCTGTTAGCCAGTAATACGGCAAAAGGGGCGCAATGCGCCCCTCTTCCTACCCGCGCGTTAGCGCCGCGTACTCCTCCGGGCTGAGGTAAAGTTCGCGGTACTTGTCATCAACCTGCTGCCACATCCGCTGGGAAAAATAGAGCGCCGCAGGCAGCGGATGATGGTGAATCATCAGCGAATCTGCCTGCCCTTGCTCATTGATATGCACCCAAACGGCGCACTCCACGGCTACGCCGTCGACGCTTGCGCGGTAAGACTCCATAAATAACCGTTCGTTGACATAATCCCGGTAAGTAAAACGCTGGAAGTCATACAGCGGAATGGCCGTTTTCAGGATTTCCAGTATTGCCGTTTTACCGTGAACAGGCGCTTTCAGCACCACACCTTGCAGAGTCGCCTCATCGGCGAGTATTGCCAGCCAGGGTGGCGGCCCCTGCACGTCAGGAATGGGGGATGCGGTGTCGTTAAATAACATAAGACTCTCCTGATTGATCAGTCATGTGACAAAGCCGGGTAATCGGTATAACCGCGGGCATCTCCGGCGTAAAACGTGGAACGGTCATAGGCATTTAAAGGGGCTCCGATCCGCAGGCGATAAGGCAAATCAGGGTTAGCAATAAACGCCCGCCCGAAGGCCACGGCATCCGCATCTCCTGCGGCAATAAGCGCATTCGCTGAGTCGCGGCTAAAACCGCCTGAAGCAATAATAGCGCCGTCAAAATAGGGCCGTAGCAGTGCGGCAACAGAGGCTGGCTGCGTCATATCCTGCTCTTCATTTAGCCCGGTGTTGGCTCGCGGCTCCAACAGATGCAAATAACCAATCTGCTGTTCTGAAAGCCAGGTGACAATATCCGTAAACAGCGCCAGCGGGTTACTGTCGCCTATGTCTCCCAGCTTGCCGAACGGGGAAAGCCTGACGCCGATTTCTCCGGCGGAATAAACCTCCCGCAGCGCCGCAAGCGCTTCGCGCATGAAACGCATTCGGTTTGCCACGCTGCCGCCATATTCGTCCGTGCGCTGATTGGTTTTGTCCTGCAAAAACTGATCGATGAGAAAACCGTTCGCCGCATGCAACTCCACGCCGTCGAAACCCGCAGCTTTCGCTCTCCGTGCCGCCTCGAGATACTCCTCAATCACCGCAGGAATGGCCGAGAGTTCAAGGGCTGCCGGTGTAGCAAACGGCTGAGGTGTGAAGTTAGCATCCAGAGCTTCACCTGCAGGGCGAATAGCAGAGGGAGCAATCGACGGGACTTCTGGGTGGTGACTGCGATGAGAAATACGCCCCGTGTGCCAGAGCTGGAGGTAAATAACGCCGCCCTTTTGATGCACGGCCTCCACAACCTTTTTCCAGCCTGCCAGCTGACATTCGCTATAGATGCCCGGCGTTTGCGGAAAGCCTTTCCCCTGCAGCGAAATATTCGTCGCCTCGGTAATAATCAGGCCGCCTTCGCTGGCGCGCTGGCCGTAGTATTCGGCGTTAAGCGCATCTGGCGCGCCTTCTGGCCCGGAGGCACGCATTCTGGTTAGCGGCGCCATCACAACCCGATGTTGTAAACTGAGCCTGCCGGCCCGCAGCGGGCTGAACAGATCTTTGACATGTGTGGTCATCGTTGCATTCTCACTATTGACTTAAAATGGCGATCAACTCGCCGTCGCTTGTGGCCGGGTTTCATCCCCGGTTTGTTTTTTGTCCAGAAATAAAAACACCACCAGTGCGACCAGCAATGTGATGCTCATCAACAGCAGCAACAGGTCGCTGAACGCCGCGTCGTAGCTGGCGGCAATCGCTTTATACGTCACGCCCTGCAGCGATGTCGCTGCGGTCGCGACATCACCGGTAACAACGCTTTGCGCGACATGTGCCAACCGTTGAGGGCTAGCGGACACCGCCTGGTGCAGGTTATCTGCCATCAGTGAAGAGAGCAGCGCGCTCACAATTGCCATCGCAATCCCTTCCCCGGCCACCCGCGTGGTACTGAAAATACCCGTTGCCATGCCCGCCCTCTCGCGGGGCACCACACTCACCGCCAGGCCATCCATCAATCCCCAGGGCAGGCTTATCCCGCAGCCGATCGTCCACATCGGCAGGGCAAACTGCCACGCAGATGCCCCGCCCGGAATACGGCTGAGCCACAATAATCCGGCCGCGCAAACCAGCAACCCTACTCCGCACAGGATGGAAGCAGAGAACCAGCGGGTCAGGTAACCGGCAATAATCGGCAGGAACAACAGAGGCGCAGAGAGCGCAATCATTAACCGTCCGGCCTCAAGCACCGGCATTCCCTCCACGCCAACAAAGCGCAGCGGTAAGAGCAGAAGCAGAACAACAAAGGAATAGGCCGGAGCAGCAGCGAGGAGCTGAACGCCAACGAAACGGGGAAACTTGAATAAAGTCAGGTCGAGCATCGGCTGCTGAACGCGCAGTTCAATGCGAATAAATACCAGCAGTGAAATCGTGGTCACCGCAAACAGCGCCAGGTTGAAGGCATCCCCCCAACCAACCTCCGGCACGCGCAGAACGGCATAAGTGAAAACACCCAGCGTCCACGTAAACACCACGGCCCCGGCCCAATCGATACCGTTTGCCGCTGGATTGCGGGATTCAGGCATATAGCGACAGGCCAGAAAACAGGCAATGCCTGCCACCAGGGTCAGTAGAATAAAGACAATTGACCAGCTGAAGAGATCTATCATTACCGCCGCAGCCACGGGGCCAAACGCCAGACCAATACCAAAACTGCAGCCGACGAAGCTGAAGGCACGCATCCTGGTGGTCCCGTCAAAAACCTGCGCCAGTGCCGACATCCCGCCGGAAAACGCGATAGCGGCGGCAATCCCTTGCGCCCCACGCAGCAGGTCGAAAACAAACAAGTTTGGCGCGGCAAGCAGCGCGGCTGACAGTAACGCAAAGGCCGCAATCCCCCCGGCAAACATGCGTTTACGCCCGTAGCTGTCGGCAAGCGCGCCCGCCAGCATCAGGCAACTGCCAAAGGTCAACATAAACGCATTAGCTACCCAGTTAACCGCCATGCTCGAGCCGTGGAAGCTTTGCCCGATAGCGGGTAAGGCCACGGCAGCGGCGGTAAAATTAAAAGGCATAGTGATCGAGGCAAGACACACGGCGACCAGCGTCAGGAGCTGTTCTTGCGACGGGTGAGAACGGGTAACGGCCATCATTCATATCCTTAGCGGAAAGTCACAATCCAGGAATTGGGCCTGCAGTAAGCAGGTGGGATAGTCTGCAGAGTAGCGGGTGTTTTTCTGTGACAAAAATGATAAAACGTCCGAACATTACGGACTAAAACGCTCGAATAGAGGTATCACTATGGATCGCCTGTCCAGCCTGATCTATTTTGTCCGCACCGCAGAGTTGGGCAGTTTTGTCCGCGCCGGACAAGCTCTGGGGCTTTCCGCTTCGGCGGTGGGAAAAGGGATTACGAGGCTTGAAGAACAGCTTGGGGTGCGGCTTTTTCACCGCACCACCCGCAGCCTGCAGATGACGTCCGAAGGCAGGGTTTACTTTGAGCGCTGCCGGCACATTCTGCAGGATTTGGATGAGGCGGATGCCCTGCTCTCCCATGCCAGTGAAACGCCCCAGGGCCGCCTGCGCGTTAGCTTGCCCGCCGCCAGCCACAGCCTGTTTGAAGCGGCAATTATCGCTTTCGTTCGCCGTTATCCGGACATCGATCTCGACCTGGATTTCAGCGACAGGCTGGTAAACTTGATTGACGAGGACATGGACATCGCCATCCGAACCGGCGAACTCCCGGACTCTCGCTTGATGCGTCGCGCGCTGCCCTCTTTGCAGCTTATCCTCTGTGCTTCCCCAGCCTATCTTGCCCGGCATGGCGTGCCGCAATCGCCCCGGGAACTGGAGGGGCATTGCGGAATTCGTTTCCGCTATGTGAACACCGGCAAGCTGCAGCCCTGGCCGCTCCGTGACTTATCTGAACTGGCGGACGTTCGCACCCGCACCGTATTCAGTTCGAACAACATGGAAATAGTGCGCAGCGCGATCATTAATGGCCTGGGCATCGGGGCCGTGCCTGACTTTATGATTGAACAGCCGTTGTCGAGCGGCATTTTGCAGCCGCTGCTGGGTGACTATTTGAAAGCACCAGGACAGTTCCAGATGGTCTGGACTGCGGGGAAACAGCTTTCGTCGAAGATCCGCGTTTTTGTCGACTTTATCAGCGATTTTATTCTGGCACAGCGGCAAAATATCGGCCTGAATAGCGAAGAATAAACGAGAAAAAATGCCTGACTTTATCTTTCTTATTGGTCCTGGCGGAGCCGGTAAAAGCACGGTGGGTGCCAGACTTGCCCTGAAGCTCGGCTATGACGCGAGAGATCTTGATGATGAGTTCTGTCTTCGCCACATGAATATTCGCGCCTTTATCTCCTCGCAGGGTTATGAAAGCTATCTTGAAGAGAATGCAAAATTGCTGGATACGTTGCTCAAAGAAGCCCACGCCAGCACAGTCTTTATTCTTTCTTCGGGGTTTCTGGCGACCGATATCCGGGCAGATATCGTGGAGGCCAACAAAAAGCGAGTACAGCAGTCGGGCACTTCAGTACTGCTGATGCCCTCACGCGACTATCAGGAGACGCTAAACACCCTTGTTGCACGGCAGCTAAAACGGGGGTTTGACCTGAAAAAAGCGGGAGAAACAGAGAAGCTAAGCCAGCGTTTTGCGCCTTACATGTCACAGGGCGATATTCAGATTTTCTCGACCGCAGCCCCGGATGTGATTGCCAACCTTATTGCCCAACGGCTGGCAGAGCGGAAGCACTAAGGCAAGCTCCCGCTTGCC
Organism: Enterobacter sp. Cy-643; assembly: GCF_011752815.1. Lineage (GTDB taxonomy): Bacteria > Pseudomonadota > Gammaproteobacteria > Enterobacterales > Enterobacteriaceae > Cedecea. Next base: position 1,632,775 of record NZ_VWWV01000001.1, read on the forward strand.
CCAGGTAAAACTAATCGACGATCTTTTCTAAATCCAGCAGCTCTTCCAGCGTTAGCATGTTGCTTTGGGCTACCGCCAGCGCATCGTCCAGCCCTTTGTTGTAAAGCGCTGGAGCCATTTTTTTCACCAGTTCATCAAGGAAGAATTCGGCTTCAAACTGGCCGATCTGCAGGTCGTGCTTGTCGTCCAGCCAGTCGGTGATGAAGTCGCTCAGCTGGCGATACTCCTCGGCGGATAATTCAATCTTTTTCATGACGCCGCCACGCCCGGCACCACCAGCGATTCACCGATGGCGTAGAACTGGCCGCCGGCAATGTAATGCAGGCTGCGGTATTCCGGCGGTGAGGTCTCAAACGACCAGTGGCCGTTCTGGAAAACGCGATCGTCAGCCCAGGCAGCAATAATTTCACCGATAAACAGGTCGTGAGCCTGATGATTATGCGGTTCGGGGATCAGCTTGCAAACCATCCAGGCCGTGCAGCCTGCTACCAGCGGCACGCTGTGGCCAGGGGCGCGGAACAGCTCCACGCCGGATTGTTCGAGCTTGTCGGGCATCTCTTTCAGGCTGTGGGTGCCCAGGAAATGGGTCATTTTGAGCTGGGCGGCGCAGGGCACCTGAATCACAAAGGTGCCGCTGTTTTCGATAAGCGTGCGGGTGGCGGTGATTTTATCCAGCACCACCATCAGCTTGGATGGGGTAAAATCCAGCGCACAGGCCCAGGCGGCGGTCATCACATCGTCCACGCCATTATGGTGGGCAGACACCAGCACGGTTGGGCCGTGGTTGATCAGGCGGTAAGACTTTTCTAACGGCACTTCAATGATATGTGGGTTCATACTTCACATCCGGTTTTCATCAGGTTGCCGTCAGTTTGCCTGAACAATTAGCGCATTACTTTTCCTTTTTGTGACGTAGCTGATGAGGCAGGCAAATCAGCACCAGGCCGACGAAAATTGCCGCCACGCCGAGAAGTTTTCCCGGGCTGAACGCTTCGTTGAGCCACGGCAGGTTTATAGCCGCGAACCACACCAGCACATAGCTCAGACTTAAAAGTGGATACGCTTTGCTGAGAGGAATGCGCTTCAGCGCCATGTACCAGCAGCCCATGGAAAACGCATAAGCCGCCAGGCCACCTATCAGCGCCAGAAGCCCATAGCCGCCGAACAGCACGGCCTTAATAAACTCAAGGCTCGGTGCAGCGGGAGGAAACTGTATCATCGCCCATTTCATGCTGAGCTGCGCCCCGCTGACCAGCAGCACGCTCATTAACGCCCAGATATAGCCCATCAGGCGTGTCCTCCCAGCGCGATAATCCCCAGAATAATCAGCATCACGCCCAGCCAGTGGTGTGCGGAAATCCGCTCTTTCCAGATCCAGCGTGCGGCAAGGGTGATAAAGATAAAATTGAGACTAAGCATGGGGTAAGCGATGCTCACTTCCACGTGCTGAAGTACCAGCAGCCAGACGAGCATCCCCAGCCCTAATAGCATCACGCTTAACCCAAGCCACAGTATCAGGTGGCGGCGCCCCGCCCCCTGAGCCGCCTGCTTCTGGCACAGCTGCCCGCCGCAGCTGAGCAAACTGGCCAGAATAATCAACGCAATATTCATGGCTGCGCGTCGTACTCAAACAGCACGAATCGCCCGCTGTTGGCCCGATGGTCCGGCTCCGGCAGCTTCAGGTCATTCAGATCGGTGTTATTCGATACCAGCAGCATCAGCGACACTTTGCCCTGTTTACGGTGTTCCGCCAGCCAGGAGGCGAACTCATCGCCGCTCACATAGCGATTGGACACATCCGGATAGTCAAGGCCGTAGCGCAGCTCGCCCGCATTATTATAAAGATTGATGTAGCTGCGCTTCAGCTCCCAGGCCACCCCGGCGGCAACGCCGACGTTGTTGGTGAAGATGTAGCGGCTGTCTTCCAGCTGCGGGCGCATCTCATGGATAAACGCCTGCGGCTGCTTGGAATTTTCCACTTTGGATGGAATCACCACGCCCACCAGCAGCGCCAGGCCCAGCGGACACAGCGCCGCCCAGTACCAGCGTTTAGCCGTCTGGCTCAGGGTCAGAAGACCGAACAGCGCCCAGACAGCAAATGCCACGCACGCCAGTACCACTTTCAGCGTTTCATTGGCGGCATAGACAGGATGTCTTGCCAGGCCCCACGGTGCGAGGAAGAAGGCGACGGTAATAACGCAGACCGACCCGAACAGCAGGTTAATCCAGCCGTTGACGCGTAAAATAGCGGAACCGTTTTTCGCCAGCTCAACCGCGTGGCGCGCCATCAGAATAGCCAGCGGTGCAAAACACGGTAGGATATAGGTCGGCAGCTTGCCTTTTGCGATACTGAAAAACAGCAACGGCATCACAACCCAGCCCAGCAGATAGAATGCTCCGCCCTGCTCACCCCGGCTTTTCCAGCCGCTTTTCAGCGCCCCCGGCAGCAGCGCCAGCCATGGCAGTGAGCCCGCTATCAGGAACGGAATGTAGTACCAGAACGGGGCTTTATGCTGCGCGTCTTTCTCCGCAAAGCGCTGAATGTGCTCCACCCAGAAGAAGTAGTGCCAGAAGTCAGGCTCGGCTTTAGCGATAGCAATCGCCCACGGCAGCGTGATCAGCACGGCGCTCAACACCGCCAGCGGCCCGAACAGCAGTACTTCTTTCCAACGTTTCTGTGCAATCACCCACGGCAGGACGCCAATCACCGGCACCGCCAGCGCCAGGAACCCTTTGGTCATCACGCCCATGCCGCAGGCCAGGCCCAGCAGCACGTAACCGCCAATCTTACCGCCGGTGGTCTGTGCGGTACTGGCCAGCCAGAAGCTGCACATCGCCGCCGTCAGCCACAGGGTGATCATCGGGTCGAGCACGGAATAAGTGCCGATGCCGTAGACCAACAGACAGGTGAGGAAAATAACCCCGGCCAGCACCGCGACCGTTTTATCGCGCCACAGGCGGAACGCCAGCCAGTAGGTCAGCAGCGCGCTCAGGGTCACCGAAAACACGGAACCAAAACGCACGGCAAAATTGTTATGACCGAAGATGAATTGGCTGATGTTGTTGATCCAGTACCCCGCCACCGGCTTTTCGAAATAGCGCAGATCAAGGAAATGAGGAACGATCCAGTTGCCAGACAGCAGCATTTCACGGCTGATTTCCGCATAGCGCGTCTCATCCGGCTGCCACAGGTGACGAAACTCCAGAGGGACAAGGTAAAGCAAGGCAAAACAGACCAGAAGGGTCATTCCATATTTTGCAGATTTCATCGGTTCACGACTCTATAAGTTGTTGGCAACCCAGCCAGCCTTCGCGGCCTGGAATTGTCCCGCGCACAATTTTGCCTCTCGGCAGCGTGGATAAATCGTCCGGCAGAAGCTCGCTAAGCGGGCAGAACTGAACCCCCTCGGCGGCAGCCATCGCCAGCAATTCACTAAAGGAATCTCGCATCACCATCCCTTCGACTTCGGCATGGATGGTGTAAACCGGTGTGCCGCTGTCCTGGTGAATTTTATCCAGGATAAAACGGTTAAAGTTATCTTTACTGACTTCAGTACCAATCACTTCGTCCCATGTGGGCAACGTCACGGGGATTTGTACCGCAGCCTCGCGGCCATCAGGCAGAACAGGGATAAACGGCGCGGTACCGCGACAGTCGCTGTTGTACTGGAACGGGAAAGCGGCTTTGGCTTGCACCACGCGCTGGTCAGCACGCCAGCCCGCCACCGCCGAGCAGCTTACGGGTTGCCCTACAATTTTCTGCAGCGCATCCAGACCAAGACGAATTTGCTGTTCGAGCTTGTCCTGTTCCCAGACGCCCGCCCAGGCCTGCCAGGCATGGTGATCCCAGGCGTGGAGGCCCACCTCATGGTGGTCCGCCGCCGCCGCGATAACCACTGCATTGCCCGCGCCAATCACGCGCCCCGGCCACGCGGTACCCGCCAGCAGAATATCCCAGCCATACAGCGATGCTGCGTTGGAGCGCAGCATCTTCCACAGGAATTTAGGCTTGATCAGGCGCCACAGATGGCGCCCCATGTTGTCTGGCCCAACGCTGAAGAAAAAGGTTGCCTGAGTCGAGTGTAGACTTAGCGTCTCCAGAAGGTTTGGCACCCCTTCACGGGTGCCTCGCCAGGTGTCGACATCAATACGCAGGCCGACTTTTCTCATGAAGCAGGGTCCGTCAGCTCAACGGTTTTCAGGAAGAAGTCCAGCGTTTCGTCGATGGTTTTCTCCATGTGCACTTCAGGCGTCCAGTCCAGCAGGCGCTGGGCGTTGCGGATGCTTGGCTTACGGTGCTCAACGTCCTGATAGCCTTTGCCGTAGTACGCGCTGCTTTCCACTTCGCGGAAACCGGCAAACGGCGGGAACTGGTCGCGCAGCGGGTGACGTTCGAAGCTTTCCAGCAGCATTTCTGCCAGCTGTTTGATGCTTGCTTCGTTGTCCGGATTACCGATGTTGATGATCTGGCCGTCGCAGTTACTGTTTTTGTTTTCAATAATGCGGAACAGCGCTTCGATGCCGTCGCCGATGTCGGTGAAGCAGCGTTTCTGCTTGCCGCCGTCGATAAGCTTGATCGGAGAACCTTCAACCAGGTTGAGGATCAGCTGGGTAATGGCACGGGAGCTACCGATACGCGCGGCGTTCAGGTTGTCCAGACGTGGGCCCATCCAGTTAAACGGACGGAACAGCGTGAAACGCAGCCCTTCTTTTTCGCCGTATGCCCAGATAACACGGTCAAGCAGCTGCTTGGACACGGAATAGATCCAGCGCTGTTTGTTGATTGGCCCAACGATCAGCGGGGAGTTATCTTCGTCAAACGAGGCGTCGGTGCACATGCCGTACACTTCGGAGGTAGACGGGAAGATAATGCGTTTTTTGTATTTCACGCAGTCGCGGATGATCTTCAGGTTCTCTTCGAAGTCGAGTTCGAACACGCGCAGCGGGTTACGGGTGTATTCGATTGGCGTCGCGATGGCTACCAGCGGCAGAACAACGTCACACTTCTTGATGTGGTATTCGATCCACTCGGAGTGAATGCTGATGTCACCTTCCACAAAGTGGAAACGATCGTTACCGATGAAGCGGGAGATAGCGTCGGAACCGATGTCCAGACCGAAGATCTCGAAGTTGTCATCGCGCAGCAGGCGTTCGGTCAGGTGGTTACCGATAAAGCCGTTTACGCCCAGGATCAGCACGCGGGTACGACGTTTGATAGCGGAAACAGGTTTGCTGCTCAGAATTGCGCCGCTGACCAGGCCCAGAGACTGTGCAAGCTGGGAGCCCTGCATGTACACGCCGTTTTCAGCCTGACCGGTCACCACTTCCAGAGCACCGGTGCCGCAGGCGATCACCAATGGATTAACGGAGATAACGGTGCCCGCTTTCGCGCCGTTGTTGCTTTCCAGTACGCGGCTTTTCCAGATAATAAATTTGCCGCCGCCCACGTAGCTGAACGCGCCCGGCCACGGTTCGGTCACCGCACGTACCAGGTTGTTGGCTTCTGCAGCAGAGCCTTCCCAGCTGATCGCGCCATCTTTTGGTGAACGGCCGCCGAAATAGGTCGCCCTGGATTCATCCTGAGCGGTCTGCGGGAAGTGACCGGTTTTGATCACCGGCAGGCTTTTCGCCAGCAGGGATTTCGCGGTTTCGCACAGTTTGTGGTGCAGAGTCAGGGCGGTATCTTCTGCGGCAATCGCCACGCGTTCCTGAGCAACGATGTCGCCCGCATCCGCGCGTTTCACCATGCGATGCAGGGTAACGCCCGTTTCGGTTTCACCTTTCACCAGCACCCAGTTCAGCGGCGCGCGGCCACGGAATTTAGGCAGCAGAGAGCCGTGGAGGTTAAATGCCCCGACGGAAGCGCAGTCCAGAATCTCTTCGCTCAGCAGATTGCGGTAGTAGAAGGAGAAAATCACTTCAGGCTGCGCGTCTTTAATGCGGTCGACCCACAGCGGGTGGTTCACATCTTCAGGCGCAAAAACCGGGATGCCGAATTCTGCCGCCGTGCGGGCCACCGAACCAAAGAAGTTATTCTCAGCGGCGTTATCCGGGTGAGTATAAATTGCTGCAATGTCATAGCCTGCTTCAACCAGGGCACGAACACCCACACAGCCCATATCGTGATAGGCGAAAACAACTGCTTTCATTATTGATTTTCCTCTGAAGATAAAGCGGTTTCACTGCTAACTACGCGTTGAATAAAGTAACGAGGGCGAGCACGCACGTCGTTATAGATACGGCCAATGTACTCACCCAGCAGCCCCATTCCGATGAACTGGGCACCAATAAAGGTGAACAGGACGGCGAAGAGCATAAACACCCCGTCCGCCGCCCACTGCGGGCCAAGAGCAAGACGTAACACCACCAGCAGTACCGCGAGGGCAAAGCCGGACAGTGCGATAATGCTGCCGACGACGCTAAGTAAACGCAGCGGCGTTGTGGTCAGGCAGGTGATCAGGTCATACATCAGGTTGATCAGGCGCATGAAGCTGTACTTCGAGTCGCCAAACTGACGCTCGTCGTGGTGCACCGGGATCTCGATGGCACGACGGGCAAAGGTGTTGGCCAGAATCGGGATAAAGGTGCTGCGTTCGTGGCAGTGCAGCATCGCGTCGATGATGTGGCGGCGGTAGGCGCGCAGCATACAGCCGTAGTCGCCCATGGCTTTACCGGTAGTACGCTGGATCAGGTGGTTGATCATTTTTGACGCACGCTTGCGGAACCAGCTGTCCTGACGGTTCTGGCGCACGGTGCCCACCACGTCATAGCCTTCATCGGCCTTCTCAACCAGGCGTGGGATCTCTTCCGGCGGGTTTTGCAGGTCAGCATCCAGGGTGACGATAAGATCGCCGGTGACGTGGCTAAAGCCCGCCATGATAGCCGAGTGCTGGCCATAGTTACGGTTCAGCAGTACCGCGACGATATGGCTGTCCGGGGCTTCTGCCGCGCGGGTCAGCATGGCGGCAGAGTCATCGCTGCTGCCATCATCAACGAGGAGTATTTCGTAATCGCGGTTCAGCTTTTGACAAGCTTCAGTGGTACGACGCAGCAGTTCAGGCAGGCTGTCCTGTTCGTTGTACACCGGGATCACAACGGAAACTTTCTTGATCGGTTCCGGGGTCATCATCTTAAAGTCCTGCTATTTCACGTAAGGCGGTAATGACGCGGGAAGTGTCATCGTCGGTCATGGTTGGGAACAGAGGAATAGAGCAAATACGCTCGCTGTTCCAGTCGCTGTTCGGCAGCTGAAGCTGCGGATAGCGCTCGCGGTAATACTTCTGGGTGTGCGCCGCGCGGAAATGCAGGCCGGTGCCGATGCCGCGCTCTTTCAGCGCTTCCATCAGGCCGCTGCGGGAAATACCGCAGGTGGCTTCATCCACGCGAATAATAAACAGGTGCCAGGCATGGCGGTGCTGCCAGGTCGGCGTGGCAAGCGGCAGGAATGGCGTGTCGGCCAGCTCTTTGAGGTAGCGTTCGGCGATTTCCTGACGACGAATATTGATCTGTTCCAGTTTGCCCAGCTGCACCAGCGCGATAGCCGCGTTAATGTCCGCGAGGTTGTATTTGAACCCCGGAGAAATCACTTCGGCCTGCGGCGCGCGGCCATGCGTCTGGCGGTCAAAGGCGTCTACGCCCAGACCGTGGAATTTCAGGCTACGAATGCGGTTAGCAAACTGGTCGTCGTCGGTGACGATCAGGCCGCCTTCGGCGCAGGTCATGTTCTTGATGGCGTGGAAAGAGAAGATAGCCGTGCCCTTGCCGCCAACGTGCTTGCCTTTGTATTCGGTGCCCGCTGCGTGAGCAGCATCTTCAATCACCGGAATGCCGTGGCGTTCACCGATCGCGCGAATAGCATCTATGTCGGCAGGTGCGCCAGCGTAATGCACGGGGATAATCGCTTTGGTGCGAGGGGTAATGGCCGCTTCAATGGCTTCAGGCGTGACCATCAGAGTGTCGCGATCGACGTCAATCATCACCGGTTCGGCGCCCAGCAGCACAATCATGTTGAGCGTGGAGACCCAGGTCAGTGAAGGTGTAATCACTTCGTCACCTGCCTGCAGCCCCAGTGCCATGAGGGTAACGTGCATCCCGCCGGTGGCCGAGCTTACCGCAATGGCATGTTTATTGCCGGTTAAGTCGCAAAATGCCTTCTCAAGCGCCTGGTTTTTCGGCCCGGTCGTGATCCAGCCGGATTGCATGACTTCCGTTACCGCTGCAATTTCTTCCGCACCTAACGCCGGGCGTGAAAAAGGCAGAAAATCACTCATTACGTGGATTCCTTATTAAATCGCTAAACGCCAAAAGCTGACGGGATAATGAATCAGGCTAATTAAATAAAAGTACAACACTCAGGAAGTACAGCATTTTTAGCTAAACGACTATTCAATGAAAAGAATTTAACAAAGAAATCTTAGAACAGTATTAAGAAAATGAGATATAACGAAAAATCGTGACGTTAAGCATCGGCTGACGGGCATATGCCCTTCACAACCCCAGCTTGTCATCTGAATATCATGGTTAAGGCATGTTTGTTGAATAGCGGAATAATTCCGTAAGTGACAAATAATAATGCATCCTCCCTGAGTGGTTAAAAAAACCGCCTGAAGCAGGCGGTTTTAAATAATAAGCTGTGAAATTAACGCTTCGCTTTCCCCGGCAGCGTTTTCATCAAATCGTCCGGGCTGATGGATGCCACCACGCTCCCCGGCAGCGGCATCTTCAGGATATGGTTCTTCATTTTGCCGATGACGTGCATTTCGCACGGGCGGCAGTCAAATTTCAGCGTCAGCACTTCGTCGCCGTGCACCAGCTGCATTGGGGTTGCCTTCCAGCTTTTAATATTCCCCTTCGCCTGTTTCGGGCAGAGGTTAAACGCAAAGCGCAGGCAGTGTTTGGTGATCATCACCGGCACTTCGCCTTTCTCTTCATGCGCCTCATACGCAGCGTCAATCAGCTGCACGCCGTAGCGGTGATAAAACTCGCGCGCTTTATGGTTATACACGTTCGCCAGGAAGCTTAAATGGCTGTCCGGGTAGACCGGCGGCGGCACGCTCACCGCTTTTCGCGTTCCGCGCTGGTAGTTTTGCAGACGCGCTTCGGTCAGGGACTCAATGGCATCACGGCGCAGCTGGTTAAGCTGGGCGTTTGGCACAAATAAAGCTTCTTCCAGCAAGATGTTCACTTTCCGCGCGGAGTACATGGTCTGGCCCAGCTTGGTCAGGCCATCGCGCAGGCTGTCGAACGCTTTCTGCGGGTTATTGGCAACGTCAAACTGACCGACAAGCGTTTGACTGACGCTGACGCCCTCTTCGCTGGTGGCTTTCATCACCAGCTGCTGCTGGCTGCCGCTCAATTCGATATCCACCGCCACGCGGCGCTCGCTGGAAGTTTTCAGCAGCGCCTGCTGCCAGTTGTGATCCAGATTACGGTTCAGCGGGTGGTTCGGGCGCACCTTTTTCAGCGTTTCCGGCATTTCGTTTGGCCAGACGCGATACTGATTTTTTCCGGTTTTTTCCACCGTATTAGCGCGGAAGCCGACAATTTCACGCTTGATAAGCACGTTCAGGCCGTCACCGTTGGTCAATGTGTCGGTGGTGGTCACGTCGAGGTGGTCTTTGCTCACTTTCAGCACTTCGCCTACCGGCAGGCCAACGAATTTCGGTGAGTCAAACGCACCGATGTCTATTTTGCGCTCGTTCACGAAATAATCAGTGCTGCCGCGGTGGAACGTTTTATCCGGGGACGGAATAAAGTAGTGCGATGTTACGCCGGAAGATGCGCGGGTCAGATCGCTGCGCCCCTCCATCAGCTCGTCCAGCAGCTGGCGGTAGTACGCGGTGATGTTTTTCACGTAGCTCATGTCTTTATAACGCCCTTCAATTTTGAAGGAGCGCACGCCCGCCTCGACCAGCGCCGCCAGGTTGGCGCTCTGGTCGTTGTCTTTCATCGATAGCAGGTGTTTTTCATAGGCCACGACGCGGCCCTGATCGTCTTTCAGGGTGTACGGCAGGCGGCAGGCCTGTGAGCAGTCGCCGCGGTTGGCGCTGCGCCCGGTCTGGGCGTGGGAAATATTACACTGCCCGGAATAGGCCACGCACAGCGCGCCGTGAATGAAGAATTCAATCGTCGCGTCAACATTCTGGTGAATGGCGGCAATTTGCTGCAGGTTCAGCTCGCGCGCCAGCACGATTTGCGAGAAACCTGCATCGGACAGAAACTTCGCTTTTTCCACGCTACGGATGTCGCATTGGGTACTGGCGTGCAGCTCAATCGGCGGCAGATCCATTTCCAGCACGCCCATATCCTGCACGATCAGCGCATCAACCCCGGCTTCGTACAGGTCGACAATCATCGAGCGCGCGGGCTCCAGTTCGTCGTCATGCAGAATGGTGTTCAGGGTAACAAAAATTTTCGCCCCGTAGCGGTGGGCAAACGGCACCAGTTCGGCCAGATCTTGCAGGCTGTTGCCGGCGTTGTGGCGAGCGCCAAAGCCAGGCCCACCGATGTAAACCGCATCCGCACCATGGAGAATGGCTTCGCGGGCGATGGCGGTATCACGGGCAGGACTGAGTAATTCAAGTTGATTTGCGTGCAGGCGCATAAAATTTGTCGTGTTCTGTAAGGGCGAAAGGCGGCTATTGTAGTCACTTCCCCCGCGCAAAAACAGAGGGATTATGCCGTCGTGAGCGGATAGTGAATCAGCGAATGAAAATGCGTCTCATCGGCCCCTGAATTACGGTAAGCGTGGGGACGATCGCCGTGAAATTTTAAGCCCGCCCCGGCCAGCAACGTCTGCCATTCTCCGTCAATATTCATGTCCAGCGCGCCGCTTATGACCACCACATGCTCAATGACGCCGCTATCGTGCGCCGACGATTCGCTGAGCGCGCCGGGGGCGAGACGAATAGAAAAGTGGTCAAAACGCAGGCGTGGATCGTAAGGAAAGAGCGGCACCACCACCATTTCCCGGTGCTGCGGGTCAAAGACCGGGCGTACGGGCGCGGAACCGGCTTCAAGGAACACCGAAAACGGCACGTTAAAGCCGGTGGCAATCTTCCATAATGTGGCGACGGTCGGGCTGGATTCGTTGCGCTCGATCTGCCCGAGCATCGCTTTCGACACGCCGGTTTGTTCCGCCGCGAAGGTCAGGCTCCAGCCTCTGGCCTGACGCAGGCTTTTCAGGGTGTTCGCCAGATGTTGCGCTATGTCCATTCTTTCCTCCCGTTGAGGGCGCAGTATAGCGCCTTGTGCGCTATAACGCACGATGCTATATTCCCCGGACGCTATAACGCACAACGAGCCCACTATGCGCCTTTATCTTCCCCCGTTTCCCACCGTTCTCGCCGGTTTTGTGGCCGTCCTGGTCGGCTATGCCAGTTCCGCCGCCATTATCTGGCAGGCGGCAGATGCCGCAGGCGCTAACCCGCACCAAATTGCCGGCTGGCTGACAATGCTGGGCCTGGCAATGGGCATCAGTACGCTGGGGTTAACGCTGTGGTATCGCGCGCCGATCCTCACAGCCTGGTCCACGCCGGGCGCGGCGCTGCTGGCCACCAGCCTGCCGGGCTACAGCCTGAACGACGCGGTGGGCATTTTTATATTCGCTTCTGGGCTGATCCTGATTTGTGGCCTCACCGGGCTGTTCGCCAGGCTGATGCGCCTGATCCCCCCTACGCTCTCCGCTGCCATGCTGGCCGGGGTTTTGCTCCGGTTTGGTCTCGACACCTTTACATCGTTACAGGGTCACTTTTTGCTGTGCATCAGTATGCTGGCCGGCTGGCTGCTGGCAAAAGTGTTTGCCCCGCGCTATGCCGTCGTTGTCGCCATGCTGGCTGGCCTGCTGATTTGCTTTATCAGCGGCGAACTTCACGCCGGAAGCGTTCCGGTTTCTGTCGTGACGCCTGAATTCATCGCCCCCTCATTTAGCCTCGCCAGCCTGCTGGGCATCGGCGTACCCTTCTTCCTGGTGACGATGGCCTCGCAAAATGCCCCCGGCGTCGCCACGCTGGCGGCCTCCGGCTACAAAGTCCCGGTTTCACCGCTGATTGTCGTAACGGCGTTAATGGCCCTGCTGCTGGCACCGTTCGGGGTATTTTCGGTTTGCATCGCCGCCATTACCGCCGCCATTTGCCAGAGTGCGGAAGCCCATCCGGACAAGGACAAACGCTGGCTTGCCGCCGCCGCTGCGGGGGTATTTTATTTACTGGCCGGCGTGTTTGGCGGGGCGATTTCGACGCTGCTGACGGCGCTGCCGCTCGCCTGGATCCATACTCTCGCCGGGCTTGCCCTGCTGGGCACCATTGCCGGAAGCCTGCACCAGGCACTGAACCACGAACGCGACAGGGACGCCGCCATCGTGACATTCCTGGTGACCGCCTCAGGCGTCAATCTGCTCGGCGTCAGCTCTGCATTTTGGGGGGTGATCGCCGGGGGGATTTGCTACACCGCGCTTTCAAGGCTGAAGCGCGCGTAGCTGCGAGGGCGTTGCGCCAAAGACGCTTTTAAAGCGGTTACTGAAGTGGCTCGGCGAGCTGAATCCGCAGGCCATAGCGATCTCCGTCAGCGGCAGTTTTCCCTGGCGAACCAGCATTTCCGCCTTCGCCATTCTGCGCTGCATCACGTACTGGTGTGGCGCCAGGCCGGTGGACTGTTTAAACATTCTCGCAAAGTGATATTCACTGAGATCCGCCAGTCGGGCAAGTTCGCCCAGGGTCAGCGCCTCGCTCAGGTTCTGCTCGATATACGCCTGGGCATTACGCAGTACCGCGGGTGCCAGTCCGCCACGCACCGTCGGCAGTTTCCACTGCACGCTGCTGTAATGCTGCACCAGATGCGTCAACAGCAGCGTAGAAGCCGTGCTTAACGTTAGGTGATTCGCCCGCTGCTGCCAGTCGCTGCTCAACAGGAAATGGCGATAAAGCTGGGTTATGCGCGGGTCGTCGGCGAAGGTTTTTTCATCAAGGTTGATGGCCGCCGGGCCGCGGTCCCAAATCTGCGCGGCAATCTCTTTCAAATGCTCGTCGGTGCAGTACAGGTGCACAAACGAGAAGTCATCCCGCACGTCCCAGGTTGATTCGCTGTCTTCCGGCATAATGCAGAAGCGATCCGGCCCGCCGCCGTTGCGCCAGCCTGAGCTCGTTTTTTGATACGTTTCGTACCCTTCGGTCACGTACAGGCTCAGCGTGTGGTGATCGCAGCGCTGGGTAATGCAGTCATTTCCGTTTGACCAGGCGGCAAGCTGAATCCCTGAGCCAAGCTGAACGCTGCCGTTCAGGCGGGCTTTATGCTGCTGCAGGTTTTCAAAGGCGTGGTATGGCGCGGTCATAGCAGGAATCGGCTTCTGGAACATAATGGCTAGTGTAAGGACTGCGCGCCGCCGTCGCCACTGCCGCCGCGAAAAAAAACCGCAAGAATATGCAAGTCGCCGGCCAGGATGAAAGCCGCCGCGGCGGAAAAAAAGCAGACTCATCATCTGGCTTTGACTGACGAGAACAACAATGAACGCTTTGCTTTATATTCTGGTGGTGGTGATTTGGGGAACGACCTGGATAGCCATTTACATGCAACAGGGGGTCGTTTCCGTCCCCGTGTCTATTTTCTGGCGCTTTGCCGTGGCGGCGGTGGTGATGCTCGTGGTGCTGCTCGCGCTGGGCCGCCTCAAACGTATCGGCCTAAAAGACCATCTGTTTTGCGTCCTGCAGGGCGCGTGCGTGTTCGGCTTCAACTTCTTCTGCTTCTACCACGCGGCGGCCTATATCAGCTCCGGCCTGGAGTCGGTGATCTTCTCGATGGCGGTACTGTTCAACGCCTTCAACAATTTTCTGTTCTTCCGCAAGAAACCGTCTCCCCGCGTATTGCCCGCCGCCGCGCTGGGGATTGCCGGAATTATCGCCCTGTTCTGGCACGATCTTGCGGCCACACAAATGGCGCCTTCGCTGCTGATCGGCATCGGCCTTAGCGCGCTCGGCACCTTTGGCTTCTCTTTGGGGAATATGATCAGTGCCCGTCACCAAAGCCGGGGCCTGGAAACGCTATCCACCAATACCTATGCGATGTTTTACGGCACCGCAATTATGGGCGTGGTGGCGCTGGCGAGCGGGGAATCGTTTATGCCGGATTTCACCGTGCGCTACATTGGCTCCCTGCTTTATCTGGCGATTTTTGGGTCGGTGATTGCCTTTGGCGCCTACTTCACCCTGGTTGGCCGCATCGGGGCGAGCCAGGCCGCCTACAGTACGCTACTCTTCCCGCTGGTGGCGCTGACGCTGTCGACGCTTTACGAAGGTTACGTCTGGCACGCTAACGCCGTGCTGGGGCTGGTGATGATTCTGCTGGGCAACCTGGTGATGTTCGCTAAGCCGGAACAGTGGCTGCCGCGGCGGAGAAAACTGGCATAATAAAAAACCGCAGCTTTTCATGGCTGCGGTTTTTGTTTGCAAAAAAGGTTATTTATTCGGCACGTCAAACATCGTAGCGTCGGTGGCCAAATCATCCACCACCTGTTTCAGGGTATCGACGGTGACTTTGGCATTTTCGTTGCTGAGCGTTTTCCCTTCGCCTTTACGCACCACGCGTAAAACGGGCTTATTGGTCGCCGCATCAATCAGTTCGCCTTCGAAATAGAGATCGGTATTCATGGTGCGGTGCCCGGTGGCCATTTGCGTGCCCGCGACAACCATCGCAATCGGGATCACCTCATAGAACTGCAGCCCTTCTTTGCTGCTGTCCACGCCGGTTATCGCGCCCCGGAAAATAAGGCTGTGCGAGCCTGGCGTCGTGACCAGCTGTTTACGCTGCGCCGCCGCGGCCTTTAGCTTTGTGTTGGTGTACGCCAGCAGGCCATCCAGCGTGTTCTGACCTATTTGGGTCGTCGGCCTTGGCGTCGGATAGTAGACCACCGGATTGTAGACCAGGCTGTCGTAGTTGCCGGGTTTGAAGTTCGGGTCAACCCAGCGCATAACGGTTTTACCGGTAGCTGATTTTGTCTCCTGCAGACCGGAGTAATCTTTTAGAAACCCAGAGTATTTTTCCGGCGCGGTGGTTTTTGAAGCACACCCCGCCAGCGCGAATAAACCGACCAGACAAGCCACTTTAAAATACGTTTTGCTCCGCATCGTTTGATCCTGTTTGTGGGTATAAGCCATTCAGGTATAGCAAAAAACGATACATTGTGTGGGGGTTAAGCCGTCTTGATGTCAAAACTCAGATCTCGCGCTCATCGCCGGCGGCGGCAAGGCCATCGCAGAGCAGGTCGATAATCAATAACGCGCCATAGCGCCCTTCACCGGGCGTCAGCCAGACATCCCCGGCATGTACTGCGCTGGCGGGATCTTTTGTCACCATAACGATGGCTGCGCCCTGCCGCCGGGCCTGCTGCACTGCAGCCTGCAGTGCGTTGTCCGGTGCCGAGCTGGCAAAGACGATCATCGCCTGTTCGCGATTCAGCATTGAGGCGGTAAAGCTCATTAGCGCAGGATCATAACAAACGCTGGCGGGCTGGCCCTGCGTTAGCAGCCGGTACTGCAAAAGGCTGGAAAAAGGCGTGTCTGCCGCCCCCGCACTAAAGATATGAATCGCTTTCGCTCGCTTCAAAAGCGAAATGGCGCGCGAAACATTGGTTTCCGGAAGCGTTTCCAGTTGCTGAGTGAGCGACTGCTGAATGCCGCTCAACTGCCGCTGCCAGGACGCGGGCAGCTCACTGCCCGGCATGGCCGTGCTGGCCTGCGCCAGCTTCATGCGTAAATCACGGATATCATCGCAGCCTGCGGCTCTGGCAAAGCGCGTAATCGTGGCCGGACTGACGCCCGCCGCCTGGGCAAGCTGGTCGATTGTCGCCGACGACGCAAAGGCGGGATCGTGCAGAATGGCCTGCGCAACTCTCGCTTCCTGCTGGCTGAACTCCGCCAGCCGCTGGCGGATACGGCTGATAATGTCGCCCTCCGTATCCCGCCCGATGGAATGAGAAAAGCGCTCCAGCACATCTTTAGCCACGCCGCCCCGGTTGGCCAGAAACTGCAGCGTGTCGTTGTCCACCCAGGCGGCATCCCCCAGCATTTGAGAGGGCGCTGCCAGCAAATCCTGTACCCGACTGTCGTGCTGCTGGTGACGAACCTGGCCGAGGAAATCATTCATGTCGCTGCAGCCAATGGTGCGCGCGAACTGCTGGAGCGTGGCCTGACTGACACCCGCGCGCGCCGCCAGTTGCTCCATGGTCGCGTCCGGTAGCTGGAAGAAATTCTCCAGAAAAAAGCGGGCCAGCCGCGTTTCCTGGGGAGAAGAATCGGCTAACCCATGAACCAGGTGATACACAATATCCATCGCTAAAAGGTTCCTTGTGTCTGCGTCGCAGGCGGATAAATCATCATAATCCGTTGAAATTATTTTTCAATTAACTTTGCCACGATACCTTTCCCGCTGTTTCTCCCTTCGCCGTAAAAGTCTTGTTATTCCTTTAACATTCGGGAAACCAATAATCCAACGCAGATCACGGTCATGAAAATAATTTTCATACATGCTGAATTAACGCGCTGTTGTTTGAAACACGTTTTCAATTTGAAGGATAAAGGTAATGAAAAAGATCATGTTGTGTTGTGCCGCGGGAATGTCCACCAGCATGCTGGTGCAGAAAATGCGCACCGAGGCCACGAAACGCGCCCTGGACGTTCAAATTGACGCCGTCTCTGTCGCCGAAATTGAAAGCCACCTCCAGAGCGCCGACGTGGTGTTGCTTGGCCCTCAGGTGCAGTTCGAGCTGGCCCGGCTTTCCGAGCTATCGGCGCCTCTCGGCAAGCCGGTTGCGGTGATCGACATGATGGATTACGGCACGATGCGCGGCGACCGCGTACTGGATAAAGCCATTACTCTGATGGCCTGACAACCGGGAGAAACCAATGAAAATTACCGTTGTGGGCGGGGGCAGCAGCTATACCCCGGAACTGATTGAAGGCCTGATTCTGCGCCATGCCGCCCTACCGATGACCGAGCTGGCGCTGGTGGATGTAGAGGCGGGCCGCCAGAAGGTTGACATCATCGCCGCGCTGGCTCGCCGCATGTTCGACAGCAAAGGGCTGGAGCAGGTCAACGTGACGGTGCATTACGAGCCGGACGCCGCGATTGCCGGGTCCAGCTTTGTGCTAACCCAGCTGCGCGTGGGGCAACTGCCCGCTCGCGCCGCCGATGAACGACTGGGCCTCAGCCACGAGCTGCTGGGCCAGGAGACCACCGGCGTCGGCGGTTTTGCAAAAGCGCTGCGAACCATTCCGGTGATGCTGGACATTGCTAAACGCGTTGAGCGCCTGGCTCCGAATGCGTGGATTATTAATTTCACCAACCCGGCGGGGATCGTCACCGAGGCAGTGTCCCGCTACAGCTCCGCCAACATTGTTGGCCTGTGCAACGTGCCGGTGACCATGCACCACACCATCGCCGACATGCTCCAGCTGCCTTACGACAAAGTCACGCTGCGTTTCGCCGGGCTCAACCACATGGTATGGGTGCACGAAGTGATTGCCGATGGCCGGGATGCAACCGCCGAGGTAATTGAAATGTTGTGCGACGGCGAGCAGCTTTCCATGAACAACATCAAAGCGATTCCGTGGCCGCCCGCCCTGCTGCGCGCCCTGAAAGCCATCCCTTGCCCGTACCATCGTTACTTCTGGCAAACCCGCACCATGCTCAAAGACGAGCTGGCGGATGCGGCTAACGGGAAAGGCACCCGCGCCGAGCAGGTGATGAAAGTCGAGGCCGAGCTGTTTGAGCTGTACGCCAGCCCACAGCTCGACAAAAAGCCGGAGCAGCTTAGCCAGCGCGGCGGCTCGTTCTATTCGGAAGTGGCTCTGGAGCTTATCGACGCCCTGCACAATAACCTCGGCAAGCAAATGGTGGTGAATACCGCCAACAACGGTGCTATTCAGGGGCTGCCGGACGATGCGGTGATTGAAACCAACTGCGTGATCGACGCGCTGGGGGCTCATCCTCTGGCCTTCGGCAAACTTCCTCCTCTGATGAATGGCCTGACCCAGCAGGTGAAAGACTTTGAACGGCTGACGATTGAAGCGGCGGTCCACGGCGATAAGCAGCAGGCGCTCCTGGCCCTGATAGCGAACCCGCTGGTGGCTGACGTGAATATCGCTCAGGCGTTGCTCGACGAAGTGCTTGCAAGCAACAAGGCGTGGCTGCCGCAGTTTAATTAGCGCCGCTTACCGGTGGGCGATGCTTTACGCTCACCCCACAACAGAAATCAATAACAATAATGCCCGGCCATGCGCCGGGACAGGGGTAACCGTGTCCGCAAAGAAATCGTTTCTTGAAAAATATGTGCTGCCGGTGGCGCTGAAAATCGCCGGGCAAAAGCACGTGCTTTCCGTTCGCGACGGGATCATTCTGAACATGCCGTTCATGCTGATTGGCTCGTTCTTCCTGATTTTCGCTTATCTGCCGGTGCCGGGTTACCCCCAGCTAATGACCGACTTATTCGGCGCGACGTGGCAAAGCAAGCTGCTTTATCCGGTTAAAGCGACCTATGACATCATGGCGATTATTTCGAGTTTCGGTATCGCCTATCGCCTGGCCGAAAAATACCGCACCATCGACCCGCTCACCGCCGGGGCGGTGTCGCTGGTCGCTTTTATCATGACCATCCCGCAGAACATTATGTTCACTCCGCCGTCCGGCGGGCCCGCTGAGTTTGTAAAAGGCGTGCTGCCGATGGGGCAAATTGGTAGCCAGGGGCTGTTTGTCGCGATTCTGATCGCCCTGCTTTCTACCGAAATTTACCGTTTTATCAGCAACCGTAATCTGGTGATCCGCATGCCGGAGGGTGTGCCGCCTGCGGTGGCAAAATCGTTCCTCGCGCTGGTGCCGGGTTTCTGCGTGTTGGCCGTGGTGCTGGCGCTTCGCCTGCTGGTGGAGGCCACGCCGTTTGGTGACATTAACACCATGATCACCGATCTGGTCGGCATTCCGATGAGCCACATTGGCGGCTCGTTACCGGGGATGATCGTGTCGGTGATCCTGATTGGCATTCTGTGGACGCTCGGCCTGCACGGCGACACCATCGTGCTGGTGTTTATCCGCCCGGTCTGGCTGACCAATATGTCCGAGAACCTGGCGGCGTTCCAGAACGGTCTGCCAATCCCGCACATCATCACGCAGCAATTCTACGACCTGTGGATCGCTCCCGGCGGGACTGGTGCGCTGTTGGGCCTGGTGATTTTTATGCTGATCCGCAGCCGCAGCGTGCAAATGAAGCAACTGGGTAAAATTGCCGCGCCGGGCAGCCTGTTTAATATCAGCGAACCGATGGTGTTTGGCATTCCGCTGGTGATGAACCCTTACCTGGTGGTGCCGTTTATTTTGACGCCAGTAGTGCTGGTGATTGTCTCCTACACGGCGATGGCAACGGGTCTGGTAGCGCCGCCTGCCGGGATTGCACTTCCGTTCACCACGCCGATTATCGTCAGCGGCTATTTAGCGACAGGCGGCCATGTTTCCGGTTCGATTCTGCAGATTGTGAACCTGGCTATCTCGCTGGTGATGTATTACCCGTTCTTCCGGGTCTGGGATAACCTGAAGTTCCGCGAAGAGCAACAGGCGAATCAGGCGACGGCAACTGCGCCAGTGGAGGCGGTGAGCGAGCGTAGTCCGGTGTAGCGGTTTATTTGTGTCCGAAAGAGGAAAAGCCCTCACCCCGGCCCTCACCCCAAATGGGAGAGGGCGGAAAAACGACATGTTATCTTCTTTATTCCCTCTCCCTCTGGGAGAGGGACCTTCAGTCCAGCTACTTCTTCACATCCACCTGATAGAAAATATGCTTCCCGAACGGGTCAATTTCATACCCGGTCACCTCTTTACGCACCGGCTCGAAAATCGTGGAGTGGGCAATCATCACCGCAGGCATCTGGTCGTGCATCATTTGCTGCGCTTCTTTGTAGAGTTCGACGCGCTTATCGTGGTTCCCCTCGGCACGCGCTTCAAGAATCAGCTTATCAAACGGCTGGTAACACCATTTGGATGAGTTAGACCCGCCGTTGGCCGACGTGCAGGTAAACAGCGGCCCGAAGAAGTTGTCCGGGTCGCCGGTGGCCGTCGTCCAGCCCATCAGCGCGGCCTGGTGCTCCCCGCCCTTCACTCGCTTGAGGTATTCGCCCCATTCGTAGGTGACGATTTTCGCCGTCACGCCAACTTTCGCCCAGTCGGCCTGAATCATCTCTGCCATACGTTTCGCGTTCGGGTTATACGGACGCTGAACCGGCATCGCCCACAAATCAATGCTCATGCCGTTGGCGAACCCGGCTTCTTTAAGCAGCGCTTTCGCTTTTTCAGGATCGTAATCGTAATCCTTGAGCTTATCGTCCGCGCTCCACACGCCCGGCGGCAGCAGGTTTTTCGCCTCGATGCCCGTGCCGTGGAACACCGCTTCGATGATGGCAGGTTTGTTAATCGCCATGGCCAGCGCCTGGCGCACTTTCACGTTATCGAACGGCGATTTTTGGGTATTAAAGGCAAGAAAACCGGTGTTCAGTCCCGCTTTTTGCATCAGGGTGATGTCTTTGTTTTCCTTCATGCGCGGCAAATCCGCCGGGTTCGGGAACGGCATTACCTGGCATTCATTTTTCTCAAGTTTGGCGTAGCGGATCGACGCGTCCGGCGTGATGGAGAACACTAAACGGTCGATTTTTGATTTGCCCTGCCAGTAATCCGGGAAAGCGGTATAGAGAATGCGGGAGTCTTTCTGGTACTGCTTCAGCTCAAACGGCCCGGTGCCGACAGGGTCAGAATCAACGCGCTCCGGCGTGCCGGCCTTCATCATGGCATCGGCGTATTCGGCAGAGAGAATCGAGGCAAAATACCAGCCCAAATCCGCGACAAACGGCGCTTCCGGGTGCGCCAGCGTGAAGCGCACGGTGTTGTCATCCACTTTATCAATCGCTGTGATCAGCTTGCCAAACTCCAGGCTTTCAAAATTGGAATAGTTGCCGTTGGAAACGTTATGGTACGGATGCTTAGGGTCTTTCTGGCGCATAAACGAGAAAATGACGTCGTCCGCGTTGAAGTCCCTGGTGGGCTTAAAGTATTTGTTGCTCTGGAACTTAACGCCTTTGCGCAGGTGGAAGGTATAGACTTTTCCGTCTTCGCTGACGTCCCAGCTCTCTGCCAGGCTGGGCTGCAGTTCCGTGGTGCCGACTTTAAAGTCTACCAGCCGGTTATACACCGGCACCGCGCTGGCATCCACGCTGGTGCCCGAGGTGTAAAGCTGCGGGTTGAAGTTTTCCGGTGAGCCTTCGGAGCAATAAACCAGCGTGCTGGCCGCCACGCTGGTACTGATGGAGAGCGCCGCTACGGCAAGTGCAAGCGTTGTAATCTTTGTTTTCATCGCTGTCTTCCTGTGGTGTTTGTCCTGACCCTGAATGAATAAAGCTTGTGCAAAGCGCCTTAATAAATAACATTAAATTTACATTGCCAACAAACAACATCGAACAATAAGGAAACACTATGCCTTCGTCGCTCCGCGAGCAGCTCACCCGGCGCTTCTTTCGTTATCTGGCGGTGACCAGCCAAAGCGATCCGCGCGTCAGCAGCCTGCCCAGTACCCCAGGGCAACACGAAATGGCCAGCCTGCTCGCGGAAGAACTGCGCACGCTGGGCCTTGAAAATATTGTGATTGATGAGCACGCCACGGTTACCGCCGTGAAGAAAGGCAACGTGGCCGGCGCACCACGCGTGGGGTTTATTACGCACATTGATACCGTTGACGTTGGCCTTTCCCCGGATATCCATCCGCAAATCCTGCGCTTCACCGGGGAGGATTTATGCCTGAACGCCAAAGAGAACATCTGGCTGCGCACGGCGGAGCACCCGGAAATCAACGCCTATCCTGGCGAAGAGATTATCTTCAGCGACGGCACCAGCGTGCTGGGCGCGGACAACAAAGCCGCCGTCACGGTGGTGATGACGCTGCTGGAAAACCTGGCGCCGGAGCACCAGCACGGTGACATCGTGGTGGCCTTCGTCCCGGATGAAGAAATTGGCCTGTGTGGCGCCAAAGCGCTGGATTTGGCGCGTTTTGACGTGGACTTCGCCTGGACCATTGACTGCTGCGAGTTGGGCGAAGTGGTGTATGAAAACTTCAACGCCGCCCACGCGGAGCTGAAATTCACCGGCGTGACCAGCCACCCGATGTCCTCCAAAGGCGTGCTGGTTAACCCGCTGCTGATGGCGATGGACTACATTAGCCATTTTGACCGCCAACAAACGCCTGAGCACACCGAAGGGCGTGAAGGCTACGTCTGGTTTAACGGGATGCAGGCTTCACAAAGCGAAGCGCTGCTGAAGGCCAATATTCGCGACTTCGATTTGGCCAACTTTGAACGCCGCAAACAGCAAATTGGCGAAGTGGCGCAGAAGATTGCCGCGCAGTACCCGACCGCACGCGTGGAGTTCAGCCTCAGCGATACCTACAGCAACATCAGTAACGCCATTACCGACGATCGCCGGGCCATTGATTTGATTTTTGCCGCCCTGGATGAGCTGGGGATTGAGCCGAAGGTGATCCCCATGCGCGGCGGCACGGATGGCGCTGCGCTTTCGGCTAAAGGCTTGCTGACGCCGAACTTCTTTACTGGCGCGCACAATTTCCATTCTCGATTTGAGTTTTTACCGCTGCGGGCGTTTGAGGCGTCTTACAATGTGGCGCTGAAGCTTTGCCTGCTGGCGGCGAAGTAATTTGCCCCTCACCCTAACCCTCTCCCCTAAGGGGAGAGGGAATCAGGACAGAAATCCCACTTAGCTTCACTCCCGCGATTTGCGGTGAAAGAAACAGCACAATTTTCTTGTATAGCTCTGATTTCCCCCTCTCCCTTTCAGGGAGAGGGCCGGGGTGAGGGTTAATTTTTACATTTAGTTCTTACGTGCCAGCATCGTGGCAAAACGCAGCTTGATGCGGTTGCCGTGCTCATCGGTCTTGTGCAACTGCCCCACGTCCTCGTTGTATTTAATCAGGTCCCAACCTTCATAGTAGTTCCGCAGTTCACCCTCTTTAAAGGCAAACGGGAAACCGACCGTGCACGGGAAATCCTCGGTATCCATGGCCGCCACAATCAGGTTGTAGCCGCCGGGTTTGGTGCAGCGCTGCATATTGGCGATAAGCCCTGGGATCGTGCTGCGCTCAAGGAACATCATCACCACGGTAGAGAGAATGAAGTCGTAGTCGCCGTCAAAGCTCAGTTGGTTCAGATCCACCTCGGCGGTGGCAATGTTTTTCAGCCCTTCCGTCTCGATAATCTGATTCAGCCTGGCGATGCTCATCGGGTTTTTATCCCAGGCGGTAACGTCAAACCCTTTCTGGTTCAGGTACAGACTGTTGCGCCCGCCGCCGCAGCCAAGATCCAGCGTTTTACCGGGCGCAACGTTTTTCACGGCGTTCAGCACGTCAGAGTGTGTAGCGGTTAAGCCGTATTTTTCGCTGTAGTAGCTTTCAGACTTCTCGGTCATGACAGATCCTTTTTTGGCGGCAGGGCGGCACGCACAATAAGCTTCCCCTGAATGAGCAGGATGAAAGTGCGGGCCAGCAGCAGGCCGATAATCACATTGGTAAAAATAAACAGCGGCACGGCAATGACGTGAAACAGCCCGTCCCCGCTGCCCACGCTCAGATGGAGCGCCGTGGTGGCCAGTGCCGAAATGCCGAATGAGAAGCTCCAGAAGGAGGCATTAAACGGCTGGGCCAGGTACCAGGGCATCAGGCGCAGCATGAAGAGCAGTTGCAGCAGGCCGTAACCAAACAGCATTTTGGCAAAGAAATCCGTCACGCCGCCGTTCACGGCAAGGTAAGCGCTACAGGCCACCAGCGCAGGGGCAAGCTGAATGCCCAGCGAGGTGCGTACCGGCGTGGGCAGTTCCCCGGCGCTGCGCATACGGTGCAAAATCGCCGGTTCCAGGCTGAGCCAGGAAAAAACACCGGCCCCAAGGAACAGGATCCCAAGGTCGTGATACCCGAGGGCGCCGCAGGCCATCGCGCTGATAAAGTTATTGGCGACGGTGGGCAAATACAGCCCGGGCGTTGTGGCATCCTGCGGGTGTGTACCCCGCCATAATCCCGCCGATTGCCAGGCGGCATAACAAAGCTGCACCACGGCACCAAAGCCAAACATCACTGCAGCGAGCGGGCGCAGATAAGGCGCCACGCCGATGGCCACCAGCATGGTTGTCGCCGGGAACAGGCTCACGAAGCTGCTCATTAAAGGATGATGGATTTCTGCAATCACGCTGTGCGGGTAGCGTACCAGCCTCGCGAGGAAAGCCAACGCCAGCAGCAACCAGATGCCTGCGGCTAGCGCCACCAGTACTTCACCCACGAATGATGGCACTGGCCAAATTGTGGCGGCATAGCGCCACGCAAATCCCATGCCGATGATACCCAGCACCATGCCGAAGTAGCCTGCGGGGAGATTGATAAAGCTACCGGCGGTCGGTTTATTCATTTTGTTTATTTTTTAAAATGTATTTTAAATGCATTTTATGCGATTGCGCCATCAAACGCTACATCAGTGAATTACCTGCTACGTTTATCAGCAGTGCACAGCGAGAAATTACCATGAAAAAATACCGGCTCACGGACGTTTCGCGCCTTCATGATTATCACCACGAGGGCGAACAGCGGCAAGTTCGGCTCTGGCAAATTGAGGCGCTTTACGCCTTTGGCGATATTGAGGCCGGGCAATGCGGTGGCTGGATTGAAGAAGAGGCGAATTTGAGCCACGCGGGAACCTGCTGGCTTGAGCCTGACGCCCTGGTCTGGAAAGGTGCACGCGTTGAAGATGATGCGAAAATCCTCGGAGAATCCGAAATATGCCATCGTGCAAAAGTGGGAGGTAAGGCGCAGGTCGAAGATTCCCGCATCAGCGGCGAATGCTTTATCTCGGGCTCGGCCCGCGTGTTGCAGCAGAGCCAGGTGATTGCCGTGCTGGGGCTAACAGAAGATACGGAAATGCGGCTGCAAATCTACGGGAGCGCTACGGTGCTGGCCTCACGCATCGTCCATCAGGCACAAATCTATGGCCACGCACGAGTGAACAATGCCTTTGTTGAACACCGTTCGGCCATTTTCGATAACGCCGTTATTGAAGGCAATGCAGAGAACAATGTCTGGGTCTGCGACTGCGCCCAAATCTCAGGCAATGCACGCATCATCGCCGGCAGCGGCGACAGCCAGATCCCGACCATCCGCTACTCTTCTAAAGTTTACGGCAACGCCCTCATCGAAGGCGATTGCGTGCTCAAGCACCGCGTCCAGGTTTACGGGAATGCGGCGCTCATCGGCGGCCCCGTTTTGCTGGACAACAATGTGCAGGTGTATGGCGAGGCGAAAGTGATGGGTAACGTGCTCATCGAAAATAACGTGCAAATCTATGATGAGGCAGCGGTGGAAGGCTTTGGCGGCGAACTGATTCATCTTCGCGGCATGAAGGATATTAACGGCGCACAGCGAATTACCCGCACGCCGTTTTATGGCATTTTTTAATCAGCAATGCGCCCGTAAATATTCTGGTCGTGGAACTCGTCGTTCAGAAACTCGGCCTGTTTCAGGCAGCCTTCAAGGGCGAAGCCATTGCGCTGGGCCACCCGGTTGCTGGCCCGGTTAGTGACGATGCATTTGATGACAAACCGGCGTAGGGTCCCTTCCCCCGCATACTTGCCGATCGCCGCCTCAATCACGGCGGAAACGATCCCCTTGCCCTGCCGGTCCTCGCTTAGCCAGTAGCCGATGTAGGCCGTTTTGTCGGTCGGGACTATCTGGTTAAAGGAAAAGACGCCCGCCAGCTCGCCGCGATAGAGGATCATAAACATCTTCGCGTAGCCCTTATGGTGGAGCACATAGTTCCCCTGCAGCGTTTTGCGGGTATCGTCCTCGGAAACAACATACTGCGGCCAGTTCATCGCCTTCTGCAGCCAGCTTTTATTGCGCTGAACCAGGGCAAAAACGTCCTTCACGAACCGCTCATTCACCGAATGCAGTTCAATGTCATCATTAACCGTAATCACTTCATCCTGCCAGACCTGCTGCTGTTCCACACGCGACTCCTGCTTTTATTAGAAGGTGACAGTTATCTTATGTCACTTTTTTGAGCCAACGCACGGAATTTAAAATGCATTCAGGATCGAGGATATATAAATTCATTATGAAAGCGTATTTATGCAATAAGAGGACGAGATGGTGAAACGGGCATAAAAAAGCCCCGCGGCTTTTACGCGGCGGGGCTGGGGTCATTAACGCATTTCCCGGTCGTCGACGTATTTACGTTTGTCCGGCGGCGGCGGGAAGTACTGGTACAGCCAGGTTTCACTGATGGCTTTGCCCTGGCAGCGCAGGAACATACGCATCTCAACCGGGTCGGTGGCGTCGTTGGTCGGGTACCAGTCAAACAGAATGCGGTAGCCGTCAAACGGTTCGACGTAGAGGATCTCAACCTGCTTCGCTTCGCCGTTGGAGAGCGTAATCACCGGCTCAATCCCCTTCGGCGCGGCGGCTTTCAAATCGCCCCCGATAAAATCAATGGCAAAGCGGCGAGACCATTTATCCGGGAAGTGTTCGCCCGGCGCCCAGCCTTCCGGGAAACTGCCCATGCCTGTGCGGGTGGCGTAAACGCGGGCCAGATCCGTCGTCACCGGCGGCAGACCGCTCCAGTAGAGGCGATATTTAAACTCGAACTCGTCCCCGGCTTTGACCGGTTTTTCCGGCTGCCAGAAGCAGACAATATTGTCGAGCGTTTCACCGGTGGTCGGGATTTCCATCAGGCCAACGGTGCCTTTGCCCCACTTGTTACGCGGCTCCACCCACAGGCTCGGACGCTTGTTGTACCAGCCCATGATGTCCTGGTAGCTGGCAAAGTCGTGATCCAGCTGCAGCAGGCCAAAGCCTTTCGGGTTCTCGTCCATAAAGGCGTTGAACTGCAGTTTTTGCGGGTTATTCAGCGGGCGACAAATCCACTCGCCGTTACCGCGCCACATGGCCAGGCGGTCGGAGTCATGAATTTGCGGGTGAATGGTGTCGCAGGTGCGGCGTTCGTTGGTACCGCAGGCAAACATGCTGGTCATCGGCGCGATGCCCAGCTGCTTGACGTCTTTCCGGGCATAAAGGTGGTTATCCACCTCCATCACCACGCGCTCGGCTTCGCAGCTGATAATAAATTTATACGCACCGGTCACGCTTGGGCTGTCGAGTAAGGCGTACACCACAAAGGTGGTGTCGGAAGCTTTCGGCGTTTCAAACCAGAACGAGGTGAAGTCCGGGAACTCTTCCGGCGTATCGGTAAAGGTGTCCACCGCGAGGCCACGGGCGGAAAGGCCGTACTGATAGGTGCTGTCTACGGCACGGAAGTAGCTCGCCCCCAGGAAGGAGACCACGTCACGGCGCGCCAGTTCCGGTGCCTTGAAGACTTTCAGGCCGGCAAAGCCGAGATCCGTCTGGCCTTCGAGCTGTTTGGTGTCTACGCCGGCATTGTTGTAGTTAAACAATTCCGGGCGGAAGTGGATTTCGCGCGCCTGGTGGGTGGCGGAATCAAGCGAGAACATTCTGACGCGGCGGCGGAACCCCATGCCGACGTGGAAAAATTGCACGTCAAGCTGGCGGTTTTCGATGTTGTTCCACAGCGAATGATCGGCGTCGTACTGAATGGCGTTATAGGCCTGAGGCGTCAGGTTAGCCAGGGTGTTGGGCAGCGCGCGCGGTGCACCGCCCCACGGTTTTTTCGACAGGTCGTGCGCCATGCCCTGAAGCACCGCAAAATCGAAGGCGGTTGAGTGCCCGTCGGCAATGCCGGATTCGGCGGCAAAGGCGCTTCGGGAGAACAGCGTGGCAAGGGTTGGCGTGCCGCAGGCAGCGGCGAGAGCCATAGAGGCCTGGATAAAACGTCTGCGATTCATGCCTGAGAAATCGTCCTTATGTGTCGATGTGTTTTGCTCCTCCCGGCGGGAAGAACAGCGGCAAGAGACTGCTACCTGTACGACCGCACACTCTAGACAAAATTCACAGTGAATCCAATGGGCGGAGAAGACGTTTGGGGGAGGAACGAAGGTTTTTTTTCAGGAAACCAGATATCACCGAAAAATTCACCATTGCCTGGCGAAAAAAGCGTTAAAGGCTCGTCAGCCAGCGTGCCGACGAGCCCTGTTAAAGCTTACTTTACGCTGACGTCGATGCCGGGGAAGAACTTCTGCGCAAGCTTCGTCACGGTGCCATCGGCTTTTACCTTATCAATGGCCGCATCCAGCTCTTTTTTAGTGACAGTGTCACCTTTACGCAGACCAAAGCCAATCCCGCTGCCGAGAATGGTGTCGTCGCTGACCGGTTTGCCGATAAAGCCAAAGCCCTTGCCCTGCGGCGTGCTGAGGAAGCCCGCCTGACCCGCCGCGGACATCACCAGCGAGGCATCAATACGGCCATTCAGCAAGTCAGCCCAGGCCATGTTCTGGTCTTTGTAAGACACAACGTTGACGCCCTGCTTTTCCCAGTGCTCTTTGGCATAGGTTTCCTGAATGGAGCCCTGGAGCACGCCGATGGTTTTGCCTTTTAGCCCTTCCGCCGTGGCTTCAAGGCCGCTGCCTTCTTTGCCCACCAGCTGAGACGGAATACGGTAGATGGGCTGGGTAAAGTCAATGCTTTTACGACGCTGCTCGGTGATGTTCATTGCCGAGTTGATGGCGTCAAACTTCTTCGCCACCAGCCCCGGGATCAGCGAATCGAACGACGTTTCTACCCAGGTACATTTCAGGCTGGCCGCCTGGCAAATGGCTTTCCCCAGCTCGACGTCAAACCCTTCCAGCTCCCCCGCGCTGTTGCGGCTTTCAAACGGGGGATACTCCGCTTCGAGGCCATAGCGCAGCTCGCCGGCGGCCAGCGCCGAAAACGAAGAACACAGCCCAAGCAGCAAACTCAGCGCATACACTTTTTTCATCATGACCCCTTATCAGCGTGGCTTAACCCGGCACAGCGCCTCAGCGCCCGCCCGTAATGTGGCTTCATCTTTGGCAAATGAAAGCCGGATAATTTTATTGTCGGTACCGTCGGTATAAAACGCGGAGAGCGGAATGGTCGCCACGCCGTAATCGGTGATTAACCGCTTCACCATCTCGCTGTCGGACTCATCGCTGAAGTGCCCGAAGCGGGCCAGCAGGAAGAACGATCCCCCGCTCGGCAGCAGTTCAAACGGCGAATCGGCCAGCAAAGACTGCATTAAATCACGCTTGCGCTGATAAAACGCCGCCAGTGAAAGATACGTTTGCGGATCGCTCATATAGTCGGCGAACGCATACTGCATCGGCGTGTCGGCGGAGAACATCAGGAACTGATGCACCTTGCAGATTTCATCCATCAGCGCCGCCGGGGCCAGGCAATACCCGACCCGCCAGCCCGTGACGTGAAAGGTTTTGCCGAATGACGAGACAATCACGCTGCGTTCGGCAAGCTGCGGGTGTGTCGCCATGCCGTGGTGGTTTTTGCCGTCAAAGACGATGTGTTCATAGACTTCATCGGACAGGATCACAATGTCGGTGTCGCGGGTTACCGCCGCCAGCATTTCGAGGTCATGGGCGCTAAATACCTGCCCGCTTGGGTTATGCGGCGTGTTCACGATGATCATCCGCGTGCGGGGCGTAATCACCGCCCGCACTTCGTCCCAGTCAACGGTGAAATCCGGCAGGCTTAGCTTGAGCGCCACCGGTTTGGCGCCCTGCAGGCGGACAATCGGCGCGTAGCTGTCGAAAGAAGGCTCAAAATAGATAACTTCATCGCCGGGATGAACCAGGCCGCTGATAGCGGAATACAGCCCCTCGCTGGCGCTGGCGGTGACCAGAACCTCGTCGACAGGATCATAAACCGACCCGTAGAGGCTAGCCACTTTGTCGGCAATCAGCTGTTTCAGGGACGCCAGGCCGGTCATCGGGGCGTACTGGTTATGCCCTTCCTGCATAGCTTTGGTGACGCCGGCAATCAGTTTCGGGTCGCAGGGGAAATTGGGGGCCCCCTGAGAAAGATTTATCGCCTTGTACTGCGCGGAAAGCTGGCCGATCACCGTAAAAATCGTGGTTCCGACGTCCGGCAATTTTGAACGTTGTTGTACCGGGGTTTGTATGGCCATAGCGGCTCCTGAACATGATGCGATTTGCATAACTATTCAATCTTGCTGCCATTGCCACGACAATCGAATTGTTGTCATAATAGCCATGCAAAAAATGCATAGCTCAGCGGAGAGCATCATGACCCGGCGTAATTTTCCCCTTAATACTCTCGATGCTTTTCTGGTCACGGCCAGGCACCTGAACCTCACCCGGGCGGCAAAAGAGCTTTGCCTGACGCAGGGCGCCGTCAGCCGAAAAATTGCGGCGCTGGAGCAGTGGCTGGGATTCGCACTTTTTGAGCGCCATGCACGCGGGTTACGCCTCACGCCGCAAGGTAGCGCCCTGCTGCCCGATCTCCAGAGCGCCTTTAACACGCTGCTGGACGTGGCCGACAGAGCCTGTCACAGGCCTGAGATTCTTCGTCTTAAGGCCCCCACCTGCGCCATGCGCTGGCTGGTGCCGAAGCTGATTCAGCTTGAGCAGCGTATGCCGGAGATCCAGGTCGCGTTGACCACGACCGTGGAGCACGGCGTCAATTTCAAAAACGAGCCGTTTGATGCCGCCATCGTGTTCGGGCAGCAGGCCAAAAGCGGCGCGCTGCTGTTTGAAGAAAGCCTGACGCCGGTTATCAGTCCGGCGCTGCTGCTGCCGGAGACGAGCAACTGGGAGCGTCTGACCTTTCTGCACCCGACTCGCGATCGCACCGACTGGTCATTATGGCTTGCAAATAACCCTTCGCCACCGCGGCAGTCGATGCAGAAAAATCAGCATTTCGACACTATGGATCTGGCGATCAGCGCCGCCATTCAGGGGTTTGGGATAGCCATCGCAGATGAAACGCTGGTGGCCGAAGATCTTCTTACCGGGCGGTTAGTCCGGCCTTTTGCCGGGAGCGTAAAAACCGGGGCCAGCTACAGGCTGGCGGTGAAGCCCGGCAGCGAAGGCGCCGCCGGGCTGGAGGCATTTTGCAATGCGTTACTCAGTCCAGGCTGACATGGTGTTTCATCACTCGCTTAAATAACTGCATTCTCAGCCGCATAAAGCGATTTTCTACCTTAAACTGCGCCCGTAGATGCACGCCCAGCCGCAGCGTGCGGTCCCGCCCTTTGGTGCTGGCGGGCCAGCTTATCGGCCCGGGTAGCGCTTTACTGTGCGCCCTGGCGCTGCGGGCGAAGCTGACCCAATAATCGCCAATTTGAGCGGCAAACTGCAGGTCTCGCTCAGTCACATATTCATTTGCGGGCGGGGAAAGTTGCAGCGTGTTAAAGACATAAGCCACTTCGTTGCCGTGCCAGGTGCCGTTGGCGTAGGTTTCACGCTCGGCCTCCGCCACGTAGTCAAAATAATACCGCCAGCAGGGCTGGCCTGCGCGCTGCTGCGCCTGCATCACCACAAAACCCAGCGTGGTAAACGCCATATCCCGGCACACCTGACGCCCCAGCTCAGCGTCGCCTTTAACGCCAGGATACAGCAGCTTGATAAGCCCCAAACCAAGACGCTTTTCCCGACGCAGAAGCTCAACCTGCCCGGCGGGATCTATCCCGAAGTAGCTCAGCACGCTGGCTTCATCGCTATTGCTGCCTACCATCAGCGGCATGCGGTGCTGCCGCGCGGCAAAAAACGTCTCCAGCATTGGTTCAGGCAAAACAATATCGCCGCTGATGGGCGTCGGTCCGATATTTAACGGGGCTTCAAGCGCCCATAACTCACTGGCGGGAAGGGAACGCAGCGCTTTTGCGTCTGCATTTTTCAACCCAAAATGTTCTGCCACCGCCACGCCGCGCTTCAATGCTTTACGACGATCGACATCCGGCAGCGTATAGGCACTTTGTATAATCCCTTTGTGGAACAGGCCGCTGGCTAAAGGCGACGCCAGCAGAGAAAGCACGCTGCGAGCACCTGCTGACTCGCCAAACAGCGTGACGTTGCCGGCATCACCGCCAAAGGCCGCGATGTTGTTCCGCACCCACTTCAGGGCGGCTATCTGATCGAGCAAGGCAAAGTTGTGAATCGGCCCGTCCGGGTTTTCTTCGTCCAGCGCGGGATGAGCAAAAAAGCCCAGATGCCCGAGCCGGTAGTTCACCGTCACTAACACCACGCCCCGCGAGGCCAGCGCGGCGCCATCATACGGAGGTAGAGAACCCGCGCCGATGGTAAAGCCGCCTCCGTGCAGCCAGACCATTACCGGCAAAGGCTGGTCTGTTCGCCGGGCGGGTGTCCAGATATTGAGATAAAGGCAGTCTTCTGAGAACTGCCCCGGATCGCCGCCGCCGACGGCTTTGCAGTATTCCAGGCTTTGCCAGCAGGCCGGAGCGAAAGTGTCGGCAACGCGAATACCTTGCCAGTTTTCTGGCGGCTGAGGCGCGCACCAGCGCAGGTTTTCAATGGGAGGCATGGCAAAAGGAATACCGCGATACACCGCAATATCCCCCTGAAGGACGCCGCTCAGTTGACCCTGAGCGACGTTAACAACGTGTTCCATCTGCTGTTCCTTGTGGCTGACATTCCAGCAGGGTAACGCGTTTACAGTAAACCGCAACGACGTTTGCTGCGATCCTCCGCCTGTTGATAAAGGCTGAACTCATCGGCCACCGTCTCGCCAAGCGCCGTTTCGAACTCGCTGCGGCTGGCGTGCCCGTGCTGCCGCTGCCCGCCGTCGCTGCCTAAATTCGACTGGAAGATGCCCGCGGCGCTAACCGGCAGGAAATCTTCATAGATGATAGGCTGGGCGATGAGCCAGCCGCGCTCGATCAGCAACTGCGGATCGTCGCCCGGTTTGATGGACTGCCGATGCATGTCCCCTACCGGCGTCAGGCGATAGCGGAAATAGGCCAGCCCCTGTCGACGAAGCAGCGCGTCGCTGTCCGGGAAGCGGCTGAACACCTCATGCAAATGCTGCTGATGGCTTAGATTGTCCGTGCCGTTACCCGCTTCGAGCAATAATTCATCATACAGCGCGCGGCCTTTAGGCGTCAGCGCCACGCCGCGCTGTTCAATCTCACCAAAACGGGCGGTGTGCGTGCCGTGATGCTCACCGGCAAACAAAATAGGCTCTTCCAGCGCTTTAAAACTGGTCTGACGCAGCAAAATGGGGCGCTCACGGCGAGGTGGCCCTTCAATAATGGCTTTGGGCGAAATGCCCCGCTCGGGCATCAGCGCCTGAACGCGGTCAATATCCAGCGTGCGCGGCGTGAGATGGTTGATATGGCAGCCACGGAAACAAACCACATCGGCAATCAGGCGATGTTCGTCGTGCAGGGCGCGGTAAGTGTCGGCGTCAACCGTGGCATGCTGATGCCAGCGGAAGGTTTCCAGCGCTTCGGCCACAAAGATGTTCGCTTCTGTCTCGCTAAAACCGCCCTGACTGTCGTGGAGATCGAGCATTTCGCGGCAGCGGGGAGTGAAGATGTCGCGTTTGTCGAGAATGGCGGCAGCACGCGCCCTGAGCGTCGGGTTATCGATAAGCTCGAGACGCAATAAAGAGGTAAACACGCGGAAGGGATTCCGCGCCAGCGCCTGGTCGTCAATCGGGCGGAACGCCGTGGAATGCACCGGCACGCCGGCCTGGGAAAGATCGTAGTAGCCCACCGGGTGCATGCCCATCACCGCGAAAATTCGCTTCAGCACGGCAAGTTCCCCGGCCTTACCTACTCGAATTGCGCCGTGGCGTTCCACATTTAATCTTGCCAGCTCGTCGGCATTTTCGAGTTGCTGGTGCAGCTCAGGATCGTGTTCCAGCACCGCCAGGTTTACATCCGCCACAAGTTCTAACAGCGTGCCGTATTGCGGAACTTCTTGCTGGTACATCGCCGACATAGCTTGCGAAAATTTGTCCCGAATCTCATCGGCCGTAAGGGTGTTCGCCATCATGTCATGCCTCCAGTGGATAGTGCTGAAAGCGTAGAACCTGGTAGATCACTTATCAGGAAGAATTTCCATTTTGTGATCTGCTTTGCAGCGCCTAAAAAGTAATTTTTTCAGCGCATTACATAACACTGCGTTATGAAGAATGGCCATAACAAAGAGTATAAATTAACAAAAAATTAACTAAAACAGGCCGTGTTAAAATCTGTAGACTCGCGTCACTTTTCAGCAAATTAGCCTCCACTTTGTCGAAATAATCTGCTCTGAATTAAATCGGTTATCTGCCTGGTCATAGCTAAATGTTAATAATATTTTGCAATCAAGTTATCAAAATTCAACACCAGGGCTTGTCAGCGAAGCCGGACTGTTTTTAACATCGCTTATGGAAAAAAATGGTCTCTTCAGTCAGCGCATTCGCTTGCGCCATTTACATACTTTCGTAGCCGTCGCACAGCAGGGAACACTGGGTCGCGCGGCTGAAACTCTTAACCTGAGCCAGCCGGCGCTCTCCAAAACCCTCAATGAACTGGAGCAGCTCACCGGTACGCGCCTGTTCGAACGCGGGCGGTTAGGCGCGCAGCTCACGCTCACCGGCGAGCAGTTTTTAACCCATGCGGTAAAAGTGCTTGATGCCCTGAATCATGCCGGGCAGTCGTTTGTTCGCCGGGAAAACCGACCTTCTGATGTGATACGGATTGGCGCCCTGCCTACCGCCGCGCTGGGCATTTTACCGACGGTGATCGGCGAGTTTCATAAGCAACAGAGCGACGTTACCCTGCAGGTTGGCACCATGAATAACACCATGCTGCTGGCGGGGCTGAAGTCAGGAGAACTGGATTTAGGGATTGGGCGCATGTCCGACCCTGAGCTGATGACGGGCCTGAACTATGAACTGCTGTTCCTTGAGTCTCTCAAGCTGGTTGTTCGCCCTAATCACCCGCTGCTGCATGAAAATATTACCCTTAGCCGGGTGATGGAATGGCCAGCGGTGGTTTCCCCCCAGGGCACCGTGCCGCGCGACAACGCGGAATCTTTGCTCGCTTCACAGGGCTGCAAGCTGCCTTCAACCTGCATCGAAACGCTGTCGGCCTCGCTCTCCCGACAGCTGACCGTAGACTACAACTATGTCTGGTTTGTCCCTTCTGGCGCGGTGAAGGACGATTTGCGCCAGGGTACGCTGACCGCGCTTCCTGTCCCGATTCCGGGCGTCGGGGAACCTATCGGGATCCTTACGCGGGTGGACACCCAGCTCTCAACGGCGGCGCAAATTTTGCTTTCTTCAATTCGTAAATCAATGCCGTCCTGAGGGAAATAGCCCCCATCCCGCCGCTCAACGGCTTCGTTTGGCGTGTTTCTCCCAGGTTTCCAGTTTGGCCTGCTCTGATTTTTTTAAAGCAACATAGCAGGCCCCGCTGCCGCCGTGATGCGGCATCGCCACGCAAAAAGCCTGGACTTCGTCAAACTCGGCCAGCCACCGCCCAAGGAAGCTCCGCACCACGTTGGCATGGGATTTATCTTCTCGCCCTTTGCCGTGCACGATCAGCAGATTACGCAGGCCATCCTGCTTTGCCTGCATAATGTAGGCAAACAGCATCTGCCGGCAGCGCTCTACGGGCTGGCGGAGCAGATTCAGGCTTGCCTGCTGGCTGTATTTTCCGAGCCGGAGCTTGTCCAGCACGCCGCTCTGCAGCCCTTCACGTTTGTACTCCAGCGGCATGTCGAGAGGAATGATGTCCAGAAAATCGGTGGTGAGAAAGTTATCAAGCTGGACAGGATCTGGCTTTACGCCAATGCTCTCTTTCTGAGGTTTGATCCACTGGCTGTTCGCACAGTTTTTCAGCGGTTTGACATCCTCCATGGCGTCAAGAAAAAGCGATTTGTCGTCAAGGTTCACGGTCAATCCTCCTGAGTTAGCTGCCGCTACTATAACCCCGCCCTGTCTGAGGCTCAACGGGACAGCCGTGGGAGATATTCCAGAATAGTTGGCAAATTATTTATGTCACCGACTCTTTAAAATGAAAATATAAAGTTTGCATTTACGTTAAAGAAAGGTAAATAAAATAAATTATTATCCTTTTCACCCCGGAAATAATCATCGCCAAAAGCAGACAGGAGGTGATAACTATTTCGGGTGATGCGCCAGGGAAGTTATCAAACTTTTTTCTCCACGTCCGGCCATTATTTTCACTCTCTACCGTTTTCGTCAGGGGATCCAGACAGGGTGATAATCCTTTTGAGGTCTGGCTGACGCCGTTACGGGCATGTTATCTTTTCAGCCTCAAAATGGGCCGCGCACTCGTTCAGGCCTGACAAAAAACGGAGTAATACCGTGCTGACAATACTGGAAGATAAGATTGACACCCCGCTTGGGGCGCTGTGGATCCTTTGCGACGAGCAGTTCAGGCTTCGGGCCGTGGAATGGGAAGAACACAGCGACCGCATGGCACAGTTGCTGAATATTCACTATGGGAAACAAGGGTTTCAACGCGTCAGCAGCCGTAACCCCGGAGGCCTTAGCGACAGGCTAAGTGACTATTTTGCTGGGGATTTGGCGGTGATTGATACTCTGCCCACGGCGACGGCAGGTACGGATTTCCAGCGCCAGGTTTGGCAGGCCCTGCGCGATATTCCCTGCGGGCGAGTGATGCATTATGGCGAGCTGGCGGAACAGCTAGGCCGCCCTGGCGCCGCCCGCGCAGTCGGCGCCGCGAACGGCTCAAACCCGGTGAGTATTGTGGTGCCTTGCCATCGCGTCATTGGTCGAAACGGCACGATGACCGGTTACGCGGGCGGCGTGGCGCGAAAAGAGTGGCTGCTGCGCCATGAAGGTTATTTATTGCTGTAATGGTGCCAAAAGTGCGGCTATTTATTCCAAAACAGAGTAGCTGCATTTTAATGTTTCAGGGAATTCAACAAGATGAAGGTCCTTTTTTAACTCCCTTCCTTTATTATTGTCCGGATAACGTTCTGCCAGACTTACCTGATCGCGAAAAAGATGTTAAAATTGACCAATATCAATTACGGTCCGAGCATATCTATGATCCCTGAAAAGCGTATTATTCGACGAATTCAGTCTGGCGGTTGTGCTATCCATTGCCAGGATTGCAGCATCAGTCAATTATGCATCCCCTTCACGCTTAATGAGCATGAACTCGATCAGCTTGATAATATCATCGAGCGTAAAAAGCCGATTCAAAAGGGTCAAACCCTGTTTAAAGCAGGTGATGAACTGAAATCGCTGTACGCTATTCGCTCCGGCACCATCAAAAGCTACACGATTACCGAGCAAGGCGATGAGCAAATCACCGGTTTCCACCTCGCGGGCGACCTGGTCGGCTTCGACGCCATCGGCACTGGCCATCACCCGAGCTTTGCTCAGGCACTCGAAACGTCGATGGTTTGTGAAATCCCGTTTGAAACGCTTGACGATTTGTCCGGTAAAATGCCGAGTCTGCGCCAGCAGATGATGCGCCTGATGAGCGGCGAAATTAAAGGCGACCAGGACATGATTTTACTGCTGTCGAAAAAGAATGCCGAAGAGCGCCTGGCGGCGTTTATCTACAATCTTTCTCGCCGCTTTGCGCAGCGTGGTTTCTCACCGCGTGAGTTCCGCCTGACCATGACCCGCGGCGACATCGGTAACTATCTGGGTCTGACGGTAGAAACCATCAGCCGCCTGCTGGGTCGCTTCCAGAAAAACGGTATGCTGGCGGTGAAAGGCAAGTACATCACTATCGAGAATATCGATCTGTTATCCGACCTCGCGGGCCAGTCGCGCAGTGTTGCCTGATAACCATTCCCTTTGCCGGATCGGCTTTTATCCCTTTTATTGATCCGGCAAGGGCTCTCCACCTGTTTCATTCCTTTCTTATGGGTTAATCTTACTTCACAGACTGTGGTTAAGCAGTTGTAAGGAGACCTGTATGGCAAACTACCAAAACATGCTAGTCGCGATTGATCCTAACCAGGACGATCAACCTGCCCTGCGGCGTGCTGTTTATTTGCATCAACGGATTGGCGGCAGGATCAAAGCCTTCCTGCCTATCTATGATTTTTCCTACGAAATGACCACGCTTCTGTCGCCCGATGAACGCACCGCGATGCGCAAAGGGGTTATCAGCCAGCGAACGGCCTGGATTAAACAACAGGCGCATTACTACATCGAAGCCGGTATCCCCATTGATATCAAGGTGGTGTGGCATAACCGCCCGTTCGAAGCCATCATCCAGGAAGTGATCGCCGGCGGGCACGATCTGCTGCTAAAAATGGCGCACCAGCATGACAAACTGGAAGCCGTGATCTTCACTCCAACCGACTGGCATTTGCTGCGTAAATGCCCCTGCCCGGTGTGGATGGTCAAAGACCAGCCGTGGCCGGAAGGCGGTAAGGCGCTGGTGGCGGTGAACCTTGCCAGCGAAGAGCTTTACCACAACGCGCTGAATGAAAAACTGGTGAGAGAGACGCTGAAGCTGGCGGATGATGTCAACCATACCGAAGTTCACCTGATTGGCGCGTATCCGGTTACCCCCATCAACATTGCCATTGAGCTGCCTGATTTTGATCCGAGCGTTTATAACGACGCCATTCGCGGCCAGCATCTTGTTGCCATGAAGGCGCTGCGTCAGAAATACGGCATTGATGAAAAGATGACGCACGTTGAGAAAGGGCTGCCGGAAGAGGTGATCCCGGATCTGGCCGAACACCTTCAGGCCGGGATTGTGGTACTCGGCACCGTTGGGCGAACGGGACTTTCCGCAGCGTTTCTGGGCAACACCGCAGAACAGGTTATCGACCATTTGCGCTGTGATTTATTGGTAATAAAACCGGACGATTACCAGACGCCGGTCGAAATGGACGACCCGGAAGACGACTGATGTCGCCATCCATTCAAGTAAAAACCCCGCAGTCCATTTACCTGCGGGGTTTTTATTGGTCAGTGCTTGGAGCCGAATACGTTCCCGCTATTCTGCCCGAGCACGGGCCTTTTACTTATCCCGGTACGGAATAGCCGGCACATCCTCTTCACCAGTGATAACCCGGTCCGGATGTACAAGTTGTTCCCCCTTCACAAATCTGGCACTGACGGCGCCAAACAATGTAAAGCCAAGAATGGTGGCTACGCCCCCGTACATCAAAGCCTTATCACCAGAATTCACTAACGCAAAGTAGCTGTACGCAGCCCCAATCCCTGCGATTGCGTTATTCAACAGAGCCTTACGGCTCGGTACCCGGTTGATTTCCTGAATGGTTACCAGGGCCGCCATAGACAGGATATAGGGAATAAGATTCGTGACGACCGACAGGTCAACTACCGTTGAAAATTGGTCAGAGACACCCAGATTACCGCTGGCTACATGATGAATCCAGCCGTAGCGAGTCCCGTCAGGGCTGGCGGGAATTGAAAACCAACCCAGAATGGTTTGAATCCCCAACAGAATCAGCATTCCTGCGATGGGGGTTCCACTCTTATTACATTTAGCGAAAATTCGCACAAAATAGCCCACTTCCGCAGAACTCTTGAAGACTTGTGCAGTAGTGAACTGCCAGCCAAGTAAGGAACCGATGCAGGCGATAATCATCAGACCCGTGATGATATTCCCTACCATGGGAGTAAACATCGTGGCGAATACCAGGCCAAACGGCGCGTTTGAACTGGCAAGTTCAGCGTTGGGAATAATGCCGCCAATGACGTTGGTCGACACGATATAGATAACCGCAGAGCCCAATGTCCCGAAGAGCACGGCGATGGGTACATTCTTTTTAGGATTATCCACTGCATCACTGTTCGCGCAGGCTGATTCGAGCCCAAGAAAGGCCCACAGCGTGATGGCTACAGAAGAGCCTGCGGCATCAAGTAGCGTGCTGTTATGAGGGTTCCAGCCTGCGGCATATATTTCGGGTTTAAACCAGAACCATCCAACCGTCGATACCACCACGACCGGCGCGATCACCCCCCAAACGGTGACGCCACCAATTTTACCGGTTATGCTGGCCCCACCAAAATTAGCAAACGTGGTTAACCATAAGAGCCCTATCGTCATTAATCCAATTTGCAGAGGATTAGGATCAATATTGAATAGCCCAATAATATAACCCACGGCGGTGATGGATATCGCGACGTTACCAATGACGATCGCAACGCCATAGGTGTAGTTTGCAATGTAATTCCCCGCCTTACCAAAGGCATACTCAGCGTAACCGCCCATGCCACCAAGCTTATTACTCATCGTACCGCAGCAGGCAAAAGCCCAGGCCAGCGCCATTGAACCCACGGCAGTAATCACCCAGGATACTATCGAAATATTCCCGACTTGAGCCAGCTTAGTCGGTAGTAATATTATTCCCGATCCTAACATGTTGATGGCAGTCAACATGGTTAGCTGAGTGACACTCATTTTCTTAATTGCCATATTCACTCTCCTGCAGCTAACTGGGTTACCGTTAGATGCTTTCTTTTAGGCATTGAACGTAATAAACCCCATTTTTATTCTCTACACCATGGATATCATGGCCAAAACCTGGGAATCGCCGATCCCATAATTGCAGAATCTGCAAATATCTGATGTATGGGCTATCTTTATCTCCCGCGTTCTCGCCTGGCATGATCATTGGAATGCCCGGCGGA
The DNA here is from genome assembly GCF_011752815.1 of Enterobacter sp. Cy-643. Taxonomy (GTDB): domain Bacteria; phylum Pseudomonadota; class Gammaproteobacteria; order Enterobacterales; family Enterobacteriaceae; genus Cedecea. The sequence goes on from NZ_VWWV01000001.1 coordinate 1,673,381, forward strand.
TAAGGAACAACACCGGTCGCAAGAGTGCGGTTGTAAAGATCATCCACGCTAACTGTTTCAATATCGTTGTGTACGAGTCTGATATAAGCCTCAGCTGGGGTGAGTATCGGCTTCGGTAATATGGTGAAAGCTTTCTCCTGAACCTTTATGAGATCTGTTTCTTTGAAAAAGAGGAACATTTCATTCGCAAGATCTTTCAATCCTTTATTTTTGAACGCTTCAGGGCATTCGTTTTCATGTGCATAAAGGAGGTGTTTGACCGGAATATTGTTATCGTATGCATCTTTAAATTTGAGTAATGCATTGATCAATGTTCCGTATTTCCCTTTGGTAATACCAAGGGAAAAAAGAAACAGAATGGTGAAATCAGTGGTCTTTTCAACTTGAATGCCTTTCTGGCTCAGAAAAGCAGTCACCAGTGAAGCAGGAATGCCGGCGTTCTCAAGTGAGCCATCCGTCGCCACGCCAGGCATCACGACGGATACTTTTATCGGATCCAGCATACAGTAGCCGTCTTCGATTCCCTTAAAACCGTGCCATATATCACCCTCTCGCAATTCCCAGCAACGCGGGTCGGTAACTAAAAGAGACAGGGGCGCATCTTCAAAAGAAATTTTCTTTCCGGACTCCGGGTCGGGGACAAAGTCTGCATTCCAGGTGGAGAAAAACCAGTCGTCATTTTCCTGAAGTTCTCTTCGAATACGCCTGACGGCCTGGCGAAAACGAACCGCTTCAGTAATTGATTCTGTAGTAAGGTGCTGACCACTTTGCCCCCGCATCATTTCTGCCGAAACTTCGTTAGCCATAATTATCGGATACAGCGGCGACGTCGAGGCATGCATCATATAAGCTTCGTTGAAGCGTTCATGAGGAACCGAATTTCGTCCATCCCGCACTCCAATCAGCGAGGCCTGCGAAAGTGCAGCTAACAGCTTGTGCGTTGAGGTTGTAGTGAAAATTGTGGGCAAATCCCTTGGATAATCATCGGGTTCCCCATACATGCCAAACCGTTCTGCATAGAGCGGGTTAAATCGCGCATAGCCGTACCATGCCTCATCAAAATGAATACGATCGACGCTGCTGTTGAGCTGCTTAATAACCGTAGGCACATGGTAGGTCAGGCCATCATAGGTCGAATTTGTGATAATGCTGTGCAGCGGTTTTTTATTCTTATCTGTGGCGAGAGGATTTGAAGCGATAGCTTCTTTAACTGCATCTCCACTCAGTTGACGGGCATATACCGGCCCAATAATGCCGAGGTAGTTTCTCGAAGGCATCAAATACGTTGGGATGACGCCCGTCATCGTCAGGGCCTGTTCCGTAGATTTATGGGCGTTACGGTCGCACAGGGCATAGTCGTCACGGGCTACGGAAGACATCATAATGACTCTGTTGGACATGGAAGAACCATTGGTAACGGTATAGGCCCTGTCCGCGCCAAATACCCGAGCGCAGAACTTTTCGCTATCACCAATCGGACCGCTATGATCCAGCAGAGACCCTAATTCTCCGACGGAAATAGAAAGATCGGAGCGCAAAAGATTTTCCCCAAAATAATCATGAAATGCCCGGCCAACGGCCGATTTCATGAATGCCGTCCCTCCGGCATGGCCTGGGGTATGCCATGAATATTCATATTTTTCCGCAAACTCAAAAATTGCACGAGTCAGCGGCGGAACAATTTTATCCCGATAAGCTAAAATAGCCGAATGAATCCTACCTGCCAGGAAAAAAGGTGTATCTTCTTGAACCCAAATTAATTCATCAGTTTCACGCATTATTTCATGATTTAAATTCTCAGCCTGTCGATTATCTAATAATAGAAATAAAGGGATGGACTGATTTTTACGTCGAAGAGATTGTATTACTCTCTTTGCCGATTCATTATTCTGTTCACTATCACTCATTACCCAATCGAGGAGTACGAGCTCAATGGTTTCATCATTATTTAAAACCGCGGCAGCGTCATCAGCAGAATCGGCAAAAACAGTGGCGACATCCTTACTGTTTAACGCATTAATAAGATTAGAAATAGAATCATTGACTACGCTAACATGACAGGCGGAATTATGAACAATTAACGCCTTGAGCGATATTATCCTTTCACTGCGAATATCCATAGTAACCTCCGGGATTGTGCGATTTTATTTTCAATAAAAACAGACAATTTATATTCAAAATGAAATGTTGAATCACCTTTATCGTATACCACTCTCCAATATAGACCATGCTGTATCAGATAGCGTTAACAGAAATCTTTAAATCATTTCTTGCGTATTTTTACATCTACAGCTATGGGATGTTTAACAGCCTCAGAGAAAGGCCTGAATAAATTTAGTGGCTTTCAGGATATACAGACGATTTTTCCCGATGATAACCCAATGCGCTGAAATCAATATTTTTACAGGATGATGACAAATGGCGTGATTGTTTATTTCTAGAACTAAAAAAATCTTCTTGAGATCCTTTCAATACCTTCTTCCTCCAGATCTGCTTGTTTTGTAAAATATCACACGCTGCGACTTCGCTCTGATTGCGCCTGAACGTGCGTTTTCGTTCCTGATCCATACCCCAAAAAAAAGCCGCCCATTTGGGCGGCATTCACAAGACGGCTAACGCTTACAGCGCTTTCAGAATCGCTTCGACACTGGCTTTGGCATCACCAAACAGCATCTGGGTGTTCTCTTTAAAGAACAGCGGGTTCTGTACGCCTGCGTAACCGGTATTCATCGAGCGCTTAAACACTATCACGTTCTGCGCTTTCCACACTTCCAGCACCGGCATACCGGCGATTGGGCTACGCGGATCGTCCTGAGCAGCCGGGTTCACGGTGTCGTTCGCCCCGATAACCAGCACGGTGTCGGTATCGGCGAAATCGTCGTTGATCTCGTCCATTTCCAGCACCACATCGTATGGCACTCGCGCTTCAGCCAGCAAAACGTTCATGTGGCCAGGCAAACGCCCTGCAACGGGGTGAATCCCAAAGCGCACTTTTACCCCGCGAGCACGAAGCTTCTCGGTGATTTCTGCCACCGGATACTGCGCCTGTGCCACCGCCATGCCGTAGCCTGGGGTGATGATCACCGACGTGGAATTCTTCAGCATTTCAGCCGTTTCTTCCGCGCTGATTTCACGGTGTTCACCCGCTTCTTCCGTTTCACCGGTTGAAGAACCGTCGGTACCGAAACCGCCGGCAATCACGCTGATAAACGAGCGATTCATCGCCTTACACATAATGTAGGACAGGATGGCACCAGAAGACCCCACCAGCGCACCAGTGACAATAAGCAGGTCATTGCTGAGCATAAAGCCCGCAGCCGCTGCGGCCCAGCCGGAATACGAGTTAAGCATCGACACCACAACCGGCATGTCTGCCCCGCCGATGGACGCCACCAGATGCCAGCCAAACGCCAGCGCAATGATAGTCATCACCAGCACGGCCAGAACCTGCAGGCCAACGCTTTCTGTACGCACAAACACCAGCAGCAGCGCGAAGGAAACCACCAGCGCCGCCAGATTGAGCTTATGACGATTTGGCAGCATCAGCGGTTTAGACGAAATTTTACCGCGCAGCTTGCCGAAGGCGACAATAGACCCGGTAAAGGTCACTGCCCCGATGAAGATCCCGATGAAGACTTCCGTTAAGTGGATATTCTCCATGATCGGCTCAAGGCCAGGACCGTGATCGAGGTAGCTGTTAAAGCCAACCAGCACCGCCGCCAGGCCCACAAAGCTGTGCAGCACGGCAACCAGCTCCGGCATTTCGGTCATTTCGACTTTCTTCGCCAGGTGAATACCAATCGCCCCGCCGATGACCATCGCGATGATAATCCACACGACGTTGCCGGTTTCCGGGCCAAAAATGGTCGCCACCAGCGCAATCGCCATCCCCGCGATACCGAACAGGTTGCCCTGCTTTGAGGTTTCGTGTTTGGACAGGCCAGCCAGGCTAAAAATAAACAGGATCGCGGCAACAATGTATGCAGCTGTAACTAATCCACCAGACATATGTTACCCCTTAGTTCTTCCGGAACATTTTCAGCATGCGCTGAGTGACGGTGAAACCACCAAAAATATTGATACTGGCGATCAGTACCGCAATGAAGCTCAGGAAGCTGACCCAGCCGCCGTGACCGATTTGCAGCAGCGCGCCCACCACGATTATCCCCGAAATGGCGTTAGTTACCGACATCAGCGGCGTATGCAAAGCATGGGAAACGTTCCATACCACGTAGTAGCCCACCACGCAGGCCAGCGCAAAGACGGTGAAGTGACCAAGGAACTCTTTTGGCGCCACGCTCGCGAACCAGCCAAACAGAATAATCGCCAGCGCCATCAGGCCATATTTAAACCATGGAGACGTTGGTTTTTTCTCTTCGACCGGCTCCGCGGCTGGTTTTGCTGCGGCCTGAGGCTGGACTGACACCTGAATCGGCGGCGCAGGCCAGGTGACTTCACCTTCGCGAATAACGGTCACGCCGCGCACGACAACATCATCAAAATCGACGGTGATATTGCCGTCTTTTTCCTTGCACAGCAGCTTGAGCAGGTTCACGAGGTTAGTGCCGTAAAGCTGGGAGGACTGGGTCGGCAAACGGCCCGGCAGATCGGTATAACCAATGACCTTCACCCCGTTCGGGGTCACGGTGACCTGGTTCGCAACGGTGTATTCGCAGTTGCCGCCGTTTTGAGCCGCGAGATCGACAATCACGCTGCCCGGCTGCATGGAATCCACCATTTCACGGGTAATCAACGTCGGCGCAGGTTTGCCCGGAATCAGTGCGGTGGTCACAATAATATCCACCTCTTTCGCCTGGGCAGCAAACAGCGCCATTTCGGCTTTGATAAAGGCTTCGGACATCACCTTCGCATAGCCATCCCCGCTGCCTGCTTCTTCTTTGAAGTCCAGCTCGAGGAATTCGGCGCCCATGCTTTGCACCTGTTCTTTCACTTCCGGGCGGGTATCAAACGCGCGAACAATTGCCCCAAGGCTATTGGCCGCGCCAATCGCCGCCAGACCCGCAACACCCGCACCGATAACCATCACTTTCGCCGGCGGGACTTTACCGGCAGCGGTGATTTGCCCGGTGAAGAACCTGCCAAATTCATGCGCGGCTTCCACAATCGCACGGTAACCGGCGATGTTAGCCATAGAGCTAAGCGCATCCAGCGACTGCGCACGTGAAATACGCGGCACTGAGTCCATCGCCATAACGGTGATGTTCCTTGCTGCCAGTTTTTCAAGCAGCTCCGGGTTTTGCGCCGGCCAGATAAAGCTGACAAGCGTCGAACCTTCACGGGCAAGTTCAATTTCATTATCCAGCGGAGCATTAACTTTAAGGATAATGTCCGACTGCCAGACATCATCAGCGCTGGCAACGATCGCGCCTGCGCGCTCAAAAGCTTCGTCGTCGAAGCTTGCCAGTTTTCCCGCATCGCTTTCAACGGCGACAGTGAACCCCAGTTTAATCAGCTGCTCTACCGTTTTCGGCGTGGCTGCTACACGGGTTTCATTGGCCAACCGCTCTGTTGGTACACCAATACGCATAGTATTCCCTTCCATCTGTTTTTGATGATGGTTTGCCAGACCTTGCCATGGCCAGACGCAAGCATCCGCCCGCATGCACAGGCAGATATCTGTTCCATTACCACTTCAACAAAAAATACATCTGTAACAAACTTTTTATAACCTACTGAAAATAACGACTGTGATCTACATCCGTATCCTGGTATTTCTATTTTTATCGCAAAAATTCAGTCATCATGCACTCAGACAGCTGTTTTAATCTTTATTTACACGCCGAGGCCTGATAATACGCTTAGCCTGGACGGTAAGACATGATTCTACGCCGTAATAAAAATCATTTTTAACAACATTTTAACCAAAAAAGTCATAAGCTTTATCAGTTTTAGCGGTGAGTGCCTCTTTTTTTAACTTAATAACGTTTGTCACGGTTATTCATCGCCGGGAAGGCACAAGGCGCGAAAAATGCCGCAGACAAGGACGTTATTTCAAGCCATAATCGGCAGCTAATCGGTCTTAATCAGAGAAGTACCTGTATTCATTTTGCGCAAGGCGAAGGATTATTTTTATGAATCTCAAGAACACCCTTCTGGCGTCAGCTCTTATTTCCGTCACCTCGCTGTCCGCTCAGGCGGCGACCGAACTGACACCAGAGCAGGCGGCCGCACTTAAGCCGTACGATCGAATCACTATCACAGGCCGCTTTAATGCTATCGGCGATGCTGTTGCCGCCGTTTCTCGCCGCGCAGACGCTATCGGGGCCGCCTCTTTCTACGTGCTGGACACCAGCGCAATGGGCGAAAGCGGCAACTCCCGCGTCGTGGCTGATGTTTATAAGAATGATGCACCTAAAGCCGATGCGCCGAAGAACCGTGTCATCAATGGCGTGATGGAACTGCCGAAAGACCAGGCTTATGGTCTTGAACCTTTTGATACCGTCACCGTTCAAGGGTTCTTCCGTACCCAACCGGACGTTAACGATGCCATTACTAAAGCCGCACGCGAAAAAGGGGCGGCCTCCTTCTTTATTGTCCGTCAGGTCGATACAAACCAGGGCGGCAACCAGCGCGTAACGGCGTTTATCTATAAAGCTGACGCTAAAAAACGTGTTGTTCAAAGTCCGGATCTGCTGCCAGCAAACTCCGAAGCCGGTAAAGCCGCGCTCGCTGCGGGCGGTGCTGCTGCCAAAAATGTGGAAATCCCAGGCGTGGCTTCTTCAGAAACGCCTTCTTCCGACGTGGGCCGTTTCTTTGAAACCCAGTCATCTCAGGGCACACGTTATACCGTAACACTTCCAAACGGCACCAAAGTACAGGAAGTAAACAAGATAACGGCTGCCCAGATGGTGCCGTTTGACAGTATTAAGTTCACCGGTAACTTCAGCAGCATGACCGAAGTTTCCTACCAGGTTGCGAAGCGTGCAGCCGATAAAGGCGCTAAGTTCTACCACATCACTCGCCAGTGGCAGGAACAAGGTAACAACTTAACCGTCAGCGCAGACCTGTTTAAATAAGATACACTATTCATCAAAGGGCAGCTTCCGCTGCCCTTTTTTGTGCACTCAAATCATTTTATCGCACCACGCGCATTGCAAGCAGTGTGCACACTCCGTAAAATCCCGCGCCTTAGCGTGATCCTCCATTTATATGCGAAAAAGCAAAATAATTATGCTGGAACACTTCTGACCTCAACAGGATGCGTATGGAAAAGAAACTTGGCCTCGCAGCGCTCACCGCGCTGGTATTAAGCTCCATGCTCGGCGCGGGCGTGTTTAGCCTGCCGCAAAATATGGCAAGCGTTGCGAGTCCGGCTGCGTTACTGATCGGTTGGGCGATCACTGGCGTAGGCATTCTCCTTCTGGCTTTGGCGATGCTGGTGCTTACCCGATTACGACCGGATTTAGACGGCGGAATATTCACCTACGCGCGTGAGGGTTTTGGGGAGCTTATTGGCTTTTTCTCTGCCTGGGGTTACTGGCTGTGTGCGGTAATCGCCAACGTTTCTTACCTGGTCATTGTTTTCTCCGCCCTGAGCTTCTTTACCGACACGCCTGAGCTGCGCCTGTTTGGTGACGGCAATACCTGGCAATCCATCGTTGGCGCATCAGTGCTGTTATGGATGGTGCACTGGCTGGTGCTGCGAGGCGTACAAACGGCGGCCAGCATCAACCTGGTCGCAACGCTTGCGAAGCTGCTGCCTTTGGGGATGTTTGTGGTACTGGCGGCAGTTGCTTTTAAGCTATCTACCTTCTCTCTCGATTTTACCGGTATTAAACTCGGCGTTCCCGTCTGGGAACAGGTGAAAAACACCATGCTGATTACCCTTTGGGTCTTTATCGGCGTGGAAGGGGCCGTGGTGGTATCCGCACGAGCAAGAAATAAAAAAGACGTTGGCAGAGCAACGCTTCTGGCTGTCATTGCCGCACTCAGCGTCTACCTGCTGGTCACCCTACTTTCACTCGGCGTAGTTGCTCGCCCTGAGCTTGCTGCAATGCGCAATCCGTCGATGGCTGGCCTGATGGTCGAAATGATGGGCCCGTGGGGGGAAGTGATTATTGCTGCCGGATTGATTGTTTCCGTGTGCGGCGCGTACCTGAGCTGGACAATTATGGCTGCAGAAGTGCCATTGCTGGCGGCAACCCATAAAGCTTTCCCCAAAATGTTTGCCCGTCAGAACAAAAACAACGCACCGTCGGCTTCCCTTTGGCTGACGAATATTAGCGTGCAGGTGTGCCTCGTGCTGATCTGGCTGACCGGGTCGGACTACAACACGCTGCTAACCATCGCCTCAGAAATGATTCTGGTGCCTTATTTCCTGGTGGGTGCATACCTGCTGAAAATCGCGACCCGCCCTCTGCACAAGGCGATTGGTTTTGGAGCCTGCCTTTACGGTTTGTGGCTGCTTTACGCGTCGGGCCCGATGCACCTGCTGCTTTCAGTCGTATTGTATGCGCCTGGTTTGTTAGTCTTTATTTACGCGCGTCGTACCCATACGCACGAAAAGTCGCTAAATTTAAAAGAAAGAACGATGATTTGCCTGATGCTGCTGGCAGCATTTCCGGCAACGTGGATGCTGGTGGGGTAACGAATCCTTTCCCCGGCGGCTATTGTGGATAAGGGGAACCAAGTTATTAACCGACCCATTCTTATCACCGGTGCAGGCCAGCGTATTGGCCTGGCACTGGCCCAGCATTTTCTGGCTAAATCTCAGCCGGTAATTGTCAGCTATCGCACTCGCCATCCCGCTGTCGACAAACTTGAGCAGGCCGGTGCTACTTGCCTGTACGCCGACTTTTCAACGAATGAAGGTATCCTTGAATTCGCTGAACGGGTGAAGTCGCTCACGCCCGCGCTGCGCGCCATCATTCATAATGCCAGCGAATGGAAACCAGAAACCCGCGACACGGCCCTGTGCGATACGCTCCAGGCAATGATGCAGATTCATGTTGCCACGCCCTACTTACTTAACCATGAGCTGGAGAGTTTGCTGCGCGGACACGGTCAGGCGGGGAGCGATATCATCCATCTGACTGATTACGTGGCGGAGCGCGGCAGCGACAAACATATCGCTTACGCCGCCAGTAAAGCGGCGCTTGAAAACATGACGCTCTCTTTTGCGCTTAAACTGGCCCCGGAAGTCAAGGTCAACGCCATCGCACCTGCCCTGATCATGTTTAATACCGACGACGATGCCGATTATCGCCAGCGCTCTCTTAACAAATCGTTAATGAAAATCGCCCCGGGTGAACAGGAAATTGTGCGTCTGGTTGAGTATCTGTTGGCCAGCCGCTATGTCACCGGCAGAAGTCATGCCGTTGACGGAGGCCGGCACCTACGCTAACGCTGTTTACCAACCATTAATGGTGTAATCTATTGCATCATTGTATGTTCAAATTTTAAAAGCCGACGCGGCGGATTATGAGCAAAATAGTTTACGTGGAAGACGACCCGGAAGTTGGCGGCCTGATAGCCGCCTATCTCGGGAAACATGACATTGACGTTATCGTTGAAACCCGCGGTGACCGCGCCGAAGCGGTTATCCAGCAACAGCAGCCGGATTTAGTGCTGCTGGATATTATGCTGCCGGGGAAAGACGGGATGACGCTATGCCGCGACCTACGCCCGCAGTGGGATGGCCCGATTGTTCTGCTGACATCCCTGGACAGCGATATGAATCATATTCTGTCGCTGGAAATGGGCGCAAATGACTACATTTTAAAAACAACGCCGCCTGCGGTGCTGCTGGCGCGTTTACGGTTACACCTTCGCCAGCGTGTTTCCGCGCAACAAACTGCAGACACAACGGCCAGCAACCTCAAGCCGCATAAAGCGATACGTTTTGGCACGCTGTGCATTGACCCGCTAAACCGCCAGGTAACGCTTGGGGATGAAAACGTCGTGCTGTCGACTGCGGATTTCGATCTGCTGTGGGAACTTGCCACGCACGCCGGTCAGATAATGGATCGTGATGCCTTATTAAAAAATCTGCGTGGTGTGACCTATGACGGCATGGATCGCAGCGTGGATGTGGCCATCTCCCGCCTGCGTAAAAAGCTGCTGGATAATGCGACTGAACCCTTCCGCATCAAAACCGTGCGCAACAAAGGCTATTTATTTGCTCCTCACGCCTGGGAAAGCGAAGCTTGATGAAATACGGACTGGACGGTAACGAGCAATGAAAAAGCTGTTTGTACAGTTTTATCTTTTGTTGTTTGTCTGCTTCCTGGTGATGACCATGCTGGTCGGGCTGGTGTATAAGTTCACCGCCGAGCGGGCGGGACGCCAGTCGCTGGATGATTTAATGAAAAGCTCGCTGTACCTGATGCGCAGCGAGCTACGTGAAATTCCACCCCGGGACTGGAATAAAACGATCAACGATCTCGACCTGAACCTCTCTTTTAAGCTCAATATTGAGCCGATGAGCAAGTTCAAACTCGATGACGTTGCCGCGCGCCACCTCCGGGAAGGCGAAATCGTGGCGCTGGACGAAGAATATACATTCATCCAGCGCATCCCACGCAGCCACTACGTGTTGGCCGTTGGCCCTATTCCGTATCTGTTTTATCTGCACCAGATGCGGCTACTGGATATTGGCCTGATCGCATTTATCGCCATCTCGCTCGCCTTCCCGGTGTTCATCTGGATGCGGCCACACTGGCAGGACATGCTCAAACTGGAAAGCGCTGCCCAGCGATTTGGTAAAGGGCATCTCGATGAGCACATCCATTTTGATAACGCCTCAAGCTTTGAACGGCTGGGCATCGCCTTTAACCAAATGGCCGATAACATCAACGCCCTGATTGCCAGTAAGAAACAGCTGATTGACGGCATTGCCCACGAGCTGCGTACCCCGCTCGTTCGCCTGCGTTATCGCCTTGAAATGAGCGATAACCTTAGCGAAGAAGAATCTCTGGCGCTCAATCGGGATATTGGCCAGTTGGAAGCGCTGATTGACGAACTGCTGACCTACGCGCGCCTCGACCGCCCGCAAACCGAGCTTCATCTGGCACACGTTAAATTTGCCAGCTGGATGGAAACGCATATTGCCGACGTACAGCTCATTCACCGTCAGCGCCGGATTACGCTGGAGACAGACACCGTCAACGCCATTGACTATGGCGCGCTGGATCTGCGCCTCATGGAGCGAGTCACGGATAACCTGATCAATAACGCCCTGCGTTACAGCCAACAGCAGCTGCGTATCAGCCTGTGGCGCGAAGACGACATCGCTCATTTACAGGTAGAAGATGATGGCCCCGGTATTCCCGAGGAAGAGCGCGCTCGCGTATTCGAACCCTTCGTTCGGCTCGATCCCAGCCGGGACAGAGCAACCGGCGGCTGCGGCCTCGGCCTGGCGATAGTCCACTCTATTGCCGTGGCGATGGGGGGGCACGTCACCATTGAAAGCAGTCCTCTAGGCGGCGCCAGCTTCTGTTTTTCGTGGCCGGTCAATACCACATACCTTTCCTGACGTCTGAATCCACCCGCCCGGTTCCCTTGCCGGGCAATTTCTCCCTGCTAAGCGCAAAGTTCACAGTTGCTGATGCCGCGTCCTGTTGCTACAGTTTATAAGTATGTTGTAACTAATGTGAGTCGCTATGCCACGCTACGACCTTATTGAACGCTTAACGTCAACCTTCCGGGAACTGGAGCAGCGCCTGGCGGTGCTCAGGGCAGAGCTCGGTCAGCTCCGGCTGCTCAGCGGGCGCGTATTTACGCTGCCGGAAATAGAAAAAAGCAAAGAGCACGATCCGCTCCGGAAGATCGAAGTCACCCAGCGCGTCGGTCTGGAGGCGCATCACGCCGCCGTCGCCCATTTTACGCGGCTGTTTATCCAGCAGCAGTCAGAAAAAATCAGCACCAAGGCCGCCGTGCGTTTACCCGGCGCGCTCTGTTATTCGGTCAGCGAAGAACAGCACCAACAAACTTCCGACCTCCTGGAAAGCATTAACCAGCTGAAATACGCGCTGGAGCAGATGATCAGCGTCGAGTCGGAACTCCCCTCAGCTCAGCGTTTTGAATGGGTTCATCGCCATATTCCCGGCCTGCTTACCCTGAACGCCTACCGCGCCATTACCCTGCTTGAAACGCCGGACACCGTGCGTTTTGGCTGGGCGAATAAACAGATTGTCAAAAACCTTAGCCGCCAGCAGGTGCTGGAGATGCTGGAAAAAAGCCTGAATGCCGGTCGAGCCGTGCCGCCGTGGACGAAGGAGCAGTGGGCCGAGCGCGTGAGGCAGGAAATGGATGAAGTGCAACGACTGCCGGAAAACACACGGCTGAAAATCAAGCGCCCGGTGAAGGTTCAGCCCGTGGCTCGCGTGTGGTACCAGGCGCAGCAAAAGCAGGTGCAGTATGCCTGCCCTTCTCCGCTGATTGTGTTGTGTAAACAGGAAAACGGTGAAACCCCACCCGATTTAGGAGAGCTGCTGAATTACGATGCCGAAAACATTCAGCACCGCTATAAGCCTAAAGCGCAGCCGCTGAGACTGATTATCCCGCGGCTGCATCTGTACTGCGAAACGTAAAACTTACGGCTTCATGCTGCCGACCATATCCTCAGGGCGAACCCAGGCGTCGAACTCTTCCTCGGTCAGATAGCCGAGCTTCAGTGCCGATGCTTTAAGGGTCAGCCCCTCTTTATGCGCCTTTTTGGCAATTTCTGCCGCTTTGTCATAGCCGATATGGGTATTAAGTGCGGTCACCAGCATCAGCGACTCGTTCAACAACTGGCTGATGCGATCGCGATTAGGCTCAATGCCCACCGCGCAGTGGTCGTTGAAGCTTTCCATGCCGTCGGCCAGCAGGCGAACGGACTGCAGGAAGTTATGGATTACCATCGGGCGATAAACGTTCAGCTCGAAGTTACCGGACGCACCGCCGATGTTCACCGCCACGTCGTTCCCCAGCACCTGGCAGCACAGCATGGTAACGGCCTCACACTGGGTCGGGTTCACTTTGCCCGGCATGATAGAGCTTCCCGGCTCGTTCTCAGGAATCGACAGCTCGCCAATCCCGCAGCGCGGGCCGGAAGCCAGCCAGCGAACGTCGTTGGCAATTTTCATCATCGACGAGGCCAGCCCTTTTAGCGCGCCATGCGCGTGAACCAGAGCATCGCAGGTGGCGAGTGCTTCAAATTTGTTTGGCGCCGTGACGAAAGGCTGCTTCGTGAAGTCAGCCAGCTCTTTTGCCACGCGCACCGCGTATTCAGGGTGGGTATTCAGCCCAGTGCCCACCGCCGTACCCCCCAGCGCCAGCTCCGCCAGATGCGGCAGGCTATGGTCGATGTGCTTCAGGTTATGCTCAAGCATCGCCACCCAGCCGGAGATCTCCTGCCCCAACGTCAGCGGCGTGGCGTCCTGCAGATGGGTACGGCCGATTTTAACGATATCTTTAAAGGCTTCGGCCTTTTTGGCCAGCGTTTGCCTGAGCACGTTTAGCTGCGGCAGCAGGTGTTCACGTACCGCGATAATGGCCGCCACGTGCATGGCGGTCGGGAAAACGTCGTTCGAACTCTGACTTTTGTTCACGTCGTCGTTCGGGTGCACCAGTCGCTCCATCCCACGTACGCCACCCAGAATTTCACTGGCGCGGTTCGCCAGCACTTCATTCATGTTCATGTTGCTTTGGGTGCCAGAGCCGGTCTGCCAGATAGCCAGCGGGAACTCACCGGGATGCTTTCCTGCCAGCACTTCATCTGCGGCCGCGATAATGGCCGTGCCGCGCTCGGCGGGCAGCAGGCCGAGGTCAACGTTGACCTTCGCCGCCGCGCGCTTGGTAAGCGCCAGCGCCCGAATCAGCTCGGTCGGCATTTTCTCGGTAGAGATGCGGAAGTGCTCAAGTGAACGCTGGGTCTGCGCCCCCCACAGTTTATCTGCCGGGACGTCGATCGGGCCCATTGAGTCTTTTTCACTGCGACTGGATGTCATGCCTTTCTCCTTTGCGATAAAAAAAGCCGCCACTATAGGCGGCGGCTTGAGTATTACTTAACGCATCGAGAGCACTGTGAGGCCTGAATTTTCTGGAAGAAGTCGTTGCCTTTGTCATCCACCAGGATGAACGCCGGGAAGTCTTCCACTTCGATTTTCCAGATGGCTTCCATACCCAGTTCCGGGTACTCCACACACTCCAGGCTCTTGATGCTATTTTGCGCCAGCACCGCCGCCGGCCCACCGATACTGCCCAGGTAGAATCCGCCGTGTTTGTGACAGGCATCGGTCACCTGCTGACTGCGGTTGCCTTTGGCCAGCATGATCATGCTGCCGCCGTTGGCCTGCAGCTGATCCACGTAGGAGTCCATGCGGCCCGCCGTGGTTGGCCCCAGGGAGCCGGAGGCGTAGCCGTCCGGCGTTTTAGCCGGGCCTGCGTAATAAATCGGGTGATCTTTCACGTACTGCGGCAGGTCTTCGCCGTTGTCGAGACGTTCTTTCAGTTTAGCGTGAGCGATGTCACGCGCCACAATAATGGTACCGGTTAACGACAGACGGGTGGACACCGGGAAGTCGGACAGCTGGGCGAGGATCTCTTTCATCGGACGGTTCAGGTTGACCTTCACGGCTTCCCCTTCCCCGGCCTGACGCAGCTCTTCCGGGATGTACTTGCCCGGATTGTGCTCGAGCTTTTCAAGCCAGATACCGTCTTTGTTGATTTTGGCTTTAATGTTGCGGTCAGCGGAGCAGGACACGCCCATGCCAACCGGGCAGGATGCGCCGTGGCGCGGCAGACGAACGACGCGGATGTCGTGGGCAAAGTATTTGCCGCCGAATTGCGCGCCCAGGCCAAGATTCTGCGCTTCTTTCAGCAACTCTTCTTCCAGCTGCACGTCGCGGAACGCCTGACCGTATTCGTTACCTTCGGTTGGCAGGCCGTCGTAGTACTTGGTTGACGCCAGCTTCACGGTTTTCAGCGTCGCTTCGGCAGAGGTACCGCCGATAACAAACGCCACGTGATACGGCGGGCAGGCTGCGGTGCCCAGGGTGCGCATTTTCTCCACCAGGTAATCTTTCAGCTTCGCCGGGGTGATCAGCGCTTTGGTTTCCTGATAGAGATAGGTTTTGTTAGCCGAACCGCCGCCTTTGGCGATGCACAGGAATTTGTACTCGTCGCCGTCCACGCTGTAGAGATCAATCTGCGCCGGCAGGTTGGTGCCGGTATTCACCTCTTTGTACATATCCAGCGCGGCGTTCTGGGAGTAGCGCAGGTTATCTTCAATAAAGGTGTTGTAGACGCCGCGAGACAGCGCTTCTTCGTCGCCGCCGCCGGTCCAGACGCGCTGCCCCTTTTTACCCATGATGATGGCGGTGCCGGTGTCCTGGCAGGTCGGCAGAATACCTTTGGCGGCAATATCTGAGTTACGCAGGAACTGCAGCGCAACGTATTTATCGTTCTCGCTGGCTTCCGGATCGCTCAGAATGTCCGCCACCTGCTGCTGGTGCGCCGGGCGCAGCATAAACGAAGCGTCGTGGAAGGCATGCTGAGCCAGCAGCGTCAGTGCCTGAGGGTCAACCTTGAGGATTTGCTGGCCGTCAAACTCGGCGACGGAAACATAGTCTGAGCTCAGGAGGTAATATTCGGTCGGGTCTTTCTGGAGCGGAAAAGGCTCCTGGTAATGGAAGGGTTTATTCGACATATTTCTCTCACTTGCGACAACAGTAACGTTAATTTTTATATTTCAGCGCAGGATCTTACGCTGCGTTCCAAAAACAAGTCATAACATGCTACACAATTTTTTAACAGAAACTGAGACTAATACGACTTTTTGTTGCCCTGGTTACTTCCCCGCGGATAATTGGTTTAATAACTGAAACTTCGATTCAATGATGACAGGGACCTGAGATGCAAAAATTGATCAATGCGGTACAAAATTATGCCTGGGGAAGTGAAACGGCGCTAACGGAACTGTACGGCATCGCCAACCCGCAGCATAAGCCCATGGCCGAACTGTGGATGGGCGCTCACCCAAAGAGTAGTTCAAAAGTGCTCGATGCCAACGGGCAACCGCACGCATTGCGCGATGTGATTGACGCCGACAAACAAGCGCTGTTGGGGAAATCCGTTGCCGGGCGTTTTGGCGAGCTGCCTTTCCTGTTCAAAGTCCTTTGCGCCGCCCAGCCGCTTTCCATCCAGGTTCATCCGAACAAAAAAGCCTCTGAAATCGGTTTTGCCAAAGAAAATGCAGCGGGTATTCCGCTTGATGCCGCAGAACGTAACTACAAAGATCCTAACCATAAACCTGAACTGGTCTTTGCCCTGACGCCGTTCCTCGCGATGAACGCTTTCCGCGAATTCTCTGACATTGTTTCTTTGCTGCAGCCGGTTTCTGGCGCACATCCGCTGATTGCCCATTTCCTCCAGCAGCCAGGGGCCGAAAGCCTGGCGCAGCTGTTTGCTGGTCTGCTGAATATGCAGGGTGAAGAGAAATCTCTGGCGCTCGGCGTGCTAAAAGCGGCCCTGAACAGCCAGCAGGGCGAGCCGTGGGAGACCATTCGCGCGATCTCCGCGTTTTACCCAGATGACAGCGGTCTCTTCTCCCCGCTGCTGCTGAACGTGGTTAAGCTTGAGCCGGGCGAGGCAATGTTCCTGTTCGCCGAAACCCCACACGCCTACCTGAACGGCGTGGCGCTGGAAGTGATGGCCAACTCTGACAACGTGCTGCGTGCCGGGCTGACGCCGAAGTACATCGACATTCCTGAACTGGTAGCCAACGTCAAATTTGAGCCAAAACCGGCCAACCAGCTGCTTACCCAGCCGCAGAAAAACGGCAGCGAGCTGGACTTCCCTATTCCTGTGGATGACTTTGCCTTTTCTTTGCACGACCTGAGCACGCAGGAAGCCACGCTGGCACAGCAAAGTGCCGCCATTGTGTTCTGCGTTGAAGGAGAAGCGGTGCTGACTAAAGACGAGCAGCGTCTGGAGCTGAAGCCGGGGGAGTCTGCGTTTATTAGCGCCGCCGAATCGCCAATCGCCGTCAGCGGCGTTGGCCGGGTAGCAAGAGTGTTTAATAAACTTTAACTTACTGATCTTTTTAGCGCGTATTGCTAAGCTAGTAAGCACGTTGACGAAAACGCCTGGTAACGGGCGTTTTTCTTTCGCCCGGTGGGGGACGGCTGCCGGCTTCTATACATGGATAATGACACGATGAAAAAATCTCTGGTTGCGGTTGGGGTAATTGTTGCGCTGGGCGTGGTATGGACCGGCGGGGCCTGGTTTACGGGTAAGCAGCTCGAAGGCCGTATGGCCGAAATGATTGATAACGCCAATGCTGAAATTAAAAACTCGGCGCCGGAATCAGGGCTGGTCCTCAGTTATCAGGACTACAAACGTGGACTTTTCCACAGTTCGGTACAGCTGGTTGTTAAACAGGCTGCCGGGACCAAAAACGCCCTGCTCACGCCGGACCAAAGCGTGTTATTCAACGAAACCATCGACCATGGTCCTTTCCCGTTCGCGCAGCTGAAGAAATTCAACCTGATCCCGAGCATGGCGTCGATCCACACCGAACTGGTGAATAACGACGTGACCAAACATCTTTTCACGCTGACCAAAGATAAACCGCTTATCGGCGTGGAAACCCGCGTGGGCTACAGCGGGGCAACGTCTTCGGATATCGCTCTGGCGGCCATTGATGCCACCGAGGGGGAAGACAAGTTCAGCTTTAGCGGCGGCAAGTTCACCGCCGATGTGGACGGCGCAGGCAATGAAATCGCCCTGTCCGGCTCGGCCGACAGCGGCCTTGTGAACACCGTTAACGAATACGGCCAGCGCGTACAGCTCTCTTTCAACGGGATCAAAACCGACGGCGACAGCAAACGTAGCCTGTTTGACCAGCGCGTAGGCTCGCAGAAAGCAAGTATTGATAAGCTGTCCATGGTGGTGGATGGCAAAGAAATTGCCGTCGTTGAAGGCTTTAACCTGAACGCAAAGTCTGACTTACAGGACGATAAAAAGCACTTTACCGGGCAGTTCGACTATAGCCTTGATGCACTGAAAGTCCAGAATCAAAATATGGGCAGCGGCAAGCTGACGCTTAAGCTTGGCAATATTGATGCCGCCGCACTACGCGAATTTACGCAGAAATACAACGCTGGCGTACAGCAGCTGATGGCCGACCCGGCGCTGCAGCAAAACCCTGAGCTCTATCAGCAAAAGTCCGTGGAGCTGATTAGCGCCAATCTGCCTCTGCTGCTGAAGGGCAACCCAATCATTACCGTCGCCCCGCTGAGCTGGAAGAACACGAAAGGCGAATCAACCTTTAACCTGTCCCTGTTTATGAAAGATCCACAGGGCGCAACCGGCCCGGCCAATTCGGCTGAAGAGCAGCTGGATCGCTACGTGAAATCTCTCGACGCAAAACTGGTTATCCCCATGCCGATGGCCACGGGGCTGATGGCCCAGGTTGCACAGCTGGAAGGCTATAGCCCGGAAGAGTCAGACAAACTCGCCAGCCAGCAGATCAAGGGCCTCGCCGCCATGGGCCAGATGTTCCGCGTCACCAAAGTTGACGGCGATAACATCACCACCAGCCTGCAATACGGTAATGGCAAAGCCTCCCTGAACGGCGAACAGATGTCGCTGGGCGAGCTGTTCAGCATGTTCGCGCTGCCGGCAGGCATGGGTGGACCGGCGCTGCAGGATAACGACAGCGATGCCGTCCCGCAGCCACAGGACGAAGCGCCGGGAGACGATGCTTCTCCGGACGCCGCCCCGGCACCACTGCAATAAACCCTACAAAAACCCGCCAGATGGCGGGTTTTTTAGTTTCTGTCGGGTCAACAGTAAATCCTTCATCCCCAAGCAAGCCCTTAGCCACAAATACGTTCTATGGTGAAGCGGCTAAAGTTCCGTTCACTTCCAGTCCTGGGTCGGCTGAGATGCGTTCCCGACGCTCTCGGCCACAACGTCTCGGCTTCTTTTACCCTCACCCTAACCCTCTCCCTGGAAGGGAGAGGGAATACACAATGTTTCCCGTAGATTTTGTTTTCTCCCTCGCCCCTTTGGGGAGAGGGCTGGGGTGAGGGGAGATTTGTCCCCGGCTCTCATCGCCCCCGGTGATGACCCAACTCAGGCGGGGTTGAGCTGTCGGGAACAGCGAAAGAGAGCGATCGTCGGGAACGCATCGCGAACGACCCCGAATGTTTGGGTGATAGCCGGTGGGTTTACCGCTTCTGCGGCGATGAGCTTGCCGGGCGCTGGGGGTTGTCAGGGGGCATGGCGTAATGCCCCCTGACACGTTCACCGTGCTCTGAACGTACATGGGAAATTGATCTACGGGTGAACGGAATCACTGCGAAGCGAAAGATATCTCCCGTAAGATTTCAAAGGAAAATCTGTATAAGCGACAGATGCGCTATCGGCATGATTAATTCATGCTGTTCCTGAAAAAGTTAGTTTTTAATGGTAATTAACCGGGCGGGCATAATCTGATTGCTGAACACGACGTCGCTTTCCTGGGCTCGCTGGAGAATACGCTGTGCCGCGCTGCGGCCAATTTCTCTCGCAGGCGTCGTCACCCAGGTCATCGGCACGTCGTCCAGGTCATCCTCTGTGACTTCGGCAAAGCCTGCTAGCGCGATGTGCCGGTCGTAATAACTGTCCACGCTGCCGCCGCCCATCTGCCAGCCCGCACGGGTCAGGCCGAACCAGGCCCCCATCGCCACGGTGCTGTTGTGGCAAACCACCGCGCTGATGGTCGGGAAGTTGTGCAGCAGTTCGGTGATGGCATCCGCCGCCTGCTTCTGGCTCGGCTCGCACTCAAGGATCCAGTCGCTGTGGAAAGGTAACCCATGCTGCATCAGGGTGGCGCAAAAGCCGCCCAGCCGCTCAGCACGCGTTAACGACGAGCTACGCCCGCCCAGCCAGGCAATACGCTGATGCCCGCGTTTAATCAGATGCTCGGTCACCATTTGCGCCGCCTGCATATTATCCGGGCGGATAATATCAACCTCATCGAGATAGCTCGCTCGTGAGGCAAAGACCAGCGGCACTTTATTTTGTATCGCCATATCCCGTAGATCCGCGCCCTGGCCTGCCGCGCCGGCGATAATAATGCCGTCCACGCCCTGGGCCACCAGCGTGTCGAAACAACGCTGCATGTGCTGCCCCTGACTACCGCTCTGGGTGAGAAACAGAAGCTGCCCCTGTTGCTCCAGCGCTTCCGTTAACCCGGCGGTTAACTCCGCATAAAAAGGATTACAGAGGTCGCGGACAATCAGGCCAATCACCCCGCTCTGGCCACCGCGCAGCGAAGCGGCCTGGCGATTACGGACAAAACCTAACTTTTCGATAGCCTCATTCACCCGCTGACCGGTGGCGGTGGAGATCCTCCCCTTACCGCTAAGCACCAGCGATACCGTGGTCACCGAGACACCTGCGGCCTCGGCAACCTCGTTGATAGTGATTCTTTTGGTCAGCGTCGACATCGTTAAGTCAGATCCTCCGTGAATCGATAAATATAAAGATAAAACGTTTTACTAATGCTGGCACATTCAACTTCATTATGCGCGGTAATTCTGCGATCGTCCTCACGATAAAATTGGGTAAAACGTTTTATCATTTTCAAACTTTACTACACAACACCTCATTTTAACCGGGTCAAGGAGTCGTGATGGCGGCTAATACACCACAAAAAAAATCGCTTTGGGAGTTTTTCCAAAACCTCGGCAAGACTTTTATGCTGCCGGTGGCGCTGCTGTCGTTCTGCGGCATCATGCTGGGGATCGGCAGCTCGCTGAGCAGCCATGACGTTGTTACCGAGATCCCGTGGTTGGGTAACCCGGTTTTACAGCTGATCTTTACCTGGATGAGCAAAATGGGCTCATTCGCGTTCAGCTTCCTGCCGGTGATGTTCTGTATCGCCATCCCGCTGGGCCTGGCGCGTGAAAATAAAGGCGTGGCCGCCTTCGCCGGCTTTGTCGGCTATATGGTGATGAACCTCGCGGTAAACTTCTGGCTGACCGCCAAAGGCATCCTGCCAACGACCGATGCGGCAATCCTCAAAGCCAACAACATTCAAAGCGTGCTCGGCGTTCAGTCTATTGATACCGGTATTCTCGGCGCAGTCATTGCCGGGATTATTGTTTATCTGCTGCACGAGCGTTTTCACAATATCCGCCTACCGGACGCGTTAGCGTTCTTCGGCGGCACCCGCTTTGTGCCCATTATTACCACCCTGGTGATGGGGCTGGTTGGCCTGGTTATCCCGCTGATCTGGCCAATTTTTGCCGCCGGAATCAACGCCCTGGGCTACATGATCCACAGTGCAGGTATCTTCGGGCCAATGATCTTCGGTACCGGGGAACGCCTGCTGCTGCCGTTCGGCCTGCAGCACATTCTGGTGGCTCTGATTCGCTTCACCGAAGCGGGCGGCACCATGGACGTGTGCGGTCACACCGTGAGCGGCGCGCTGACTATCTTCCAGGCGCAGCTGAGCTGCCCGACCACCCACGGCTTCTCTGAAAGCGCAACGCAGTTCCTGTCTCAGGGTAAAATGCCAGCCTTCCTCGGCGGTCTGCCGGGTGCCGCGCTGGCGATGTACCACTGCGCCCGCCCGGAAAATCGCCATAAAATTAAAGGGCTGTTGATCTCCGGCGTGATTGCCTGCGTGGTGGGTGGCACTACCGAGCCTATCGAGTTCCTGTTCCTGTTCGTCGCGCCGGTGCTATACCTGATTCACGCCGTGCTGACCGGGATTGGCTTCACCATGATGTCCGTGCTGGGCGTGACTATCGGCAACACCGACGGCAACATTATTGACTTCTTCGTCTTCGGCGTGCTGCACGGCCTGTCCACCAAATGGTATATGGTGCCGGTTGTGGCCGCGGTGTGGTTCGCTGGCTACTATGCTATCTTCCGCTTCGCCATTACCCGCTTCAATATCAAAACCCCAGGGCGTGATATTGAAACCACTACCGCAGAAAAACCGGTTGGCGGCCACACGGGGAAATCCGGCTATAACGTGCCGGCTATTCTGGCGGCGCTGGGCGGCAGCGATAACATTTCGACGCTGGATAACTGCATCACTCGCCTGCGCCTGTCGGTTAAAGATATGTCGCTGGTGGATACCGCAGCGCTGAAGGCCAACCGCGCCATCGGCGTGGTGAAGCTCAACGAGCACAACCTGCAGGTGGTTATCGGCCCTCAGGTTCAGTCGGTGAAAGATGAAATGGTCGGCCTGATGCGAACCGTCGAGGCTTAATGGAACAAAGAGCGCTTCGGCGCTCTTTGATTGCTGACTAAAAGGGAAAAAGCTGTGAGGTTTTATGTTTGATTTTTCTGTTCCGGTAGATCGCCACGGCACCTGGTGCACCCAGTGGGACTATGTCGCTGACCGCTTTGGCGCGGCCGACCTGCTGCCCTTCACCATCTCCGACATGGATTTCCCCACCGCGCCCTGCATTCTTGATGCCCTGCAAAAACGGCTGGCACACGGCGTGCTCGGCTATAGCCGCTGGAAGAACGACGATTTTCTCTCCGCCATCGCCCACTGGTATCAGCAGCGTTTCGGCAGCAGCATCGACCCGGAGAGCGTAGTCTACGGTCCTTCAGTGATTTACATGGTTTCGCAGCTTATACGCCAGTGGTCGCAGCCGGGCGACGGCATGCTGATTCATACCCCCGCGTACGATGCGTTCTACAAAGCAATTGAAGGCAACCAGCGTCAGGTTCTGAGCGCGCCGCTGCAAAAAACGGCACAAGGCTGGCACTGCGATATGGCGGAGCTGGAAACCCTGCTCGCCAGGCCTGAATGTAAAATCATGCTGCTTTGCAGCCCGCATAATCCGACAGGCAAAGTCTGGACGCGGACAGAGCTGCAAACCCTGGCTGAACTCTGCACACGCCACGGCGTGCGGGTTATCAGCGATGAGATCCATATGGATATGGTGTGGGGCGAAAACCGCCATATTCCGTGGTGCGACGTCGGGCACGACGGCTGGGCGCTGTTCACCTCCGGCTCTAAAAGCTTCAACATCCCCGCGCTCACTGGCGCTTATGGCCTGATACATAATGCGGACGACCGCCAGCAATACCTGAACGTACTCAAAGGGCAGGACGGCCTTTCCTCTCCGGCGGTGCTGGCAATAGTGGCTCATATCGCCGCCTACCGCGAAGGTCAGCCCTGGCTGGATGCGCTGCGGGACTACCTGCAAAGCAATCTACAGTTCGTGGCCGACAGGCTGAACCAGGCGTTCCCGGAGCTGAACTGGCAGCCGCCGCAGTCAACCTATCTGGCCTGGATTGATTTACGCCCGCTGGGGCTGGACGACAGAGCGCTGCAGAAAGTGCTTATTGAAGAGCAGAAGGTCGCCATTATGCCGGGCTATACCTACGGTGAAGAGGGTAACGGTTTTGTACGCCTCAACGCCGGATGTCCGCGAGTCAAACTTGAGGCCGGCGTCGAGCGGCTTATCGCCGGCATTCGCTCGCTGCAATAATCATTTCAGGGGAGCGCGCTCCCCTTTTCTTCTGCCGCATTCACCTTCCCGTCATGTTTCCGACACCCAACCGACACACAATCTTCACCCGTCCCCGGTATGCTCCTCACCATTAAAAACAGGAGCAAATCATGCACGTTTTTTCCGGTGAAATTCCCTTCGGTCATGCCGTCCACACCTTCCCTGTCGCAGAAAATACCCCGGCAATTAGCCTGACGGGCACGACGCTGCGTACCGGGCACCTCTACTGCTACCTTTACGACAGCCGCCAGCAGCTAAGAGCCTCGGTGATGCTGCAAAAACCGGAAAAGGTGCTGACAGTCTGCGCGGACTGGGCTTCGGTCGGTGCTCTGCCGGGCGAACTTCCCGCCGGAGAATGGCAATTGCATATCTATAACGTGATTGGCGAAAGCCGCTCGCCGCAGCCAATGAGTTACCGGCTGGACATCAGCTTTGACGCGCTGGCCTCCCCCGTCGATTTTGAAAAACAAGACGTGCTGGGCCCGGACCATCGGGTCATTTTTGACTATCAGCGCTCGCTCAGCGACCGCCCCGGCTGGTACCGCGGCGACCTCCACGGCCATACAACGCTGTCCGACGGGAATAACACGCTACCTGAGGCGCTGGAGATTATGGCCTCGCAGGGGCTGGATTTCTTCTTCCTGACGGAACACAACTTGACCCACGCCTGCCTTCCGAAGCACGATAGCGTGCTGTTGCTGCCGAGCATTGAAGTCACCGCCGACAAAGGCCACCTGAACGTTCACGGCCCCGCCGCAACGCTGAATATGTTCCAGGCCGATTACAGCAGCCGCGGTCTGCTGACGCAGGGTATTGCGCTCAAGCGGCCAGAAAGCGTACTGAGCGTAAACCACGCCATGCTGCACCCGTGGAGCTGGCTGTATAACGACATGCCGATGGCGGATATCGACGTCCTGGAAGTGCTCAACGACCCAACCTGGAAAAACGCCACCACCGCGAACGAGCAGGTGGTCGAGATCTTCACCACGCTGTGGAACGCGGGGCACCGGGTATATGCCGTCGGGGGCAGCGACTGCCATATGCAGCCCCACGAGCGCTATCCGCAGGCAACAGAGCCGTCTATTTACGGCGACCCGGCAACCTGGGTTTATGCCGGGGCGCTCAGCGGAGAGGCCATTCTTGCCGCCATCAAAAGCGGGCATTGTTACTTCGAGCGCCGCTGCGGCCTGACGTTCAGCCTGAATGACGGCGCGCTGCTGCCGGGCGACGCTGCCGATGGCAAACAGATCGTATTGACCGTGGCGGTAAAAGATAGTGAACGGCGCTACACGCTCCAGGTCGTATCGGAAGCGGGTATTCTGGCTGAATATCCCCTGGAAAACACGCCGCAAGATATCCACGCTGATATGATCCAACATGCGTGGATTCGCTGGGATATTCGCCGTGAGGACGGCACGCTGGAGGGGATGATCAATCCGGTTTACTGCGCTCAGCATCCGCTGTTTCTCTCGCCTGTCGGCGCAACCTGGGGCGAGGTGACCGGCCACCTTGAATTTCCCCGCAGCACCGATTCGGAGTGATTTTTAAGCACTTTCGTCTGGTTATCTTTTTGGTTTGTAAAATTTTGAAATTATTTAATGTGAATATTTAGTCGTTCTGCTTTGCATAAAACCGCTAAAAGCGACGAAAATGCTCCCTCATCATAGTCATAGAAATTAAGACCCGGTGACGCCCCGCTTCCCGGGTTTTTTTGTTGTTGAGAGAGACAATATGAGTTTATCTTCCGGCCACGCCTCGCATCAGGCCATTCCTCCCGGCTCGGGCGCGTTGTTCTTTATTCAGATGTTCGCCACCCTGGGCTTTGCGGTGCTTTACTCCACGCTGGTGCTGTACGTCACCAAGCGACTGGGCTTTAGCGAAGGCCAGGCCGATGCCATGATGGGGATCTTCGGCGCATTCAACTACGGGCTGCACCTGTTTGGCGGCTGCCTCGGTGGGCGCTATCTGAGTAACCGGAATCTGTTTGTGCTGGGAATGCTGCTGCAGGTTGCGGGCTGCTATCTGATTGCCGACGCGGGCCTGACGGGCCTTTGGTGGGGGCTGGCGATGTTCCTGAGCGGCAGCGGGCTGAACGTGACCTGCCTGAACATGATGCTGACCCAGCGCTTTGCGCCGGATGACGATCGCCGCGAAGCCGCCTTCCTGTGGAACTACGCCGGGATGAACCTGGGCTTCTTTATCGGCTTTACCGTGGCGGGCTACTACCAGCTGACCGAAAGCTACCGGGCGCTGTTCCTGTTTGCCACCCTCGGCAACGTCGCCGCCGTGGTCATTACCCTGCTACGCTGGCCGGTGCTGGCAGATATCAGCACGCCGCTGCAGCACATCAAAGGGAAAGGGTTTTATCTGCGCATGGCTTTTGGCCTGCTGATCCTGATTCTTCTGGTTCCCGTTCTGCGCCTGCTGCTAGGCCATACCGAATTCAGCAGCACGTTCGTCATCGTGCTGGGTGCCCTGGTCTTCCTGTCGCTGTGCGTCATGACCGCCCGCCATCCTCGCAAGCACGAACGTCGCCGCATGGCAGCTTACCTGCTGCTGGCCGCCGGTTCGCTGGTGTTTTGGTCGCTGTACCAGCTGGCACCCATGGGGCTGACGCTGTTTGCCGAGCATAACGTTACCCTGCGCGCTTTCGGCTGGAACGTTTCCCCTCAGTGGCTGCAAAACATCAACACTGTCGTCATCGTGATCGGTGGCCCGCTGATGGCCTGGCTGTTCAAACGCCTGCGCGATCGCGGCGTGCGTATCGATATACCCGCCCAGTTTGCTTCCTCGCTGTTCTGTATGGGCGTTGGCATGCTGTTACTACCGCTGGGTATTTCCCTGGCGGGTGCGGACGGTATGGTGGCGCTAAAATGGATTGTGCTGAGCTACATTTTGCAGAGCATCGGCGAGCTACTGATTTCCCCGGTGGGCTACTCGATGATTGGCAAACTGGCTCCGGCTAACCTGCAGGGCCTGATGATGGGCTGCTGGATGATGGTCACGGGCGTGGCGTCCGTACTGGCGGGGTATGTTTCTGGCCGCATGCCGCAAAACAGCGGCAGCACGCCGCTGCTGACCGACCCGGGTTACAGCAAAGTGTTTAGCCAGTTGGGCTGGGGCTCCGTCGCTACCGGCGTTATTTTGCTGTTGCTAATCCCGCTGCTACGCCGCCTGATAGAAGAAAAACGCGCCGCACACGCTTAACAAATAAGGCGCGGGTTTGACTCGCGCCAGGTTTTATTGCTTATCATTACCCGAACCACGCCTTGCTTTTCCCGCCTGAACCGGTGTTGATGAATGTTTTATGTTCATCTAACCGGAACTTCCTGCGCAATTCTGCGACTTACCTCAAGCCATAAACAAACGCTATTACCTGCCCGATAAGGCCTGATATAGCTTGTCTCCAGCGCCGACAAAGCCCTGTAACCAACTCTTTTTAAATTGTTTTTATCGCGGCGCAGTCTGCAGTCAGGATCCGTACCCCGCAAGGATAAGCCGATAATACGGCCCGGATTAATGCATTTTGTCATTAGCCGGCCATTCCCCCACGATTATTGCACGCTGTCAGGTCTATTCTGTATGAGCCACACGCTTACTCCCACTCTCGCCGCCGGCAACCCGTCGCCAGAGCAGCACCACGATCCTATGCATAACACGCCACGGAACAGTCTGTTAGCTCTGCTGGGGATGCAATCTCTGCTGGTCCATGCCATCACCGCCGCAGCCCGGCTGAAGCTGGCCGATACTCTGGGTGAACAGACCCTGAGTCTGGAAGTGCTTGCCCGGCAAAGCGGCTGCCGGCCCCAGGCGCTAAAACGTTTGCTGCGGGCCCTTGCCAGCTGCGGGATTTTTTTTGAAACCGAAGAGGGATATCGCAACACGCCGCTGAGCGCCACGCTGCACAGCGAGCGGCCGGACTCTTTGCACGGCTGGGCCTGCTTTATGGGATCGGCGCAGGTTAACCGCTGTTTTGAGCAACTGGATGTGGCCCTGGCGGCGGACGGCCCCGTATTCGATAAAATCTATGGCCAGCCCTTTTTTGATTACCTGGGCCAGGACGCGGAGGCCAGAGATATTTTTGCCCGTGCCATGACCTCCTATTCGGCTTCGGGCCTTGACGATGCGCTCGCGGCCTTTGATTTCAGTGCCTCTGGACAACTGTTCGACATAGGCAGCGGACTGGGTAAGTTTTTGTCCGGAATTCTCGATGCAAATCCACACCTGACCGGCACGCTGTTTGATTTGCCCGAGGTAATTACTCAGATCGACAGGCAAACCGGCGGACTTAATCCTCGCCTGACCTGGCAGGCAGGAGACTTTTTTAGTGGCATCCCTGCCGGAGCGGATACCTATATTCTGCGCCATGTCCTGCATGACTGGTCAGACGAACAGGCCCTGCAGATCCTGCGTAACTGCCGCCGGGCGATGCATGCCGACGCACAACTGTTGATCTTCGAACATTTGCTTGCCGGCGATAACCAGCCCGACTATGCAAAATTCCTGGACCTGGTAATGCTAACCTTCCTTAACGGGCGCGAGCGCAGCGAGGCGGAGTATCGGCATTTGCTTGAACAGGCGGATTTACGCCTTGAGCAGCGAATTAAAACGCCGGGATTCCATACCCTGCTGGTCGTTAAGCCCCGCTAGCCTCGAGAAACACGCCGGCCCCGAAAGGGGCTGAAAGGAAGATAAATAGATGTCGACAGAGAAAATGATCCTGGTGGACAGCCAGGACAGGCCAATAGGGGAAGGCGAAAAGATAGCCACCCATCTTGAGGGGCTCCTGCATCGTGCTTTTTCAGTTTTTATTTTTAACCCGGCGGGAGAGCTGCTGCTCCAGCGTCGGGCAAAAAGTAAATATCATTCGGGGGGCCTGTGGGCCAACACCTGCTGTGGTCATCCCCGCCCGGGAGAAACGAGCGTAGACGGCGCGCGGCGCAGATTAAAAGAGGAGATGGGGTTTGACTGCGCCCTGCTCCCGGTCGGGAATATTACCTATCGCGTAGCGGTTTCCCCCACGATGGTGGAGCATGAATTTGATCATCTCTACATCGGGCTATTTAGCGGGCAGCCGCGCGCTAACCCGGCGGAAGTGGAAAGCTGGCAGTGGCTGAGGCTGGAAAGTATTCAGCGGCAGCTTGCCAGACGGCCAGAAACGTTCGCGGCCTGGTTTATCACTATCATGGAAAAGTCCCGCTCGTTACGCCCCGAAAGCTGGCATAACCAACTCCTCTCTTCCGTATCCTGATCCCGACTGTTTTTGAGAAAATAACGATGAGCGCACTTCGCCTGCCCGAATTTTATTGTCCTTTTACCACCCATCTGAACCTCAGCCACGATAGCAGCTGGGCGGAATCCCGCCGCTGGCTACTGGAGATGGGCTTAGTCCAGGGGGAACAGGCCATCGAGCGCCTTGATCGCTCAGGGTTTTCACAGCTCACCGCCAGGGCTTACCCCAACGCAACGCCGTACGACCTTAAGATCGCCATTAACTGGCTGGTATGGCTCTTTTTATTTGACGATCAGCTGGATGAGTGCTGCCTGGGGCACCAGAAAGCGCAGGCCGATTTTATTCTCGACCGCCTGCTGAAGCTTGCCCTTTCGGACGAGGAAGCGAAAATCCTGCCTCAAAGCCCGGTCGAACGCGCTTTTGTCTCGCTCTGGCAGGAATATGCCCGACGCCTGAGCGCGGAGCAGCGGCGGCGCTTTAGCCAGAATATTCGTAACTATCTCAGTTCGTTGCGCTGGGAGGTCACGGCCAGAAGCGAAGAGGCTTTACCCGGCGTGCTGACTTTTATTGAGATTCGCCGCGATACCGGGGCCGTGCGCGTGGTGCTGGACATCATTGAGTTTTGCCTCAACGACGAAATTCCGGCCATCGTTGCCGACAGCCTCGAATTGCAATTGCTAAAAAATTGCACTATCGACGTCATCTGCATGAGTAATGACCTCTTCTCCTTCGAGAAGGAGCGGTCACGAGGCGACGTGAATAACCTGGTGCTGGTCTGGCAGGAAAATGTGGGCTGCAGCCGTGAGGAAGCGGTGGCCAGTATTTATCGGTTTGTTCTCGACAGGCAGAATCTCTTTATTGCCACGCGCCAGCGGCTTGAAACCCTGCTGGAAGAGTCCCCGCTCAAGCAGGCCCAGCGGGAAACCATTCGCCGGTACGTTGAAGGCATGGCCCACTGGATGCGAGCCAATCTCGACTTTTCGCTCTCAACGCCGCGCTATGCGGACATTGAAGACAGCCGGCAGGGGCAGCCGCTGAGTTGGGTAGAAAATATCAGCGCCATGCAGCATGAGTTGTTTCAGGCCCCATTGCGCAGGGATTAAGTCCCGGCTCAGGGGCGACGGCTCCAGAGCCTGAAGGTGAGTAGTCTGGCCCCCGGCGGTCGGCCCGTTGACAGCCCTGGCGACGGGGGCTAGACTCAAATTCCTGTTAAATCCTTCCCGAGGTTTGCAACGAAATGAACAACTAATGCGCTCGCTTACTGACTTATGCCAGTGTGAATACGCATTGCTGTTTATTTTTGCAGTTTCGGCTGTGGTTTCTGCCACACATCTTGCCGCCGTTCGGTATTCCCTGGCTCTGCTTTTCACTCCCAAGAGGAAAATAAGATGCCTGATACTTTTACCCCTTCTTCCGACATACTCGCGCACAACCGCGCCGCATGGGATGCCCTTGCCCGCCAGCAGTGCGAATGGTCGCAGCCTGTCGGCAGCGACATCATCGCTCAAGCTCGCCGCAGCGAGTGGCAGATTCATTTAACCCCAGGCAGGCTGCCCGCCAGCTGGCTGCCAAACGTGCAGGGGAAACGTATTCTCTGCCTGGCATCGGCCGGGGGCCAGCAGGCGCCTGTGCTCGCCGCTGCCGGGGCGGACGTAACCGTATTTGACCTCTCTCAGGAGCAGCTCAATAAAGACCGGTTTGTTGCGCGACGGGACAATCTGACGCTGACTTTCGCCCAGGGAGATATGCGCGATCTCTCCCGTTTCGCTGATGAAAGCTTTGACTACATTATCCACCCAATATCAAACCAGTACGTGCCAGATATTCGCCCCGTCTGGCGCGGCTGCTACCGGATTTTAGCGAAAGGCGGAAAACTGATATCCAGCTTTTTTAATCCGGTCGTTTTTATTGGCGATCGCGCGGCACACTACGCTGAACAGGGGGTTATTCGCCCCAGATTCAGTCTGCCCTATTCCGACGTCGATGATTTAACGCCTGAAGAGCTGGCGGCGAAACGGGCGCGGGGGGAAGCCGTCGTCTTTGGCCACTCTCTGGACGAACAGATCGGCGGCCAGCTTGAGGCGGGCTTCCTGCTCACAGGATTTTATGAAGATAAACAACCCAACCCGCGTTTCTTAATTGATCGGTTTATGCCGACGTTTATCGCCACCTGCGCAATAAAACAAGGCGAAGCCTCCTTGCGCGAAACCGGCTGATAAAACGAGATTATTTATTTAAATATGCTTACAAACAAATCGTTATAGGGACAAAAAACAGCCAGCCCCGAAAGCTGGCTGTGATAATATTTACCGGCTCAAGCGTTTCTCCCTCTCCTGATGGAAGCCAGTCAATGACCGAAATACTCTTTCGAAAAGCGCAGCTTGCCGACGTGCCCGCCATTATCGCCCTGTTAGCCGACGACGTCCTGGGTCGCCTGAGAGAGGATCCCAGTCAGCCCTTAGATCAGCGTTATATTGCTGCTTTTCATTCGATCGATGCCGATCCAAATCAGCTGCTTGCCGTGGCGGTATCGGGAGATGAGGTGATCGGGACGCTACAGCTGACCTTTATTCAAGGCTTAGCGCGGAAAGGGGCATGGCGAGGACAAATTGAAGCGGTGCGTATTGCGCGCTCGCACAGAGGCACAGGATTTGGCAAACAGATGTTTACCTGGGCTGTAGAACAGTGCCAGAAACGAGGCTGCCACCTCGTGCAGCTCACAACCGATAAAACACGCACGGATGCGCACCGTTTTTATGACCATCTGGGTTTTGAGGCCAGTCATCTGGGCTACAAACTGACCCTGCAATAAGTATTTGTCGGTGAACAGCGCGACAGGGACGTTTGCGCAACAAAATGCTGACAGCCGTAGCAATTGCCCTCCATTTCTTTTTATAATACGTCGCACTTTAATCAAAAAAAGAGTGCGACCATGATTGATACCACCCTGCCGTTAACCGATTTGCACCGCCACCTTGATGGCAATATTCGTGCGCAAACCATCCTCGATCTCGGCCGCCAGTTTAATTTATCTTTACCTGCCAACACCCTCGAAACCCTGCGCCCTCACGTTCAGGTCGTTGAAACTGCACCCGATCTGGTCAGCTTCCTGCAGAAGCTGGACTGGGGCGTGAAAGTACTGGGCTCTCTCGAAGCCTGCCGTCGCGTCGCCTGGGAAAATATTGAAGATGCCGCCCGCAACGGCCTGCACTATGTGGAACTGCGCTTCTCGCCGGGCTATATGGCGATGAGCCATAACCTGCCGGTCGCCGGCGTGGTTGAAGCCGTCATTGAAGGTGTACGCCAGGGCTGTCGGGACTTTGGCGTTGAAGCCCGTCTGATCGGCATTATGAGCCGTACCTTTGGTGAAGCGGCCTGTGAAGCAGAACTGAATGCCCTGCTCGCCCATCGCGACAGCATTACCGCCCTGGACTTAGCCGGAGACGAACTCGGTTTCCCGGGCAGCCTGTTCCTGAATCACTTTAATCGTGCGCGGGACGCTGGCTGGCGGATCACCGTGCATGCCGGGGAAGCTGCCGGGCCAGAAAGCATCTGGCAGGCTATCCGCGAGCTGGGCGCCGAGCGTATCGGCCACGGCGTAAAAGCGGTTGAAGATCCGGCGCTGATGGATTTCCTGGCCGAGCATAAAATCGGCATTGAATCCTGCCTGACGTCGAATATTCAGACCAGCACCGTTGCGGCCCTGGACAAACACCCGCTGATCGCCTTCCTCGATCGCGGCGTGCTGGCCACGATCAATACCGATGACCCGGCGGTTCAGGGCATCGATATTATTCATGAGTATAACGTCGCGGCACCTCAGGCCGGCCTCAGCGCGGCGCACATTCGCACCGCGCAGGAAAATGGCCTGAAGATTGCGTTCCTGAGCGAAGCCGAAAAACAGGCGCTTGTCGCTAAGGTTAAGGCGGCGTAAAAATACCGGCAGCTGGCGTCAGGACGCGGATTCCAGCTGTCGTTTTTGTTCCGCAGTTTTGCGGGCATAGCGCTGAGCCAGGACGGCACAAACCATCAGCTGGATTTGGTGGAAAATCATTAATGGCAGCACCATCATCCCCACCGCGCTGGCGGGAAACAGCACATTGGCCATCGGCACGCCGTTAGCCAGACTTTTCTTCGACCCGCAGAACACTATGGTAATTTCGTCAGCCGTATTAAAGCCCAGCAGCCGCGACGCCAGCGTATTCACCACCAGCACAATCGTCAGCAGCACCAGAGAGCAAACCAGCACCATCAGCAGCGAGAAACCGTTAACCTGATGCCAAATGCCTTCGACGACCGCTTCGCTAAACGCCACATAGACCACCAGCAGAATAGACGATCTGTCGGTCAGGCCAATCAGCTTTTTATGACGATCCACCCATTTGCCAATCAGCGGTCGGGAAAGGTGCCCGATAACAAACGGCACCATCAGTTGCATAATGATTTTGCCAATAGCATGCAGCGTGTCGGTGGCTCCCTCCTGAGTCTGCATCAGCGCCCCGACCAGAACCGGCGAGAGGAAGATCCCCAGGATGCTGGATGCAGAAGCGCTACACACCGCCGCCGCCACATTGCCTCCGGCAACGGAAGTAAAGGCGATGGCCGACTGCACAGTCGCAGGGAGTGCACAAAGATAGAGGAAGCCCATATACAGCGGCTGACTCAGAATAGCCGGAGAGAGAAAGCCCATTGCCAGCCCCAGCAGCGGGAACAGCGCAAACGTACTGAGAAACACCACCAGGTGAAGTTTCCAGTGCCCCATGCCCGCCACAATGGCATCGCGGGAGAGTTTCGCCCCATGCATAAAGAACAGCAGCGCGATGGCAAACGTCGTCAGGTATTCAAACCCGGTTTTCACTATCCCTTCGCACGGGAACAGCGACGCAACGATCACCACGCCAATCATTATCAGTAAAAAATTATCAATTTTTAGTTTTTGTAGCCAACCCATCCCGTTCCTCTACCTGCCAGACATCAATATGGCTGTTACTTTGCAACAAATCGGCCGCGCTGGCGAGTTAACAATTCTGCAAACTTCTAAAAAATGCACAATGGGTTTACATCGTTTTTTCTTAAAGCGAAACGGCATCAATTAAGCGTAACTAAAACGAAAATATGAATACAGCACGGCTTAATTTTAAAGCTATTTAAAGAAGACAATTTCGGGTAAATCAAGCCAATTCCCATAAAAATGTTTTTACCTTTTGGTAAAAACATAACCTAATGATAATAAAAACATTAATAGCAGTGACATTCGATTTAAAAATCTAAAAACACGACAAAAATCCCATTTGGAAATTTAAATCCATATTATAAGCCCCGTGATGTGGCGGTGATTAAAATACGCCATACACTTATTAATACGCCGTCCGGCGTGCTAATAGTGGAGTATTGCTATGCGCTCAAATAACATTGGCCGCCTCAGCGCTATTGCGATGGCGGTACTTCTTGCCTTCTCCCTGTCCGCCTGTAGCGGCGGCGGCGGGAGTTCGCACAATACGGCGAAAACGGCCGGGTCTGCCGGTACCACCGGCACAGACACCGCAAGCAACGGCGGTAGCGGCTCAGGCAGTAATGGTTCCGGAGGAGGAACGGGCTCGGGAGGTGGTACAGACACGGGCGCTGGCGGAGGAACGGGCACAGGTGGCGGGACAGGCACCGGCACTGGCGGAGGAACGGGTACGGGTGGCGGGACAGGCACCGGCACTGGCGGAGGAACGGGTACTGGTGGCGGTACGGGTGGCGGAACAACCGTCGCGAATAGTGCGGGTAATAACATTATCGGTGATGCCGGCGGCGTCGTGAGCGGCGTTGGCAGCACGGTCAGCGGCGTGGCTTCTCAGTTGCCGGTGAACAATCCGGTCACCTCGACGGTTGCCGTAGCCGCGGGCGGTACCGGCAGCGCCATTTCAACCGTCGGTAATGGCGTAGTAAACGGCCTTGGCAATGCGAACAACCCTAATGGGGTGGGCACCACGGTAACTGGCGCGACGAATGCCGTATCGGGCCTGGGAACCACGGTCTCGGCCGTTGGATCAAATCTGGCAAGCTCCACGGCCAATACCCCCGCCAGCGGGCTAACCGGCGCAGCAGGTGGACTGGTTAATACTGCGGGGCAAGTCGTAACCGGTACGGGGAATGCCCTCACCCAGACGGTGCAAAGCCCTGGGGTAGCCAACCTGACAACTGGCGCAACGGGGCTGGTTAACACCACCCTTTCAGATACGCAGAAAGCCACCCAGGCCGTGGGCGGCGCCACCGGGCTGGGTACGCCTGTGAGTAACCTGCTGACCACCACAGGGGGAGCCGTTAGCGGTCTGGGCTCGAATATAAGCGGCAGCAACCCATCTCTGGGTGGCGTCGGGCAGGTAGTCCAGAATACCGGGCAGGTTGTGACGGACAGCGGCGCGCTGGTGAAACCGGTGCAAACCAGCGGGAGCGGGAGCTCAGGCTCAGTTTCAGCGGGTGCTTCCGGCTCGGTCGGCGTCGGAGGTAACGGCCTGGTAACCAACCTTGGTACCACCGTTAGCGGGCTGACGTCTTCGTTAACCACCAACGTTAACGCCAGCGCCACGGGAAGTAACACCAGCTCAGGGCAGCAGGTCGGGCTTACCGGCGCGGTCGGCGGGCTTTTGAAAACCAAATAGTGCCTGTCGGGCACATGTGCTCCCGTGGTAACGGCGGGAGCACTTTTTTCACAGCATTTTCTTCGCTGCGCAGTTAAGGGAGCTCATCATGGACAATCGTCTGGGTATACTGCTGCTGTACGGAGCCACACTGAGTATCAGCTACGCCGATATGTCACCCACGCTTATCGACCCCAATAACCCCGCTAAAGCCGCACGTTCTCTTGCAATACCGGCCGCCCCGCAAAAACGGGCAGAGGTGAAAACCGCGCTACCGGTGCCGCAGCTAACCCCGCAGACGCCGATCGCGGTGAAACATCTGCAGTTTATTGGCGGCACGCGCTATAAACTTGACTCGCTGGCTCAGCCGTTTATGCCGCTGGTCGGCAAAACAGTCCCGCTGGCCCAGCTGATAACGTTAACCAACGCCATCACCCAGCGCTATCAGCAGGATGGCCTGCCGCTGTCCTACGCTTACCTGCCGAGCGACAATTTCCATGATGGCACGGTGCGTATTGTGCTGGTTGAAGGCTATATCGCGCACAGCAACATCAAAAGCGATAACGCGAATACGGGCGAACGCTTAAGCCGCTTGTCGGCGCTAATGATGAATGAAAAACCCCTCAGTCAGGCGACGTTTGACCGCTACAGCCTGCTGATGCAGCGCACGCCGGCGACAAAAGTGGAAGCCAATGCCGCGTTGCCCAATAACATTTACGGTGCGGCGGATATGAAAGTCGACGCCACCCAGCCTCATATCTGGGATATTTCCTCCACGATAGACACGCGCAAAGGCTCAAATCTGGCGCTGATTAACGGCACGCTTAGCAACCTTACCAGCCACGGCGATCAGCTGGGGCTTGCCACGCTGGTGCCGCTGGATAGCAGCACGAAAAAGACCTACTTTGGGGCCAACTATCAGCAATACCTCATGGATAACGGCCTGCTGATGCAGCTGAAAGGCAGTTTCTATCGAGAAAATCCCAGCGACTACACGCCGCTGCTTTATTTGCCGCAGAACATTTCTATCGACGCAAAGGAAAAAACCACCCAGTACACCGGGGGAATAGCCTTCAGCTACCCGCTGCTGCTTGAGCGCAAGAAGCAGTTTTCGGTCAGCGGCGGGCTGGATTATGTCGATAAGCGCGACGATTATGCGCTTCGGGCCAACGGCTTCGGCAATACCATTGATTTGCCCGGCGTCAGCCAGCGTGCTCGCTACCCGGCGGCAGAGTTTTCAGCCTGGGGCTACCGCGAGTACGACACCGCCAACTGGAGTGCTCGCCTGACCCTGCGTAAAGGTATTGATGCCTTTGGGGCCAGCGTCACGCCGGGCTTAAACACGAATCTCAACTTTACGCGCTGGAAGGGCAACGTCGATGCCGCGTGGCTGGTCGCGCCAAAATGGCGATTGAGTACGTCGCTGGAGGGGGACTGGTCGAACAATAATTTGCCCGAAGCCGAGCGCGTAAGCTTCGGTGCACAGCGTTTTGGTCGGGGATATCCCGACGGCGAGGCCAGCGGGGATTACGGCTACGGCGGGCAGGTTGAAATGCGCTATCTTCATAGCCTCGATCAAGGCGTCTGGATTAACACGGTACAGCCCTATGTCGTGGCCGACACCGCCCAGACCTGGTTCAACCAGCCGGGCTTTCGTCACCAGAGACTGGCCTCGATTGCAACCGGGGTAACGGTGGGCGACAGCCGCCATTATTCCGTCTCCGTTGAGGCGGCCAGGCCGCTGGCTGATTTACCCAGCGACAGCAGTCGTCGGGACGTGCGCTTCAGCCTGACGTTTACCTACAACTTCAATAATCTGCACTAGGGATAAACCCTCACCGTTCCCGGTGAGGGTTATTCTCAGGCAAGGTTCAGCGTCGCGCGTTTTTTAGCGGACTCGATGCCCAACTCAATCAGCTCCATGACCTGAATCGCCTGGGCTGCCGGGACAGGATTCTCACTTTTACCGGCCAGAGCATCACGCACTCCCGCATAATAAGCCGGATAGTTCCCCGGCACGGTCAGCAGCGTCTGCTCGTCCATTAGCTCGCCCTGGGCAAGCGTTAGCACGCCATCACGCATATCGTAACCCCAGTCTTCCTGAGGCAGCAGCTCACCCGCTTTCAGGCGATCTTCCTGCGGATCCAGACCGTACTTAATGTAGCTGCCGCGCGTGCCGTGCACGATGTAACGCGCAGTTTCCGCCGCCGCCAGCAGCGTACCATGCAGCACAACACGACGCTGCGGATAAGCCAGCACGGCATGGAAGTAGTCTGTCGCCTGCGCCCCGGAACGAAGCTGCGCGAGGTCCACGGTCAGGCTGACTGGCAGCCCAAACAGGGTGATGGCCTGGTCAAGCAGATGCGGTCCAAGATCGTACCAAATACCGCTTCCAACGCCCGCCTGTTCACGCCAGCGGTTACGTACCTGCGGGCGGTAGCGGTCAAAGTGGGATTCAAAATAGGCCACTTCGCCGAGCGTCCCTTCCGCCAGCAAATTTTTCACCGTCAGAAAATCGCTATCCCAACGGCGGTTGTGGAACACGGACAGCAGCAGGCCAAGCTTTTTAGCCAGCGCATCCAGCTCCCGCGCCTGGGATAGCGTGACGGTGAAAGGCTTATCAACGACGACGTGTTTTCCCGCCTCTAGCGCCGCTTTGGCCAGCGGGAAGTGGGTATCATTTGGAGTAGGAATGACAATCAGATCGATGGCGGGATCTTTAAACAGGTGCTGAGGATCGGATACGACCTTCATTCCCGGCCAGTCAGCGTGCACTTTTTCAGCATCGCTACTGGAAACTGCGGCGAGGATCATTCCTGGCGTACCGGAAATCAGCGGCGCATGAAACGTCTTACTGGCATAGCCGTAACCGATAAGCCCGACGCGGATGGTATCACTCATGTGTTTTCCTCTCTTTAATGAACTCCGGCATTTCACCCTATCCCCCGGCGGGCGACAACCGCAAGTTTCTGGATTGCGTATTACCCAGGCGGGAGACCGCCATTATTGCTAATCATCCTGACAGTTATTATGGCTTTTAAATCACTGTCTTCATTTCGCCAGTACGGCCTGGGAACATTAAAACTGAGGTGATTTTATGTCGTCCAAAGCGCGATATTCCTGGCCATTGCAAAGAAAACTCCTAATTGTTCCGTCGAGTAATAATAGCGCTAAGCCGCGACCGCGTTTGCGATTATCATCGCCACTCAATCCGCCGACCGTGATTAATTGATACCCGCCATGGAAAATGCAACATCCCTTAGTGCCCTGGACTACCTGATGAAATTCCGCAAAATAAGCTCGCAGGAAAATCTGGAAAAGCTTTTTGACCACCTGAATTACACCCTGACCGACAGCCAGGAAATCATGAATATGTACCGTGCGGCCGATCACCGCAGGGCCGAACTGGCTTCCGGCGGGCGCCTGTTTGACCTCGGATGCGTGCCGAAAACGGTCTGGCGTTACGTTGTATAGCCGCTGCCGGTAGCATTAGCGGTAAAATCCCTTATAATCCCCCCGCTTTATTCACCTTATTTAAAATCGGGAGGACACATGACGACGCCCCAACCCCCGCGCATTGCTGGCTGGCTCCTTGCCCCTTTGGCCTGGCTACTGATGTCGTTGCTCAGCAGCTCGGTGGCGCTGTTAAGTTTCCTGATGATGATTTTGTCCCCGGCAGCGCGCGAGGCGCTGGGCAGCGCAGACGCCAAAACAACGCTGTTGTTCAGCCTGTCCGTTGGCTGCGCGATGGCAATGTGGGCTTATACTCTCTGGCTGACTATCGCGTTCTTTAAACGCCGCCAGAATGTGGTTCGTCATTATATTTTGTGGCTGCTGCTCACCGTGCTGCTGGCAATTAAATCCTTCGCATTTTCGCCGGTCAGCGACAAGGTCGCGGTTCAGTTGCTGCTGCCTTCTCTGCTTGCGGCTGCGTTACTGGTGCCCTACTTGAAGCGCTCGAAGCGAGTGAAGCAGACCTTCATTAACCCGTAATAACCCTATAGATAGCCCGTTGTCGCCGCCCGCCGATTCGTCGATAATAGGCGGCTTTTTTTGTTTCAGGTCGAATCATGTCAGATTATTTGCTGCTCTTTGTGGGTACCGTGCTGGTCAATAACTTCGTGCTGGTGAAGTTCCTTGGTCTGTGTCCGTTTATGGGGGTTTCCAAAAAACTGGAAAGCGCCATCGGCATGGGGCTGGCGACCACCTTCGTGATGACGCTCGCCTCTATTTTTGCGTGGATCATTGACGAACTTATCCTGGTGCCGCTGGACCTGATCTACCTGCGCACCCTGGCGTTTATCCTGGTTATCGCAGTTGTCGTGCAGTTCACCGAAATGGTGGTGCGTAAAACCAGCCCCGCGCTTTATCGCCTGCTGGGGATCTTCCTGCCGCTGATCACCACCAACTGCGCCGTACTCGGCGTGGCATTGCTCAACATCAACCTGGGCCATAACTTCCTGCAGTCGGCGGTGTACGGTTTTTCCGCCGCCCTGGGTTTCTCGCTGGTGATGGTGCTGTTCGCGGCCATTCGCGAGCGTATGGTTGTAGCCGATATTCCAGCCCCGTTTCGCGGCAACGCTATCGCGCTGGTGACCGCAGGCCTGATGGCCCTCGCCTTTATGGGCTTTAGCGGGCTGGTGAAGTTCTGATGACAACGTTGTGGATGGCCATTATTTCGGTCACGCTGATGGGGCTGCTGTTCGGCCTGATCCTGGGCTATGCCTCTCGCCGCTTTGAAGTAGAAGAAGATCCGATTGTTGACCGCATTGACGAACTGCTGCCCCAGAGCCAGTGCGGCCAGTGCGGTTACCCAGGCTGCCGTCCTTACGCAGAGGCCGTGGGCAACCAGGGCGCGAAAATCAACCTTTGCGCGCCGGGCGGCGAAGCCGTAATGCTGAAGATAGCCAGCGCCCTGAACGTGGAGCCCCAGCCGATTGACGGCGACGCCACCGCCGCAGAGCCAGTGCGCATGCTCGCCGTGATTGACGAAGCAAACTGCATCGGCTGCACAAAATGCATTCAGGCCTGCCCCGTTGACGCGATTGTAGGCGCGACCCGCGCCATGCATACCGTGATCGCCGACCAGTGCACAGGCTGTAACCTTTGCGTCGACCCTTGCCCTACCCGCTGCATCGACCTGATCCCCGTCAGCCCGACGACCGAAAGCTGGAAATGGGATTTGCAGACCATCCCGGTGCGTATGATCCCGGCGGATAACCATGCTTAATATCTTCAATCGCTTTAAAAAAGACAGAATTTGGGACTTTGACGGGGGGATTCACCCGCCGGAGATGAAAACCCAGTCCAACGGCACGCCGCTGCGCCAGGTTCCGCTGCCCTCCCAGCTCGTGATTCCGCTGAAGCAGCACATCGGCGCGGAAGGTGAACTGTGCGTCAAACCCGGTGATTATGTGCTGCGCGGCCAGCCTCTGACCCGTGGGCGTGGGCGTATGCTGCCGGTACACGCTCCAACCTCCGGCACCATTAAGGCTATTGAGCCGCACTCAACGGCGCACCCCTCTGCCCTCGCCGAACTTAGCGTCATTCTTGATGCTGACGGTGAAGACCGCTGGATTGAGTTAGAGGGCTGGAGCGACTACCGCAGCCAGAGCCGCGAGGCCTTGATTGAACGCATTCACCAGTTCGGCGTGGCCGGGCTCGGGGGCGCCGGGTTCCCAACCGGTAGCAAACTGCAGGGCGGCGGCGATAAAATTGACACGCTGATCGTTAACGCCGCCGAATGCGAGCCCTACATTACCGCTGACGACCGCCTGATGCAGGATTGCGCCGCGCAAATTATCGAAGGCGTGCGTATTCTGGCCCATATTCTTAAGCCACAGCGCATTCTTATTGGCATCGAGGACAACAAGCCGCAGGCGATCTCCATGATGCGGGCGGTGCTGGCTAATAGCCACGATATGCAGCTGCGGGTCATCCCGACGAAATACCCGTCCGGCGGCGCCAAGCAGCTGACGCAGATTTTAACCGGCAAGCAGGTGCCACACGGGGGCCGTTCGTCCGACATCGGCATTCTGATGCAGAACGTCGGCACCGCGTATGCCATTAAACGTGCGGTCATCGACGGCGAACCGCTGACCGAGCGTGTCGTCACCTTAACCGGCGAATCAGTAACTCAGCCGGGCAACGTCTGGGCGCGTCTGGGCACGCCGGTCAGCCACCTGCTCAGCTTTGCAGGCTTCCGGCCAGGACAGGATCAAAAAGTGATTATGGGCGGGCCGCTAATGGGCTTCACTCTGCCCTGGCTTGATGTCCCGGTAGTGAAAATCACTAACTGTCTGTTGGCTCCGTCGCCGGCTGAAATGGGGGAGCAGGAAGAAGAACAAGGCTGTATTCGCTGCAGCGCCTGCGCGGACTCCTGCCCGGCCGATTTACTGCCGCAGCAGCTGTACTGGTTCAGCAAAGGCCAGCAGCATGACAAAGCCACCGCCTACAACCTGTCTGACTGTATCGAATGCGGGGCCTGCGCCTACGTTTGCCCAAGCAATATTCCGCTGGTGCAGTACTTCCGCCAGGAAAAGGCCGAAATCCGTGAGATTGAGCTGGAAGCCAAACGCACCGTTGAGGCTAAGGCTCGCTTTGAGGCACGTCAGGAAAGGCTGGAGCGTGAGAAAGCCGCTCGCCTTGAGCGCCATAAAAATGCCGCGGTTCAGCCGACTGAGAAAGACAATGATGCCATTCAGGCCGCCCTTGCCCGCGTAAAAAGCAAAAAAGCGCAGGCCAGCGACGAACCTATAGTGGTGAAAGCCGGCAGTACGCCGGACAATAGCGACATGATTGCCGCCCGAGAAGCCCGTAAAGCTGAAGCGCGCGCGCGCCAGGCAGAGAAAGCGCAACAGGCAGAATCGGCGAGCAGCACCGAAACCGATCCGCGTAAGGCTGCCGTTGAAGCCGCGATCGCCCGTGCCAAAGCGCGCAAGGCGGCGCAAAACGCGGAAAGCGCTGAGCCAACTGCCGGTGAGCAAGAAGCCGTTGATCCGCGTAAGGCCGCCGTCGAAGCGGCCATCGCCCGCGCCAAAGCGCGCAAGGCGGCGCAGAAAGCGGACAGCGAACAATCCGCCCCACAAGAAGAACAAGATCCACGCAAAGCTGCAGTGGCGGCGGCAATTGCCCGCGTTCAGGCGCGTAAAGCCGCTCAGATGTCTCCAGAGGAATAAATGGTTTTTAAAATCGCAAGCTCCCCGTTTACCCATAATCAGCGCAGCACCGCGCGGATTATGATGCTGGTTTGTCTCGCCGCCCTGCCCGGCATCGCGATGCAGTGGTACTGGTTTGGCTGGGGAACGCTGATTCAGGTTGTGCTGGGGATCGTCAGCGCTATGGCCGCCGAAGCGCTGGTGCTGCGTCTGCGCAAAAAATCCGTACAAAACCACCTTGCCGATAACTCGGCGCTGCTCACCGGCCTGTTGCTGGGGATCAGTATTCCGCCTCTCGCGCCATGGTGGATGGTGGTTGTCGGGATGGTGTTTGCCATCATCATTGCCAAGCAGCTTTATGGCGGC
The DNA here is from genome assembly GCF_011752815.1 of Enterobacter sp. Cy-643. Taxonomy (GTDB): domain Bacteria; phylum Pseudomonadota; class Gammaproteobacteria; order Enterobacterales; family Enterobacteriaceae; genus Cedecea. The sequence goes on from NZ_VWWV01000001.1 coordinate 1,716,237, forward strand.
CTCGGCAATAACCCGTTTAACCCGGCGATGATTGGTTACGTTGTGCTGTTGATTGCTTTCCCGGTGCAAATGACCTCGTGGCTGCCGCCGCAGTCCATCGCCGCCAACGTGCCGGGTTTTGTTGACAGCCTGCAGGTGATTTTCCACGGCGCAACCGCTACGGGCGGAACCATGGATACGCTGCGCATGGGCGTTGACGGCATCAGCCAGGCCACGCCGCTGGACACCTTCAAAACCGGCCTGCATGCGGGGCACTCCGCGGAGCAACTTCTGAGTGCGCCAATCTATGGCGGCGCGCTGGCGGGCCTCGGCTGGCAGTGGGTTAACCTGGCTTACCTGGCCGGCGGCCTGTTCCTGCTGTGGCGCGGCACCATCCGCTGGCATATCCCGGCGGGCTTCCTGGCGGCTTTGGCCGTCTGCGCCACGCTCGGCTGGGTTATTGCCCCGGAAAAATGCCTGTCGCCGATGGTGCATCTGTTCTCCGGCGCGACCATGCTCGGCGCGTTCTTTATCCTGACCGATCCGGTTACCGCCTCAACGACCAACCGTGGCCGGCTGATTTTCGGGGCGCTGGTTGGCCTGCTGGTCTGGCTGATTCGCACTTATGGCGGTTACCCGGATGGCGTGGCATTCGCCGTGCTGCTGGGTAATATTACCGTGCCGCTGATCGACTACTACACCCGCCCTCGCGCGTACGGCCACCGCTAAGGAGACGCTATGTTTAAAACAATGCAAAAGCATGGCGTAGCCCTGGCGCTGTTTGCCGCTCTGTTTACCGGGTTGACGGCGCTGGTCAACGAACTCACCAAACCGACAATCGCCCGGCAATCGGCGCTACAGCAAAAAATGTTGTTTGACCAGGTGATTGCGGATGATGTCTACGATAACCCTATTCAGGACAGCTGCCTGCTGGTGAAGGATTCCCCGCTCGGCAAAGGCGCCCGACATATTTACGTGGCGCGTAAAGGCGACAAGCCCGTTGCCGTAGTGATGGAAGCCACCGCGCCGGACGGCTATTCTGGTGCTATACAGATTCTGGTTGCCGCCGATTTTAACGGCACCATTCTCGGCACCCGCGTAACGGAACACCACGAAACGCCGGGGCTTGGGGATAAAATAGAACTGCGCCTGAGCGACTGGATCACCCACTTTGCGAACAAACGCATTCAGGGCAGTAACGATCCGAGCTGGGCGGTCCAAAAAGACGGCGGGCAGTTCACGCAATTTACCGGGGCAACCATTACCCCGCGCGCGGTAGTCAATGCCGTTAAGCGCGCGGGCCTGTTTGCAGAAACCCTGCCTGCGCAGCTCAATGAATTGCCGGCCTGTGGAGAACAACAATGAGCGAAACAAAACGCGTCCTGATAAACGGGCTGTGGAAAAATAACTCGGCGCTGGTTCAGCTGCTGGGCCTTTGCCCGTTGCTGGCCGTCACCTCCACCGCCACCAACGCCCTGGGGCTTGGGCTGGCAACCACGCTGGTACTGACGCTGACCAACGGGACAATTTCCGCCCTGCGCCGCTGGGTGCCCGCAGAGATTCGTATTCCGGTGTACGTGCTGATCATCGCCTCGGTGGTCAGTATCGTGCAGATGCTGATCAACGCTTATGCCTTTGGGCTCTACCAGTCGCTGGGGATCTTTATCCCCCTCATCGTCACCAACTGTATTGTCGTCGGGCGAGCCGAAGCCTATGCGGCAAAGGCCAGCGTGCCTTATGCCGCGCTGGATGGATTTGCCACCGGGCTGGGCGCCACCAGCGCAATGTTTGTTTTAGGCTCTATTCGCGAGATCATTGGTAACGGTACCCTGTTTGACGGCGCAGACGGCCTGCTTGGCAACTGGGCGAAAGTGCTGCGCATTGAAGTCTTCCATACCGACACGCCTTTCCTGCTCGCCATGCTACCGCCGGGCGCCTTTATTGGCCTGGGTATGCTGTTGGCGATAAAATACCTCATTGATGAAAAAATGAAGGCACGTCGGGCTCGCGAAAGCGCCGCCGCCGTAGCAGGCAATGCAGAGAAGGCTTAATGAATAACAGCAAGCGCGTTGAGATCCTCACCCGCCTGAGAGACAACAATCCCCACCCAACAACCGAACTCAACTTCAGCAGCCCTTTTGAGCTGCTGATTGCGGTTCTGCTTTCGGCTCAGGCCACCGACGTCAGCGTGAACAAGGCGACGGCAAAGCTCTACCCTGTCGCCAATACCCCGGCGGCGATGCTGGCGCTTGGCGTGGAGGGCGTAAAGGAGTACATCAAAACCATCGGTCTGTTTAACAGCAAGGCAGAGAATGTGATCAAAACCTGTCGCATGCTGCTTGACCTGCACGGTGGCGAAGTTCCAGAGGATCGTGCGGCGCTTGAGGCGCTGCCGGGGGTAGGCCGTAAAACCGCCAACGTCGTGCTGAATACGGCCTTTGGCTGGCCGACAATTGCCGTCGATACGCATATCTTTCGGGTGTGTAACCGCACTCAGTTTGCTGCCGGGAAAAACGTCGAGCAGGTAGAGGAAAAACTGCTGAAGGTGGTTCCGGCAGAATTTAAGGTGGACTGCCATCACTGGCTTATTCTCCACGGCCGCTACACCTGCATCGCACGCAAGCCGCGCTGTGGCTCGTGCATTATCGAAGATCTCTGTGAATTCAAAGAGAAGGTTGACGCCTGATCGCTTCGCCCGGGGCCAGCCTCGGGCTTCCTTTGTACCTCCCCGCCTTATAAACGCCCTTTTTGCACACTTTTATGCCGGAAATAACGCGGGATGATTTTATATTGTCCGCTCAATAATCGGCTCACCAGGTTAATCGTTTTTTTGCGATAAGAAATTTCTATAAATTTGTGATCTGCATCACTTTGATAACTTGAGGTTGCAGAATGGTAACGAAAACACCATTAAGGCCTTGCTATCGTTAGCAATAATGGATCTACGGTAATACAATAGGCCAGACATATTGAATATTGTGGTCATTAACACTGCATTTAGGCTTTTAAAGCAGAACATATAACTATAATGTTAAAAAATCGCTTTGAAAAAAGACAAAAAATCGTTAATAAATGAATTGGTAAAATTTAACGCTGAATAACAATTCATCTAATGGCGCATTATCTCGCCTGGGATATATGTAACAGATTATTACAAACCACTTGCCTGCAACCCCTGGATAGTGAACATTACCCCCCGTTTTTCCTTCCTAATAACAAGAAAAATGCTTACCCATGCGGTAAGACATAAGCAAGCCCCTTAATTAAAGCGGGATGTAAAAAAAGAGGTATATGTGTCGACTGCAAACAAAGAACCAGCAGAAAGCGTTAGTCTAAACGCCTTTAAGCAACCTAAATCGTTCTACCTGATTTTCTCTATCGAACTCTGGGAGCGTTTCGGCTATTACGGCCTGCAAGGCATCATGGCCGTTTACCTGGTCAAAATGCTGGGCATGTCCGAAGCGGACTCCATCACGCTGTTCTCCTCCTTTAGCGCCCTTGTTTATGGCCTGGTCGCGATTGGCGGCTGGCTGGGCGATAAAGTCCTCGGCACCAAACGCGTTATCATGCTTGGTACCGTCGTACTGGCTATCGGCTACGCCCTTGTGGCCTACTCCGGCCACGACGTGAGCGTGGTGTATATCGGTATGGCAACCATCGCCGTAGGTAACGGCCTGTTCAAGGCTAACCCTTCCGCGCTGCTGTCAACCTGCTATGAGAAAGACGACCCGCGTCTGGACGGTGCATTCACCATGTACTACATGTCCATTAACATCGGCTCCTTCTTCTCTATGCTCGCCACGCCATGGCTTGCGGCGCAGTATGGCTGGAGCACTGCGTTCTCCCTGAGCTTCGTGGGTATGCTGATTACCCTGGTGAACTTCATCTTCTGTAAGAAGTGGGTGAAGAACTATGGCTCTAAGCCTGACTTCGCACCGGTGCACTTCGGTAAGCTGATGGCCACCATCGCAGGCGTTGTGGTGCTGATTGCCGTGGCAACCTGGCTGCTGCACAACCAGGGCATTGCTCGCGCCGTACTGGGCGTTGTGGCTCTGGGTATCGTTCTGATCTTCGCGAAAGAAGCTTTTGCAATGAAAGGCGCGGCTCGCCGCAAGATGATCGTGGCCTTCATCCTGATGGTTGAAGCTATCGTCTTCTTCGTGCTTTATAGCCAGATGCCAACCTCCCTGAACTTCTTCGCTATTCGCAACGTGGGCCACGAAATTCTGGGCATCACTTTCGAAGCCGAGCAGTTCCAGGCGCTGAACCCGTTCTGGATCATGATTGGTAGCCCGATTCTCGCCGCTATCTACAACAAAATGGGCGACCGCCTGCCGATGCCGCACAAGTTCGCCATCGGGATGGTGCTGTGCTCCTTCGCCTTCCTGGTTCTGCCGGTTGGCGCGAAGTTCGCTAACGAAGCGGGTATTGTGTCCGTAAACTGGCTGATTCTGAGCTATGCGCTGCAGAGTATTGGTGAGCTGATGATCTCCGGCCTGGGCCTCGCAATGGTGGCACAGCTGGTACCACAACGCCTGATGGGCTTCATCATGGGCAGCTGGTTCCTGACGACTGCTGGGGCAGCAATCATCGCCGGTAAAGTTGCAGGCCTGATGGCGGTACCGGAAAACGTGACCGATCCGCTGCAGTCTCTGGAAGTGTACGGCCGTGTCTTTATGCAGATCGGTATCGTCACCGGCGTGATTGCCGTGCTGATGCTCCTGACCGCGCCGAAGCTGAACCGCATGACGCTGAGCGAAGACAAAACCGAAAAGGTTAACGAAACCGCTACCGCGTAATTTCTCCAGGAAAAATGATTATTTAGCCGTCGGCCTCACAGCTGGCGGCTTTTTTTTTCCCGGCGACCGCACTAACATAAGTTATCTTAGCGCCCTAAAGGAGTTCGTCATGAAACTGTATTTCAAGCCCGGTGCCTGTTCCCTCTCCCCACACATTATCCTGCGTGAATCTGGCCTGGACTTTTCGCTGGTGAAAGTTGACCTCGCGACCAAACGCACCGAAAACGGTGACGATTTTCTCGCCATTAACCCCAAAGGGCAGGTACCTGCGCTGGTGCTGGATGACGGCTCCCTGCTGACCGAGGGCGTGGCTATCGTGCAATACCTGGCGGATAAGGTGCCTGACCGCCAGCTGCTGGCCCCGGCGGGCAGCATGACTCGCTACCACACGCTGGAGTGGCTGAACTATGTGGCAACCGAGCTGCATAAAGGCTTCTCTCCGCTGTTCAACCCGGCGACTCCCGAAGAGTTCAAGGCCGTGGTTCGCAAGCAGATGGAGAAGAAATTCCACTATGTGAACGAGTCGCTGCAGGACAAGCAGTGGCTGATGGGGACTCGCTTCACCGTGGTGGATGCCTACCTGTTTACCGTGCTGCGCTGGGCCTATGGTCTGAAGCTGGATCTGACAGGGTTGACGAATATTGAAGCTTACATTGAACGCATGAAGGCGCGCCCGGCGGTGTCTGCGGCGCTCACCGCCGAAGGCATTTAAATCAGGCCTGGATAGCAAAACGTCGGCGAGAGAAGTGATACCGGTCAGTTCGGTAAAAGAATAGGAAAATCAAGTCATTGATTTTCGGCTGATAACGACAAAGAGGGAAAAACCACGTTTTTTTCCTCTTTGTCAGAAACTAAACGCCCTCTGCTGAGGGCGTTTTTTATTTCAGAGCTTCACCGACGTGAAGTAATGCTCGGGTTTGGCAATGCCGTCCTGAGCCGCAACCAGCTGCAGTTCGTACTCGGCCATGCGTTTGGTGACGACCATAATGTCGTACACCGCCGCCGTAACGTGCTCCAGCGCTTCACGCAGCGTTGCCCCCTGCAGCAGCTTAACCAGCAGCAGGCCGCTGGTCACGTCACCCACGCCAACCGGCTGGCGCTCGCCAAAGTCCACCAGCGGGCGATGGATGTGCCAGGCTTCGTCCGCCGTCACCAGCAGCATTTCAAAACGATCCTGCTGGTAGCCTGCGCGCGCCAGGTGCTTCACCAGCACAATTTCCGGCCCTTGAGCAATCAGCTCCCGGGCCGTCGCCACGGCTTCGTCCACGTTGTTTACGCTGTGGCCGCTGAGAATTTCCAGCTCAATCAGGTTCGGCGCGATGATATCGCTGGCAGGCATGGCGTAGCGCGTGTGGTATTCCGCCACGCCAGGCGCCACGATACAGCCTTTCTCCGGGTGGCCCATCACCGGGTCACAGAAGTATTTTGCCTTCGGGTTAGCCGCTTTTACCTGACGCACAATGGAAAGAATATGTTCGCCCTGCTCAGCCGAGCCCAGATATCCGCTCAGAACCGCATCACAGCGCTCCAGTTGGCCGATATTCGCAATCCCCTGCACAATCTCGCTCAGGTGGCTGGCGGGCATCACCGTACCGGTCCATTGCCCGTATTGCGTGTGGTTGGAGAACTGCACCGTGTTCAACGGCCAGACGTTGGCGCCCAGGCGGCGCATCGGGAATTCGGCGGCGCTGTTACCGGCGTGACCAAATACCACGTGGGACTGGATGGCAAGAATGTTTTTCATTTTCGACTCAGGTATCGCCAGGTGTTGTGCTTGCTAAAAAAAAGCACGGCATAAGCCGTGCTTTTCTATTCCGATAACTTATTTCCAGCAGACGAGGCAGTAGTTCTTTTTACCGCGGCGCAGCAGGGTGTAACGGTTAAACAGAATGTCGCCTTCGGTGAAGGTGTATTCCGGGTCAGACTGTTTTTCACCGTTGATGGTGATTGCGTTCTGCGAGATGGTTTTACGCGCCTGGCCACGGGATGGCTGCAGCTCGGAATCCACCAGCGCCTGCTGCAGGTCGGCACCGCGATCCATTTCAACCATCGGTACGCCGTCCTGAGCCAGCTGCTCAAAGTCGGCTTCGCTCAGTTCGCTCAGGTTGCCGTTAAACAGGCTGGCGGTAATGCGCTTGGCCGCGGTCAGACCTTCTTCACCGTGCACCAGACGGGTGACCTGCTCGGCCAGCACGTACTGGGCGCGAGGTGCAGCCCCGCTGTTTTTGTCTTCTTCTTCCAGGGCATTGATCTCTGCAATGTCCATAAAGGTGAAGAACTTCAGGAAGCGATACACATCGGCATCCGCGGTGTTGATCCAGAACTGGTAGAACTTGTACGGACTGGTTTTCTTCGGATCAAGCCAGACCGCGCCGCCTTCGGTTTTACCGAATTTGGTGCCGTCGGATTTAGTGATCAGCGGCACGGTCAGGCCGAAAGCCTGCTGCTGATGCAGACGACGGGTCAGGTCGATACCGGAGGTAATGTTGCCCCACTGGTCAGAACCGCCAATCTGCAGCACCACGCCGTGCAGTTTGTTCAGGCAGGCGAAGTCGTAACCCTGCAGCAGGTTGTAAGAGAACTCGGTGAAAGAGATCCCCACGTCGTCGCGGTTCAGACGCTGTTTTACCGCTTCTTTGTTAATCATCTGGTTAACAGAGAAGTGCTTGCCGATATCACGCAGGAAGGTCAGCACGTTCATGCTGCCAAACCAGTCGTAGTTGTTTGCGGCGACGGCAGAATTATCACCGCAGTTAAAGTCGAGGAACGGCGCAACCTGACGGCGGATTTTTTCCACCCACTCCTGCACGGTATCTTCGGTGTTCAGCTTACGCTCAACGGCTTTGAAGCTTGGGTCGCCGATAAGACCGGTGGCGCCGCCCACGAGGGCAACCGGCTTATGGCCTGCTTCCTGAAAGCGTTTCAGGCACAGCAGTGGAACCAGATGGCCCAAATGCAAGCTGTCGGCGGTCGGATCGAAGCCGCAATAGAGTGCAATTGGCCCTTGCGCCAGTCGCTCTGCTAACGCATCCTCATCCGTCACCTGGGCCACCAGGCCCCGCTCTTGCAATTGTTTGATCAAATTGATGTTCGACATCAAATTCTCCATCTCTAATACGACTGCACCTTTGCCGGTACACGGCTTTTCGCCCACTGGCGAAAGAATTCATTTTGAGTGTCCGCCCCTAAATAATTCGCGTTGCAGAAAGGCGACAAGCTCAGTTATCCCCGGGAGCTTACTTAAATAAGTGGCTGGGGTAAGCGAGTGCAGTTAACGCATCTGCAGCTTGAAGTATTACGGGGCACATAGAATAAAGGGCTGGCGCAGTTAGCACCAGCCCTTAAGCTGAAAATCCTGACATTACGGCGCGAGGCGGTCTATTTTCCAGGCAGCTCCGTCACGCTGGTAGAGGAAGCGGTCGTGCAGACGGTGTTCACCGCCCTGCCAGAACTCCATTTGATCAATGCTGACGCGGTAGCCGCCCCAAAAACTCGGCAGCGGCACTTCGCCCTGCTGGAACTTCTGTTTCAGCTCAAGGAACTTGCTTTCCAGCACGCCGCGCGCGGATATGCGGCTCGATTGCTTCGATACCCAGGCGCCTATCTGACTGTCCTTCGGGCGGCTGTGGAAATATTTCAACACTTCAATGGTGGACAGACGCTCGGCGGTGCCCAGCACCATCACCTGGCGCTCAAGCATATGCCACGGGAAATGCAGGCTGACGCAGGGGTTGTGTTCGATGTGGTGCGCCTTGCGGGAGCCCAGGTTGGTGTAAAACACCAGCCCTTTTTCATCAAAATGCTTCAACAGGACGATGCGCTGATACGGCTGCCCGTTTTCGTCAACCGTGGCCACGACCATGGCGGTCGGGTCGGCAAGTTTGGCCTCGCAGGCCTGAGCCAGCCAGCGTTCAAACAGCGGCATCGGCGTGTCGGTGAGATCGTGGCGGCGCAGGCCACCTTTGGTGTATTCGCGGCGCAAATGCGCAATCTGTTGCAAAGAGTCGTTATCAGACATGGCGTTACATCAGGCTATCCTCGGGTGAAGCTATTGTGCTCTCCACCCTGAGAAATCTCAACGTTTGGCCGTCTGTAGCTGGCAATTATTCAGCACGATAGTATCTTTACGGTAGACGGTTGCGCTGTCGCCCTTCGACCAGAAGACGTAAACGCCGTCGGTATAACGCGCGCCGGACGCGGAAAGCCCCTGCGTCAGGTTCAGCATCTGGTTATCGTAGACAAAGCTAACCTGCTGTTTGTCGTTATTCAGCTTCACGGTGAGCGGTTGTTCATCGCACTGATACGCCAGGGTATCGGTATGCATTTTTTCGAGAAAAGCGTTGTAGTAACTACAGCCGGCGAGCAGCATTGGCACGGTGGCAACGAGCAGTTTTTTCATCTGAGTATCCTGAAGATCTTGTTATCCCTGGAGGGCCTGCGCCCTCCTTAACGCTAGCAGTTTAGCGGCAGTGGGATGAAGATAATTTCAGTTAACTCTGATTATGGCGCAGATTAGCAGGATAAATAGCGCCGAGGATGGTGGCCTCAGAGGCACCGGTCACCGAAGGCAGGTTGCCCGGCAGGCCGGACATTGTCCGGTAGGCCAGCCAGGCAAACGCCAGCGCTTCCATATCGTCCCCGCTGATCCCGGCCTCATCGGTCGTCGTCACTTCCGTACCCGGCAGCAGCGCAGCGAGGCGCGCCATCAGCAGCGGGTTACGGCTGCCCCCGCCGCACACCATGAGACGTTCACAGCCACCGCTCAGGAGTACCTGCTCGGCGATAGTTGTCGCCGTCAGTTCAGCGAGCGTGGCCTGCACATCTTCTCCGGCAAGCGCCGGGAACACCGCAAGCTGGCGCTCAAGCCAGCCATAGTTAAAGTATTCGCGGCCCGTACTTTTGGGGGCTGGCGCGGCGAAGTAAGGATCGCTCAGCATTTGCTGCAATAAAGGAAGAATGACTTTACCCTGGCTCGCCCATTCGGCGTCTTTATCATAGCCTTTCCCTCGCTGGCGCCAGATCCACGCATCCATCAGCATATTGCCAGGCCCGGTGTCGTAGCCCCTGACCGGCTGGTCTGGGATCAGCAAAGAAAGGTTGGCAATGCCGCCGATGTTCAGGACCATCCGGCGCTCAACCGGATGCGCCAGCAGCGCCTGGTGAAACGCCGGCACCAGCGGGGCGCCCTGCCCGCCAAGCGCCATATCGCGGCGGCGAAAATCGCCGACGACGGAAATGCCGGTCAGCGCCGCAATTTGATTGTTGTCGCCAATTTGCATAGTGTGGGCGGCCTCACCCTGCGGCTCATGCCACACGGTCTGCCCGTGACAGCCAATGGCCGTGACGTCTTCTGGCCGTAGCCCTTCGCGCTTAATAAGGATTTGTACCGCCTCGGCGAACAATTTACCCAGCCGGTTGTCCAATTGGCCTAGCTGGGACAGCGTGAGTTGCTGTCCCTGGCAAACGGCAAGAACCGCGTTTTTGATGGCCAGCGGCATCGGGTGGCTGTAGCTCGCCTGCTGAACGACCAGATGTTCGTCGATAGCAGCCAGCACCACATCGATACCATCCAGACTGGTGCCTGACATCACGCCTATATAACGACCTGACTTCATCCGTCACTCCTTATTCTCGCCGGGGCGGTAAATTGATGTGGTTAAACTAGCACGCAATATTATGATTTATTAATAATTTTAATTAATAATCTGTGTCAGTCGCGGCAGAAAGCGGTACGGCATTTAAGCAAAACTCGCACAGCGCGGCGGTTTAATTGTTGTTAAAGACATTTGATTTACTATTTTTACAGGATTGTTGTAGAACAAACATGAACTATGGCCAGGAATTGCCATATAATTTAGTCATAACGGATGCTCACCGAGCGTTGATGGTTCACAGGAGAGGTACAAATGATTTCACGTATTTTGGCAGTTTCACTGGTTGCTTTCACCCTTGCTGGCTGCGCCAACGAAGGGCTGTCCGGCGATGTGTACAACGCGTCTGAAGCGAAACAGGTAAGAACCGTAACCTACGGTACCATTACCCACGTTCGCGCGGTGACCATCAAAGGCAGCGACAGCAATAGCACTATCGGGGCTATCGGCGGTGCGGTACTGGGTGGCCTGTTGGGTAACACCGTCGGCGGTGGCACCGGACGTACTCTGGCAACCGCAGGCGGCGCTGTAGCCGGTGGCCTGGCGGGTGATGCCGTCGGCGGCGCAATGGGCAACAGCAAAGGCGTTGAGCTGGAAATCCGTAAAGATGACGGCCAGACCATCATCGCCGTGCAAAAACAGGGTGACACCCGTTACTCCGTTGGCCAGCGCGTAGCCATCTCCGGCAGCGGCAACAACATCACCGTTGCGCCTCGCTAAGACAACATCGCCAAATGAGTTAAGGCCCGCATTGCGGGCCTTAACTTGCTGCCAAAGAGGGAAAAGCGTGTTTTTTCCCTCTTTGTGTTTATCAGCCGAAAATCAATAACCTGATTTTCCTGTTTTTTAAACTAACAGTCTGGAACTTTTTCTCTCACCAGAGATAAGTCAGCCGTCTGCCTTATCCATTAGTAAGTAATGCCGGGCGGATTCACCTCCGACTGGGCCACTTCCTCTCCCTGCTCCCCCCACCGCGCAAGCACCTGCTGATACTCTCCCCGCTGAATAGCGCCATCCAGCGCCGCCTGCAGGGCGTACACCAGCCCGTTGCCCTTTTTCGTTGTCGTCGCCACATAGGCCTTTTTCGGCCCCAGCCCGACCACGCGCGTGGTGCCGGTTAACGCGGCTTTATAGGCGGTGATTGACTGCGGCCCAAAAAATACGTCGGCCCGGCCAGACTGAATATAAAGGTTGGCGGAGGCATCGTCGGTCACATACACCGGCAAGGCAGGCTCGCGCCCGGCACCTTCGTTTTCTGCATTCCAGCCGAGCAGAATACGTTCCTGATTTGTGCCTGACCCGACGATAACCTTCCGCCCGGCGAGATCTTCTGCCTTAGCGATAGACTGAATCGGGCTGCTGGCCTTCACCGCAAAAGAGAGCGAGTCCACGCGATAGGTGGCAAAATCATATTTCTCCTTCCGCTGTTCCGTCACGGCAATGTTTACCAGCGCCACATCATAGCGCCCGGAGGTAATGCCCAGCGGCCAGTCTTCCCACGCGGTCGGCACCAGCTTCAGTTTCAGACCCAGGCTACCGGCCAGCAGACGGGCTATGTCCGGGTCACTGCCTATGCGCGTGCGATTATCGCTGGCCAGCAGCGCCAGCGGCGGAGAGTTAAGCGCGGAGATAGCCACCGTCAATGTACCGGGTTCGACAAACCTGTAGCCTGCGGGGATTTTGGCAATCGCCTTTTCATCCCGCGCCACGCTCAAAGGCTTTTCATTGGCAACAAGGTCAATATTCGTCTGCGCGGACAAAGCGGAAAAAGAGACCAGCAGCGCGATAAATCCATATTTCATCTCACAGCACCTTCGATAAGAACTGGCGGGTGCGCGGATGCTGCGGGCGATTTAATACTTCGTCGCTGCTTCCCTGCTCGACAATTTTACCGTCCACCATAAACACCACCTGATCGGCCACTTCCCGCGCAAAGCCGATTTCATGCGTGACGACCACCAGCGTCGTGCCCGAACGAGCCAGTCTTTTAATCACGTCCAGCACTTCGCCGACCAGCTCAGGATCGAGCGCTGACGTTGGCTCATCAAACAGCATCACCCGTGGGCTCAACGCCAGCGCGCGGGCAATGGCAATACGCTGCTGCTGCCCGCCGGATAAGTGCCGCGACCAGGCATCCGCCTTGTTGCGCAGCCCGACGACGTCCAACAGCTCATACGCACGTTCCACCGCCTCTTTGCGGCTCAGCTGTTTATGGGCCATCGGTGCTTCAATCAGGTTTTCGAGCACCGTCATGTGGGGAAACAGATTGAAGTTCTGAAAGACATAGCCCACGTTGGCCCGCTGGCGCAGGATCTCCTTTTCTTTCAGTTCGTAAAGTTTGTCGCCTTTCAGGCGGTAACCAATGTAATCGCCGTCAATCTGGATAAAGCCTTCGTCCACCCGCTCAAGGTGGTTGATGGTGCGCAACAGCGTAGATTTACCGGAACCGGATGGCCCGAGGATCACCGTCACCGTGCCCGGCGGGATCTCAAGCGAGACATCATCCAGCGCCTTATGGCGACCAAAATATTTGCTGACGCCGGTAATGGAAATATGGCCGTTATGAGAGGTTGGCATGGACCGGCTCCTGGGCAACGGGGGCTGTGGACGGCGCAGCGCTGCGGGCGGTGCGCGTTTGGTTGATGGCGGAGCGGCGTTCGCTGCGGGCCAGCGAGCGTTCAACCAGGTACTGAATCAGCGACAGTACGCTGGTGATCACCAGATACCAGACGGCCGCCACCATCAGCAGCGGGATCACCTGCTGCGTGCGGTTGTAGATCATCTGGATGGTGTAAAACAGCTCCGGCATCGCCAGCACGTAAACCATCGCCGTGCCTTTGGCGAGGCTGATAATTTCGTTGAACCCGGCGGGCAGGATCGTGCGCAGCGCCTGCGGCAGAATAATCCTCACGGTGCGTCGCCACGCGGGCAGACCTAACGCCGCGGCGGCTTCGTATTGCCCGTGATCCACGCCCAGAAAACCACCGCGAACAATCTCTGCGGTGTAGGCACTTTGCACCAGCGTCAGCCCCACCACCGCCGTAGAAAACTGCCCCAGCACGTTAATCGTGTCGTAGCTGCCCCAGACGATGCTGGTGAACGGCACCCCAATCGACAGCGTGTCGTACAGGTAAGAGAAGTTGTAGAGCACGATCAGCACGACAATCAGCGGCAGGGAGCGAAACAGCCAGATGTAACTCCAGGCGAGGCTGCTCAACAGCCAGGAAGAAGAGAGCCTTGCCAGCGCGAGCAATCCACCGAGTACCACGCTCAGCGCCGTGCCCAGCAGCGTTAATAATAGCGTTTGCCCGAGCCCCTCCAGAATGACCGGGTCAAAAAACCAGTGGGCAAAAACGCCCCACTCCCAGCGAGGGTTAAACGCGACGGATTGCACCACCACCGCCAGCACAAACAGCGCAATCACTGCCCCCACGGTACGCAGCGGGTAACGCGCGGGCACCACTTTAATGGTTTCAGACGTTTTCATCGTCACTCCTCAGGCCGTTTGACTCAGGCTTTCCAGCGCTAAGATTTTAGTGAACCGTAGCCGCCCGTCGTAGGGCGGCAGGCTGAACGTTTCGGGGTCAACCTCCAGGCTGAACTGCGGATCGTAGCCTTCGCTCAGATAAAGCCTGACGGCCTCCGGCTGACGAAAGCCGGTAGTAAGATAAATGCGGCTGTAGCCAGCCTGAAGGGCCAGTCGCTCCAGCTCGCGAACCACTCGTCCGGCCAGGCCCTGCTTGCGCAGCGTACTTTTCGTCCAGATACGTTTGATCTCGGCGGTTTTCTGGTCGTAGGGCTTATAGGCCCCGGTGGCAATAATTTCACCCTCGCGCTCCAGCACGATAAAAATACCCTGAGGCGGCAGATACCACTCGGTTAGCTCCACTTCGGCATCTCGGGAGAAAAAATCCCCGTAGCGGGCGGCATATTCGCCAAACAGGCCGCTAATGATCGGCTGAAGCTCCGGCGCTTCCGGGGACAAAACGCGAAAATATTCGCTCATATGCGTCTCCTCAGTCGCCTAAGCCGGCGGGATTAACTTCCGAGGCAGGAATACGCTCCACGCCCTCGCCCCAGCGCTTTAAAACTTTGTCGTAATCGCCCTGTTGAATCGCGCCGTTGAGCGCCGTCTGCACCGGTTCCACCAGGCCACCGCCTTTTTTCAGCGTCACCGCAATGTGTGCCGCTTTCGGCCAGCCACCGTCCACGCTGCCCACCAGCTTCGTTTTGCCGGTCAGCGCCGCTTTCCATGCCCCGGTCACGTTCGGTCCAAACCAGGCATCGGCCCGCCCGGACTGAAGCGCCAGCGTGAGCGCCGCATCATCTTTGGTGTACACCGGCGTAAACGGCTTCAGCCCTTTCTTTTCGTTTTCAGCATTCCACGCCAGCAGAATCGCTTCCTGATTAGTGCCGGATCCAACGACGATGCGTAACCCGGCGATATCTTCCGCGTGGGTAAGCGATTTAATCGGGCTGCTGGACTTCACGTAGAAGCCCAGCGAGTCTTTGCGGTAGGTGGCGAAATCGAACTTCTCTTTGCGTTCTTTGGTGACGGTAATATTGCTGATCGCGGCATCATATTTCCCGGAAGCCACGCCGAGCGGCCAGTCTTCCCATGACGTCGGGACCACGTTCAGTTCCAGCCCAAGGCTGTCGGCGACCAGACGAGCAATGTCTACTTCACTGCCGAGCAGGGTTTTATTGTCATCAGAAAAAACCGTCAGCGGCGGCGAATTGAGCGCGGCCACTGCCACGGTAAATTTACCGGGCACGGCAAATCGATAATCTTTGGGTAACTGCGCGATGGCCTGAGGATTTTTAGCGGTATTGATCGGCGCTTTGTTGGCTTCCAGGCTCACGCCGGTGCCGTTAATCGTCACGTCATTTGCCCAGGTCAGCGGCGTCCATGCCAGCGCGATAGCCAGCAACAGGGATGTTTTTCGCATAGTTTTTCTCTTTATTTTTTATTTGCCGTAGCGATTTTCGGGTTGCGCAAGGTCAAAACTCTCGCGCAGCGTTGTGCCGGGGTATTCCGTGCGGAAAAGACCTCGAGCCTGAAGTACAGGCACAACCTGCTCCACAAAACGCGGGAAGGTGTCCGGCGTGCCGCCCTGGATAATGAATCCGTCGGCCGCTCGTTCGTCAAACCACTGTTGCAGACCGTCCGCCACCTGCTCAGGCGCCCCCGAAAAACGCGGCCTTGGGCTGGCGGCTTCAAGCGCGACCTGGCGCAGGGTTAACCCACGCTCGCGGGCGCTGCGTTTGATCTCGTCGGTGGTGCTGCGGAAGCTGTTCTGGCCCAGGTCGCCGATATCGGGAAAAGCCTCGTCCAGCGGATACTGGCTAAAATCATGGTGTTCGAAATAGCGGCCGAGATAGTTCAGGGCATCGCTGACGGAGACCAGCGCGGCGGTGGTCTGGTACTGCTGTTCGGCGTCCTCTGCATCTTTTCCGACGATGACGCTCACGCCCTGGAAGATGTGCAGCGAGTCGGCCACGCGGCCTTGTCCTTCCAATTGGTTTTTCACATCCCGGTAAAAGGCTTTCGCCTCACTGAGCGATTCATGATGAGTAAAGATGGCATCGGCATGTTTAGCCGCCAGCTTTTTGCCGTCTTCCGAAGCGCCAGCCTGGAACAGAACGGGCCTGCCCTGCGGCGTGCGGCCAATGTTCAGCGGCCCGGCGACCTGGAAAAAATCGCCCTGATGATTGAGCGCGTGTAGCTTTTCAGGGGCGAAGAACTGCCCGCTTTCTTTATTGCGCACAAAAGCATCTTCTTCCCATGAATCCCAGAGCCCTTTCACGACGTCCAGATATTCATCGGCGATGCGATAGCGCAGCGCATGTTCCGGATGTTGGGTTCTGGAGAAGTTTTTAGCCGATCCTTCCAGCGGAGAGGTGACCACGTTCCAGCCCGCGCGACCGTTGCTCAGATGATCGAGGCTCGCAAACTGGCGCGCCGTGGTAAAAGGGTCGCTATAGGACGTCGACAATGTTCCCACCAGGCCCAAATGCTGTGTCACGCTCGCCAGGGCGGATAATACCGTCAGCGGCTCAAAACGATTTAAAAAGTGCGGGATAGATTTTTCGTTAATATAAAGTCCGTCCGCCACAAAGATAAAATCCAGCTTCCCCTCTTCCGCTTTGAATGCCGTTTGTTTGACGAACTCAAAATTAATACTGGCGTCGGCTACCGCAGCAGGATGACGCCAGGCCGACATATTTCCCGACGCGCCATGTAATATCGTACCCAGTCGTAATTGTCGTTTTACAGACATGCCTTATCCTTATGCGAATGTTCAAATCCGCCATCGCTAATTAGAGTTAAAGTTGTTGTAGCGCCGATTGTGCTAACCGGGCGAAATAACGGGCTGCGGGTTCAATGAGCCTTTCATCGGGGTTAAAGGCCGGATGATGAAGCCCATAACGGCTGTCGCTGCCGATGCTGACAAACGCGCCGGGAATATGCTGGAGATAAACCGCAAAATCCTCGCCGCCCAGATGCAGATCGGCATGATGCGTGGCGTAACCTTCCGCGACGGCCACTTCGCTGGCAAATGCTGCCCAGCGCGCATCGTTAACCAGCGCATCTGGTCCCAAATGCCAGGTGACGTCGATTTCCGCCCCAAAAGCGCGGGCAAGACCAGAAGCAATCTCAACAACGCGCACTTTGATCGCTTCCCTTACGCTGGCGCTGTGGGTACGCAGCGTGCCTTCCAGCTCAACGCTTTCTGGCAGCACGTTCCAGGTATTTCCGCCCGCAATACGGGTAATGCTCAGCACGGCCGAATCCAGCGTGTTGACCTCCCGGCTGGTGATGCTTTGCAGCAGGGTAACTAATTGGCTGGCAAGCAATATCGCGTCTCTCCCTTCATGCGGGCGCGCCGCATGTGCCCCTTTGCCCCGAACCTGAATGACCAGCCGATCAACGTTGGCATAGAACGGGCCGCCGCGAGTGGCAAACGCCCCGACCGGCAGGCCTGGCTCATTGTGCATGCCAAAAATGGCAGAGATCCCTTCCAGCACGCCGGCCTTGACCAGCGTGGTTGCCCCGCCGAAACGCTCCTCCGCGGGCTGAAAGAGAATGCGAACCCGGCCGTTAAGCTGCGCTTCGTTCTGCTTAAGCAGCAGCGCCGCACCCAGCATCACGCTGCTGTGAACGTCATGCCCGCAGGCGTGCATCACGCCCGAATTTTGCGAACTAAAGGCCACGCCGCTGGCTTCTTCAATGGGCAGCGCGTCGATATCGGCCCGCAGCGCAATGGCGTTCTCGCCTTCGCCAATTTCAGCCACCAGGCCAGTGTGAAGCGAATACGGCAGCAGGCGGATACCCGCGCTTTGCAGCCAGTCGCGGATGCGCGAAGTGGTTGCCACCTCTTCAAGAGATAATTCCGGGAACCGATGTAGTTCCCGGCGCCAGTCGATCAGTTGCTGAGCAAACGTCATACAGCCACCTCCGCAACCGCGTGGGCCTCTGCCAGCAGCTGCAGCGAAGCCAGACGCTCTGCTCCTTCTGCCACCGGCGTATCAATAATAAATTCATCGATGCCGTACTCTTCGTGCAGCGCCTGCAGCGCTTCCCGCACCGCTTCAGGCGTGCCTTTCAACAGCGAAGGTTCACGCCGCGTCAGGCTACGCAGCGCGCTGCCTGACTGGCGGGCAAAGCTGTGGGCCTGCTCTTCGCTTGCCACGCTCACGCGCTGGCCGTTTTCCAGCTCCACGCCCCAGATTTCCACCTGCCGGGCAAGATCTTCCGCACGCCCGGCATCCCGTGCCACGATAGCCTGCACGGCCACCAGCACGTCGCGGCGACTGTTTTTTTTCCAGTCGGTCACTACGTCGCGCAGCAGTGTTTTATCGCCGTTTAAATGGGCGGCAAAGACAAAGTTCCAGTCCAGGCTGGCGGCCAGCCGGGCGCTTTGCAAACTTGCGCCCAGCAAAAACCCTTCCGGGCGCTGAGCCGGTAATGGCGTGGCGCGAACGCTTTCGTCCGTCGCGGGTTCGCGTCGTGAGAGCCAGTCGTCAAGCTGCGTGAGTTGTTCATCAAAGCTGCCTTTTGCCGCCGGCGATTGCCCGTGCTGCAGCGCCTGCGTCGACAGCGGCAGGCCGCCCGGCGCTTTACCGACGCCGAGATCGATGCGGCCTGGCGCGAGGGACGACAGCAGATTGAAGTTTTCGGCCACTTTGTAAGGGCTGTAGTGCTGGAGCATCACGCCGCCGGAGCCCACGCGAATCCGGCGAGTCTGTCCGACAATCCACGCAATCAGCACTTCCGGCGAAGGGCTGGCAAGCTGGGGCGTGTTGTGGTGCTCGGCCAGCCAGAAGCGGTGATAGCCCCAGGTTTCTGCCTGCTGCGCGAGATGCAGCGTACGGGCCAGGGCATCGGTCGCGCTGTCGTTGGGCGCAAGCGGGCTTTTATCCAGGATACTGATGCGATAAGACATAATGCAGGCTCATTGTTATAAACATGCCTGCATTATTAAAAGCCGGGGACGGCGGTGAGAAACAATTAATTTACATTTAGACTTCTGAAATAGAGATAAACAAACTCATACGCTCGCTCAGCAATTTGCTACCAGGGGGATATTTTCCCCGTCAGCGGATCGTCAGGCAAAAAAAAGCCCCGCCGGATAACCAGTGAGGCTTTGGTTCAACCTGGGGGATTAATCCCGGTTCTGCAGTTCAATAATATTTTGCTCAAGCCGACTAATCAGGCTGCTTAGCAGCGCCTGCTCTTCGCGAGTAATGCCCGACAGGATTTCTCCTCGCGTTTCGTTTATCACGCCTTCCATCTTTTCAATGATAGGCGCAGCCTGCTCGGTCAATTTAATTCGTTTTGCCCGACGGTCGTTTGCACAGGTTTTGCGCGAGATTAACCCTTTTTCTTCGAGTTGATCGAGCGTACGAACCAGTGATGGCTGCTCAATGCCGATCGCTTTAGCCAACTGAATCTGTGACTGATCTGGCGGCAGCTGATGAATATTATGCAGCGTTACCCAGTGTGTCTGTGTCAATTCCAGAGGTTTCAGGCGATGGTCAATCAGCGCACGCCAGATGCGTACCAGGCGAGCCAGATCCGAACCTAATGGCGATGGCGATTCCAATTTCATCTCCTTATAATTAGCTTGCTAACTTATTATACTGATTTTAGACTATTGTGCAGGCATTAATTGTTAAAAACAAATCCCTTACTTTCACTGAAGTTATGCAACCAGCTATACTTTTATTCTACATCTAAGTGAGGGGAAACGGCAGCCACCCCCGTTTTTTAAAGGATTATCACTACGTGAGTCTCACTTTTAGCCCGTCCGGCTTCCCGCTTCAGGATCTTGTGGTCGGGGCCTCTGTCTACTTTCCCCCGCTGTTCAAGGCCGTGTTTGTCGGCTTTTTTATCTGGCTTATCGTCCACCGTTTGCTGCGCGACTGGATATACTCCGGCGAGATCTGGCACCCCACGTTGATGGACTTATCCCTTTTCGCGCTGTCCGTCAGCGCCGGCATGGCTCTTTTGGTGATGTGGTAACGCAATGAATATCAAAACAATAAAATATTTTTCTACCCTCATCGTTTTTGCCGCCGCGCTGCTGGCAGGCTGGCTATTATGGAACTATTACATGCAGTCGCCCTGGACGCGTGACGGCAAAGTGCGCGCCGAACAGGTCAGCATCACGCCACAGGTTTCCGGCACCATCGTGACCCTGAACGTGAAAGACAACCAGTTTGTGAGTAAAGGCACTTCGCTATTCACCCTCGACGCGACGCCTTATCACATTGCGGTGCTGAACGCAGAGGCGCAGCTGGCTAAGGCTCAGTCCGATCTGGCCAAAGCCAGCAACGAGGCAAACCGCCGCCAGAATCTGCCGCGCAATTACATTTCTGCCGAAGACATGGACACCGCCAACATTAACGTCAAAGCGATGCAGGCGGCGGTGAAAGTCGCCCAGGCCACGCTTGAGCAGGCGCAGTGGCAGCTTTCGCAAACTACGGTCACTGCTCCGGTGGACGGCTGGGTCACCAACCTGACCTCCCGCGTCGGGAATTACGCCAGCGAAGGCAAGCCGGTTTTCGCGCTGGTGGACAGCCACTCGTTTTACGTTGTGGGCTATTTCGAAGAGACCAAGCTGCGCCGCATTCAGCCGGGTAACGCGGTGCAGATAGTGCTGTACAACGGCAACCAAAAGCTGAGCGGCAAAGTAGAAAGTATTGGCCGCGCGATCTACGACCAAAGCATAGAAAGCGACAGCGACCTGGTTCCGGATATTAAGCCGAACGTGCCGTGGGTTCGCCTTGCGCAGCGGGTGCCGGTGCGTATTAGCCTGGATGCCATTCCTGAAGGCGTGACACTGGTGTCGGGCACCACCTGCACCGTTAGCGTTCAGCCCTGATGAATCTCAGCTTTCTGGCGTGGCATAACACGCCGTGGGGAAAAGCCACCGGCGGGCAATGGCGCTATGCGCTGCGCAACGCCATTGCCATGGGTATGGCGCTGGCGATTGCCTACGGCCTGAATCTGGACGAGCCTTATTGGGCGATGACCTCCGCCGCCGTGGTGAGCTTCCCCACCGTTGGCGGTGTGATAAGCAAAAGTCTGGGGCGGATTGCCGGCAGTTTTATTGGGGCCGCGGCCTCGTTAATGATTGCCGGTAACGCACTGAACGATCCCTGGCTGTTTACCTTCGCCATGGCAAGCTGGCTGGCGCTTTGTACCTGGGCCTCCAGCCATTTTCAAAATAACGTGGCCTACGCGTTCATGCTCGCCGGGTACACCGCCGCCATCATCGCCTTCCCGATGATCAATACCGTGGAAGCGACGGAGCTATGGGACATCGCCCAGGCCCGCGTGTGCGAAGTTGTGGTCGGGATCTTGTGCGGCGGCTTTATGATGATGGTGCTGCCAAGCACCTCGGACGGCAGCGCTTTGGTTAGCGCCCTGAAGAACATGCACGCCCGGCTACTTGAGCACGCCAGCCTGCTCTGGCAGCCGGAAACCACCGACGCCATTCGCACCGCACATGAAGGGATTATCGGCCAGATCCTGACCATGAACCTGCTGCGCATTCAGGCATTCTGGAGCCACTACCGCTTCCGCCGCCAGAACAACCTGCTGAACTACCTGCTCCACCAGCAGCTGCGGCTGACCAGCGTGATATCCAGCCTGCGCCGGATGCTGCTCAACTGGCCGGAAGCACCCACTCATATCTGGTCGGTGCTGGATAGCCTGCTGCGGGAGCTGGCAAAACCCAACGCCGATAAGTACACCGTCGCCAGGCTACTGCAACAAATTGCCCCCCATTCACAGGACGATTATCGCCATCAGGCATTCTGGCACCGCCTGCGCTACTTCTGCTGGCTTTATCTCAATAGCAGCCGCTGGCTAAGAGAGCTGGAAAACGCCACGCCGGTGTCGGTGATTACGCCGCCAGAAGCCCCGCCGCTGGCGCGCCATACCGACAATGCCGAAGCGCTGTGGAGTGCCGTGCGCACTTTCGCGACGATTACCCTGACCGGCGCCTGGTGCATCGGTACCCAGTGGGCGTCCGGCGGCGGGGCGCTGTCCCTCGCCGCTATTAGCTGTGTGCTCTACTCTTCGGTCGCCTCGCCGCTCGGCTCCCTCACGCTGCTAATGCGCACTCTGCTTTGGCTGTCTCTGTTCAGTTTTCTGGTGAAATTTGGCCTGATGATTCAGGTCACCCAGCTGTGGCAGTTCCTTATTTTTCTGCTGCCGCTGTTGCTCACCATGCAATTACTTAAGCTCCAGCAGGCAAAGCGCGCTGCGCTTTGGGGGCAGCTCATTGTCTTTATGGGATCGTTTCTGTCGGTCAGCAATCCGCCGGTGTACGACTTTGCCGGGTTTATGAATGACAACCTCGCCAAAGTCCTCGGCGTGGGCATTTCATGGCTGGCTTTTTCGGTGCTACGCCCCAGCTCCGACACTCGCCGAAGCCGCCGCCATATTCGGGCGCTGCGGCGCGGGTTTATCGACCAGCTCAGCCGCAAACCGCAGCACAGCGAGAGCCAGTTTGAGTCGCTGGTGTACCACCACATCAGCCAGCTTAGCAGCAGCAAAGAAGAAGCGGCCCGCCGCTGGCTTCTGCGCTGGGGCGTAGTACTGCTCAACTGCTCGCACGTGGTCTGGCAGCTGCGCGGCTGGGAAACGCGATCCGACCCGCTGTCGGTGGTCAGGGACGTTTGCCTGCACACGCTACGGGACGTGATGAGTGAACGGGGTGTACTGCAAAGACCGCTGGCGGAATCACTGAAAGAACTGCAAAGAATGTGCGACACGCTGTCGCATCATCACGACCCGGCGGCGCGGGAACTGGCGGGAATTATCTGGCGGCTTTACTGCT
This sequence comes from Enterobacter sp. Cy-643, assembly GCF_011752815.1. Taxonomy (GTDB): domain Bacteria; phylum Pseudomonadota; class Gammaproteobacteria; order Enterobacterales; family Enterobacteriaceae; genus Cedecea. The sequence goes on from NZ_VWWV01000001.1 coordinate 1,739,019, forward strand.
CGCTGTCGCAGCTGGAACAGGCACCGCCTGCCGGAACTCTGGCAGGCGGTCAGTAACGATTAAGGCACGTCGTAGCCGAGCGCGGCCTTACGGATGCGGAACCACTGCTGGCGAGTCATTTCCAGAGACAGCGAATGGATGGCTGAGCGCACACGTTCGATTTTGCCGGAGCCGATGATCGGCAGCGGGGAAGATGGCAGGCGCATCACCCAGGCATAAACCACCTGCTCGATGGTGTCAGCCCCCAGCTCTTCCGCCACTTTCTGCAGTTCGGCGCGCAGCGGCTGGAATTCATCGTCGTTAAACAGACGGCCGCCGCCAAGGCAGGACCACGCCATCGGGCGAATACGCAGCTGCTGAAGCTGATCCAGCGTACCGTCCAGCAGCAGCGGCTGATGCACCGGCGAAAGTTCAACCTGGTTTGTTGCCAGGGTGAACGGCAGGCGGGACTGCAGCAGGGAGAACTGCGCCGGCGTAAAGTTGGAGACGCCGAAATGGCGAACTTTGCCGCTGTGATGCAGCGCGGTAAAGGCTTCTGCCACTTCGTCAGCGTCCATCAGCGGATCCGGACGGTGGATCAGCAGCAAATCCAGGTAGTCGGTGGCCAGTTTTTTCAGCGAGCCTTCTGCGCTGCTGATGATGTAATCGCGATCGGTAATGTAGTGGCCAAGGGCGTTTTCTGGCTTCGCGGTGGTGGCAATGCCACACTTGGTGACAATCTCCATTTTGCTGCGCAGGTGCGGCACCAGGCGCATAGCTTCGCCGAAGGCCGCTTCACAAGCGTAACCGCCGTAAATATCGGCGTGATCCGCCGTGGTGATCCCCATCTCAACGTGCTCTTCAATAAAGCTCGCCAGCTCACGCGGGGACATGTTCCATTCCATCAAACGCCAGTAGCCCATGACCAGGCGTGAAAACTCCGGGCCCTGAGGGGCGATCGTAATACGCTGTACCATAAAAAATAACCTCAAAAAGGGAAAAAACTGCCCCGAGTATAGCGGCGTGAAATGATTAAAACAGTGAGGGCTGCTCGGGTTCTTCAGGAGAATTTGGCTTGTTTGCTCGTAACTTGCGCAATAAGCGCTGGCGGCACAGGCGCAGCACGTCCTGCTTTTGGGCGTCGCTCATTTGCTGCCACTGGAAACGCTCGTCCCGGCTGCGCATACAGCCACGGCAGAACCCGCGTTCATCCGACTGGCAGATCCCGCGGCAGGGGCTTTGAATGGGGAAGAACTCTAGCTGCTCAGACACTAACCCACCTCATTAACGACTTTGCATCAATTGAAGCCTGACTCTGTCCTGGATGCAAGCGGGACGGCTAAAAAATAGCCCCCCGGCGGAAAGCGGCTGAAAATTAAGGTTCAACTAATCTTCTCTCTCCAGGATAGAGAATATTCTGTTTTGCATTCACGGCTTATATGAACCTTTTGAAAAAGTTACAGTGTAACGATACGCAATTTAATCTTTGCTGCGCCTTTTTCTTCACGCTGATCAATTCTCTTTTTATTCATCGCAGCTGGCAGCTAATTGCCCCGGATTCTCTCCATAGCTGGCTGTTTGCCGCTTCGGTGCCGGTGGTGCTGTTCTGCGGCTGGCTAATGATTTTCAGCGTGGTTAACCTGCCCTGGCTGCGTAAGCCCGTGCTGGTGCTGCTGGTTATCGGCTGCGCTGCCAGCAACTATTTTATGTTCACCTACGGCGCCGTCATTGATAAAAAAATGATGGTCAGCGTGTTTGAAACAGACTCTCACAAAGCCGCGGCGCTGGTGACGCCGCAACTGTTCAGCTGGCTGGCCTTGCTGGGCATTATCCCCGCCCTGCTGCTTGCCGTGGTGAAGGTCCAGCCGGCGCGCTGGTGGCATATCGCGCTGACTCGCCTGGTCGGTATTCTCGCCGGCTTGCTGGTGATAATCCTCGTCGCCGCCGTGTTTTACAAAGACTACGCTTCGCTGTTCCGGAACAATAAAAGCGTGGTGAAAATGGTGACGCCCGCAAACTACATCAGCGCCATTAGCCGCTACAGCAAAGAACGCTGGTTGGCCGACGCCCATAAGGGCTGATGCACCCGTTGTCTTAAAAAAATTGGCCGCCTCCCCTTGCATTAGACTGACTGGTCTACTACATTTGAGCGCATGAATCGACATCCTGAACACGACACTCGCGAACATCTCCTCGCCATTGGCGAGCGGCTGTGCCTTGCCCGGGGCTTTACCGGCATGGGGTTAAGCGAATTGTTGCGCACCGCAGAAGTGCCCAAAGGCTCTTTCTACCACTACTTCCGCTCAAAAGAAGCGTTTGGCGTGGCAATGCTGGAGCGCTATTACCAGGCTTCTAATCTGCGCGTGGCGGAACACTTTTCGCACGGCGAAGGCAATTATCGCCAGCGTCTGCTGAAGTGGTACCAGGATATGCTGAGCTACTTCTGCCAGAGCGGAAACCTGAGTAACTGCCTGATAGTGAAACTCTCAGCAGAAGTTTGTGATCTTTCGGAAGATATGCGTGGCGCGCTGAATAACGGCGGCTCACAGCTAATCTCTCTACTTGCTGATGCCCTGGAGAAAGGCCGCAGCGAAAAAAGCCTGCGCTTTGAAGGCGAAGCGCTGGAGCAGGCCATGGTGCTGTACTCGCTGTGGGTAGGCGCCAGCCTGCAGGCAAAAATTTCCCGCAGCGCGCTGCCGCTGGAAAGCGCGCTAGCACACGTAAGAATCCTATTGGCAGAACCTGTCGCCTGACAGGTTTTTTATTTACTGAATTACTAGACGACCGGTCTACTTGAGGAAACACCATGTCAGCAGATAAATTGTTTACGCCGCTCAAAGTTGGCGCTATTACCGTACCAAACCGTATCTTTATGGCTCCGCTGACGCGCCTGCGCAGTATTGAGCCAGGCGATATCCCAACCCCGCTGATGGGTGAATATTACCGCCAGCGCGCCAGCGCCGGGCTTATCATCAGCGAAGCAACCCAGATGTCCGCCCAGGCTAAAGGCTACGCCGGCGCTCCGGGTCTGCACAGCGAAGAGCAAGTCGCCGCGTGGAAAAAAATCACCGCGGGCGTACACGCTGAAAAAGGCCACATGGCGGTGCAGCTGTGGCACACCGGCCGTATTTCCCACTTTACCCTTCAGCCAGGACAGCAGGCTCCGGTCGCGCCTTCCGCGCTGAGTGCCGGGACCCGTACCTCGCTGCGTGACGAAAACGGCAACGCCGTTCGCGAAGATACTTCCATGCCTCGCGCGCTGGAACTGAACGAAATTCCGGGCATCGTGGATGACTTCCGCAAGGCAATTGGCAATGCACGTGACGCCGGTTTTGACCTGGTTGAGCTGCACTCTGCCCACGGCTATCTGCTGCATCAGTTCCTGTCTCCTTCTTCTAACCACCGTACCGACGAATACGGCGGCAGCCGCGAGAACCGCGCTCGCCTGGTGCTGGAAGTGGTTGATGCCGGGATCAAAGAATGGGGTGCCGACCGCATCGGGATCCGCGTATCACCGATTGGCTCCTTCCAGAACGTGGACAACGGGCCGGACGAAGAGGCTGACGCGCTGTACCTGATTGAAGAGCTGGGCAAACGCGACATTGCTTATCTGCATATGTCCGAGCCGGACTGGGCCGGTGGCGAACCGTACACCGAAGCATTCCGTGCCAAAGTCCGTGAGCGCTTTAGCGGTGTGATCGTTGGCGCTGGTGCCTATACCCCGGAAAAAGCGGAAGATCTGATCGGCAAAGGCCTGATCGACGCAGTGGCGTTCGGCCGCTCCTTCATCGCCAACCCGGACCTGGTCGCTCGCCTGCACAAAAATGCCGAGCTGAACCCACAGCGTCCTGAGTCCTTCTATGGCGGCGGCGCGGAAGGCTACACCGACTACCCAACGCTGTAACTCCGCAGTACCTTTCATTGATAGCGGCGCACAAACGCCGCTATACTCAACGACTCCAGAAATAACTGTCTCATTCGACGAGGATTTTATGCGTCTACTTCATACCATGCTGCGCGTTGGCGACCTGCAACGCTCCATCGAGTTCTACACCAAAGTGCTGGGCATGAAACTGCTGCGTACCAGCGAAAACACCGAGTACAAATACTCTCTCGCGTTTGTCGGCTATGGCGATGAAAGCGACACGGCTGTTATCGAGCTGACCTATAACTGGGGCGTGGACAGCTATGACCTGGGCACGGCTTACGGCCACATCGCGCTGAGCGTGGATAACGCCGCAGAAGCCTGCGAACGCATTCGCAATAACGGCGGCAACGTCACCCGTGAAGCCGGCCCGGTAAAAGGCGGTACCACCGTCATCGCTTTTGTTGAAGATCCGGACGGTTACAAAATCGAGCTGATCGAAGAGAAGCACGCGGGTAAAGGCCTGGGTAACTGATTTTCAGGCGATTAGCGTCAAACCAAGGGGCGTGCTGTGCGCCCTGAAGGTTGCTCACAAAGAGGGAAAAGGCGTGGTTTTTCCCTCTTTGTGGTTAACAGATGAAAATCAATGAATTGATTTTTCTGGTTTATTTCATAATGACTTCGGGCCGCCTCTCCTATTGTTGGTGAGTTATTCATACCCTGAAGGCGCACGTTGTGCGGCCTTTACTGCAACACTCCCCGAAATTTGCCATAATGCGCGCTGCATTTTCCCCGTATTAAGAGAAGCTGATGTCAGACAACACGCAATTGCATGGCCTGTGCGACCGTTTTCGTGGTTTTTATCCGGTAGTTATCGACGTTGAAACCGCAGGTTTTAACGCTAAAACCGATGCGTTACTGGAAATCGCCGCCGTTACCCTGAAGATGGATGAAGACGGCTGGTTATCCCCCGACGAAACGCTGCACTTCCATGTCGATCCGTTTGAGGGCGCGAACCTGCAGCCTGAGGCCCTGGCGTTCAACGGTATTGACCCGCATAACCCCCTGCGTGGTGCCGTCAGCGAATACGATGCCCTGCACGCGATTTTCAAAACCGTGCGAAAAGGCATTAAAGACAGCGGCTGTAGCCGGGCGATTATGGTGGCGCACAACGCCACGTTCGACCACAGCTTTATGATGGCAGCGGCAGAGCGAGCCTCTCTGAAACGCAACCCGTTCCACCCGTTTGTGACGTTTGATACCGCGGCCCTGAGCGGCCTCGTGCTGGGGCAAACCGTGCTGGCCAAAGCCTGCATCGCCGCCGGCCAAAAGTTTGACAGCTCGCAGGCCCACTCCGCCCTGTACGACACCGAGCAAACCGCCCTGCTATTCTGCGAAATCGTCAACCGTTGGAAGCGCCTCGGCGGCTGGCCGCTGCCGCTGGCCGACGAACCGGAATCTGAAGCATAAAAAAAGCGACCTTAGGGTCGCTTTTTTACTGGCTGGCGAAATTATTCTGCGCCCGGCTCTTCAGATTTGTGCTTCTCTGCGGTCTCTTTAATCAGCGCCTGCAGTTCGCCGCGCTGGTACATCTCGATGATGATGTCGCAGCCGCCGACCAGCTCACCGTCCACCCACAGCTGCGGGAACGTTGGCCAGTTAGCGTATTTTGGCAGCTCAGCACGAATGTCCGGGTTCTGTAGAATATCCACATAGGCGAAACGCTCGCCGCAGGCGGACAGCGCCTGAACGGCCTGAGCGGAGAAGCCGCAGCTCGGCAGCTTCGGGGAACCTTTCATATAGAGAAGAATCGGGTTCTCAGCGATCTGGCGTTGAATTTTTTCAATAGTGCTCATTGTCTTGCTTCCTCAAACCTTAATACGGCAATAGCCTGCCATTGTAGCCAGTTGCGCCCCGGGCATAAAACACCATTTTTATCAGGGTTTCTCTTTCCCCCGCCTGGCGCGCAAACATACCTTAAGAATAACACTTTTACGGCGCGCGAAAATGAGCAATTTGCTTCATTCGAGATCAATTAAACAGCGGATAACACCCTGGAATGGCTAATTTTTTAGCTATAGCTTCCACTTTTGACCGTTAAATAGTATTTGCCTATTAACATTATCGGCTTTTATGCATTAGAATCGTCGGGTTTCGCAAAAATCATACGCAGGCATGATGGTTAGCATCTTGTCTTCATTTATCAGGGGATTGACGAGTGGCGCGGATAAATAAAATCTCTATCACGCTATGTGCTCTGCTATTTGCTTTGCCCTATACTCCATTGGCGCAGGCGTCCGAGCACGCCCGCCATCCTGTTGCACAAAAAGGCCATTCGGCCAAGACAACAACCAGTAAAAGCAACAAGGGTAAAGAGAAAGCAAAACCGAAGGTCAGCACAGCCTCCACAAAGAAGTCCGGTAAAAAAACAACCTCACCGGCGAAAGCCAAAGTGGCAAAACACACCACCTCAGGCAAAAGCAGCACCCTCGCTAAAACTAGCAGCAAAAAAACCTCTCAGAAAATAGCCGTACAGCCAACCGTTTCCACCCTCGCCTACACTGAAAAATGCACTCATCGTAAAGGGCATAAAAAGCAGTGCGTTAAAGTGAAGTCGGAAAAAAATCTGACTATCGCGCAGGCGCATAAAGTGCGCGTGCAGAAAGCGCAAAAAACGGCCATGAACAAGCTGATGGGGCAAATTGGAAAACCGTATCGCTGGGGGGGGACTTCCCCACGCACAGGTTTCGACTGCAGCGGGCTGATTTATTACGCTTATAAGGATCTGGTGAATATCCGCATTCCACGCACTGCCAATGAAATGTATCACCTGCGTGATGCCTCTTCCGTTGACCGCGGCGAACTGGAGAGCGGCGATCTGGTGTTCTTCCGCACCCAGGGCCGTGGCACCGCCGATCACGTTGGCGTCTACGTTGGAAACGGGAAGTTTATTCAGTCCCCTCGCAGCGGCCGTGATATTCAGATCACCTCCCTGAGCGAAGATTACTGGCAGCGCCACTACGTGGGTGCCCGCCGGGTAATGACGCCAAAAACTATTCGTTAATCTTATCCGCGCCCTTTTGGGGCAGGCAGACTGATTAAAATGTTAACAGCCCGGCAACGGGCTGTTTCATTTCGCTTTTTTGCATCCTCGTAATTTGCTAACCTTATAACCACACAAATTGTAGTTATATTGTGAAGCAAAATAACAAGGAGTGAAGCCATGTCGTTCGAACTACCCGCCCTGCCCTATGCTAAAGATGCGCTGGCACCGCATATCTCAGCCGAAACCCTCGAATACCATTACGGCAAACACCACCAAACCTACGTCACTAACCTGAATAATTTGATCAAAGGCAGCCCGTTTGAAGGTAAAACGCTGGAAGAGATCGTGCGAGAGTCCGACGGCGGTATCTTCAATAACGCGGCTCAGGTCTGGAACCATACGTTTTACTGGCACTGTCTGGCACCCAATGCGGGTGGAGAGCCAACCGGTGAGGTGCTGGCCGCGATCAATCAGGCCTTTGGCAGCGTGGAAGCCTTTAAAAAACAATTCACCGAAGCGGCTATTAAAAACTTTGGCTCCGGCTGGACCTGGCTTGTGCAGAATAGCGACGGCAGCCTGGCTATCGTTTCGACTTCTAACGCAGGGACTCCGCTCACAGCCGGAGCGAAACCGCTGTTGACCGTGGACGTCTGGGAACACGCTTACTACATTGATTACCGCAACGCGCGCCCGGTTTATCTCGACCATTTCTGGGCGCTGGTTAACTGGAACTTTGTTGCGCAAAATCTGGCGGGCTAATTTTTAGCGGTTAGTCACGAAGGAGGAAAACGAGGTTTATCTTCTTTAGTGACATAAGAGAAGGGCCGCTTTTCGCGGCCCTTATTAAATCAGTGCAGAACAGCCGTTAGCGCCCCGGCAACAATCAGACTCAGGACGATAACCGTCGTCACCACGGAAAATTTCAGATCGGTACTCATCGTAAGCTCCTTTTATTTCCCTACAAAGTGTATGTGGGGTGATTTTCCCACAATTAGCGATAAAAATCCTGCTGGATTTGCACAGATATCGGTTTTCCCTCTTCCACTTTGCCCCGGGATAAGCCAAAATCCTTCGCTAATTTACCGCGTATCGCCCGGCAACGCCCTCCTCCCGCTGTATGTCGCATCCCCGACAGGCCTGCAACCAACGTGTTGCCCCAGGAGTTAGCGAAGGCAAACGTTTAACACATGAGTTATCAGGAGTTTACGATATGGTCTGGAGTGACATCTAATGGCAACGATTAAGGACGTAGCGAAGCGCGCAAACGTTTCCACTACCACTGTGTCACATGTCATTAACAAGACCCGTTTTGTGGCGGAAGAGACGCGCAACGCCGTCTGGGCAGCCATCAAAGAGCTGCACTATTCGCCGAGCGCCGTGGCGCGCAGCCTGAAGGTCAACCACACCAAATCTATCGGCCTGCTCGCCACCTCAAGCGAAGCCCCATATTTTGCGGAAATTATAGAATCCGTTGAGAACAGCTGTTTCGCCAAAGGCTACACGCTGATTCTGGGCAACGCGCACAATAACTTTGAAAAGCAGCGCGCTTACCTGTCCATGATGGCGCAAAAACGCGTGGACGGGCTGCTGGTCATGTGCTCCGAATACCCTGACACGCTGCTTTCAACTCTGGAAGAGTACCGCCATATTCCGATGGTGGTCATGGACTGGGGCGAAGCCCGTGCCGACTTTACCGACTCTGTGGTCGATAATGCCTTCCACGGTGGCTACCTGGCGGGACGGTATCTGATTGAACGTGGCCATCGAGATATCGGTGCTATACCGGGCCAGCTGGAGCGTAATACCGGCGGCGGCCGCCATGCCGGGTTCCTGAAAGCGCTCGATGAAGCCAATATTAAGGTGCCGGATAACTGGGTGGTTCAGGGTGATTTCGAACCGGAGTCCGGTTATCGCGCCATGCAGCAACTGCTTAACCAGCCTCATCGCCCTACGGCTGTTTTCTGCGGCGGCGATATTATGGCCATGGGTGCGATTTGTGCCGCGGACGAAATGGGGCTGCGCGTGCCGCAGGACATTTCTATCATCGGCTACGATAACGTGCGCAACGCCCGCTATTTCTCTCCGGCGCTGACCACCATTCACCAGCCGAAAGAGCGCCTGGGCGAAACGGCGTTTAACATGCTGCTCGACCGTATCATTAATAAGCGAGAAGAGTCGCAGACGATTGAAGTCCATCCGCGTCTGATTGAACGTCGCTCGGTGGCCGACGGCCCGTTCCGCGATTACCGCCGCTAAGCCTTTTCGGGAGCCGGGAATAGATTACCCGGCTCCTGCAGCCACTCCTGATTCATCGTCTCACTGTCACCCAGGTAGTCCAGCAGCCAGCTTAGCGCGGGCGAGGCATCATCCTGCCGCCAGGTCAGGCAACAGGCCGCGTCCGGGAACGGATTCTCCAGCATCAGCTCTTTCCAGTCCCCCCTGACGAGCCACGGCTGCGCAATGTGCGTCGGCACCATACCAATGCATAATCCCGCCGTCAGGCAATCCGCCCCGGAAGCCCAGTCCGGCACGACTACGCGACGCTGGTTGTCCAGCAGCCAGGTGATCCGTTTGGGTAACGAACGGGAAGTATCTTCCAGCACAAGGGATGGCCAGGGACGGATGTCATCATCCAGAATGATGCCTTCCCGTTGCGCAAGCGGATGGTCAGCAGAGACCACGCAGCGCCAGCTCAGCGCCCCCATATCCCGAAACGCGTAGCGCCCCCCGACCGGGATTGCCTGCGTGGCGCCAATCGCCGCCTCAACTCGCCCGTCTGCCAGCGCGTCCCACACGCCGTTGAACACTTCCTGGGAGACACGTAATTCGATATCCGGAAAGTGACGATAAAAATCCAGCACCAGCTGGCGGGTACGTTCAGGTTTAACAATATTGTCTACCGCAATGGACAAGTGCCCACGCCAGCCGTTGGCTATCTGTTGGCACTGCTGGCGCGTTGCCATCATTTTTTTGATAACAGAACGACCTTCTTTGAGAAAAAACGCCCCGGCGGCGGTCAGCTCAACGTCCCTGTGACGCCGTTCAAACAGCGGCACGGCAAGCCATTCTTCAAGCTGACGCACCGTGTAGCTGATGGCAGAAGGCACGCGATGCAGCTCCTGGGCCGCACCGCTAAAGCTACCGTTTCGCGCCACGGCATCAACCACTTCCAGCGAATACTCAGACCACATATTTCTGCCTGCAAAAAATTTGAATGCAATTTGCAAATATTAGCGTTTCACAAGCGGTTTTGCACTCCGTAGACTCCTGCCCCGTTAACCTGCTATCAAAATCAAGAGTGAAATATGCAACCATCCAAGGGATTTCTTATCTGGCTTGCGGGACTGAGCGTGCTGGGTTTCCTGGCCACCGACATGTACCTGCCCGCCTTCGCCGCCATTCAGCAAGATCTGGGCACTACCGCTTCCGCCGTGAGTGCCAGCCTGAGTCTGTTCCTCGCCGGCTTTGCTTTTGCCCAGCTAATCTGGGGCCCGCTTTCCGACCGTTTCGGGCGTAAACCTGTGCTGTTGATTGGCCTGGCCATGTTTGCCGTCGGCTGTATCGGGATGCTTTGGGTGCAGGATGCCACCTCGCTGCTGGTGCTGCGCTTTGTTCAGGCCGTGGGCGTCTGCTCGGCCGCAGTTAGCTGGCAGGCCCTGGTGACTGACTATTACCCCGCCAACCGCGCTGGCCGCATTTTTGCCACCATCATGCCGCTGGTCGGGCTTTCTCCGGCGCTGGCTCCGCTGCTCGGCAGCTGGCTGCTGAACCATTTTGAATGGCAGGCCATTTTCGCCGTGCTGTTCGCCGTTGCTTTGCTGCTGATGATCCCCACGCTGCGCCTCAAGCCCCGGACTCAGCGCCACGAGCAAACCGAAGACAATAAGGTCAGCTTCTTCTCCTTATTACGTTCCCGCGTTTACGGCGGCAACGTGCTGATTTATGCCGCCTGCTCCGCCAGCTTTTTCGCCTGGCTCACCGGCTCGCCGTTTATCCTGAATGAGATGGGTTACAGCCCCGCGGCGATTGGCCTGAGCTATATGCCACAGACTGTCGCTTTCCTGGTCGGTGGCTATGGCTGCCGCAGTGCGCTGCAAAAGTGGAGCGGCAAACAGCTGCTGCCGTGGCTGCTGGCCCTGTATGCCCTGAGCGTGATAGCGACCTGGGGCGTGGCGGTGAGCGGCCATGCTGATCTGACGCTGCTGCTTATACCGTTCTGCGTAATGGCCGCGGCGAACGGCGCCATCTACCCTATCGTGGTTGCCTCTGCCCTGCTGCCTTTCCCACAGGCAACCGGGAAAGCCGCAGCCCTGCAAAACACCCTGCAGCTAGGCCTTTGCTTCCTGGCCAGCCTGATGGTTTCCTGGCTGGTCACGACGCCGCTGCTGACCACCACCAGCGTGATGCTGGCGACAGTCCTGCTTGCTGGCCTTGGCTATGCGCTGCAGCACACGACCCAACGCAAAGTGCAAAACACGGGTCACAGCGAACTGCCCCAGGCACAGTAACCTGCATGATAATGTGAATGTTGTGTGATTAGCTTGCTAACAATATTCCATTGAACCATCAATAAAACGGGCTTATAGTAATTGCGGTTCTACTATAAGCCTTATCAATTTTATTTTTTGCGGAAGCCGGAGCGCTTCCGTTTTTCCATGGATGGCCTTTCAGTAAGGGAGAATCCCCCCTTTCTCTGTTCTACGTCGGATATCAGGCACGCGGAATTTTCCGTGAGAGTTCTCACAAGCCGTGAATAGCGTCTACGCTGTTTTAAGGTTCTGATCACAACAAGGTGATGGAGAAGCTATGAGTTCATCGTGTATAGAAGAAGTGAGCGTACGAGATAACGAATGGTATCGTATCGCAAATGAAATGCTGGGCCGGGCAGGCATCACCCTCAACGGCCCAAACCCCTTTGATATTCAGGTCAAAAACCCGAACTTTTTTAAACGCGTTCTGCAGGAAGGTTCTCTCGGCCTTGGCGAAAGCTATATGGACGGCTGGTGGGAATGCGAACGGCTGGATATCTTTTTCACAAAAGTCCTGCGTGCCGGGCTGGAAAACCAGCTCCCCCACCATTTCAAAGATACCCTGCGTATTGCGGCGGCAAGGCTGGTTAACCTGCAGTCTAAGAAACGCGCATGGATAGTCGGTAAAGAGCATTACGATCTTGGCAACGATCTGTTCAGCCGGATGCTGGACAAGCACATGCAATACTCCTGCGGTTACTGGAAAGAAGCGACAAATCTCAGCGACGCGCAGGATGCCAAGCTCAAAATGATCTGCGAAAAACTGCAGCTGAAACCCGGTATGAAGCTGCTGGATATCGGCTGCGGCTGGGGCGGTCTGGCCGAATTTGCTGCACGTAACTATGGCGTATCCGTCTTTGGCGTCACAATTTCCGCGGAACAGCAAAAAATGGCGCAGGCGCGCTGCAAAGGCCTGGATGTCACCATCCTGTTGCAGGACTACCGCGACCTGAACGAACAATTTGACCGCATTGTGTCCGTCGGGATGTTTGAGCACGTCGGACCCAAAAATTATGCCACCTACTTCGATGTTGCCGACCGCAACCTCAAGCCGGACGGCATTTTCCTGCTACACACAATAGGTTCTAAAAAGACCGACAATAATGTCGATCCATGGATTAATAAGTACATTTTCCCGAACGGTTGCCTGCCGTCGGTGCGGCAGATTGCCGACGCCAGCGAGCCGCATTTTGTGATGGAAGACTGGCACAACTTCGGCGCCGACTATGACAAAACGCTGATGGCCTGGCATGAGCGTTTTCTGGCAACCTGGCCCGAAATCGAAGGTAACTATTCTGAGCGCTTTAAAAGGATGTTTAGCTACTACCTGAATGCCTGCGCCGGCGCTTTCCGGGCGCGTGACATTCAGCTCTGGCAGGTTGTTTTCAGCCGGGGTATTGAGCACGGCCTGCGAGTCCCACGTTAAAACAGACCCGGTGAATGCCGGGTTTTCTTCTTTTCAATTGTCTCTCTTTGCGCACCAATGTGATCAACCTCACAGGTTTAGCCCTGTCTGCGCTTAGCGGCTTGATCTGCTTAACAGATATCATTTCCCATGATAGAAACCGGTTTCATCAATCACAGACAATCTGAACATTAGCCGTATCAATGATTGCCTGTCGGAGATGGCAGGTCAGACCGTGAGGACAACGATGAAATACGCATTTCCTGAGCATTTCTGGTGGGGCAGCGCTGCTTCAGGCCCACAAACTGAGGGTGAAGCGCTGAGCTTTGGCAAATCTGAAACCATCTGGGACCGATGGTTCGCCGAGCAGCCTAACCGTTTCCACCACGGCGTCGGGCCGCAAAACACCTCAACCTTTTATCAGCGCTGGAAGCAGGACATCGCCCTGCTGAAAAAGCTCAATCACAATACTTTTCGTACCTCCATTTCCTGGGCACGTTTGATTCCCGACGGCACGGGGGAAGTCAACCCGCTGGCGGTTGAGTTCTATACCCAGGTGATTGACGAACTTTTGGCTCAGGGTATTAAGCCATTTATTAATCTGTACCACTTTGATATGCCGATGGTGATGCAGGAAAAAGGTGGCTGGGAAAACCGTGAAGTAGTTGACGCTTACGCGGCCTACGCCAATACCTGTTTCGAACTGTTCGGCGACCGGGTGAAGCACTGGTTTACCTTTAATGAGCCGGTTGTTCCGGTTGAATGCGGCTACCTCTATGACTACCACTACCCTAACGTGGTGGATTTCAACCGCGCGGTGACCGTCGCCTATCACACCATGCTTGCCCATGCTAAGGCGGTCAAGGCTTACCATGCCCGTAACGATGACGGCCAAATTGGCATCATTCTCAACCTGACGCCATCTTACCCTCGTTCACAAAATCCGGCTGACGTAAAGGCCGCCAACCTGGCCGACCTGATGTTTAACCGCAGTTTCCTCGACCCGGCACTGCGCGGTGAATACCCCGCTGAGCTGGTCGCGTTCCTGAAAGAGCACGAGAAACTGCCGGCCTGTCAGCCTGAGGACAAAGCCCTGCTCGCTGCGGGCGTCGTAGATTTGCTGGGGATTAACTACTACCAGCCGCGCCGCATTAAGTGCCGCGACACGCTGGTGAATCCGGAAAGTCCATTTATGCCGGAGTGGTTCTTTGAGTCCTACGAAATGCCGGGTCGCAAAATGAACCCTTATCGTGGCTGGGAAATCTACGAGCGCGGGATCTACGATATTCTCACCAATCTGCGTGAAAATTACGGCAATCCGGCCTGCTATATTTCAGAAAATGGCATGGGTGTTGAAAACGAACAGCGCTTTATCGACAACGGCCAAATCAACGATGATTACCGGATTGACTTCGTCCGTGACCACCTGAAGTGGCTGCATAAGGGCATCAGCGAGGGCAGCAACTGCCTTGGCTACCACATGTGGACCTTTATCGATAACTGGTCGTGGTGCAACGCCTACAAAAACCGCTATGGTTTTGTGTCGCTGGATCTTAATACCCAGCAGCGCACAATTAAGAAAAGCGGCGAGTGGTTTATGAGAACCGCAGCCGAAAACGGGTTTAACGAGCAGGATTAGCCAATAAAGACGGGGCCATAAGGCCCCGTCTTTATTTGGCTTAAGAGCGCTTATTCACTGGCAGGCACTGCCGCCACCATAGCCGCTTCACGGCTCGCCAGCACGCGTTCAACCGTATCGACAATCGCCTGGGTTTGCGGATCAATTTCAATGTTCACGCGCTGCCCCAGTTTTTTAGCACCAAGCGTAGTGCGCTCAAGCGTTTCAGGGATCAGATGCACGCAAAAACGCGTGGCGGTCACCTCGCCCACCGTCAGGCTGATCCCGTCGATGCCCACATAACCTTTATAAAGGATATATTTCATCAGGGTCTTATCCTGAATCTTAAACCAGATCTGACGGTTATTTTCCGAAGTCAGAATTTTTGATATTTCGGCCGTAGTCATAATATGGCCCGACATTAAATGCCCGCCAATTTCATCGTTGAATTTGGCCGCACGCTCAACGTTCACGCTGTCGCCCACGCTGAGCTCACCGAGATTGGTGATTCGAAGCGTCTCTTTCATCAAATCAAAGCTGACGCGATTGCCGTCGATTTCGGTTACGGTCAGGCAGCAGCCGTTATGCGCCACCGAAGCTCCGGTTTCGAGACCGGGCAGCATTTCATTCGGCATATCAATGACGTGAGTACGGAAATTCGGTTTTTCATCAATAGAAACCAGGGTCGCCGTGCCCTGCACAATACCTGTAAACATCTCAAAACTCCTGGCAATTCGCAGACGGTAACGCTACCGCCATCAACAGACATTTTCGCACTTTAACAGTTGGAAAATCAGCTTGCCAGTGCGGGGCGTGCGCTGGCTTTATTTTTGACTGGCGTATAAATAAACTCCCGCTACAATAGACTGGCTATTTCCCCAGTTAATCTTCTTGCTGCCTGTTTTGGCGGCTTTTTTAGTCTCTCATACATATAAAAATAATCAGGTGTAAACATGCAGAAGTACCTCACCGAAGCTCGCCAGCTCCTTGCCCTGGCGATACCTGTCATCATCGCGCAGGTCGCTCAAACTGCAATGGGATTCGTCGATACCGTGATGGCCGGCGGCTACAGCGCCACCGATATGGCCGCCGTGGCTATCGGCACCTCCATTTGGCTGCCCGCAATTCTGTTCGGCCACGGGCTGCTATTGGCCTTAACGCCAACCGTTGCGCAACTCAATGGTTCGGCGCGACGCGATCGCATTGCGCACCAGGTTCGCCAGGGGTTCTGGCTGGCGGGTATGGTTTCCGTACTAGTGATGGTGGTGCTGTGGAACGCAGGCCATATCATTCACGCGATGCACAATATCGACCCTGAGCTGGCGGATAAAGCCGTCCGCTATCTCCGCGCGCTACTTTGGGGGGCACCGGGTTACCTGTTCTTCCAGGTGGGACGCAACCAGTGCGAAGGCCTGGCTAAAACCAAACCGGGCATGGTGATGGGCTTTATCGGCCTGCTGGTCAATATTCCTGTTAACTACATCTTTATTTATGGCCATTTCGGTATGCCAGAACTGGGCGGCGTGGGCTGCGGCGTGGCAACGGCGGCGGTGTACTGGGTGATGTTCTTCAGCATGCTGTCTTACATTAAAAAAGCCCGCTCGATGCGCGACATCAAAAACCCGGAAGGTTTCAGCAAGCCGGACTGGGCGGTGGTTAAGCGCCTGAGCCAGCTCGGGCTGCCGATTGCACTGGCGTTATTCTTCGAAGTTACGCTGTTTGCCGTTGTCGCCCTGCTGGTTTCCCCGCTGGGTATCACCGACGTTGCCGGGCACCAGATTGCCCTCAACTTCAGCTCGCTGATGTTTGTGCTGCCGCTCTCTTTAGGGGCTGCGGTAACGATTCGCGTCGGTTTCCGTCTTGGGCAGGGCTCAACTCTGGATGCACAAATCGCCGCCCGCACCGGGGTTGGCGTGGCCATTTGTCTGGCGATGTGCACCGCGTTGTTTACCGTTATTTTCCGGGAGCACATTGCCCTGCTGTACAACGACAATCCGGCAGTTGTCGCGCTGGCGGCACATCTGATGCTGCTGGCGGCCATTTACCAGATCTCCGACTCAATCCAGGTGATTGGCAGCGGCGTTCTGCGTGGCTACAAAGATACGCGCTCGATCTTCTTTATTACGTTCATCGCGTACTGGGTGCTGGGCCTGCCAAGCGGCTATATTCTGGGATTAACCGACTGGATCGTTGAACCGATGGGCCCGGCTGGGTTCTGGATCGGCTTTATTATCGGCCTGACCTCCGCCGCGATTCTGATGATGTTGCGCATGCGCTGGCTGCAGCGTCAGCCGTCCGTTACTATCCTGCAGCGCGCAGCACGTTAATTAAACAACCGTAGCCGCATAAGCGGCTACTTTCTCCCCATTCTGCGCAGATGCTCGGCAATCGCGTGAAATCTGGAATAAAATTGCGAGTTTCCCCTTGCAAGCCCCGAGGTGTATCGCTAATATTCGTCCCCGCTGTCGCCAAGACAACAATGCGTTCATAGCTCAGTTGGTTAGAGCACCACCTTGACATGGTGGGGGTCGTTGGTTCGAGTCCAATTGAACGCACCATTTTCAAATATATCAGTGCGTCCGTAGCTCAGTTGGTTAGAGCACCACCTTGACATGGTGGGGGTCGGTGGTTCGAGTCCACTCGGACGCACCATATTTGCTAAAGCAGTTCCCTTCTTTATTCGCTTTTCTTAAATTTGATAAATTCCAAATTTCATTTTTTACACGCCAGTCTGTAGTGCGTGAAACGTCAATTTTAGCGTTTTGAGCGTCAGACGGTGTTTTGAGATGCGAAAGCCCTAAAGGTTGCATATCATAAAGCGAGTTATTCACTAAACCACGACAGGTGACTTATGGAAATCGATCTCGAGAATCTGGTGTTTTCCGGGTTAGATGAAGCCGCAGCGCGCAACGCCGAGCGCCAGGAAGACGCAGACAAAAAAGCTGAGGCCGTTGTAGCCGATGATGACTGCGGCGACGCCTGCAAAATCTGATAAAAAAGCCGGCTTATTCAGCCGGCTTTTTTACGTTACGCCGTTCTTCTCACGGCAATACACTTCACTTCCACCAACAGTCCCGGGCGCGCCAGTTCAGACACGCCGACGCAGGTCCAGGCACAGTACCCCCTCGGAAACATAGCGTCTTTTACCTCCCGAAAAACATCCATATGTTCCTTCATGTCTACGTGATAGGTGGTCATTTCCACAACGTCTTCAAAGCCGCAGCCCGCAGCCTGAAGGACCAGACGCAGATTTTCCCAGCAGGCAGTAAACTGAGCTCTTGGGTCAGCGATAACCTGTAAATCAGACGTGCGCCCCACTTGCCCGGCACAATACACCGTGTTGCCAACGACAACCGCAGGCGCATAACCCGCATGCTCAGCAAGTACTTGCATAGCAGGGGGCATAATAATTTCTCTGTCTGACACGACTGTCTCTCCCAACTATTTAAAGGCGCACAATTTACTCGCCAGCAGATACGTCTTTTTTATCTCAATCGATGTTGGTTGGTGCCAGCGCATCTTCAAGGAATCTTATCGCGTTTCTCAGCGCCTGGTCTGCCTCCGGTAATATCCCGGCAAACAAATGCCAGACGTGAAACATTTCCGGCCAAACTTCCAGCGTGGTGCGAACCCGGCTTTCACTCATATGGGACGCAAGGCGGATGGCGTCGCTTAGCATCACCTCGTTTTCCCCAACCTGTATCAGCGTGGGAGAAAGCCCGTGTACATCGGCAAAGACCGGAGAGGCATCCGGATGCGTGGGCAGCTCTCCGGCAAGGAAACTTCGTGCCAGTTGATTCAGGAACGCTACGCTGCATAAAGGATCCAACCCGTCCCGCGTCTTTGCAGATGCGCCGCTGTGCGTTAAATCAGCCCATGGAGAAATAGCTACTGCGGCGGCAGGTAGCGCAAGGCCAGCATTTCGCGCTTTGCGCATCAGCGTGACAACCATCGCGCCCCCCGCGGAATCTCCCGAGATAATCAGTGAGCGCGGGTTAACGCCCTGTTCGAGTAAGCTTCGGTAGGCCTGGAATACATCATCGATCGGCGTCGGGAACGGAAATTCCGGAGCCTGACGATAATCTACCGCATACACTTTAGCCTTCAAGGCGTAAGCATAACGCCCGGTTAATCCCCGATAGGCATCTACCCCACCGTGAACGTAGCCACCACCGTGAATATAAAGCATCACCCGGCCATCAATAGCCTCCTCCGGCGTGACCAACATTGCGCCGCTGCCGCCCAGGTCGGCCTCAGCGTAGGTTACGCCCTCCACCGCAGGGAACAACGTATCAAGCTGCTTCACGTAGTCAGCCCGAACGTCTTTCCAGTCAGCACCAGACTGGCCGTATACCTTGTTCACAACAGGCCCGGCGGCTTTTATCCAGCCCTCAAGTACAGTTTGCGCGTTATCAGGCAGCATACCTTTCTCCATTGTCTACTTTTATTAAACAAAAAGAATTATGCTTGATAATTTGACGAAAGAGGTTCTCCAATGCCGATTCGCTCAGGCACCAAAAACCATCCAGACCTCGATCTCGGCAGCCTCCGTATTTTCGTGGCCATTGCGCAAAGCGGGAGCTTTGTTGCCGCAGGAAAGGCGCTGGGATTAACCCGTTCCGCCGCGGGTAAAGCGATTGCACGTCTTGAAGCCCAGCTGGAAACACGGTTATTTAACCGCACAACGCGAAGCGTCGCCCTGACCCGGGATGGCTACGTTTTTTATGAACGCTGTGTGCAGATTTTGCAGGATATTGAAGAAGCAGCAGCCAGCGTGCGGCCGAATTTTTCCAGCCCCGGCGGCGTGCTCCGGCTCAGCGTCCCGGAAACATGGGGCAAAGTCGTACTGCTGCCCTTTCTAAAACAGATTATGGCGGCGTGGCCGGGGCTCGATATAGAAGTCAATTTCACCGACCGCGTGGTGGATCTCATCGCGGAGGGGTTCGATCTCAGCCTCAGATTGGGTGATTTACCGAAAGATTCGCAGCTTATTGCGCGAACCGTACAGCGCATCCGCCCTCATCTGTTTGCTTCTCCGGACTATCTTGCCCGCTCAGGTGTACCCATCGTGCCGGAAGATCTTCGCCATCACCAGCGGCTGATATACGGCCTGAGCCCGCAGACGGCAGAGTGGACGGTGTTTACGGCCAGCCATGAAAGCGTGGTGATAGAAGGGCACAGCAGGATACGCTTCGACAGCGGAGAAGCCATTTGTGCCGCCGCCGTTGAAGGCCTGGGCATTGCTTTTCTGCCCGCTTTTCTGGTGGCCGGATATGTCGCCGAGGGCAAGCTGGCGCCTGTACTGCCTGAATCTGGCGGCGAACCTCTGAGCGTGAACGTGGTATACCCTAATCGAAAACATCTGGCGGCCAAAGTCAGGCTGTTTATCGACAGCCTGGTGGAGTATCTGGCCCCTTCACAACATCCTGGCGGCTGATTGGGGATTATTGCTCAGCCTCCTGCGATGCTAACCCGGTGAACAACGCCAGCAGCTCCCGGGGAGCATCAGCCGCGAACCCCATCGCAAAATTCGCCGCAGACTCCCGCTGAAAGCGCTCGGTTCGCGCGGCCATTGCCTCCTGATACGCCCTGAATGCGGCGGGCAGATTCGTGGGCCGGGCAGCAACAGCATGGGCGAGATCGACCGCATCTGCCATGGCCAGATTCACGCCCTCCCCGGCAAAAGGCGACATGACATGCGCGGCGTCGCCAATTAGGGTTACGTTTCCCTTTGCCGCCCAGAACTCCCCGGTGGGTAGCACATAGATTGGCCTGGTAACCATCGGCCCCTCACTTTGCACTAACATCTCGCGGTAACATTCGCCCCATTCGCGGAAGTGTTCAACCAGTTCATCATGGGAAAAGCCCCCGCGAGATTGCGCTTCCGGCACCGGAATGGCGGCATAGGCTGAAACCTCGTCACCGGGTTCACAGTGCGCCATGATGCCCCGACCTTCACTCAGAGCAAACAGCGACCCCTTGCCCACCAGCGCTTTCACCGCAGGATATTGCTGGCTTACGTTCGGGTAACGCAGCTCAACAAAGGTTATTCCGGAATAAAGCGGTTTCTGTCCCGTTAACAAAGACCTGACTTTCGACCACGCACCATCGGCGCCTACCAGGGCATCACAAACATGCGTACTGCCGTTCTCTAGCTGGAGAAGAAAGCCTGTGCCCTGTCGTTCGACTGACGTTACCCGGCTGTTCCAACGGATGATCCCCTTGGGCAACGCCTCTACCACCAGTTTGCGCAACGCGCCGCGGTCAACTTCCGGGCGGGAGCCATCACCTTCATCCTGATACAAGATATGGCCGTTTTTATCACGCATCAGAGTTGCATCCGCCCCCTCCAACACCAGAGCCATTGCGGCTTCATACAATCCCGCCGCTCGAAGTGCAGGTTTCCCCGTGCCTTCGTTCAGATTGAGCATGCCACCCTGATGGCGTGAATCGAGAGAAGCATCAGCCTCAAGAATACAGACCGCAATACCCTGGCGGTGCAACATGTAAGCCAGCAGCGGCCCCGCTACACCAGCGCCAATAATGGTTATCATAAAAATGCCTCTGACTGTCGGAGAAGAAACGGTTTTATCAGCAGCCAGATTGAAACGCCAGCCAGAACAAGCATAAAAAGCTCAAACATTCATCAGACGGTATCTGCGGGGCTTGTCAACATCCCGATCGCCCGTCATAATGTTGTCACTTCTCGCTTAAGAAGTTAAAACAATAATCAATTCAGTCGGTTATCGTTTTATCAATCGTGTTAAATGCGTTCATAGCTCAGTTGGTTAGAGCACCACCTTGACATGGTGGGGGTCGTTGGTTCGAGTCCAATTGAACGCACCATTTCTTTTTGTTTTCATCATTTCTCAAAACTCTCAAACATCTGGCAACGCGCCTATAACAACTCGCTGTAAAACTGTGCACTCCGTCGCTGAATCAACGGTTTTGATTCCTTTTCCAGCCAGATTTATCTATACTACGCCCGTTCTTAACTTGAATGGTTTCAGCTCATTGGACTCCTTTTTTATACAACAACATCGTCTAACGCTCTCCCCTGCTGAACCACAAGCACACTTTCCTCTGCACGCTTTATTTCTGTCACCTATCCTTACCAGGTGCCACTTTCAACACCACAGTATTCTTTTAAGCTCCGGCAGCCCGGTCTCCCGGAACACGATTTCAACAATCCTCCTCAACTTATAGATAAGACTGTCATGAAAAAGACTAAAATCGTTTGCACCATCGGTCCAAAAACCGAATCCGAAGAGATGCTGACTAAAATGCTCGACGCGGGCATGAACGTTATGCGTCTGAACTTCTCCCACGGTGACTATGAAGAACACGGCCAGCGCATTAAAAACCTGCGCAATGTGGTTGCTAAAACCGGTAAAAAAGCCGCTATCCTGCTGGACACCAAAGGGCCAGAAATCCGTACCATCAAGCTGGAAGGCGGTAACGACGTCTCCCTGAAAGCTGGCCAGACCTTCACCTTCACCACCGACAAATCCGTGGTTGGCAACAGCGAAATCGTGGCAGTGACCTACGAAGGCTTCACCAATGATCTGACCGTTGGCAACACCGTTCTGGTGGACGATGGCCTGATCGGCATGGAAGTTACCGCTATCGAAGGCAACAAAGTTATCTGTAAAGTGCTGAACAACGGCGACCTCGGCGAGAACAAAGGGGTTAACCTGCCGGGCGTGTCCATCGCGCTGCCGGCGCTGGCTGAGAAAGACAAACAGGATCTGATCTTCGGCTGCGAGCAGGGCGTTGACTTCGTGGCAGCTTCCTTTATCCGTAAACGTTCTGACGTGGTTGAAATCCGTGAGCACCTGAAAGCCCACGGCGGCGAGAAGATCCAGATCATCTCCAAAATCGAAAACCAGGAAGGCCTGAACAACTTCGACGAGATCCTCGAAGCGTCTGACGGCATCATGGTTGCTCGTGGCGACCTGGGCGTTGAAATCCCGGTGGAAGAAGTTATCTTCGCGCAGAAGATGATGATCGAGAAATGCGTTCGTGCACGTAAAGTGGTTATCACCGCAACCCAGATGCTCGACTCCATGATCAAAAACCCGCGCCCTACCCGTGCGGAAGCCGGTGACGTTGCTAACGCCATCATCGACGGCACCGACGCAGTGATGCTGTCCGGTGAGTCTGCAAAAGGTAAATACCCGCTGGAAGCCGTGACCATCATGGCAACTATCTGCGAGCGTACCGACCGCGTGATGACCAGCCGCCTGGACAACAGCAACGACAGCCGTAAACTGCGCATCACCGAAGCCGTTTGCCGTGGCGCGGTTGAAACTGCAGAAAAACTGGAAGCACCGCTGATCGTGGTTGCAACCCAGGGCGGCAAATCCGCTAAAGCCGTACGTAAATACTTCCCGAACGCGACCATTCTGGCGCTGACCACCAACGAAGTGACCGCGCGTCAGCTGGTGTTGAGCAAAGGCGTTGTCACCCAGATGGTGAAAGAAATCGCCTCCACCGACGACTTCTACCGCCTGGGTAAAGAAGTCGCGCTGGAAAGTGGCCTGGCTCGTAAAGGCGACATCGTGGTGATGGTTTCCGGTGCGCTGGTTCCAAGCGGCACCACTAACACCGCCTCGGTACACGTTCTGTAATTGACTTGTTAACAAGTTTAATTGCCAAAAAAGCGCCTTAGGGCGCTTTTTTTATATCACTTGCAGTCAGATCTTAATAAAAATGCAAATCGGATTTTACTATTTAAGCTTACTCTTAATTAAGATGAATCCGATGAAATTCCCCTGTTTTCTCTCTTTTTTTTAACTTTCCAGCTCCGTTCGGTGCTTCTTTGAGCGAACGATCAAATTTAGGGGTATTCCCGACAAAAAATTATTCTCATCACAAAAAAGTTTGTGTAATACTTGTAACGCTACATGGAGATTAACTCAATCTAGAGGGTATTAATAATGAATCGTACTAAACTGGTACTGGGCGCGGTAATCCTGGCTTCTACTATGCTGGCAGGTTGTTCTTCTAACGCTAAAATCGATCAACTGTCTTCTGACGTTCAGACTCTGAACGCTAAAGTTGATCAGCTGAGCAACGACGTGAACGCAGTGCGTTCTGACGTTCAGGCTGCTAAAGACGACGCCGCTCGCGCTAACCAGCGTCTGGACAACCAGGCTCACTCTTACCGTAAGTAAGAGTCACTGGTATAAAATGGCGCACAATGTGCGCCATTTTTTTTGCCTGTCATTTATCCCACCTGCTACTGCGTCGCGCTCGTAGCCTCTTCAGCATTTACCACGCCATTCCTGGCAGACTGCACCGCCGTCGTTGCCGCAGGTGTTTGCCCCGCAGAAACTACCACCGGGTACCCTGCGCGCCTGTAAAGCGCCTGCTCTACTAACGCCTTCTCCACACCGTTACCAGCCCGGAACTCGCTAAAACCAGCGGGGAGCACGTAAGGCATAGTTTGCGTGTTCTGCTGCTCATCCTGAGAAAGAGGTCGATGAACTTCGACATAACGAACGCCGTTTGGCTCAACGGAGAATTTCACCGGATCGTTAATTACCCGCACAGTGGTGCCGGTTCTCGTTTGCTCAAACAGCGCTTTAATATCGGGGGCATTCATCCTGATACAGCCTGAGCTAACGCGCAGCCCCACGCTATCCGGCGCGCTCGTGCCGTGAATCAGATATTCACCATTGCCGTAGGCCAGCCGCATGGCGAATCTCCCCAGCGGGTTATTCGGCCCGGCAGGCACGACAGGCGGCAGCTTGATCCCTTTCTCCAGGGATCGCTGGCGAATGCCGGCGGTAGGTGTCCAGGTCGGGTTCGGGATCTTTTGCCCAATCCTGGTGGTCATCAGCGGCGTTTCCAGCCCCTGCAGACCAATACCAATCGGATAAACCTGCACAATGTTTTGGCCCGGCGGGAAGTAATACAGCCGCAGCTCAGCAAGATTCACCACAATCCCCTCGCGCGGCACGTCCGGCAGCAGTAGCTGGCTGGGGATGGTCAGCACCGTGCCGGGTTTTGGCACAGGCGCAATAGTGTTATTGGCCTCCAACAGCAGCATAGCGCCAGTGTCAAAACGCCGGGCAATAGCCTGCAGGTTACGATCCCCTGCCTGCACGGTATAAGTCTGGTTTTGACCAATCAGGCGGCTGTCTTCCGGCGGTAAGGGATAATCAAGGGCTAAAGCGGGCTGAATGGCGCTCAGTGCGCCGATAATGGCTAGTGTGAGTAAAGACGCGTATTTCATACTTTTTATTCCTGTAGTCGCGCTGGCGGGCACCAGCAGGCTGAAAGACAAGCGAGGCAGAAAACCGCCTCGCAAAACAGGACCATAGGTATGATTAAGTTTAGCTAACTTAAAGAAGATTGGTGGCTTGGTTGCGAATTGCGCGAATCATCGCTTCCAGCCCCTGAGAGCGTGAGGTGGTCAGATGCTGGGTGAGCGCCATTTTTTCAAACCACGGGCGCACATCAAACGCCACGATATCCTGCGGCGTCATCTGCTGATAGAGAATAAATACGATGGCGATCAGCCCTTTAACAATAGCGGCGTCGCTGTCACCTTCAAGGGTAATCACTCCATCGGGCTGCTGGTGCATGACTATCCACACCTGACTCTGGCAGCCCTGAATAATATGCTCAGGCTTGTGCTGCTCCGCCGCCAGCTCCGGCAGGCGGCTGCCCAGTTCAATTATGTAGAGATACTTCTCTTCCCAGTTCGCGCAGCGGCTGAAGTTTTTTAGCAGTTTGTCTTTATCCGGCAGCGTGGCCATGACCGTCTCCGTTATCCTAACAGGCTGTGGATGCGCTGCAGGCCGGCGACCAGGCGATCCACTTCTTGTTCGGTATTGTACATGGCAAAGGAGGCGCGGCACATGGCCGGTACGCTATAGAACGCCATCAGCGGCATGGCGCAATGGTGTCCGGTGCGAACCGCAATGCCGTAGTTGTCGAGGAAGCTGCCGACGTCATAGGCATGATGTTTCCCGAGATTAAACGCCAACACACCACGGCGCTCCGCCGGGCCATAGATGGTCAAATCAGGCACGGCCTGCAGCGCGTGTTGAGCATAGCGCATCAGGTTGCGCTCATACTCGCCAATCGCGTCCATGCCCAGCCCTTCAACGTAGCTCAACGCTGCCCCAAGGCCGATAATGCCAGCCGTGTTTGGCGTCCCAGCTTCAAAGCGCCACGGGGCGGCGGCGTAAGTCGTCCCCGCGGTCAGGCTGACGGTAGCAATCATCGACCCACCGCCTTCCCACGGCGGCATATCCTGCAGAATGGCTTCTTTCACGTACAGCACGCCAATCCCCGTTGGCCCGTAAATTTTGTGCCCGGAGAAAAGATAAAAATCGCAGTCCAGCGCCGCAACATCGGTGGCGTGGTGCATCACCGCCTGAGCACCATCCACGAGGACTTTGACGCCCGCCTGATGCGCAGTGGCGATCATCTCTTTCACCGGGTTTTCGGTGCCAAGCACGTTAGAAACATGGGCAATCGCCAGCAGTTTTGTGCGATCGTCAATCAGCGTCGGGAAGACATCAAGCTGCAGCGTGCCGTCCTGATTCAGCGGAATGACGCGCAACTCTGCGCCGGTACGCTCACACAGCATCTGCCACGGCACGATGTTCGCGTGGTGCTCCATGGCACTGATGATGATGTTATCCCCGGCCTGCACGTTAGCATTGCCCCAGCTGTTGGCCACGAGGTTTATCCCCTCGGTGGTGCCACGCACAAAGACGATCTCTTCCGGCTTAGCGGCGTTGATAAACTGCGCTGCCTGGCTGCGCACGTTTTCCATCAGCGTGGTTGCTTCCGCGCTCAGCGTGTGAATGCCCCGGTGCACTGCGGCATACCCATTACGATAAAATTCAAGCTCGGCGTCGATAACAATCTGCGGCTTCTGCGCGCTGGCCGCGCTGTCCAGATAGGCAAGCGGTTGCCCGTTGACCTCGCGGCTCAGAATCGGGAAATCGGCCCTGACCTGCTCAATAGAAAAACTCATGCCTGGCCCCCTGCAAATCGCTGAGCGATACGCGCCAGCACCTGCTGTTTTAAGGCCTCGTCGCGAATACTTTCAGTAAGCTCTGCGGCAAAGGCGAAAATTATCATCTGCTGCGCAGCCTGTTCGCTGATGCCGCGGGAGCGCAGGTAGAACATCTGTTCGTCATCAATGCGCCCAATGGTCGCGCCATGGCTGCACTTCACGTCATCGGCGTAGATTTCCAGCTGTGGCTTGGTGTCCACTTCCGCCAGGCGGCCAAGCAACAGGTTGTTGTTGGTCATCTGTCCGTCAGTTTTGATCGCGTGCTGTGCCACTTTGATCATGCCGTTAAACACCGCCCGGCCTTTATCACGCACGATGGTTTTATGCAGCTGGCGGCTGTTGCAGTAGCCTTTGTTATGCTCAAGCCAGGTTCGGGTATCGCACACTTCGTTGTTCACCGGCAGCGCCAGGCTATTGATATGCAACTGGTTGTTTTCGCCGTTAAGCTGCGTGCTGGTGTTGTGGCGCAGCACTGCGGCCCCTAACAGGAAGCTGTTGCTGCTTACCGTTGAGTCCTGCTCAATCAGCAGATCGTTGTGCGCAAAGTGGTAGCTGGCGGCATTTTCAAACGCCAGCTTGTAGTGGCTGAGCTGCGCGTTGGCGGCCACTTCGGCGGTAAACCGTGCGCCGGTAAAATGCGCCGCCTCGTCAAGGCTGACAAAGTGCTCAATCACCGTGGCCTGAGCGCCCTGCTCAAGGGTCAGGTGGTGGCGGTAATGCGCCGTCGCCATCTCCTGCGCCGCGCTACCGCGCGTGACGTGCATCAGCAACAGCGCTTTTTCAGGCTGCGTGTTACGCGCCACGCGGATATGCGTCACGGTCTCCGCCAGGCTTTCCGTCAGATGCAGGAAGACTTCTCCCTGAACGGGCGCGGGCAGCGTCTGGCGGTTATCATCAATGCTAATCACAAAACCGCTGTCAGCGATGTCATCACTCAGTTCTGCGCTGAAATGTCCGTCCACAAACACCAGCCGCAGCGCGTCTACAGGCAGGGCAAGCTCGTCACGCTGTTGTGCACTTATAGGCGACTGAGGCGCAAGTACAAACTGGTTGTTCAGTAACCCATCGAGCGGCGTGTACTTCCAGTTTTCATGCTTGCGCGTCGGTAACCCCAGACGCAACAGCTGCTGCATATGCTGCTGAGCCACCTGCGAACGGCCGGTTCCCTGAGCTTCAAACAGATGATGCCACTGCTGGAGCGCGTTGCCGTTACTGCTGTTCGGTAAGCCAGCCATAACCCTGCTCCTCCAGTTGTTTCACCAGGCTGAAATCGCCAGATTTCACGATGCGCCCCTGATACAGCACGTGAACAAAGTCCGGCTTGATGTAGTCCAGAATGCGCTGGTAGTGGGTAACCACGATAAATGAACGCTTTCCGTCGCGCAGCGAGTTAACGCCTTCGGCAACAATTTTAAGCGCATCAATATCCAGCCCGGAGTCGGTTTCATCGAGGATGCATAGCTCGGGCTCCAGCACCGCCATTTGCAGGATGTCGTTACGCTTTTTCTCACCGCCGGAGAAGCCGACGTTCACCGAACGGGTGAGTAAATCTTCCGGCATTTGCAGCAGCTTGATTTTCTCTTCCATCAAATCCTGAAAATCAAAGCGATCCAGCGACTCAAGACCCCGGTATTCCCGCACCGCATTCAGCGCGGTTTGCAGGAAGAACTGGTTACTGACGCCGGGAATTTCCACCGGGTACTGGAAGGCCATAAAAATACCTTCGCCGGAGCGGTCTTCCGGCGACAGTTCCAGCAAGTCTTTGCCGTTGAACTGCACCGAACCGCCGGTCACTTCATAGTCTTCGCGCCCGGCAAGCGTGGCGGATAAGGTACTTTTGCCGGAGCCGTTTGGCCCCATAATGGCGTGGACTTCGCCCGGCTTCACTTCGAGGTTTAAGCCACGCAGGATCTCTTTATCCTCAACGCTGACCTGTAAATCTTTAATGCTTAACATAGTTTTCCCTTAATCCTTAACCGACGCTGTGTTCGAGGCTGATGGCTAATAATTTTTGTGCTTCCACCGCGAATTCGAGCGGTAACTCTGAGAACACGTCTTTGCAGAACCCGTTGACGATCATCGAGATGGCGTCATCTTCACTGATACCGCGCTGCAGACAGTAGAACAGCTGATCTTCACCAATGCGCGACGTGGTGGCTTCGTGCTCCAGCTGCGCCGTGTTGTTGCGGCACTCCACGTACGGGAAGGTGTGCGCCCCGCTGTCCGGCCCGATCAACATCGAGTCGCACTGGGTGAAGTTACGGGCGTTGGTCGCGGTGGGCATGATCTTCACCAGGCCACGATAGCTGTTCTGGCTATGGCCGGCGGAGATCCCCTTCGAAATGATCGTCGATTTGGTGTTCTTGCCGATGTGGATCATTTTGGTGCCGGTATCCGCCTGCTGATGACCGGAGGTTAGCGCCACGGAGAAAAACTCGCCGATGGAGTTATCGCCCCGCAGGATCACGCTCGGATACTTCCAGGTGATGGCGGAGCCGGTTTCCGACTGCGTCCAGGACATCTTGCTGTTCTCACCTTCGCACAGGGCGCGTTTGGTGACGAAGTTCAGAATGCCGCCGGTGTTGTTATCCCCCGGGAACCAGTTTTGCACCGTGGAGTATTTCACTTCCGCATCGCGGTGAATAATCACTTCCACCACCGCAGCGTGAAGCTGATAGCTGTCGCGCACCGGCGCGGAGCAACCTTCGATGTAGCTCACATAGCTACCTTCATCCGCCACCAGAATCGTGCGTTCGAACTGGCCGGTTTTTTCCGCATTGATCCGGAAATAGGTGGACAGCTCCATCGGGCAGCGCACGCCTTTCGGGATGTAAATAAAGGTGCCGTCGGAGGCCACCGCGGCATTAAGCGCGGCGAAGAAGTTATCGTTAGACGGCACCACGGTACCCAGGTATTTTTTGACCAGTTCAGGGTAATCGTGAATCGCCTCGCCGAAGGAGCAGAAAATAATGCCCTGTTCAGAGAGTTTTTCACGGTAAGTGGTTGCGACCGAAACGGAGTCAAAAATGGCGTCAACCGCCACTTCGCTGCCTTCGCGCACCGGCACGCCCAGTTGCTTGAACGCGTCTTCGACTTCGTTTGTCAGGAAAGCGTTAGGCGGCTGCTGCACGGCGCCGGGCTGGGACGCACAGGTGTCGTCGCAGCTCCCGCAGGATGGCGCAGAGTAATAGCTGTAATCCTGGTAATTCAGTTTGTCGTAGTTCGCCTTGAGCCAGTGCGGCTCTTCCATTTTTAACCATGCATGGAAGGCGTTGAGACGAAACTCGAGCATCCAGTCTGGCTCGTTACGACGGGCAGAGATTGCCCGAACCACCTCTTCATTTATGCCCTTCGCCAGCTGCTCGGTCTGCAGCTCGGTGAAAAAGCCCTCTTTATAATTGAGGTTGCCGGTCCAGGTTTTGACATCGTCAGTTGCTTCAGTATTACGAGACATAGTACCGCCTATACCCCAAAGCTTTCGCCGCAGCCGCATTCGTGCTGCGCTTTCGGGTTATTAAATTTAAAAATCTGATTCAGGCCTTCACGCACGTAATCCACTTCCGTGCCGTCGATAAAAGGCATGGCGGAAAGGGGCACCCACAGACGGGCACCGTCAAACTCATAGACCAGATCGTCCGGCTTCGGCTCGGTGACGGTATCCAGCACGTAGCCAAAGCCAGCGCAGCCCGTCTGCTTGATACTCAGGCGGATGCCCTTGAGCTCGGGTTGTTTTGCGGCCAGATCGCGAATATGCGCGCTGGCGGCCGGGGTCAGGGTTAGCCCCTGCCAGGCAAAATCATTAGGGTCAAAGGAACCGGTTTGCACATCCATTCTTCACCTCATCATTCTCTGCGCCCGAAGGCCGATACCCTTATGTTAATGATAACAATTATCAATACAACGTTATGAAAACAGGGGTATTCGCGAAACGCTGGTTTTTTGGGCGTCTTTACTAAGGATAGACCGTCACGAAACTCTTGCAGATGGCGAAAAGAGCTGTTTAAGCCACTGGTGTAAAAGGAAATATCAAAGATGAAAAACGACTGAGTCAGGCAAGGGAAAAGATGTATAGAAAATATCTATTTATGTGATTGGAGGCTCGAAAAGCTTAAAATCTGGTACTTAGATACAGAACGGGGGGGTTAGAAAGCTTCGCCTTAAGACAAATAAGAAGTAATAGAGCCTTTTTTGTGCCTCCAGGCCTCCGAATGTCTCTATAGCGCCCCCAAAAAAGTCGCCTCCTCCGCCTCGAAAAATAAAATTAAATCAATAAAAATCAATGGCATATAAATTTTAATTTGCTTTTCGCTAACTTTTTTACCCATGGATGACCTATCAATTTTGTCCGTTACCAGCTCGTAAATGAACTGTTATCATTCATTAAATTTTTCGAAGGTTAATTTTCATGGTTCTCACAATTCAGATGCTTAGGGGCATCGCTGCGCTTATTGTCGTGATGTTTCACATCAGAGGTACGCTTAATGGAGTTTATGCGCAAAGTAATCTCGGAGATTTGCTTTTCTTAAGCGGCCCTGCTGGCGTAGATCTGTTCTTTGTTATAAGCGGATTTATAATTTGCCTCTCTTCTAAAAAAAACGAAGAAAATAAAGTTGGGAAATTTGCAATTCGCAGATTATTCAGAGTCTACCCATTATTCTTTGTCTCGCTTATTGCGTATCAACTATTTGTATTTCCTGAATTTCACATTGATGCATTTGTTCGCTCGGCATTTCTTCTGCCGCGCGACTACAGCGGAAGCGCCCCTTACTTCGGATATAATTTACTTTTCCCTGCCTGGACACTTCTTTTTGAAGTCACATTCTACGCATTATTCACGGTAGCTCTGGCAGCATCACACAAGCACAGAGTCAAAATCTGTTCAGCAATAATAATTTCTATCTATCTATATTCTACGATATTACAAACTGGTGGCATAAATCTTTCCGGCATCATTCCTGTCACCCAAACAGACCGCAGTGTTATGACGGTAATTGGCTACACCCTTGGCTCACCAATGATGCTTCTGTTTGTATGCGGCATGTGGATTTACAGTATTTATGATGCAATCAGAAACAGTAATATAGCGATAAACAAAAACCTTTGCCTTTATGTGTTTTTTGTTTGCAGTAGTTTATATACCGTATTATTCCTGTCAGGCTATAAGTCTGGCATTGGGCTTTCCGGGTACGGTTTTTGGGCGATAATACTTATAACGGGATGTCTCGCCTATGAACTAACATCACCGACGATAAATAAGACACTGCTTTTCCTGGGTGAAATATCGTACTCACTTTATCTCACTCACGTTATTGCAATAGGGATATTCGACAATAACTCTTCCGTTCTTACTATCTATCCGGAGTCTTTGGGCGTTCCACGATTCCTGTTATTGCTATCAGTATCGATTGCTTTTGCCATACCGGTTTATTACTTTGTTGAAAAACCTTCAATTGCTATTGGTAAAAAAATTGTATCCCTACTTTATGGAAAACACCGAGATACAACTTACACATCATCTACTATAAATCCTTGAAATAGAAAATGGAGTCACTTTCTCCTGGTGACGCCAAATCAATAAGTACTGCCACATCAGTGGCAGTACCCTGAGCAAACTTCAGATACAACTCAGGCTTTTCGCTCATCCGGTTTACTTCAGTCACAGCATTTGTTGTATCCCCGGCGCAATTCCCTCTTCTGATTTATCAACTATTCTCCTGTTAAGAAAAAAGGAGCTTAGCCTGATGCTGAAAATGATTATGGTTACCGCCCGCGATCGCGTGAGGCTGCAGGAAATCACCGGCGTTTTACTCCGCTATGGATTGCAGGACATTGTGCGTTTTCTGGGTCTGGCCTCGCTGCATGACAAAATACGTGGCGGCAGCCAACACGATGCTTTACCGATGCCGCAGCGCCTGTGCGCAGCGCTGGAAGAACTGGGTCCGACGTTCGTTAAACTCGGGCAAATCCTCTCGACCCGCAGCGACCTGCTTGAACCCGCATGGACGGAAGCGCTTAGCCAGTTAAATTCAGGCGCCAGCCCTCTGACCTGGCCAAAGCTTGAACCCTTCGTCGTGGCGACGCTCGGGGCTTCGCCTGCGGAGGTTTTCGCCGCCTTCGATGAAACCCCGCTGGCCAGCGGTTCGATAGCACAAATTCACCGGGCCACGCTAAAAAACGGCGACGAGGTTATCGTCAAAATTCAGCGCCCCGGCATTGAAACGCCTCTCAAGGCCGACCTGCGTTTACTGCGCTACCTGGCGGAAAGTCTGGAGCAGCAGAGCGCGGGGCTGGCTCGCTTTCAGCCGGTGATGCTGGTGCGGTATCTGGAAAACGCCCTGAATCAGGAGCTGGATTTTTGCCACGAGGCGGCCAACGGGGAAAAGATTTATCAGTTTTTCGCCGACTCTGACGACGTCGCCATCCCGAGGATTTATTGGGAGTGGTGTCACCCCACGCTGATGGTGCAGGCATTTTTACCCGGCGTGGCGCCGGTTGACGGGCAGCAGCTTGCCGCCGCCGGGTTCGACGGCCCGCTACTGGCGCATAAAGGCGCGACGGCGTTTATCAATATGCTCTTTAAACTGCGGGCTTACCACGCCGATCCGCATCCCGGCAACGTTATGGCTCTGCCAGGTAACCGGGTCGGCTTTATCGATTTCGGCATGGTAGGAAGCCTGAGCCCGGAGCGGCGCGACGAGCTGTTATCGTTGATTTATGCCATCAGCGAGCGTGACGCCAGCGGTATTGTCGATGCCCTCATCGCGTGGTGTGGCCAGGATGCATTAGCTCTTACCGAACTGGAACTTGCAGCCAGCTATTTTCTGCAAAAACAGGGCAACCTCCCGCTACAGCTGGGGAAAGCACTGACCGATATGCTTTCCACCGCCCGGGAATTCCAGCTGGCGCTGCCGCCTGATTTAGTTTTGTTGTTTAAGGCGCTGATCACCGCGGACGGCGTATTGCTGAAAATGGATCCGCAGTTCGACATTATCCGCATTCTTCGCCCGGTGATTAAGCGGGAGATGTTAAACCGCTATACCCGCCTCGGGAGCCGCAGGCGCCTGCTTAAACTTGGCAACCAGCTTCTGGAAACTAGCGATGCGCTACCGCAAACCCTGCGCCTTGTGATGCACAGGCTACGGCACGGTAAATTACACGCAGACATTAACGTAGAGAATATTAACCAGCTCGGAAAGTCGCTTGAACGGGCCGCTTCCACGTTGGCTCTCGCTATTGTTTTAGCCGCCCTGACGGTCGTGGTCACGCCGTGGCTGTTCGGGCTGAACTGGACGCTGTTCGGTATCCCAGTTTTCCCTGTGCTCGGCTTGCTGTGTGCCGTCGCGGGCAGCGCATGGCTGATTATTCGGTTGTTAAAGCGATGAGGTGTTCTTTTTTTGCTATGGCATCGGAAAATGCTCCCGATGCCATAGCCGCAGTATCAATGCGGTGTGTGCTGCAAAACAGGATAGGTAAACAGCAATAAATGGATGATATTCAGCCCGACGTGAAATGCCACGGCCACCCACAGCCGCCCGCTCCACATCCAGGCCAGGCCGTAAATAAGCCCCGCCAACGCGGCAAAAATAATCAGCAGCGGCCCACCGGCGAAATGCAGCCCGCCGAATATTGCGGCTGAAATAATTAGCGCTATAACCGGGTGCATAAAGCCGGATAAACGCTGCTGGAGATAACCCCGGAAGAGCGCCTCTTCCGCTAGGGAAACGAAGAAAATATTGGCAAACAGGAACGGCAACAACCATTGCGGGAAATGAGGCTCAATCTTTAAGCCACCCAGCGCTACCGCCAATAGCAACAGCCCCGGAATCAAAGCAACCAGCAGCATCCACCCGGGCTTAGCGGGCTGATGTTTTGGGGCGCTGACGAAGAGCGACTTCATCACCACCAGCAAAATAAACGGCACCAGCGCTTTGTCGAAGTTGTAATACATCGAGAAAGGCGCGCTTTGCGGCCCGGCACTCACCGAGTCCAGCACCTTTGGATTATGGAAACCGGGAATAACATGAACGGTCAGCGCTAGCGCGGCGGCGACCAGTAAAAGCTCAAGCGCACAGCGAACGGGTTTTCTGTTTACGGCTTTTAAATAAGCGACGGCAAGAACGGTGATTATCGCCAGTGAAGCCAGCCCCTGCCCGTCGAGTACGCCGTCAACGGCACCCCATATCACCGTTGCCAGTAATAACCCGAGAGAAATCTTTTTATTAAATTGTAATACCAGTAAAGCTGCTGCCAGCAATATCCACATCGTTTTTCCTTAAGCCTGAAAATTTCCTGAAGCAGGCTTTTTAGCAAAATGGGTAGTGGATATATAGTTTTTTAAGGAAATAATAACAAATTAAAATCATCCCGCGCCCCTGAAGGCTAAGCGTGGGATGATTTTAGCCGGTGATTTACACCACCGCCGTGGTCAGGCGAGAGGTGCAGCACAGCTGGTCTTGTTGATCGTAGATATCAATTTGCCAGACCTGATGACGACGCCCCGCGTGCACCGCGCGACAAACGCCGCGCACCACGCCTTCCCGAGCCGAGCGGATATGGTTGGCGTTCACCTCCAGGCCAACCACTTTCTGGTCGCCTTCGGTGCACAGGTAGCCCGCCACGGAACCCAGCGTTTCCGCCAGCACCACCGACGCGCCGCCGTGCAGCAGGCCAAACGGCTGCCGGGTGCGCTCATCCACCGGCATGGTGGCCTCAATTTCGTTGTCGTCAAAACGCGTAAACTCAATGCCTACATGGCCAACCATGTTGTTCGCACCCATTTTATTGAGCGCGGCAAGCGTGGCTTCACGTCGCCAAATCATCCGATAATCTCCAGAAGAGCCTGTAATGGATGCCGTACGCCGTTGCCCTCAACGCGCTTGACCTGGCTGCGGCAGGAGTAGCCGGTTGCCAGACAGCGGTTGCGCGGCAGGCGCTGCATCGCCTGATGCCAGGAGAGTTCATAAATGCCCAATGAATTGGCGAGATTTTTCACCTCGTGACCGTAAGTGCCAGCCATGCCGCAGCAGCCAACGCTCACGCTTTCGAGCTTCGCACCAAAACGAGCAAAAATACCGGCCCACTGATTCGGTGTCGCCGGCAACGCCGTTACTTCGGTACAGTGGCCGAAGAGGTACCATGCTTCGCCTCCCGCGCCCTGTACTTCCCGTTCTTTCAGCGCAGTCTGGAGCCATTCGTGCACCAGCTGAACCTGAAAATCACCGCGTTCTTCGCCTAATGTCTGTTTATATTCATCCCGGTAGCACAGAACCAGCGCCGGATCGACGCCGACCATCGGCATACCCAGTTTCGCAATGCGGTTCAGGAACTCAGACGTTTTGCTCGCCGTGCGCGCAAAACGCTGCAGGAATCCTTTAATGTGCTGGGCCTTACCGTTCGGCGAAAACGGCAGCACTACAGGTTCAAAGCCTAGCTTATCTGCAAGCTTAATAAAATCAGCCACTACCTGAGCATCGTAATAGCTGGTGAACGGGTCCTGCACCACCAGCACCGTTTTGGCTCGCTGTTCATCTGAGTAACGCTCCAGCTCTTCCAGCGTGACGTTGGCTGAGCGGTGCCCGACCAGCTGCTGCTGCAGCGTCGGCGTGGACAGCATAGGCAGGTCAACCATGCCGATGTGCCTGCGGGACAAACTCTGGACCCACGGCTGGCTCATAAAGAAGTTAAAGGTTTTCGGCGCGCGCGCCATCAGCGGCGCATAGCTTTCAACCGAGGCCACAACGTGATCGCGCAGCGGGCGCAGATAGCGCGTGTGGTAAAGCTGCAGGAAGCGAGAGCGGAACTCCGGCACGTCGATTTTAATCGGGCACTGGGTAGAGCAGGCTTTACAGGCCAGGCAGCCCGACATCGCCTCTTTCACTTCGTGGGAAAAATCGTATTCGCCCTTGCTGGCGTGCCACGAGTTGCGGGTTCGCTCGATAAGGCCTCGCAGGCTGGCGCGCTGCTCCGGCAGCTGTTTCTCAAGCGCAAGCGGGTCAACGCCGCGCTCGGCCAGCAGCCGCAGCCATTCGCGGGTCAGCGTGGCTCGCCCTTTTGGCGAGTGAATACGGTTGCTGGAGATTTTCATCGACGGGCACATCGGACTTTTCACGTCGAAGTTAAAGCACAGGCCGTTGCCGTTACACTCCATCGCGCCGCGCCAGGAAGTGCGTACCGCAATCGGGATTTGCCGGTCAAACGTCCCGCGCTTAACGGCATCGACCTGCATCATCGGGTCGTCGACGCCGAGCGGCGGGCAAATTTTCCCTGGGTTCAGCCGGTTAGCCGGGTCAAACGCAGCTTTAATGCGGCGCAGTTCTTCATACAGCGTTTCACCGAAGAACGCCGGGCTGTACTCGGCGCGGAAGCCTTTACCATGCTCGCCCCACAGCAGACCGCCGTATTTTGCCGTCAGCGCCACCACGTCATCAGAGATGCTTTTCATCAGCATTTCCTGCTGCGGGTCGCACATATCCAGCGCTGGGCGAACGTGCAGTACGCCCGCATCAACGTGGCCAAACATCCCGTAGCTCAGGCCGTGGCTGTCCAGCAGCGCGCGGAATTCAACAATGTAGTCCGCCAGATGCTGCGGCGGCACGCAGGTGTCTTCGGCAAACGGAATCGGTTTAGCCTGGCCTTTAGCATTCCCCAACAGGCCTACGGCCTTTTTACGCATGCCGTAGATTTTTTCGATACCGGCCAGTTCATCACAGACCTGCCAGCCAATCACCCCGCCCTCGCCTGCGGCCATTAGCGCATCAAGGCGAGCACATAGCTCAGTGACCTGGCCGTCGATAAGCGCCTGGTCATCGCCAGCAAACTCCACGATATTCAGGCCAAGCATCTCTTTATCCGGCACGTCGGTAATCAATTCGCTGACCGAGTGCCAGACGATATCTTCCCGCGCCAGGTTCAGGACTTTGGAATCGACGGTTTCTACCGACAGCGCGCGGGCATCAACCATAAAGGGCGCATTACGCAGGGCTGAATCGAAGGAGTCATACTTGACGTTCACCAGCCGGCGCACCTTTGGCAGGCGGGTGATATCCAGCTTCGCCTCGGTGATAAAGGCCAGCGTCCCCTCGGAGCCGGTAAGAATTCGGGTTAAATCGAACTTGCTCAGATCGTCATTAAAGACGTGGCGCAGGTCATAGCCGGTAAGAAAGCGGTTTAGTTTGGGGAATTTATCGATAATCAGCTCACGCTGCTGGCGGCAGCGTTCAAGCACGGTGCGGTAGATTTTACCGCTTGATGTCTCTTCGCGGCCCAGCTCTTCGGCAAGCCCGGTTGCCATCTGGTGCGTGTCCAGAATTTCACCGTCCATCAGCACGGCGCGCACGCCCAGCACATGATCGGAGGTTTTACCGTACACCAGCGATCCCTGCCCGGAGGCGTCGGTATTGATCATGCCGCCCAGGGTAGCGCGGTTACTGGTCGACAATTCCGGGGCAAAGAAGTAGCCGTGCGGCTTCAGGAACTGGTTGAGCTGGTCTTTAATTACGCCGGCTTCCACCCGCACCCAACCTTGTTCCGGGTTGATTTCGATAATGCGATTCATGTAGCGGGACATGTCCACCACGATGCCGCCGTTCAGCGACTGACCGTTGGTGCCGGTGCCGCCGCCGCGCGGGGTAAACACCAGAGATTTAAAGCGCTCTTCGGAGGCCACGCGGGTAATCAGCGTGACGTCGGCGGTTGAACGAGGGAAAAGCACCGCATCCGGCAGTAGTTGGTAAATACTGTTGTCGGTCGCCATGGTCAGGCGGTCTGCGTAGCTGGTGGCGGTATCGCCGGTAAAGCCCTGTTGCTCCAGTGATGCTAAATAGCTGAGCACCAGCTGAACGACGCCAGGTGCCTGAGAAATTTGTGGGATCATTGACGGGTCGACCCTGTGTTGCTTAGTAAGAGTTATCGTTTGCGTGTCTGTTTTGTTTTTATCATATTCCGCCGCGATTTGCGGCTGTTATTTCAGATAACGCGATGCGAAATGCACCTGTCAAAAATCGAGGAAATACATCATCATTAAATTATCGCCATGCGAATTTAGCGCGGGTGCATTTTATTGAGGTGATTCTTCCTATGATCAAAGTCAGTCAGCCAAAGGATCTGCTGCAGATCCTGCTGTCCGTGCTGTTTATTTCGGTGATGATTCTTGCCTGTCTGTGGATCGTGCGCCCGTTTGTTTTGGGCTTCGCCTGGGCCGGAACCATTGTCATTGCGACCTGGCCGCTGCTCATCAAATTGCAAAAGCTGCTGTGGGGCAAACGCTCCCTTGCGGTACTAGTGATGACGCTGCTCCTGCTGATGCTGTTTGTCATTCCGGTCGCGATGTTAGTGAACAGCCTGGTGGACAACAGCGGCCCGGTGATTAACTGGGCGACCAAAGGGCACATGGCGCTGCCCGCCTTCGAATGGCTGCACAGCGTCCCACTCATTGGCGATAAATTGTACAGCGGCTGGAACACGCTGGTGAGCAGCGGCGGCAGCGCGATTATGGAAAAGGTCCGGCCCTATATCGGCACCACGACCAGTTGGTTCCTTGGCCAGGCTGTACACATAGGTACCCTGCTGGTGCATCTCGGTCTGATGCTGCTGTTCAGCGTGCTGCTTTATGCCAAAGGTGAAACGCTCGGAAACGGCATTCGTCACTTCGCCTTCCGCCTGGCAGATAAACGCGGTGATGCCGCCGTACTGCTGGCAGGCCAGGCGATTCGCGCCGTAGCGCTGGGCGTGGTTGTCACCGCGCTCGCACAGGGCGTGCTGGGCGGGATTGGCCTGGCGGTGTCCGGCATTCCTTACGCCGCGCTGCTTACGGTGCTGATGGTGCTTAGCTGCCTGATTCAGCTTGGCCCGCTGATGATTCTGGTGCCCGCCATTATCTGGCTGTACTGGAGCGGCGATACCACCTGGGGGACGGTGCTGCTGGTATGGAGTTGTGTGGTTGGCACCATGGATAACGTGATTCGCCCGGTGCTTATTCGCATGGGTGCGGACTTGCCGATGATCCTGATTCTCTCCGGCGTTATCGGCGGCCTGATTGCGTTTGGGATGATTGGGCTGTTTATCGGCCCGGTGCTGCTGGCGGTTTCTTATCGCCTTATCTCAGTCTGGATGCACGAGGCGCCTGCCCCACAGGACGATCCGCAAGAGGTGGTCGAACTGCTTGAGGAGCAGGAGACGCTGAATGTGAAGAAATAAAGGTTTGGGAGTAGTTGGGATGTTTTTTGGCCAACAGCTCCTTTTGCCACTGTCTGGAGGTGGTATTTATCAGCCCCAGGTTTTCCGTTCACCACAAGCTCAGTTCTCTATGCGACGACCGTAAACCGTGAACGTGTCAGGAGGCATTACGCCATGCCCCCTGACAACCCCCGGCGCCCGGCGAGCCCATCGCCGCTGAAGCGGTAAACCCACCGGCTATCACCCAAACATTCGGGGTCGTTCGCGATGCGTTCCCGACGATCGCTCTCTTTCGCTGTTCCCGACAGCTCGACCCCGCCTGAGTTGGGTCATCACCGGGGGCGATGAGAGCCGGGGACAAATCTCCCCTCACCCCGGCCCTCTCCCCAAAGGGGCGAGGGAGAAAACAAAATCCACGAGAAACATTGTGTATTCCCTCTCCCTTCCAGGGAGAGGGTTAGGGTGAGGGTAAAAGAAGCCGAGACGTTGTGGCTGAGAGCGTCGGGAACGCATCTCAGCCGACCCAGGACTGGGAGATAAAACGGAGGTCTGCCGCTCACGCGGTCGATTTATTTGGCCAGGAGTCCGGGTTCTCAGGGAATGACGGTGATTCCCCGAGCCGTTCCCCCTCTCTGTGATGGCATATAAATT
Organism: Enterobacter sp. Cy-643; assembly: GCF_011752815.1. Taxonomy (GTDB): domain Bacteria; phylum Pseudomonadota; class Gammaproteobacteria; order Enterobacterales; family Enterobacteriaceae; genus Cedecea. Next base: position 1,779,325 of record NZ_VWWV01000001.1, read on the forward strand.
CGTACTTGAGGTGAACGGAGCCTAATCCAGCTAGCATAATGTGACCATGCGATAAATCGCGCCTAAAGCCGCGACTTAACGCAAATGGTTAATAACGCTAATCAATAACGTCTTTTTCCCTCGCTATTCCGGCCATTGAAGCCCCCACGCCTGGCTATGCTGTCTCAAGTTATTTACCTTCTGTTAACGATTGAGACGAATCTGAGTGACGCCACTTAGTGAGATGCCTACTATTTAACTCACGGTTATGAATCAACACGTTGATTTATAAACATCGAAATCCCCTGAGTGAAACAACGAATTGCTGTGTGTAGTCTTTGCCCATCTTGATGATGGGCTTTTTTTTATTCTGATTTCGCAAAGTGATTGATAAGCGCCCCATGCAGAACCAGCGGGGCAACGGTCAGGTGGCTCTGCCCTTCTATCAGCGTAAAATCAACCCGAGTCGGGGCTTTGGCTATCAGGGCATTAGCCATTTCGCGATTGCCGTCTACCATCGCCCGCTGCCCACGATGTTTTAATAGCGTGGCGCGCTTCTCTTCCGACAGTCTGGCCTCCTGCGGCTGCAGCGACTGCTCATAACTCCCCACGGAGACCGAGAGCTGAGCCTTTCCCTTATCAGGCTGCCAGTTTTTCGCCATGCGCAGCAGATAGCGGTCGTTCCACCATACCGAAGGACTCGAAGCATAAAAATGCTGGAAAGCACCCGGCGCGGTCATAAACAGCCAGGTGGTGAACAGGCCGCCATAGGAGTGTCCAAAAAGCGCCTGCCGCTGCGGATTTATTCTCCACCGTTTTTCGACCCAGGGCCGGAGTTCGGCGTCAATACATTGCCAGAATTTCTGCGCCTCGCCGGGGGCGCCAGGCGGATAAGTGCCCCCTGCCGGGTTCGGCTCCAGCACCACTTTTTCTACCGCAGGTCGATAATCGCGCTCCCGGCGGCTGTTTTCCGGGTAGTCGATAGCGACCACCACGCCCGGCGTTAACGGGCAACGCTCGCAGGACAGGCGCTGCATCAGCGACACCGCGCCGGGGAAGACGGACTCACCGTCCAGAAGATAAATCACCGGCCAGCCTTCCGACGGGGCTTCGCCCTCTGGCCAGGAAACCATAATTTTATACTCACCGTTTTCCGGCGAATGCAGACTGTGTACCAGCGTATTCGCCAGCGTGTAGGGCTTATCTACGGTGACCGCTGCTCCCGAGGGAGCAGCAAGTGCGATAAGCGCCATAAGCAGATAGCGCAAAAGTTCTCCTTACCAGCGATAGCTGACGGTGGCGGTTAAGGTGCGGCCAATGCCATAGAAACAGGCCGAATCCGACGCGCAGGACGCGACGTATTTTGTGTCCGCCAGATTATTGACGTTGAACTGCAGGGCGGCTCCTTTTAAATCGGGGCTCACTTCTCCCAGCTCGTAACGCAGCATGGCGTCATAGAGATCCACGGCCGCCACTTTAAAGGTATTTTTCGCATCGCCATAGCGGGTGCCAATGTAGCGAACCCCGACACCTGCCGTGAGATTTTTCAGCATGCCTCCAGGAATAGTGTAACTTCCCCACGCAGACGCCATATGGGTCGGAACGCGCGCGGGGGTTTTTCCTTCGGTGCCCGCCACGGTGGTACTCACGGTTTCCGCATCCGTCCACGTGTAAGAGCCTACCAGGTTGAGGCTGTTAAACAACGTGGAATGCACCTCCGCCTCCAGCCCTTTAGAACGGATTTCACCGGCGTTTTCAAACCAGCCAAGTGCACTGTTGTAGGTCCCGACGTTTGTCTGGCGAAGATCGAACAGCGCCAGCGTCATGAAGGTCTCTTTCAGCGGCTGATATTTCAGGCCCACTTCAGTCTGCTTGCCCAGGCTTGGGTCGAACGGCGCAGCGCCTGGCGCGCGGTTGGTCTGCAGATTGGGTTCAAATGAGGTACTGTAACTGATATACGGCGACAGGCCGAAATCAAAGGCGTAAAGCAGCCCCGTACGCCAGGTGAATTTGCTGTCATTCTGCTGCGTTGTTTTACTTTTTAATCTGTCCGTCGTGCGCACTTCGGCCCAGTCGTAACGCCCGGAAAGCAGCAGTTGCCAGTTATTCCAGCTGAGCTGATCCTGCAGGTAGATGCCCGTCTGGTCGAGATTCTGCTGGTCGTCGTTCACCGCGCTGAAGGTGCTTTCGTCCACGTTCAGGCCGTACACCGGATTCGGCCAGTACAGATCGTATTTCGTGCCGGTGCCGCGGTTTAGCTGCTGCCGGTCGTGGTTAGACTTGTAATCCAGGCCGCCTAACAACGTATGCCCGAGCGCGCCGGTATCAAACTGCGCTTCAAGCTGGTTATCCACGCCAAACTCATCGGTATCACGCGTCTCTCGCTGCGCGCGGCGCGAAAGTAGCGTCTCGCTCTTCGAGGTGGAATACACGAGGTAACGATACTTCTGTTTGATGCTGGCGTAACGGGCATTCTGGCGAAAAGTGAAGATATCGTTGAAGCTGTGCTCGAACTCATAGCCCACCATCGTTTGCTCACGCCACGACTGGTCGTAATTGGGATCGCTGACGTTAAAGTCCAGCGGAATATACCCCGCCGTGGTTTCCGTCACCAGGCCTGCGGCAGGCAGAAAGTTACGATAGCCCGCCTTCGGGTCTTTCTGGTAGCTGGTTAGCAAAGTAAAGCGAGTCTGCTCGTTGGGATACCAGGTCAGCGCCGGCGCAATCGCCAGGCGCTGCTCTTTGTAATCGGCCACCTGGCTGTGCTGCGTGCGTGCGATGCCGTTCAGGCGATAAAGCACCCGGTTATCGTCGCTTAGCGAGCCGCCAAAATCAAAGGCACCCTCGGCCAGATGCTGGTTGCCTGAGCGGAACTGTACTTCATGTATCGCTTCCCTCGTCGGGCGCTTGCTGGTCATGCTGATAAGCCCACCGGGGTTCACCTGGCCGAACAGCACTGACGCCGGGCCGCGCACCAGTTCCACGCGTTCTAGCAGCCACGGGTCAAACGTCCCGGTCTGAGAGGATGCCGTCGCCCCATAGCTCAGTCCGTCGAGATATTTAGGCACGTAGCTGAAGCCGCGCACGAACACCTCATCGTTGCGGTTTGAACTGCCCCGGTACTCCGTCAGCACCCCGGCCGAATAGCGCAACGCCTGCGACACTGAGGTGACATCCTGCGCGGCCATCTGGTCGCGGGTAATCACCGAAACCGACTGCGGCGTTTTGAGCAAATCAGCCGCAGTTTTCGTTGCAGATAACGTTTTGGTGGCCACCATCCCCTTAAACGGCGCAGAAGGATCCTCGTTAACCGAGCCGGTGACAACCAGTGTTTCCTCGCTGCCCTGCCTCTCCTGCGCCTGAACGCCGTTTCCCATCCCCAGGGCACTGAATCCCATCAGCCAAAGGCCGCGGGTTACCTTATTATTTTTAAAGTGCATAACCGTAACATCCCATGTGATTAGGTGAATTAAGTTCGCCTTTCTCCTGTTACGTTTTGTCGTAAAACGCAACGGCTCGCAATGTTATTGCAAATCAATCTCATTTGCATTAGCGTGTATGCACTTTTTTATCAGGAATGATAAGCACGATGAGAGCCGCGTGGAGCGCATTAATGTTGGGGCTTTGTTCAGCGTCGGCGGTGGCCGCGACCTGTACTTTTACCGGCAGCCAGGGTGAGCAGGATGGAAAGTTCGACGCCAGCGGAGAAATTTGCTTTGGCCTCCCGGCGCTGGGTGAAAACTACGCCAACGTCCGGTTGAGCGGCGTGACCGACGCCAGCCTGGTGGACAGCAAAGGCAGGCTCTGGCGTTCGCTGGTGGAAAACGGGCCGGTGGACGGCAAACACAACCCGCTTTTTGCCCTGCCCGTCGGCCAGCCTTCTACGCTGGTGCTTCGCGGTGAACCCGGCCGGCGCTGGCTGTTTCGCTGGCAGATCCGTGAAACCGTGCCGCTCAAGCGTAACGACGAACAATCCCCGGAAAGCCCGGCACTGCTGGCGCTTGAACAGGCTCTGAGCCACGGCGCAAGTACGGAAGCCTTCTGGCAGGAAAGGCGCGAGCAGGGCACGCCGCTGGTCGAGCCCATCGATGCCAGCCGCAAACGCGTCACGTTCCTGTGGCGAGGCGCACAGGGCAACGTGTTTGTGCTCGGTTCCCCGGCCGGTGACCATGACCCGATGTTCCGCCTCGGGCAGTCCGACGTCTGGTATCGCAGCTATGTGGTCCCGGCTGATACGCTTATGCAGTACAAACTTGCCCCCGATGTTCCTCTTGTGGAAGGCACCGTGCGCGACCAGCGCCGGGCGATTCTGGTGTCGGCCCAAACTGACCCGCTGAACCCGCTGTTTAGCCCCACAGGCAAAAGCGACCGCTGGAATCGTTTCTCACTTTTAGACCTGACCACCCACCGCTATTTTACCCCGCAGGCAACCGCGGAGCCGATTCGTCAAGGCTCCCTGGTTCGCTATCAGGTAGAAAGCAAAAAGCTGGCAAACCGCCGCGAAGTCACCGTCTATCGGCCACGCGGCGGGCAGCCCGCCCGCTGGACGTTGATGCTGTTCGATGGCCGTATGTATCAGGACCGTTATCACCTCGCCAACGTGCTGGACGGCCTGATAGCCCGCCATGCCCTGCCGCCGGTTAACGCCGTGTTTATTGATAGCCTCGACGGCGAGCGACGTGAAAAAGAGCTGCCGCCCAATCCCGATTTCGCCGATTTTATGGCCGAAGAGCTGGTGCCGTGGCTGCGCCGCCAGGGCATCACCACCCCGGCACAAAAAACCATCGTGGCAGGCTCCAGCTACGGCGGCCTGGCATCATCCTGGGTGGCGCTTCGCCATCCTGAAGTGTTTGGCAACGTGCTGAGTTTGTCCGGCTCTTACTGGTGGGCGCCCGAGGGCGAAGCGCCCGGCTGGTTAACCCGGCAGTACCAGGCATCCCCGCGCCTGCCGGTGCGTTTTTGGCTGCAGGCGGGACGTTTTGAAAGCAAAGGTGCAGACGGCGGCATTTACCGTAATACGCAACAGCTTGAAGCCGCGCTGCGTGAAAAGGGTTACGAGGTGAGCTTTAATCCCTGGTCGAGCGGGCATGATTACGCCGCCTGGTGCGAGGCTATTATTACCGGTATGAAGGAATTGATTAAGCGGGGATAAGTGTCGGCCCGGTGACCGCTTAACGCAGGCCGCCGGGCCGGATCCCCTCTCTTTGTGGAAGAGAAGGGTTAAACGTTACTTCTTCAGTTCAGCAAGGCTGAGCCAGGTTTGCACCACGGTGTCCGGGTTCAGGGACAGGCTGTCAATCCCCTCTTCCATCAGCCAGGCGGCAAAGTCTTCGTGATCGGACGGCCCCTGGCCGCAGATCCCGACGTATTTGCCCTGTTTCTTCGCCGCTTTGATCGCCATCGACAGCAGCGCTTTCACCGCGTCATTACGTTCGTCAAACAGTTCGGAAACCACGCCAGAATCGCGATCCAGGCCAAGCGCAAGCTGCGTCATGTCGTTCGAACCAATGGAGAAGCCGTCAAAGTATTGCAGGAACTCATCCGCCAGCAGGGCGTTGGACGGGATCTCGCACATCATGATGATCTTCAGCCCGTTTTCGCCGCGCTTCAGGCCCTGACGTTCCAGCTCGTCAACCACCGCTTTTGCCTGGGCAACGGTACGTACAAACGGCACCATCACTTCAACGTTGGTCAAGCCCATTTCATTACGCACGCGCTTCATGGCCGCACATTCCAGCGCGAAGCAGTCGCGGAAGCTGTCCGCCACGTAGCGACCTGCGCCACGGAAGCCCAGCATTGGGTTCTCTTCTTCCGGCTCATAACGCTCGCCGCCCACCAGGTTGGCGTATTCGTTAGATTTGAAGTCGGACAGGCGCACGATCACGCGCTTCGGCCAGAATGCCGCGCCCAAAGTCGCGATCCCTTCGGTCAGGCGGCCTACGTAAAACTCAACCGGGTCGTCATAGCCTTTCATCATCGTGCGAATTTCCGCCTGCAGCGCGGGCTCCTGCTGGTCGAATTCCAGCAGCGCGCGCGGGTGCACGCCAATCATGCGGTTGATGATAAATTCCAGGCGCGCCAGGCCAACGCCTTCGTTCGGCAGGCAGGCGAAGTCAAACGCGCGATCCGGGTTGCCAACGTTCATCATGATTTTCAGCGGCAGATCCGGCATGGCATCAACCGTGGAGCTTTTCACGGTGAAGTCGAGGATCTCCGCGTAAACGTAACCGGTGTCGCCTTCGGCGCAGGAAACGGTCACGTTCTGGCCTTCTGTCATGCGCTCGGTTGCATCGCCACAGCCCACAACGGCCGGGATGCCCAGCTCACGCGCGATGATTGCCGCGTGGCAGGTACGCCCGCCGCGGTTGGTGACAATCGCCGCCGCTTTTTTCATGATCGGCTCCCAGTCCGGGTCGGTCATGTCGGTGACCAGCACGTCGCCAGGCTGGATGCGGTTCATTTCGCTGATGTCGTGGATAACTTTTACCGGCCCCGCGCCGATGCGGTGGCCAATCGCGCGGCCTTCCGCCACGATCTGCCCCTGCGCGTGAAGCTGGTAGCGTTCCATTACCTGGCCCTGGGAACGCACGGTTTCCGGGCGAGCCTGCACGATGAACAGCTTGCCGGTATGGCCGTCTTTAGCCCACTCGATGTCCATCGGGCGGCCATAATGTTTTTCGATTTGCACCGCCTGCTTAGCCAGTTCCTGAATTTCTTCCTGGGTAATACAGAAACGGTCGCGATCGGCTTCCGGCACGTCTTCAATCCGCACCTGCTTGCCGTGTTCCTGCGTTGGGGCGTAGACCATGCGGATTTTTTTCGACCCCATGGTGCGGCGAACGATGGCCGGATTGCCCGCCTCAAGCGTTGGCTTGTGGACGTAGAATTCATCCGGGTTTACCGCGCCCTGCACCACCATTTCACCCAGGCCCCACGCGGCGGTGATAAACACCACCTGATCGAAACCGGATTCGGTATCAATGGAGAACATCACCCCGGAAGAAGCGAGGTCGGAGCGCACCATACGCTGAACGCCAGCGGAGAGCGCCACGCCGCGGTGGTCGTAGCCCTGATGCACGCGATAGGAAATGGCGCGGTCGTTAAACAGCGAGGCGAAAACGTGTTTCACCGCCACCAGCACGGCATCAAAGCCCTGCACGTTGAGGAAAGTTTCTTGTTGCCCGGCAAAGGAAGCGTCCGGCATGTCTTCCGCAGTGGCAGAAGAACGCACCGCAAAAGAGGCTTCGGCATCATCGGAGGAGAGCGTTTGGTATGCTTCACGAATGGCATGCTCCAGCTCAGGCTGGAAAGGCGTGTCAATAATCCACTGGCGAATCTGCGCCCCGGCTTTTGCCAGTTCGCTCACATCGTCAATGTCGGTTTTATCCAGCAGCTCGTAAATACGCTGGTTCACGCCGCTCTGGTCGAGAAACAGGTTAAACGCCTCGGCGGTGGTCGCAAAACCGTTCGGGACGGAAACGCCCATACCCGAAAGATTGGTAATCATTTCACCCAGGGAGGCATTTTTGCCTCCGACCCTGTCTACATCATTCATGCCGAGTTGGTTATACCAAAGCACCAGCGGTGACGAGCCGTTATTGGACATCGAAACAATCCTTTTTTAAATGAATGGGTACAAGAAACACCAGACTTCGTATTTAGCTTTGCATATTCTGAGGGGGGAATGAAACCAGTGAATCGTTCAAGCAAAATAAAATATGACATTTTCGGATAGATCCGCTCATTTCATAAACCATTGATTATCATATAATCCTTACATTTCAAATGGGTATAGTGTTGATTTAAATATATTTCAGATGGTTTATTAAATTTAAAAACGCTATTTCACTTTTTAAATTAAGATTAGCGCTACTCGGAATCCCTTGTTTTACTTTATGCTTTAGGGAAACAGGTTCCCCGCTCAGGAATAAAAATGGATAATGTAGTCGATCGTCAGGTATTTTGTATTTCCGATGGCACCGCGATTACCGCTGAAGTACTTGGTCACGCGGTCATGTCACAATTCCCGGTATCTATCAACAGTATTACGCTGCCGTTTGTTGAAAATGAAAGCCGCGCAAAAGCGGTGAAAGAGCAGATTGACGCTATTTACCAACAAACCGGGGTGCGCCCGCTGGTGTTTTATTCCATCGTGCTGCCCAATATCCGCGACATCATTATGCAGAGCGAAGGCTTCTGTCAGGACATCGTACAAACGCTGGTTGCCCCGCTGCAGCAGGAGCTAAAGTTGGATCCGACGCCGGTAGCCCACCGAACGCACGGCCTTAACCCCGGCAACCTGACGAAATACGACGCCCGTATTGCCGCCATTGATTACACGCTGGCGCACGACGACGGGATTTCGATGCGCAATCTCGATCAGGCGCAGGTGATTTTGCTGGGCGTGTCCCGCTGTGGAAAAACGCCGACCAGCCTGTACCTCGCGATGCAGTTTGGCATTCGCGCCGCGAACTACCCTTTTATTGCCGATGACATGGACAACATTCAGCTCCCGGCCGTGCTTAAACCGCTGCAGCACAAGCTTTTTGGCCTGACCATTAACCCTGAGCGACTGGCCGCCATTCGTGAAGAGCGGCGTGAAAACAGCCGCTATGCCTCTCTCCGCCAGTGCCGTCTGGAAGTTGCCGAAGTGGAAGCCCTGTTCCGTAAAAACCAGATCCGCTACCTCAACAGTACCAACTATTCTGTTGAAGAGATGGCGACCAAAATTCTCGATATTATGGGACTTAATCGCCGCATGTACTAAGAAACTAGCACAAAAGACCAGGCGTGTATGCTAGGGTGTACAGACTGCGGTGGGGCAATCCTTTCGCCAAAGCTGGCCGGATGTTGAAATCGGTCAGCTTTGGTTTATTGTGATCCCCATCACTTCCCGGTAAATCTGCCGCAGAGAAGACAAAATTTCTGAGACACCCAATGAACAAAACAGATGAATTGCGAACCGCGCGCATCGACAGTCTGGTGACACCGGCTGAGTTAAACGAGCGCTTCCCGGTTTCCGCTGAAGTTGCCCGGCACGTTACCGCCGCCCGCCGCCGGATAGAGAAGATCCTTACCGGTGAAGATAAGCGCCTGCTGGTTATCGTCGGTCCTTGCTCGATCCACGATCTCGACGCCGCGATGGACTATGCTCGCCGCCTCAAAACGCTGCGAGAAAAACATCAGGATCGTCTTGAGATCGTGATGCGCACTTATTTCGAAAAACCCCGCACCGTCGTCGGCTGGAAAGGGTTAATTTCCGACCCTGACCTGAACGGCAGCTACCGCATTAATTACGGCCTCGAACAGGCGCGCCGCCTGCTGCTGCAGGTCAACGAGCTGGGTGTCCCTACCGCAACCGAATTTCTGGATATGGTGACCGGGCAGTATATCGCCGACCTGATTAGCTGGGGTGCGATTGGCGCCCGCACGACCGAAAGCCAAATCCACCGTGAAATGGCGTCCGCACTCTCCTGCCCGGTTGGCTTTAAAAATGGTACGGATGGCAATACCCGCATTGCGGTGGATGCTATTCGCGCCGCGCGTGCCAGCCACATGTTCCTCTCCCCGGATAAACAAGGGCAGATGACGATTTACCAGACCAGCGGCAACCCTTATGGCCATATTATTATGCGCGGGGGCAAGCAGCCGAATTACCACGCAGAAGACATTGCCGCTGCCTGCGACACGCTGAGCGCGTTTGACTTGCCTGAACATCTGGTCATTGATTTCAGCCACGGCAACTGCCAGAAGCAGCACCGTCGTCAGCTGGATGTTTGCGAAGATGTTTGCACGCAAATCCGCAACGGCTCGCGGGCGATTGCCGGGATCATGGCGGAAAGCTTCCTGAAAGAAGGGACGCAGCAAATCGTTGCTGGCCAGCCCCTGACTTACGGACAGTCGATCACCGATCCGTGCCTCAACTGGGAAGATACGGAAACGCTGGTCGCTATGCTGGCTCAGGCCGCTGACCGCCGCTTCTGATAGTCTCCACCGGCGGGAACTTAATAACCCGCCGGATATCATAGCATTACGCTTCACGACAACGCGCCCGCAAAGAAATTCCCTGATTCACACAATTCTTACAAATAATGCTTGCTGCTGATTCGGCTTTTTCTGATAATGATTCTCATTGTTACACTGATTGTCATTTGTAAACAGAGTGAAGCGTATGGATAAACCATTCACCCCCGCCCGCCCGCAGCCCGCGACAGAGCCTCGCCAGGTTGACAGCAAAACGCTGCTCGGTGCCGATGGCCGCGTTGTTATCGTCCATGAAGGGCAGCAATATCTGTTACGCCAGACTCAGGCCGGGAAGCTGATCCTGACCAAATAAATTAAACAAACCGTTCCCCGCACCCAGGCGGGGAAATTAGCCAGCCACCCAGGTCATACCCAGGCAGCCAGCGCTTTCGATATTCCTTAGGAGAGTTGCGCTATGCCTTGCACCAACACAGCAGGTTTTCGTCTGTCTGTACTCACGTTAGCCGTATTTACCGCCCTGCCCGCTTTCGCGAAAGACGAGCAAATGACCGTGGTTGCCACCGGTAACCAACGCAGCACTTTCGAAGCTCCGATGATGGTGAGCGTTATCGACGCGAACTCGCCGGAGAGCCAGACGTCCACTTCCGCCGCCGACATGCTGCGCAAAGTCCCGGGGATCACCATCGACGGCACCGGGCGCACCAACGGCCAGGACATTAACATGCGCGGTTACGACCGCCGCGGCGTGCTTACCCTGGTAGACGGCATTCGTCAGGGCACGGACACGGGTCACTTGAACAGTACGTTCCTCGATCCTGCACTTATCAAACGTATTGAAGTGGTACGCGGTCCGGCAGCCCTGCTGTACGGAAGTGGCGCGCTGGGCGGCGTTATCTCCTATGAAACCGCCGACGCCGCCGATCTGCTATTTGACGGGCAAAACAGCGGCTTCCGCGTCTTCGGCACCGGCGGCACCGGCGACCACAGCATCGGTATGGGTGCCAGCGCCTTTGGCCGTACCGATAACCTGGACGGCGTCGTCGCCTGGTCCAGCCGCGATCGCGGTAATCTGCGTCAGAGTAACGGCGAAACGGCCCCTAACGACGAAAACATTGGCAACCTGCTGACCAAAGGTACCTGGTATATTGATTCGGCTCAGTCGCTGTCTGGCTCCCTGCGTTACTACAATAACAGCGCTCAGGAACCGAAAAACCCGCAGACGCCGGATGCGACTGCAAACAGCAATCCAATGACCAATCGCTCCACCATTCAGCGCGACGCGCAGCTGAAATACCACCTTGGTCCGCAGGATAACGACTGGCTGAATGCGACCGCAACGGCCTACTGGTCCGAAGCTCGTATCAACGCCGAAACCCCGAATCAGGGCGGTGAATTCCGTAAACAGACGACCAAAGGCGGCAAGCTCGAAAACCGCAGCCGTCTGTTTAGCGACAGCTTCGCGGCCAACCTGCTGACTTACGGCAGCGAATATTACCGTCAGGAACAGGCACCTGGTGGCCTGACGACCGGTTTCCCACAGGCGAAAATCAACTTCGGTTCCGGCTGGCTGCAGGATGAAATCACCCTGCGCGACCTGCCAGTTTCTATCCTGGCCGGGACGCGTTATGACAACTACAGCGGCAGCAGCCAGGGCTATAAAGACGTGGATGCCGACAAGTGGTCATCACGCGGGGCGGTTTCTGTCACCCCAACCGACTGGCTGATGCTGTTTGGTTCCTATGCACAGGCGTTCCGTGCGCCGACCATGGGCGAGATGTACAACGACGCCAAGCACTTCTCTATCGGCACTCGCTACACCAACTATTGGGTACCAAACCCGAACCTGCGCCCGGAAACCAACGAAACGCAGGAATACGGCTTCGGTCTGCGCTTCGACAATCTGGCAATGGCTAACGACGGCCTGGAATTCAAAGCCAGCTACTTCGACACCAAAGCGAAAGATTACATTTCTACCACCGTGGACTTCGCCAAAGCGACCACCATGTCCTACAACGTGCCAAAAGCAAAAATTTGGGGTTGGGACGTCAACGCGAAATACACCGCCGATCTGTTCAGCCTCGATACAGCCTATAACCGCACCCGCGGTAAAGATGAAGATACCGGCGAGTACATCTCCAGCCTGAACCCGGACACCGTCACCACCACCCTGGATATCCCAGTGTCACACAGCGGCTTCTCCGTGGGCTGGGTCGGCACCTTCGCCGAGCGTTCCACCCATATCAGCAGCTCCTATGCACAGCAGCCGGGTTACGCGGTCAGTGATTTTTATATCAGCTATAAAGGGCAGCAGCATCTGCGCGGTTTAACCACCACGCTGGTGTTTGGCAACGCCTTCGATAAAGAGTACTGGTCACCGCAGGGTCTCCCGCAGGATGGCCGTAACGGTAAAATTTTCGTGAGCTATCAATGGTAAAGGAGTTATTCATGAGTCAGCGTTACGACAGCTGGATCCAGCTTAAGCAAGAACACCCGAAAAAATATGCCCGGGATATCGCCAAACTGATGCAAATCAGCGAAGCGGAACTGACCCATGCCCGCGTCGGTCACGATGCATGGCGCCTGAATGGCGATGTGAAAGAGATCTTCGCCGCGCTGGAAGCCGTGGGGGAAACAAAGTGCATCTGCCGCAATGAATATGCCGTTCATGAGCAGGTAGGCCGCTTCGAAAACCAGCATCTTAACGGCCATGCCGGGCTGGTGCTGAACCCTCGCGCGCTGGATCTGCGTTTGTTCCTGAACCAGTGGGCGAGCGTGTTCCACGTCCGGGAAGAGACCGCCCGCGGCGAACGCCAGAGTATTCAATTCTTTGACCATCAGGGTGACGCGTTGCTGAAGGTGTACACCACCGACAACACAGATGTTGACGCCTGGAGCCAGGTCCTGACCCGCTTTATCCACACCGACAACCCGGCGCTGGAGATCAAGGCCGGTGAAGAAGCGGTGATGACGCCAACCGTCGAAGCCGACAAAGTGGACGCCGAATGGCGAGCGATGACCGACGTGCACCAGTTCTTCCAGCTGCTGAAACGTCACCAGCTGACTCGCCAGCAGGCTTTCCGCCTGGTGAAAGACGATCTGGCCTGTCGCGTAGACAACGAAGCGCTATCCCAGCTTTTTTTTTT